>NZ_SLZL01000016.1 GCF_004342605.1 Caulobacter sp. BK020
CTGCGCAAGATCGCCGAGAACGAACTCTCCAGCCTGGGCGACACCTCCACCCTGGCCGATCCCTCCGTCGTCGATGACCTGGTGAAGAATCGCACCCACGCATGAGGTGCGGCGCTCCGCCCCAACCTGAATCCGAGGCTCGGCCGGAAAACGCCGATCGTTGGGTTCAATCCCAATCCAGAAGGCTTTAGCCTTTCGCTCATGCGTGGCCCAACTCTTGTCGTAGCGGATGACGCTGACGGGGCCGGCGCTGGGCTGGGCGCGGGACCCCAAGCCCGACCGGCTGCGCGAGATCGAAGGCGGCGGTGGCGCTGGAGGCGCGCACCGATCCCAGCGGCCGCGGCGGCGAGGTGATGTCGGGGATATCCTCAACGCTCTCCGCCTTCGCACCGCGAAACTTTGATCTCGAAGGCGTATGGTTGACTTGGATCAAGGCGCCTGACCGCTGTTCTCGGAAGCTGCAAGCATCCGCAAAGGTTTCAACCATGGCCCAGCTGCTTGAGATCCTTCCGCTCCTTGCCGCCCTGACCGCCGCGCCGGCCTTCGCCGCCCAGGCGGATCCGCATGCGGGACACCATCCGGCCGCCCCAGCGGAAACGCCCAAGGCGCCCGCCGCTCCGGCAACCGACGCCAAGTCCGCCAAGCAGGGCTGTCCGATGATGGACGGCGAGGCGCCCGCCAATCCCGTCCCCATCGCCGGCAAGGGGGCCGACGGCAAGATGATGATGGACGGTAAGGCCATGCATTGCATGTCCCCGCCGGTCGCCGCCGAGGGCGTGAGATCGTCCCCCGACCACGACCATCCCGCTCCTGCGCCGAAGTAGCTCGAAAGGAACCGGCATGGCCGACAGGACACGAAGCTTCGCGATGATGACCTTTGTGGCGGCCATCGCGGCGGGCGGATTTTGGCTCCTACGCGAGCACTGGCGGCATGTCGCCGGCTATCTGGGCTATCTGCCCTATCTGCTCTTTCTTGCCTGCCCGCTGATGCACCTGTTCATGCATCACGGTCATGGTCACGGAGACCACGGACATGACCTGTTGCAAGACGGCCGAAACACCCCTCCGGCTGGAGGCAAGCCCGGCCCAGGGCTCCCCCGCTAGCGGCTCCACGGCGTTGGTCGAACCTGCCGGCGACCCGCGCGACCCGGCGGGATGCTGTTGCGCGTCCGGCGATGCGGCGGCAACCGAAACCAAGCCCGCGCCTGTAGCGGACGCCGCGGCAAAAGGCTGCTGCGGCGGCAAGGACTGAGTCCAGGCGTGGTCGATGAAGCGAGCCTTCGAAACCGTCATCGATGTCGCGACCTCGCCCCAGCAGTTGTTCGCCCGTCTTGATGAGCATGCGAGGCTCGCCGCGCACATGCAGCGGCGCTCGGCCATGATGGGCGGCGGCCGGATGACTTACGAATTCGACGAAGGCCGCGGCCAAGCCGTCGGATCGCACATCAGGATGGGTGGCTCGGCGTTTGGTCTTTCGCTCGCAGTCGACGAGGTGGTGACCGAACGCGATCCGCCGCGCCGGAAGGTATGGAGGACGGCCGGCGAGACGCGGCTGATGATCTTGGATGCCTACGAGATGGGCTTTGATCTTGTGGCTACGCCCACCGGGTCGCGGCTGCGGGTCTGGATCACCTATGAGCTTCCCAAGGGCTTGGCCGGCCGCCTGCTTGGCCTGGTGTTGGCGCCCGCCTACGCCCGCTGGTGCGTAGGCCGAATGGCCCGCGACGCCGCCGAGCAATGGGGCTAGCGGTTCGCGGCGGAGGTCGCGACGATTCGTGTTCGGTTCTCACAATCCACCGCCGGCTCAGGCGATCTGGCGCCGTTGGAACTTGAATCGAGGCTGCGAGTCTGCTCCTGGCCCGGCGGCGCCGTCGGAAAACTCAGTCGGGCGCCGCAGCGCCTTGGCGCACCGTGTCTATGAAGGCGCGCAAGGCCGGGCTCATCTGCCGTTGCCGAGCAAAGCAAAGGTGATGGCCAGGGAATGGTTCGCACCAAGCCTCCAGCATCGGGACCAGCCGGCCTTCGGCGATAGCGTGGCGAGCGGTGCGCTCGACCGAGAAGGCGACGCCGGCGCCGTCAATGGCGGCCTTTAGCGCCATGTCCTTGCTGTTGACGATCAGTGGCCCATCGACCTCGACTTCGAACCAGGCGCCGTTCTCGAAGAACTCCCAGCGATAGGGCTGGGCGCGGCCCGGCCACCGCCAGCGGATGCAGTCGTGGCCTAGCAGGTCGCGGGGATGAGCCGGCAGGCCGCGCTCCGCGACATAACTTGGGGCGGCGACAGGAACCTGCCGCACCGGCGGCTCCAGAGGCACGGCGATCATGTCGCGCTCAATGACCTCGCCGATGCGGATGGCGACGTCGAAACCCGACGCCACCGTGTCCACCACCTCGTCATCGACGGTGATGTCCAGGACGACCTTGGGATAGGCGCGGCGGAATGCGGGCAGGATCGGCTGAACGTACAGGTCGGCGGCCGAGCGGAAAACGTGGACCCGCACCGTCCCCGAAGGCTGATCCTGATAGAGCCGGACTTGGCCGACAGCTTGGCTGAGTTCGGCCACGGCGGGGGCGACGCGGTGAAGCAGCGTCTCGCCCGCCTCGGTCAGGGAGACGCTACGGGTGGTGCGGTTCAGCAGACGCACCCCGATCCGGTCCTCGAAGGCGCGCACGACTTGACTGAGCGCCGAGGGCGTGACGCCCAGGGTCTCGGCGGCGCGGGTGAAGCTGAGCGCCCGGCCCACGGCCACGAACGCGCGCAGATGGGCGAAGTCGCCGCTGCTCAGCAGTGCGTCAGTGCTCAAGGTCATTGTTTAGCGCATCTTACAAGCTCACGCAGAATTGGCTCCATTCTGAAGACGCAAAAGGAGGCGCACAAGTCGCGCCTCACAAGGAGCATGCGATGACGAAGCATTGGTTCATTACCGGGATTTCGCGCGGCCTGGGGCTGGCGCTGGCCCAGGCCGCGTTGGCGCGGGGCGACACCGTGGTCGGCACGGTCCGTTCGGGCGCGCCGGAGATCGAGGCGGGGCCGGGGACGCTGCATGTCCTGACACTGGACGTCACCGACGGCGTGGCCATCGAGCGGGTGGTCGCCGAGGCCTTCCGCCGGGCGCAAGGGCGGTTGGACGTCGTGGTGAACAATGCGGGCTACGGCCTGTTGGGCGCGCTGGAAGACGCCAGCGACGAGGAGGCCCAGCGCCTGTTCTCCACCGACGTCTTCGGGCCATTCAGGGTGATCCGCGCGGCCTTGCCCCGGCTGCGGGCCCAGGGCGAGGCGCGGATCCTTAACATCACGTCGATCGCGGGCCGGGCGCCGGGCGTGGGGTCGGCGCTGTACGCCGCGGCCAAGTACGCGTTGGAGGGCTTGACGGCGTCTCTGCACCAGGAGGTCGAGCCGCTGGGCGTCAAGCTGACCGCCGTCGCGCCGGGGGCCTTTCGCACGGACTTCCTGTCGACGCACTCGATCCGTCTGAGCGCCCCAAAGGCTGCGGGCTATGACGCGACGGTCGGCAGGGCCAGGCAGGCTTTCTCGTCGATGGCCGGCCAGCAGCTGGGCGATCCCGACCGCGCGGCCGACGCCTTGCTGCGCATCGTCGATGCACCTGATCCGCCGCTGCACCTGCTGCTCGGCTCCGACGCCTTACGTCGGGCGCGCGCCAAGCTCGCGGCGGTCGAGGCGGAGATCGCGACTTGGGAGGACCTCACGATCAGCACCGACTTCCCGGAAGCTTGAGGTGGAAGGAGGAGCCGTCGCGCGGCGCCGGCAAACCGGAAGGAGACGAACTTGAAGCATGCCCTAGGCCCAGGCGCCCCTCGGGACCCTCGCAGATGGACCGCTCTGGTGATCCTGCTGGCAGGGGCGTTTCTGCCTCCGCTGGATTTCTTTATCGTCAATGTGGCGTTGCCGTCGATCCGGACGGACCTACACGCTTCAGCAGCCGTGATGCAGCTGGTCATCTCCGGCTACGCCACAGCCTATGCGGTGATGCTCGTCACCGGAGGGCGCCTGGGCGACCTTTACGGGCGTCGGAACATCTTCCTGATCGGCATGGCGGGCTTTGCAGCGTCGTCGGCCTTGTGCGGTTGGGCATCGACCGCCCCGACCCTGATCGTCGGTCGCGTCCTTCAGGGGGTGTCGGCCGCCGTCATGGCGCCCCAGGCCCTGGCCTCGATCAATGCGATCTTCCAGGAAGACGAAAAATCCAAGGCGCTCAGCCTGTATGCGATGACGTTTGGACTGGCGTCCATGGCGGGTCTGTTTCTGGGCGGGGCCTTGATCGCGCTCGATATCTTTGGGCTCGGCTGGCGAAGCCTATTCCTCGTCAACCTGCCCGTGATTGCGCTCGCCGCGCCGGCGGCGCTCATCCTGGTGACGGACACACGATCGGATCGTCCAAGCCAGCTGGACGTCGGGGGCGCCGTGCTGCTCGCGCTTGGCCTTTTCGTGCTCATCGCGCCGCTGATCGAAGGTCGTGAGCAGGGGTGGCCGCCGTGGGCTTTCGTCCTGCTGGCCGCCGCCGCCCCGCTCTTGCTCGCGTTCTGGCGATTTGAGCGAAGGCTGGAGATCGCCGGTGGCGACCCGATCGTCGCCCCAGCCCTTCTTCAGCTCCCTGGGCTCATGCGCGGCCTGCTTGCCGCTCTGTTCTTCTACGTCGTTGCGGCCTTCTGGCTGATCTTTTCGATCTACCAGCAAGAGGGACTGGGTCGGACGCCTTTCGCGGCCGGGTTGGCGATCCTTCCGGCCGCTGCCGGCTTCTTTCTTGGCCCGTTCTTCAGTGGGCGCGTGCGCAAAGTGTTCGGGCGGTACGCGGCGGCAGCCGGAATGGGCGTGCAAGCTGCGGGGCTGGCGGCGACGGCAGTTATGATCTCAGCCGGCGTTCCGCGCTTTCTGTTCGTGGCGTTGTTCCTCGTCGGCGTGGGGCAGGGGATCGCGCTTCCGAATCTGGTCCAGACCGTTGTCCGCGGGATCGACAAGACGCGGTCGGGACTGGCGTCCGGCTTGGTCAATTCGATGTTTCAGATCAGTGGGGCGTTGGCGGCCGCGCTGATCGGCGGACTGTTCTTTTCGGTGCTGGGATCGGCGACCGACGCAAAATCTATCGGCCACGCCTACAGCATCGCGGCCCTCGGGATCGCTGTCTGTCTTCTCATCGCTGGATGGCTGTCCAGCGACCCTGCCATCCGCAGGAAAGGTGGCCGCCCATAATCCGCGGACCAGGACGTTCAGGCCCTTCGGCGACCTCGCAGACCGAAACCATCTTACACACAGGAACTGACATGAACGTCACCGCTCTTCGTCTCGCGGGCAAACACGCGCTCGTCACTGGCGCATCCCGTGGCATAGGTGCGGCCATAGCGCTGAAGCTGGCTGAAGACGGCGCCGACGTCGCTATCACCTATGACGGGTTCGGAGGATTCTCGACCTGGGCATTGACGGGCGAGGCAGCATCGGCACGGACTAGAAGCGGTGGGGTTCAGGTCTTCGCGCCCCGTCCGACACCGGCTCCAAGCGCCGCTGGATCGAGCCTTAGCCATTTCCAATCCCCGCACCCTCAATTCTCTGAAACCCTGAACCAATTCAGGTGACTACGAATCTGAGGGTCGGGCGTTCGAATCGTCCGGGCGCGCCATTTTCTCCCAGGCTTATCAATTCGCGCTCGAACTCGGCCGCGTCGCTGAAAGCCGGATCAGTCGCGCCGTCTGTGATGCGCAAGACGCGGTCGGCGTTCAAACGCCCAAATCGCCTTGACGTGGGCTTGGCCGAGATCGGCCGGATCGAGCGCACGCTGTTCACGCTTGGTGGCGCGCCTTTCCGGGCGCAGCCAATGGCGAACCTGGACCCTGGCGAACTTCAGAGGCGCAATCGACGCGGCGAGGCGGCGAGGCGGCGAGGCGGCGGCGCTAGGCGTCGACCATGGCGTGGAGAATGGCGAGCTTGGCCACCGGCTCGAGCGGGCCGGCTTCCCGGACCGTCTTGAAGGCGTCGTCGGCGACGTTCAGGGCGAAGTCGATGTCGGCCTCGGTCATGGCCGCGCAGATGAACATGTTGTGCCAGGGGTGCATGTAGACGCCGCGCCGGATCAGGGCGTTGTTCCAGGCATAGGCCTTGGCCGCGTCGGGATCGTCCTCGAACATGATCAAGGGGATCTGGGCCGGCCCGGTCTGGCGCAGGCCAAAACCGTGGCGTGCGGCGCTTTCGTCCAGGCCTGCGCGCAGGCGCTCGCCCAGGGCGATGGTGCGCTCCAGATAGTCGGTCTCGCGCACCAGCTTCAGGGTCGCCAGCGCCGCGGCCATCGGCGCGGCCGAGAACCAGAACGACCCGGTGACGTAGATCGTGGCGGCCGCCATCCGGAAGGCTTCGGCGCCCAGGAGGGCCGAGATCGGGTGGCCGTTGGCGATCGCCTTGCCCCAGCTGGACAGGTCCGGCTTGACCCCGACCAGCGACCAGCTGCTGTCGCGCGCCAAACGCAGGCCAGCGCGGACGTCGTCGACGATCAAGAGGGCGCCGTGCTCGTCGCACAGCTCCCGGGCCCGGCGGGCGTATGCGGGGTTTGGCAGCTCCTGGTCGACGAAGGTGTCGTGCTTGATCGGCGAGGCGAAGATCGCCGCCAGGTCCGAGCCGGCCTCGCGCACGGCGGCTTCCAGGCTCTCGACGTCGTTGTATTCGTAGAACACCTGGTGGGCGCGGTCGGCGGCCGTGACGCCGCCCTTCAGCGGCGTGCACCAGGGCGCGGCGCCGTGATAGGCGCCCTTGGCCAGGACGATGGTGTTCTTCTTGGTGTGGTTGCGGGCGATCATCATCGCCATGGTCGTGGCGTCGGTGCCGTTCTTGCAGAACATCGCCCAGTCGGCGTGGGAGACCAGGCCGACCATCGCTTCGGCCAGTTCGACCATCTCCGCGCCGGGGCCGGTCAGGGTGTCGCCCTGGGCCGTTCGGTCAGAATAGGCCTTGTCGATGTCCGCATGGGCGTAGCCGAACAGATTGGGGCCGTAGCCGCAGAGGAAGTCCAGATAGCGATTGCCGTCGACGTCCCACATGTAGGCGCCCTGGCCGCGACTGAAGAACTGCGGAAAATCGTCGGGCAGCATGAACACGGACTGGTGGCCGTACATGCCGTTGGGGATCACCGCCTGGGCGCGCTCGCGCAACGCGGTGTCCTTGCTGTTGGTCCAGACCATGTCCGCCTCCCATATGGTAGTTTTCACTACCTTACGGGCGGCGCGGCAGGAATCAAGACCTTGAAGCGCGACAGGGACCGAAAAAGGCCGGGCAGGTGGCGGGCGCCGAAATCGCTTACACTTTCGGCCGCCAAGCTCTAGGCCGGCGTCGGCGCCGTTCGTTTGGCCAGGTCGCGGTAGTAACGACTGATCATCCAGGCGACCTCCTCGAAGATCAGCTCCTCGTCGAGGGTGGGATCCTCGACCAGCATCTCGATCGCCGCGTACTGCATCTGCTCGGTCAGGCGGAGGGCCACGCGCAGCCGCTCGTCGCTGACGTGCGGGAGGTTCTTGCGCAGCATGCCAAAGACCTTTTCCAGCACGCGTTGGCTTGAGGCGGCGCGGACCTCCTGCAGCACGGGAATGGCGCGGATGGCGCGAAGGATCCAGACGCCGCCGGGCTGGCGGCGGGTGACGGCCGTCACGCGTCTTTGCAGATGGATGCTGCTTTCGACCGCCGTCTCCGGGGTCCAGTTGGCCCCTTCCTCCTGCAGCCAGGCGAAGACCTCGTCGTCCTGGGCGTCCATCAGGCGGCGCGCCAGTTCCGAGAGCAGGGCGTACTTGTTGGGAAAATACCGATAGAGCGCCGGCGGCGACAGGCCCGCGCGCTCGCATACCAGATTGGTGTTCAGGCGTTCGAAGCCGACCTCGGCGAGCAGCTCCCCGGTCGTGGCGAGGATCATCTCGAAGGTGTTTATGCCGTTGCGGCGCGAGGGCCGCGACTTGGCCTCAAGATCGGGTTGGGTCACCAGGTCCAGTCTCTTCGTCATCGGATGATCCCACGCCGCCTCGTGGCGCGGGCGGGACCCTGCCCCTTTCCATACCCTCCGCCGGGCGCGCGAGGAAGGGCCGCCCCCGCTCGGCGGGGCGCGCGGGACCCCAAGGCTGCGGGGATGGTTGTACGTCATCAGGTCCTCGCCCAGGCTGTCGGTTGCGGGCGAACAGGGCCGCCTCGGCGGATCGGCATAGCGCCTTGCCAGAACAGATAGTTTTTACTATCATATCCCCGAAATGACAGAACAACCGGGGAGAAACGCCGTGAACAACCAGTTGCTGGCCATCGGGCTGACCACGCTCGACATCGTGGCCCGGGCCATCGACCAGTTGCCGGCGGCTGAGGGAGCCGTGCTGATCGAAGGAGCGGCGTGCGCGCCGGCCGGAACGGCCGCGGCGTGCGCGATGATCGCCAGCCGGCTGGGCCTGAAGGCCGGCCTGATCTCGGCGGTCGGCGACGACATGACCGGCCGCCTCGTCCGCCATGGTCTGGAGACCGAAGGCGTGGACGTCGGGCGGCTGGCCGTCCTTCCGGGCTTTCCGACCTCGACGACCCTGCTGCCGATCGACTCGCGCGGCGGGCGTCCGGTGCTGCACGCCCCCGGCGCCGGCAGCTTCACCGAGGTCGGGCCGGAAGACCACGCCGCCCTCGCTGGCGCGGGCTTCGTGCATTATGGCGGGATCGGCGGCCTCAAGCTCGACGGCGGCGCGGGCGCGGCCTTCCTGGCCGCGGCCAAGGCCGTCGGCGCGGTGGTGACCTGCGACCTGATCGCGCCCCAACCCTCGGCGCTGGCCGAACTTGAGCGCGTTCTGCCTCACATTGACTACTTCATGCCCAGCGCCGTGGAGGCGCGCGGCCTGACCGGCCTGACCGACCTGTCGGCGGCGGCCGACCGCTTCATCGCCCTGGGCGCCAAGGCCTGCATCATTAAGAACGGCGAGGAGGGTGCGTTGCTGGCGGTCGACGGCGCCAAGATCGTGGTCCCGGCCCATGTGGTCGAGGTCGTCGACACCACCAGCTGCGGCGACTCGTTCTGCGCCGGTTTCATCGTCGGCCTCAGTCGCGGCTGGACGCCGTTGGAAGCCTGCCGTCTGGCCGCCGCGACGGCCGCCCTGGTGGCCCAGGGGCTGGCGACCTTCGGGCGCCTGATTGATTTCGAAAGCACGGCGGCGGCCATGAGCCTGCTGCCCTTGAGGGAGGCCGCCTGATGGCGAAGGCGTCGGAAGCTGATCTGCGCGAAGGCCTGGTGGACGTGATGCAGGCTATGGACGCGCGCGGGCTCAATCGCGGCACCTCGGGCAATGTCTCGGCGCGGCTGGAGGGCGGCGCGATGCTGGTCTCGCCCTCCGGCGTGCCGGCCGCGCGGCTGGAGCCGCAGCACATGGTGCTGGTCCGGGCCGACGGCTCGACGCCGGCCGGCGCGCTCAAGCCGTCCAGCGAGTGGCGCATGCATCGGCAGCTGCTCGCGGCCCGGCCTGACGTCAACGCCGTTGTCCATTGCCACTCGCGCTACGCCACCACCCTGGCCTGCGCGGGCCGGCCGATCCCGCCGCTGCACTACATGGTGGCCGTCGCCGGCGGGGCGGACATTCCCATCGCGCCCTATTCGACCTTCGGGTCGGCCGAACTAGGCGCGGGTGTCGTCGAGACCCTGGCCGGCCGCTACGGCGCCCTGATGGCCAATCATGGCCAGATCGCCCTGGCGCCGCGGCTGGACCTGGCGCTGGCCATCGCCGAGGAAATCGAGGAGCAGGCCGCCATCTATTGGGGAACCCTGATGATCGGCGGTCCTACCCTGCTGAGCGCGGCGGAGATCGACGTGGTCCTCCAGCGCTTCGCCGTTTACGGCCAAGGTTCACGGAGCGCCGAAGACCGCTGACGGCTCCGCCGCCAACCTCTCGTCCCGGCCGGCCTCGGCGCCGAGGTCCGTGGTTCTGGTCCGATCAGTATGACCTGAAGCTGCAGATCGCTGGCCTGCCGTTCGAGGCTGGCCGCCAGGTGGTGCGGGGCGACGTCACCGCCGCCCGGTTCGCCGTCTTCCATCTGAAAGGCGCTGTGATCCGAGCGGTCGAGGCGCTCACCCCCCCCCCCCCGACGCACGCCGGTGAGCGCGGACAGGCTCGCCCATCCGACACCGTCCATGAGGGCCGCGGCGGCTAAATCTGACGTTGGCGTCATATAATAGTTTGAACTATCATAGCGCCGGTGTTACGGTCGAGGCCTCGACAGAAGGACGTCCCTGGAGGTTTTGATGAGCACGGCAGCGGCTCCCGCCGATCTGAAGATCATTCCGCGCGACGTGATGTTCGGCCGGGGCAAGAGCAATCCGCGGTTCTGGAACGGCGGCGATCCGGTGGCGACGACGTTCTACAACGCCTTGTCCCTGACCTTCCCGCAGGGGGAGGCCTATTTCGTGCAAAGCGTGCGGCACTATCTGGATATCTTGCCCGAACCGCTGCGCACCCAGGTCAGCGAGTTCGCTCAGCAGGAGGCCTATCACTCGCGAGAGCACATGGCGTTCAATCGCCAAGTCGCGGGCGCGGGCTATGACGTCAAACAGATCGACGACCTGATCCGCCAGGATATCCGCGACACCAAGGAAGAACCGCCGGAGGTGCATCTGGCCGGCACCGCGGCCCTGGAACACTTCACCGCGATGCTGGCCCACGCCTGGCTTAAGGATCCCAGGCATTTCAAGGACTGTCCCGCCGACGTGCGCCGCCTTTGGCAATGGCACAGCATCGAGGAGATCGAACACAAGGGCGTGGCGTTCGACACGTTCCTATACGTCACGCGCGAACTCACGCCGTTCCAGCGCTGGCTGTTCCGGGTGATGGTGATGCGCTCGGTGACGGTCGGCTTCTGGAAGGAACGGGTCCGCGACCTTCATCTGCTCTTCCAGCAGGACGGCATAGACACGCCCAAGACCTGGCGCCGCTTGGCGATCTTCCTGGTCTTCAAGCCGGGTCTCATCACCCAGGTCCTGCTGCCTTACCTGGCCTATTATCTGCCGGGCTTTCATCCCTGGAACCACGACGACCGCGCCCTGGCCGCCAAGGTCGAGCATGGCCTGCGCCTGACCGAGGTCATCCGCGCCTGAAACTGGCTTGGCGCTTCGGGGGGCGACGGGGCGGCGAGACGTGGCGGGGGCGATCGCATCGAAGACCTCGCCCCCGCCAGGCGCGAACCAAGGCCGCCAGCAAGCAGGGCCCGCGTGCGCGACGTGTCTTGAGGCTCATGACAGGATCTCCGGGCGGGGTTGAGAGGACGAAGAGCGCCGGCGCAACATCAGATAGCCGGCCGGGATCACGAACATCGACAGCAGCGGCGCGGTCAGCATGCCGCCGATCATCGGCGCGGCGATGCGGCTCATCACTTCGGCTCCGGCGCCATGGCCCAGCAGAATGGGCATGAGGCCAGCTAAAATCACCGCCACGGTCATGGCCTTGGGGCGCACGCGTAGAAGCGCGCCGTCGCGCACGGCCTGGGCGATCTGTTCCCGGGTCGGGTTCGGCGGCAGGGCTTGCAGCGCGTGCTTGAGATAGATCAGCATGACCACGCCGAACTCGGCCGCGACGCCGGCCAGGGCGATGAACCCGACCCCGGTGGCGACCGACTGGTGATAATCCAAAAGGTAGAGCGTCCAGAGGCCGCCGGTCAGGGCGAACGGCAGGGTGGCCAGGATCAGCCCCGCCTCGTCGAACCGCCGGAAGATCGCGTAGAGCAGCACGAAAATGATCAGCAGGGTGGCCGGCACGACGATCTTCAGGCGTTGCGTGGCGCGCTGCAGATATTCGAACTGGCCCGAATAGGAGAGGCTGACGCCGGGCGGTGTCGGGACCTTTTGAGCCACGGCCTTCTGAAGATCGGCGACCACCGAGGCCAGGTCGCGATCACGGACATCGACATAGACCCAGGTCGTGGGCCGGCCGTTCTCGGTCTTCAGCATCGGCGGGCCATCGGCGACACGGACGTCGGCGACGGTTCCCAAGGTGATCTGCTGGCCGCCGGGCGTCAGCACCGGCAAGGTCCGCAAACCCTCCAGGCTGTCGCGCAGCTCGCGCGGGTAACGAACGCTGATCGGGTAGCGGGCCAGGCCCTCGACCGTTTCGCCGATGGTCTCGCCCCCGATGGCGCTGGAGACGATCGACTGGACGTCGGCGATGTTGAGTCCGTAGCGGGCGGCGCTGGCCCGGTCGATGGTCACGTCGACATAGCGGCCGCCGGTCAGGCGCTCGGCCAGGGCCGAGCCCACCCCCGGCACGGTCTTGGCGACGGTTTCGATCCGGCGCGCGACATCGTCGAGCTGGGTCAGGTCGGCCCCTGAGACCTTGACGCCGATCGGGCTCTTGACGCCCGTGGCCAGCATGTCGATGCGGTTGCGGATCGGCGGGACCCAGACATTGGTCAGGCCGGGAACCCGGACGGTGCGGTCCAGCTCGGCCACCAGCTTGTCGGGCGTCATCCCCGGCCGCCACTGGTCGCGCGGCTTGAGGCGGAGGGTGGTCTCGAACATCTCCAGCGGCGCGGGGTCGGTGGCGCTTTCGGCGCGGCCGGCCTTGCCGAACACGCTCTCCACTTCCGGCACGGTCTTGATCAGCCGGTCGGTCTGCTGGAGGAGGGCGCTCGCCTTTGCGGTCGAGAGGCCCGGCAAGGCCGAGGGCATGTAGAGCAGGTCACCTTCGTCCATCGGCGGCATGAACTCGCCGCCCAGGCGCGACAGCGGCCAGGCGGTGGTCAGCAGGGCGACGGCGGCGACGGCCAGCGTCAGGCGGGGCCGGGCCAGCACGCCGTCGAGCGCCGGGCGATAGAGCGCGGTCAGGCCGCGATTGATCGGGTTGGACGCCTCGTCGGGAATCCGCCCTCGGATCAGCCAGCCCATCAGCACCGGGACCAGGGTCACCGACAGGATCGCCGCGCCGGCCATGGCGTAGGTCTTGGTCAGGGCCAGGGGACGGAAGAGGCGGCCTTCCTGGGCCTGCAGGGTGAAGACAGGGATGAACGACAGGGTGATGATCAGCAGGCTGAAGAACAGCGCCGGCCCCACCTCGACCGCCGCTTCGGTGATCACCTGCCAGCGTTCGACCGGGTTCAGGGCTTGGCCGGGGTGCTCATGCGTCCAGCGTTCCAGCCGCTTGTGGGCGTTCTCGATCATCACCACGGCCGCATCGACCATCGCGCCGATGGCGATGGCCACGCCGCCCAGCGACATGATGTTGGCGTCGACATCCTGGCTCTTCATGACCAGGAAGGCGGCCAGCACGCCCAGCGGCAGGGTGACGATCGCCACCAGGGCCGAGCGTAGATGGCCCAGGAACAGGGCGCAGACCAGGGCGACGACCAGGAACTCCTCGACGAGCTTGCCCGACAGGTTATGGACCGCGCGATCGATCAGGCCCGAGCGGTCGTAGGTGGCGACCACCTCCACGCCCGGCGGCAGGCTGCGCTTCAAGGCCTCCAGCTTGGCCTTCACGGCCGCGATCACCGTTCGCGCGTTTTCGCCCGAGCGGATCACCACCACCCCGCCGGCGACCTCGCCCTGGCCGTTCAGCTCGGCGACGCCACGGCGCATCTCGGGGCCGATCTGGACGGTGGCGACGTCGCCGACCGTGACCGGAACGCCGCCAAGTCCGGTGCGCAGCGGCGCGGCCCGGAAGTCGTCCAGGCTCTTCAGGTAGCCGCCGGCCCGGACCATGTATTCGGCCTCGCCCAGTTCCAGCACCGAGCCGCCGGCTTCGCCGTTGGCGCCTTTCAGCGCCTCGACGACCTGCTGGTGGGTGACGCCGTAGCCGGCCAGCTTCACCGGATCGACGACGACCTGGTACTGGCGGACCATGCCGCCGATCGGCGCGACCTCGGCCACGCCTGGAACCGCCTTCAGCTCGTAGCGCAGGAACCAGTCCTCCAGGCCGCGCAGCTGCGAGAGGTCATGGCCGCCGCGCCGATCGACCAGAGCGTATTCGAACACCCAGCCCACGCCCGTCGCGTCGGGGCCCAGGGCCGGCTTGGCGCTGGCCGGCAGGCGCGACTGGACCTGGTTGAGATATTCCAGCACCCGCGAGCGGGCCCAGTAGAGGTCGGTGGCGTCGTCGAAGATCACATAGACGAAGCTGTCGCCGAAGAACGAATAGCCGCGCACGGTCTTGGCCCCGGGCACGGAAAGCATGGTGCTGGCCAGCGGATAGGTGACCTGGTTCTCGACAAGTTGCGGCGCCTGGCCAGGATAGCTGGTGCGGATGATGACCTGGGTGTCGGAAAGGTCGGGCAGGGCGTCGACCGAGGTCGAGCGTACGGCGAGACCTCCGGCCACGACCAGGACCAGCGCCGCCAGCAGGACGACGACGCGGTTGGCGACCGACCAGCGGATGACGGCGGCGATCATCGGGCCGTCTCCGTCTTGCTGATTTTGCGCAGACTCGCGCCTTGTGGGGTTCGCTCGAAGGCGAAGCTCACCCGATCACCGACCTTCAGGCCCTTGAGCAGATGGGTATCGGCCTGGAAGGCCATGGTCATGGCCGGCCAACCGGTCGCGGGAACCGGGCCGTGCGAGAGGGTCACCGCATCCTTGTCGATCATCTCGACGCGTCCTTCGGCGGTGAGCAGCTTGGCCGCGGGCGTGGGCGTTCCTGGCTTGGCGGGCGTCGCTTCATCGGACATCGGCGCCATGACCGGCTCGGCGGGCAGCGGTCGGACCTGCAGGCCCGAGAGGCTGGCTTCGGAGTCCACCAGGAACTGGCCTGACGCCACCACCAACTGCCCGGCGACGAGGCCGGCCAGGATCTCGGTCTGGCCGCCGGCGTCCTCGCCGGTGCGGACTTCGATCGCCTGGTAGCGGCCATCGCCGCCGGCCAGCATGACGATCGCTCGCCGCCCGGTGCGGATCACCGCTTCGGAGGGAACCAGCAAGGCCCGCTTTTCGGCGCCGTCGAAGGCGACCGTGGCGAAGAGCCCCGGACGCAGGCGGCCTTGCGGATTGGCCAGCTCGATCCTGGCCTGGACCGTGCGACTGTCGCCCTGGACCTGGGGCAGGATAGCCTGGACGCGGCCCTCGAAGCGCTCGTCCGGCCACGCGGCGAAGCTGACGTCGACGGCCTGACCAGGTCTCAGCTTGCCGGCCAGGGCCTCGGGAACGGCGGCGCTCACCCATACCCGGTCAAGGCCGTTGATCTCGGCCAGGGTCTGGCCCATGGCCACGGTCATGCCCGCGCGGACGTCCAGGCGGGTGATCGCCCCGCCGCTCGGCGCGGAAACGGTGATCGTCGTCCTCGGCTGGCCGGCGCGCTCGACGGCCTGGACGAGGCCCTCGGACATGCCCAGCAGCTTCAGGCGCTGGCGCGCGGCCGAGGCCAGGGCCGGATCGCCGGATCGACGCACGGCCAGGTACTCGGCCTGGGCGCCGCCCCAGTCGGGGACCAGGATGTCGGCCAGGGGCGCGCCGGCGGCGATCACGTCGCCCGGCGCGCGGGCATAGACCTTCTGGACGAAGCCGGAGGCCCGCGCCTGGACGACGGCGACGTCACGCTGGTTGAACTCGACGGTCCCAGGCACGGTCAGGCCGCCCGGCAAGCGACCCTCACGCACCTGGACCGTGCGAAGGCCAAGGTTCTGAGCCGCGCTGGGATCAATGCGGACGGCGTCGCCTCCCGCGTCCGCTTCGTCGGCGTATTTGGGGATCAACTGCATGTCCATGAACGGCGACTTGCCGGGCTTGTCGAAGTGCTGGCCAGGAACCATCGGGTCATACCAGTAGAGGGGCTTGCGCTCGCTGGTCTCGGACGGCGCCATCGCCACGGGCTTGGCGGTGAGGCGGGCCAGGCCGTAGCCGCCAGCCCCGGCGACCAATACGAGAGCGGCGGCGCCGGCCACGATGACCGGCGTGCGGGAACGGGCGGGGGTCATTGATCGGTTCCGTAGGTGAGGGTCAGGCGCGCGGCGTCGATGGCGACGGCCGTTTCGCGGTCGAGGGCGGTGAGTTGCGCGTCGGCCAGGCCCACAAAGGCGTCGATGACATCGGAAAGTCCGCTCGCGCCGGCGCCGTAGGCGGCGGTCTCCAGATCGGCGCGTTGCCTGGCCAGGGGCACGAGCCGGTTCCGCGCCCGAAGCCATTGGTCATGATGCATGACGTGGTCGGCGAGATCGGCGTCGAGCTGGGCGCGCAGCGCCCTGCGGGCATCCTCGCGCTGGGCCTGCGCGCGACCAAGGTCGGCGGTTCGCGCGGCGATCATCGGGGCCTGGCGCATGTGCTTCCACAACGGCAGCGAGATCGTCACGCCAGCCGAGACCATGTCGCCGAACATCGGGTCGCGCCGCTGATAGGCGACTTCCCAGCCCCAGTCGGGCGAGGTCTCGGCCTTGGCCAGCCTGGTTCCGGCGTAGGCTTCGCCGACGGCGGCGTCTCGGACGGCCAGGGCGGGATGCTGGTCCAGGCCCGTGCGCAGGGCGGCCGGGTCGAGTTCGGTTGGCGGGGGCGCTCCGGCCGTCGATGGATCATTCTCGCCGGTCCAGCGGGCCAGCTGGGCGCGGGCGCGCGCTTCGCCGGCCTGGACTTCGGCGCGTCGGTCCTCGAGGGTCGCGCGCGCCGTCTGGACCGCGAGCGCCTGGGCCGGGCGGCTCCTGCCCGAGCTGACCGCCGACGGCGCCGCGGACCACAGCGGTTCGAGCTGGGCGAGAATGGCGTCGATCGCCGCCAGGCGGCGGCGGGCGTAGTCGGCCTCGATCCAGGCGATGGCGGCGGCGGTGCGGACCTGACGGGCTTCGAGGGCCGCCTCGGCGCTGGCCGCGGCCACGCCGGCTTCGGCGCGTTCGACCCGTGCGGCGCGCTTGCGGGCGTTGGGCACCTCCTGGGCGAAGCCGACGCGGCCCATGGTCATCTCATCGGCGCCCGAGCGTCCCGCGAGCGGTCCCGAGACCGGAAAGTTGTCGATCCCCAGCGTCAGCTTGGGATCGGGCAGGGCGCCCGCCGGACCAACCTCGGCCTTGGCCGCGTCGATTTTCAGCGCCGAGGCCTTCAGGCTTGGCGCCGAGCGCGCGGCCAGGTCCAGGGCCCGGGCGTAGGTGAGGGGGCTGGCGTTCGCGGACGGCGCGGCCAGGACGGCCGCCGCGCACAGCAGGGTAAGGCGCATCGCGCGCTCCCGTTCTTGGATGTCGAGGAAGGGGCGCGCCGACGGCGGGCCGTCGGCGCGCCCTGGACGCCAGGCCGCTAGGCCGCCTTGTCCATGCAGTGTTCCCGCAGGGCTGGAGCGCCCTTCATCATCGGGCAGTCACAGGGCGCCTGGGCCATGTCCGCCGTGCGCCGGACCTGGATGGTCCGCCGGAACAGGTCGTGCGGGTTGGAGGACGGCGGGGCGACACGGAGGACATGGTCTTTTGCGGGCATGTGCATGTCGGCGGCTTGAGCCGTGGCGGCCAGGTTAAGCGACAGCGCGCCAGCGCCGATCGCCAGGATCATCTTGGAGGTCATCGACCTTCTCCATACCGATTGAAAGCCCGTCCAAGGCGCGACGGGCGAGCGCTGGTCCGAGGCGTCCGCATGCGGACGCGCGTTCAGGCCAGGCTTATCGGTGGAATGAAGGGCGGCGACGGATCGAGGCCGTCATGGTCGCGCTCGGCCACCTGGAAGGTGACGTCGGCATAGAGCGTCGTCGAGGCGAGCGCGAACGAAGCCGGCGGCAGAACGACGACCGCGCCGCAGCCCATCTTGGCGATGCAGTCGGGCGTCATCTTCTTGCACGGGGTCTCGGCCGGGGAGGTGGTCTTGCCGGCGTCGTGGGCCATGTCCTGCGCCATCGTCATGTCGCCCATGCCCGGCATGTCGGCGCAATCCATCATCGACATCGCCGCCATCGACGACGACGCATCCGGCGCCATCGGCATGGCGCGCGCGCTCGCCTGGCCGACAAAGCCGGCCAAGGCGAGCGTCACGACGATGAGGCGCAGGAAGCTCCACATGCGTGGTGGTATAGAACCGACCTCGGATGGAGGAAAGCCGGGCAAGTGAATGTCGCGCTTTCGGCTGTGCGCCGACGTCCTGTGCTGGCGCGCGGAACAGGGCCGCTTAGGGGGCCCAGTATCTGTCGGCGCGGGCCGCCAGCCATGACAACAAGGTCCGGCCGAGGTGCGCCACGAACTTGCTGGCCATGACGCCCTCCATCGCTCCAGGAAGCATGAGCGCCGTGGGCGTTCGGGCAACCGGCGAAAGCCGAGGGGGCGGAGGCTGGCGCGATCAGGCGCGAGAATTGGCGCCGCGGGCCTGAATGGCTCGCTTTTTCGGCAGTTTGGCCGATTTCGCGACGCCGCGATCGACGCGCTCGGTATTACGATTGATGAAATTCGTAATATGCGCCTCTCTGGCGTCAGCGAACGTGGAGGGAGCCGCTGATGAGTGTTCTGTTCAACCGCAAGCGTTTCATCGCGGCCCTGGCCGTATCATGCCTGGCGCTGGCCTCGTGCGGGCAGAAGTCCGGCGACAAGGCGCAGGGCGCCGCTGCTCCCGCCGCGACGGCCAAGACCGAATACAAGATCGGCTGGACGATCTACGCCGGCTGGATGCCGTGGGCCTATGCCCAGCAGTCGGGCATCGTCAAGAAGTGGGCCGACAAGTACGGCGTCAAGATCGAGCTGGTGCAGATCAACGACTACGTGGAGTCGCTGAACCAGTACTCGGCCGGCAAGCTGGACGGCGTGACCGCCACCAACATGGACGCCCTGACCGTGCCGGCCGCCGCCGGCAAGGACACCACGGTGGTGATGATCGGCGACTATTCCGACGGCAACGACGGCGTGGTCCTGAAGAATGGGACCAGCCTGGCCGAGCTCAAGGGGCGTCCGGTCAATCTGGTCGAGCTGTCGGTGTCGCACTACCTGCTGGCCCGCGCGCTTGAGAAGGCCGGCCTGAAGATGAGCGACGTCAAGACGGTCAACACGTCCGACGCCGACATCGTCGCCGCCTTCGGGGCGGCCGACACCAAGGCCCTGGTCACCTGGAACCCGCAGCTTTCCGAGGTGAAGAAGATGCCCGGCGCGACCGAGGTCTTCGACAGCTCGAAGATCCCGGGCGAGATCCTGGACGGCCTGATGGTCAGCACCGAGGCGCTGAAGGCCAATCCGAACCTGGGCAAGGCCCTGACCGGCATCTGGTACGAAACCATGGCCCTGACCGTGGCCCAGACGCCGGAAGGCAAGGCGGCGCGCGAGCAGATGGCCAAGCTGTCGGGGGCGGACCTCGCCAGCTTCGAGGGTCAGCTGAAGACCACCCACCTGTATGCCGATCCGAAATCGGCCCTGGCGGCCACGGTCAGCCCGGACCTGGTCACGGCCAACGATCGCGTGCGCAAGTTCAGCTTCAGCATGGGCCTGTTCGGCCAGGGCGCGAAGTCGGTGGACGACATCGGCATCAGCTTCCCGGGCGGCAAGACCCTGGGCGACCCGAACAACGTCAAGCTTCGCTTCGATCCCAGCTACGTGCAGCAGGCGGTCGACGGCAAGCTCTAGAAACCGAGGCGCGTTTCCGCCATGGGCGGGGACGTGCGTCCTTCACCTCACGGCGGCGAGCGATCATGCGCCTGTTGAACGTCAGACCCCGGGGCGGACTCGCGGTCCTGCTCGGGGCCCTGCCGCTGTTGGCGGCGGCGCTGCTCTATCTGATGGCCTCGCAGGCCCGTCACGCCGATAACCCGCGCGACAAGCTGCTGCCGACGCCGGCCGCCATGGTCGAGGCTGTGCAGCTGATGGCCAAGGTCGATCCGCTGACCGGCCACGCGCCGCTGGTGGTCGACACCCTGGCCAGCCTGGAACGCATCGGCCTGGCCCTGGCGATAGCCACGGCCCTGAGCCTGATCCTGGGACTGGGCCTGGGCCTGCTGCCGCTGCTGCGCGCCAAGTTCGGGCCGCTGGTGGCGGCGATCGCCGTCATCCCGCCCATCGCCGTCCTGCCGATCCTGTTCATCGTCTTCGGCCTGGGCGAGACCGCCAAGATCGCCTTGATCGTCATCGGGGTGACGCCGGTCATGGTCCGCGATCTGGCCGCCCACGTCGCCGCCATCCCGGAGGAGCAACTGGTCAAGGCCCAGACCCTGGGGTCCAGCACCTGGCAGCTGGCCCTGCGCGTGGCCCTGCCGCAGGCCATGCCGCGGCTGATCGACAGCCTGCGGCTGTCTCTGTGTCCGGCCTGGGTCTATCTGATCTCGGCCGAGGCGATCGCCGCCGATGTCGGCCTGGGCTACCGCATCTTCCTGGTCCGCCGGTACCTGTCGATGGACATCATCCTGCCCTACGTCGTCTGGATCTCGCTGCTGGCGGTGGCGATGGACGTGACGCTGAGGCTGATCGCTCGCCGCGCCTATCCCTGGGCCTATCCGGAAAGGGGCCGCTGATGGGCCTGTTGACCTTCCGCAACGTCTGGGTGGAGTACGGCGACAAGGTCGTGCTGGAGAACGTCGACCTGTCGATCGCCCAGGGCAGCTTCGTCTCGATCGTCGGACCGTCCGGCGCCGGCAAGAGCACCTTCCTGCGGCTGATCATCGGCCAGGAGGCCCCGACGCGCGGCGCGATCGACCTCGACGGCGAGAAGCTGCGGGCCGAGCCCGGCCCTGATCGCGGCGTGGTCTTTCAGAAGTATTCGGTGTTCCCGCACCTGTCGGCGCGCGACAATGTGGTGTTCGGCCTGGACTGCGCCGGCTCGCCGCTCCTGGGCAGGCTGACGGGCGGGCGTCGCCGCAAGGCCCTGGAGGAGGCCGACGCCATGCTGGCCGCCGTGGGTCTGGCCGACAGCGGCGACCTCTATCCGGCCAAGCTGTCGGGCGGCATGCAGCAGCGGCTGGCCATCGCCCAGGCCCTGATCAAGAAGCCGCGCATCCTGCTGCTGGACGAGCCGTTCGGCGCGCTCGACCCGGGCGTCCGCCTGGACATGCACGAGCTGATCACCGGCCTTTGGCGCGACAACGGGCTGACCATCATGATGGTCACCCACGACATCAAGGAGGCCTTCAAGCTGGGCACCCGCGTGCTGGCCTTCGACAAGCGCCGCCGCGATCCGCACGCGCCGCATCGCTATGGGGCCACGGCGGTCTACGACTTCCCGCTGGACAAGCCGGGGGCCGCGATCCCGGAAGCTCTGATGGCGATGCAGGAAAAGCCCGCCGCCTGAGGCGCCGACACCTCGCCCTTCGGCAGGCTCAGGGTGAGGTTTCAAGTGATGCGCCCCGTCGGAAATCGTCCTCATCCTGAGCTTGTCGAAGGACGAGGTTTCGGTCCCTCAGAGCGACGCGATATAGGCCCGCCAGCCGCCGAGGGCGGTGATGTCGGTTGCGCCGTCCAGGGCGCGGGGCTCGGCGACGAAGCCCTTCACCGAGGTCCCGTCCTCCAGCGTCACCGTGCCGATCGCCAGGGGCGCAGGGACCTCGGCCGTGAAGGCGCCGAACGCCTCGACGTCCAGTTCGTAGACCTCGACCAGGATGGACGACCCGTCTTCACCCACGTGAACCAGCGCCGGCTTGGGCGGGGTGGAGTTGGCGATGGCGTAGAGCTTGTAGGCCGGCGCGGTCCTGGTGGCGGAGACCAGCCGCGTCTCGCGCGAAGTCAGCTGCCAGTGCAGAGGCATGCCGGCCAGGTGCGCGCCGACCACGGCCAGCTTGATGCCGGGCTTGTGGGGAGTCAGGTCCAGCGGGGGCGTGTCGGCCATGGGGAAGGTCTCCAGATAGCGCTCGGCCAGGTCCAGCAGCGCGCGGTCGGCGAAGGCGGGGCCGACCAGGGTGACGCCAAAGCCGGTGCCGTCGGCGCGGAAACCGGCGGGAACGGCCAGGGCGGAAAGGTCCAGCAGGTTCACGAAATTGGTGTAGAGGCCAAGATTGGCGTTCAGCGCCAGCGGCTCGGCCTTCAGCGCCCTGAGCCGATAGATGGTCGGCGTCGTGGGCAGGAAGAGGATGTCGGCGACCGCCCAGATCGCCTCGGCGGCGCGGCGGTGGCCTTCCAGGGCGTAAAGGCCTTGGAACGTCTCCACGCCGGTGACCGCCAGGCCGCCCTGGACGATGGCCCGCACGGTCGGCTCGATGGCGCTGGGCGAGGCGCGCAGCAGGGGCTCGACGGCGGCGGTGCGCTCGGCGACCCAGGGACCGCTGTACAGCAGTTTGGCCGCGTCCAGCAGCGGGGCGATGTCGATTTCGACGGGGACGCCGCCGGCCGCTTGCAGGCGCGCGACGGCGGTGGCGTAGAGGGCTTCGGACTCGCCGTCGCCGAAGAAGATCCGCTGCTCGGGCCGCGGAATCGCGAACCTCAGGCCGTCCATCGCCGGGGCCGGAGGAGTTGCGGGCGCGCGGCGGGAATAGTCGTCCTCGGAATCGAAGGCGGCCAGCACCTCGTCGACCAGGGCCGCGCCGGCGAGGTCGGTGGCGAAGACGCTGATGCAGTCCAGCGAGCGGCAGGCGGGGACGAGGCCGCGCGTGCTCCAGCGGCCCTTGCTGGGCTTGAGGCCGACCAGGTGGTTGAACGCGGCCGGCACACGGCCCGAGCCGGCCGTGTCGGTGCCCAGGGCGAAGGCGACCAGGCCGGCGGCCACGGCGACCGCCGAGCCGGAGCTGGAGCCGCCGCTGACGAACGCCTGGTTGAACACGCACCGCGGCGCGCCGTAGGGGCTGCGCGCGCCGACCAGGCCGGTGGCGAACTGGTCGAGATTGGTCTTGCCGATCAGCACCGCCCCGGCCGCGACCAGCCGCTCGACGACGGTCGCCGAGCGTTCCGGCGTGTAGGCGAAGGCGGGGCAGCCGGCGGTGGTCGGCCAGTCGCCGACGTCGATATTGTCCTTCACCGCGAACGGTACGCCGGCCAGCGGCAAGGTCTCGCCGGCCGCGATACGCGCGTCGACCGCCCGGGCCTGGGCCAGGATCGCCTCGGCCGGCAGGCGCAGCGTCCAGACCTGCGGCTGGATCAGGTCGTAGTCGGCGACGGCGTCCAGAGCGGCCTGGGCGACCGCGACGGCGCTGGCTCCGCCGCTGACGGCCTGGGCGATGGCTTCGACGGAAAGACGTTCGAAACTCACGCCGCGGCCTCCAGGTCCGGGGTGACGGCGATCACCGGCGCGCCGGCGGCGATGGACTGCGAGGGTTGGGCGTAGACGGCGCTGACCACGCCGGCGACCGGCGTGTTGACGTCGCACTCGGCCTTCATGGCCTCGATGATCGCGATGACCGCGCCGGCCTCGACGCGCTGGCCGGGCTCGACCAGCACCTTCCAGACATTGCCGCCCAGCGGGGCCTCGACCAGCTCGGCGCCCGGCGGGATCTCGACCGCCGCTGTCTCTTGCCCGGCGTCGACGACCTCGGACAGGGCCTCGACCCGCGCGAACTCGCCCCTGGTCTCCCAGTCGGCGCGTTCGGCGTCGAAGGCGGCCTGGCGCGTGGCCTGGAAGGCGGCGATGTCCTCGGCGTTCTCGGCCAGCATCCGCCGGTAGTCGGAGAGGCGGAACGTCTCCTCCTCGATGCGGATCTGGCGGCGGCCCAGCGGGAAGTCGCGCCGCCACTCGGTCAGTTCCTCGGCGCTGACTGGGAAGAAGCGGATCTGGTCGAAGAACCGCAGCAGCCAGGGCTTGCCGTCGGTGAAGGCGTCGGTCTGCCGCCAGGTGTTCCACACCTGGATCGTCCGCCCGAACAGCTGGTAGCCGCCCGGCCCCTCCATGCCGTAGATGCACATATAGGCCCCGCCGATGCCGACCACGTTGGGCGGCGTCCAGGTACGGGCCGGGTTGTACTTGGTGGTCACCAGCCGGTGGCGCGGATCGACCGGGGTGGCGACCGGCGCGCCCAGATAGACGTCGCCCAGGCCCATCACCAGGTAGCGGGCGTCGAAGACGATACGCTGGACCTCGTCGATGCTGGCCAGGCCGTTGACCCGACGGATGAACTCGATGTTGTCGGGGCACCAGGGCGCGTCGTCGCGGACGGCCTGCATGTACTTGTCGATGGTCTGGTAGATCGCCGGGTCCTTCCAGCTCAGCGGCAGGTAGACGATGCGCGAGGGGATTTCGAAGTCGTCCAGCCCGCCCAGCCGGTCCTCGGCGGCGACCAGGATTTCGAGCAGCCGGGCCTGGGTCAGGCGGCGGCTGTCATAGTGGACCTGCAGCGAGCGGATGCCCGGCGTCAGGTCGATCACGCCGGGCAGGGCCAGGCCTTGAAGGTCGAGCAGCAGGGCGTGGATGCGCAGGCGCAGCTCCAGGTCCAGCACGATGGGGCCATATTCCACCAGCAGGTGCTGGTCGCCCTGGCGGCGGTAGATGACGTGTGGGCGGTGACCGTCTTCGGGGAGCTCGGCCAGGATCGGGCTGTCCCCCTCCGTCGGCTTCGCCGCCACCTCGCCCAGAGGGGGAGGATCTATCGCGGTCGCGGAGCGACCTGTGGCGGTCAGGAGGTCTTCCTGCTGCTCCAGCGCCTGCGCCGCCGTCGCATCGTCCACGACCGCGAACCGCACGGTGTCGCCCGGCGCCAGCTGGCCGGCCTTCCAGAGATCGGCCTGGATGATCACGAACGGGCAGACGAAGCCGCCCAGCGACGGGCCGTCCGGGCCCAGGATGATCGGCATGTCGCCGGTGAAGTCGACGGCCCCGATGGCGTAGGCGTTGTCGTGGATGTTCGACGGATGCAGCCCGGCCTCGCCGCCGTCGCGCCGCGCCCATTCCGGCTTGGGGCCGACCAGGCGCACGCCGGTGCGGTTGGAGTTGTAGTGAACCTTCCAGTCCGTGCCGCCGATCATGGCGACATCGGCGGGCGTGAAGAAGTCCGGCGCGCCGTGCGGGCCGGGCAGGACCCGGATCGTCCAGGCCTTGGAGAGCTCGGGACGCAGGTCCGGCGCCAGCACGGGTGAAACCCCCTCCACCGCTCCGCGGTCCCCCTCCCCCAGTGGGGGAGGAATAAGCCGCAGCGCGTCGCCGGCCGTCAGGTTGCGCCCGGCATGGCCGCCGAAGCCGCCGAGGGTGAAGGTCGAGCGGCTGCCCAGATAGGTCGGCACGTCCAGACCGCCCTGGAACAGCAGGTAGCCGCGCAGGCCCGCTTCCGTCGCGCGGCCGATCTTCAGCACCTGGCCGGCGGCGGCCGCGAACGGCGCGTAGGGCTCGACCGGCGCGCCGTCCAGGCGGGCGTCGAAGCGCGCGCCGGTCAGGCACAGCACGGCCGGGCGGTTGAACTTCAGGGTCGGACCGAGCGCGGTGATCTCCAGCCCCGCCGCGTCCTCGCCATTGCCCAGCAGGCGGTTGCCCAGCCGGAAGGCCAGGGCGTCCATCGGTCCCGACGGCGGCACGCCGACGTCCCAATAGCCCTGGCGGCCCGGCCAGTCCTGCACGGTGGTGGCGGGGCCGCCGCTCAGCACCTGGATGGTGTCGGGCGTCCAGGCCACGGTTTCCAGGGCGCGGGTCGAGACCTCGCCGCTGACGAACGGCGCGCTGCGGACCACGGCCCGCAGCCAGTCCAGGTTCGTCTCGACGCCCGCAAGGCGCGTGGCGTCCAACGCCTGCTGAAGCGCCGTCACCGCCGCCTCGCGGTCGGGCGCGGTGACGATCAGCTTGGCCAGCATCGGATCGTAGAAGGCGCTGACCTCGGTCCCGTCGACCACCCAGCCGTCGGCCCGGACACCTTCGGGGAAGGCGACCTCGGTCAGGACGCCGGAACTGGGGCGATAGTCCTGGGCCGGATCCTCGGCATAGAGCCGCACCTGGATCGAGGCGCCCTTCGGCTCGGGCGGCGGCGCGTCGAGGAAGGCGAAGTCGCCGGCCGCGCCGCGCACCATCCACTCGACCAGATCGACGCCGGTGACCTGCTCGGTCACCCCATGCTCGACCTGCAGGCGGGTGTTGACCTCCAGGAAGAAGAAGTCGTCCCGATCGGCGTCGTACAGGAACTCGACCGTGCCGGCGGACCTGTAGTTCGCCGCCGAGGCCAGGCGCACGGCGGCGTCCAGCAGGGCCGCGCGGGTGGCGGCGGGCAGGCCGGGAGCCGGGGTCTCCTCGACGACCTTCTGGTTGCGCCGCTGCAGCGAGCAGTCGCGCTCGCCCAGGGCCACGACCTTGCCGGCCCCGTCGCCGAATACCTGCACCTCGACGTGGCGGGCCTTGCGGACATAGCGCTCCAGGAAGACGCCGCCGTCGCTGAAATTGCCGGTCGCCAGGCGCTGGACAGCGGCGAAGGCCTCCTCGACGCCCTGCGCGTTTTCGCAGACCCGCATGCCGATGCCGCCGCCGCCGGCGGTGGCCTTCAGGATCACCGGGAAGCCGATCCGCTCCGCCGCCTCGAGCGCGGCCTTCGGATCGACCAGGAGGTCGGTGCCGGGGGCCAGCGGCACGCCGTGCGCCTGGGCCAGGTCCCGCGCCGTATGCTTGAGGCCGAAGGCGCGGATGTTGTCGGGCGTGGGGCCGACGAAGGCGATCCCGGCGTCCTCGCAGGCCAGGGCGAAGGCGGCGTTTTCACTCAGGAAGCCGTAACCCGGGTGGATGGCCTGGGCGCCGGTGGCCTTGGCGGCGGCCAGCACCAGGTCGGCGCGCAGATAGCTCTCCGCGGCCGGGGCCGGGCCCAGGCGCACGGCCTCGTCGGCCATCGAGACGTGCAGCGAGCCGGCGTCGGCGTCGCTGAACACCGCCACGGACTTCACGCCCATGGCCTTCAGCGTACGGATGATGCGGCAGGCGATGGCGCCGCGGTTGGCGATCAGGACCTTGTCGAACATCTGCGGCCGCCTATTGGGCGATGATCATGCGCACCGGCGTCGGATCGAAGCCGTTGCAGGGGTTGTTGATCTGCGGGCAGTTGGAGACCACCACCACCACGTCCATCTCGGCGCGCAGGTCGACATAGAGACCGGGCGCGGAGATGCCGTCGACGATGCCCAGGGCCCCGTCGGCCTCCACCGGCACGTTCATGAACCAGTTGACGTTGCTGACCATGTCGCGCTTGCCGCGGCCCTGGCGGGCGTTGGCGACCAGGAAGTTCTCGACGCAGGCGTGCTGAGCCTTGGTGTGGTGGCCGTAGCGCAGGGTGTTGCTCTCGCACGAGCAGGCCCCGCCGATGGTGTCGTGATAGGCCACGGCCGTCGCGGTCACCGTCATCATCGGCGCCCCCTCGTTGGACAGCAGCACCGAGCCCTCCCGCAGGAAGATGTTCTTCTGGGCGGCGATGGTGTCCTGGGCGCTATAGCGTTCAGCATCATCGGCGGCGCTGTAGGCCAGAAAGTCGACGGCCTGGTTGCCCTCCAGGTCGATGATCCGCAGGGTCTGGCCGGCCTTGACCTCGTGCAGCCAGGGCGCGCGGGCGGGGACCACCTCGTCGTGGACGATGTTGGCCAGGGGAGGGGGAGCGATCGCCATGGCGAGGGTCCTCAGCGCGAGAAGTAGTCTTCGACATTCAGGAAGGCGCGCAGGCCCTCGGGCGTCGCGTTGCGGATCGGGTCGGAGGCCGGCGTGACCGGGCCGCACCAGGCGGTGGCGCGCACCGGGGTGACGGCGTAGTCGGGGCGCGGGTCCAGCACGTGCGGGCAGTTGGCCAGGACCACGATCAGGTCCATCTCGGCCCGCAGCGTCACGGACCGGCCTGGGGCGTAGGGCCCGACGTCGATCACCGTCTCGCCGCCCTGGCCGACGCGGACCTCCTTGAAGAGGTTCAGGCAGGGATGGATGTCCTTGCGGCCCAGGCCGAACTTGGCGACGCCCAGCGAGAAGCGATCGCGGGCGTTGGGATGGGCGCCGTGGTTGAAGCCGTCGCCGTACTTGCGGGCGTTGCTGGACTGGTTGGAGGCGCCGCAGAAGGCGTCGTGCGTCCCGGCCTCGTCCTCGACGATGCTGGCCAGCACCCGGCCCATGTCGGACAGCAGCAGGCGGCCCTGGCCCAGATAGCCGTTCCACTGGACCTTCAGGGTGTCGGCGATGTTGAGGCGCTCGACCGGCCGCTCGGCGTTGAAGATCAGCAGCGAGACGGCTGCGTCGCCGGCCAGGTCGGTCAGGCGCAGGCGCGCGCCCCGGGCGATCTGGCGGCTGGCGTAGCCGCCCGGCGCGATGGTCTCGTCCCAGACGACATCGCCGGCCAGGACGCCCGGCGGCAGGTCATGGGCCGCGCTGGCCGGCACGGTGGGCATGGCCTCCACGCGGGTTCCCGCCTGGGCGCGGGCGTGGGCCTGGGCGGCATAGGGGGTGGCGGTGTCGCTCACGGGGACTCTCCGTCGGGCTCGTCGCCGTGGAAGTGCAACGGCGGCAGCAGGGCGGTGGTGGTGACCAGCTTGATCTGCTGGACGCCGCGCACCTTGCGCAGGTCGTCGCACAGATTCTGCAGGCGCTCGGACGGCCCCTGCACCAGCAGGACCTCCATGGCCTGGTCGTCTTCCAGGAAGACGTTCTGGGCCGAGATCACCTCCTTCACATAGCCCAGCTGGGCCTGGGCCAGGGCATGGCGCACCCGGCCGCTCTCGGCGCGGTAGATCAGGGTGATTGTGCCGGCCAGGACCGCGTCGGGCCGCTCGCCGCTGTGCTCGGCCAGTTCATGCCGGATCAGTTCGGCGATCATCTGCGAACGGCTGGGCAGGCCGCGCTCGGCCACCATGGCGTCGAGCTGGGCCATCAGGTCGGCCGGCAGGCTGATGCTCAGCCGCGCGAGGGTGGAGGGCGCATCCATGGGGCTGACCCTTCATGTTATTACGAAACTTGCAACTCGTAATAACATGAAGGGCGCCTTCACGCCCCTGGCGCCCTCGAAAGCGGCGCGAAGCGGCTATTCGTTAGGCAGGTCAAGCCCGTTCACGGAAGGTCCAGTTATCGACGCGGCCCGGGTGTTCGCTCCTGGCGCAATGGCGGCCCGACGTTCAGAAGCGAAACTGGGCGAAGAGCACGGCGAGATCAACGGCGCGGCCGTCCTGGGCGCGCACCGACGGTCCGGCCGCCTGGTGGACCAGCTGGGTCTGGAGTTTGAAGTTGCGGTTCACCTGCCATGACCCGTCCAACTGGACGGCGTCGCCGGCGTCCTTGGCGCGATCAGCGCCGGCGAGCGTCAGCGGAACCAGGGGCTGCAGATAGATCGCGTCGTCGCCCGTCCAACGGCGACGGACGGTGTAGCTGGCCTCCAGGCTGACGTTTTTGCGCGGCGTCACGCCGAGGCTGGGCCGCAGGGCGACCAGGTTGCCCCAGCTCATCAGGCCGGTTTCGTTGAAATAGCCGCCCTTCGGGAACATCGGATTGAAGGTCCCGAGCTTGCCGTCGGTCGGATCCTTGTCGCCCGATCCGAGATCCAGGCGCAGGCCCAGGCGCGGCTTCCAAGGGCGGTCCAAGGTATAGCCGCCGCCCGCCGAGGCGGCGAAGGCGCGGATCCTGCGGCCGGCGAAGCGTCCGCCCTGGACCACGCCCTCGGCCTCGTAATCGACGGCGCCGCGGGTCCCGGCCAGGCGCGCGCCCAGGCTGGCGCGGCGTTCGTCGCCCGTGACCTTGCCAAACCGCACGCCGTCCCGTTCCAGGCCCAGGGCGTAGAGGTCCAGCGTCTGGCGCCGCGACAGCCTTTTGGAAGCGTAGAGGCCATAAAAGCGCTGGCCGTGATTGCGCGTGTCGTCGAAGGCGCCAGGCGAGATCGCGACGGGCTGGAGATAGAAGGCGTCCAGCTTGAGGTCGCCCATCATGTGAGTGAGCCGCACGCCGTCGAAGCTCTGGCGGATGTTGGGGGCTTCCCGCACGGCGATGAAGCGTTGGGTCGGGTTCAGTTGCAGCTCCTGGCGACCCAGGCGCACGCGCCAGCCCTCGGCGGGCGCGACGTCCACGAACAGCACCTGGGCGTCGAGACGGTCGCGGTCGGTGGCCGACGGCGCGTCGCGCTTGCCAAGGTCGCGGTGCAGGCCCAACTCGCCATAGACCCTGACCGCCGAACCCAGATGCAGGTCGCCGCTCAACAGCAGGCGGCCCAGGGCGAACGTATCGGCTTTCTCCCCGCCCAGACCAAAGCGCGGGGCGTCGATCGCGTCGATGCGCAGGCGGGCCTCGCCGCCGAGGCCAAGATGGACGCCGTCGCCCAGTCGGATGTAGCGCAGCGGATCCAGGCCGGTGCGGTCCGAAACGTCCCCCAGATAGCCGTAGTCCTCGTCCGAACGCACCGGCTTGAAGGCCGGGATCTCCGCCGCCCGGGCGACGCCGGCGGTGGCCAGCGCGGCCAGCAGGACGCTCGTCGTGAGCCTCACGACCGTTCCCCCCGGATGGCGTGGAGGGCCGCCAGCACAGCGACCAAGACCGCGGCCAGTATCAGGCTCCAGGCGCCGGCGACCAGCACCCCGACCGCGCCGCCCATCGCGCCCAGGGCGAAGGCCAGGACTGGCGGCCAGGTCTTCAGGAGCCGCGCCTTCAGCGCCTCGTCCAGGCGGCCGCGGGCGATGGCGAGGTCAACGATGTCGATCGCCACTTGGGTGACGTTGCCGGTCATCATGGTGGTCGGCGCCAGATGGGTGAAGACCACGCGGGCGCCGACGTTCTGGGCGGCCATGGCGACCACGCCCACCAGGCCGGCCAGCATGACGGTCGGTTCGTTGGCGCTGGCGGCGGGCAGGGCGTGGACGGTCAGCAGCATGAAGACCAGCAGCAGCGCCGCCTGCAGGGCCAGGACCAGCACCTCGCACGGCTGTCCCCGGGCGTTGCGCCAGCGGATCAGGGCGTAGGTGGCGGCGCACGCGCCGATGAACGCCGGCAAGGCCAGAAGCTTGGTCGCCAGGCCGCCGGCGTCGCCGGCCAGGCCCACGCCCAGCATGACGATGTTGCCGGTGGCGTGGGCGACGAACAGGCCAAACAGCAGCACGAAGCCGATCACGTCGACATAGCCGCCGACGAAGGCCATGCCCATGCCGGTCACGCCGGCCAGACGGGTTTTCCTGGGCAGGGTCGGGGGCAGGACCGGGGGCGGGCTCATGCGGTGCGTTCCTGGCGGTCAAGTCGTGCGACCAGCACGAAGCCGCCGATCAGGCCGATATGCTCGAAGAAGGCGTTGGTCGCCATGAAGCGATCGTGGCCGGCTGGCAGGGTCCAGAAGGCGTTGGCGGTGATCGCCGCCAGCAGGGTGAAGACGCCCAGCATGCCCGCGCCCAGCCATAGCCAGCGACGGGTCAGGATCAGCAGCGGTCCGACGATCTCTACGGCGATGGTCAGGAGGGCCCAGAGCGCCGGCGGCTTCATGCCGAAATGAGCCTGCTCGGCGACGGCGCCCGGGAAATCACCGACCTTGACGGCCGCCCCCAGCAGGTAGGCGCTGACCAGGGCCAGTCGGGCGACATGCGCGGTGGGCCGCCAGTCGAGGACCGCCGTGACGAAGCGAGGGGGTTGTGTCGATCGGATCATGATCACACCGCCCAGCAGCCACAGCCCATCGCGCCCCAGAACGAGCGCGCGTCGGACGTCGGAGCTTCCCGCGTATAGGCGGCCGCGTGGTCGTGGCCGTGCACGTTGCAGCGGCTGGCGCAGCCGCAGACGCTGGCCAGGACGCGGGCGTGGCCGCGCGAGCGGTCCTGGTAGCCGCCGAAGGTCCGGACCGGCGACCAGTCGGGCATCGGCGGCGGCAGAACCGGCGCCAGCTTGTCGAAGTCGCCCTGGCCGTGGACGACCTTGCCGCCCAGCAGGGTCAGCACCGACGACAGGTGCGGGATCTCGTCCTCGGGCACGGTCATGTAGTCGTCGCTGAGCACGGCCAGATCCGCCAGTTGGCCGACCGCGATCTGGCCCTTCTTGCCTTCCTCGTTCGAGAACCAGGTGTTGGCGGTGGTCCACAGGCGCAGGGCCTCCTCGCGATCGACGCGGTTGGCCGGCGGATAGAGGCGTGCGCCGCCCACCGTCTTGCCGGTCACCAGCCAGCTCAGCGAGACCCACGGATTGTAGCTGGCCACGCGGGTGGCGTCGGTGCCCGCGCCGACCGGGATTCCCGCCTTCAGCATCTTGCCGATCGGGGGCGTGGCCTCGGCGGCCTTGGCGCCGTAGCGCTCCATGAAGTACTCGCCCTGGAAGGCCATCCGGTGCTGCACGGCGATGCCGCCGCCCAGCGCGACGATCCGGTCGATGTTGCGCTCGCTGATCGTCTCGGCGTGGTCGAAGAACCAGTGCAGGCCGTCGAAGGGCATGTCGCGGTTGACCTTCTCGTAGACGTCCAGCGCCCGCGTGATGGTCTCGTCATAGGTGGCGTGCAGCCGCCAGGGCCAGCGGTTCTCGACCAGGTGACGGACCACCGGCTCCAGGTCGCTCTCCATATTGGCCGGCATCTCGGGACGCTCGACCCGGAAGTCCTCGAAGTCGGCGGCGCTGTAGACCAGCATCTCGCCCGCGCCGTTGTGGCGGTAGGTGTCGTCGCCTTGGCCGGGCTTGACCTGCTTGGACCACGACTGGAAGTCCGACAGCTCGGCCTTCGGCTTCTGGGTGAACAGGTTGTAGCTGATGCGCAGGGTCAGCTGGCCGTCGGCGTGCAGCTTCTCGATGATCTCGTAGTCGTCGGGATAGTTCTGGAAGCCGCCGCCGGCGTCGATCACGCCGGTCACGCCCAGCCGGTTCATCTCGCGCATGAAGTGCCGCGTGGAGTTCAGCTGATATTCCGGCGGGAGCTTCGGACCCTTGGCCAGGGTGGCGTAGAGGATCGTGGCGTTGGGCTGGGCCAGCAGCAGGCCGGTCGGCTCGCCCGAGGCGTCGCGCTGGATCTCGCCGCCCGGCGGGTTGGGCGTGTCCTTGGTGTAGCCGACGGCGCGCAGGGCGGCGCGGTTCAGGAGGGCGCGGTCGTAGAGGTGGAGGATGAATACCGGCGTCTCGGGCGCGGCGGCGTTGATCTCGTCCAGGGTCGGCAGGCGCTTTTCGACGAACTGATGCTCGGTGAAGCCGCCGACCACCCGCACCCACTGGGGCGGCGGGATGTTGGCGGCCTGCTTCTTCAGCATGGCCATGGCGTCGGCCAGGCTCGGCACGCCGTCCCAGCGCAGCTCCATGTTGTAGTTCAGCCCGCCGCGGATGATGTGCATGTGGCTGTCGATCAGGCCGGGGATCACCCGGCGGCCTTTCAGGTCGATGATCGTCGGGTTCGGACCGGCGGCGGCGCGGACCTCGCCTTCCTCGCCGACGGCGGCGAACTTGCCGTCGCGAACCAGGGCGGCGTCGGCGCGCGGGTTGCTTCGGTCGAGGGTCGTGAACTTGCCGTTGATCAGCAGAAGGTCGGCTTGAGGGGGCATTAGGCCGGGGCTCCGGGAGAAGGCGGGACTGGAGACGAAGGCCGCGCCGAGGGCGACGGCTTGTCTGCGATTGAGGGGGCGACGGTCCAAGGTCATGCCTGGTCCTCCGGCTTGCGCGGATCAACGGCTTGCGGGCCGAGAACCTGGCCGGCGCAATCGGAGGTTTTCAGATAGGCCACGACCGGGGCCTTGGTCATCAGGCGCTTGGCGACCGGAACCGCCTGCTCGCCCAGCAGCATGCCCATCAGGCCGAGCAGGGCGATGGCCGGCGGGGCGGGCGAGCGCACCCCCAGCAGCGAATAGATCACCCCCACCAGGAGGCCGGCGCCGAGGGACAGCAGATAGGGTTTCATCACCGCGCTCCAGACGAGAAGGGGCGAGGCCGAAGGCCTCGCCCGGGATGTCAGTGGCCTTCCGACGCGCCGAACATGGCCTTGGCGTAGGTGACGCCCAGGCCGTAGGCGCCGCCGAACTGCTTGGCCACGCCGGTGGTCATGTCGTAGGTCTCGGTCCGGGCCCAGTCGCGTTGCATCTCCAGCAGGTACTGCAGCGAGGTGATCGGCTGGGCGCCGGCCTGGACCATGCGGGTCACGGCCCGTTCGTGCGCTTCGTCCGAGACGTCGCCGCAGGCGTCGGTGATCACGAAGACCTCGAAGCCCTGGTCCAGCGCCGACAGGGCGGGGCCGACGATGCAGACCGAGGTCCACAGGCCCGCCAGCACGATGCGGGTCTTGCCGATGGCGTTGACCTCGGCGATGACGGCCTCGTCCTCCCAAGTGTTCATCGAGGTGCGGTCCAGCAGGGACTTGCCGGGGAAGGGCGCGGTGACCTCCGAGAACATGGGGCCCGAGAAGCTCTTCTCGGCGACGGTGGTCAGGATGGTCGAGGCGCCGAAGCCAGCGGCGGCGCTGGCGACCAGGGCGGCGTTGGTGCGCAGCAGGCTGGCGTCGATCGACTTGGTGGCGAAGGCCATCTGCGACTGGAAGTCGATCATGATCAGGGTGTGGTCGGTCGGCGTCAGAAGGCGCGCGCCGGGCGTGGCCTTGGCTTGCAGGGTCATGGCTTTGTTCCGTTTTCCTCGTTTGGGCGAACCGTCACGGCCGCGCCGTTTGATCCGATGAGGTGAGCTTGACCCGGATCAGTCGGGTCAGAAATGGAAATGGTGGAAACCCATCATTTCCATTTTCGCTCTCGTAGCATCGGCGACGCGGCCGATCCTCATGGCCTGGGCCGACGATGTCTTGTCCGAAACATGCGTGCGCGAGTTTCAGGGCTGGCGCGAACGGCCACCGGAGCAAGGCGGCGCGAGGACTTTCCGCGACCGATGATCGGCTGACGACCCGCCAGCCTTGGACCGGCGACGAGGACCTCCAAGATCAGACGGCGCGCGCGTGCTCGCTGGCGCGGGCGGTGTTTTAGGCGCAAGAGCATCGCGCGGAAAAGTGGACGCTGGCTTTTCGAAAAAGCTATGTGAAAACAAAAAGATATAGAAAATCGGGCGATTCCCATATCGCGCGATTTGCTCCAGGTCGTCGCGACGCCTCGGGCGCTGGCCTCGAAGGCGCGGGTCGGCGAGTTCAGCGACGGACGCGGTAGCGAATGTGCGTGGCCTCGGGCGTATCGATCACCCGAACGATCTCCAGCTCGATGCGCGACGGCAAGACCTCGAACAGTCGGCGGCCACCTCCGAACAGGACCGGTATCTGGTGTATCTGCAGTTCGTCGAGCACGCCGGCTTCCAGCGCCCGTTGCGCCGTATAGGCGCCAAGCACCAGCACGTCCCGGTCGCCGGCGGCGGTCTTCGCCTGCGCCATGGCGCTGGCGATCCCGTCGTTCACGTATTTGACCAACGGATAGTTGGCGACGGACGGCCCGGGCGGCCTGTGACTGGGTACGAAGATCGCGACACCCTGATTGTCGCCGCCCCAGTGATCGACCTGCTCCACGGTTCGCCGACCCACCAGAATCGCACCCGGCGCGTTCCATTCGTCCCACAGCTGTCCGACCGGGCCGGTCGGTCGGGAAAAATCCCCGTACCACGCGTGCAGCCGCATGAAGTCGTCGCCGCCGGGATTGCCCACGTCGTCGTTGGGCCCGGCGATATACCCGTCCAGCGACATGGACATGAAGAGCACCGATGCAGACACTGTTATCTCCCGTGGTCTTTTCCAAGCCGGGGCGGCGGGCGGGCGGATGCTCGTCCAGGCGAGCGCAGCGCCGGCGGACAGTCTTGACGTTCTTAAGGACGCCCGAGCGACGCTGACGCCGACATCCCGAATGCGGATTTTGGGCGCCGCCCTGGCTCGCAAGGACCGAACCCCGGCGTATTCGAGAATGACGTGTGGGTTACCACAGCCAAATCCGGGTTGATCCTCCCGCTCCAACGGGTACTGTTGCACGCGAGGGTAGCGGTAAGCGTCAGTGCGACCTTTCGTGGATAATGGTCAAGCTTTGCGTTGCGGATGGCTTGTCGTTGTCAGGCGCGTCCGCGTAGTCGCCCGACGGTCCCGTCGTCATGACGGAAGGTCCGGGCGGTCGTCACCGTCAAGGATACGAGCGCCATGGCGCCTCCTGGAGGTTATTCCTCGACCGCTGAGTGGGAGCCTGGCCCGCAGGCTCAGTCGCGGCTGAACGCGCTGTTCAAGCGCTACCGCTCCGGCGTCGGCGATTGCCTCGAGCCGATCGTCCGCCAGTACGACCCGGTCATGCTCGAGGCCAGGCAGGGCGAGTATCGCAAGATGCTCGAACTCAGCGCCAAGATGAACGTGGTCGGCCACGCGTGCACCGAGATCGGCGGGTTCGACTACGACGAGCGACGCCACATGATCGGCAGCCTGTTCGGCGCCTGCTGCTTCCTGGCCGACAGCTTCATCGACGACTTCGGCGAGGCGGCCACCGCCGACTATATCGAGCGGCTCGGCGCGCTGCTCACCGAGGGCTGGTTCGACCCCCGAACCGATCGCGAGCGGCTGTTCTTCGTGATCGCCTCGCGGCTGTTCGCCCAGCGCGACGTCCTCCACCCCATCGTGCGCCAGTCGGTGCTGCAGCTCTACCTGGCCCAGAAGGAGGACGTGAACCTTCGCGCCACTCGCAAGGCCGGCGACGGCCGGCTTACCCGCGGCCAGCTCAACACCCTCAAACGCTGCGCCCGCAACCGCAGCGGCCACGCCATCCTGGTGCTGTCGGCCTTCCTGCTGCCGGAACTGCCGCTGAGCTATCTGGCCCGCCTGTTCTGGGCCGGCGCTCTGGTCATGTACATCGACGACCATGGCGACTGCTGGTCGGACCTCAAGGACAACCGGCTCACCTTCATGAACCAGGTGAGCCGTCCGGAGCGGACCCTGGGACGGCTGTTCCACACCCACATCCGCCAGCTGGCGTCCGGGCTTCCGGACGGGGACGGGCGTGACCTGCTGATCGCCTTTCTGACCCGCTACTACCTCACGCGGCTGGAGAAGCACCGGCAGCAGCGCGTGAAGGGGGCCGCCGCCTGGGCGATCTATGAGTGAGCGCCTGTCCCTCTCGCGTGCGGCCTTGGTCGACACGGTCGGTCTCCGGATCCAGGAGCTGCACGCCTCGGGCAAGCTCCCGGGCGACCAGCCGCTGCTGCGGATCGACAATCGCGAGCGGGCGCGGGAGGCGCCCTTCCAGTTCGACGCCGCCAAGGGACAGCTCCATCGCACCGGCTGCCGAGCCATTCCGCCCGGCTCGAACTCGGCGCTCTACGGCGTGTGGGAGGTCAGGGCCGAGGATCCCGTACAGGGATGCTCGCGCTGCAATCCCATCGAGGCGCCGCCCGCCGTGGAGCCGGAGGGCGGCCCACGGGCCGAGGCGAAGTCCCAGGCCGACCCCAAACCTCAGGCCGAGGCGCAGGCCGAAGCGAAGAGCGCTGGAAGCCGGCCGCAGGACGACCACGCGGTGGATCTGCTCTACGGCTTTCTGTCCATCGTCACCCAGTTCGGCGGCGTGTTGCGCGAGCGTGGCCAGGAGTATCGCCGAAGCCGCGCCGGGGCGGCGGTGGGCGCGCGGTTCGAGAAGATCTACGCCGAGGTCAACGAGGGCGAGCGGCGCGTGCTGGACGTGCTGACCTCCTCCCTCGACACGCTCGCCGTAGCGCTCCGCGACATCGAGAGCGGCCTTCATGGCGAGCAGCCGGACGGCGCCGGAGTTTCGGCGACACGCTCGCGACCGCACGAAGCGCCGTAGGGGAGAGGGACCGTCATGCCAAGGATCGTGATCACGCTGCACCTGGGACCGATGGTCAAGATCGACATCGAAGGCTCCAGCTGTCCCGAGATCGCCGAGGCGCTGGCCGGCTTCGAACGCCTCAACGAAACGGTCGACAGCATGTTTTCGGACCTCGCGCGACGCGTTTTCCCGGATGGCGCGCCCATCGGGGAGGAGGAGGCGTCATGACCCGCAGGCGGATCGAGTTCGAAGGCCATCCCAAGCTCGCGGCGCGCGTGCGGATGAAGCCCTTTCAGTTCGAGGTCGCGAGCCGCGGCGCGTTCGAGCTCTCCGTCGGCGACGTCCACCTGCATTTCGACGAGATCCCCATCCATCTGCGGATCCCCTTCCTGCGACGTCGCGTGCTGGCCGGTTCGGTCGGCCCGTTCGGCGTGCGCATGCAGCCCCTGGAGGCTCGGGTTCGGGCGGCGGAGGTCGTGACCCAGGGCGTGCTGGGCGGCAAGGACTCTGGCCTCGACCTCAACCTCGACGGCGCTTGCCGGGCCGCCATCGACATCCGCGAAGACCCCTTCGACGACGATTGTGACGACGACCCCTGTGAGAGGCCGGTCGAATGATGCATCACCACCCCCGCCCTCACCAACATGGCCGACGTCATGGCGTGATCACCGACGTCCACCGTCAGGTCGTCTGCCGTCATCAGGTGGAGATAGAGGTCTGGCCGCCCCGCGCCGAGGTCCAGTTCCACGACGACTGGACCGGCAATCCCGCCAACGCCCAGGTCCGTTTCGAGGCGCAGGTCTACAACTCCTCCCAAGGCCACACCTGGGAGACGCGCGACCTGAACGGCGGACCGGGGTTGGGGACGATCGACGCCTCGGGCCTGTACCGCTCGCCGCCCAAGGGCGCGCTGGCCAGCGGGACGACCGAGCTGGTCGTGGCGACCTCGCGGGAGGATCCGCTGCGCAAGGCCTATGCCTGGGTGACCCTGGTCGGGCTCGGCCCGCGGCCGGTCGAGGCGGCGGAGGTGGCCGTCTTTCCGCGGCGGGTGAACCTCTATTACCGCAACGGCGCCAACAACAACCTGATCGACGATTGCAACAAGCAGCGCCAGTTCGAGGCGACCGTCTTCCATTCGGGCGCGCAGGTGGAATGGCTGGTGAACGGCGCCCCGCAGGGCGTGGTCGGGCCATGGTTCCTCTACCAGACCCCCGCGAACGGCGCGTCGGCGGTCGTCACGGTGCGCGCGCGGCTGCAGGGCGATCCGGCCGTGTTCGCCGACGCCAAGGTCTCACAACTCAACTACGATTGGCCGGGCGTATGACGCCCCGCCCCCCTGGAGGGTCGGCATGGACATAGACCTCAAGTCCACCCACTACACCGAGGCGCTCCCGATCGCCCCGCTGACGATCAACCCGGTGACGCTCACGCCGGTGACCGTCACCCCGATCGCCGTCCATCTGAAGGAACTCAATCAGGTCGCGCCGCTGTCGGTGGAGTCGCTCAGGGTCGACCATGTGCGCCACGTCGATCCGCTGCGGATCGAGCAACTGAACATCTCCAGCTTGCCGACCGTGAACCTGGCGATGAGCCAGATGCCGGCGCTGGACATCAACGTGCGGCGCGTGCCGCCCGTGGCGGTGGCCATCCAGCAGCAGTTCGAAATGAACTCGAACTATACGATGACCGCCCGGCTCTTCGGCCTGCCGCTGATGCGCATCCTGCTTTCCGGCCGGACCACCATCACGCCGAAGGACTGCGCCCGCCGCGAGCAGTCCAGGAGCCACGAGCGCAGCTTCCCGGACGTGGCGGCCCTCGGCGCCCCCGGCGTTCCGAGCCGGGCGATCGAGACCTGCGTCCACACCGTGCGCCGTTCGGCGTCGCCGCCCGCGCGTCGCCATGGCGTCATTCCCGGCGCGCCTCGCGTCGGCTTCTCGCTGCCGCAGGCCGAGGCGCTGGCGCCCGCGGCCGGCGGCGCCGTGAATGGAGGCTGAGGATGGGCCATCACCCCTCGCGCCTGATCACGCTGGGCGAGAACCTCGCCGCCCTGGTGGAGACCGGCGGCCTCGCCGTCCTGGCGCTGGGCTCGCTGGCCCGCACGGTGGTCGGCGCGCCCTTCCGGGAACCACATGAGGGCTGCGGTTGCGGCTGCCAGCCGGTCCGGCGTCACGATCGCTGCTGCTACGCGCCGCCGATCCATCGTTGCGGAGGCTGCTGAGATGGCGGTCGACACCTCTTCCGGCGACGCCGCGGCTGAAGTTGGGGGCAAGCCCCCGCCTGGACCGGCCCCGGGGGCGGAGCTCCGCGAACGGCTGGACCAGATGGGGGTCATCCTGGCCAAGGGGCTCGACCTCGCCGAGGCGGGCGTCAGCCTGGGGGCGACCATCCTCAATCGCGTGAGCGTGGCCGCGCAGCAGAAGATCCGCGAGGGCCTGGACGCCGCGGGCCAGCCGCAGCCCGCGGCCGCCGGCGCCGCGCCGGAGGAACCGGTCGAGCCTGGCGAGGCCGAGACGGCCTATGGCCTGGCCAACCGCCTGCCGCTGACGCCCGGCGGCGAGGTGAGCATCTCCTTCTCAATCAACAACGACTCCATGACCGAGGTCAGGAAGGTCGAATTCCGGGTGCAGGGCTTCGCCGGAGACACCCGCCAGGCGGCGATCGACGCCGCGGCCTTCGCCGTCAAGCCCGCGCAAAAGACCATTGCGCCAGTCGATTTCGAAAAGTTCGTCCTGAAGGGCGTCGTGCCCGAGACGGTCCCGCCCGACGTCTACCGAGGCGTCGTCGTGGTTCGTTCGGACAAGGACCTCTTCATCCCCGTCGTCCTGGTGGTGACCCCGCCGTGAGGTGAGCCGCGTGAGATGAGCACGCTCTATGACGTCATCGTGGTGGGGGCTGGGCCCGGCGGATCGAGCGCCGCGACCTTCCTCGCGCGCGAGGGCGCCAAGGTGCTGGTGCTCGACAAGTCGACCTTTCCCCGCGACAAGGTCTGCGGCGACGGGCTCACCCCGCAGGCGGTCTACTGGCTTGAGCGGCTGGGCTGCGCCGAGGCGGTGCTCGCCCACACCAAGGGCTGCATCAAGACCGCCGACGTCGTCATCAACGGCGAGAAGGTGCTGACCGGCGGCTATCCCGCCGACACCCTCTATCCCGACTTCGCCATTCTCCTGGACCGTCGCAGGCTCGACAACATCCTGCTGGAGCACGCCATCGCTTGCGGTGCGGCGTTCCAGGACGAGGTGCTGGTCAGGGACGTCGAGGTCGGCGCCGAGCACGCCACCGTGATTGCCCAGCGCGGCGGCGAGCCCGTCGAATATCGAGGCCGGATCGTCATCGGCGCCGACGGCGTCAGCTCCGCCGTCTCCCGCGCGATCGGCAACACCCTGAAGGCCGGGGTGATGGCGGTGTCGCTCAGGGCCTATTTCCGCGACGCCCGCTGCGACGGCGCCCAGATGAAGGTCTATTTCCACCGGGAATACTTCCCCGGCTATGGCTGGGTGTTCGTCGACGACGAGGGCTTCGCCAATATCGGCCTGGGGCTCCTGCAGGACCGGCGCTTCCCCGTGCGCCACAAGCTGGGCGCCAGCTTCCGCCGCTTTATCGACGAGGATCTCGCCGACCTCCTGGCCGGCGCGACCCAGTGCGGTCCGTTCTCCGGAGGCTCATCGGGTTTCTTTCGACCGAAGTCCATCTCCGCCGAACGGGTGATGCTGATCGGCGACGCCGCCAACCAGGCCGATCCGCTGAACGGCGGGGGCATCCACAAGGCGATGGAGAGCGCCTGGTGCGCGGCCGAGGCCTGCGGCGCGGCCCTGGCCGACGGCGATTTCTCGGCCGCCGCCATGCGGCGCTACGCCGACCTCTGGAGCCGCGAGTGGGAGGCCGACTGGCGCACCGCCGAGCTGTTCATGTCGATCGCCAAGAATCCGGCCCTTTGCGACTTCAGCCTGTTCGTGCTGCGGCAGATGGGCCGGCTGACCATGTCGGACGACGGCTTCCGCGATTTCGCCGGCGGCATATTCGCCGGGATCTTCTCGCAGGACGCCTGGCTCGCGCCCCGCGCCCTCTACCAGGCCTTTCCCAAGCGCCCCGCCGCCTGGCTTGAGCTTTTGCAGGCGAGCGGCAGGGAGGTGGGCGGCGGCGTCGCGGCGGGGAGCGTCAATCTCGCCGCCGGATACATGGCCGCCGCCGCCCGCACCGCCGCCAGGATGGCCCGGGACCCGATCGCCAACATGGACTGGAGCCTGGACATGGCGTCCAAGGCCGTCTGGCTGGCGCAGAACCGCCTGGACGGGCGGCGTCTCGCGGGAGCCGGACCGCCATGACCGTGCACGACGTCATCGTCGTCGGGGCCGGGGCGGGGGGATCGGCCGCGGCGAGCCTGCTGGCGCGCCAGGGCGTCAACGTTCTGCTGCTCGACAAGTCAGCCCCGCCGCGCGACACCGTCCGCTGCGACGGGCTGATGCCCCAGGGGGTCTACTGGCTCGACCGGCTGGGTTGCGCGCCCGAGGTGCTGGCCGAGGCCCGCGGCTGCATCAAGGCCTGCGATCTCTACCTTGACGGCGACCATCTGCTGACCGGCCGCTTCCCCGACGACACCGCCTATCCGGACTTCGCCCTCCTGGTGCTGCGGCGCCGGTTCAACGAGATCCTGCAGGCCCACGCGACGGGGTCCGGCGCCCGTTTCGAAGGTGGGACAATGGTCCGTGGGTTGGCGTGGGACGGCGGCGGCGTCCGCGTCTTCGCCGACGCCGGCGGCAAGGCCGTCGAGCACCGCGCGCGCATCGTCATCGGCGCCGACGGGCCCAGCTCCGCCGTCTCCCGCGCGATCGGCAACAACCTGAAGGACGGGGTGCTGGGACTGTCGGTCCGGACGACCTACGCCGGGGTGCGATGCGAGGCGGGCATCCGCGTCTATTTCAACCGTGATCTCTTTCCGAGCTACGGCTGGATGTTCATCGACGAACATCAGAACGCCTGTGTCGGGGTGGGCTGCGCGGTCGATCCCAGGTTCCCGCCGGCCGACAACCTGGGCCCGGCGCTGCGGCAGTTCGTCGACACGGACCTGAAGGCGACGCTGGAGGGCGCCCGGCGGATCGGGCCCTTCTCCGGCGGCATCGCGCCCCATTTCAGGCCCGAGGCCATGGTCGCCGACGGGGTGGTGCTGATCGGTGATGCGGCCTGCCAGGCCGACCCCCTCAATCGCGGGGGTATCCACACCGCCATCGAGAGCGCCTTCTACGCCGCCGACGCCTGTCGTCTGGCCCTGGACGCCGGCGATTTTTCGCGCGCCCGGCTCGCGCGCTACGAGGCGCTATGGAGCGCGCACAGCGAGGACGACTGGCGCGCCTCCGAGATCTTCATGTCGCTGGCCAAGAATCCGGGCCTGAAGGACCTGGCGCTGTTCCTGCTTCAGCAGATCGGGACGCTGGGCGAGGCGGATCCGCGCTTCGGCGACTTCGCCAGCGGCGTGTTCAGCGGCGTGATCTCCCAGTCGAGCTGGCTGAACGCGCAGGCCCTCTACCAGGCGGCCCCGAAGGATCGCGCGACCTGGGCGACCCTGCTGCGCGAGAACAGCAGGAGCAGGTCCAGCGCGGCGGCCGGCGCGGTGAACCTGGCGGCCAAGGCCGCCGCCGCCGCCGTCCGGAGCGGCGCCGGACTGGCGCGCAAGCCGGTCGCCTCGCTCGGCTGGGCGCTCGAAGTCCTCACCAAGACCATCACCCTCGCCGACCGACGCTTTTCGACGCCCAGGGCGTCATCGCTAGAGACCTGAAATCGCAGGAAAGGCCCACGCCATGTCTTCGCTCTTCGATTCCGTCCGAAACCTCATTCACGACACCGCCGACGGCCTGATCAGCGCCGATGTCACGACCAAGGTGTCGGACATGTACGCAAGCTTCCTCAGTGCGGGCCTGGGGATAGCCAACGACACCCTGAAGGTCGTGCGCGACGTCACCGCCCCGCCGCCGCCCGCCCCGCCCGGACCCTGAACGCCCCGTTCCCAACCCCGCCAAGGAGGTCGTTATGTACACCGGATACTGGAGTCCCTGCGGCGACGATCAGCCGCCCGGCCACCACCATCACCCCGTCAGTCCGGCCATGCTGCTGGCCCGGGAGATCGACGTCGACACGGCCACGCCCTCCAAGGACGGCCTGGTCGGCGGCGCGCGGCCGGTCTTCCTGTCTCTCGAATACCTGGTGGACGCCGGAGCGGTTTCGCCCACGGTGAAGATCACCACGGCCGCCGGCGGCTCCAGCGCCACCTGGAGCGATGATGCGCCGGCCGAGGGCTACACCGTGCGCCAGGCCGTCCTGAGCGCCGCCCCGGGAACCAAGGTCACCGTGGCGGTGAACAATGTGCTCGCCCGCCTCAGATGGTGCGAGCTCGTCTGCTGCTGAAACCTTCCCCGACAGGCCCGCGCGCGGGCGCGAATGGAGACACGTCATGAGTTCAGCCCAGTACGCCAAGTCAGCCGGCCCACGAGTGCTGCCGTTCGCGTTTCACGGACACGGGCATGGCCCGGGGACCTGCAAGTCGTGCGGCTGCGATTCCGCGGAGTGCCGCTGCGGCTGCCGGCAGTGCCGCAAGGAAGCTAAGGAAGTCACCTACACGGCCCAGGCCAAGGCCGTTGTCGGCGGCAACGTCGCGGGAAGCCTCGCCGCCGCCCACCTCGCCCAGGCGGCCGGCGCCAGCGCCGCGGCGGCGGACGCTCCCAATGCGGTCGCCCCGGCCACGGCGTTCGTCGGCGGCGGGTGCTGCGTGCATATCTCGCTGGAATACGCCCCGATCACCCCGACCGCTCAGTCGGCCGTGGCCATCATGGTCCGCGACACCGAGGGGACGGTGATGCTTTGGGAGAAGATCGACCCGCCGGGGACCCACTACCAGGTCAAGGAGAACGTCGTCACCACCAAGCCCGGCGCCACCATCCTGCTGTTTGCCGTCAACGCGACCGTCAGGGCGCGCTGGTGCGAAGTGTTCAGCTGCTAGAGCAAATCGCCCGATTTGCTCTAGTCTTTTGTTTTCGCATCGCTTTTGCGGAAAACCGGCATCCACTTTTCCGCGCGATGCCCTAGACCCAAGGAGAACCAGCCATGGCGAGCGACGCCAAGTCCACGACGGCCGCCGGCCCGAACAAGGCGCAGGCGGAGTTCGACAAGTACGCCCAGCGCCGGCGAGCGCAGGCCGCCGGGACGGGGGCGGACGCGCCCGCCGGCGCGGGCTTTTTCCCGGGCGAGGGCCTCACCTGGGCCGTGCCGCTTGGAGTCGGCATGGCGCCGGCCTTTCCGAGCGGCCCCGCGTCGGGCCAGGGACCGGGTTCGGGGCCAGGCGGCGGCGGTCCCGGCGACTCCGCGGGCGGCTTGACCGAGAGCATCGGAACCACGGTCCGGCTCGGCGTGGACCTCCTGAACGCGGCGCTGGTCAACGGCGTGAAGATTCTCGGCGGCTTCAGCGGCGCCTATGGCCACGGCGCCCATGAGGGCTGTGGATGTGGCTCCGGATACGTCTGCGAGAGCTGCTGCGAGCCGTCATGCTGCGCGCCGGACTGCTGCGGCTGCGAGTGCTGCCGTCCCGGCGTGGGAAGCTGTTGTTGAGGCCGGACCGCGACGACCCTTGTCTCTGGCTCGGCGACCTTGCGGTCAGCTGGGTGGGGCCAAATCGGCGACGGACCCGCCGAGCGGTTGCGCCGCATGACGCAACCGCTCGAAGTAGATTCTGAACCAGGGCGTATAGTTGAGGGGGCGCTGAAGCATGTCCTCGGCGATCCAGGCCGGATCCCGCCAAGCCCAGCCCATGGCTTCGTCGGGATTCGCGACGGGATCGCCTTCATGACGGCCCAGGAAGACGTGGGCGATCTCGTTCTCGGTCAGGCCGGCGCAGACATCCGCCGTATATCGAACCTGCGACAACAGGTTGAGAGGGCACTGGATACCCATCTCCTCCCACAGGCGGCGAGCCGCGGCGGCGGCGGCCGTCTCGCCCGGCCGGGGATGGCCGCAGCAGGCGTTACTCCAGAGCGTGCCGGAGTGATACTTGTCGGCGGCGCGCTGTTGCAGAAGCCATCGCCCTTCGCGATCCACGACCAGCACGGACACGGCGCGATGCAGGCTGCCGAGACGGTGCGCGAGCAGCTTCTCCGCCGATCCAAGCGCGCGATCGGCTTCATCCACCAGGATGACCTGTTCGTCTTCCACTACGCAGGACTCCCGAGAGCTGACCGGCCGGCCGCCTGGTCTACCGCAAGGACTCCGCCGTCTTGATCCATCCGCGAAGCCCTGCCGGAGCGCTTGTCGGGAAGATCCTCAAGCTCCCGAATTGGAACCCTTGCTTCCGAAATGTCGTCGCAAGGCCTCGCCATCGGTTCCGCCCAGGTCTGCCCTTCCGCCATACCCTTGCTCCGACTGGCGCTGAAGTCGAACGCACCCGCGCCGGGAGCCGCTGCAACCCAAGCGTTCGGGAACATGTTCCGAAACCGATCAGAACTCAAGCCGCCCGCCCAGGCCCACCAGAAAGACACCGCTCCAACGCGCAGGCGACCGGAGCGGGCGCAGTGCTCCCCATTAGAGGTACGGGGCCCACATCAAGGTCACCGTTCCGAAGACGCCGATCGCGGTGAAGGCCGCGGCGGCGAGCACCAGGGCGGCCGCCGACGCCTTCAGGACGCTGTTGGCGCCTTTCCCGGCCGCGACGTAGAGCTCCAGGATCGCCAAAGGGATCAGATAACTGCCAAAGGTCAGGACGATGTCGGCTGGTCCCGACATGTCGTCGGTCATCCCCACGGGGGCGCGGTTGACGACGACCCAGCCCATCAGCCCGATCCTGAGGAACCAGACGCCGCTGACGACCATGAAGGCGCGCATGGCCCAGATCCGATGACGCTCGAACCGCCGCTTGACCGCGTGCCGCCAGGCCAGGCTGGCGAAGATCAGGATCAGCATCGCGTTGACGAGGATCGCGACGGCCGAGATCTCCGACAGCCGGGTTTCCCGAACGACGGACAACCAGATCCCGCTCAGCGCCATGAAGATCGCCATGGCGAGGAAGACGCGGCCGGTCCAGCGATGCAGCCGCGCCCAGCGGCGGCGGAGGCCGGGGATCAATTGCATCAGCCCGCAGACAGTCACGACGGCGGCCAGCAGGACATGGGCGGCGAACACGATGTTGCCGGCCCTGTCGCCGGGGATGTAGCCGTCGATCAGAGGCTTGTCGTTCCAGCCGGCGAAGTCTCCGGTCGCGGTTCGCACGCCGTAGAAGGCGAGAATGAAGCCGATGAAGGCCGTCTGGCCCACCAAGGCGACGATGAACCAGAGCCGGCCCGTCCAGGCCAGGGCGGCGCCCGTATCCAACGGAAGCGAGCGTGGAGATGGGATAGACATGAAAGCTCCTGACGAGACCCTCGACACCGAGGTCGTCGGCAGGGATGTGTTCGGCGCGGACAGAGGTCTCGCCGATTTGGAAATCGGCTAGAGATTCTTTCGAGAAGGATCTGGCGGTGGACAGGCCCTCGCCTCCTGCGCCATTTTCCGCTGGCGGAGAGGGGCGATGGGATCGGCGGCGACATTGGGGTCTTCCATCGCGGCGGTGCGAAGGGGTTTGGGCCCCTGGCGCTCGTGGAGCCGGCTGCAGGTTCACGCCGCGATCGCGACGGCGTCGTTCGTCTGCTACATCCTCGGGCGGCTGCTCGATGGCCGCGCTGCATTGTTTTTCTCGGTGATCGGCGTTGGGGCCTGCGGCTGGGCCTGGCTGGCGGCCCGCGCGCTCTTCGACCCGGCCGAGCAGGACGCGCGGTGGCCTCGCGTCGTGGCTTTGACCGTCGCCGTCTCTGGAGCCCTGTCCGCCGCGACGCCGGCTTCGGCGCTTGTCGGGCGTGTCGCCGAGAACGTCTATGCGCTGAGCGGCTCGGCCGCCTTGCTGCTGACCTTCGTCGAGCCGTTTCAGCGCTACGCGCGCGACCTGGCGGTCGGCGAAAAGCGGTTTCGCGCGCTGTTTGTCGCAACCTACGCCCTGCTGGTGGCCGTTGCGGTCCTGGGGCTGCGCGCCGTCGGCGAGGCGCCCGAAGAGGCCGTGCGAGACGACCTCGTCAAAAGCGCCTGCGCCTTTGCGGGGCTGGGCGCGCTGGTAGGCGCAGTCTGGTTTCGGCGCCGCCATCCGCTCACGCGGGCTGCGACCACCTCACGCCGCGTTCCGACGGCCGATGACTGGCGATTGGCCGAGCGCTTGCGAGGATTGCTGGCCAAGGAGGCGATCGAGCGCCAGACCGATCTCAAGATCGGCGACGTCGCCGCGCGCCTGGGAGAGCCCGAATACCGGGTATCCCAGTGCATCAGCGCCGCGCTCGGCTTTGCGAACTTCAATCGCTGGATCAACCATCACCGGATCGCACGCGCCAAGGACCTGCTCGCCCAGGCCGACGAGCAACGGTCGATTCTCGAAATCGCGTTCGTGTGCGGCTTCTCGTCCCTCGGTCCGTTCAACCGCGCCTTCCGCGACGAGGTGGGCATGACCCCTCGGGTCTACCGCACGACGATGCGCGGGACGAAGATCCAGACATAGCGCTTGCCTGAGGATCGGCCTGCGGCGCGCGCTTTAGTGTTTCGCGTCCGGGTGCGCCTTGGCCCAGTCCAGCGCGCCCTGCAGGGTGGTGACCCAGACCTCGTCGCGGTGGGCGGCCAGCCAGGCGACCAGCTCGCGGTGCGCGGGGTCGGACACCTGGAGGTAGTCGCCGCCGACGCCGTGGAACAGATAGACCGCCATGCCGCCCCCGGTTTGCGCCTCCTTGGCGAACGCGATCAGCTGCGCTCCGGTGACCGCCTCGTCGAACCCGCGTGACGGGATGTGCATCGGATCCATCCGGCCGACATCGGCGCGCAGATCGTCGGGCGAAGTGTAGACCCCGCGCGCATAGGTCACCAGGTTCGCGGCCCTGAGGGTCTCGATATAGTCGACGCCGCCCGCCAGGGTCTGGCCGCACGGCGAGGCGAATCCGTGGGTTGGCTTGCCGTCCAGCGCGGTCAGAAGCACGTTCTGCTGCTCGATCTCCCTCAGCATGGCGGCCGGCGTATAGGCCTCGGACGTGTAGCGGGGCTCGGTGGAAAATTTGGAGGCGGGGCAGGGATGGAAAAGGGTATGGTTGGCCAGTTCGTGGCCTCCCGCGCCCACGGCGCGCCAACGCGGGATCGCCGCCAGCTTCAGGCCGGTGAGGAAGAAGGTCCCCTTGAATCCAGCCTCGTCCAGCACCGGCACGGCGTGGTCGAGCTGGGAGTCCAGCGCGTCGTCATAGGTCAGCACCACCGCCGCCTTGGCCCCTCCGGGCCATTGCGTCGCCGATGCGGCCGACACGCCGCAGATCAAGCTCAGCGCGAGCGCCAGAAGCGTTTTCATCGTCATCCCCCCTTGCCGTCGAACGCGGCGTGATTCTTGCCGCCGCTCACGCGACACCCTGGCGTTCAACGCCTTGCCATCGTCGACGATCCAGTCAAACCGATCGAAGATGTTGGACATCGGCCGGTAGCGGCCGCCCAACGCCCCTTCTGGCCACCTTCAAAAAAAGACGCCCGGGTCCGAGGGCAGGATCAAGCCCATTCCAGACCCGGGCGGGACCGCACCGGGAAGGAGGGGGCAGTCATCAGAGGGCATTATAGCTGCAAACTCTACCATCAGAAAGTCACTTGTGAAAAGATTTTTATCTGCAAAATTTACGCTTGCTGGGAGGCCAAGATCTGATCTGGCGCCGTAGGCGCATGTCGCCGGCCTGCGCTATCTCGGCGACGCGCTAGCGCCAGCGCAGTGTCGAAAATGCCACGTTCTCACATATAAAAACATTTTCCCCCAGAAAGCTGCGACGGAAAGGCGCCTAGCTATTGTAGGACAAATCAACAGCGCCGATCGGCCTCTCAGCGGCGCTCATGACGGCGGGGCGAGAAGTTAGACTGGCGAGAGTCCCCCTGAACGACGGTTGTGCGTAGGGAGCATGGGTCAAGCCCGGCGAAGTCGGACATTGACCGAAATCCGATGTGAAGGTCCTGCTGTCCAGAGAGGCGGATCAGGTCTGAAGAAGAAGTCGTAATGGTAAACATGGTGGGGAAATCATGAGGCGTTCTGGCGTAATCGGCTTTCTGGCGTTGGCGCTATGTTATGGCGCGGCGGCCTACGCCGCGGACGACCCGCTGGCGCCGACCGGTCACTGGACCGCGGTGACGACGGGACAGGCGGCCAAGCCCCCCATGGGGTGGAACTCGTGGAACGCCTTCCACACCGACCTCACCGAAGCCAAGGTCCTGGACTCGGCCAAGGCCATCGTCGACAGCGGCCTGGCCGCGAAGGGCTACCGCTACATCAATATCGACGACGGCTGGTGGCTGAAGCGGCGGACCACGGACGGCCGCATGATCGTGCGCACCTCGATCTTTCCGTCCGCGGCGGTCGGCGGCGCCGAACAGACCAGCTTCAAGCCGTTCACGGACCGTATCCACGCCATGGGCCTGAAGGCCGGCATCTATTCGGACATCGGCGCCAACAACTGTTCCCAGGCTTTCGTGCCCAATGCGCCGAACCAGCCCGAGGGCACGGTCGCCGAGCGCGAGGTCGGGCTGTACGGCCACATCGATCAGGATATTGAACTCTACTTCAAGGACTGGGCGTTCGACTACATCAAGGTCGACGCCTGCGGCATCCGCGCCTTCGGCCAGGACAACGGGAGCGTCAAGTCCGGCAAATACCGGGCGCTCGATCCGCTGATCGACATCAAGGAAATCCGCCGCACCGACATCCCGGCCGTCCGCGCGCTCTATCAACAGGTCGCCGACGCCCTGCGCCGAACGAACCCCGACGGCGACTACATCTTTTCGATCTGCGCCTGGGGCTCGGCCGACGTCCGCGCCTGGGCCAAGGATGTCGGCAACCTGTCGCGGACCAGCGACGACATCACGCCCAGCTGGACGCGGATGCTGGCCAATTTCGACAGCGCCGCCAACCGCGCGCTCTATGCGCATCCCGGTTCCTGGAACGATCCGGACATGCTGTTTGTCGGTCACGGCGACTTCGATGAACACCATCTGATCGAGGCCAAGTCGCACTTCGCGCTGTGGTCGATGCTGTCGGCGCCGCTCCTGATCGGCTATGACCTGAGGAACGCGCCGCAATCGCTGATGGACATCCTTGGCGACAGCGACCTCATCGCCATCGACCAGGATCCGGCGGGCAACCAGGCTGTGCTGGCCTACGACACCGACGACGTCCAGATCCTGGTCAAGACCCTGAGCAACGGCCACAAGGCGGTGGCGATCTTCAATCGCGGCCTGGCGCCGACCGAGGTGACGTTGACGGCCGGCCACCTGAAGTTCGCGGGAACGGCGCCGGTGACGCTCAAGGACCTGTGGACCGGCGAGACGGTGCCCGCCTTCTCCGGCGAGACCAAGCTGCATCTCGATCCGCGCCAGACGCTGGTCTTCGACGCCGCCGGCGCGCGCACGCTCTCCAATGGCCTCTATCTGTCGGAAATGCCCGGGCGGGTGAATCCGGCCGTCGACGGCGTGGTCATGCCCCAGCCCGATCCGACGATCCATCGGATGCGCAATCCCTGGGGCGGCACGACCGACGACGGCGAGCCGCCGGCCTATACCGGATGGGGCGGGGCCCAGGCCGACGCCACGCCCTATCGGCAGACCTTGCGCATCGACGGCAAAGCCTATGGGACGGGCCTGGGCGTGCTCGCCAACTCGCGGTTCGAGGTTCGGGCCGACGGTCAGTTCCGCCGCTTTGTCGCCGAGGTCGGAGTCGATGACTCGACGTTCGATGCGGACGACGCCGTGACCTTCTCCGTCTATGGCGATGGCAAGCTGCTGGCGACGTCCAAGCCGACCCGCTTCGGCCAGACGGCCCAGACCCTGAGCGCCAACATCGCCGGCGTGAAGATCGTCGAGCTGGTGGCGCGGGGCCAATCCGCCAAGAACAAGGCGCCCACCGTGGTCACATGGGGCAATGCGGCCCTGCTCAGCGACTAGGGCCGCGGCGACGGCGTCGCTGTTGAACCGCCAGCCCCCAAGTGCGGCTGATTTTTAATGCAATACAGGAGCTTCCATGAGCCTCTCACGACGCGATCTGGTGAAATCGCCCTTGGTCTTGGCCGGCGCGTCGGCGATCGGCGTGGGGGCGGCGACCAAGGCGCTTGCCCAGTCCGGTGCGGCGGGCGCGGGCGAGGTCATCGGCCTGTGGCCGCATCCGCCGGCCGGGGCCTTGAACCCCAACATGGCCGAGGTCATCGAGCAGACTTCGACGAGCCCGGGCTATAGCAGCCGGCGCACGAAGGGCGTCTCCAAGCCGTACATGATCGCCTTACCGGCGGCCCAGCCCAACGGTTCGGCCATGCTGATCATTCCGGGCGGCGGCTTCGAGTGGAACTATTTCGACCATGAGGGCTACCACATCGCCGAGATCCTGAACCGGGCGGGCATCAGCTGTTTCGTGCTGATCTACCGGCTGGCGAGGGACGGCTGGGACGATCCGGCCGCTGTCGGGCCGGCCGACGCCCAGCGGGCGATGCGCCTCATTCGCGCCAACGCCTCGCGCTTCCAGCTTGACCCGGAGCGGGTCGGCGTCATGGGCTTCAGCGCCGGCGGTTTCCTGACGTCGACGCTGGCGACGCGGCATTCGACGCCGTTCTACAAGCCGGTCGACGCCGTGGACCAGCTCAGCGCCCGCCCCCTGCTGACCGCGCCGATCTATCCGGTGCAAAGTGTTGACCCGGCCTATGCCTATGGGGGCGTGGCGCCGTCCCTGTTCGGCGGCCAGCCCACGGCGGCCCAAATCCGCAAGTGGTCGCCCGATCTCAACGTCACCTCGACGGCCGCCCCGACCTTCCTGGTGCACGCCGAAGACGACGACGCCGTGCCCGTGGCCAATACGGTGCGGCTTCGCGACGCCATGGTCGCGGCCAAGATCACGGTCGAGACCCACCTGTTCGCCCATGGCGGTCATGGCTTCGGTGCGCGCCCTCAAGCCGGCAGCCCGGATGGCCCGTGGCTGCCCCTGTTCGTCAACTTCGCACGTCAGGAAAAGTTGTTCGTTTAGGGGGGCAAGTCGAACCGGCGCGCGGACGCCCGCTCAGACCGCGTCCAGGCCGATGTCCAGGGTCAGGGCCGAGTGGGTCAGGGCGCCGACGCTGATCACGTCCACCCCCGTCTCGGCGATGGCCCGCACGGTGGTCAGGTTGACGCCGCCCGAGGCCTCCAGCACCGCCCGGCCCTTGGCCAGGGCGACGGCGGTCTTCAGGTCGTCGAGGCTGAAATTGTCGAGCATGACCACGTCGGGGCCGTGCTTCAGCGCGTCCTCCAGCTGGTCCAGCCCGTCGACCTCGACCTCGACCTTGACCAGGTGGCCGGCGAAGGCGCGGGCCCGGCGGACGGCCTCGCCGACCCCGCCGCAGGCGGCGACGTGATTGTCCTTGATCAGGATGGCGTCGTCCAGGCCGAAGCGGTGGTTGATCCCGCCGCCGCAGCGCACGGCGTACTTTTCCAGGGCGCGCAGGCCGGGCGTGGTCTTGCGGGTATCGACGATCGTGGCCCCCGTGCCCTCGACCAGGCGGACATAGGCCCGGGTCAGGGTGGCGATGCCCGACAGCTTGCCCAGCAGGTTCAACCCCGTGCGCTCGGCGGCCAGGACGGCGCGGGCGTTCCCCTCGGCCCGGGCCAGGATCGCGCCGGGCGCGGCGTCGGCGCCGTCTGGGGTGACCACCTCGAACGACGCGGTCGGATCCAGGGCGGCCAGGGCCAGGCGCGCGCAGGCCAGGCCGGCGATCCGGCCGTCCTGCCGCGCGGCCCACACCACCGACAGCTGGGCGTCGGCGTCGATGCAGGCCTGGGCGGTGATGTCGCCGGCCCGGCCCAGGTCCTCGGCCAGGGCCATGTCGATGATGGGGCGGACCAGGAGGTCGGGCAGGGGGACGATGGTCGGGGAAAGGGAAACGCTCAAAACAACTCCGACAGCGGAAGGCTGATCTGCGGGGCGAACACGGGTGAGGTCAAAACACCGTCTCCAGGGCGATTTCGGCGCCTGGGGCGAACAGCGGCGACACCCGGTCGGCGGCGCCGAACACCAGGCTGTCGCTCCAGGCTCCGTCGACCGGCGCGCGGAAGACATGCAAGCGCGCGCTCTTGACGTCGATGACCCAGTATTCGGGGACGCCGGCGGCGGCGTAGGCGTGGCTCTTGGCGCCGAGGTCGCGGCGCAGGGTGCTCAGCGACGACTCGATGACCAGGAACACCTGGTCGGGGCGCAGGAAGAAACCCTCGGCGTCGCGGGCGATCACCGCGCCATCGGGGTCGAAGGCCGAGGTCTCCGAAATCCTCACCGTGCCGCCGTTGAGCACCTCGAAGCGTTGGTCCAGCCCCAACTGTTCGATGGCCCTGTCGACGGCCCGGTTGAGCCGGGCGGAATAGCGCGAATGCAGGACCGATTCCGACGGCATTCTCACGAGCCTCCCCTCGACCAGCTCGACGCGTCGATCGCCGTCCCGTGCGAACACGCCGGCCCGGACCATGGTCTCCAGATCATCGACCGTCAGGAGAAAGTCCGACAGGCCTTGCTCGGCGAACCCGTCGTCCGGAAGGGAAGTCGCGCTCATGATCGCATCTCCGTTCCTGAAACGTACTCCTACTCCGCCGCGTATCGCAAGCCGGCGGGGAGGGCGGCGTCCAGGGTGACGAAGGTCCGCTCCGGCAGGGCCGTGGCGGGGAAATCGGCGCGGAAGTGGCCGCCCCGGCTTTCCTGGCGGGCCAGGGCGGCGCGCGCGATCAGCTGGGCGGCGACCAGGGTCGGGGCGGCGCCTTGGGCGGCCTCCAGGGCGTCCAGGACGGCGACCAGGCGAGTCAGGCCGTCAGCGTCGCGGATCACCCCGGCGTCACGGCTCATCGCCTGGCGCAGGGCCTGCAAGGCGCTGTCCGGGAGATCCGGCGCGGGCGTCGCGGGCAAGGGCTCGCCGCCCGGGACCAGGCCCCTGGCCGCCCGGCCGGCCCGGGCTCCGAACACGGCGGCCTCCAGCAGGCTGTTGGAGGCCAGGCGGTTGGCGCCGTGCACGCCGGTGGCGGCGCATTCGCCGGCTGCCAGCAGGCCGCCCAGGCTGGTGCGGCCATCCAGGTCGGTGGCCACCCCGCCCATGTGGTAGTGCACGGCCGGCGTCACCGGGATCGGCTGGACGCGGGGATCGATCCCGGCGGCCATGCAGGCGGCGAACACGGCTGGGAATTCGTGCGGGAAGTGGGCGCCGACCGCCGCCGTGGCGTCCAGGAACGCCCCGCGCCCCGCCGTGCGCTCGGCGTGGATGGCGCGCGCCACCACGTCGCGCGGGGCCAGTTCCCGAGCGGGATGATAGTCGGCCATGAAGGCGCGGCCGCGTGCGTCACGCAGGATTGCGCCCTCGCCGCGCAGGGCCTCGGTGGCCAGGGGCGCGGGGTCCTTGCCGATGTCGATGGCCGTGGGGTGGAACTGCACGAACTCCGGATCGGCGATCTCGGCGCCGGCCAGGGCGGCCAGGCCCAGGCCCTCGCCGCGCACCTGGGCGGGGGTGGTGGTGACGGCGTAGAGGCCGCCGACCCCGCCGGTGGCCAGGATCACGGCCGGCGCGACGATCTCGACCAGGACGCCGTCGATCTCGGCGATCAGCCCGACCACGCGACCGGAAGCGTCCTGGAGCAGCCGGCGGGCGCGGGCGTTCTCGCGGGCCTCGATCGTGGGCGCGGCGCGGACGGCGGCGACGACCGCGGCCATGATCGCGGCCCCGGCTCCGTCGCCGCCGACCCGGGCGACCCGGGCCTTGGCGTGGGCGGCCTCAAGGCTCAGCACGAAGCCGCCGTCGGCTTGGCGATCGAACGGCGCGCCCAGGGCGGCCAGGGCGCGGACGGCGGCGGGGCCCTCGGTGGTCAGCAGCTCGACCGCCGCGGGATCGCACAGCCCCGCGCCGGCCGCGAGGGTGTCGGCGGCGTGCAGGGCCGGGGCGTCCTCGTCCGACAAGGCCGCGGCCATGCCGCCCTGGGCCCAGGCGCTGGAGCAGCCGGTGGCCAGCAGGGTCGGCGACAGCACCAGCGCCTTGCCGCCTGTTTCCACGGCGGCCAGGGCGGCAGTCAGTCCCGCCAGGCCCGCCCCAAGGATCACGGGGCCGTCGAAGGTGATGCGGTCGTGGGTCAACGCGACGGCTCCTCTCAGGGGCCGATATCCTCGTGCTTCGACAGGCTCAGCATGAGGATATCAACTGTGGCTCGGTCGCCCTCATGCTGAACCTGTCGCCAAAGACGACCAGCGGACGAGGGCGTCCGTTGCGGCGGGTCAGATCAGCTCCACGTCCACGTGGTGCTGGGCCTTGACCAGGTCGTAGCGGGCCGGGACCGTCGGCGGCGGCAGGTCGATCATCCGCTGCACGGCCAGCCGGGCGCGCAGGGCGACGGCGGGGTCGACCGTCACCTCGTACTGGTCGTGGACCAGGGCGTCGTGGATGTTCCGCAGGCTGATCCGCTTCATGTGCGGGCACAGGTTGCAGGGGCCGATGAACTGGGTGCCCGGCGACTCCGCCTGGACGTTGGAGGCCATCGAGCACTCGGTGATCAGCACCACCTGCTTGGGCTTGCGCAGCGCCACATAGTCGTTCATCGCCGCGGTCGAGCCGGCGAAGTCGGCTGCCTCCAGGATCTCGGCCGGGCATTCGGGGTGCGCCAGGATCTCGGCCTCGGGCCAGGCGAAGCGCATGTCGGCGATGTCCTGGGCGGTGAAGCGCTCGTGCACCTCGCAGCGGCCGGCCCAGGCGATGATCTTCACCGTGGTCTGGCGGGCGACGTTGCGGGCCAGGAACTCGTCGGGGATCAGGATCACCTTGTCGACGCCCCACTCGCGCGCGGCCCACTCCACCACCTGAACGGCGTTGGCGCTGGTGCAGCAGATGTCGGTCTCGGCCTTCACGTCGGCGGTGGTGTTGACATAGGTGACCACCGGCACGCCCGGGTGGCGCTGCTTGATCAGCCGCACGTCGGCGCCGGTGATCGAGGAGGCCAGGCTGCAGCCGGCCCGCAGGTCGGGGATCAGCACGCGCTTTTCGGGGGCCAGCACCTTGCTGGTCTCGGCCATGAAGTGCACGCCGGCCTGGACGATCACGGCCGCGTCGCACTTGGCCGCCTCGCGGGCCAAGGCCAGGCTGTCGCCGACGAAGTCCCCCACACCGTGGAAGATCTCGGGCGTCATGTAGTTGTGGGCCAGGATGACGGCGTTCTTCTCGCGCTTGAGCCGGTTGATCTCGGCGATCAGCGGCGCGTGGGTTCGCCATTCGAGCGGGGTCACATGATGCTTGACCTTGTCCCACATCGCCGCGGTCTGGGCCTCGACGTCGGGCGTGAAGGGCAAGGAGCCCATGGGGGGCGAGAAACCGTCAGCCACGTGAACCTCACTTATGCTCAATCTGAGCATTTCAAGGGCTTCAAAAAACGCCGGAAACGGAGAGCTTTCCGCCTCGGCGTCGCCCCTTATGCTGAATTTGAGCAAAAGGGATGGATCACATATAGACCTTCCGCGGCGGCTTGCAAAGGGCGGGCGTGAAAATCCGTGTTCGGGGTTTTCGGAGACGAAGCGTGAGCCCGGAGCGGGCGGGGCCGAAGGGCCTCCCCGTCGAACGCCTAGACCTTCGCCTTACCGCCCTTCCTCGACGCCTTGGTCGGCACGTGGCGGTCCCAGGCGTCGGCCATGGCCTGGGCCAGGGCGTCCAGGGCGTAGGGTTTGCGCAGCAGGGGCCAGGGGGTGTCGTGGGCGCGGACCAGTTCCTGGCCGGTATAGCCGGAGCTGAGCAGGATCGGCAGTTCGGGCCGCTCGTGCGACAGGGTCACGGCCAGGTCGACACCGCTCTTGCCGCCCGGCATGATCACGTCGGTGATCACAAGGGCCACGGTCGGGTCGGTGCGGGCGATGGCCAGGGCCTCGTCGGCGGTGGCGGCCCGGCTGACCATGTGGCCCAGCTCGTCGATCATCGCCGCGATCAGGTCGCCCACCTCGGCGTCGTCCTCGACCAGCAGCACGTGCGAGGTGGCGCGGGTGGCCGGCGGCTGGGCGGTCAGCACCTCGACCGGCGAGAAGGCCTCGCGCACCGGCAGCATCATGGCCACGCTCGTGCCGACGCCCAGCTCGGATTCGATGCTGACCTCGCCACCGCTCTGGCGCACGAAGCCGTAGACCTGCGACAGGCCCAGGCCCGTGCCCTTGCCGACCGGCTTGGTGGTGTAGAAGGGCTCGAAGGCCCGCTCCAGGGTCTCGGCGTCCATGCCCGCCCCGGTGTCGCGCACCGCCACGCGCAGATAGCGGCCGGCCGGCAGCTCGCCGTCCGGCTCGGCCAGGTCGACGCCCTCGGAGGCCACGGTGATCCGGCCGCCGGGCGGGGTGGCGTCCCGGGCGTTGACCACCAGGTTCAGCAGGGCGGCCTCGAACTGGCCGGAGTCGGTCAGGGTGGTGCGGCCGCCGGCCCTCAGGTCCAGGACCAGGTCGACGCCTTCCCCGACGGCGCGGCGCAGTAGGCTCTCGCTGTCGGCGATCATCGTGTCGATGCGGCAGATCTCGGGGTTCAGCGGCTGGCGGCGGGCGAAGGCCAGCAGGTGCTGGGTCAGCTTCTCGCCGCGCCGGGCCGCCGACTGGGCCGCGCTCAACATCCGCTCGCGCCGCTTGTCGTCCTCGGGATTGCGCTGCAGCACGTCCAGCGCGCCGATGATCACGGTCAGCAGGTTGTTGAAGTCGTGGGCGACCCCGCCGGTCAGCTGGCCGATCGCCTCCAGCTTCTGCGACTGGGTCAGGGCGGCCTGGGCGGCGTCGCGTTCGGCCAGGGCCTCCTGCACGCGGTCGGCCAACAGCTCGTTCAGCCCCGTCAGCTTGGCCTCGGCCTCCTTGGCCTCGGTGACGTCGAAGGCGATGCCGATGAAGCCGATGAATTCGCCGCCCGGCCCCAGGCGCGGCTGCGAGAACGACTTGAGCCAGCGCATCTGGCCGTCGGCCCGGCGGTAGCGGCCTTCCAGGCTGAACGGCTTGCGAGAAGCCTCGCCGGCGATCTGGGCCTTGAGGATGGCCGGCAGGTCGTCGGCGTGCAGGCGCGAGCGCCAGTCCAGCACCAGGGCCTCGTCATAGGTCACGCCCGCGAACTGCACATAGGCGGCGTTGACGAACAGCCGCAGGCCGTCGTCGCCGCTGATCCACATCAGGGCCGGGGCGCTGTCGGCCAGGGCGCGGAAGCGGGCCTCGCTCTCGCGCAGGCTCTCCTCGGCCCGGCGGCGCTGGGTGACCTCGAAATTGACGCCCAGCATGCGCACGCCGCGGCCCGCCTCGTCGCGGATCACCTCGCCGCGGCCGTGGATCCAGCGCTCGCCGTCGGGATGGCCGGCCAGCCGGTATTCGACCTCGTAGTGTCCGCTCTTCACCGCCTCGCGCAGCGTGGCCTGGACCCGGGCGCGGTCGTCGGGATGGACCACCTCGACCAGGCGGTCCAGGTCGAGCGGACCCTCGAGCGGCAGGCCCAGGTTGCGGCGCGCGGTCAGCGACAGGTCCAGGACGTTGTTGCGGATGTCCCACTCCCACGGGCCGACCCCGGCCGAGGTCTGGGTGACCCGCAGGCGGGACTCGGCCTCGGACTGCCGCCGGCGGGCCTCGGCCAGCTTCAGGATGCTGGCGCGCAGGCCCGCGGCCACGGCGGTGGTGATCAGCGACGAGATCACGAACAGCACCAGGGTGGCGATCTGGCTGCGGTTCATGGCCTCGCCGCCCAGGCCGCCGAGCAACCAGCTGGCGAAGACCACGCCCGCCGCGATCGGCGCCAGCCCCCACCGCCAGCCGGCATAGAGGGTGACCAGGATCATGGCCGGGAAGAAGGTCTGGGTCGCGCCGATTCCCGCGGTCAGACCCAGCAGGGCCAGCCTCAGGCCGATCGCCGCCAGGATCGCCGCGGCCGTCACCAGGGCGGCCCGCCAGGCGGACGGCGGGATCCCCGGGATGAGCCACGCGATTATGGTGTCAGGCCAAGCGCGCCCACCGGCTTTTGCGTGGGGATCTTCAATCTTCATGGGGCTCGTACATAACCGCTTGCCTGAAGCATGGACACGCTTACCTAGGACACGCAACACGGGAGATTACGATGGCCGCGAACCTGAACACCGGCTTCACCGCGAAACAACGCGCCGACGTCGTGGCGGGTTTGAACAAGGTTCTGGCGGACAGCTATGCGCTGTATCTGAAGACCCACGGTTATCACTGGAACGTGCGCGGCCCCAACTTCCAGGCGTTGCACGTGCTGCTGGAAGGCCAGTACACCGAGCAGTGAACGGCGCTGGACGCGATCGCCGAGCGCATCCGCGCCCTGGGCGAACTGGCGCCGATGGGCTACGCAGCGTTTGGCAACCTGTCCAGCATCAAGGACGGCGACGCCGAGAAGGAGTGGGAGGGCATGTTCCAGGAGCTGCTGACCGACAACGAGACGGTGATCGCCACCCTGCGCGACGCGTTCAAGGCCGCCGACGACGCCGGCGACGAGGCCACGGCCGACCTCTACACCCAGCGCCTGGCGGCCCACGAGAAGCACGCCTGGATGATCCGCTCCACGCTCGGCGGAAAGTGATCGCACTGGAACCTTCGTGCTGGATCTAGACCGACAGGCCATGATCAGGGCCGCCGGGGCGCTGGTCGTGCTCGGCGGCCTTTCCGCGTGCACCAACGGCGTCCCGCCGGCCGGGACGGGCCGGGCCGCCGGCCTGACGACCATCACCGGCTCGCTGTCGGACGCCGGCCTGGCGCGCTACGCGGCCGACATGGACCCGGCCATGCTGGCCCTGGCCCGCCGGCACGACCCCCAGCCGCACAAGGACTATTGGGGCCGGGTGCCGGGCTGGGAGAAGCTTGACCTGCACGTGATCCCGCGCCTGGGCGATCGCGATCCGGACTTCGACGAGGCGCGGATCATCAACGACCTCAAGGCGGCCTCGCCCCTGGCCGTGGAGCCGTCGCGGCCGTTCGTGCTCACCGGCGCCAAGGATCAGCGCGACAAGGCCCTGCTGTGCATGACCCAGGCGGTCTATTTCGAGGCCGGCTTCGAGCCGATCGAGGGCCAGCGGGCGGTGGCCCAGACGGTGATCAACCGGGTGCGCCACCCCGGCTATCCCAAGTCGATCTGCGGCGTCATCTACGAGGGCGCGGCGCGCGGCACGGGCTGCCAGTTCAGCTTCACCTGCGACGGCTCGTTGCAACGGCCGATCAGCCCGGTGGTCTGGGCCAACGCCGAGATCGTCGCCAAGCAGGCCCTGGCCGGCCACGTGATGAAGGACGTCGGGACCGCCACCCATTACCACGCGGCCTATGTCTATCCGTACTGGGCGCCGACCCTGGTCAAGCTGCGCACCATCGGCGCGCACGTCTTCTATCGCTGGACCGGACCGTCCGGCGCGCAGGCGGCCTTCCGCGGCCGCTATTCGGGCGACGAGACGGTGTCGGCCGACATCCTGATGGGCGCCGATCCGCGCACGCTGGAGGCGGCCCCGCCGGGATCCCTGGCCGCGGTGGCGACGGGGCGCGAGGCGCTGGTCCCCGTGGCCACCGGCGAGGCGGCCAAGATCGTCAGCCCCGAGGGCGTGGTCGAGATCCTGCCGCCGATGACCGGTGATCCGGCGGCGGCCATGCGCGGCGGCCGTCGCCTGCCGACCCCGGAAGAGATCGACAAGATCAACAAGGCCCTGGGCGCGCTGGAGGCGCCGCCGGTCGACACCACGGTCAAGCCCGTCGAAGCCGCCCCGCCGCCGCCTCCGCCGCCCCCCAAGCCGAAGGCCCGGCCGCCGAGCCTGGTCAACCGGCTGGACTGAGGACCAGCCCAATATCCCCTCATCCCGACCTTCGCCGGGATGAGGGGCTTTGGAGGATCACCACACCCCGATCTTCTCGGCCTCGTGGTGGCTGATGGGGTGGTGGGCCTTCTTATGGTCTTCCTCGGCCAGGAAGCGCACGGCCTCCAGGGCCGCCATGCAGCCCATGCCCGCGGCCGTGACAGCCTGGCGGTAGATGTCGTCGGTGACGTCGCCGGCCGCGTAGACGCCGGCCACGGCGGTCGAGGTCGTGCCCGGCTTGACGCTCAGATAGCCGCCGGCGTGGGTTTCCAGCTGGTCCTTGAACAGTTCCGAGGACGGCGCGTGGCCGATGGCGATGAACACGCCGTCGCATTTGACCGTCTGCGCCTCGCCGGTCTTGACGTTCTTCAGCCGCACGCCCGTCACGCCCATGGGATCGCTGTCGCCCAGCACCTCGTCGATGGCGCTGTCCCAGATCACTTCGATCTTGGGATGGGCCAGCAGGCGCTCCTGCAGGATCATCTCGGCCCGCAGCTCGTCCTTGCGGTGGACCAGGGTGACCTTGCTGGCGAAGCTGGTCAGGAACAGGGCCTCTTCGACGGCCGTGTTGCCGCCGCCGACCACCACGACCTCCTTGTTGCGATAGAAGAAGCCGTCGCAGGTGGCGCAGGCCGACACGCCGAAGCCCTGGAACCGGCTCTCGCTCTCCAGGCCCAGCCACTTGGCCTGAGCGCCGGTGGCGATGATCAGGGTTTCGGCGAACCAGTCCTGGCCGCTGTCGGTGGTGATGTGGAACGGGCGCTTGGAGAGGTCGGCGCTCAGCACGATGTCGCTGACGAACTCGGTGCCCACGTGCTCGGCCTGGGCCTTCATCTGGTCCATCAGCCACGGGCCCTGGATCACGTCGGCGAAGCCGGGATAGTTCTCGACGTCGGTGGTGATCGTCAGCTGGCCGCCGGGCTGGATGCCGGCGATCAGCACGGGCTTGAGCAGCGCGCGGGCGGCGTAGATGGCGGCGGTGTAGCCGGCGGGACCGGATCCGATGATCAGGCAGCGGGTGTGACGGGGTTCGGGAGTCGACATGGGCGCAGATATAGGGCCGATTCCGGTTTGGCGCGATGGCGCGGCGCGGATTCTGGGGGATCGACGCGATGATCGGGTTCAAGGGGGCGCCGACGGGGATCCTGGTCGGCCTGGCGTTCGCCGGCCTGGCCTGGCTGATCACGGGCATGGCCAGCGCGGCCCTGATCTTCGGCGTGGTGTTCGGCGGCGTGATCTACGCGGTCACGCGCTACCGGATCCTGTACGGCAAGCCGGCCGCCGACGGGGGCGGCGGCTCTAGCGACGTCGATGACGATGCGACCTGGAGCTACGAAAGCGCCTCTTCCGCCTGGATGTCGGGCACCTCCAGCGACCCGGCTCCCTCCGATGACGCCTGCGCCGACAGCGGGTCGGACAGCGGCTCGAACGACGGCGGAAGCTGCGACAGTGGCGGCGATAGCGGGGGTGGCGGTGGCGCGGATTGAGGTTATCATCCCCTCATGAACCCGCTGCTCGAGCGCATCACAGTTGAGCCCGGCGAACGCCTGACCCATGCGGTCTGAAACGATCTGCTAGGCGTAGAAACGTCTGTTCGCTGGCTGAGGAATATGGCGACCCTCCGCCTTGGCGTGCGCGATCCAGTCGGCAATCGCGATGCCGGCGTTGTGCATGGCCTCGGCTTCGGTTTCACCGTCCGAAATGCAGCCCGGAAGATCGGGAACTGTCGCGAGAAAGCCGCCGCCTTCTTCCGCGACAACGGGCTCGATAACGATCCGATAGGCGCCGCTAGGCATCGTTCGCAGGTCCTCGCACCCTGAAAATGTAGGCTACGAGCAGCCTGATGTATACGGGCTTGATCGGCCGCCTGGCTGGAATGGTAAGGATTTCAAAGGCCGAAGGGTGGGATAGCGTGTAATGCGACCCACCGCCGGCCGGGGCTTTGCATGTGACGCCGAAATGTTGGCAAACCTTCTCCACATCCCCGATACGCCAATCCGCTTTTGGATTGCGCGCCATTCCATCAAATAGTTTTTGCCCGACCGACAACGATCCCCCTTGTTAATGAGGGATGAGAACACAACGAAAACGCCGATGCAATTCAGCAGTCGAGGATCGCGAATGCGAGCGCCAAACGATTGACGCCTCGTCCACCAATTCAGGGTTAACATCACCCGAAAGTCCCGCGTGAGACGCCCGCCCATGACCGCCCCCTTCATCGAGATCGCCGGCCGCCGGATCGGCGCCGACTATCCGCCCTACGTGATCTGTGAACTGTCGGGCAACCACAACGGCAGCCTGGAGCGCGCCTTGCAAATGGTCGATGCGGCCGCCGACACCGGCGCCGACGCCATCAAGCTGCAGACCTACACCGCCGACACCATCACGCTGGATGTCGACCGGCCCGAGTTCAGGATCCATGGCGGCCTGTGGGACGGGCGCAGCCTGCACGAACTCTACCAGGAGGCCCAGACCCCCTACGAATGGCACGGCGCCCTGTTCGAGCGGGCCGCCAGGCGGGGCGTGACGATCTTCTCCAGCCCGTTCGACGAGAGCGCCGTCGAACTGCTGGCCGGCCTGGACGCCCCCGCCTACAAGATCGCCTCTTTCGAAGCCGTCGACCTGCCGCTGATCCGCTACGCCGCCCGCCAGGGCAAGCCGCTGATCATCTCGACCGGCATGGCCAACCTGGCCGAGATGCAGGCCGCCCTGGACACCGCCCTGGACGCCGGGGCGGCGGGCGTGCTGCTGCTGCATTGCGTGTCCAGCTATCCGGCGAGCTTCGAGGACGCCAATGTCCGCACCGTGGTCGACATGGCCCAGCGGTTCGGCTGCCCGATCGGCCTGTCGGATCACACGCCAGGCGCGGCCGCGGCCATCGCCGCGGTGTCGCTGGGCGCCTGCGCTGTGGAGAAGCACTTCACCCTGGCCCGGGCCGACGGCGGCCCCGACGCCGCCTTCAGCCTGGAGCCGGCCGAGTTCCGCGCCCTGTGCGACGACACCCGGAACGCCTGGAAGGCCTTGGGCGGCGTCAACTACGACCTTCTGGGCAGCGAGCGCGGCAACCGCCAGTTCCGCCGCTCGCTCTACGTCACCGCCGATGTCGCGGCCGGCGAGACCCTGACCCGGGCCAATGTCCGCTCGGTGCGTCCTGGAAACGGCCTGCCGCCGGCCGACTACGACGCCGTGCTCGGCCGCCCCGCCGCCCGCGCCCTGAAGCGGGGGGAGCCGCTGGCCTGGGACATGGTGGGATAGGGCTTTCGCCTCAGGCCGGCCAGTCGGGCGGCGTTTCCGCGGCGGGCTTGTTCCGGGCGACGGCCTTTCTCGCGGCGGGCTTCTGGGGGGAGGCCCGGGCGACCTTCGCCGATGATGAGGCGGGCGCCTTGGTCGCGCGTCCGGTCGACTTCGGCGCGGCGACCGGCTCGGCGCGACCCGGCGTGCCCATCAGCTTGAGCAGGGTCTGCGCATCGCGGGACCGACCTGGGTCGGAAGCGATCGTCGGCGCGTGCCGGGTGAGATCGAGGCTGACACGCGTGCGCTGGGCGTCGGTCATGAGGTACGCGTAGCGGATAAGCGCCTGGATGCACCAATAGTGCTCGAAGGGGCTCGCGAAATCGCCGTTGTAGGCGAGGAGCCACGGCAGATTGACCGGCGTCTGATGCATCATCGCGATCATGATCCGCATCAAGCGTCGACCAGGCCGATCGCCGACAGCCAGATCGGCCAACACCTCGAGCGCTTGCTTCGGCGTCAGTCCCTCGGCCTTCATCATCGCCTCTTCGGCGAGATCCGTCATTTTCTGCGTTCGCGGCGCGCCGCTGGGTTCGGTTTTCCGGATGGTCTCATAAAGCCGCGCCAATTCATCGAACACGGAGACCTCGCGGCCCGGGACGCCGGACGGCCTGACCACCCGGGGCAGGACGGACAGCACCCGGTCAATTTTGAACGTCGCGAGGGAATATGGCTCGGATGACGAGCCCGACCGGCAACCGAACCTGAGCAGGTCGACGCTCCCAGGCTTGTCCAGCCAGTGATAGGGAGCGTCACGTTGTTCCCGGGAGAGGAAGGCGGCCGCCTGGAGCTTGCGAAGCAGATCCGGATCCTGCTCCAGAAGGAAACGGAGATCAGGGAAGCGCAGCAGCAGGGCGACAAACTTGCCGATCTGCTCGGGTGTGGCGTCAGGCCCGCGGTCGCCCTCTCGATCGAACAGGCCCAGGTCGCTGGCGATGTAGAGCGCCAGGCGGAAGGTGTTGATGAACTGCTTTATGCGCCTGGGATTATATTCGAACAGACTAGCGACCGCCCTGACGATGTCGCGTATGCGATCGGAGTCCCTGTCCACCTGGAGCCGGATATATTCCCGTTCCGCCGCCGCCTCGGGCGAAGGCGGTGTCGGCCCGAACGACAACGGCGGGTCAGCCACCGCCCCCTCCACGGGGCCCGCCGTTCCCCCTCTAAAGCTGTTGGAAAGTCTCGGCTTCCAAAAGGCCCAAAGCCGCTCCCCCCAGCCGGGCGGAGGGAGCGGGTCGTCCTTGAAGAAGCTTTCCAGTGCTTGCTTGTCGGTGGCGACGGGCAACGAGAAGCTGATCTGGATGAACTTCTCAAGATAGCCGTATCCGAAATAGAGCGGCGTATGATTGTCCTTTTCGTCATTGGGCTTCCAGTGGGCGGTATCGCGCAGGAAGGGCAGGATTTCCTTGTACTTCTGGGCGATCCCGGCGGCGACCTTCTCGCGGTCCATTCCGATGACGAAGACCAGGTTGCGGGTGTCGCCGATCATCAAGTTGATCGCCTGCATCAGGTCGGCGGCGCGCGGTACGTCGCAGCGGTCCAGGTCGTCGATGAAGATGAAGACTCGCCGATCGCCGGCATAGGCTGAGACGAGGCGGTTCAGGTCGAGATGGAATTCCTCGATGAACGCGGTGTGGCCCTTGTAGTCGGGCTTGGCGATATACTTCTCCAGCTCCAGGGGCAGCGGCATCTTGAGGAACGCGCGGAACTTGTAGAGCCCAGCCAGGCCGAGGGCCGCGATCGAGCCAAACGCGCCGGAGGAGGCGACGACGCGCACGGCCAATCCAAGGTCGTTGTCGGTCGGCTCCGATTTCGGCTTCTCCGGTTGGACCACGACCAACCAGTCCAGAAGCGCCTTCACCTTCCCAGGATAGGTCGTGACCAGATGCCAGGCTTCGAAGACGCCCATCAGCATCGCCGCCAGTGACAACAGGAAAAAGCCCAGCGCCCACCCGTTCAGCCGCTTGAAGAACAGCGCCACATCGCCGCGCCAGGCCTGGATCAGGCCCACTTCAGCGCGCAGCGACTTGACGAAGGCCAGGGCGAAGGCCGCCCAGAGCGCGTCCTGCTTGTCGTGCCGCCAAGCGTTGAAGCGCACGCTTAGCGCGGTGTGCTCGCGCGGCGCTCCCGCCGCGCTCATCCCGCCCGCCCATCGCGGCAGCCGCCAGGACAGCGGCGTCCGCTTGCGCACGCCGCCGATGGCGTGTTCCAGCTGCAGCAGGAAGGAGGACTTGCCGCTGCCCCATTCGCCTTCGATGGAGATGGTGAGCGGCGGCTTGGTGGCCTCGGCGGTCAGGAAGCGCGCTATGGCCTCGACATAGGGCGTGAAGCCCAGGCGGTCGATCGACGTCGCTCCATCGCTCAGGGCGCTGCCCGCGATCCCGTTGGTATCAACCTCGTCGCGCTGGACCCTCGGTCCTTCGTCCGTCATCCCAGTCCGCCCCCCGGCAAAGACGCAACGCGAAGAGCGTTGCAGCTCTCCTTATGCTTGAGGTAAGTCAACGCGCGTCATGGGGTTGAGGCAAGGGGCTATTTGGATCCGGACCGCTCTTGCCTAAGGCAACAGCCCCAGCCGCTTGCCCACGATCCGGTCCAGGACCCGCTTGGGCAGGAGGTCGGCCATCAGCATCTGCATCGGCTGCGGCGTGATCGTGTAGCGGACCCGGGGCTTGGCGGTGGTCAGGGCGGTATGGACCGCCTCGCCGATCCGTTCGGCGGGCAGGCCCGACTTGCCGATCGACAGCATGTAGGCGCGCAGGCGGTCGAGGGGCGGGCCGTAGACGGTGTCGGCATAGGCGCTGGTGTCGGTTTCATCGGCCTTGTCCCAGATCGGCGTGGCCACCGCTCCGGGGGCGATCACCACCACGTCGACGCCGAACGGCAGCAACTCGCGGCGCAGGGATTCCGACAGGCCTTCCAGCCCGAACTTGCTGGTGCAGTAGGGGGCCATGAAGGGATTGGCGTTGCGACCGCCGACCGAGCCGATGTTGACGATCCGGCCCGGCTTGTCTGGAGGCGGTCGGCCAGCGGCCGGCTTTCGCGCCCCGACCAGCGGCGCGAAGGCCTGGGTGGCGATCACCACGCCCGTCAGGTTGACCTCCAGCTGCCGACGCCAGTCGTCGATCGGCAGGTGCAGCAGCGGGCCGGCGACGGCGATGCCGGCGTTGTTGACCAGGCCGACCAGCGGACGCCCGCCCAGCGCCGTCTCGACCCGGCCGGCGGCCGCGCGCACGGCGGCCTCGTCGGTGACGTCGAACAGCAGCGGGGTGACGGCCGGCCCGAACGCCGCGGTCAGCCGCTCGGCGTCGGCGGCCTTGCGTACGCTGCCGAACACGTGGAAGCCGCGCTGCGTCAGCACCTGGACCACGGCCCAGCCGATGCCGGTGGAGGCGCCGGTGACGACGACGGATCCCTGGGCTTGGTCGTTCATGCTGCTGACTCCCCCTGCTCACGCGCAGGATGAGCGAGGTGAACGCTGTTATCCAGCCTGTTTCCGCGCGATCAGGTCCAGGAAATGCGCCGCCACGCGGGCCGCGCCGCGTCCGTCGCAGACGGCGGCCGAGGCGGCCGACAGGCGATCGCGCAGCGCCGGGTCGGCGAGCAGGCGGGAGAGCTCGGTGGCGAAGGCCGCCTCGAAGCCCGGTTCGGCGACCTCCAGGGCCAGGACGGCGTCGGCCCGGGCAAGGGCCTGGCTGGCCTCGCCCTGGTTGGCGGCCAGCACCAGCAGCAGGGTCGGCAGGGCCAGGACGCAGCGCTCCCAGCTGCTGGAGCCGCCGGCCCCGACGGCCAGGTCGGCCTCCAGGGTCAGGCGCGGCATGTTCTGGCTGTCGACGTGCAGGACCAGGCGGGGCTCGCGGGCGGCCAGGGCCCGCAGGCGCGGCAGGCTGGGCGCCCCGGAGCCCAGGACCACGTCCAGCACGGCCTTGCCGGCCCCGCCCGGCTTCAGGCGCGGCAGGATCAGGTCCACGACCCGGCCGGTGATCCCGCCCACGTCGGTCAGGCCCAGCGACACCAGGACGCGCCGCACCGGTGGGGCGTCGGCGCGGCGGGCCAAGGCTTCCCGACGAAGCGCGGCGAAGGCGGGGCGGACCGGGGCGTGGCTGGGACCCAGCAGCAGCTCGGCGTGCGGCGGGATCAGGCCGTCATAGTCGGCCGCGGCGCGGGCCGGGCCGGAGTCGAGGATCAGGTCGGCGGCCAGGGCCCGGTCGGCCAGGTCATCGATGACCAGGACGGGCCGGCCGTCGGCGATGGCGCGATGATCGGGCGCGGACAGGCCGTAATGGTCGACGACCACGGCGTCGAAATCCCGGGCCGCGCGCGCGGCGGCCGCGATCAGGCCGGCCGGGGTCTCGGCCTCGGCTTCGACCCGGGTCATGTCCGCCCCGAAGGCGTCTAGCACCGCCGTCGCGGCGGGCGGGGCGACGAAGGCGCAGGCCGCGCCCGCGTCTTCCAGCGCCCGGGCCAGGGTCAGGCCGCGCATCACGTGGCCGCCGCCCACGGCGGGACCGGCGTCGGCCACGAACAGGATGCGGGGAAAGGGGGTCATGCCGGTCCTGCTCCCTCGGATCCGCTCATCCCGGCGAAGGCCGGGACCCAAGCCGAGTTTGCAGGACGGTTCCAGCGGTCCCGCGCGCCCGAGCCTTGTCGGGCAAGCCGCATGGGTCCCGGCTTTCGCCGGGATGAGCGGAGAGGGGAATGGACGCGCCTTGCCCTCACAGCCGCCTCACGCCCCCGAAGGTCGCCAGGTCGGGCCGCTGCTCCAGCAGCCGCCGCACGTCGGCCGAGGTGAAGGCCCGGTTGGCGGGGTAGAGGGCGTCATAGACCGCGGCCGCGAAGGCGTAGTCGGCTGGACCCTCGACCGCCCAGCGCACCTCGCCCTGGTCGGGCTGGGCCAGCAGGGCCAGGGACGACCAGCGGACGGGCGGCGGCGGGGCCTTAGGCGCATCGCCGGCGTGCAGCCGCAGGGCCGCGCTGTCGGCCGCCAGGCGGCGCAGGCCGTCGGCGGTGATCACCTCCACCCCCTGGCCGGCCGGAAAGGCCGCCCCGGGCGAGCGATTGGTGGTGTGGTCGGCGTGTTCGGACAGGTGCAGGTCGATCGTCGCGTCGATCAGGTCGGGGTCGACCAGCGGGCTGTCGTCGCCGATCCGCATGACGTGGTCGGCCGGGTGAGCGTCCAGCGCCCCGGCCAGCCGGGCCAGCTCGTCCTGCGGCGGTCCGCGGTGGACGGCGATCGCCTCGCGCCGGACCACGGCCTCCAGGGCGTCGTCGGCCGGGTCGGTGGTGGTCGAGACCACGATGCGGTCCACCCGCCGGGCGCGCGCCATCCGCTCGATCTGGCGCACGACCAGCGGCGCCCGGGCCAGCGGCATCGACGGCCGGCCCGGCAGGCGTTCGGAACCCATGCGGGCCTGGAGGACGGCGAGGATCAAGGGGGTGATGGTGGGTCAGCGACGATGGAACTTGTCGACCAGCCAAGCCGTCAGCAAGGCCAGCGGCGCCGCCGACATCAGAAACAGAATGGCTTGGATGGACGGGTCCATTCAATCCTCCACACGGGTCAAAGCATAATGCAGCAGGGCCTGCAGGACAACAAACCCCGCCGTCGCCACGATCATCCGCGCGAGGTCAAAGCGACCCGAGCTCAGCGGTTGCACGACCGCCGAGATGAAGACCGCCACGGACATGGCGTTCAGCGTGGTGGCCAGAGACTTTCGTCGCTCGTTGCGATCGGCCCTGCCCAGGCCCGGCGGGAGAGGCGGTTGCTCCGTCGTGCTGAGAACATAACAAGAACGACTTATTCGTGCAATGATCGTGTTGGCTCGCCTTAGGCGGGTTCTCCCCTCCGCGCGTCCATCCGCGCCACCACCTCGGCCGCCGCCCGGCCGGTCTCGTCGACCGGCGCATAGGTCCAGCCGTGGAAGGCCCCGCCATAGGGCCGGGCCGCGCCCAGGCTCTCCAGTTCCTGGTGGAACAGGCGGAACTTCAGGCTCTGGCCGTCCATCTTCAGGACGAACACCGGCTTGCCCGTCGAGGCCGCCTCGACGGCCATGTTGGTGGAGTCCTCGGTGACCAGGATGTAGTCGGCCGCCGCCAGGAAGGCGAAATAGGGATTGGGGCCCTGGCCGTCCCAGATGATCCCCGGCAGATGGCGCAGGCGGGCCGTCAGCAAGGCCTGGGCCGGCTCGGGCGTGCGCCGCGAGAAGGTCATCAGCAGGCTGCCGCCCTCCTGCTCCAGCGGCAGCTGGATCTGGTGGGCCATCTCGGCGGCGCGCATGGCCGACAGGTCGAAGGCCCTGGACTTGCCGCCCAGCAGCACCGCCACGCGGGGTCGGGGCAGGGCGTCGATCTGCTTCTTGAACCGGGCGTACTCGCTGTCCAGCCGTTCGGCCGTGACCCGGTGCGGCGAGCCGGTGATCGGCAGGACGTTGTCGCCCGACAGGCGGTCGTGCCGGGGCGGGATCACCAGGTCGAACATGTGGGCCGGAACGCGCGGGTCCTGGATCTGGACCACATAGGTCTTGCCGCCCGACCAGCGCCGGGCGCGGATCGACAGGGGCAGGGTGGCGCGGCCGGCGGCGATCCACAGGTCGGGCCAGGGCGGCTGGATCTCGCTCTCGGGCGTCAGCCAGCGGCGCGGCAGCCAGTTGGCCCACCAGGGCAGGCGGCCGGTCCGGCCGCTCCAGCCCACGCGCTTGACGACGATGCGGGCCGGGACCTGCCGGGCCACGGCCTCGGCCAGGCCCACGGCCTGGGCCTCGATGCCGGCCCGGCCGTCCGAGATCGCCCAGATCGTGATCGGCTCCCGGGCGACGGCCTGCGGACCGGCGGCTTCGGCGGCGAGTTCCGGGGGCGGGGCGACCTCGCTCCGCGGCTCGACGGCCTGGGCGGCGCGCGCCTTGGCCGGAGCCTTGCGAGCCCGGGCGGGTTTGGGCCCCGTCGCCTCGGATGTCTTCTTTTCAACCACGTCGGTGATCCCGGCCATAGCAAGACGGCGCGCCGGCCAAGCTTCAGCGGCCGGCGCGTCGCCTGCAATGTCCCCGGAATGGGGCTTAAGCTAGACCCATTCGACCTTGAGGATCTCGTAGGCCTTGACGCCGCCGGGCGTGTTGACCTCGACCACCTCGCCGACTTCCTTGCCGATCATGGCGCGCGACAGCGGCGAGCTCAGCGAGATGCGGCCCGACTTCACGTCGGCCTCGTGCTCGCCGACGATCTGGTAGCGGGCCTCTTCCTCGGTGTCCTCGTCGACGACGCTGACGGTCGCGCCGAACTTCACCTGCTTGCCCGACAGTTTCGAGACGTCGATGACCTGGGCCCGGGCGATCTTGTCCTCGATCTCGGCGATGCGGCCTTCGATCCAGCCCTGGCGTTCCTTGGCCGCGTGATACTCGGCGTTCTCCGACAGGTCGCCATGCGACCGCGCCTCGGAGATCGCGGCGATCACCGCCGGCCGTTCGATGGTCTTCAAACGCTTCAGTTCTTCGTCGAGGGTCTGGTAACCCCCGGCGGTCATCGGCACTTTTTCCATTGCGGATTTTAGCTCGGTTCGCCCAAAGGGAGGAAGACGCCCGGACGTTGGCGCGGACGACCGGGGGCTGAGAGGATAGGCGCCGCGCGGGCGATAAGCAAGTACCCGCCCCTTAAAGCGAAGCTTGGCCTCGTCGGCGGCCAGGATCAAGCGCGCTGGCGGGGGCGTGGTTCCATCCTGAAACCTGGAACGGGGACATGCGCTCGTCGCGTGTCCCCATCGGACGCGAGGCGGTCAATCGGCTGGCGTGCTGGAGGCTCTGGGGACTGGCACAAGTGCATGTCCCCGCCCGTCACGCATAGTCGTACGGTCCGCCGCGCTCCAGGGCCCGGCGGTAGGCCGGGCGGGCATGGATGCTATCCAGGAACGCCTTCACATGCGGACGCGAGGCCGCCCCGGCCCGGGCGGCGCCGGCCTCCAGCGGGAAGCTCATCATGATGTCGGCGGCGGTGAACTCGGGCCCGGCGAACCATTCGCTCCTGGCCAGCTCGGCCTCCCAGTAGTCGATATGGCTCTTCAGCTGCGGATCGACGAAGCCGCTCTGGGCCTTGGCGGCGACGGCCTTGACCAGGCCCTTCAGCAGGCCGGGCGCACGGGCCGGTAGGGCGGTGAACACCAGCTTCAGCAGCAGCGGCGTCATGGCCGAGCCTTCGGCGTAGTGCAGCCAGTAGGTCCAGCGCAGGCGTTCGGGCGTTCCGGCGGCGGGGACCAGCCGGCCCTGGCCGTAGGTTTCGACCAGGTATTCGACGATCGCCCCGGTCTCGGCGATCGTCTTGTCGTCGTCGGTGATCACCGGAGACTTGCCCAGCGGATGGACGGCCAGCAGCTCCGGCGGAGCCAGCATGGTCTGGGCGTCGCGCTCATAGCGCTTGACCTCGTAGGGAACGCCCAGCTCCTCCAGCAGCCACAGCACCCGCTGGCTGCGCGAATTGTTCAGGTGGTGGACGACGATCATGGCGCGCTCCCCGAGGCTGGTGGCAAGGGTGGCATGGCGGCGTGCACGTCAGTCAAGGGGGGGCTCGCGGGAACCATCGACAACAGCATCGCCGGCAGCCGCAGGACGTCTTGCGCGTGATCCCCGTGCGCGCCGCCCCCTCTAACCGGCGCGGCGGGTGCACCACACCGTCGTCCCCACCACGACCGCCACCACCTGGACGAACACGATCAGGGCCAGCCAGGCGCCGAATGGCTGCTTGCGGGTCTTGTGGCGGAACACCGGCCTGGCCAGCAGGGCGCCGGGGCTGCCGCCCAGGGCGGCCAGAAGCAAGAGCAGGCGCTCGGGAACCCGCGTCCGACCGTCGATGGCGGCCAGCTTGTCCCAGCCGAAGACCAGGAAGGTCGCCAGATTCAGGACGCCCAGGAGCAGGGCGGCCAAGCCGATCATGCGGGGGCGTTGACCAGGTGGAGCGGCGGTGCGTCCAGCGGCCGCAGGTCCGGCTCGACCCAGCCCCGGCGCGCCGCGACGCTGAACAGCCGCTCGCGCGACCAGAAGGTCAACGGCCAGGCCTTGTCGCCCATCGGCGTGGCCAGCAGACGCGCGGCGGCCTCGCTGTCGGAGATCCCGGCCGGCAGGGTCGCGACGAAGGCGCGGATCGCGGCCAGATAGGCCTGGGTGATGGTCTCGTGATAGCCGCCCGTGTCGTCGTTCACCCCGCCGACCGCGACATTGTAGGTCTGGATGATCCGCGGCATGTCGCGCTCCAGGCCGTCGTTCCGTGTACGGACCAGATACAGGGTGGCCGTAAGGTGGGCGGCGTGGGTCCACTCCGCCTTGGGCAGGCTGTGGTCGAGGAGGCGCCGGACCAGGGCGGCGATTTCGGCGTCGGCGTAGGGGGCGTGGGACACGGCGGTTCTGCAAGGACGAAGGTGGCTCGGCGCTAGCACGGGCCGCGCTGAACGCCTAGCGCCGCTTCACCGAAGTGGCCTATGGTTGAGAGGACAGTAGGGGGCGTGACCGAACCTATGAACATCGAGGACTTCATCACGCGCTGGACGGCGCGCGAGGGCGGCGCCGAGCGCGCCAACTACCAGATGTTCCTGTCGGAGCTATGCGACGTGCTGGGCGTACCCCGCCCCGATCCGGCGGGCGCCGAGCGCGATCTCAACGACTACGTCTTCGAGCGGGCGGTCAGTTCGACCGCCCTGGATCGGGCCAGCGCCAAGCGTATCGACCTCTACAAGAAGGCCGCCTTCGTCCTGGAGGCCAAACAGACCCACGCCAAGGGAGGAACCAAGGCCGCGCCGGATCAGCTGCCCTTGCTCCCCGCCGAACCCGAACACCTTGGCCGCCGCTCGACCGCCAAGGGCTGGGACGTGCTGATGCGCAAGGCCTTCAACCAGGCCAACGACTATGTCCACCTGTTGCCCACAGACCATGCCGCCCCGCCGTTCCTGATCGTCGCCGATGTCGGTCACTGTTTCGAGATCTATGCCGACTTCTCCGGCACCGGCCGGGGCTACGCCTATTATCCCGACCGCAAGGGCTTCCGGATCTATCTCGACGAACTGCGCGATCCCAAGATCCGCGCCCGGCTGGCGACGATCTGGACCGACCCGCACAGCCTGGATCCCACCCGCGAGTCCGCAAGGGTCACCCGCGAGATCGCCGAGCGCCTGGCCGCGGTGTCCAAAGGCCTGGAGGCCCGCAACCATCCGCCTGAGGAGGTGGCGCTGTTCCTGATGCGCAGCATCTTCACGATGTTCGCCGAGGACGTGGAACTGCTGCCCAAGGGGGCGTTCACCAACCTGCTGGAAGAGTGCCTGGACAGTCCCGCCGCCTTCGCCCCGCTGCTCAAGGAGCTGTGGGAGAAGATGAACGAGCCCGACCACGACCGGCGATTCTATTCGGCCTTCAAGACCCATCTGCGCTATTTCAACGGCGGGCTGTTCGAGAAGGCCCGGGCCTTTCCGCTGGGCAAGGAGGAGATCGGCGAATTGCTGGCCGCCGCCCGCCGCGACTGGCGCCAGGTCGAGCCGGCCATCTTCGGCACCCTGGTCGAACAGGCTCTCGACCCGGCCGAGCGCCGCCGCCTGGGCGCCCACTACACGCCGCGCGCCTATGTCGAGCGGCTGGTCAATGTGACGGTGATGGAGCCGCTGCGGGCCGACTGGCGGGCGGCGCGGACCAAGGCCGAGGCCCTGGCTGACGCCGGCGACGAGAAGGGGGCCCGCGACGCCGTGCGCGCCTTCCATCATCAGTTGTGCGCCACGCGGGTGCTCGACCCGGCCTGCGGCACCGCCAACTTCCTCTATGTGTCGCTGGAGCTGATGAAGACTCTGGAGGCCGAGGTCCTGGAGACCCTGGTCCAGCTGGGCGAGCCGGAGAGCATCGGCCTGGAGACGGTCGACCCGCATCAGTTCCTCGGCATCGAGCTCAATCCTCGCGCCGCGGCGATCGCCGAGCTGGTGCTGTGGCTGGGCTATCTGCAGCAGCACTACAGGGCGCGCTCCAGCCACCCCGCCGAGCCGATCTTGCGGGCGTTCCACAACATCGAGAACCGCGATGCGGTGCTGATCTGGGACGGCTATCCCCTGACCACGGTGGTCGAGCAGAACGGCGCGCGGGTCGAGACCTACCCGAACGCCAGGCGGCCGGAATGGCCGGAGGCGGAGTTCATCGTGGGGAACCCGCCGTTCATCGGCGGCAAGGACCTGCGCTCGCGCCTGGCGCCCGGCTATGCCGAGGCCTTGTGGAAGGCGCACAAGGCCATGAACGATAGCGCCGACTTCGTCATGTACTGGTGGGACCGCAGCGCCGAGATCCTGGCTCGCAAGAAGACCATCCTGCGCCGCTTCGGCTTCGTCACCACCAACTCGATCACCCAGGTTTTCCAGCGCAAAGTCATGGAGCGCCACCTGAACGGCAAGCCGCCGATCAGCCTGATCTTCGCCATCGGCGACCACCCTTGGACCAAGGCCGGCCGCGAAAGCGCCGCCGTGCGCATCGCCATGACCGCCGCCGCCCGGGGCAAGCTGGACGGCGTGGTCTGGGAGGTGGCGAGCGAGACTGGGCTGGACACCGACGAGCCAGCGCTGACCTTTACCGAGAAGCGCGGCAAGGTGAACTCGGACCTGACGGTCGGGGTGGATGTCACGCGGGCTCGGTCGCTGATGGCCAATGACGGCATTTGCTCACCAGGATTTAAGCTGCACGGCTCTGGTTTCATCGTCACGCCGGCTCAGGCCGAACACTTGGGCTTGGGCAAACGGCCCAGGTTGGAGCACCATATTCGGCTGTATCGCAACGGTCGCGACCTGACCGCACGACCGCGCGATGTCATGGTGATTGACCTATTCGGCCTGACCGCAGACGCAACGCGCCGTGACTATCCAGAAGTCTATCAGCATCTTCTTGAGGCAGTGAAACCCGAGCGAGATCAGAACAATCGCGCCGTGTACCGGGACAACTGGTGGATCTTTGGAGAACCGCGTCGTGACATGCGCCCCGCGCTTACCGGACTCGGCCACTATCTCGCGACCGTTGAAACAGCGAAGCACCGCGTTTTTCAGTTACTCGACGCCGCCGTCGCCCCTGATAACAAGCTGATCGTGATCGCTGACGACGACGCCGCGACGCTGGCGATTCTATCCTCCCGCATCCATACCCACTGGGCGATCTCGGCCGGGGGCTGGCTCGGTTTCGGCAATGACCCCGTCTATGTGAAGTCGTCGGTTTTCGATCCCTTTCCCTTCCCCGATCCCTCCGACACCATCAGAGCTCGCCTCCGCGCCCTCGGCGAGGAACTCGACGCCACCCGCAAGACCGTGCTCGCCGAGCACGCCGACCTGACCCTGACCGGCCTCTATAACCTGCTGGAAAAGGTCCGGGCCGGGACCGAACTGACGCCGATCGAGGCCGACCAGAAGAGCCGCGGTCGGGTGCTGATCCTCAAGGAATTGCACGACCAGATCGACACCGCCACGGCCGACGCCTATGGCTGGCCGCGCGACCTGACCGGCGAGCAGATTCTGGAGCGGCTGGTGGCCCTGAACGCCGAGCGGGCCCGCGAGGAGGCGGCCGGCCAGGTGCGCTGGCTGCGACCCGACTACCAGATCCCCCGCTTCGCCAAGGGCGCGGCGGCCAAGAGCGGCGAGCTGGACCTGGGCGAGGCGCCGGCCGCGGCGGGCGAGGACCTGCCCGACTTCCCCAAGAACGCCGCCGACCGACCGCCGGCCGTGCTGGCCGTGCTCGACCAGGCCGAGGCCCCGCTCGACGTCGCCGCCATCGCCCGGTCATTCAAGAAGGGTGGCAAGCGCATCGAGCAGGCGGTCGCCAAGGTCCTGCCCGGCCTGGTCCGCTACGGCCACGTCACCGCCCTGCCCGACGGCCGCTACGCCGGGCGCAAGGCGATTTAAGGATTGTCGATGACCCCGACGCCTCCGGTCCCCGCCTGTGACCCCGTCTGTCGTCAGACCGTCGTGCTGTCGTACACCACCACGCGGGCCCAGAGGTGGCCGCAGTCCCTGACGAACTTCTGGTGGATGGGGTGGACCTGATAGGCGGCCTGGTCCTCGACGCTGTCGAAGATCATCACCTCGGAGACGTGGTAGCTGTTGTCGACGACCTCGCGCTTTTCGGTCGAGGCCGGCGTGCCGACGTAGAGCTGACGGACGACCTCGACGTCCTTCAAGGTCCGCACGCCGGCGATCAGGCGGTCCAGGTCTTCCTGGGAGTCCGGGTTCTTCAGCCAGAAGAGGGCGTGGTGGATCACGGGCAGGGTCGTCTCCCTCGGCGCGGGCTGGACTGGCGCAGGCTGGCCCGAGGCGGCCTGGGCCGAGCTGGCGGCGGTCCCGGTGGTCAGGGCGGCGGACAGGAAGACGCGGCGATCGAGGGGCATGGTCCAGGGCTATCGCGCGGCCGGCGCGAAGGCAACGGGCTTCCTCGGATTTGGCCGCCCAGCGGCTGGGGACACGCCCTTGCGGCGTGTCCCCAAATCAGGCTCGGCGGCTCGTCCCCTCCGCGTTCGCAGTGGGGGACACGCCGCAAGGGCGTGTCCCCAGTCCGGTTACGCGTAGCTCTGCAGCGGCCGCACCTCGAGCGCCTCGGCTGGGGCCGAGGAGATCGCCTGGGCCGCCGCCAGGGCGCCGGCGCTGGTGGTGTAGTAGGGCACCTTCATCATCAGGGCCGTGCGGCGGATCTCGAAGCTGTCCTCCAGGGCCTGCTTGCCCTCGGTGGTGTTGAACACCAGCTGCACGCCGCCGTTCTTCATCACGTCGACGATGTGCGGGCGGCCTTCCAGCACCTTCTTGACCAGCTCGACCTCGACGCCCTGCTCGGCCAGGTAGCCGCGGGTGCCGACGGTGGACAGCACCTTGAAGCCGGCCGCCTGCAGCAGCTTGACCGGCTCGACAATCCACGGGCGGTCGCTTTCCTTGACCGAGACGAAGGCCGTGCCCGAGGTCGGCAGGCTGACGCCGCCGCCCAGCTGGCTCTTGGCGAAGGCGCGGGCGAAGGCGGGCGCGAGATTCTGCTCGCCTTCGCGGATCCAGTCCAGGCCCATGACCTCGCCGGTCGAGCGCATTTCCGGGCCCAGCACCGTGTCGACGCCGGCGAAGCGGGCGAACGGGAACACCGCTTCCTTGACCGCGATGTGGTCGTAGGGGGCGTCCTTGAGGCCGAAGCTCTTCAGGCTCTCGCCGGCCATGATCTTGGCGGCGATGGCGGCGACCGGCTGGCCGATGGTCTTGGCCACGAAGGGCACGGTGCGCGAGGCGCGGGGGTTCACTTCCAGCACGTAGATGCGCGGGTTTTCCGAGTGCGGCTCCTCGATGGCGAACTGCACGTTCATCAGGCCACGGACGTTCAGGGCCAGAGCCATCTGCACCGTCTGGCGCTTCAGCTCTTCCACCGTCTCGGCCTTCAGCGAGAAGGGCGGCATCGAGCAGGCGCTGTCGCCCGAGTGGACGCCGGCTTCCTCGATGTGCTCCAGCACGCCGGCCACGAACACGTCCTGGCCGTCGCACAGGGCGTCGACGTCCACCTCGGTGGCGCGGCTCAGATAGTGGTCCAGCAGGATCGGGTGCTCGAACGAGATCTCGCCGGCGTTGGCGATGTAGCGTTCCAGGTGCTCGTGGTCGCGGATGATCTCCATGCCGCGGCCGCCCAGCACGTAGGACGGACGCATCACGAACGGGAAGCCGATCTTGTCGCCTTCGGCCCGGGCCTCGTCCCAGGTGCGGGCGATGGCGTTCTCGGGCTGGGCGATGTCCAGGCCGTTCAGCAGCTGCTGGAAGCGCTCGCGGTCCTCGGCCAGGTCGATGGCGTCGGGGCTGGTGCCCAGGATCGGCACGCCGGCCTCTTCCAGGGCGTGGGCCAGCTTCAGCGGGGTCTGGCCGCCGAACTGGACGATGACGCCGGCCAGCTGGCCCTTGCTCATCTCGACATGCAGCAGCTCCAGCACGTCCTCGGCGGTCAGCGGCTCGAAGTACAGGCGGTCGGAAGTGTCGTAGTCGGTCGAGACGGTCTCGGGGTTGCAGTTGACCATGATCGACTCCACCCCGATCTGGTCCAGGGCGAAGGCGGCGTGGCAGCAGCAGTAGTCGAACTCGATGCCCTGGCCGATCCGGTTGGGACCGCCGCCCAGGATCACCGCCTTCTTGCGGGCCGACGGCAGGCTTTCGCACTCGGGGACCTGGCCCAGGGCCCCGGTCTCGTAGGTGGAGTACATGTAGGGCGTGGTGGCCGCGAACTCGCCGGCGCAGCTGTCGATGCGCTTGAACACTGGCCGCACGTCCAGGGCCTGGCGGGCCTTGCGGACGGCGGTCTCGGTGGAGCCGACCAGCTTGGCCAGGCGGGCGTCGGAGAAGCCCTGGGCCTTCAGGGCGCGGAAGCCTTGCGCGTCGGTCGGCAGGCCGCCGGCCCGGACCCAGCCCTCCTGGCGGACCAGTTCGGCGATCTGGCGCAGGAACCACGGCTCGTAGGAACAGGCGGCGTTGACCTCGTCCACGGTCAGGCCGTGGCGGAAGGCCTGGGCGATGACGCGCAGGCGGTCCGGCGTCGGCGTGCCCAGGGCCCGGATCACGGCCGCGCGGCCGGTGTCGGGATCGTCGGCGCCGGCGATCTCGACCTCGTCAAAGCCCGACAGACCGGTCTCCAGGCCGCGCAGGGCCTTCTGGACGCTTTCCTTGAAGGTGCGGCCGATGGCCATCACCTCGCCGACCGACTTCATGGCGGTGGTCAGCAGCGGCTCGCTGCCCGGATACTTCTCGAACGCGAAGCGCGGGATCTTGGTGACCACGTAGTCGATCGACGGCTCGAACGAGGCCGGGGTCGCGCCGCCGGTGATGTCGTTCTTCAGCTCGTCGAGGGTGTAGCCGACGGCCAGGCGGGCGGCGACCTTGGCGATCGGGAAGCCGGTGGCCTTGGACGCCAGGGCCGACGAGCGCGACACCCGCGGGTTCATCTCGATCACGACCATGCGGCCGTCGGCCGGGTTGACCGCGAACTGGACGTTGGAGCCGCCGGTCTCGACGCCGATCTCGCGCAGCACGGCGATGCTCGCCGCGCGCATCCACTGGTATTCCTTGTCGGTCAGGGTCAGGGCCGGGGCGACGGTGATCGAGTCGCCGGTGTGGACGCCCATCGGGTCGATGTTCTCGATCGAGCAGACGATGATGCAGTTGTCCGCCGTGTCGCGGACCACTTCCATCTCGTATTCCTTCCAGCCCAGGACGCTTTCCTCGATCAGGACTTCGGTCGTGGGGGAGAGGTCGAGACCGCGCGCGACGATCTCCTCGAACTCCTCGACATTGTAGGCGATGCCGCCGCCGGTGCCGGCCAGGGTGAAGGACGGGCGGATGATCGCCGGCAGGCCGACGAACTCCAGCCCCTCGCGGGCCTCTTCCATGGTGTGGGCGGCCTTGGAGCGGGGGCTTTCCAGGCCCAGCTTGTCCATGGCGTCGCGGAACTTCTGGCGGTCCTCGGCCTTGTCGATCACCTCGGCCTTGGCGCCGATCATCTCAACGCCGAACTTGGCCAGCACGCCGGCGCTTTCCAGGGCCAGGGCGGTGTTCAGCGCGGTCTGGCCGCCCATGGTCGGCAGCAGGGCGTCGGGGCGCTCCTTCTCGATGATCTTGGCGACCATGTCGGGCGTGATCGGCTCGATATAGGTCGCGTCGGCCACGTCCGGATCGGTCATGATCGTGGCCGGGTTCGAGTTGACCAGGATGATCCGGTAGCCCTCGGCGCGCAGCGCCTTGCAGGCCTGGACGCCCGAATAGTCGAACTCGCACGCCTGGCCGATGACGATCGGGCCGGCGCCGATGATCAGGATCGAGGAGATGTCAGTTCTTTTGGGCATGGAAAACTCGCGCGCAGAGACACGGTCGCGCACATCCGCGCGCCCGCTGCCGACCATCTTGCAGGTTAAGCCGCCCGTTTAGAGAGGGAGTCGGGTTGGCGCAAGCGTGCTTTCGCCGGCCGTGGTTACCTGTCGGCCCGGTGTGTCGGAGGAAGCGCGGCCTCAGCCCCGCAGCAGCTCGCCGATCACCGCCAGGCCGCGCTCGGCCGCCTCGGGTTCGGCCAGGCTGAAGTTCAGCCGCATCGTCGGGCTGGCGCCGCCCTCGGCCAGGAAGTGGGCGCCCGGGGTGAACAGCACGCCGCGCTCGACGCAGCGCTGGAGCAGGGTCTCGACATCGACGCCGTCGGCCAGGGTCAGCCAGAAGAACAGTCCGCCCGGCGGCAGGGTCCACGCGGCTCGGTTGCCCAGGCGCCGGGTCAGGGCGTCGGCGAACGTGTCGCGCTTGCGGCGGTAGAGGTCGCGGACCTGCTCCATTCGCTCGGCGCGGCCGGGGTCGTTCAGGTACTGCAGCACCATCCACTGGCTGAGCCGGTTGGTGTGCAGGTCGGCGGCCTGCTTCAGCTGGACCAGCAGCGGGAACAGGTCCGGCGAGGCGGTCAGGTAGCCTAGGCGCAGGCCCGGGGCGACGGTCTTGGAGAACGAGCCCTGATAGATCCACGACCCGCCGGCCATGTCGGCGCAGACCGGACGGCGGTCGCAGGGTTCATAGACCAGGTCGCGATAGGGGTCGTCCTCGAACAGGATCACGTCATGGGCCCGGCAGGCCGCCGCCGTGGCCGCGCGTTCGTCGGCGGTCCAGCAATGGCCGGAAGGGTTCTGAAAGGTGGGGATGATGTAGGCCATGGCCGGCGGAGCGTCGGCCCAGGCGGCGCCGGGGCTCGACCGGTCGATGATCTCGAACCGCGCGCCGTAGAAGCGGAACACCTGCAGGGCGGCCAGGTAGGCGGGCGACTCCACGGCCAGGACCGTGCCGGCGTCGATCACCAGCTTGCCGGCCAGGTCGACGCCCTGCTGCGAGCCCGACAGCACCATCACCCGGTCGGGCGCGGTGTCCAGGCCCAGCTCGGCCAGGTCCTGGGCGATCCGCTCGCGCAGGGCCGGCTCGCCCTCGGTGGGGCCGTATTGCAGCAGGTCGCGCGGCGGCGGGGGCAGGTCGAGACCCGCGAAGGTCTCGGGCGAGGGCAGGCCGCCGGCGAACGAAATCATGCCCGGGCGCTGCGACACGTTCAGCATCTCGCGCACCGGCGAGGGCTTGATATCCGAACTCCGCACCGACAGCCGGGCCATCGCGTTCCTCCCAACAGTGTCAAAGACCTTGACCTATCGACACGATGGGCCGGCGCGGCCTATTATGTCAATATGCTTGACCTGGATGATCCTGCCCCGTCGGGCGATTTGCATGCCGCGATCGAGCAATTCTATTTCGCCTATCGCGGCTTTACCGATCGTCCCGACCGTATTCTGGAGCGGCGGGGCCTGGGACGGGTGCATCACCGCATCCTCTACTTCATCGGCCGCCGGCCCGACGTCTCGGTGCGCGGCCTGCTGGATCTGCTGGCCGTCAGCAAGCAGGCCCTGAACGCGCCGCTGCGCCAGCTGATCGAGATGGGCTTGGTCCGCGCCGTAGCTTCGACGCAGGACCGCCGCGTCAAGCGCCTGGCTCTGACACCCGCGGGCCGCAAGCTGGAAGCCGAGCTGACCGAGGCCCAGACGCGGCATCTGCGCGCCGCCTTCGACCGGGCGGGGAAGGAGGCCCAGCGGGGGTGGCGCGCTGTGATGGAGGAGCTGGTGAAGGGGTGAGCGGCCGAGGGGTCAGGTCTCGAACATCGCCGAAACGTCTTGGCCGCCGTGGAAAATCCGATCGATCACCACCTCGGACGGCGTGACGTGAAAGGCGATGGCCGTCCGTCGTTCGAACCCCAGGAGACGTAGACCTGGGCGAACGTCATCCCGTTGGCGGCCCTGTTCCGGAAAGTCGGCCAAGGCCACGCAACGGGCTTCCAGTCGAGCGATATAGTCCATGGCGGCGTTGGGCGCGCCTCGCCCCGCGATGTAGCTGTAGAGTTCGAACAGGTCGTTCCGCGCTTCGGGCGTGAAAGTGACCGTTCGTGTCACCTCAGGCTTTTTTCAGCCGGTTGGCGTGATGCGCACGGATAGAGGCGAAGACGTCCGTGGCGGGTATGCCGCGTCCAGGATCGGCCTGAATGGCGTCATAGGCGGAAGCGACGTCCTCGCGAAGCCAACGCTCGACGGCGGCGTCGCGCTCCTGCAAGGCCCGGAGGCCCGCCCGCACCACCTCGCTCGCCGAAGCATAGCTGCCGGACGCCACCAACTGGTCGACGTAGCTCGACTGCTCTGCGGGCAGGCTGACGGTGCGTTTGTTGACGACGGACATGGCGGGATTTTAGCAAGCGGTATGACTTCTGCATACCTCTCAATGCGACGCGCGAGAAGCAAGTGCGACAACGCCCCCCTGGCGTCTGGGCCTCCGAACGCCTATCTTCTTCCCCGGCGGGTCAGCTGTGGCCCTCGTCGAAGATTTCTATTCCCAGGGACCTTAATCTCTCTATCGGGATCTGTTCCCTCCCGTGGCCGTGGCTGCGGGAACACGGAGCCCACCTGTTACTAACAGGTTCGAGTGGATTGAAACGTCTTCACGGTTCTTCACGGCGCCGCCACCTCTCCCCCTCTTGTTCACGATTTGGTTCGTGCCATACTTCCGGTCATGACGAGCCCGCAGAAGAAATCGACCCCGCGCAAGGCGAAGGCTGACGCCAGCCGGCAGGATCGTTCGGTGATCTATCGCGGGATCAAGATCCAGCCGATGGTCGGCAAGCGGTCCGCGCTGGCCGAGGCGATCCGGGAGGATTTCCGGACCATGAACGATACGACGCGTGACCCTGCGTCCAAGGGTTAGGTTTCCGGCGGCGCGTTCCGTCTTCATCAACTGTCCATTCGACACCGATTTCCAGCCGATTTTTCGGGCGATGGTCTTCACCATCGTGGTGTCCGGCTATCAGCCCCGCTGCGCGCTGGACTCCACCGACGGCGCAGAAGTGCGAGTGAACAAGATCGCCCGGCTGATCGGCCAATGCGACTGGGGCATCCACGACCTGTCGCGGGTCGAGGTCGCGCCCGGCGGTCTGCCGCGGTTCAACATGCCGATGGAACTGGGTCTGCACCTTGGCGCCCGCCTGCTGGGCGAAGGCCGCCATCGTCGCAAGCGCGCCCTGATCCTGGACGCTGAGCGCCACCGTTACGACGCCGCCCTGTCGGATATCAGCGGCCAGGATATCGAGTCGCACGGCAACGATCCCGACGAAGCGATCCGCTGCGTCAGAGATTGGCTCTCCGACCATCGCCCACGCGACGCGCCTCCCTTGCCTGGCGCCCGAGCGATACGAGGGGATTATCGCCTTTTCAACGCGGAGCTCGCCGACCAATTAGCCCGTCGGCGGCTCGACCTTGAAACGCTGACCCACAGTGATTTTGTCTATGCCATTCGAGATTGGATCGAGTTCCGTGCGGATCGAGAGTTCATCGGATGACCATCGCCGATCCCGCCGCCGCCAAGACCGCCCTGCGGATGTTCGTCCGCAATCGCCGCAAGGCCCTGGCGCGCGAGCATCCCGAAGCCGACTGGAGGCTCGTCGACGTGGCCCGGGGGCCGCTGACCGAACGCTTCCCCAATCCGCGCGGCAAGGTCGCGGCGCTGTATCACGGCCTGGGCTCTGAGCTTTCGGCCCGGGCCCTGGCCGACTGGCTGGCCCAGGCCGGCTGGACCCTGGCCCTGCCCAGCGTCGAGGGCGCCGACCGGCCCGAGAGCCAGGGCGGCCACAGCGGCCACATGGTGTTCCGGCGCTGGACGCCCGGCGAGCCCCTGGTCCACGACTCCATCGGCCTGGTCGCCCCGCCTCCCGAGCGTCCGATCGTGCAGCCCGACCTGGTGGTCACGCCCCTGCTGGCCTTCGACCGCCAGGGACGCCGCCTGGGCCAGGGCGGCGGCTATTACGACCGGGCCCTGGCGGCCCTGCGCGCCCGCAAGACGGTGCTCGTGCTGGGCCTGGCCTATGTGGGCCAGGAGACACACGGCCTGCCTGATGAGCCCCACGACCAACGATTGGACGCCATCCTGACGGAAAGCGAGTATATCGCCGTCCGAGAGGACTGAAATTCATGCGTTTTGCTTTCTTCGGCGACGTGGTCGGCAAGTCGGGCCGCGACGGCCTGGCCGATCACCTTCCCGCCCTGCGCCGCCAGCTCCAGCTGGAGTTCGTGATCGTCAACGCCGAGAACGCCGCCGCCGGCTTCGGCATCACCGAGAACACGGCCCGCGAGCTGTTCGAGGCCGGGGCCGACTGCCTGACCCTGGGCAACCATAGCTGGGACCAGCGCGAGGCTCTGACCTACATCGTGCGCGAGCCGCGCCTGATCCGCCCGGCCAACTACCCGATCCTGTCGGACGCGCCCGGGCGGGGCAGCCACCTGTTCCAGACCGAGGGCCGTCGGACGATCTATGTCGTCAACCTGCTGGGCCGGGTGCACATGGACGCCATGGACGACCCGTTCGCCGCCGCCGACCGCGAGCTGGACAAGGCCCCGCTGGGCCAGGTGGCCGACGCGGTGGTGGTCGACATGCACTGCGAGGCCACGTCCGAGAAGATGGCCATGGGCCACTATTGCGACGGCCGCGCCAGCCTGGTGGTGGGCACCCACACCCACGTGCCGACCGCCGACGCCCAGGTCCTGCCGGGCGGCACGGCCTACCAGACCGACGCCGGGGCCTGCGCCGACTATGACAGCGTGATCGGCAACCAGAAGGACGAGCCCCTGCGCCGCTTCACCACCAAGATCAGCGGCGGTCGCTACACCCCGGCCTCGGGTCCGGCCACGGTCTGCGGCGTGTTCGTCGAGACCGACGACCGCACCGGCTTGGCGATCCGCGTCGAGCCGATCCGCGTGGGCGGGCGGCTGAAGGAGACGGTGCCGGCGGTGTAGTCACCCTCTCCCGGAGGGGAGAGGGAGGGGCCCGCGCCGAAGGCGTGGGAGGGTGAGGGGTGACACCGTCAAAGTGAAATCCCGATTCCTTTGCTTGTCATGTTCCCGATTTGATCCGTTCATCGCGCGATGAACCCGATCCCCAACGCCCGTCGACTTCGGCGCAGCCAGACCCTGGCCGAGGAGAAGCTCTGGGCGATCGTGCGCGGTCGTCGCCTCGCTGGTTTCAAGTTCCGCCGCCAAGTCCCGATCGACCGCTATTTCGCGGACTTCGCCTGTTGGGATGCGAAGCTCATCGTGGAATTGGACGGTCCGTCGCATGTGGACCGGGAACTTCATGACTTGGCGCGAACCGAGGTTCTGGAGCGGTCCGGGTATCGCGTCCTGCGGTTCGACAACGAGACCGTGCTGGCTGATCCCGGGCGCGTGGCCGAGATCATCGGCGCGGCGCTCCGGCTGACGGCGTGACCCCTCACCCTCCCACGCTGCGCGCGGGCCCCTCCCTCTCCCCTCCGGGAGAGGGTGATGGAAGACGCCGCGCTTGCGCCCGTCACACCTTCGGCCAACAGTCGCCGCCGCGACCTCAACCCGCAAGGAGCCTGCCCATGACCGACGCCATCTACACCGCCCATGCCCACGCCGTCGGCGGCCGGCAGGGCACGGCCAAGTCCGACGACGGCCATCTGGACGTCAAGCTGGCCTTCCCCAAGTCGATGGGCGGCGACGGCGCCGGGACCAATCCCGAGCAGCTGTTCGCGGCCGGCTACAGCGCCTGCTTCCTGGGCGCGCTGGGCCTGGTGGCCCGCAACCAGGGCGTCAAGCTGGGCGAGCACAGCCTGGACAGCGAGGTCGACCTGATCAAGGACGACACCAGCTTCCACATCGGCGTGCGCCTGACCCTGAACGCCCCGGAGCTGGACCGCGAGACCGCCGAAAAGCTGCTGCACGCCGCCCACGCGGTCTGTCCATACTCGAAGGCGACGCGCGGCAATATCGATGTCGAGCTGAAGGTGGCGTAGAGGCCGACCGGGGACGCGCCCTTGCGGCGTGTCCCCAAGACCAACGCCGCGCTTGAACAGGGGGCACGCCGCGAGGGCGTGTCCCCAGCCGCTATCGTCGTTCCACGAGGCGCCCGACGATCAGTTCGTCGATTTCCAGCCGGCGGATCCGCGCGCGGCCGATCGACAGGCGGCCGATGGCCAGGGCGCCGATCGCCAGGGCTCCCACGGCCAAGGCGCCGACCGCCAGGCCGCCCAGCGCCGCCGCGCCCGTCGAGAGAGCCCCGGCCGCCACGGCGCCCGTCGCCAGGGCCGAGGGCTGGTCGGCCGCATTGATCGCATCCTGGTCCTGCGCCTCCAGAGCCCCCAGGCGAGCCGGGTCGAAGGGTTCGGACAGAAAATCGGACGGGGTCATCAAGCGCCTCCAGAACGGGAGTCTAAGCTTGGAGGATGACAATATGGGGCGCCAGGCGCTAGAAGCGCGCCCTACCTTTCCTTCGCAGACCAGAGAAGAGCCCCGCGAATGGCCGGCCACTCGAAATTCAAGAACATCATGCACCGCAAGGGCCGCGCCGACGCCGCGCGCTCCAAGCTGTTCTCCAAGCTGTCGCGGGAGATCACCGTGGCGGCCAAGGCGGGCCTGCCCGACCCGAACATGAACCCGCGCCTGCGCCTGGCCGTCAACAACGCCAAGGCCGAGAGCCTGCCCAAGGACGTCATCGACCGCGCGATCAAGAAGTCGCAGATGGGCGACGCGGCCGACTACACCGAAATCCGCTACGAGGGCGTCGCCGCCGGCGGCGTCGGCATCATCGTCGAGGTGCTGACCGACAACAAGAACCGCGCCGCCGCCAATGTCCGCTCCTATTTCACCAAGATGGGCGGCAACATGGGGGCCACCGGCTCGGTGACCTTCAACTACGACCGCGTCGGCCAGATCACCTATCCGGCCAAGGCCGCGTCGGAGGACGAGATGATGGAGGCCGCCATCGAGGCGGGCGCCGACGACGTGGTGTCCGACATGGACGAGGAGGGCGAAGGCCACACGGTCTACACCGCCTTCGAGGACCTCAACGACGTCGCCGCCGCCCTGGAGGCCAGGTTCGGCCCGGCCAGCAACACCAAGGTCGCCTGGCGGCCCAAGAGCCAGGTCCCGGTCACCGGCGACGCCGTGGCCACCCTGATGAAGCTGCTCGACGCGCTCAACGAGGACGACGACGTCCAGGACGTCTATTCCAACGAAGAGATCAGCGACGAGGACGCCGCGAAGCTGGGCTAGGGCGAAGGCCCCTTCAGTCGGCTTCGCCGACAGCTCCCCCAGAGGGGGAGCAGCCGCACCGCGCTAGCTCCTCCCCCTCTGGGGGAGGTGGCCCGAAGGGCCGGAGGGGGCTCTCGCGCGGGAGCCTCACCCGGCCTTCGTCCGTTCCCCCCTCATGGACGCGCTCCTGCAACTCGCCCTCCCGATCCTCGGCGCCCTGGCCGCCGGCGGGGCGATCGGGTTCGAGCGGGAGTATCGGGCCCGGCCGGCGGGCCTGCGCACCCACATGCTGGTGGCCCTGGCCTCGGCCCTGCTGATGCTGGCCGCCGTGCACCAGATCACCTGGCTGGAAGGCGCGCCGAACGAGGTCGTGCGCATCGATCCGGTCCGCATGGCCCACGGCATCCTGACCGGCGTCGGCTTCCTGTGCGGCGGGGTGATCTTCCAGCAGGGCGCCTCGGTGCACGGCCTGACGACGGCGGCCTCGCTGTGGGTCACCTCGGCGATCGGCACCCTGTTCGGGGTGGGCCTGTACGAGCTGGCGATCGGCGGCACGGTGCTGTCGCTGGTGGTGCTGAGCGCCGCCCGCTGGCTGGACCGCCACATGCCGCAGAAGAATTTCGCCGAGATCACCGTGCGGTCGCGCCGCGACGCGGTGATCGACGAGGCCGAGCTGCGGCGCATGCTGGAGGCCTTCGATCTGGAAGGGGCTCGGGTCTGCCAGGAACTGGCCGAGGGCGGAGCGGTGTTCGCCCTGTCGGGGCCGTTCTCCGGGCGGGGCGTGCTGCGTCTCGACGAGCTGTCGGCGGCCCTGCGCGCCGACCCCCGCGTGCTGGAATTCGCCATCCGGCCGCGCAAGGACTGAAAATCCCCGGTTGTGCCCTGAAATTTTTCACGCGCTTTCGACGCGGCCTGAGCCGAATCCGCAAGCTGGAGTGTTTGGTTCCCGGACCACCAGGTGGGGTACGCCATGGAACGTCTTCGCTTTCGCACGCTCGAGGAGATCCTCTACGAGCTGATGACCGGGCTGCTGTTCTACCCGCGCACTCTGTGGCGGGTGCTGCTGGAGCCGGCCCAGATCGCCGACGCGGCCGGCGAGCGGACCGCCGATCGGGTCAGTCCGCCGCTGTTCCTGCTGATCTCGATCCTGGCGGCCCACGGGCTGGACCTGGCCATGGGCGACGAGATGGGCGAGGCCGCGGGGGGCTTCGACCCCGCCCCGCTGCTGTTCCGGGCCCTGGCCTTCAGCCTGTTGCCGCTGGTCCTGGCGGCCGGCGTGCTGCGGCGCGAGGGGCGGCCGGTCAATCACGCCACCCTGCGGACGCCGTTCGACCTGCAATGCTTCTACGCCGCGCCGCTAGCCATCTCGGTCTCGGTGGCCGTCGTCCTGGTCCGGGCGGGGACGCCGCCGACGCGGCTGGCGGGCGTTCTGCTGGGACTGGGCGCGGCGGCTTGGCATCTGTGCGTCCAGACCCGCTGGATCCGTGCCCGCCTGGCCGTGGGACGTTTCCGCGCCCTGGCCGTGGCCCTGTGGCTGACTGGCGTGGCCCTGTTCTTCTGCCTGCTGTCCACGCCGCTGATCTTCGGCCTGGGGAGCTAGGGGGAGATTCAAAGACCGCGCTCCCCAAACGTCCGTCATTCCGGGCCTTGTGCCAGGAACCCCTGGTTCAGCTTGCACGTGAAGCGCTTTGGCGCGCTGGCGCGCCACACGCCCGCACCTGCGGCGGCGCGAGGGGTTCCGGGCACAAGGCCCGGAATGACGAATAAAAGGTGGGCTCGAAAAAAGGGTCGACCAGCGTCAAACCGGCTGGATGTCGATCCGTCCTAGCGCGGATCTGGGCTGATAAAGCCTGCGTGTACGGGCGGCGCCGTCTTCTCGCGGTGGTCCGGATCGCGCTATGCTGCGGCCATGCCGCTGCGCCTGCACATCGACACCGACTGCGGCGTGGACGACGCCCTGGCCCTGGCCATGCTGGCGCGTTCGCGCGACGCGGTGGAGATCGTCTCGGTCTCGGCGGTGTTCGGCAACACCTATGTCGACCAGGCGGCCGCCAACGCCCGCGGCGTGCTGCGCCTGGCCGGCTGCCCGGCCGAGGTCTATATCGGCGCCGGTTCGGGCGTGGCCAAGCGCCGGGTCGAGCGGATGCGCCCGGCCCACGGCGTCGACGGCCTGAACGGCGCCGGCTTCTCGCAGCGCTGGAAGCTGCCCGAGCTGGACCGGGGCCAGGGCGGCAGCCTGCTGGCCTTTCGCGCCCGGGCGCGGGTGGCCGGCCTGTTCCTGGGTCCGCTGACCAACCTGGCCCAGGGCCTGCTGGAGGACGCCGGGGCCTTCCGCGGCTGGGGGCCGACGATCATGGCCGGCGCCTTCGCGGTCGAGGGCAAGGCCAGGGGCGGGGCCGACTTCAACAGCTGGAGCGACGCCGAGGCCCTGGCCCGGGTGCTGGAGCGCGGAGTCCTGCCGCGGGTCGTGCCGCTGGACGTCACCTCGCGGGTCACCCTGACCGCCCAGGCCATGGCCGAGGGCTCGACCGCCTGCGGCACGCCGCTGTCGGCCCGGCTGAACAAGGCGATGGCGCCCTACATGGCCTTCCACCGCCGGGCCTGGGGCCTGGAGAACGGCTGCCACCCGCACGACGCCGTGGCCGCCGCCAGCCTGGTGGCCCCGGAGCTGTTCGCGTTCGAGCCGGCGCGCCTGCGGGTGCTGACCGACGGCGAGCACCTGGGCCGCCTGGAGCGGATCGACGGCGAGCCCAACGCCGAGCTCTGCGTCTCCGTCGACGCGCCGGCCGTCGAGACCCTGCTGCTGGCGCGGCTGTTCTGCGCGCCGGCGCTGCATGGGGTCTAGAGCCTTGTTTAACGCATTTTCTGACGACGAACCGGCGTCCACTTCGTGGGAAAATGCTCTAGCCAGCCCGGGCGCTACTCGGCCGCGACCGCAAAGGCGCCGAGTCGGCCGCGGCGCGCGGCTTGCGAGCGAAGATCCGAGAAGCTGCGGGCCACCATGGGATAGTCGTCGGGCAGTCCCCATTTGGCGCGATACTGGGTCTCGGTCAGGCCCTGCTGCTTCAGGTGGCGGCGCAGCGAGCGATAGCGGCGGCCGTTCTCGAAGCTGACGATGGCGTCGGGCGTGACGCTGGCGGCGATGGCTTCCGGGCTGGGCGGTTTGATCGGCTCACCGCGGGACAAGGGCGCCAGCACCGCCTCCAGGGCGGCGTAGGTGCGGGCGGCGAGCCCGGGCAGGTCGTCGGGCGAGACGAGGTTGCGGCGGAGATAAGCGCAGAGGACGCGCGCGGCGATCTCGGCGGCGCGTTCCTGGGCCTTGGTCATCGGGATGTCTCCAGAAAGGCGCCCAGGAACGGAGGCCGTTCCTGGGCTGGGCGGGGCAGTGGGATCAGTGGGCGACGGCGGCGCGGAGACGGTCGCCGAACGCGCAAGGGCTGGGCAGCTCGACCTTCACCCCGGCTCTCGCCTTGCCTTTCAGCCAGTCGCCGAGGGCTTCGGCGCAGGTGTGGTCCAGGCAGGTCAGGGCCCGGGTGTCGAGACGGACCAGGCCCCCGTTCGGCGCGGCGTCCAGGACCTTGGCGATCTTGGGCAGCTGGACGAAGGTCGCCGCGCCCTCCAGGCGGATCTCACTCTCGGTCTCGCTCAGCGCGCGCTGGGCGACCCGCAGGCGCATCTTCCGCAGATTGGGGATCAGCTCCAGCAGCGTCAGGGCCATGCCGATCAGCACGCCGGTCAGGAGGTTGGTGGCCACCACCGCCACGAAGGTCGCCGCCCAGATCACCGCGGGCAGCAGGCCGTAGCGGGCGAACAGGTGGCGGACATGCTGCAGGCTGACCAGCTTCCAGCCGGTGACCACCAGCACCCCGGCCAGGGCCGCGCTGGGAACCTGGCGCAGGAGCCAGGGCAGCAGGGCGACGAAGGCCAGGATCCAGGCGCCGTGCATCATGGTCGAAAGCCGCGACACCGCTCCGGCCTGGACGTTGGCCGAGCTGCGGACGATCACGCCGGTCATCGGCAGGGCCCCGACCGCGCCGCACAGCATGTTGCCGACGCCCTGGGCGAACAGCTCCTTGTTGTACTGGGTGCGGGGACCGTCGTGCATGCGATCGACCGCGGCTGCCGACAGCAGGGTCTCGGCCGAAGCGATGAACGCCACGGCCAGGGCGGTCAGCAGCAGCATCGGATCGGCCATCCGGGCGAGGTCGGCCGCGCCGGGCAGGGCGATGGCCGCGGCGATCGATTCCGGCACGGCGATCTTCTGGACGTCGAGGCCGAAGCCGACGGCGACCAGCGTGCCGGCCAGGACGCCGAGCAGGGCGCCGGGAACCAGCTTCAGCTTGGCGGGACGGAACTTCTCCCACGCCACGATCGAGCCGATGGTGACCAGGCCGACCACCAGCGCAGCCTCGACCGCGCCGAGGCTGGAGAACGAGACGCCGCCCAGGGCCGCGGGGATGGCGGCCAGGTTCTCAAGCCCGTGGGCCTTGGGCTTGTCGGCGAACAGGACGTGGAACTGACCGGCGACGATCAGCACCCCGATGCCGGCCAGCATGCCGTGGACCACGGCCGGCGAGATGGCCCGGAACCATTGGCCCAGCTTCAGCGCGCCGGCGACCAGCTGGATCAGGCCGGCCACCAGCAGCAGCGGGCCCAGCATCGAAAGGCCGTGCTTGGAGACGATCTCGAAGACGATGACCGCCAGGCCCGCGGCCGGGCCGCTGACCTGCAGGGGCGAGCCGGCAAGGGCGCCGACGATGATCCCGCCGATGACGCCCGTGACCAGGCCGCGCTCGGCCGGGACGCCCGAGGCGACGGCGATGCCCATGCACAGCGGCATGGCCACCAGGAAGACGACGATCGAGGCGGTGAAGTCGCGCGACAGCATCGCCGGGAATCCGAGCTTTCCGCCCGGTGACTCCTTGGGTGAGGTGATGGCGGCCTGGGTCATTCGGCGGCGATGCCCAGGTGGTCGGCCGCGACCATGCGGCGGGACGGACGCTGGGCGACCGGCAGCGGGGCGCCTTCATAGACCTGCTCGAACTGGCCGGTGTCGCCGTTATAGGCCTGGATCTGGCCGGTCTCGATCTCGAAGAACCAGCCGTGCAGGGTCAGCTCGCCCTTGGCCATGGCCGAGGCCACCGACGGATGGGTGCGCAGATGGTTGATCTGGACGACGACGTTCTCAAGCGAGAGGGCTCGTGTCCGGCCGTGCTCGTCCAGGTCCTGATAGCACGAGCAGACCACGCTGTGGGCCGCATGGGCGTGGCGCAGCCAGGCGGCGACATTGGGCATCTTCTCCAGCGCCTCGGGATGGGAGAAGGCCTTCATGGCCCCGCAGTCGGAGTGGCCGCAGACCACGATGTCGCGCACCCCCAGCGCCACCACCGCATATTCGACCGCCGACGACACCCCGCCGTTGGCCTGCGAGAACGGCGGCACGATGTTGCCGGCGTTGCGGCAGACGAACAGGTCGCCGGGATTGGCCTGGGTGATCAGCTCGGGCACGACGCGGCTGTCGGCGCACGAGATCATCAGGGCCTTGGGACTCTGGCCATGGCTGGCCAGGCGCTCGTAGAGGGCGCTCTGGGCGGGAAAGACCTGGCCGCGGAACAAGGCGGCGCGTTCGAGAAACTGTTCCAAGGGACCTCCGTCGATTGGCCGCCGCGGCGCCGAAAAAGGGGGGACGGCGCCGCGGCGGGGCGTCACGGCGAGGATCGCCAGACGCAGGGACGAAGGTGGTTTTCGGGTTTTGCTGCGATGCAGCGGCTTTGTGACAAAGGATGTCTGCCGCTACAGCGCCGGCAGCCGCAGTTCGACGCGGAGGCCGCCTTCAGGGCGGTTCTTCAGGACCAGCACGCCGCCTTCGCGATGCAGGATCTGCTGGACGATGGTCAGGCCCAGGCCCAGGCCCGCGGTGTTGCGGGCTCGGGCGCTGTCCAGGCGATTGAACGGTTGCAGCACGTGGGCGAGCTCCGCCTCGGGGATGCCTGGCCCTGAGTCCTCGACCGCCAGCACAGCCGCGGCGCCCTCGCGCGTCAGGGTCAGCTTCGCCTCGCCGCCGTAATGCAGGGCGTTTTCGACGATGTTGCTGATCGCGCGTTTCAGCGACACCGGGCGGGCCTGGACCGGCAAGTGGTCGAGGCCGTCATAGGCGGCGGGCCGCCCGGCGTCGACGGCGTCGTCGACCACGGTCATGGCGATGGCGGCCAGGTCGGTGCGGCGCCGGGGCTCTGGGTCCTCCTGGCCGCCCAGATAGGCCAGCAGCGAGTCGAGCATGGCGGTCATCTCGTCGACATCGGCCTCCAGCGCCTCGCGGGCCTCGGGGTCCTTGACGAAGCCGGCCCGCAGGCGCAGGCGGGCCAGAGGGGTGCGCAGGTCGTGGCCGACGGCGGCCAGGGCGTCCGTGCGGGCCCGCAGCAGGCCGGCGATCCGGTCCTGCATGGCGTTGAAGGCCTTGGCCACCAGCTTCAGGTCGCCGGCCCCGGTTTCGCCGATGCGCACATGGGCGTCCTGGCCCACCTTGTCGGCGGCCTCGGCCAGGGCCCGTAGCGGACGGCTGAGATTGCGCAGCACCAGGGCGGCGGCGGCGATGACGCCCAGGCCCAGGATGAAGGCCGAGCCGACGCTGCTCAGCAGTACCGCCCAGGGCGCGGCCCGGATCTTGGTCTTCAGGGTCAGCCAGGTCCCGTCACGCAGCCGCAGGGCCACCTTCAGGTGGGTGTCCCGAGGTAGGGCCTGGCCCAGCTCCGCGTTCAGGTGCAGGTCCCGGCCGCGCAGGCTGGGCTCGGCGTCGCGGAACTGGTCCTTGAGCTTGTGCTCGGCCGAGCGCTCGCGGTCGACCAGGCCGGACTGGGGCGACCAGACCAGCCGGCCGACGCGGTTGGACAGGGCCGCCGCCCGCGCGGGGCGTTCCGCGGCCGGGATGTTTTCCAGGATGTTTTCCGCGGCGACCAGCTGGTCGGCGGCGCGCCGGACCTGGTTGTCGCGGTTGGGATAGATGCGGCTGTTCTCGAACAGGATCGAGCTGCCGATGAACTCCAGGGCGACGGCCAGCATCAGGACCAGGGTGACCTGGCCGCCCAGACGCTGCGGCCACAGCCGCCAAGGCTTCATCGGCGCTCCACCGCCGCGGTGAACAGATAGCCGACGCCGCGCACCGTCCGCAGCAGCGCCTCGGCCTGGCCGGTGACGGCCAGCTTCCGGCGAAGGCGGCTGACCAGCACGTCGATGCTGCGGTCCGAGGCGTCCGAGAAGCGGGCGCGCGACATCTCCAGCAGGCGCTCGCGGCCGATCACCCGCTGGGGCGAGGTGACGAAGGCCAGCAGCAGGTCGAACTCGGCCCCCGACAGTTCGACGAAGGCCCCGTCGGGCGACAGCAGCTCGCGACGGCCCGGATCCAGGCTCCAGCCGGCGAAGGTCATCTGCTGGTGGCCACGCGGCCGGCTGGACTGCGACCCGCCCTGGGCCCGGCGCAGGATGGCGCGGATGCGGGCGATCAGCTCCTTCTTGCTGAACGGCTTGCCGATATAGTCGTCGGCGCCGAGCTCCAGGCCGATCAGGCGGTCGGTCTCGTCATCGCGGGCGCTCAGCATGACGATCGGCACCTCGCTGTCGCGCCGGATGGCCCGGCACAGGTCGAAGCCGTTGCTGCCCGGCAACATGATGTCCAGCAGGATGAGGTCGACGGTGTTGGTCTCGAGAAGCCGGGCCATCTCGGCGCCGTGGCCGGCGCTGAGCGGCTGGAAGCCTTCCTCGCGGAGCAGCCGCATCAGCAGGGTGCGTAGCGCGGGATCGTCCTCGACGATCAGGATGGTGGGCGCCAGCGGCGCTGTCGCCATCTCACGCGGCGGGACGATCGTTCCGTGGCCTGAATAATCCATATGCTCGGGGTACTTAGGCGCGGCGACCGCGCGAACAAGATCGGTTTCGATGATTTTCCGTCCAGGCTCGAACGGAAAGCCAGGCGGTGAAGCCCTCGCGCGCCGCGGGGGGAGGGGGCGCGCGAGGGCGGGCCGCCTGGGTCTCTTGCGCCCTTGAGCGGCTGTGCGACGCCGGGCCTAGCTGGCCCGGCAGGTCTCGGATGCCGCGCCGTCCGGCTTGCCGGCGTCGGCCCTGCGAGGCTCTCCGGCCTTGGGCGCGGCGCAGTCGGAGGGCGAGCGGAGCTCGGCGGCGCGCTTCTTCTGGAGGGCCTTCTTGGCCACCTCCTCGGTGAAGGTCAGGCCGGTGCCGACAGGACCAGCGACGGCGGGGGACGCCGCCAGGCAGACGGCGGTCAGGCCGATGGATGCGAGAACTTTCATGCGGGAAACAAACTCCGGGACATCAGGGGTGGAAGGGTGGTTCAGCCGTCCGCCGCGGTGTCGGCCTCGGCCTGGACGGCGGGCAGGGTGCGGCGGTAGCCGTCGACGGCCTTGAGCAGGCCTTCGATCTCGGCATGGGTGATGGCGGTGCGGTGCTCGTCGCCGCTGTCGGACTTGAACTTGAAGCTCCAGGCGCCGGGCTGGGCGGCGGCGCGGCGCAGCTCGCTTTCGGAGATCTCGAAGGCGACCTCCTCGCGGCACAGTTCGGGCGCCTCGAACACGAAGCAGTAGCCGGCGTTGTCCTTGATCCTCGTCACCGGCGCGCGGACCGGCCACTGGCCGGTTTCGTAGGCCACTTCACCATAGCCCCGGACCGGGCCCATATAGGTGAGGACCTGGCGGACCTCGAACCGCGTGGCGCCGGAGCGCTTGTCGACCACGGCGCGCAGGTGGTTGTCGTTGCTGGGCGCCCGGAACAGGCCCTTGCCGGTCTGGAAGCCGCGCTCGGAGCTGATCACGGTCTCGATGTCCAGCGGGTCGTCGACGACCTGGGCGCGGGCGTGGAAGTGGTCGGCGCCGAGGGCGACCTGCCGGGCCGGCAGCGGCGTGGACTCGGCGCTCGCCGCGCCGCCGGCGGCCAGGCCGGCCATAGCGGTCAGAGCCAGCAGGGCGGTACGGGTCTTGGTCATCCTTGGTCTCCCGAACGGGGCCGCTCCATGGGGAGCCGCCTTGTGGGTTCGAGAGTGGCGAGGCCGCCTTTCGGCTCTGCATCGCGTTTGTGACAAAGGATGACAGCCGGAGCGGGCGCGGGGGAGCGCCCGGGCCGTCGATCCGGCCGCTAGAGCAAATCGCGCGATATAGGAATCGCACAATTTGCTCTAGTTTTTTGTTTTCGCATCGCTTTTACGGAAAACCGGCATCCACTTTTCCGCGCGATGCTCTAGCCCGCCATCACCCGCGCCTCGTAGACCAGGGCCGCCTTGTCCCCCGCCTCAAGCCGCACTCGCGCCGGGCCCGCGCCGGGCGGCAGGGGCACGTCCACGGCGAAGAAGCCGTCGCGCTTGTCCGCCGGGGTCTCGACCACGCCGACGGGCGCGCCGTCGACCAGGACCTTGACCCTCTGGCTGGCGTCCTGTCCCCAGTAGACCAGTTGCAGGCTGATGCGTCCGGGGCGGCGGTTCAGCGTCATCTCCAGCCAGCCGCCGGGATTGAGCTTGCGGCCGCTGCGGCCGTTCAGCTGGATGATCTCGCCGTTCGCCGCCGTCACCCGGTGGTCGACCTCCGGCTGCTGTTCGCCCAGATAGACCGCGTCGACGGTGCGGGCCACGGCGTCGATGCGGGCCTGCTCGGCCGCCACGAAGCCGGACCCTTCCGCGGCCCAGCGGGCCTTGGTGAAGACCGGGGCGTAGACGGCCGTGCGGCGCTCGTACTGGGCGTAGAACGGGCTGAAGGCGGCTGTCCCGCCCGTGGCCAGGTCGGCGACATAGGCGTGCGGCGCCGGGCCGGCCTTGCGCAGCAGCGTCGCCGGAGGGCCGTCGCCCACCAGGGCCGGGGCGGCCCGCTCGAACGGGCGCTCGGCCGGACCAAGGTCGGCGGCCAGCACCAGCGGACCGCTGAGGAAGGCCACCAGGTTGGGATCGTCCGGCGTCGGCTCGGCCCGCAGCGCCATCGGCAGCACCAGCTCGACCCGGTCGCCGGCCTTCCAGCGGCGCCTGAGACGGGCGTAGCCGTCACCGCCCCGACGCCCCATCGGCGTCCCATTGACCTTGATCACCGGGGCCGCGCACCAGGCCGGCAGCCGCACGGCGATCTCGCGCTCGCCGGCCGGGGCCCGTTCGACGTTCAGCCGCACGAGGCCTTCCGCCGGATAGCGGGTGTCCAGGTCGATCGCGAAATCCCCGTCCGGCAGGTCCAGGCGCGAGGGGATGAAGAGGTTCAGATAGAGGGTGTCGCCGCCGCGCCACCAGACGGAATCGGCGTGCTTGGCGTGACTCTCCATGCCCGAGCCGACACAGCACCAGAAGCTGTCCTCGGGCGTGGAATAGCTGCGCCGCCCGCCCGCCGCCATCGGCATGAAATAGACGAACATGCCGTCGCTGGGCCGCTGGTGGGCCATGATGTGGTTCAGCTGCGCCCGTTCGTAATAGTCGAACAGCGACCCCTGCGGCGCCCAGCTCCACAGGCGGCGGGTCAGCTTCAGCATGTTGTAGCTGTTGCAGGCCTCGCAGGTGGTCTCGGCCATGTGGCGGGCGATCTCGTTCGGCTTGCCGAAGTGCTCGCGGTCGGAATTGCCGCCGATGACATAGCTGTGGTTCTGGGTGACCACCTGGTGGAAGAACCGCGCCGCCCGGGCCTCGGCCGGATCGCCGCCCACCTCGTACAGCCGCGCCAGGCCGATAACCTTGGGGATCTGGGTGTTGGCGTGCCGGCCGGCCAGCTCGTCGCGGCCCTGGGCGATCGGATCGAGCACCGCCCGGTGGCGCAGCCGGCGGGCGACCTTCAGCCAGCGCTCGTCGCCGGTCAGGGCGTAGGTTTCGGCATAGGCCTCGTTGATCCCGCCGTGCTCGGCGACCAGGATCTGCTGCACCTGCTCGTCGCTCAGGCCTTCGATGATGATGGCGAAATAGCCGGCCAGGCCCACGGCCACGTCCAGGGCCTTGGGCGTGCCGGCCAGGCGGTGGGCGTCCAGCAGGCCGGCATGGACCTTGTGCCAGGTGTAGATCGGCACCCAGCCGTCGTTGAGGCTGAAGCCGGTCGAGCGGATGTCGCCCCGGCGCAGCTCCTCGAACACCTGCTTGCCGCCCGCCGGATCGGCCTGGCCCCAGCGGGTGGTCCCGGCGACATAGCCGTCGCCATGGGCGGCCTGCACGCGGGCCAGTTCGGCGACGATGTAGGTCAGGCGGTCCCTCAGCTCCGGGTCGCCCGTGCCGGCCACCTGCAGGGCGCAGGCGCTCATGTAGTGGCCCAGGGTGTGGCCGGCGATGCTCTGGGCTTCCCAGCCGCCATAGACCGGGGCCTTGACCGGCAGGCCGGCGCCCTGGTGGAAATTGTGCAGCAGCCGGTCGGCCGAGAGCGAGACCAGATAGGCGCGGTTGGCGGTCTGGGCCTGCTGGAAGATCGACGGTTTCAGCGTGACCTGGCGGGCCGGCACGGGTTCGGCGACCACGCGGCCGGCCGTGGCGACCGCCAGGGCCGGCGAGGCCGCGCCCGCGAAGGCCAGGGCGCTTGAGGCCAGCAGAAAGGCGCGCCGGTTCGGCCGATCAAGATCCATGGCGCTTCCTCTCTTGGAGCTTTTGTCTGATTTATTGCCGCAAAAAAAGCACAATGGGCGGAAAGGCTCAAGGTCGGCTTCGATGCTCTGATCCCAACGGCCGTTGAGTTCGACCCCTCCCCCTATCGTCGTCATCCCGGGCCTCGTGCCCGGGACCCCTGGTTCAGCCGGCGGCGAAGCACTTTGGCGCGCCGGCGCGCCCCACCTCCGCACCTGCGACGGACAAAGGGGGCCCGGGCACGAGGCCGGGATGACGAGTTATTTGGGGCGTGGTCGGAATTGACGGCGCTTGCTCTCAAGACGGATTATCGGCGGCCTGGGCTTTCGCTAATTGTCAGACAAGACGCGAGCGGTGTCGCGGCCGAGGACTTTCCCTCAGTTCGGCCGCCCGTCGGGCTCCAGCTCGAACGCCGCATCCAGGGTGACCTCGTCGACGACGATTCCCTTCAGCGCCGCGTCCAGCACTCCGCCCAGCGACGTCCAGACGAAGGCCAGCTGCTCCAGCACGGCGGGCAGGCGTTCGGGCTCGAAGCCGGGATAGAGGTCGGAGACCAGCCATAGGCCGGTCAGCTCATCGAAGCCGAACCGGCAGCCGATCATGCGGAACTGGGCGCGGGCGATGGTCTCGAACAGGGCGTCCAGGCTGCGGGCCTGGTCGAGGTCGGTCGGGTCGAACACCTGGCAACGCACCTGCAGCCAGTCGCCCTCGGGGAACAGGTAGAACGCTCCGCCGTCCTCCGCCCCCGAGACCTCCAGGCCGCGGTCGATCTCGGCGACGACATAGCCGGCTTCGCGGCAGGCTTGGGCGATGTCGTGGAGGGCGATGGGGGTGTCGTCGGTCATGGTCGGATCCGATCACGGGTTTAGGCGAAACGGGAGCGTCATGCGTCCTTCGAGGCTCCGCTTCGCTGCGCACCTCAGGATGAGGGCCGCAGTGCAATGAGATCCTCATCCTGAGGTGCGCGCTCCTGGGCGCGCCTCGAAGGACGCACGGCGGTCAGGGAACGCTAGCTCCGGTAGTCCCCGTTGATCGCCACATATTGCTTGGTCAGGTCGCAGGTCCAGACGGTGGCCGAGCCCTTGCCGACGCCGACGTCCACCGAGACCTCGAACTCCTGCTTCTTGACGTACCGGCTCATCGCCGCCTCGTCGTACTCCGCCGAGACCAGGCCGTCGCGGGCGGCGTAGAGGTCGCCGAACCTGACGCTGATCTTCTCGCGATTGACCGGCTCGTCGGCGCGGCCCACGGCCATGACGATGCGGCCCCAGTTGGCGTCCTCGCCGGCGAAGGCGGTCTTGACCAGCGGGCTCTCGGCGATGGTGCGGGCGATCTTGCGGGCCGACAGCGGGCTCTCGGCGCCGTTGACGGTGATCTTGACGAACTTGGTCGCGCCCTCGCCGTCGCGGACCAGTTGCAGGGCCAGGTCCAGCAGCACCGCCTCCAGCTTCTCGCGGAAGTCCGCCAGGCGCCGGTCGCCGGCTCGATGGATCTTCGGGGCGCCGGACTTGCCGGTGGCGAACAGCAGCAGCGTGTCGTTGGTCGAGCGGTCGCCGTCCACCGTCACGCAGTTGAAGGTGGTGCGGGTATAGAGGCTGACCAGGGTCTGCAGCGCCGCCGGGGCGATGGCCGCGTCGGTGGCCACGAAGGCCAGCATGGTGGCCATGTCGGGCGCGATCATGCCCGAGCCCTTGCAGATCCCAGCGATCCGCACCTCGTGGCCGTCGATGGTCGCGGTGGCGTAGGCCCCCTTCGGGAAGGTGTCGGTGGTCATGATCGCCGAGGCGGCGCTGGCCCAGGCGTCCTCGGTCAGGCGGGTTTCCACCAGGCGCAGGTTCGAGGTGATCTTGCTGTCGTCGAGGATCACCCCGATGACCCCGGTCGAGGCCATCATCACGTCGCGCTGGCGGCAGTCGAAGCGCTTGCCGACGGCCGTGGCCACCCGGCGCACGGCGTCGGCGCCGGGCTTGCCGGTGAAGCTGTTGGCGCAGCCGGCGTTGACCACCAGGGCCCGCACGTCCGCGCCGCCGCTGGCGGCCAGCTGGCGCTTGCACCAGTCGACCGGCGCCGAGCCGACGCCGTGGCGGGTGAAGACCCCGGCCGCCGAGGTGCCCTCGGCGAAGCGCATCAGCAGCATGTCCTCGCGATCATGCTTGTAGAAGCCGGCGCGGCCGGTGGCGATCTCGACCCCGGCGATCGGCGGGATGGTCGGGAACGGCACGGCCAGGGGCGAGACGGCCAGGCCCGGCTTGCCCGGCGCCCCGGCCGCGGCGGGCGCGGTCGCCGGCTTGGCGGCCTGGACCGCTTCGGGAGAGCCCGTATTGGCGTCCTTCTGGGCGCGGCGCAGGCCGGCGCGCTTGAGGGCGGCGGTCAGGGGGTCGACCAGGGCCCGTTCCAGGGTCTGGCCGACGCTGGCCCCGACCTGGCCGACGATCTCGGCCGGGCTCGGAGCGCTGGCGGCCGCCGGAGTCTTGGCGGCCTTGGCGGTGGTCTTGGCCGCCGTCTTCGACGCGGGCTTGGAAGCCTTCTGGGGGGTCTTGGTCATTTCTTGGCCGGAGCTTGAGCGGGGGCGGACGCCGGCAGGGCGTCGTCGAGGTCGGAGGAGGGCGCCTGGTCGGCGGCGCCGGGCGGGGCCGAGGCCGGCTCCTGCGGCGCGCCGGGCACGGCCTGGGGCTTGCCGGTCAGCATCTCGACCTTGGCCCCGCCGCGCAGCTTTTCCAGCAGGTCGCGGACCTGGTCGTAGGTCAGGAAGCGCACGATCTGCGGCCGGGCGGCCTCCAGGGTGATCGGCTCTTCCAGGCGCTTGTCCTCGACGCGCAGGACCGCCCAGCCGCCTTCGGTCTGGAACGGACCGACCAGCGCGCCTTTCTGGGCGTCCTTCAGGGCCACGGCGTAGGCCGGCGGCATGACGTCGACGGTGAAATAGCCCAGGTCGCCGCCGTTGAAGCGGGTGGCCGGGTCGGTCGAACGTTCCATGGCCAGGGCGTCGAACGAGGCGCCGGCGGTCAGCAGCTTCTTGACCGCCTCGGCGTCGGCCTGGCTGGCGACCAGGATCTGGCGGGCGCGGATCTCCTCGCTGCGCTTGGACAGCTTCTGCTGCTCGGCATAGAGGCCGCGAATGGCGTTCTCGTTGACCGCCTTCTCGACCACGGTCTCGACCAGCATGTCGCCCAGGATCCGCTCGCGGGCGGCCGCCAGGCGGCGCTGGGCCACGGGGTCCTTGTCCAGCTTCTGCTTCAGCGCCTCGGCCGCCAGCAGCTTCTGGTCGATCACCTCGTCCAGGCGCTGGCGGAACAGGTCCGAGCCGATGTCCAGCGGCTCGCCCTCGCTGATCAGTCCCTGGGCCACGGCCTCGCGCTTGACGTCCGAGGCCCAGACGGTGTGGCCGTCGACCCGGGCGACGGCGGTGTCGCCGGGCTCGGGCGGGCGTTCGTCGGCCTTGTCGCGACCGCAGGCGGCGACCAGCAGGCTCAGGACGGCGACGGCGACCAGGGCGGGACGGCGAGACTTGGCGATGTTCATCAGGGGCCGATCTCCGGCTGACTCTCTTCAAGCGCTCTAGCGCGGTTTAAGGCCAAGAGGAAACAGCTTCGCGATCTCGCCGCGCCTTGTTGTAAGTGCATTCGCTGTGAATGGCGCTCACCTCAAAGAAAGTGTCGTCATTCCGGGCCTTGTGGCGGGAACCCCTTGTATCTGGATCGCAGCGCCATTGCGTGATGGCTTTGAGCCGCGATCCAGATACAAGGGTTCATATTTTATCCCCGGCCTTTCCGTCTCGCCCCCTAGCCTCGCGGCGCGATCTTCGCCACACAGCGGCCATGCGCATGGTCGGCTATCTCAGGGTTCCGCCCGTCAGGGGCGTGGTGATCGACGGGCCGCAGTCGCAGCGGCTGTTCGAGGCCGGCTGCGACCAGCTGTTCCACGACCGCTGCTACGGTCTGGCCGTGCACAAGCCGGGCCTGGACCAGGCCCTGGCCGCGATGAAGCCCGGCGACGTGCTGGCGGTCATCAACCTGCACGCTTTCGCCGCTCACCTGGTCGACCTGCTGGAAGTGCTGGCGCGGCTGCAGGCGGCCGGAATCCACCTGCTGACCCTGGCCGAGGGGATCGACACCCGCCAGCCCGGCGGCTTCTTCGTCGCCTGCGCCCGGCTGGCGACGTTCCACGACCAGCGCCGCATGGTGCGCACGGCCGAGGAGAAGATCGTGCGCGAGGGCGGCCGGCGGCCGGTCCCGGCTGGACAAGCGTCCGATCCGCTCCCAGATCTGGATCCCGACGCCTGAGGAGAACGACCATGGCCGCCGCGTCCGCACCGAAGCGTTCCCAGGACGGGCGCCCCGCCATCGGCGTGCTGCTGCGCGAGCAGCGCGAGCTGCGGCGGATGAGCCAGCTGGATCTGGCCCACGAGGCCGGCGTCTCCGCCCGCCATCTTGGCTTCATCGAGATCGGCAAGGCCCAGCCGGGGCGGGAGGTCATCTCGCGCCTGGCCGACGCCCTGGGCCTGCCGCTGCGCGAGCACAACGCCCTGCTGCTGGCGGCCGGCTACGCCCCGCAATACGGCGAGCGCGATCTGGCCAATCCGGCGATGGGGCCGCTCAGCCAGGCGATCGACCTGATCCTGCGCCACCAGGAGCCCTATCCGGCCTTCGTCATCAGCCGCCGCTTCGAGGTGCTGGCCGCCAACGACGCGGCGATGCGGGTCAACGCCTTCCTGATGGAGGGGCGGGCTAGCCCGCACACCAACCTGCTGCACCAGGTGTTCGATCCGCACGACTTCCGCCCGGTGATCGCCAACTGGCCCGAGGTGGCGGCCAAGTTCGTCCGTCGCCTGCAGGACGAGCTGATCGCCTCGCCGGCCGACCCGGAGATCCGCCGCCTGCTTGACGAGATCCTGCGCTATCCCGACGTTCCGGCCGCCTGGCGGCTGCGCGAGCTGGGCGCCGAGCCCGAGCCCGTGCTGACCATGGTGTTCAACAGCCGGGCGGGGCCGCTGCGCTTCTTCGAGACGATCACCACCTTCGCCGCCCCGCGCGACGTGACCCTGGACGAGCTGCGCATCGACTGCGCGTTCCCGGCCGACGCGCGCACCGCCGAGGTCTGCGCCAGGCTGGCGGCCGGCGAGCTGCACTGACCCGCGAGGTAGTTGCGGCCGTCCGCCCGACCGCGCACGTCTTGCCGGTGTTCGATCGGGAGGAATGGAAGATGCGGATCGGGTTCAGGACGGCGGTGATCGTGGCGGCGGCGATGCTCGGCGTGGCCTCGGGCGCGCGGACCGAACCGCTCGGCGCCGAGCACGCGGCCCTGGCCCGCTTCGCCGGCCACTGGAGGGTCAGGCAGAGCTACTGGACCAGCCCCGACAAGCCGCCGGTCGTCGACCAGGGCGAGGCCGACCTAGCCATGGTGCTGGGCGGTCGCCACCTGCGCCAGGAGCTGAGGATCGCCGCCAAGGACAAGCCGTTCCAGGGCCTGGGCTATATCGGCTACGACACCGCCGCCAGGACGTTCTTCAGCACCTGGATGGACGTCAACTTCACCGGCCTGATCGTCGCCAAGGGCGGCTATGACGCCGCGGCGGGGCGCTATACCTTTCTCGGCGAAACCCCCGACTTCGACCATCCGGGCAAGTCGATCCCGCTGCGCGAGGTGCTGACGCGGGTGGACGAAGACCACTTCACCTACGCCTATTACGAGACGCGCGACGGGCGGGAAGCCCAGGCGGTGCGGCTGGACTACACGCGGGTGCGTTAGGCCCACCGGTGGAGTGAGTGGAGCCCCTGCAGACTACGGGATTCTCCGCCGGGCGTGCGTTTGCCGGTGAAGCTCCCGTTCGCCGACGTCTTCACTAATCTCGCGCTGCTTTCACAGCGGTCGGCGTGGTGAATGTGCAACAGGCCTGGATTGACGTCGCGCCCTTTTCCGGCTCGACCGGTACGAAGCCGGACCCGTCCCTGACGTAGATGATGTTGCCTTCGACATGGTCGATGCCGGCTTCACCGATAACGGCGAGGTAGTAGGTCTTGTCAGGCTCGATATTGATCTGGAGCTCGGCATTGCTCTGCGCCGAAAGCAGGGGCCAACCCAATTTGAACTTGTGAACTCCGGCGGCGAGTCGAACCGCCGTGAAGCTGTTCTGCTTCAGGGTGGCGACGTTACGGCCATCGACCTTCAGGGTCGTCGACCACAGGGTCGGTTCGGCATAGGCACGGAAGACAAAGACGTTCTCGCTTCCGGTCGGGGCGGCGGCCTGGGCTGAAACCTGGGCCGGGGCGGGCGAGGCGGCCAGGATGGCGATCACGCCCAGAGCGGACGAGGCGAACTTTCCGTGCGACGCCATTCTGTTCCTTACTGCTGATCTGGCTTCCATCCTAGGTAGCGGCCCAGGTGAACTCAACAGTCTAGTTCTCAAGCCATCGCCTTCAGCGCCGCGCCCAGTTCCTCGACCATCTCTGGCGTCGTGGCCCAGGAGCACATGAAGCGGGCCGTGCCGTCCAGGAAGCGGTAGACGAACCAGCCCTTGGCCCGCAGGCGCTCCAGGGCCGCGTCGTCCATATCGACGAACAGGCCGTTGGCCTCGACCGGGTGGCGCAGGGGGAAGGGCATCAGGGCGGCCAGCTTGCGGGCCATGGCGTTGGCGTGGGCCGCCCGGGCCGCCCAGGCGCCGCCGTCGGCGGTCTCGCCCAGCAGGCCCAGCCAGGGCGCGGCCAGGAACCGGCCCTTGGAGACCAGCTGGCCGGCGTGCTTGAGGCGGGCGTCGAGGCGCCGGGCCAGGCTGTTGTCCAGGAACACCACGGCCTCGGTCGGGGTCGAGCCGGCCTTGGTCCCGCCGATCACCAGGATGTCGACGCCGATCTTCGCCGCCCGCCTGAGGTCGAAGCCCGCCGCCACGGCGTTGGCCAGGCGCGCGCCGTCCAGGTGGACGCCGTAGCCCCGGGCCTTGGCCGGCGCGATCAGGGCGGCCAGATCGTCGGCGCTGTAGACCGTGCCGTATTCGGTGGCGTTGGTCAGGGACAGGGCGGCGGCCGGCTGGCGGTAGGAGACGTCGGGCTCGTTCAGGGCCAGCTCCAGGCCGGGCAGGGCGATCTTTCCCGAAGCGCCCGGCAGGCCGACCAGGCCCACGCCCTGGCCGAAGAAGCCCGGGGCGCCGGTCTCGTCGGTGCAGATGTGGGCGTGCTCGTGGGCCAAGACCGCCTCGTGCGGCCGGGCCAGGCAGGTCAGGGCGAAGGCGTTGGCGGCCGTGCCCGAGGCGGTGAACCGCACCTCGGCGTCGGCGTCCAGCAGGGCGCGGATGCGGTCGGCGGCGGCGGCGCTGACGTGGTCGGTCCCATAGCCCGACGCCGTCCCGGCGTTGGCGGCGACGATCGCCGCGATGACTTCCGGCATGGCCCCGGCGACGTTGTCGGAGGCGAAGTCGTAACGGGCCATGGGCAGGGTCTCGAGTGGATGGCGGACAGACCGGATGCCATGGCCGGGGCGGGAGCGTCTAGGGCAGGATTGCTCCACTCTCCCCCTCTTTCCTCGCCATCCCGGGCCTCGTGCCCGGGACCCCTTGTATCTGGATCGCGGCTCGAAGGCGTGATGGCTTTGAGCTGTGAAGGGACCGGTGGCCACCGGTCCCTTCACGCGGCTCGCGGCGCCCG
>NZ_SLZL01000017.1 GCF_004342605.1 Caulobacter sp. BK020
CCACCGGCTTGCTCCTCAACGCCTTCCCACCAGAAGAATGCGCCAACTATCTCAGAAACTCAGGCTACGCCGCCTAATCTCAACAGGCTCTAGGCGCGGTTCCGCCATCCCTCAAGCACCGAAAGGATCGTCTCCCGGAACGACTTGGCGGGCCGCCAGCCCGTCGCGGCCGTCAAGGCCGCGTGCGAACCGGCCGCTCGCTGGACCGCCTGTGGACGCACGCGGGCGGGATCGATCTCGAACGAGATCGGTATGCGCGCGAATTCCATGAGCAGGTCGGCGATGTCGCGCACCGGCCGCGTCGTTCCCGAACACACGTTGAACACCGAGCGCGCCTCGAAGCTGTCGATGTTGTCGAGCACGCTGACATAGGCTTCGACCAGATCCCGGATGTCGCCGAAATCCCGTTCGGCCGAGAGGTCGCCAACCTTGATGACGGGCGGGCCCAGGCCCCGCTCCGCTCGGGCGACCTGCGCCGCGAACGAGGCGGCGACGAACCGTTCGTCCTGTCCCGGGCCCAAATGGTTGAACATGCGCAGGATCACCAGCCGCCCCCTGTCGCCCCACAGGTCGCGCAAGGCCATCTCGGCGGCGGCCTTGCTTCGTGCATAAGGGTTTTCAGGCTGCAGGGGCGCGTCTTCGTCCAGGGCCTGGCCCGCCAGGAACGAGCGTCCGTACGCCTCGCCGCTGCTCGCGAACACCAGGGATGCGTCCGGGGCGTCGTCGCGCAGGGCGTCGATCAGGCGCAACACGCCGACGACGTTGGTTTCCCAAACGCTTCGGGGCAAACCAAAAGCGCCCTGGACGCTGGACTGGGCGGCCAAGTGGATCACGTCCGTGGGCCGGAAAGCTCGCGTGACGGCGACGATGCTGTCGGTGGACGCCAGGTCCAGCCGGACCATATCGACGCCGTCCACCTGACCGGACGCCGCCGCGCCGAGAAGCGCGGCTTCGGGATAGGCCTGACGCAACCGCGCCACAAGCGCGCGACCGACGAAGCCGGACGCCCCTGTGACCAGGATGCGCCTGTCTTCGACCGCGCGCACTAGAGCCTCCGCCGATGCCGTTCCAGGTCGGCCTGGACCATTTCGGCGATCATGTCCGGGAAGGTTGTTTCGGCCTTCCAGCCCAGCTGAGCCACGGCCTTGGCGGGGTTGCCGAACAGAACGTCGACCTCGGCCGGACGCATGAACGCCTCGGCGACCTCGACGTGATCCTCGTAGTTCAGTTCCGCCGCTTCGAACGCCAACCGGCAAAGCTCGCGCACGGTGTACATCGTGCCGGTGGCCACGACGTAATCGTCGCTGGCGGGCTGCTGCAGCATCATCCACATAGCCTTGACGTAGTCCCTGGCGTGGCCCCAGTCGCGTTTGGCGTCCAGGTTGCCGAGCTGCACGGTCTTGGCCAGGCCCAGCTTGATGCGGGCCGCGGCGTCGGTGACCTTGCGGGTCACGAACTCCAGGCCGCGCAGTGGCGACTCGTGATTGAATAGGATGCCGCTGCTGGCGTGCAGGCCAAAGCTCTCGCGGTAGTTCACCGTCAGCCAGTGGCCGTAGAGCTTGGCCACGGCATAGGGGCTGCGCGGATAGAATGGCGTCTTCTCGCTTTGCTGCGGCTCCTGGATCATGCCGAACATCTCGGACGACGACGCCTGATAGAACCGGGCTTCCGGCGCCTCCAGGCGAACAGCCTCAAGGATGTTCGCCACGCCGTTCGCAGTCACTTGGCTGGTCAGGATCGGTTGCTGCCACGAGGACTTCACGAACGACTGGGCGGCCAGGTTGTACACTTCGTCCGGCTTCACTTCGCGAACGGTGCGGATCAGGCCTGAAAGATCGATCAGATTTCCGTCGTGGTACTGGACGTCGTTTTCAATACCGAGCCACTGAAGGCGATGTGCATGAACTTCCGAATGGCTGCTGCGGCGAACAAGACCGTGAACCGTATAACCCTTCTCAAGAAGAAGCTTGGAAAGGTAGGCGCCATCCTGGCCGGTTACACCGGTTATAAGTGCCGTACGAGCCATCTATAAAGTCCTATGCCCAGCTAGAATTTGAACGCGCGTCCTACCATTCGGGCAGGAGGCGCACAATGGTGAACGCCCGGCGAGAAAGCGCCTTCGGAACCCGATCCGACCGCGCTGGAGCGATCAGGGAGCCTTCTTCGGCCCGTCTGGATACGGCAGGGCCTCGATGGCGGCCTGGATCCCGCTGTCGAGCAGCACATGGTCCCAATAGAGCTTGTCGCGCGCCGCGCGGTCCCTGGCGCCCAACTTGAGCGGCGGACTGTTCATCACCTGGATCATCGCCTTGCGGAACGCCTTGGGCGTGTCCGCGACGACGACTCCCGGCGCGTCCCGGAAGGCCTCGCGCCCGCGCAGGGCGACGCTGGTCGTGATGACCCACTTGCCGGAGGCGATCGCTTCCGCGGACTTGAGATTGGTGCCGCCGCCAAACTCGATCGGCAGTAGGAAGACGTGCGCGGCGCGCTTGAGGTCCCAGAGCTGCTCGTCGTCGATATCCGAGATGAACTGCACACGCTCGCTGTTGCCGATCACGAAGCGCTGGTATTCGTCGCTGAAGAAAATGCCTTCGGACGCGCCGCCACATACCGCCATGGCCTTCTTCGGCGGCAGGAAGAAGAAGCCGCCGTCGGCGACGAGACGCCGGAAGCCTTCGATATTCGGCGGATAGGCGCTGCCGACGAAGAACATGAACTTGTCGCCGCCAAACAGCTTTCGCCGCAGCGACTCGCCGGCCGGCGCGGCCTTGCCGGCCTCTCCCGTCGGATTCTCCGCGGGGGGCCTGGGGGTGCCGTTGGATGCGACCAGCACCTTCGAGCGTTGCGTCAAGCCGGCATAGATTTTGGCGTCCGCAGTCGAAACGGCGATCACCAGAGACGCAGCCCGGACGAGTTCGGTTTCCATGGCCTCGATACCGGCGCGAAGCGCCGCAGCCTTGGCCGCCGCCATCCCGGCTCGCTTGAGAATGCTTTCCTTCAGCGGCCCTTCCCAGTTGTGGGACGAGTACACGATCTGGACGCCGTCGAGCTTTCCCTCGCTTCGCATGCGCTTGATCAGCGGCCACAGAAAGGGATGCTCAAGTTGCACGACGTCGGGCTGGAGCCGGGCGACGACCTGGCAGAAATGCGCGTAGGCCGCGGGGGTTTCCGCCGCGAACGTCCCGGACGCGACATCGCCCATGAAGGGCAGACCCTGCCAGCGCACGTCCACATGGTCGAGCTTGATATCGTCCGGGCCAACGTCCGCGGGGCCGTAAGCCGGGGACTCGTAGACGGCCGAATAGTGATAGTCGTAGCCGAAGCCGCGATAGAAGTCGGCGATCGCGGCGACACGGAACTGTCCGCCATGGCGTGGGCGGCGGATCGGATAGGTCGAGAGCCCCAGCACGCGCCGTTTCATGACTTCACCAGCCCTTCCAGGGCGCGAAAGAATTCGTCGCTGGCGCGCTCCCAGCTAATCGGTCGATAGCGCTCGCGGATGGCCTGCCGATGGGCGGCCAGCAGCTGGGGCTCCGAGAAGAAGCGGACGATCTCTTCGGACCAGCCGGCGATGTCGATCGGATCCTTGTAGACCACCAGCTGCTCGCCCACCTCCGGCAACGAACCCGCGGGGCTGACGATGCAAGGCAGGCCGTGGCTGAGCATTTCGGCCAAGGGCAGGCCGTAACCTTCGTAGCGCGAGGGGAACAGGCCGAAATCGGCGCCCTTGTAGAGCGCGTCCAGCATCGCGTCGCTGACGCCCTCCATCAGGACGATGCTGTCCTTGGTGTGCGGGTTGGTGCGGATCTCGTGCATCAGCTCGCTAGTGTTCCAGCCCGCACGGCCCACAAAGACCAGACGGCATGTTTCGGCGTCGATCCTGCCTTGCCGTACGGCGTGATCCCAGGCTTCGTAGAGCGCTCGGTGGTTCTTGCGGGGCTCGATGGTCGATACGAAGATCGCGTACCGCTTCCCCGTCAGCGCTTCGGGCAGCGTGGCCTGGACCTTGCTGGGCGGCAGGTCGCCGCCGAGCGGGAAATGCCGCATGGCCAGCGGCTGCATGCCGTTCTCGGCGCAATAGGCCAGCGCGTCCTCTTGCGTCTTGCGCGAGATGCACATGCCAAAGTCGGCGGTCCAAAACAGCTCGCCGAAATAGTCGGTCAGCAGGTTGACGTAGTGCGGGACCACGTACTGGGGAAGGTTCAGCGGGATCAGGTCGTACAGAATGGCGGCGTAGCGGAAGCCGTGCTCCCCCTTGAGCCTGTAGATCGCACGAAGGTCCTTGTGCTCCCAGTCCAGGCCGCCCGAGATGACGACGAGGTCCGGGGCCAGCTTCAGTTCGCCGGCCGCCAAATCCGCCAGCTTCACCCGCTTGGCTCCGGCCTCGACCGGACGGCGCTGGCGCGCCTCCTCGGCCCGGATCTGCGAGATCTGGCTCAAGGACAGCGACCGCCCTCTCAGGCGCTGGAACGCCTGGTAGAGGCGGGGATTTCCGATGAGATATTCGCGACCGATCTGCCGGAAGGTCATGCTGGGCGCGCCGGTGGCCGCGCGCAGGGCCAGCGTCTGTTCGATCGAGACTTTCCGTCCCCTCAGGGCCTGCAGGACGGAAAACAGCCTCGGGCGATTGAGCAGGTGGGCCCGGACCTGCGTCCTGAGCTCCAGGTCGGCCAGGCGCTGGGTCTCGCCCGGCTCGAAATCGACGTTCAACCGCCCTTCGACAATCGCCATCGCCGTCGTCGGGTCGATCGTCCGGAACGCCTTGGCATGCAGGTCGTACAGGCAATACTGGAGTCGGTCGCCCAGGTGTTCCTGCGCGCGCCGGGCCAGTTCGCGCTCAACCCGCACGATGCCGACCGCTACGCCGCTCCAGCGGGCCGAGGTCGACAGATCGAACGCGAAGCGCGTTCCCGGCTTCGCCGCCGGACGTCTGGAAGCGGCTGCTCGCGACTTGGACGCGCCCGCGGCCCCGGTCTTGGCGGCGTCGGCCATGCGTCAGCCTCGCAGGATCGGTGAAGACGCCAGATCGCGTCCCGCCCGGTCGCGATCGGCGAGGAAGGCCTCGGACGGCCGGCCGGTATCGATCATCGCTACGCGCATAAGTCGGCTTCCCGCCCCCCTTGAACCCACTTCAGTCTCGCGCTTGGCATCGCCGTTCACCCCCCGGCGCCGGTCAGGCCGAAAGCGGTTGGGCTCCGTCGGCGATCCATTGCACCCATTCGGCTGTCGTGCCGAAAAAGCCGACCTTGCCCCCCCCAAGAGCGCAAACCTTATTGCAGACATCGCGCGCCATATGGAAGTCGTGGGTCGCGACCACCACGATCTTCGCACGGTCGATAAACTCGGTCATCCGCGCACGCGCCTGTTCCTGGAAGTCGGCGTCGCCCGCGCTGAGCCACTCGTCCATGATCACGACGTCGGCCTCGAAGGCGGTGGTCACGGCGAACATCAGTCGCGCCACCATGCCCAGTGAGTAGGTGCGAACCGGCAAGTGGATGAACTGGGCGAGGCCCGAGCATTCGACGATGTCGTCCAGCTTGGCCTGGATGGCCTTGCGCGAGACCATACGCATGCGGCCCATATGGTAGACGTTCTGAAGGCCGGTGGCGTCGTAGTCCAGGCCCGCCCCGATCGAGATCGTCGTCGCAACGCTGCCGTCGACCCGGATCTGGCCCGCCGTCGGCTCGTAGACGCCGGCCAGCACCTTCAGGAGCGTGGTCTTGCCCGACCCGTTGTGGCCGACCAGCGCCAGGCGGTCGCCTTCCTGCAGCTTGAAGCTGATGTTGGACAGGGCGCGAACGATGGTCACGTCCTGGTTGTTGTACATCTGGCCACCGATCTTGCGCGCGAACATCGCGCTGCGCAGAGACTTCGCTCTGACGGAGTAGACCGGATAATCGAGCGTGACGCCGCTAAGCTCTACGGAATGGCTCATGGTCGTGCCTTACAGCCAGAAAATGACGCGCTTGCGAAAAGCAGCGATCAGAACATAGGTCACGACGAAGGCCCCGCCGGTCCAGCCCACGCCCCAGGTCCAGTCGGTCAGTCGGGGCGCGTGACCCAGCAGGGGTTCGCGAATCAACGCGACGAGATGGGTGAACGGATTGTACTCGACGACCATGCCGCGGATGCCGTGCATCTTGCCGGGATGCCAGAAGATCGGGGTCAGGAAGAACAGCATCTGGATCACGAAGCCGATGCCCAGACCGATGTCGCGGAATCGCGTCGAGGGGATGGCGACCACGAAGCCCGCCACCAGCGTGGCGATGAAGGTCAGGGGCAACGCGAGGATCAGGGTCCAAGATGGAATCGCCGCCAGACCCAGCACCAGCAGGACCGCCCAATAGGTCAGCAGCTGCGCCAGAAAGTTCACCAGGACACGAAAGATCGCAAGCCAGGCATAGAACGACAGCGGCAAGCGTTGCACCTGCATGATGCCCGCCCCGTTCACGAACATGTTGGCGCCCTCGGCGATGCCGGTGCCCACCAGACCCCAGGCGAGAATGCCGGCCAGGACGTAAGGAAAATTCTCCCGCCAGGGCGTGCCCATCATTGCGCCGAATACGAAGCTCAGAGCAAAGCCCATCGTGAGCAGCGTAGTTGACAGCCAGAATGGGCCTAACAGCGTTCGCCGAAAACGACCGACCGTTTGTTCCCAACCCAGCGCTCCCCAAAGAGGAGCAAGACGAACACCTTCCACCAGATCTTTACCAGCGGCCTTCAAGGCTTGCGACATTTCTCAATTCGGCCCGATACTTTGTTGCGATTGGCCACGCGGGTAGCGAGTGTTCGCTGGCCCGTCGCGTCTAGGGACTCGGCGCGGACAAGTCAACGACAACTCGATTTGCGCCTCCGTGGCGACGCAATGCGGCGGTTCGTCGCGGCTGTTCACGCACAAACTCGGCAAAATTGAGCCTGACTGCTGTGCGAAGGGCGCAAACCGACTATCAACCGCCCAGGCCTTCCGTTCAGCTTCCCGAAGATCGGCTTCATGACCCTCGATATCACCGCTATCCGCGCCGCCGCCAACCGCCTCGTCGGCCAGATCGAGCGCACCCCCTGCCGGTACTCCAAGACGCTTTCGAAGATCACGGGAGCCGAAGTCTGGGTCAAGTTCGAGAACCTGCAGTTCACCGCCGCCTACAAGGAGCGCGGCGCGCTGAACAAGCTGATGCTGCTGTCGAATTCCGAAAAGGCTCGGGGCGTCATCGCCGCCAGCGCCGGCAACCATGCCCAGGGCCTGGCCTATCACGGCGCGCGCCTCGGTGTGCCGGTCACCATCGTCATGCCCAAGACCACCCCGTTCGTGAAGGTCCAGCACACTCGCGACTTCGGGGCCACCGTGATCATCGAAGGCGAAACCTATGACGACGCGTCGGCCCACGCGCGAAAGCTGCAGGCCGAGCAGGATCTGACCTTCGTCCATCCGTTCGACGACTACGACATCATGGCTGGCCAAGGCACCATCGCCTTGGAAATGCTGGAAGACGCGCCCGACCTTGAGATCCTGCCGGTGCCCATCGGCGGCGGCGGCCTGATCAGCGGCGTGGCCACGGCCGCCAAGGCGGTCAAGCCCGACATCCGCGTGATCGGCTGCGAGCCGGCCATGTATCCGTCCTTCACCGCCAGGATGCGCGGCGTCGCGGCCCACTGCGGCGGCCAGACCATCGCCGAGGGCGTGGCGGTCAAGCAGGTGGGCGAACTGACCTACGGCGTCGCCCGGCCGCTGCTGGACGACGTGCTGCTGCTGGAGGAGCCGCATATCGAACAGGCCGTCGCCCTGTACTGCAACGTCGAGAAGACCATCGCCGAGGGCGCCGGGGCGGCTTCGCTGGCCGCCTTGCTGGCCTATCCCGAACGATTCCGGGGCCGGAAATGCGGCCTGATCCTGTGCGGGGGCAACATCGACACCCGCCTGCTGGCCTCGGTCCTGACCCGCGAACTGGTGCGCGCCCAGCGCCTGGTGTCCCTGCGGATCGTCGGCGACGACCGTCCGGGGCTGCTGTCCACCGTCTCGCACGTGATCGGCGCCATGGGCGCCAACATCATCGAAGTCAACCACAACCGCCTGGCCCTGGACGTGCCCGCCAAGGGCGCGGAGTTCGACATCACGATCGAAACCCGCGACGCTCAGCACACCCAGGAGGTGATGGATGCGTTGCGGGAAAAAGGCTACCCGCCCCGCGCGGTATGACCCGCCGCCTCCCGCGAGAAGCCGATGGACGAATCCGATCCCGAAGTGAACGTCGTAGCACGCCGGACGCGCCCCTTCTCGCCGTGGCTGCAGATCGACGAGATCGACGTGCGGATGCCGGGTTCCGACCGGGTGGAGACCTATCACGGCGTCCGGCAGGCCGACGCCGTGAGCGTCCTGGCCATGACGACGGCAGGAGAGTTCCTGCTCGTACGACAGTACCGGCCGGTGATCGACGCCTGGACCTGGGAACTACCGGCGGGCGCCGTCGATGAAGGCGAGACGCCGGCTGAAGCGGGCGCACGCGAACTGAGGGAAGAAACCGGGTTCCAAATCACGCGCATGATCCCGGTGGGCGTCACCCACGAGGATCCGCCGCGTCGGACGAACAAGCTGTTCGGTTTCTTCGCCACCGTCGAACCGACGCGCGACCGCCCCGAGACGGGCATGCGAACCCGGCTCGTCTCGGGCCGAGCGCTGCGCGCCCTCGCGGCGTCCGGCGAGCTGGCGGTGCCCAGCCAAGTGGCGCTCGTCTGGCAAGCGGGGCTTAACGACGATGTTCGCGCCTTCCTCGGCGCGCAGGGCCATCTCGAACCGCCCTGGTTCTGAATCCCGATCCCGGGAAAATCCCTTCGAACCCTTGCGCGCCAAGCTGTTGCGAGAAAGATTGCGGGCCATGACCTCGAAGCCTTCACCGCCGAAAGGCGCGGCCACGCGACCGCGCTCGATCTCCGCTGGCGGCAAGCGCGCGCGAGCGGCCAAAGCCGGGTCGGCGACCTCCGGAGCCGTCGCCGGAATCGACCGGAACGATCCCGGCCGGCCGCCGCCGATCTTCGTCCATTCCAGCTTCCGCACGTCCAGCACCTGGCTCTGGACCCGGTTTCGGGCGGCGGAGAACACCGTCGCCTACTGCGAGATCTTCCATGAGCTCCTGGCCGAGCTGAGCGTGGACCAGATTCCATCGATCAGCCCGAACAGCTGGCTTTCCCGTCATCCGCCGAGCTCGCCCTATTTCATCGAGTTCTTCGATCTCCTCGAACCGCGCGGCGGCGCGCGGAATTTCTCGGCCGCCTTCGCCTTCGAAACCTTCGTGCCGCGTGAAGGCCCGCGGGGCGACCTGAGCCAGGCCGAACTGGACTATGTGAAGACCCTGATCGAGAATCCGGCCGATCCGGCGCGGGTCGCGGTGCTGACCGACAACCGCACCCTAGGTCGTTGCGTCGGGCTGAAGCGGCGTTTCGGCGGCCTTCATCTGCTGGCCTACCGCAATCTGTTCCATCAGTGGAACTCGTATTCCAACCAGCACCGCGAACAAAACCGCTACTTCCTCGACACGATCAAGTACACGATCGAATACGCCGAACACATCGAGTTTTTTCGGAAGCTGAAAGACTTTCTGCATTTGCGGACCGAGGTCTTCGACGGCGATTGGATCGAGCACTGCGACTACGACGACATCTTCGTCGCGTTCGTGGCGACGCACCTGTACTTCTACATGGCGATGTTCGATGCGATCGACGTCGTCGTGGACGTCAATCGCCTGACCGGGGACAGGGCCTACGCCGAAGCCATCGAGGCGACGATCGCCGCACGGGGCGGGATCCGAATCGATCTGTCCAGCGCGCGAGCCAATATCGAAGCCCCGCTTCGCCCCGTGAGCGATCCGGCGGGCGTCCGGTTCAAGATCGAGACCTTTTTCAAGTACGCGACGCGGGAGGTGCAACCTTCCTCGCAAGCCGAGGCCTTCGCGCGCCGCCTCGTCGACGAGATGTGGGCCGAGCACGCCAGGTTCACCTTCTATACACGATCGCTGTTCGCCGCCGCGGACTCGGCCTCGCCAGCGAGCAAGCTCGACCAAGGCCTCCTGGAGGAAGCCCGCGCCCTTCTGGCGGCGAAGTCCGCCGACGCCGACACCGCCCTGGAGCGGCTGCGCGGCCTGCAGGAGGAACTCGACACCGTTCGGGACGCGGCTCAACGCATGGTGTCGGAGGCGGACCAGCGCCACCAGGCCGCCCTGGCGGCGCAGCGAGACGAGGCCGGCCGCCTGCGAGTCGAGGCCGCCCGGGAAAAGAGCCATAACGACGACTTGTCAGCGCGCCTCGCAGCCCTGGAAGTCGAGCTGCGGCACGAGGCCGCCTTCAACGCCAAGCTCGTCTCCAGCGTGGACGTCCTGCGCCAGGCGTTCGGGGCCGTCGAGCGGGAGGTCGGCTTGCGTGGAATCCACGCAGATCAAGGCGTGTCGCCGGAAATCGCCAGCGTGGCGAACGACGCCGACGCCCAGGTCCGGGCCATGATCGCGACGATCGAGGACCTGGCCATGATCCTGGGTCGGGAGCGCGAGACCTTGGCCGACCTTGAGGCGCGTAAGACCCGCGACAACGCGCGCATCATGCAGCTGCTGGCGCGGCGGCGCGTCCTGCTCGACCAGCGCGACGCGGTTCTCGATCTGGTGAGGGCCGCTCGCACCCGCCACCAGGTCGTCGCATCCCTGGCGAGCCGCACCGTCGAGCGGCCGGGCGACCGGTCGAAGCAATGACGCGGGCGCCCGTCCGTCGCCGGCGATGGCGTTGAGACAGGCGCCGAAAGCCGCAAGGGACCGGGGGCGGACTCAGAGCCGTGGGTTGACCCAGTACTGGCAGCCGTCGCGGACGATGTGGGTCACCGAGAGGTCGTCGCTGTCCTGTCGAACTTCGCAGGGCTGATAGATCGCGTTGCGCCAGCCGGCCTTGCTGAGCCTGTCCCAGAGCGTGAAATCGGTTTGGCGGTCATGCGTCGCCGCCATCAGCGAGCGCGCCTTGAGGGTCGTCAGATCGACCTCGGCCAACATCGCCGCCTCCTCGCCGCCCGTCGTAAGAACCAGAAGATCCAGCTCCGGCTCCAGCGCCATGACCTCGCCCAGCGTGATCGTCTCGACCGCCCGCCACCCGTCGGCGGGCGGGGCCTTGACCGGCCTGGCGGTCGAACGATGGCCAAACTCGAGAGACGGGTGGGCCAGCATGGGGTGCTGGGCGGCCTGGGCGCCAGGCACGACCGCCGCCTCGACCAGGGTGACGACGGAGGCGTCGAACCCGTTGTCGCTCAAATGGCGCTTCATCGATGCGCACAGTTCCGGAGCCGGCTCCACGCCGATCAGACGCAGGTCGCCCAGGCCCTTGCGACGCGCGGCGCGACCGGCGACGGCCAGCCACGGCCCCCAGCCCGCGCCGATTTCGGCCACGGCGAAACGCCCCCGCCCGCGATCGACGGCGTCCTTGACCGCCCCCAGCACCGACAGCCACTCCGGCAGGCTGCCGAACAGATTGCCCAGCACCGGCGCCATTTCGAGTTGACCGTTCCGCTCCAACGCCCAGGCCAGCAGGCTGGTATGGGTGATGCCGCCCATGAAGTCGGTGACGAAGCCTTCGACGCCGACCGCCTCCGGATCGGCGAACTCGGCCATCAAGGCGACGTCGAGTCCCGGACAGATCGGAGCGCCGAGCCGCAGTTGAAATTCCAGCGTATGGATGAAACTCGAGACCAGGGCCGTGCGGGAAGGATACTGCATCGCCCGTGCGATCATCGCCTGGGGATACTCCGGCTCCCGTCCCAGGAGCATGCGATAGCAGAGATAGACGTCCTCGGGCGTTGATCTCCGCTCGGCCATGCCGGTCTCCAAATCGAGTGATACACTGGAGCCACCTTCGGGACCTCGCGGAGCCGGTTGCGACCGAACGCGCCAGATCAAGGAAGCGGCTGGGAATGCCTTCATACCGCATCACCTTCACCGATCAACCGATCGCCGAAGGTGATTCCGCGCTCGGAATCCTGGAAGGTCTGTCACCAAGTTGTCATGGCCCGGCGTACAAGATATGCAACGTCCAGGCGCAGCTTCGGCGTGCTGCGGGATGAGCACCAATTATATGACTTTTGGATCTTCTACGGTACATTTACACGCAGGGTTTCGTACAGGAAGCACGCTGGCATGGTCTTCTTCGAACAAAGATCCGGATAATTTTGCCTTCTATGAGCCTCTTCATGAAAGGCTCGCCGACCTCGCTCCAGGCGAACAATGGAATCTGGATGACAGTATTTCCGATATTTTGGGAAACGACAGCGATGTGGACATGTTTTCCTGCTACGCTCCAATCCTTAACGGGATGAACGGCGTCAAGAATTTTCGCAAGTCTTTCTCTTACGAGCGCTACTTTTTAGACCCACTGGAGGGTAACAACGCGCTCGCCCACTATCTTAGGTCGTTAGAGCTATTCGCTCGCAGCCGCAGGAAGCGCCCGGTTCTGAAATATGTCCGCAGCCAGGGTAGAATCGCCTGGATCAAGCGGACCTGCGGCGGCGTACATTTCGCGCTTGCCCGGGCCTGTTTCGACCAGTTCCGCTCCTACGTCTGGAACGGCAATCGGGGGAACCTCTATTTCCTCGCCGCCACGTGCGAGATCTTCGCCAAGAACGTCTCGGTCTTCGACGCGGAGCTCGCCGCCAAACTGGTGCGGATCGAGGCGTTCTTCAGCACGAACGCCGCCGAGGAGCAGGCCCATTATCAGCGGATCGCGGCGGGGCTGACGCTGCAGCAGCTCTATTTTGTCCACGCCTATCTGTGGAAGCGCCAATTCAGGCATGCGCTCGAGGCGGCGGACGCCGTCTTCAGCATCTATGCGCCGCCCGAGCGCCTCGCCGAATTCGACGCGTTCTCGGCCAATCACGACATTAAGCTCGATCTTTCCACCGCCCGGCTATCACGCGCGGAGAGCGACCTGCGCCACGACGAACGCTTCGCACGTCTTGAGGCCCTGGCGGACTATTGCCTCTGGGACGCGGGTCACGTGCGTCCGCTGAAGGCCGGAGGGGGCGCCGCGCGTTTCCTCGACGCTGGACTGGAGGCCGAAGCCGAGGCGGCCGCACGGCTTTCCACCCATGGACCGTTCGAACGCTATTCGCCGATGGAGCTGTTGTCGGCCCTGAGCGACCGCGCTCTGAAGCCCGCCCCCCCGGAACCCTGCGGCAGCAGCGCCTTCGGCGCCGTGCCGATCCAACCGCCGCTCCTGACCGTTCCTCACCGCCTGACCGGCGACGATGACGACATCCTGCGCGTCGATGCCCGGGCCATGTACGTCGCCCCCGGCGCGGCGCTACGCCGTGATCCCCTTTCCCAGACTGACGCGATCGTCTCGTCCCAATCGGCGAAATCCCTGATCGGGTTCGGCCCACACTGGTCGCTGCCGCGTGGATCTTACGAAGTGGCGATGAGCTACCACGCCACGCCGCGCCCTGGGGCCGGGCAAGCGTCGGCCGAAATCGACATCGTCGCCGACTACGGAAACATCATCGTACAGGAACCGGTCGAGCTGGAACTCAAAGGGCCGGCCGTCCAGACGCTGAGGTTCGAAGCCCGCAAGCTCCTTCCCGCCTTCGAGGTCCGGGTGACCGCGACCGACGCGGAGATCCACCTGTTCGGCTACATCGTTCGCCGGTTGCCTGACGGCGCCGCGTCTCGCCCCGCCTGAAAAGACGTCCCGGCGCCGGCGAGCGGGATGGACGGAGCCTCGACGACCACCACGGCCTGGCTGGCGCTGATCCCGCCGCGGGGCCCGAACCACGACACGTTCTCCTCCAGAAGATCGACCACCAAGAGGTAAGATCCCGGCCTGTCGGGGGCCCTGACGACGATGTCGAGCTTCACCATCTGGTTCACGCCGATCTCTCGGTCCAGATAGGTTCGGATCCCGTCCCAGACCGCCGCCTTGCCGGACATGTGCAGCCAGTGATAGCTCACCGCGATCGGCGCCCCCTGCGCTCCGAGACGACCGACGGGTTCGTGGAGAAAGTTGGCCACCGTCACGGCAAGCCGCGTCGACTGCTCGCAGATCATGGCGTCGAGGCCCTCGGCCTGAACCAGAACATTGTCAAATCTTACCGGCGATGAGTGCAGGCTTTTGGCCTTCAGGTAGGGCGAGAGCCGGGTGAGCTCGCCTCGCCCTTGCACCGCCGACGGATAGCGGTCGACCGCGACCAGCCAGTCGCGCAACATCGACAGGCTGTGCCGTACACCGCATGCCCGATCCATCCAGATCGAGTTATAGCCGATGAATCCGACGTTCACGAAGTCGTTGTCGTCGAGGTAGGTGTGCTTGCCGATCGTCGCCTGGACATCCCAATAATATTCTTCGGTGACGATGATTTTCGGCCTGAACTTTCTCAGATCCAGGCCGAGGAGGACGTTGTAGTCCCAACTTTCCGTGTCGATCTTCAGAATACCGATCTCGGAGGGAAAGTCCTGTTCCTCCAGAAGAGCGGTCAGGGTCTTCACCGTAACCATTTCAAACTGAGCCGAACGGACACGATCCATCCACGGATCGGAAGTCGAGTTCAGCGTGGAGACTTCGGAGCCCGGCCCGTCGAGACCGATGAACAGCTTGAGTTCTCCAGGCTCGTTGGAGCAGGCGCACTGAACTACGCTCGCGTTCGGGTGCGCGGAGAACTTTTTTCGGAGCGATTCGACGCAGCGTTCCTGGGGATCGACGATCAAGGACCGCCATCCCTTGGCGACATACGGCGATGAGATTTCCGCCTCGAGGTTGCCGCCGACATCCACGATGCATCGCGGGAGGTCGATCTCGATCGACCCGAGAAACTGGAGAATCTGGTGTTCTTCCAGTTTCTCGATAATGGCCTTGTCCATTCCGGGCCTCATCAATGCTGACTGGCCCCCCCGAATGTCCGTTGGCGGCCGGCTGGAGTTGCCGACCGCCGATAGATAACGCGCCTAGCCGCCGAGCAATCGCGCCTGATAGGCCACGCCGCGCGCGACGCCCTCCTCGAACGAGATCGACGGCTTCAGGCCCAGCTTGGTCTGCAGGGCGGTGTCGCCAACCCGGGCGAACACGCCCTCGGGCTTGTCGGAAGTACCGATGACCACCGGGTCGTAGCCGGCGGCGTTGGCGGCGATCTTGGCGAATTCCTTGAACGTGGTCTTGCGGCCCGTCGACAGGTTGATCGCGTCGCCGTTGCTGACCAGGTCCATCGACTCCATCACGAAGCGGATCGCGTCGCTGATGTGGATGAAGTCGCGGGACTGATCCCCCGTTCCCCACACGGTCAAGGTCTCCTGGCCGCGGAACTCCAGGGCGCGCTTGCAGATGCTGGGGAAGGGATAGGTCAGGTCCTGATCTTCGCCATAGCCCGAGAACGGACGATAACAGACCATGTCGAGGTCGTAGCTCTTGTGCGCCAGGCGAGCCAGATACTCGCCCGTCAGCTTCGCCCAGCCGTAGGACAGGTCGGGCATGCCCAGCTTGGTGTCGAAATCGATCATGTCTTCCGACAGCAGATGGGCGTTGTCACGCGTCTGCAGCGAAATCGGATAGGCGGCCGACGACGAGAAGAACACGTTCTTCTTCGGACGCGTGCGCAACGCCCAGCGGAAGAAATCGGCGTCGATGGCCAGATCCTCGGCCACGGCGAGAGGATCGTACTCGATCATCAGGCGACCGCCGACCATGGCGGCCAGATGGAAGGCGTAGTCGAACCTCTCATCGCGACGGAAATAGTCGCGGCAATCCTCCTCGACCCAGGTGAAGCCGTCATAGCTTCGCGGATCATACAGCGGCCAGTGCTCGGGACGCAGCCCTCCTGTGCGCGGCACGATCGGATCTACGCAGACGACCTCCCAGCCACGCTCAAGCAATGCATGGCAAAGATGCCGGCCGACAAATCCGGCTCCGCCGGTAACCAAGGCTCTCAATCGTCTCTCCTTCGCGTTCGAAATGCATGTTGCCGGCGCGAACCGTTCGGCCTCTCCTTCGGGCCGATCGCTTTATCGCGCGCCGCGTCGGAGTCCGACACGGGCCAGCGCGCGACTGGCGAACCGCACCGGCTTGGTCAGACGCCAGGACATCGAGGCGTGAATGGCCGCGACCGTCTCGCGCTCGCGATGCTCCAGTTCCTGTTGGCGATGCTCCAGGTCGCGCAGGCGCCCCTCCAACGCATCGCCCCGGGCGACCTCGTCGGCCAGCCGCTGGCGCGCCTCCATGCCTTCCACCATCGTCGCGAACTGACGCTCGGTATGGTCGACGATCTTCTGGGTTTCGCGCCGCATCACCTCAAGCATGCCGGCGATCTTGCTCTCCAGAATGTCGCGATGGGCCTGGGTGCCCCGCAGGTCCTCCAGATGCTTGGCGCCGGCCGCCTGCTCGACCGCCAGCTGGGCCTGAAGGTCCTCCACCCGCCGCGTCAGGCTGGCGACATCGTCCTGGGCGAACCGCAGGTGCTGCATCCGCTCGGTATGGTCCATGATCTTGGTCATCTCGGCTTCCGAGACTTTGATCATGTCGCGGATCTTCTCCTCAAGAGTGTCGCGCTCGCGCCGCAGCGTTTCGATCTGGACCCGGGCGGAACCGAGATCGGCGCCCAGGCGGGACCGTTCCTCGTCCAGGCGACCTTGCTCGTAACGAGCCGCCGCGAGGTCCTCGCCCATCCGGCGCATCTGGTCCTCACTGGCCGACAGCTCCTGGCGCAGTTCCTGGAGAATGTCCGAACCCTGCCGGTCGGCGCTTTCCCCGGCGATCAATCGATCGAGTTCCGCCTCGTCCGCGATCGATGGAGCCGAGCCCGCATCCAAAACCTTACTCATGACGCTGACCCACGAAGATCATTTCCAAGTCGGGATTGATATAGCTCGCCGCGGTCGAGATGTTGCTGACGATGTGGAACAGGACGTTGCACTGGGCTAGCGAATAGCAGTCGGCGATCACCTCGGCCGCCATGGTCGAGGACCAATTGGCCGGATCTGCGGCGGTCAGGTGCTGAATCTGGTGGCCTTCGCGCATTTTTTCCCGGGTGTCGAGCCCGGCGAACTGCTGGTCGTCGGCCATCGAGGTGCGCTTGACGTCGGTGTCGACATGCAGCCGGGGCCCGAACCGTCGACGCATTTCGGCGACCGTCGATTCCTGGTCCGTGGCCAGGAAGATTTGCGGATTGGCGATGCCTCGTTCGGCGATGTAGGCGTCGATCGCCCGCACGTAGGTCTCGATATGCGACAGCTGCGCGCCCGGCTGCTCGATCGCGTGGCTGGGGTGGCGGATATGCACCGCGATGCGATGTCCGTCGCCGAGCATCGCCATGTTGCGATCGATCCGTTCCTGGATCGCGGCCACGGGCTTGATGTGCTCCGAGACCCGGGCGTTATACCATCGGCGCCAGCGCTGGAACTCCGGCATCTGGTAGAGCCGGTAGGCGTGGATATAGGTCAGCCAAGGCTCGCGCTTCTCGTTGAAGTCGTCCGCCACGAACGCCCCGTCGTAGAGCGTCTCGGTGTCGTTGTAGATCGAGACGTCGGCGACATCGGGAGACGGCTGGAACAGCTTCAGCCAAGCGTTGCCTTCCGACGGCGCGGCGTAGCAGAAGCTCGTGAAGCCGGAGAGACCGTAATATTCCTGGATCGCCGAGGCCCGCCAGTCGGGCAGGACCAGGCGGGATTCGTCGATGTCCTTTTCCCAGACCAGGTACGAGGCGTAGCGGTTGAACAGCGAGAAGAAGCCGCCGTCATTGCCGATCACCACGACCTTGCCGGCCGAACGGTTCAACAGCTGCGGATTGCGGGCTGAACGGCAGGCCGCTTCGTGGACCAGCGCCGAGCGCTGGTAGAAGGCCTCGTCCGGCGAGGCCATGCCCAACGGCGTCAGGCTGTCGGGGCCGCCGCGAATGCTGACGTTGTCGGGCTTGACGGTCGCCAGATACAGCGGGCGAAGCTTCTCCACCGACCAGGCCTCGGCGACGCGCCGATTGGCCACGGCCCGGGCGGCGAACGCGTCCCGCTCGGCGTAGACCTGCTGGAAGGCCCTCTTCACGTCGATCAGGTGCGGCACGTACTGCAGGCCGATGAAGCGCTCGTTGATTTGGGGATACAGCGCCGGGACGGGAATTTCGGCGCGGACGAACTGCACGGAATCGATCCCGAGCAAGTCCTGGTGGGCGAAATTGTCCGTCAGGATCAACGGCTTACCCATGGCCACGGCTTCCCGCGCGGGGATCGAGTACCCCTCGCCGCGGGAGATGTTGATCATGCAGTCGATGTCTTCGACGAAGCGCAGGTAGGCCGCTTCGTCGATGTTGCCGCGGACGATCTTGATGTTCGTGCCGACGTATTTCTGAGCGAAGGCGGCGGCTTCCTCCTCGGGCAGCAGCGTGTAGCTCAACTTCAGCCGCAGGACGACATCGGGATTGTCCAGTCCGAAGGCCGCCTCGAACGCCTCGACCATCAGGTGCACGTTCTTGCGGAAATCGTAGGCGCCGACCGCGCCGAACACGTAGGGCTTGCCGATCGGCTTGGGCTTGGTGGCGAAGAACCGCGCCAGATCCAGACCCAGCGGCAGGGTGAAGATCGGTTTGCAGGCGCCGCTGTGCCTGAACACCGGCGCGAGGAACGACGACGTCACGAGCACGGCGTCGAAGTGGCCGTTGATGATCCGGATCCACTCCGGCGGCACCTGAGTGGAGTCGAAGACCGTATAGCAGAATTTCAGCTTGGCCGCTGGGCACTTCTCATAGTTGCGGTCGCCGACGCCGTTCCAGAGCACGTCCGTAAAAATGGCGATGTCGCCCGGCGCGGCTTGCCCTTCGGCCTCGGTGATCTTGACCACGTCGCTCGAAACGACGTCATCCCCCTCCTCGGGGCGGGTGTTGACGAAGCGCACGGTCAGGCCCGGCTGCCCCTGCAGCGCCATCAGCCAGGCGTGGGTGAGACGCCCCATGCCGGTGTGTGAGTTTCCCTTGCCGACAATGGTCACCGTCAGGGGCTTCTCCGACGATCGACCGAACATAGATTTCAAAGACACTGCGCCACACCCTCGCCCATTGTTTTTCGATCCGCCAACGGCGGGCCATGCGCGAAGCGCCGTCGTCGGAATCCCCCCGACACGCGCCAGCCTCTTCGCTACAAGCCCCCCGCGACGCTCCCGACGCCACGCCGCCATCAGCGGACGGTTGCGTTCGGGCTCCTCTCCGGGTGGAACGATATGAACTACGGGGCGGCCCGAGTAAACTGGCTCCGCGGTCGGAAATTCAATTCACGCCAAACACTTGCAAGGCTAACGCCCGTTAGGCGGACCCACCGTCGGAAATGAGTTGCCCTGGCCGACAGAAGATCAGCTCGCAGTTGGGGTTCATGTAGGATACGGCGGTCGAGACGTTGCTGACGACATGAAGCATAGAGTCACATCGCGACAACATCACCGCGTCGCGAATGACTTGACGGGCCAGATCGGCAGACCATGTAGCCGTGGACGCCGCCATCAAATGCTGCACCTGGTGGCCCTGCACGTGGCGCAGGGCGTCGCCGCCGGCGCTCAGCCGCAGGTCGTCCTCCTCGCGCGTGCGCTCGACGCCTTCGAAGAAGCAGACCTGGCCTCCGAACTCGGCCTTGAAGCGCCGCACGACGCTCTCCTGGTCGGTCGCCAGGAAGATTCGCCAATCCGGCGCGCCCCGACGGTCCAGGCCCTTCTGGGCGATCTGCGCCTTGAGCGCGTCCACATAGCTGTCGGTGTGGGCCATGACCGCGCCGGGCTGTTCGATCGAATGGCTCGGATGCCGCACGTGCGCGCCCAGCAGCACGCCGTCCCCCGGCAGGTCGGCGGCGAACCGGTCGATCTCGGCGGCGAGATCGGGCGCCAGCCGGATATGGTCGCGATACACCCGGTTGTACTGCCGGCGGAAATTGCGGAACCACGGCGTCTTGTAGAGGCGGTAAGCGTGGACATAGGTCAGCAGCGGCTCGCGCGCCTCGTTGAACGGATAGTCGGGCGGCCCGGCGTTCGCATACAGCAGCGCGCCGTCGTTCATGTCGTCGACGGACAAGTCGAACAGCGGCTCGAAGAAGCGGGTCCAGACGTTGCCGTCCTCAGGTCGCCCATAACAGAAGCTGGTCGCCGGCGCGCCTTTCTGCCGTTCGAGAAAGCGCCCCACATCCCAGTCCGGCAGGGTCCGGTGGCAGCGTTCGTCGCGCAGATCCCAGGCCAGGTGCGTGAAGTAGGTGTTGAAGATCGAGAAGAAGCCGCCGTCGTGGGCCTGGATGACCCGCGCGCGCTGATGGCTCAGCCCGCCGCGCTCGGCCAGGCCCCGCGCGATGCGCTGCTTGAAGGCCGCCGGGATTGAGACATGCTCGGCGACCGGCGCCGAACGACGGAACGAGCGGATTCCTGGTTCCAGCAGCTCGGCGACGGTGGTCGACATGCGGCTGAACGACAGCGAACCGGCATAGGCCCGCCGGGCGACCCGGCTTTCCCTGTCCAGATCCGCCTCGACGAAGTCCAGCGCCGCCTTGAGCGTCCTGGCGGCGTCATCGACCAGGACGCCGCGCTGCTCGCCGAAGACCCGGTTGTCGATCTCGACATAGCGGGCCGGCAGCCGCAGATGGGCCGGAGCCAGGAAGACGCCGGGCACGCCGGCCAGGTCGCTGTGACCTCCCACGTCGGACAGGGCCAGGACCTTGCCCAGGGCCAGCGCTTCGCGCGGGCCGATCGAATAGCCTTCACCGCGCGAGAAGTTGGCGAAGACGTCGAACGACTCGATCAGGGCCGTCTTTTCTTCGACCGACAGATTGCCGGTCGAGATCACCACGTTGGTCAGGCCCATGGCCTGTACTTGCAGGCGGAGCTGGTCGACGGTGTCGGCGAAGTTCAGGTTCGAATGCAGGACCAGTTCGACGTCGTCCCGGCGGCCGAACACCTTGGCGAAGGCGGCGACCAGGACCTCCGCGCCCTTGCGCGGGTGGAAGGCGGCCACCGATCCGACCCTCAGCTTGTCGGAATACTTCCGGAAAGGCCGGCGCAGCAGGGGTTCCAGGTCGAGCGGCGGCGGAACCACCGCGGAAGGAATCTCCACGCCGCCGCTGGTCAGCAGTTCCTGGATATGCGGGCTCGTGCAGACGGCCGCGTCGAAATGGTTGTTGAGCGTCCGAACCCATTCGGGGGGCAGGGCGTCGGAATCGAACACCACCGAGGCCAGGCGCAGACCCGACTGGGGAACCAGGGTGTAATTGTGGTCGTAGGCGCCGTTCCACAGCACGTCGACGAAGATCGACGCCTTGACGTCCTGGCCCTTCCAGACCGGGATCGACCGCCCGCTGGGCAGGACGATCGCGTCCCGCGTTCGCAGGTCCGGTTCGGTCGGCAGGATGCAGACCGGAAAATTGCGCGCCAGGGCCTCGCACCAGGCGTAGGTCAGCGTGCCGATTCCCGTCTCGAACCAGCACCGGCCGACGATGCAGATCTCCGCGTTCAAATTGCTCTGCTGGACCATGCTCGACCTGAATCTTGGAATCGACCTGGATCGCGATCGCCCGACGGCGCGGTCCAGGAGAAAAGGGTGACCGCCTCGGACGGATCAGGGCCTGGCGCGGAACGCTTCGAGCTCGGCCTCGGCCCGGGTCGCCCGTTCCTCGACGCGGCTGACCCAGCTTTCCAGCGAGCGAATGTAGGAGGCGTTCAGCAGAGCGGCGTTCTCCAGCTCGGCCAGCCGCGACTGCGCGCCGGTCGCCGGCTCTCCCTCGCGCGGCCGCGCTTCGAGGTAGGCGATCTGTCCGACAAGGCCCTGACGCTCGGCCGCCAGCCATGCGCTCTGGCGCTCGCTTTCGAAAAGTTCCTGCTGATAGGCTTCGAGTTGCAAGCGGACCAGGGCCAGCTCGGCCTCGGCGCGCTGCGCACGGTCCCGGGCCTCGCTATAGGCGGCCTCCAGGCTCGCGCCGGTCAGCTTGTCGGCGGCGGCCTCGACCTTGGACGCCCGCTTCCGGCGACTGGCCGGCGCGCGTTCCGCCGCGGATTTGGCGATCGTATCCATGGAATCTCCGAGCCTTTGCGCGATCCCGCACGCCGAGGCTCACGGGACCGCATCGAAGGCTGGTGCAATAGTTCGCCCGTTCTGGGCAAGATGCAATCTGCGGAGAGGGGGGCTCTACAACAGGCCCTGGATCATCGCGCGCGCCGCGTCGCCGAGATCCGGACGCTTGAGCGCCAGGGCGACATTGGCCCGCAGCAGGCCGATCTTGTCGCCGCAATCATAGGTCTCGCCCTCGTATTCCAGGGCGTGGAAGTCCTGGCTTTCCAACAGGGTCAGCATCGAGTCGGTCAGCTGGATCTCGCCGCCGGCGCCCTTGCCCTGCTTTTCGAGCAGGTCGAAGATTTCCGGCTGAAGGATGTAGCGGCCCGAGATGAACAGGTTCGAGGGCTCGGTCCCCTTCGGCGGCTTCTCGACCATGCCGGTCATGCGGTTCAGACGGCCGTCCTGGCCGTCGAGGGCCACGATGCCGTACTGGTGGGCCATGCCCTCCGGGGCCGGCTCGACCACGACGATGTTGCCGCCCTTCTGGTCGTAGGCCTCGATCGCCTGAGCCAGGGCAGGCTTGGAGGCCGACATCACCATGTCGGGCAGCATCACCGCGAACGGCTCGTCGCCGACGATGTCGCGGGCGCACCACACGGCGTGGCCCAGGCCCAGCGGGGCCATCTGGCGCACGAAGCTCATCTCGCCCGGGCGGGGCAGCTCGTCGCGCAGCTCCTTGAGCAGGGCCGTCTTGCCCTTGGCTTCCAGCGCCGCCTCCAGTTCGACCTGGTGGTCGAAATAGTCCTCGATCGCGCCCTTGTTGCGCCCCGTCACGAAGACGAAGTGCTCGATGCCCGCGGCGCGGCCTTCCTCGATAATGTACGACAGGATCGGCCGGTCGACGACGTTGAGCAGTTCTTTCGGCGTCGTCTTGGTGCCGGGCAGGACCCGGGTGCCGAAGCCCGCGACGGGGAGGACGGCTTTGCGGACGGGTTTCATGAAGGCCTCGTGAGCGGTCACTGATGCCGACGGTTTCTAGGGCGCGACGCGGTCGGGCGCCACCACTGTTCTGTGACTGCGCGTCTCAAACTCCGGCCAAGCTTGCGGTTGCCGAAAATCGGCGCGCGGGCGAGCGCGAATTGGTCTAGCACGGACGAATGTTCGCCGGAGCCCGTCGCCCCATGGTCCGCCCCCTCGGTTTCACCCTTGCCGCCGTTCTCGCCACGGCCCTGGCCCTGTCCGCCTGCGGCCCCAGCAAGAAGCAGCAGGAAAGTCTGGCCGCCGCCCAGGCGTTCCTGGCCCAGAACGCCAAGCAGCCGGGCGTCGTCACCCTGGCCGACGGCCTTCAGTACAAGGTCGTCCGCTCGGGCCCACCCGGCGGCGCCAAGCCGGCGCCTACCGACGAGGTCAAGGTCAATTACGAGGGCAAGCTGGTCGACGGCACGGTGTTCGACAGCTCCTACGAACGTGGCGTGCCCGCCTCGTTCCCGCTGCAGGGCCTGGTGCCGGCCTGGAAGGAGGCCCTGGTCATGATGCGTCCGGGCGACGAATGGACCCTCTATGTGCCGCCGGAACTGGGCTACGGGGCCGAGGACAAGGGTCCGATCCCCGGCAACAGCGTGATGATCTTCCGCATCGAGCTGATCGACGTCCTGGCCTCGAAGATCCAGGCGCCCAAGGAACGCGCGCCGGCTTGAGTCCCGCGGGCATGGAACGCGAAGCGAGGCGTTCCGGATCGAGCCCCGTAGGCGCGCGCGCCGGCGCAGGCTAGGTTCAGGCCATGGTCGCCCCTATCGAAGTCGCCTCCTCCGAAGTCCTAGCCGCCCGCGCGGTCGACATCCTCGCCACCCTGGTGGCCTTCGACACCACGTCGCGCCGGTCCAACCTGGCCCTGGTCGAATGGGTCGAGGCGTATCTGTCCGACCTTGGCGTCGCCTCGCGGCGGGTGCCCAACGCCGACGGGACCAAGAGCAATCTCCTGGCCAGCATCGGTCCGGCGATCCCGGGCGGTGTCGTGCTGTCGGGCCACACCGACGTCGTGCCGGTCGACGGCCAGCCCTGGACCAGCGATCCGTTCGTCCTGACGCGGCGTGATGGCCGGCTCTACGGCCGGGGAACCTGCGACATGAAGGGCTTCCTGGCTCTGACCCTGGCTGCCGCCCCCGAGCTGGCCAAGGCGACCCTCGACCGCCCCGTCCACCTGGCCTTCTCCTATGACGAGGAGGTCGGCTGCCTGGGCGCGCCGGACATGATCGCGGTGATCGCCGACGAACTGCCCCGCCCCGCCCTGGTGGTGGTCGGCGAGCCCACCGACATGGTCGCCGTGCGCGGTCACAAGGGCATCGCCAGCTTCCGGGTCACGGTCACCGGTCGCGAGGCCCATTCCAGCCTGACCCATCTGGGCGTCTCGGCCAACATGGTCGCCATCAAGCTGATGAACCATCTGGTCGAGCTGTCCGAGCGGCTGGAGCGCGAGGCCGATCCGGACTCGCCGTTCACCCCCAAGGGCGCTACCCTGACCATTGGCCAGGTCAACGGCGGCACGGCGGTCAACATCCTGGCCCGCGAGTGCGTGTTCGTCTTCGACCTGCGCGTCCCGGCGGGTTTGGAGCCCAGGGCGATTCTGGCCGACTTCTTCGCCCTGGCGCAGGCGCTGGACGCTCAGGTCAAGGCCAGGGCCCCGGAAGGGGGCGTCGTGGTCGAGACCCGCTCGATGACCCCCGCCTTCGCCCCCGAGGTCGACGGCGCCGCCGAGACCTTCGCCCGTCGCATCGCCGGCGACAACGGCCCGCCGCGCGTCGTGCCCTACGCCGCCGAGGCCGGCCAGTTCCAGGGGGCCGGATTCTCGACCGTGATCTGCGGCCCCGGCTCGATCGACCAAGCCCACCAGCCCGACGAATATGTCGAGCTCAGCCAGATGGAGCGCGGCGCGGCCTTCATGCGGCGGCTGATCGAGGAGCTTTCGGCGAGGTGACGGTCGAGGGTCGGTGGCGGCGGATAACGATCCGCCGGCCGACAAAGGCCACGGGGTCGAAGGCCATGGCCCGCAGGATGTCCCAGGAGCTGACCCTGCGCGTCGCCTGCAGCTCGCGCCGCGACGCCAGGATCAGCTCCAGGGCCTGGCGCTGGAAGGCGGCCGCGATCCCACGCACCACCGGCGTGGCGTCGCCCCGCCGCCAGTGCAGCAGCAGCAGGCCCGCCGTCACCCCCACATGTAGCGGCGCGGTGAGCCATAGCAGCAGCGGCGGGGTGTTCTTGAGGAAGGTCCAGATCCGGTTGCGCGAGCCGTGGAAGATCGCGAAGTCCGACCGCACCCCGGTGCTGGCCGAGCCCACGTGCTCAACCACCGCCCCCGGCAGCAGCAGGGTCGGCTCGCCAGCCAGCCGCAGGCGATAGCCCAGGTCGACGTCCTCGCAATAACAGAAGAACCGCTCGTCGAAGCCGCCCAGGCCCCGGAACAGGTCGCGGTCGATCAGCGTCGCCGCCCCACAGGCCGAGAACACCTCGCCCTCTGGCAGACCCGGCGGCAGCCGTCGGCGATAGCCGCCCCGGAATGGGATTCCGGCCGAGGTCATCACGTCGCCCGCTCCATCCATCAGACCCGGCTCGTCGGCCACCATCTGCAGCGAGGTGAAGCAGCGCACCTCTGGGTGGCGCAAGGCTCCGTCCATCAAGGCCGCCAACCAGTCGCGCGCCGGATAGGCGTCGGGGTTGAGCAGCACCAGCCAGCGCCCCCTGGCCTCCCGCGCCGCCAGGTTGTTGCCCGCCGCGAAGCCGAGATTGGCCTTGGGCTCAAGGAAGCGAATCGACGGATCGGCCTTCGCGGCGGCTTGGGGCGCGCCGTCGGTAGAGGCGTTGTCGACCAGCAGAATCTCGAAATCCCGAAAGCTCTGGCCCCTCAGGCCGTCCAGACATCGCGCCAAGGTCGGGCCGCTCTGGTAGGCGACGATAAGGATGCTGACGAGAGGCGGCGGCGAGCCCATGAACACGACTGTCTATTGAACGGGAACAGAAAGACTGGCTAACACAGCCCGACCGCCCCGGGGTACATCGATCGTGTTGAAACAACTCAGAGCTCTGGCCTGGCGGTGTGCGCCGGATCTCTGCGAGGCGATCTCGGTCCGCCTGCCCGCCTTGCGCGCCTATCGGCGATACGGATGGCGGCGACGCGCTGTGAATCCGGCGACGACGGCGGCCGGGCCGATCGTCGTGGCGGGCTTCCATGGCGCCGTCCTGGGCCTGGGCGAGGCCGCACGCGCCCTGGCCTCGGCCCTGGCCTCGACTGGAACCGCCGTGCAGGCCTGGGACGTCTCGGAACGGCTGGGCCATATGCGCCGGCTTGACCTCGGCGACGCCACCGCGCCGGACGCCGGGTCGGGGGTGATCATCGCCCATATGAACCCGCCCGAACTGATCCAGCTGATCGCAAGCGATCCGACGCCGTTCGAAGGCAAGCGGGTCATCGGATACTGGGCTTGGGAACTGCCGACGGTTCCCGGTCTGTGGAAACCGGCCTTCCGCTATGTCGACGAGATCTGGGTCCCCTCGCGGTTCACCGCCGACGCCGTGCGCTCGGCCGCGCCGCGCGGACTGGCGGTGCGCGTGGCGCCCCACCCTGTGCCGGTGAGCCCGGCGACCCCGGACCGGGCCCGATTCGGGCTGGATCCAAATCACGTGATCGTCCTTTCCGCCTTTGACCTGCGCTCCACCCTGGCCCGCAAGAACCCGCTCGCCGCCCTGGAGGCGTTCCGCCGCGCCGTCGCTCGAACCCACCGCCCTGCGACCTTGGTGTTCAAGACCATGGGCGGCGCCGAGGCCCCCGCCGCCCTGGCCTCGCTGTTGGCGGCGATCGGCGACGCGCACGACGTCGTGCTGATCGACCAGGCGCTGAGCGCCGCCGATCGAGATCGCCTGCTGGCCAGCTGTGACATCCTGCTGTCGCTGCACCGTTCCGAAGGTTTCGGTCTGCTGCTGGCCGAGGCCATGGCGGCTGGCAAGGCCGTGATCGCCACCGGCTGGTCGGGAAATCTCGACTACATGAGCGACCGGACGGCGGTCCTGGTCCCCTACACCCTGATCTCGGTCGATGACCCGCAGGGCATCTATCGTGGCGGCCATTGGGCCCAGGCCGACATCGAGACCGCCGGCCGGGCCCTGGCGGAGCTGATCGACGACGACGCGCGCCGCGAGGCCATCGGACGGCGGGCCCAGGAAGCCGTAGGCGCCCAGTTGGCCACGCCGGTCATCGCCGACCTCATGCGCCGCTTCCTCGACGGCGATACGGCCCCGCCCCTATCGCGGTGACGCCATCGGGCCGTGCGGAAGGGGCGCGGATCCGAGCGTCGAACCGTTCTTCCACTCCGCCCGCACGGCCGGATCGACCTCCCTCGCCGCCTCCGCCAGTCGCGCGAAGGTCTTTGCGTCCAGAAGCCGCCCCGCCGCCCACACCGCCGCGCCGCGCACCACCGGCGAGGGATCCGCCAGCCGCGGCTCGACCACCGCCATCAGCGCCGCGTCGCCGCTGTTGCCGATCGCGTAGAGCACGTTGCGCACGAAGCGGTCCCGGCCGATGCGCTTGACCGGGCTCTTGCTGAACAGGGCGCGGAAGGCCGGGTCGTCCAGCCCGGCCAACTCGGCCAGGGACGGCCCCTTCAAGGTCTCGCGGGCGTGGAAGGCCATCTCGTTGGACAGGCTGGCGAACTTGTTCCACGGGCAGGCGGCCAGGCAGTCGTCGCAGCCGTAGATGCGGTTGCCCAAGGCCTCGCGGAATTCCATCGGAATCGGCCCCGACAGCTCGATGGTCAGGTACGAGATGCAGCGCCGCGCATCCAGCCGGTTCGGGCCCGGGAAGGCCCTCGTCGGGCAGATGTCGAGGCAGGCGGTGCAGGAGCCGCAATGGTCGCGCTCGGGCGGGTCGGCCGGCAGGTCCAGGGTGGTCAGCACGCTGCCCAGGAACAGCCACGAGCCGAACTGGCGCGAGACCAGGTTGGTGTGCTTGCCCTGCCAGCCCAGGCCGGCCCGCTGGGCCAGGGGCTTTTCCATCAGCGGAGCGGTGTCGACGAACACCTTCACCTCGCCGCCGAACCGGCCGTGCATCCAGCGGGCCAGGGCCTTGAGCCGCTTCTTGATCACCTCGTGATAGTCGTCGCCCTGGGCGTAGACGCTGATCGTCGCGCGGGACGGATCCTGAAGCGCCAGCAGCGGGTCGTGCTCGGGGCCGTAATTGACGCCCAGCACCACCGCCGTCTTCGCGTCGGCCCACATGGCCGTGGGATGGGAGCGCCGGTCCAGCGTCTCCGCCATCCAGCCCATGGCCCCGTGAAAGCCCTCGGCCACGAAGTCGCGCAGCCAGCCGCCGTTCGGCCAGGCGTCGCTGGCGCTGGCGAAACCGCAGGCGTCGAAGCCCAGCCTCAGGGCCTCGGCGCGGATTTCATCCCTCAGCCCCCCATCTTTCTGGGATGCGTTCGGGTGATCAGAAATCGAGATCGTCATAGTGCGCGACCGGCGCCAGGCCCGGCCAGCGATCGGCCAGGATGGGTCGGAAGGCGGGCCTGGACTTCAGCTTCATGTACCAGGTCTTGGTCGCCGGGAAGTCCTTCCACGGCACGTCGCCGAAATAGTCGATCACCGACAGGTGGGCGGCGGCGGCGAAGTCGGCCAGGCTCATACGCCGGCCGGCCAGCCAGTCGCGGGTGTTCAGCAGGCCCTCGATATAGTCCATGTGCGCGCGCAGGGCGTCGCGGCCCCGGCGCAGCGACGACAGGTCCGGCGCGCCCAGCCGCAGCAGGCGCTTCTCCATCTTCTCGTGCAGCAGGAAGCCGTTGACCTCGTTGTCGAACTTGCGGTCGAACCACTGCAGCAGGCGGCGCGCCTCGGCCCGCTCGCCCGGCTCGCGGCCCAGCAGGGCGGGTTCGGGCTCCTGCTCCTCGATGTGCTCGAGGATGGCGCGGTTCTCGGCGATCACCGTGGTGCGCTGGTGCCGGGTCTCGACCAGCACCGGCGGCAGGCCCGACGGGTTGAGCTTGAGGAACTCGGCCGGGCCTTCCCAATAGCGCACCTGCACCTCGACGAACGGCAGGCGCTTCTCGCCCAGGGCCAGGCGCACCTGGCGCGAGGCCGGGTCGAGGGGAAAGTGGTGAAGGGTTCGTTCGACGCTCATGCCCACGCGCATTCAGGCTGCATCGTTCGATCGATGCGCCGTTTTGTTTAACAACAACTTGCCGAACGACGGTCATCGGTCGACTTCGCGGCTGAATTAAGGGGTTTCGTAAGGTTTCCGGCGTTCGGCCCGATCGCGCCGGTCGATCAGGCCTTGGCGTTCATCCGGCCGATCAGGTTGGTGGTGCTCTGGCCGGGCTTCAGCTGGGCCAGCAGCACCTTGCCGCCATAGCCCAGCACGATGTCCGATCCGACCACGGTCTCGACCGTATAGTCGGCGCCCTTGACCAGCACGTCGGGACGGAAGGCCTGGATCAGGGTCAGCGGGGTCTGCTCGTCGAACAGCACCACCAGATCCACCGCCGACAGCGAGGCCAGCACCGTAGCGCGGCCGCCCTCCTTCTGCACCGGCCGGGTCGGGCCCTTCAGGCGCTGGACCGAGGCGTCGGTGTTCAGGCCGACGATCAGCCGGTCACAGGCGGCCCTGGCCTGGGCCAGCAGCGAGACGTGGCCGGGGTGCAGCAGGTCGAAGCAGCCGTTGGTGAAGCCCACCTTCAGGCCCCGCGCCCGCCAGCCGGCGACGACGGCCAGAGCCCCGTCCAGGTCGGCGATCTTGTCGGCCGCCGGATCGGCGTGCTCGCCGTGGGCCAGGCGGACCAGCTCGTCGGCGGTGACCACGTCGGTGCCCAGCTTGGCCACCACCAGGCCGGCGGCCAGGTTGGCCAGGCGCGCCGCGTCCAGCGGACGCGCACCGCGAGCAAGAGTGAGAGCCAGGGTCGCGGCCACCGTGTCGCCGGCGCCGGAGACGTCGAACACTTCCAGGGCCGTGGCCGGCAGGTGGACCGGCGCCTCGCCGCGCACCGCCAGGGTCATGCCCGCCCCGCCCCGGGTGATCAGGGCGGCGGCGAGGTTGGGGGCGCCGGCCAGGATGGCGTTGGCCGCCTCGGCGGCGGCTTCGTCGCCGGCTCCGGTCACCCCCGTGGCCTCGGCGGCCTCGCGGCGGTTCGGCTTGATCAGGGTGGCGCCGTCGTAACGCGAGAAGTCGCGGCTCTTGGGATCGACGATCACCGGCTTGCCGGCGGCGTTGGCGGCGGCGATGGCGGCCTTCAGCACCGTGGGAGTCAGCACGCCCTTGGCGTAGTCAGACAGCACCACCACGTCGACCTCGCGCAGGTGGGCGTTGAACGCCGCCAGCAGGGCCTGGCCGTCGGCCTCGCCACGGTCCTCGCGGTCGGCCCGCAGCATCTGGTGCGAGCCGGAGATGTAGCGGGTCTTCTCGGTGGTGCGGCGGCGGGCGTCGACGATCAGGGCCGAGTCGAGGCTGGCCTCGCGGTCGATCAGGCCGGTCAGCACCCGGCCGGCGTCGTCGTCGCCGACCACGCCCACCAGCACCGCCCGCCCGCCCAGGGCCGCGACGTTGCGGGCCACGTTGCCGGCCCCGCCCAGCATCACCGTCTCGCGCTCGACGGCGATCACCGGCACCGGCGCCTCGGGCGAGATGCGGTCGACCGCGCCATAGACGAAGCGGTCCAGCATCACGTCGCCCAGCACCAGCACGGTGACGCCCGCGAAGGCTCGCGGCAGCTTGGCCAGTGTGTCGTCCATCGGGTGGGTCGCTCGTCGTCTGTGCAGGAAGCGCCATTTGGCCCCGCCGGACGCGGTCGGCAAGCCCGGCGATGCGCGCTCAGGGCGGCGGGACCTCGCCGAACGCCCCGCCATGCGGCTCGGCCACGCCGCGGGGATCGGGGTGGAGCAGGATGTCGGCGGCCGGAAAGGCCTCCAGCACACGGTTCTCGGCCGCCACCATCACCGCGTGGGCGACGCTCAAAACCAGGGTCGGATCCAGGTCCATGTGGGCCTGGACATGCATGTAGGGGCCCGAGGCGCGGGTGCGCACCTGGTGAACGCCGAGTACGCGGGGGTCAGCGGTCAGCAGGGCGATGATCCGCTCGCGATCTTCCAGCGGCAGCTCGTGGTCCATCAGCTGGTGGGCGGCCTCGCGGAACACGCCGATCGCCCCCCACAGCAGCCACAGGGCTACGGCCAGGCCGGCGGCGGCGTCCACCCAGGCCAGGTGCAGCAGACTGGCCGCGGCCAGGCCGACCAGCGACACGGCGTTGGAGGCCAGGTCGGCGGCGTAGTGGGCGCGGTCGCCCGACACCGCCACCGAACGGGTCCTCTTGGTCACCTCGGTCTGGGCCCGGATCAGCAGCAGGGTCAGGACGATCGAGGCGGCCATGACCCCGACGCCCAGGACGCCATGCTCGGGGGGCTCGGCGCGGCCGAAGGCGCGGATGGCCTCCTGGCCGATCAGCGCCGCCGAGGCGAACACCAGGCCGCCCTGGGTCAGGCTGGCGAAGGCCTCGGCCTTGCCGTGGCCGAAGCGGTGTTCGGCGTCGGGCGGAACGGCGGCGTAGCGCACGGCGTAGAAGGTGATCAGCGAGGCGACCAGGTCCAGCCCGCTGTCGGCCAGCGAGGCCAGCATGGCCACCGAATGCCCCATCAGCCAGGCGACGCCCTTGATCGCGATCAGGACGACCGCGACCCCCACCGACAGGGTGGTCACCCGGCGGGTCAGCACCAGAGATTCGGCGGCGGTCAGGGCGGGAGCGGACATGCCGCCTGTGTAGCAAGCGCCGCGATGCGACCCCAGCGAGAACGACTCGCGCGAGGTGTTCGCAGGCATGACGCCATGGACGAAGACGGGGACGCACACTCATGGCAAGGCCGCTGGCCATGCCGTGGGGTGAGTGTGTGTCCCCACCTCAAGTCGCGAGCGCGCTAAGCCGCCGCTTTCGTCCTCGGCCCCACATAGACCGACTGGGGCCGCACCAGCTTGCCGGTGGCCAACTGTTCGCGGGCATGGGCGATCCAGCCGGCCGTGCGGCCCATGGCGAACACGCAGGTGAACGCGGCCGGCGGCAGGCCCAGGGCCTCCAGCAGTACGGCGGTGTAGAACTCGACATTGGTGTCCAGCGGCCGGTCGGGCTTGTGGTCGCGCAGGATCCGCAGGGCGGCCTGCTCCACCGCCTCGGCGAAGGCCAGGCGGCCGGGAACCGCATTGGAGGCCAAATTTATCTGAGATTGGGCCAGCTGGCGGATCGCGGCCTTCAGGGCGTCGGCGCGCGGGTCGCGGACCCGGTAGATGCGGTGGCCAAAGCCCATCAGCCGGTCGCCGCGCGCCAGGGCCGCCAGGATCCAGGCCTGGGCGTTGTCGGGCGTCCCGATAGCGTCCAGCATCTCGATCACCGGACCTGGAGCGCCGCCGTGGAGCGGCCCCTTCAGCGCCGAGATCCCGGCCAGCACCGCCGAGGTCAGGCCGGCGCGGGTCGAGGCCACCACCCGGGCGGCGAAGGTCGAGGCGTTGAGGCCATGGTCGCAGACCGTGACCAGATAGGCGTCCAGGGCCCGGGCCTCCCCGTCCGTGACCGGAACGCCACGCGTCATCCGCAACACGTCGGCGGCGTGCGACAGCGCCGGGTCCGGGACCACCGGCGATTCGCCAGCGGCGACCCGCAGGACGGCCGGGGTGAAGACCGCCGGGGCGGCGATCAGCAGCAGGGCGGTGTCCAGCCCCTCGCCGTCAGGCAGACGGGCGATCAGGGCGCGGACGGCCTCGACCGGATCGCGCCGGGCCAGGCCTTCGTCCAGGGCCGCGACCTCGGCGAAGACCCGTACGCGCGCCGCGCCCAGCGCCGAAGCCAGGTCGGACGGCATGGAGTCGAAGAAGCCGTCCAGCAGCAGATGGGCGACGTCCTCGAACCCGGCGCGATGGGCCAGGTCTTCGACGGCGTAGCCGCGGATGGTCAGGCGACCGGCCTGGCCATTGACGTCGGACAGCACGGTGTGGGCGGCGACGACGCCTTCCAGGCCTTCGGCGACGGAGTTCGCGGTGGGAACGGCGGAAAGACCCTTGGACATGGATGAGATCTCCTTTCGTCCCGCAATCCACGCCTCGGGTGCTTGATCGTCAATCTTGATCAATATAATCAATATGAATGGCGGAATGGATCGACGCGGAACAGGCGATGGCGACGCTGGGGGTGCGCGCCCAGACCCTCTACGCCTATGTCAGCCGGGGCCGGGTGGGCGCGACGGCCCATCCCGACGATCCGCGCCGCAGCCTCTATCGCGCCTCCGACGTCGCCGCCCTGGCCGCCCGTAAGGCCCGAGGCCGGCGGGCTGCCGACGTCGCGGCCGAGGCCATCGCCTGGGGCGAGCCGGTGCTGCCCTCCGCGATCACCACGGTGGAGGGCGGGCGGCTGTTCTATCGCGGCCAGGACGCCGTTGACCTGGTCCGGATGCACAGCCTGGAGCAGGTCGCGCGTCTCCTGCGCGGCGGCCACGGCGCGCCGCTGACCGGATCGGAACCAAAGAAGCCGAAGAAGGGCGAGACGCCGCGCGCCCGGCTGTTCTCCACCCTGGCCGCCCGAGCCGGGATCGATCCGCCCGCTAGGGGCCGCGCCCCGCTGGCCCTGGCGATGGAAGCGGCCGGCCTGCTGGAGGCCGCCGCCGACGCCGTGGCCGGGTCGATCGGCGAGGGCCCCATCCACCAGCGCCTCGCCGACGCCTGGGCCTTGGACGCCCACGGCGCCGACCTGATCCGCCGGGCCCTGGTGCTGCTGGCCGACCACGAACTGAACGCGTCGACCTTCGCCGTGCGGGTCGCCGCTTCGACCGGAGCCTCGCTCGCCGCAGCGTCGCTGGCGGGACTGGCGGCCTTGTCAGGACCCCTGCACGGCGGCATGGCCGCCCGGGTCGAGGCGTTCGTCGACGAGGCGCGGCGCCGGGGAGCGGGCAAGGCCGTGGCCGGGCGCCTGGCCCAGGGCTCGACCACCCCGGGCTTTGGCCATCCGCTCTATCCAGACGGCGACCCGCGCGCCGCGGCCCTTCTGGGCAGCTTCGAGGTTCCAGACCTCTTAGCCGACCTGCGCCGCGAGACCGAGGTCTCCACCGGTCTTGCGCCGAACATCGACTTCGCCCTGGTGGCCCTGGCGCAGGCCCTGACCTTGCCCGGCGACGCGCCCTTCAGCCTGTTCGCCGTCGGGCGCATGGCCGGATGGCACGCCCACGCCATCGAGCAACTGCAGACGGGCAGACTGATCCGCCCTCGCGCCCGCTACGTGGGCCCGCGGCCAGGCGGATCCCAGCCTGTGCGTTGACCATGGCGGACAGGCGACCGGCCAGTCTATGACTCGACTCGCGCGACGCCGATCGATCGCCGCAATGCGAGGAACATCCGACTTGTCTGCGACCGATCCCGGCGGCCTGAGCATACTGCTGACCAACATCACGCTGGCGAGCCGGTCCGGAACCGAAACGGTGACGCGCGACCTGGCGTTCGCGCTGCTGCAGGCCGGACACCGGCCGATGGTCTATTCGCCGCGGCTCGGCCCTGTCGCCGAGGAGATCCGACGCGCCTCCATTCCGGTGACGGACGACATCCTGGCGATCGGGGAAACGCCGGACGTCATCCACGGCCACCACGTCGTCCAGACGGCGGTCGCAGCCACCCGGTATCCCGACACGCCGGCGATCTTTGTCTGCCACGACTTCATGGCCTGGCACGACCATCCGCCGCGCTTGCCCAACATCCGCGCCTACGTCTCGATCAGCGAGGCCTTCCGGACCCGCATGACCGTGCAGGGCGGGATCGATCCGAAGCTGGTCGAGGTCATTCCCAACGGTGTCGACACCGTCCGCTTCCGGCCCGGACCACCCCCTCCCGACAAGCCCAGACGCGCCCTGGCGTTCGCCAAGAATCACGGCCATCTGGAGGCGATCCAGGCCGCCTGCGCCCAGCGCGGAATCATCGTCGACGCCGTCGGCGCGGCCGTGGACCGGTTGACCGATGCGCCGGAGGCCCTGCTGCCTCGGTACGACCTGGTCTTCTGCAGCGCCCTGACCGCGATCGAGGCCATGGCCGCCCTGCGACCGGTGATCGTGTGCGACGGTCGCGGCCTGGCGGGCTTCGCCACCGAAGAGCGCTACGCGGGCTGGCGGCGCGAGAATTTCGGCCTTCGGACCCTCTCCCGCCCGGTCACGGTCGAAGCCCTGCTCGACGAGATCGACGCCTACGACGCCGTCGGCGCCGTGGCCCTGGGCGAACGGGTGCGACGGGAGGCCAATCTCCAGGCCTGGGCCGAAAGCTATGTCTCGCTCTATCGGCGGGCGATCCGCAGCCACGGAATGGCGCCGCTGGTCGGTCGCGACGAGACGGCCCGCGCCGTGGCGCTGCACATGCAAACCTGGAACCCGTCCCTGGACGTGGCCGGCTGGCCGCTGGAACGCGAGGCGCTGCTGGCCGACATCGCCCGCCTCGAAACGGGACTGGCGCCGATCGAGCCCGGACAGCGCGCCCGCGCCGCCGCCCCCCTCGCCCTGGCCTTGACCGGCTTCCACCCCCCGGAGTCCTGGGGCGCCTGGTCTGCGCAACGGTCCTGCAGCGCCCGCTTCAGGCTGGCGCCCGGCCAGGCCTTCGAGCAGATCGACCTGGAATTGCTGGCGTTCGCCACGCCGGCTCGCAAGCCCTTCCGGATCGCCTGCGGTCTGGACGGCCGGCCGTTGGGTGAGGTCGTCCTGGAGAACGACGGCGTCGAGCAGGCGGTGTCGACCGTCAGGCTCACGCTCCCCCAACGGGTCGAGGGGGGGCAGCACTGGATGACCTTCGAGACCGATGACTGCGTGACGCCCAAGTCGGCGGGTGTTTCGCTGGATCGGCGCCCCCTGGGCTTTGGGCTCCTGGCCATCCAGCTGGGCTAGAGCAAATCGCGCGATATAGGAATCGCACGATTTTCTCTAGCTCTTTGTTTTCGCATCGCTTTTGTGGAAAACCGGCATCCACTTTTCCGCGCGATGCTCTAGCTAAGGCCCGCCGGGCTCGGGAGCTTAGAGCGGCGCGATCGGCGAAAGCGCCGGCAGGACCGCCGACCCCGACCGACTTTCGGCCGCCGACAGGCGGTCAGCCAACATGGCGACGATCGGCGCCATGTGGCTCCAGCGCAGCACGTCGGAATAGACTCCCGCCCTGACCCGTTCCTCGCCGTGCCGCTCGTACCACGGCGCCTCATCCAGCGGACCGCGCAAGGTCTCCAGGTTCAGCGGACGGTGCAGCGTCTCGCGACTGACGGCTTCGCGGCCGACCGCATCGTCCAAGGCCCGGACGTCGTCGGCGACATCGGGATAGTCGTCGATCAGCCTGGCCTTGGCCGCCAAGTCCTGGGAGGACTGCTCGATGTGGCTGTGCTCGGAGCCCAGGGGCGCGTGGGCCAGACGGCCCATGACCACGGGATAATCCATGACCTCGACCGGGCGTCCGGTGAGCGCCGAGGCCTCGGCGGCGGCCACCCGCGCCAGGGCGTGGGTAAGGTCGTGGACAGGATTGTAGTTCTGCCAGGCGTCGGTCACCACGAACTCGACTCGTCGGGCGACGAAAGCCTCCCGCAGATCGTCGGCCAGGGCCGAAAAGACCTTCACGTCACGGTTCATGATCCAGCCGTAGATCTCGGAGTCGAAGGCTACGCCGAACAGGTCCGACGGCGTGGCGCCGAGCGCCTCGACCAGAAGGCGGCTCGCCTGGATCCGGGTTTCGGACCGGCCGGCGCGGGCGCCCTTGGCCAGGATGAACACCAGAGGTCGAGTCCGGGCGATCCAGGTCGCCAGGCGCAGTTCGTGGCCCGGATGCGCGACGACGAACGCCGTGGTCGCGCCTTGGTCCGCCAAGACGGCTTCTGCGCCGACGCCCGACGCCTCCATCAACTCCGCCCTTTCAGCGAATGGCGCGACGAATTTCGCCGCGACGAGCGATCATCGGCACGCGGCGGCATACGCCATTATCGCTCCGAGTCCAAAATTCGGATACCAATGTTATTATCCGGAGCAGAAATGGTTGAGCTTATTGGACATATTGTCCATAGGTTTAGGATCTGGGCCATCGTTAAGCTGACTGGGAGGCAGAGATGAGACATTTGATCAAGAGCGGGCTTCTTGCATTAGCCCTTTTGAGCGCGCCGGTCGTCGGGCACGCGCAAGCGACGCGAACCTGGGTGTCCGGCGTCGGCGACGACGTCAACCCTTGCAGCCGAACCGCGCCCTGCAAGACCTTCGCCGGAGCGATCTCCAAGACGGCGGCCGGCGGTGAAATCAATGTGTTGGATCCGGGCGGGTTCGGCACGGTGACGATCACCAAGTCGATCACTATCGGCACCGATCCGGCTCTTGGCGGCACGCTCAACGCCTCGACCAACGGCATTCTCATCAACGCCGCCGCCACCGACACGGTCACCCTGCGAGGGCTGGTGATCATGGGGCCGACGACAGGCGTTTCGACGGGCCTCAACGGCGTTCGCATCCTGCAGGCCGGCGCGGTCAATATCGAGAACTGCTACATCTACGGCAATCGGGCCGCCGCGCCGAACGGCAACGGCATCGTCGCGCTGAACAGTTCGGGCACCCTGCGGCTCAATGTCGTCAATACGCTGCTGTCCGAAAACGGCGCCGCGAGCACCGGAGCCGGCATTCTCGTGCAGCCCACCGGCTCGGGCAGCGCGATCGTCTCCTTCAACCACGTCACGGCCATCGACAACGCTCGCGGTGTTCAGCTGGACGCCTCGAGCACCTCGGGATCGGTCAAGGGCACCATTGCCAACAGCAACCTCTCCAACAACACGTTGGCGGGGATCCACATCGTCAGCGCCGGCGCGACGGCGAGCATCTACATCACCGACACCAACTCCTCGAACAACGCCGGCGGCGTGAACTCCATCGGCGCCGGCGCCGTGGCGTTGGTCAATCGTAGCAGCTTCGTCGGCAACGCCTTCGGCTTCCAGCCGCTCAGCGGCGGCCTGATCCAAAGCTACGTGAACAACGCGGTCACCGGCAACGGCGCCGATGGCGCGCCGACCTCGACGATCACGCCCAAGTAAAAGGCCGATCGACGGACAAGGACTCCGCCGCGGTGATCCCGCGGCGGAGTTTTTCGTGCCGGCCGCCTAGAGCGGAAAAGTGGATGCCGGTTTTCCGCAAAAGCGATGCGAAAACAAAAACCTAGAGCAAATCGTGCGATTCCTATATCGCGCGATTTGCTCTAGGCCCGCTCGTGGACCGCCTCTTCCGCCGCCAGGGGCTGCGGAAGCCGCGAGACCATCTCCTTGGGGCAGACCTGCCAGAACAGGTCGCGCACCCGGTCCCAGTCGCGCAGCAGGCTCTCGGCGAACGCCGAATCCGTCTCGCGGGCGTGTTCGGCCACCAGCGAGCGCAGCACGCCTTCCCAGTAGGGCGAGGCCAGACGCTGGACCAGGATGCTCTCCGGATTGACCTGGCTCTCGAACCGGCCGTGCTGGTCGAGGACGAAGGCCATGCCGCCGGTCATGCCGGCCCCGAAGTTGCCGCCCGTCGGGCCCAGGATCACCACCTGGCCGCCGGTCATGTATTCGCAGCCGTTGGCGCCGCAGCCCTCGACCACCGTGGTGGCGCCCGAGTTGCGGACCGCGAAGCGCTCGCCGGCCTGGCCTGCGGCGAACAGCCGGCCGGAGGTGGCTCCGAACAGCACGGTGTTGCCGATCAGCGTGTTGGTCTCCGGCGCGGCCAGGCCGCGGGCCGGCTTGATCACGATCGTCGCGCCCGACAGGCCCTTGCCGACATAGTCGTTGGCCTCGCCGGTCAGCTCGATGCGCAGGCCCTGGACCGCGAAGGCCCCCAGGCTCTGGCCGGCCGAGCCCTTGAGCTGGACGGTCAGGTGGCCGGCGGGCAGGCCCTTCATGCCGAACTTGCGCACGATGTGGCTGGAGGTGCGCGAGCCGATCGACCGGGCGGTGCTGCGGACCGTATAGGTCAGCTGCATCTTCTCGCCGCGCTCGAGCAGGGGCGCGGCGTCGCGGACGATCTGGGCGTCCAGGGTGTCGGGCACGGCGTTGCGGCCGCCCTCGACGGTGCAGTAGGGCTTGTTCTGGCCAGGATCGGCGCGGACCAGCAGCGGGTTCAGGTCCAGGTCGTCCAGGTGCTCGCCGCCGCGGCTGACCTGGGCCAGCAGGTCGGTGCGGCCGACGATCTCCTGCAGGCTCCTGAAACCCAGGCCGGCCAGGATCTCGCGGACCTCTTCAGCCACGAAGCTGAACAGGTTGATGACCTTTTCCGGCGTGCCGGTGAACTTGGCGCGCAGGGCCTCGTCCTGGGTGCAGACCCCCACGGGACAGGTGTTGGAATGGCACTGGCGCACCATGATGCAGCCCATGGCCACCAGGGACGCCGTGCCGATGCCGAACTCCTCCGCACCCAGCATGGCGGCGATGACCACGTCGCGGCCGGTGCGGATGCCGCCGTCCGTGCGCAGCACCACCGAATGGCGCAGGTTGTTCAGGGTCAACACCTGGTTGGCTTCCGACAGGCCCATTTCCCACGGACCGCCGGCGTACTTGACCGAGGTCTGGGACGAGGCGCCGGTGCCGCCGACATTGCCGGCCACCAGGATCACGTCGGCCTTGGCCTTGGCCACGCCGGCCGCGATCGCGCCGATGCCGGTGGCGGCGACCAGCTTCACCGTGACCCGGGCGATCGGGTTGATCTGCTTCAGGTCATAGATGAGCTGGGCCAGGTCCTCGATCGAATAGATGTCATGGTGCGGCGGCGGGCTGATCAGCATCACCCCGGGCGTGGCGTGGCGCAGCCGCGCGATCATCTCGGTGACCTTGAAGCCGGGCAGCTGGCCGCCCTCGCCGGGCTTGGCGCCCTGGGCGACCTTGATCTCGATCTCGCGGCACTGGTTCAGATATTCGGCGGTGACGCCGAACCGGCCCGAGGCCACCTGCTTGATGGCGCTGTTGGGGTTGTCGCCGTTCGGCAGGGGCTTGTAGCGGGCGGAGTCCTCGCCGCCCTCGCCCGACACCGACTTGGCGCCGATCCGGTTCATGGCGATGTTCAGCACGCCATGCGCCTCGGGGCCCAGAGCGCCCAGGCTCATGCCGGGCGTCACGAAGCGCTTGCGGATCTCGTTGACGCTCTCGACGTCGTCGGTCGAGATCGGGTTGCGGTCCGAGCGCCAGTCGAGCAGGTCGCGCAGCTGGATCGGCTTTTGCGTGCGCAGGCCGTTGGACCAGCGGCGGTACAGCTCGAAGTCGCCGGTGTCGCAGGCGCTCTGCAGGGTGTGGATCAGCCGCGCCTCGAAGGCGTGGGCCTCGCCGGAACGCCGCAGCTTGTAGAGACCGCCGACCGGCAGGGTCACGGCCGGCTCGCCCCAGGCCTTGCGGTGCAGCTCGACCGCCTTGCTCTCCAGGCCGGCCAGGCCGATGCCCGAAATGCGCGACGGCATGCCGGGGAAGAACTCGGCCGCCAGGGCGCGCGACAGGCCGACAGCTTCGAAGTTGTAGCCGCCGCGGTACGAGGAGATGACGCTGATGCCCATCTTGGAGATGATCTTCAGCAGGCCGCCCTCGATGGCCGTCTTGAAGTTGATGCAGACGTCGCGCAGCGACTTGTCGCCGACCAGGCCGCGCTCCAGGCGGTCCTGGAAGCTTTCCTGGGCGAGGTAGGCATTGACCGCCGTGGCGCCGACGCCGACCAGCACCGCGAAATAGTGGGTGTCCAGGCACTCGGCCGAGCGGACGATGATCGAGACGTACGACCGCAGGCCCTTGGCGACCAGGTGGGCGTGGACGCCGCCGGTGGCCAGGATCATCGGCAGGGCGACGCGCTCGGCGTCGCTGCCCTCGTCGGTCAGGACGATGGCGCCGCAGCCGCGCAGCACCGCGTCCTCGGCCTCGGCCCGGATGCGGTCGAGATTGGCCCGCAGGGCGTCGCCCGGACGCGCCTCAGGCGCCGGCAGCGGCATGGTGCAGTCGATGACGGCGACATTCTTCTGACCCAGCAGGCCATGGATGCGCTCGTACATGCCGGTGGTCAGGACCGGGCTTTCCAGCACATAGACGTCCGCCTGGGCGGCGTCCTGGGCCAGGATGTTGCCCAGGTTCTTGAACCGGGTCTTCAGGCTCATCACGCCCGTCTCCCGCAGGGGGTCGATCGGCGGGTTGGTCACCTGGCTGAAGTTCTGGCGGAAGAAGTGGCTGAGCGGCCGGTACTTTTCCGACAGCACGGCCAGGGGCGCGTCGTCGCCCATCGAGCCGACGGCTTCCTTGCCCTCCTCGACCATCGGGGCCAGGACCATTTCCAGGTCCTCCAGCGAGAAGCCGGCGGCCGCCTGGCGGCGGGTCAGCTCCTCGCGGCCGTACTTGCGCGGCTCGGGGCCGGGGCCGATCTCCTTTTCGAGATCGACCATGTTGCCCAGCCAGTCGGTATAGGGGTGGCGGCCGGCCAGCTCGTCGATGATCGCGTCCTCGCCGTAGAGCTTGCCCTCGCCCAGGTCGATGGCGATCATCCGGCCCGGCGAGATCGCCAGCTTGCGGGTGATGCGGCTTTCCTCGACGCCGCACATGCCCGCTTCAGAGCCCATGATCACCAGGCCGTCGTCGGTATAGGCGACGCGCAGCGGACGCAGGCCCGAGCGGTCCTTGCCGGCCACCACCCAGCGGCCGTCGGTGGCGCACAGGGCGGCCGGGCCGTCCCACGGCTCCATCACCGCGTTGCAATAGCTGTAGAGGGCCTTGTGCGAGGCCTTCATGTGCGGGCCGTTGGCCTCCGGCACCAGCAGGGTCTTGGCCATCGGCGCGTCGCGGCCGGCCCGGACCAGCACCTCGAAGGTGTTGTCCAGGTTGGCCGAGTCCGACCCGCCCGGCTGGATCACCGGCTTCACGTCGTCCCCGAACTCGCCGAAGGCGTCGGCCGCCATCTTGATCTCGTGGGATTTCATCCAGTTGATGTTGCCCTTGATGGTGTTGATCTCACCATTGTGGGCCAGCATCCGGAACGGCTGGGCCAGGCGCCATTGCGGGAAGGTGTTGGTCGAATAGCGCTGGTGGAAGATCGCCACCGCCGCGGCGAAGCGCTCGTCCTTGAGGTCCGGATAGAACTCGTCGATGTGCTCGGCCAGGAACATGCCCTTGTAGATCAGGGACTTGGCCGAGAACGAGCAGATGTAGAAGTCGCTGATGTTCTGGGCGTGAACGCGCTTTTCGATGCGCTTGCGGCACAGGAACAGGGCGCGCTCCAGCGCCTCGCCCTCCAGGCCGGCCGGGGCGGCCAGCATGATCTGCTCGATTTCCGGACGGGTGGCGTTGGCCTTCTCGCCGATCACCGAGGTGTCGACCGGCACCTGGCGCCAGCCATAGATATAGAAGCCGAAGCGCAGGGCCTCGGCCTCGACGATCGTGCGGCAGGCCTCCTGAGCGCCCAGGTCGGTGCGCGGCAGGAAGACCTGGCCGACGGCGATCGGGCCCTGGCGCAGGGCGTGGCCGGTGCGGCGCACCTGGTCGACGAAGAAGTCCTGCGGGACGCTGACCAGCACGCCGGCGCCGTCACCGGTCTTGCCGTCGGCGTCGACCGCGCCGCGGTGCCACAGGGCCTTCAGGGCCTTAATCGCCAGCTCGACGACCTCGCGGCGCGGCTGGCCGTCGATGGCGCAGACCAGGCCGACGCCGCACGCGTCGCGCTCGGTCGAGGGGTCGTAGGCGTGGCCGTCGATCAGGGCCTGGCGGTTCTTCAGATAGAGGTCGATGTCTTGGGCCATGGCGGCCTCCCAGAAGGGTGTCTTTGGTCCGCCCTCGTCCTTCGACAAGCTCAGGATGAGGGCTACTGAAGCGTCACTGGCAGTCTGATTTCCTCATCCTGAGCTTGTCGAAGGACGAGGAAATCAGCCGGCACTTACTCCGCCGCGATCGAAATCGCGGAGGCTTTGGTCATCAGGTAGCGGTGCATGGCGTCGGCGGCGTCGCGGCCGTCCTTGATCGCCCACACCACCAGGGAGGCGCCGCGCACGATGTCGCCGGCCGCGAACACGCCGTCCAGGTTGGTCATCTGGTGGCGGACATCGGCCTTGACCGTGCCCCAGCGGGTGGTCTTCAGGTCCGGCGCCGACCACAGCTGCGGCAAGTTCTCGGGCTCGAAGCCCAGGGCCTTGACCACCAGCTGGGCGGGACGGTCGAAGTCGCCGCCGTCGATCTCTTCCGGGGTCTGACGGCCCGAGGCGTCCGGGGCGCCCAGGCGCATGCGGATGGCGCGCACGCCGGTGACGGCGTCGGCGTCGCCCTGCAGGGCGCGCGGGGCGGCCAGCCACTCGAAGGTGACCCCCTCCTCCTCGGCGTTGGCCACTTCGCGCAGCGAGCCGGGCATGTTGGCCTTGTCGCGGCGATAGAGGCAGGTGACCGAGGTCGCGCCCTGGCGGACGGCGGTGCGCACGCAGTCCATGGCGGTGTCGCCGCCGCCGACCACGACCACGTCCTTGCCCTCGGCGTTCAGCTGGCCGCTGTCATAGGCCGGGACGTCGTCGCCCAGCGTCTTCCTGTTGGAGGCGATCAGGTAGTCCAGGGCCGGCACGACGCCCTGCGAGCCCGAGCCCGGGGCGGTCAGGTCGCGCGCGGCGTAGACGCCGACGGCGATCAGCACCGCGTCATGCTGGTCGCGCAGCTGCTGCAGGGTGGCGTCGCGGCCGACCTCGAAGCCCAGCTTGAACACCACGCCGCCGTCGGCCAGGCGCCGGGTGCGGCGCTCGACCACGTCCTTTTCCAGCTTGAAACCGGGAATGCCGTAGATCAGCAGGCCGCCGGCCCGGTCGTGGCGGTCATAGACGGTGACCGCATAGCCTTCCTCGCGCAGCCGCTCGGCGGCGGCCAGGCCGGCCGGGCCGGCGCCGATGATCCCCACCGACTGGCCGCGATCGGCCTTGGCGACCAGGGGCTTCACCCAGCCCATCTCCCAGGCCTTGTCGGTCAGGTAGCGCTCGACCGAGCCGATGGTCACGGTGCCGTGGCCCGACTGCTCAATCACGCAGTTGCCCTCGCACAGCCGGTCCTGAGGGCAGATTCTGCCGCAGACCTCCGGCATGGAATTGGTGGCCTGCGACAGCTCGTAGGCTTCCTGAATCCGGCCCTCGGCGGTCATCCGCAGCCAGTCGGGGATGTTGTTGTGCAGCGGGCAGTGGGTCTGGCAGAACGGCACGCCGCATTGCGAGCAACGCGAGGCCTGCTCGGTGGCCTTGGCGTCGATGAAGTCGGCGTAGATCTCGTGGAAGTCGCCATTCCGCTCAGCCGCCGAACGCTTTTCGGGCGTCTTGCGGGCGACAGTCGTGAATTTCAGCATGCGCTCGGCCATGCGACTTCCCTCGTCCCTGCTGCCAGGGAAAAATTTGCGTGCGAAGGGCTAATACGGACTCTTGGCGGCAAGAAGAATGCGTCAGTCAAAAAGGTAGACAAATATATCCGCGGCGCCCGTGGGGCCATTGAGAGCGACTCGCAGATCGGCGGACTATTGGTCTGATAAGTTGACGATCAGAGTATGGCGCTTGTGGCGGGGCGTTTCTCGTCCGATGGGATGCCATCCGTTCCGACCGGGGCGACACAGGGCCGCACGGACATGTCCGGCGAACAGGTAAACCGTCACGAGGCTTGGATAATCATCGCCGGACCGCGTCCGCGCCTTGCGCTTGGCAAATCAGCGTGAGTCCTCGATTGTGCCGGCCGCGACACCCTGGCCCCGGCCCGCTCCTTCAACAGCTGAAATGTGATTGATGTTCTCCAAGCCTCGCACCGATCTCGTTCCCAATACCGCCGCCTATGAGAATGACCCCCTGGTCAAGGCCACGGGTTTCCGGGAATACGACGCCCGCTGGCTGTTCGGGCCGGAGATCAACCTGCTGGGCGTCCAGGCCCTGGGCCTGGGCCTGGGGACCTACATCCACGAGCTGGGCCAGTCGCGGATCGTGGTCGGCCACGACTTCCGCGGCTATTCGCTGTCGATCAAGCAGGCGCTGACCCTGGGCCTGCTGGCCGCCGGCTGCGAGGTGCACGACATCGGCCTGGCGCTGTCGCCCACCGCCTATTTCGCCCAGTTCGACCTGGACATCCCCTGCGTGGCCATGGTCACCGCCAGCCACAACGAGAACGGCTGGACCGGGGTGAAGATGGGCGCCCAGAAGCCCCTGACCTTCGGCCCCGACGAGATGGGCCGGCTCAAGGAAATCGTGCTGTCGGGCGCGTTCGTCGAACGCGACGGCGGCAAGCTGATCCGCGTCGAGGGCGAGGCCGAGCGCTATCTGGCCGACGTCGCCAAGCGCGCCCAGGTCACCCGGCCGCTAAAGGTGATCGCCGCCTGCGGCAACGGCACGGCCGGCGCCTTCGCGGTCGACGGTCTGCAGCGGATGGGCGTCTCGGACGTCATCGGCATGGACGTCGAGCTGGACTATACCTTCCCCAAGTACAATCCGAATCCGGAAGACGCCGAGATGCTGCACGCGATGGCCCACGCCGTTCGCGAGCACGGCGCCGACCTGGCCTTCGGCTTCGACGGCGACGGCGACCGTTGCGGCGTGGTCGATGACGAGGGCGAGGAGATCTTCGCCGACAAGATCGGCCTGATGCTGGCCCGCGACCTGGCCCCGCTGAACCCCGGCGCGACGTTCGTGGTCGACGTCAAGTCGACCGGCCTCTACGCCACCGACCCGATCCTGGCCGCTCACGGCTGCAAGGTGGTCTACTGGAAGACAGGCCACAGCTACATCAAGCGCAAGAGCGCCGAGCTGGGCGCCCTGGCCGGCTTCGAGAAGAGCGGCCACTTCTTCATGAACGGCGATCTGGGCTACGGCTACGACTGCGGCCTGACCGCGGCCGCGGCCATCCTGGCCATGCTGGACCGCAATCCGGGCGTGAAGCTGTCGGACATGCGCAAGGCCCTGCCCGTGGCCTTCACCTCCCTGACCATGAGCCCGCACTGCGGCGATGAGGTGAAGTACGGCGTGGTCGCCGACGTGGTGAAGGAATATGAGGACCTGTTCGCCGCCGGCGGCTCGATCCTGGGGCGGAAGATCACCGAGGTGATCACCGTCAACGGCGTGCGCGTGCACCTGGAGGACGGCTCGTGGGTGCTGGTCCGCGCCTCGTCCAACAAGCCCGAGATCGTCGTGGTGGTCGAAAGCACGCGGTCGGAGGACGACATGCGGGCCCTGTTCCGCCAGGAGGTCAAGCCGCGCCTGGGCGACCGGGTCGGCAAGTACAACCAGGAAATCTGATTTCGCCGCGCGCCGCCCGCTTTTCAGGCGGGCGACGACGGGCGGACGAACGATCGACACGAAATCGGGGCAGGACGGCCTTGGGGGACCATCAAGGCCGTCTCCGCGGTTCCGCGGCGCGGCCACGCGGATACACCCGCTGTTATCCGGCCAGGCGCACGCCCCGGCCGGGGCTTTTGTACGGCCGCGCCCGGAAGCCCGGCCCTTGAGAGGACTGACGATGCCGGATTGGCTGATCGCGATCGTGCTGGGCCTGGTCGAGGGCCTGACCGAATTCATTCCCGTCTCATCGACGGGCCACCTGCTGCTGACCAAGATCGCCCTGGGCCTGACCGACCCGACCTGGGACACCTTCATCGTCCTGATCCAGCTGGGCGCGGTGCTGGCGGTGGTCGCGGTCTATTTCCAGCGCCTGTGGCAGGTGGTGGTCGGCCTGCCGACCAGGCCCGAAGCGCGCCGCTTCGCGCTCAGCGTGATCATCGGCTGCATCCCCGCCTTCGCCGCCGGCCTGCTGCTGCACGGGGTGATCAAGCACTTCTTCGAGAACCCGTTCCTGCCGCAGGTGATCTGCGTGTCGCTGATCGTCGGCGGTTTCCTGCTGCTGTGGGTCGACCGCTCCAAGCTGCCGGTGCGCGAGGAGGACGGCATGGCGCTCAGCCTGAAGACCGCCTTCCTGATCGGCCTGTTCCAGTGCCTGTCGCTGGTTCCCGGCGTGTCACGCTCGGGCTCGACCATCGTCGGCTCGATGCTGCTGGGCGTCGAGCGCAAGGCCGCGGCCGAGTTCAGCTTCTTCATGGCCATCCCGATCATGGTCGGGGCCTTCGCCCTGGACCTGCTCAAGAGCTACAAGGACATCGACCCCAGCCACGCCGGCACGATCGCCATCGGCTTCGTGGTGTCGTTCCTGTCGGGCCTGGTGGTGGTCAAGACGATGATCGCCTTCATCGGCAAGCGCGGCTTCACCCCGTTCGCCTGGTGGCGGATCGTGGTGGGGGTGATCGGCCTGGGCCTGATCTACATGCCGAAGTGATGTCGTGAAGGCCTTTCGATCTTTCACGGACAAGGACATCGAGGATTACTTCGTCGCGACGGATCAGGCCGTGAAGTTCCTGGCGGCTGTCGCGTCTGGAGATCGGCGAACGGTCGCCAAGCTCCTGAGCAAGGCTACCCAAGACAAGACTGGCCAGTTCGGCGTCGAGCTGGCGGATTCCTACATCGCGGATGTCGAGTTTATCGCCAGCCTCAAACACCGCGTCGACTTGGCTCGCGACTAGCGATCCCTCCCCCCTTGCGGGAGAGGGTGACCCGGAGGGCCGGGTGAGGGGTCGATAAACGCAAAAGCCGCGACCGGCCTTTCGGCTTGTCGCGGCTTTCATTTTTGAGAGACCCCTCATCCGTCGGCTTCGCCGACACCTTTTCCCGCAAGGGGAGAAGGGCCTGAGTCCTAGAACGCCCCGGCTGGGACCTCGGCGTACTGGCCGCCCTTGCGGTAGCGGTAGAGGTAGGACGGAACCACCGCCTCGACGGCGGTCGGGACGACGCCGGCCTCGGCCAGGCCCGGCAGGCCGTGGTTGGCGACGTTGTCGGCCTTCAACGTCTCGACCTGGTCGGAGGTCAGCGGCGGATTGATCGGCGACAGGTCGCCGACCTTGCCGATCAGGCCGGCCGCGAAGAACGGGATCGGGGCCAGGACGCGGTTGCGGCCGGTCTCGCGCAGGATCAGTTCCATCAGCGCCTTGAAGCTGTAGACGGCCGGGCCGCCCAGCTCGTAGGTCAGGCCCTCGGCCGCCGGGCTGGCGACGGCCTTGGCCACCACCTGGGCCACGTCGCCGACATAGACCGGCTGGAACTTGGTCTCGCCGCCGCCGATCAGCGGCAGGGCGGGGAACAGGGCGGCCATCTGGCCGAACTTGTTGAAGAACTTGTCCTCGGCCCCGAACATGACCGACGGGCGGATCATCACCGCGCCCGGGAAGGCGGCGCGGACGGCCGCCTCGCCCTGGGCCTTGGTGCGCTGGTACTTCGAGGACGATTCGGCGTCAGCGCCGAGGGCCGAGACCTGCACCAGACGCTTGGCGCCGGCGGCCCGGGCCTGCTCGGCGACGGTCTTGGCGCCCATCACGTGCAGGGTCTGGAAGGTCTGCCGGCCGCTTTCCCACAGGACGCCGACCAGGTTGACCACCGCCTCGGCGCCGTCGACGGCGCGCGCCACCGACGGGGCGTTGCGGATGTTGGCCTGCACCACCTCGATCTGGCCGACATCGCCCAGCATCCGCATGCGGTAGGCCAGGTTGGGATTGCGCACCGCCACCCGCACGCGATGGCCCGCCTTGGCGAGCGCCCGTACGACCTGGCCGCCGACGAAGCCGGAGCCGCCGAACACCGTGACCAGACCTTGCATAATCAACCTCGTCCTAAACCCGTGAGCCGGGGGATAGACGACCGCGAGCCCAATCGCAACGAAATGCGCAACTAAGCGATTGACGCGGTCAAAACCTTTGCATAAACGTCCCGGCCTCGCGGCGGTCCACGGATCGCTTCGCAGGCCCAGGTGGCGGAATTGGTAGACGCGCTGGCTTCAGGTGCCAGTGACTGAAAGGTCGTGGAGGTTCGAGTCCTCTCCTGGGCACCACCCCCTACCAACCTTCGGAAGAAGGTCGGGGTGGCGCCGAAAGTGTTCGGGCTTCGGCCGGGCTTCCCAGGTTTCCAGACATTGAAAGCTCCGCAAGCTCAACCAAGGGCTGGCGATGGTCGTGACCAGCGGATAGATATCCTGTTCATCCGGCCTATAGTGTCGGCGCACCATATTTAAGGCGTGTCGGAATTCGCAACGTCCCGTGCGACGAGACCGAGGCGCGGAGACGTTAGACTTGGCCAACTTCCTGCATGAAGGCGACCTTCCGGACGGCGCGTTCGCCGGCGCCACCGCGGTCGCCATCGATTCCGAGACCATGGGCCTGCGCCTGGGCCGCGATCCGCTGTGCGTGGTCCAGCTGTCGTCGGGCGACGGCGACGCCCACGTGGTGCGCCTGGACCGCTCGACCTATGACGCGCCCAACCTCAAGCGCCTGCTGACCGATCCGTCCGTGGTGAAGCTTTTTCACTTCGGCCGCTTCGATATCGCCATGTTCCTGCTGCACCTGGGCGTCATGACCGCCCCCGTGTACTGCACCAAGATCGCCAGCAAGCTGGCCCGCACCTATACCGACCGCCACGGCCTGAAGGACGTGACGCGCGAGCTGGTCGGCGTCGAGCTGTCGAAGGTCCAGCAGAGCTCGGACTGGGGGGCGGCGACGCTGTCGCCCGAACAGGTGGCCTATGCGGCGTCCGACGTGCTGCATCTGCATGCCCTGCGCGAGCGTTTGGACGCCATGCTGGTCCGCGAGGGCCGCATGGCCTTGGCGAAGGCCGCGTTCGACTATCTTCCCCACCGCGCCGCCCTCGACCTGGCCGGCTGGGAAGACGTCGACATCTTCGCGCACAGCTGAAGGCTGGAGGCATGACCACCCTGGAGGCGGATCGGGCGGGATTCAGGCGGGACTTGCGCCGCTGGCGCCGTCGCTCGCGCCGCGTCAAGCTGGCGCGCGTGGTCCTGCCGATCGCCATGCTCGCCACCCTGGCGACGGTCGGCGGCCAGGTGGCCTGGCGCTCGTTCACCGCTGGCGACCGCCGGCCGTCCGAGAGCAAGGCGCAGATCCGCATGGTCACGCCGCGCTTCTACGGCCAGTCCAGCGACGGGCGGCCGTTCATCATCACCGCCCGCTCGGCGGTGCGCGACGAAAACGACCTCAAGCGGGTGTTCCTGGACGCCCCGACCCTGACCCTGGGCGTGGGCAGCCCCGCCCCGACCCGCTCGACCGCCGACCGCGGCGTCTATCGCGAGGACACCCTGAAGCTGCAGCTTTATGGCAATGTCCGCATGGACGACGGAGCCGGCTATCGCTTCGCCTCGGACGAGGCCATGGTCGATACGCGCAACGGCAACACGACCGGCGAAACCGAGCTGCAAGGCGAAGGTCCTACTGGACAGGTGCAATCCAACGCCTACTCCGTATATGACAAGGGCGACCGCATCATCTTCCGGGGCGGCGTCAGGACACGAATCGACCGGAAGACGGGCCAAGCGGTCCCGGTGCAAGGGACGGCTTCCGAATAGACATGAGGACCTGGTTGATGAATCGATGGATGGCGCCGACGGCGATCGCCCTCAGCCTGTTGAGCGGCCCGGCCCTCCTGGTCGGCTTCGGAAGCGCGGCGACGGCTCAGACGCCGGCCGCCAGCGGCAACAATTCCAGCGCGCCGGTGGACATCTCCGCCGACGAGCAGGAGGTCATCAACAGCCAGTGCAAGACGATCTTCCGGGGCGCCGTCGAGGTGCTGCAGGACAAGGCCCGGATGCGGGCGGCGACCATGACCGTCTACAATCGCCGCAAGACGCCGGGCAAGACCTCCTCGCCCACCGGCAACAACGACTGCGGCGACGTCGACCGCGTCGAGGCCGACGGCAACGTCTTCTACGTGACGCCCGAGCAGACCGTGCGCGGCGACCACGCCGTCTACACCTATGACAACGACACCATCGTGGTGACCGGCGACGTGGTGGCCGTCCAGGGCCAGGACGTGGCCCGCGGCGACCGCATGACGATCAAGACCAAGACCAATGACGTGAAGATGGAATCCAACGCCACGGGTCGCGGCAAGACGCGTGTGCGGGCGGTGCTCTATCCCGACCAGAACAAAGACAAGAAGCCCGCCGGCAAGCCGTAGGACCCCATGGCGTTTTCGATGCAATCCCTGGGCGTCAACCGCGACGCGGCCTCCGAAGGCCTGTTCGTCGACGCCGTCGGCAAGTCGTTCGGCGACCGTCCCGTCGTCAAGAGCGTCTCCCTGCGCCTCAAGCGCGGCGAGGTCGCGGGGCTGCTGGGCCCCAACGGCGCCGGCAAGACCACCTGTTTCTACATGATCACCGGCCTGGTCGCCGCCGACTACGGCTCAATCTATCTGGACGGCGAGGACATCACCAGCCAGCCGATGTTCCAGCGCGCCCGCATGGGCGTGGGCTACCTGCCGCAGGAGGCCTCGATCTTCCGCGGCATGACGGTCGAGCAGAACGTCATGGCCGTGGTCGAGATGCGCCAGAAGAACCAGCGCAAGGCGCGCGAACACGTCACCGAGATCCTGGAAGAGCTGCGCATCACCCACATCCGCAAGTCGCCGGCCGTGGCCCTGTCGGGCGGCGAGCGCCGCCGGGTGGAAATCGCCCGCGCCCTGGCCAGCGAGCCGTCGTTCATGCTGCTGGACGAGCCGTTCGCCGGCATCGACCCGCTGGCGATCTCCGACATCCGCGAAGTGGTCAGCTATCTGAAGAACCGCGGCATCGGCATCCTAATCACCGACCACAACGTCCGCGAGACGCTGCAGATGGTCGACCGGGCCTCGATCATCCACGCCGGCGAGGTCCTGTTCGAAGGTTCGCCGCAGGAGATCGTCGACAATCCCGAGGTCCGCCGCGTCTATCTGGGCGACAGCTTCGACGAGCGCTGAAGGCGGCCGGCGGCGAATTTTTAATCGCCCGGCGCCGCAGGCCCGGCAGAATTTAACGGCCCGCTCGCCCTTCGACCCGGCGCGCGGGCCGATTCCCGTCCGGACCAGCGTGGCTTAAGTCCAGCGTTTCCGGGCCCTTACCTCGTTCCGTGGAGAAAAACGTCCGTCTCTCCGGACGGAGTGTCGCACTGGCCCGCTTTTTGCTGGCGTTCGCGCCCCGTTAACCAGACTGCCCTTCAATGGCGATCAACAGGTTCGTTGATTTGCCCAGGAGGGCGCCTTGGCTCTCGGCCACAGATTGGAGCTTCGGCAAGGCCAGGGCCTTGTCATCACGCCGCAGCTTCAGCAGGCGATCAAGCTCCTGCAGCTGTCGAACCTGGAGCTCGACGCCTTCGTCGAGGCCGAGCTCGAGCGCAATCCCCTGCTCCAGCGCGAGGACGGCCCGGCCGAAACCGAGCGCGCCGTCGAAGAGATCGCCGAGCGCCCCACCGAGAATCTCGGCCTGGACTCCGTGTCCGACAGCGCCGCCAGCCAGCAGATGGACGCCGCGCCCGACGACGTCTCGCCGGGCGAGCGCGCCACCGGCGACGGGACCGATTCCGGCGCCGAGCAGGCCGGCGGCCAGATCGACTGGTCGCGCACCGGCGGCGGCGGCAATTTCGAGGGCGACGGCCACTACGAAGAGGCCCTTGCCCGCGCCCCGACCCTGGTCGAGCACCTGACCGAGCAGTTGGCCGTGGCCGGCCTCTCTCCCGCCCAGAACGTCGTGGCCGGGGTGCTGATCGATGCGGTCGACGACACCGGCTACCTGCGCGCCGACCTCCTGGAGGTGGCCCAGCGCCTGGGCTGCGACCTGGCCTTCGTCGAGGGCGTGCTCAAGGTGCTGCAAGGCTTCGAGCCGGCCGGCGTCATGGCTCGCGACGTGCGTGAGTGCCTGGCCCTGCAACTGAAGGACGTCAATCGCTACGACCCCTGCATGGCCGCCCTGCTGGACAATCTGGACCTGCTGGCCCGTCGCGACATGAACGCCCTGCGCAGGGTCTGCGGCGTCGACGACGAAGACCTGCGCGAGATGGTCGCCGAGATCCGCGCCCTGACTCCCCGCCCCGGCGCGGCCTTCCATTCCGACCCACCGCAAACGCTTGTGCCCGATGTCCACGTGCGCGAGACGCCCGGCGGCCTGTGGCACGTGGAGCTGAACACCGACACCCTGCCCAAGGTGCTGGTCGACCAGCGCTACCACGCGCGGGTCAGCAAGGGCGCGCGGACCGAGCAGGAAAAGACCTTCGTCGCCGACAGCTTCGCTACGGCCAACTGGCTGGTCAAAAGCCTCGACCAGCGGGCCAAGACCATCCTGAAGGTCTCCAGCGAGATCGTCCGCCAGCAGGACGGCTTCCTGGCCTATGGCGTCGAGCACCTGCGGCCGCTGAACCTGAAGACCGTCGCCGACGCCATCGGCATGCACGAATCGACGGTCAGCCGGGTGACCTCCAACAAGTACATCGCCACCCCGCGCGGGGTGTTCGAGCTGAAGTACTTCTTCACCTCGGCGATCCAGGCCACCGAGGGCGGCGAGGCCCACTCGGCCGCCAGCGTGCGCCACAAGATCAAGGGCCTGGTCGAGGCCGAGCGCACCGAGGCCGACGTCCATTCCGACGACCGCATCGTCGAGATCCTCAAGGAAAGCGGCGTCGACATCGCCCGCCGCACCGTGGCCAAGTATCGCGAGGCCCTGCGGATCCCATCGTCGGTCGAACGCCGGCGCCTGATCAAGGAAACCGCCTGACCGATGGTCCGGACGCTCGCGATCCGCGTTGATAGACACGCGATCCAAGGCTGAGCATGAGCATCCAGAGACTATCCGACGTGATCGAAGGATTCGGCGAGGACGAACGTCCCGTCCTGACCGTCGGCCAGATGCTGGAGCAGTTCGACAGCCGCGCCTTCGGGGCCATGCTGCTGGTGTTCGGCCTGCTGAACTGCCTGCCCCTGCCCCCCGGCTCATCGACGATCCTCAGCCTGCCGATCCTGCTGCTGGCCCCGCAGATCGCCTGGGGGTCCGACGTCCCCTGGCTGCCGCGCCGGCTGGTCGAGCACCCCCTGAAGCGCGACGACCTGCGCGGGCTGTTCCGTCGGCTGACGCCGATCGTCCGGCGGATGGAGCTGGTCACCCGCCCGCGGCTGAAGATCCTGTTCGGGCCGGTCGGCGAGCGGCTGATCGGGGTGGTCTGCACCCTGCTGGCCCTGGTGCTGGTGCTGCCCATCCCGCTGGGCAACCTGGCGCCCGGCGCCACCGTGGCCGTCCTGGCCCTGGCCCTGCTGCAGCGCGACGGCCTGCTGGCCCTGCTGGGCTACCTGATGGGGGCGGTCAGCGTGGGCCTGCTGGTCCTGAGCGCGGGCGTGGTGGCGGCCGCGGTCGACCGGTTGCTGCACATGATTCCGGGACTGGTTTAAGTCGCTTTTGCGACGCTTGACACCAGACCCAGACGGGCGCGTTGTTAGGCCATGCAAGTCCAAATCTCCGGCAAGCATGTCGACGTTGGCGAGGCTCTGCGAGCGCGAGTCTCCGACGAAATCACCCTGAGCATCGGCAAGTATTTCGACCGCGGCGGTGACGCCGACGTCGTGATCAGCAAGGAGGGCTTCGCCTTCCGGGTCGATTGTTCGGTCAAGCTGGCTTCGGGCCAGCAGCTGATCAGCCATGGTTCGGGCGGCGACGCCCACGCGGCTTTCGACGCCGCCCTGGCCAAGATCGAGACGCGCATCCGGCGCTACAAGCGACGACTTAAGAGCCACTCGATCGCCGCCACCGCCAAGCAGGCGGAAAACGCCGCCATGTACGTGCTGCGGGCCCCCGACAGCGACGACATCGACGACGACGACTGGACCGTCGACGACGAGCACCCCAAGGGCGCTCCGGCCGCCATGGTCATCGCCGAGTCCCAGGCCGCCCTCAAGACGATGACTGTTTCCATGGCGGTCATGGAACTGGACTTGACCGAGTCCCAGGCAATCGTGTTTAGGAACGCCGCCCACGACGGATTGTCGGTGGTCTACAGGCGGCCTGACGGAAATATCGGCTGGATCGACCCCGAACGCACCAAATCGCTGAACGGGTACGCACCGGCCGCAAGTTGATCGAACCTCGGATCGGTCGGCGCGTTTCGGTAGGCCCCCGTCTCGGCGAGAGGCGGCGACGAAGCGCGACGACCGACTACGAGCGAGTTTCCATATCATGACCCTTGGCGATCTCCTCGAGCCCGGCGCGGTCACCCTCAGAGTCAGCGCCGCCAACAAGCGTCAGGTTCTCGGCGTGATCGCCGACGTCGCCGCCCGCGCGTTCGGCGTTGACGCCGACGAGGCGCTGGAAGGCCTGATCGAGCGTGAGAACGCCGGCTCCACCGGCGTCGGCCAGGGCGTGGCCATCCCGCACGCGCGCCTGTCCGACATCGACCGGGTCCGCGCGGTGTTCGTGCGCCTGGAAACCCCGGTGGCGTTCGGCGCGGTGGACGACAAGCCGGTAGACCTGCTGATCGCGCTGTTCGCCCCCAGGCAGGCCGATTCCAACCACCTGCGGGCCCTGGCCCGGGTGTCGCGGATGATGCGCCAGCCCGAGCTGCGCGAGCAGCTGCGCCAGGCCCGCTCGGCCGACGCCGTGCACGTGATGCTGACCCAGGCCCACGAGAGCAAGCCCACCGCGGCCTGACCCACCGAGCGATCAGCCGCTCGTCAGAACCCCGCCATGTCGTCGCCCAGCCAGGCCGCGGCGGCGGGATTTCCATATTCGCAGCCGACCAGGACCTTGCCGTTCAGGGCCCCTTGGCTGAGCTGGTAGGCGACGATCTTGCGCGTATCGTCGATCCGCCGCTCGGCGGGTCCGTAGGGCTCGGCCTCAAGCTGGAGCCGGGCGGAGACCGCCGCCAGGGCCTCTCCCGACACGACCATGACGATCCGGCCCGGCGAGACATAGATCGCGTCCGTGGCATAGCCGAGCGCGCCGACCGGCCTGGCCAGGCGATAGAGATCGCCCGACGGCGCGGCGAAGGTTTGGGCCGCCGTTTTCAGGCCGGCGTCCTCGGCGGCCAGCGCCCCCATCAGCGTGACGAGGTCGCCGTCGTCGACCTGGCAGGACACCGCCCGGGCCAGCAGACTTTCCGCAGCCAGCCCCGCCGACGGGGCGGCGACAGCCATCAGGGCCGCGGCGAGGGTCAGGAACCGGGTCACGGCGCTCAGGCCCGCTTCATGCTCAGAATCCTGACCGGCGGGTTCAGCATCTGGCCCTTCATGGCCGGATAGAGGGCCGGGCCGTCGGCCTTCAGGGCCAGGATTTTCTTGACCACGTCCAGGCCCTGGACCACGCCGCCGAACGCCGCGAAACCCTGGTTGTCGCCGGGCCCGCCGGGGTGGGCGTCCAGATAAGGCTGGGGGCTGGCGCAGATGAAGAAGTCGCAGGTGGCCGTGCCCGGCGCGTTTCGGGCCATGGAAATGGTTCCCGCCCGGTGCTTGATCCCGGTCAGGCGGGTGCTCTCGTGGGCGATCGGGGCGAAGCGGCGCACGCGATCGGGCGGCCCGCCCTGGATCGAGCCGGCCCCCTTGACGCCCTTGGTCTTCGACGCGCGATAGAAGGTCCCGCCGTCATATTTGTGGGCGTCGACATAGCGCAGGAAATTGGCCGAGGTGATCGGGGCCTTGCCGCTCTCCAGCTCCACCACGATCGTGCCGTGGTCGGTCTGGATGGCCACGCGGGGCTTGGGCGCCGCGGCCAGTACCGGAAGGGGGGCCGCCAGGAGCCCGGCGGCTCCCAGCAGGGTACGACGTCCGATCCAGGTGCTCATGCTCGCCGCTCCTCGCCTGTGGCCGCGACTCCTTAGCGCGCCGAGGAACGTTGATCGAGCGGTCTTAGTGCACCGAGACCGGCGCCAGTTCGTGGGCGAGGGCGGCGGCGACGGCCGCGTCCTTGTCGGTCAGCACGGCCAGGCGGGCGCCGTCGGCGCGGAACACCGCGTACAGGGTCTGGTCGGGAGACAGCTCGACCTCGTCGGTCACGCCGACCGGCACGTCGGCCAGAATCTCCGCCGCCTTGATCGGGCGCACATAGACCAGGTCCGGGGCGCCCAGGGCCGCGAAGGCCTCGGCCGAGAAGAACGGGGTAGCGGGGTTGGGTGTCATAAGACCACCTCCTTCGAAAGGGGAACGCCCCGTGGCGCGTCTGGGTTCAGCCCGCGCGCCGGGGACTGTCGTCGGGCTGTCGCTGGGCGATCAGCCCACCGAGCGGATCGGGATGCGGCGGACCAGCCGCTCGGGCTCCGGACGGGCCAGGTCCACGTGCAGCAGGCCATGCTCGAGCGTGGCGGCCGTGACCTCCATGCCCTCGGCCAGCACGAAGGTCCGCAGGAAGCCGCGGGCGGCGATGCCGCGATGCAGATAGGCCTTGTCGGCCTCGGGCCGGCCCTCGGTCTCGCGCCGCCCGGCCACCACCAGCTGGCCGCCTTCGACGGTGACCTGCAGCTGGTCGGGCGAGAAGCCGGCCACCGCCAGGGTGATGCGCACCCCGCCGTCCTCGGCCTGCTCGACATTGTAGGGCGGATAGCTTTCGGCGGCGGCCTTGGCCGCGCGCTCGATCAGGTCTCTGGTGTGCTCGAAGCCCAGCAGGAAGGGGCTGTCGAACAGAATCGTCCGGGTCATCGCGAAGTCCTCGCTGAAGCGACTTCGTTCGTCGGACGCGACCCGGGATCGGCGTCGCGCCTGACGACGTGATGTCTAGGTGGCGATGCATGGGGACGGGTTCAAGATGGAGGACGTTTCAGCCGGCTTCGCGGCGCACGTCAGCCCCTGCAATTCTTACCGGTCGCCACGCCGCCGCTTTGCGCTATCAAGGTCGCGGGAGGACGCGGGCATGAAGCGACGGCGGCCAAGCACAGCGCGACGACGGGGCTTTTCGCTGATCGAGGCTCTGGTGGTTCTCGCCGTGGCCGGCGCGGCGCTGATGCTGATCTTCTCCGTCGGCGTACGGTCCACCGAAATCGCCTTCCGCCTGGGCCGCCGCGCGCTCGACCTGGCCGACCGCCAGGTCTCCACCGACGCCCTGCGCGGGGTGGTCCGGGGGCTGGTCATCCCGCCGACCGGCTCCGGGGCTCGGACCGGCGCCACCGACGCCACCGGAACGCCCCGCCGGTTCGGTGGTCCTGCGGTGCTGGCGACCGCTACGCCCTGCGCGGGGTCCGGACCGGCGGCGTGGGTCGAGGTTTCCCTGGTCGGCGAGGCCGACGGCGACGTGATCACCTGCCGGGCCGACGACGGACCCGCGGTCGTCCTGGCCGACCTGAGGCCGCGCCGGGCCCGATTCAGCTATTCCGAAGACGGCGAGCGCTGGCGGGACTCCTGGCGCGCGACGCCGCGCCTGATGGACCGGGCGCTCGCCCCGCGCGAACAAGGCGTCTACGTGCGCCTGGCCACCGACGACGGCCGGGTCGAGGTGATCGAACGCGCCACCTCGGGCCGACCGGGTCCGCCGCCCGCCGCCCCGCGCGACGCGTCGGTCAGGGGGCCTGCGCTGTGAGCGCGCCGGTCGCGAAGCGGGGTTTCGCCCTGCCGGCGGTGCTGGCGGTGACGGCCATCGTCACCCTGGTGTTCCTGGTCGCCATCCTGGCGCTCGACAGCCTCGTCCAGCAAACTCGGCGAGCGGTCGAAACCAGCCGGTTCGAGACCCAGGCCCTGAGCCTGGAGGCCCACGCGGCCTATATCGTGGCGGTAGGCGCGCCAACGGCCGATGCGGTGCTCGTCCGCGATCTCGACCCACGGCTCGACGCTCGCCTGCGCATCGACGGAACGCCCTATTCGACGCCGAACGCCTCGCCGCTGCGGCTGTCGCTGCAGGACGGGGCGGGACTGATCAACCTCGACAACCTGCCCGCCCCGGCAATCGCGCGGCTGCTGGCGGCCCTGGGGGCGCCCATCGACCGACGCGCCGCCCTGGCCGACCGCTTCAGCGACTACATCGACATCGACGACCTCGCCCGCATCGACGGCGCCGAGGCTCCGGCCTATCGCGACCTGGGCTTGCCGCCGCCGCCGGACGCTCCCCTGCGGACGGTCGACCAGGCCCTGGGCGTGCTGGGCTGGAAAACGGCCGTGCCGCGCGAGCGCTGGCGCGCGCTGCGCGACGACCTGACGGCCGAGCCCAGCTCGACCGCGATCAACGTCAACACCGCCACGCCCGTCGCCCTGACGGTGATGTACGGCCTGACCGACGACCAGGTCGCCGCCGCGCTGGATCGCCGACGGAACGCGGCGTTCACCGGCCTGGAGGATCTGGGCCGGGCCGCCGGCCTGCGCCTGAGCGGCGACGCCGAGCGGCTTTACGGCTTCCCCAACGGGCGATTTGCCCTAAAGATCAGCGCTCCGGGGGCGGGCCTGGACTATCGCGCCCGGATCATGCTGACGCCGCGCGACCGCGAGCGTCCGGTTTGGATCGGGGAGCCAGCCCTGTCTCTCTCGCCAGTCGACGAAAGGGCGGAACGGCAGACGGATGCGCCTCTCTTTCCTGACCCCGCGCCAGGTGTTGCTGACCCCGGACGGCCGCTTCGAGACGGTTGAGGCCGGCGGCGCCCTGGCCCCGGGAAGACCCGACGTATGGCTGGCCCGGGCGATGTGCGCCCACCAGTTCTTCGATCCCGGCGCGGCGCGCGGCGCGGCCGGGTGGGCGGCGGCGCGGCTCTACGCCCGATCGGCGGCCCCTTTCGTCTCGGCCGGCGCCCTGGTCGAGCGCAGCGGCGGCGGCTTCTCCATCTGGTGGTGGGATCGCGATCAGGTCGAGCCGGTCCTCGCCGAACAGTTCGGCCAACCGTCGCCCGCCGTGGCGCCGGAACGCTTCCAGCCGCCGGGGAACGGCGCCTGGCGCATGCTGCGGCTGGACGACGGCTTCGAGGCCCAGTTCTGGCGCGACGGCGGCCTGGTCGGCTCATCGTGGCGGCGCACGCCGTTCGCCCGGGCGGACTGGCAAGCCTTCACGCGCGTCCAGCCCGCCGCCGCCGATGCGCCCGCCGATCCGCCGGCCGCCGTCGTCGGCGTTCGCGCGCCGTTTCCCCGACGAAGCGCCGGCGGGCCAGCCCTGTCGCCCGACCAGTTGCTGCGCGCCGCGCCGGCCGCCGCGGCCCTGCTGCTGTTGACGGCCGCCGCCTTCTGGCTCGGCCAGGGCCTCAAGCTGCGGCTCGAGGCCCGCGACCTGGCCCGCGTCGCCGCCGCCGAGCGGCTGTCGGCGCCGCCGGCCGCCGCCGGCGCCGACATCGCGGCCCGGCGGCTGGCGGCCTTTTCCGCCCTGTCCAACCGCCCCAATCCCGTGACGGCGCTGAACGTGGCGACCCGGATTCTGCGGCTGTACGGCGTCGGGATCGAGGCGGTCGACGCCCAGGACGACCGGATGGACCTGACCCTGCCCTATTCGGCCCTGAACGGCGTCGACCGGATCGCTCGCGACATGGAGGCCAGCGGCGTATTCACCGACGTCCGCCCCCTCACCAACGCCGCCGACCGCACCATCCGCCTGCGCATGCGCCTGACCGGACGGCCGGACCCCGCCCAGGCGTCGCTCAATCCAGACGGATGAACCGGCACGGCCCCTCGCCCGGCGCCAGCCGCATCACCCGCCGACCCGCCTTGAGGATCTCGACCTCGTCCGCCTGGCAGGCGCCGCCATCGCTGATCCGCACCGGCCGCCGCAGGCGGTAGGTCCATTGGGCGCGGAGGGCCAGAGCCCGTCCCAGGGGATCGCGCCCCGCCGCCGCCGCGTCGTCGTACAACACCATGGGCGTCTGTTCGGCATAGGCCTGGCGGCGCAGGTCCAGCACCCGTCGCTGGAAATCGAAGAACACGGCGTGAGCGGTCATCCGGTCGATCATCAGCGTGGCCCTGGGCATGACCAGCGCCGCCGCCAGAGCCATGATCGCCAGCACCACCAGCATCTCGAGCACGGAATAGCCCGCCCGCGGCCGCAGGTCGGGGAGCCTAGAGCACATCGCGCGATGCCGGAATCGCACGATCTGCTCTAGCCTTTTGTTTTCGCGTCGCCTTTGTGGAAAACCGGCGTCCACTTTTCCACGCGCGGCTCTAGACGCCGGCCTGGTTCTGGATGTCGGCCGCATTGCCGGTTCCGCCCGTCTTGCCGTCCGACCCCAGGCTGATCACCCTGGCCGGGTGCTGATCATCGACCGGCGCCTGGTAGACATAGGGATGACCCCAAGGATCCAACGGCAGACCGCCGCTGAGATAGGGCCCCGACCATCCGGCCACCGCCCCGCGATCGGCCTTGACCAGCAGATCCAGCCCCTCGGCCGGGGTGGGATCGCGGCCGAGATCCAGCCGCATGGTCGCCAGGGCGGTTTCCAGGGCGCGGACCTGAACCCGCGCGGTCGTCACCTTGGAGCGGTCAAGCTGGGCGAACAGTCTGGGCCCCACCAGGGCCGCGATCAGCGCAATGATCGTCAGGACGATCAGAATCTCCAGCAGGCTGTATCCGGACTTGGCGTCGGGCGCACCGCGCCGCCGAGACTTCCGCTTTATCGTCGTCAAGTCCGCACCCCCTTCCCTGGTCTTCCAGCCGCCTTGCGCGTCCGCGCAATTCCGGCTCGCCCGCGGGCTCGGAAGGACTATACATTCACCCGGCTATTCTAGCGGGAGATTGGCGTTTGGGGGCAGGGGGCAAAATCGCGACGCCGACCGATTTTCCCGGCGCGAACCTGTCCGCCCGCGTCCGCGCCGGCGTCTGGACCGCCTGGGTGCGCCTGACCCCCCGCGAACGGCGGCTGGCCATGCTGGCGGCCTTGCTGGCCCTGGCGGTGGCGGCCTTCTCGGCCTTGGGCTGGAGCCAGGACCAGCGCGAACGCTACGCCGCGGCGCAGGCCGACCTGATGCTGGCCCGCCAGCTGCGCCACGCCGCCCGGGGAGGCCTCGATCGGGTCCAGCGCGTCCAGCTGGCGTCGGTGTCCGACTGGAGCACCCGCGATCGCAACATCTGGCTGGCGCGGATCCGGCTTGAGCAGGCCGTCGCCCAGGCCGCCGCCCAGGCCGGAGCCCCCGATCCCGAGATCCAGGTCGCCGAGGACCTGGAGGGCGATTCGGCCCTCCCCCTGGTCCGCGCCGAGGTCAGCGGGCCCTATGTCGCCGGCTCCTTCGCCGCCCTGCTGCGCAACCTGGCCGACGACCCGCACGCGATGGTGGTCCAGCGACTGGAGATCGGCGACACCGAGACGGCCCGCTACCGGCTGTCGCTGCTGTTCCCCGTCGATATCGGGGCGGAGCAGCCCTCATGACCAGCCCCGCCGCGCTCGCCCTGGTTTTCGCCGTCCTGACCGCCTTCCTGGTGGGCTACCGCGCGCCCGGCGCTCCGGTCGAGCCGCTGGGCCTGAGCCGGTATCCCCATGCCGCCGCCTCCCGCCTGCTGATTCGTCCCAACGAAATCACGCTGGCGGCCCTGGACGATTTCCAGGTCGACCTTGTCCCGCACGGGACCGTCGGACCCGATCTCGATCCGGTCGCAGCGCAGGGCGACCCGCTTCCGCCGTCCGAGACCGCGATCGCGCCACCGCCGCCGCCGCCGCCCGACATCGCGCTCGTCTTCCGCCAGCGGCTGACCGCGATCGTCGACCAGGGGCCGGCGGGGCTGGCCGCCCTGGTCCTCGATCCGTCGCAGGAGGCGCGGGCGACGCGACTGGTGCGTCCCGGCGACATTTTCGAGGGCCGTTGGCGGCTGGAGGCGCTGACCTCGAGCGAGGCCGTCCTGCGGGATGGACGCCGGACACGGCGCGTGGCCTTCTACGGCGCGGCAGGGAGCACGGCGGAGCTTTGAACATCTTGTCGTTCACGACGACCGGAAAGGCGGCCCGGAGGTTGGGCGTCGCGGCGGTCTCGGCGCTGCTGGCGTCCTGCGCCTCCTACGGATCGATGAGGACGGTGCTGCAGGGTGACGCCGCCCGCCAGGCGGCGGAGGGCGGCGGGACGCCTGTCGCCGCGCCGCGCGGCCTGACCTTGCCGCTTTCCACCGAGGCCGCGGCCGGCGCCGCCCCGGCGGCCGGAGCGGTGACGGACGAGGCCCTGGCCAGCCTGGTGTCGCCCGGAACGATCAATGTCTCGCTGCCGCCCCAGCCCCTGCCGCAACTGATCAACACCGCGTTCGGCGACCTGCTGGGCCTGCCCTTCGTGATGGCGCCGGAGGTTGCGAGCCGGACCGACATCGTCACCCTGCGCGGCGCGCCGGGCATGACCCGCCGCGACTTCTTCCGCCTGACCGAGTCGGCGCTGAAGACCTACGGCGTGCGGCTGGACCTGCGCCAGGGCGTGGTCAACGCCCTGCCCGTGGTTGGGACGGGGTCGCCCGCCGTGGCCCTGCGCGCGCGCTCCATGCCCGAAACGCCGGAATCGGCCCGGCCGGTCACGCAGTTCGTGCCGGTGCGATCGATCGCCGTCGATGCGCTGACGACCCTGACCCAGGCGGTTCTGCCCGAGGCCCGGCGCGTGCAGTTCACCACCGATCCGGCCGCCAACACGGTGACCCTGAACGGCGGCGCGCGCGACGTGGCGGCCGTTCAGGAAACCCTGCGCCAGCTCGACCAACCGCGTTTCGCCGGCGTCGGCGTGTTCCGCGTCGAGCCCGTCTATTGGTCGGCCGAGAGCCTGGCGCGATCGCTGTCGGACAGCCTGGAAGGCGAGGGCTTCGCCGCTGGCGCCGAGGCCCCCGGCGCGCCTCGCTCGATGCTGGTGGCGCCGTTCGGCGGGGCCAACACGGTCCTGGTCTTCGCGCGCGATCCGGCCGTGCTGGAGCGGGCCCGGGTCTGGGCCGCCAAGCTGGACCAGCCCACGGCGGTCGGCGACCGCCCGTCGACCTTCATCTACCAGGTCCGCAACACCGACGCCCAGTCGCTGGCGGCCATGGTGGGAACCAGCGGCGCCGGGCCCGTCGCCCCCCTTAACCCCTCCCCGCCCGGCGCGCCGGGCGCGTCGCCGGCCTTGACCTCGGCCCTGAACAACGCCGGGCCGCCCGGCGCCGCCCTGCTGGCCGGCAGCGGAGGGGGCGCGGCGTTCATGAACGGCCGGATCATCGTCGATCAGGGCGGCAACCGCATCCTGTTCACCGGCCAAGCCGACGAATTCACCCAGCTCCGCGGCCTGCTGGCCAGCCTGGACACGCCCGCCCGCGAGGTGCTGGTCGAGGTGACCATCGCCGAGGTGACGCTGACGGACGAGACCCGCCTGGGACTGGAATGGTTCTTCACCCACTCCGGCTCGAACGGGACCACCAGCGGCGGCACCCTGGGCAATCTGGGCCTGTCGACCGGCGGCCTGAGCCTGACGTTCAACGGCACGGACGTGCGCGCGGCGTTCAACGCCTTCGCCTCGAACAACAAGGTCAACATCCTGTCGCGGCCCCGGCTGGTCGCCCGCAGCGGCGGCGAGGCGCGAATCCAGGTCGGCACCGACGTGCCGATCATCACCTCGCGCGCCAACAGCTCCACCCAGACCGGCGGCAGCACCGACATCCTGCAGACCATCCAGTACCGCCAGACCGGCGTGATCCTGCAGATCCGGCCGATCGTCTATGGCGACGACCGGGTCGACCTGGAGATCAGCCAGGAGGTTTCCAGCCAGCAGGCCAACCCCAACGCCGCGATCGGCAGCCCGCTGATCCTGAACCGCAACATCACCACCCAGCTGTCGCTGGCCGAAGGGGCCACGGCGGTGCTGGGCGGCCTGATCGACGACAGCTACACCAAGGGCAACACTGGCGTGCCGTTCCTCAAGGACATTCCGGTGCTGGGCTCGGCGTTCCGCGCCGACACCCTGAACGGCGGCAAGACCGAGCTGGTCATGCTGGTCACGCCCTACATCCTGCGCGACTCCGACGAGATGAACCGCTGGGCCGGCCGCTACGGCGGCGAGATGGACGCGGCCTTCCGGGTGGGACGCGGCTGGTCCTACACCCTCACCCCGTTCAAGGCAGGCCTGGACCTGTCGAAGGCGCGTCCGGACCTGGGGCGCTGACGGCCCGCCAGCCCAGGCGATCCAGCTGGAAGGCGTCGATCACCTGGCCGCGGGCGGTCTCGATCCGGACGTCGAGCCGCCAGAGGCGCATTTCGTAGGATCCTCGCCCCGTCGGATAGTCGAGATTGGGCCTTGCAGGCGTGATGGGCGTCGCGGTCCAGCGCACCCGGCGACCGCCGCTCAGCGGCAACGCCCCGGCCGGCCGTTCGGTGGGGTTGACCTCGCGCAGCAGGACCAGGGCGTTCCGCCGGCGGTCGGCCGCGGCCATGGCCTGCTCATAGCGGGCCTGGTCGTGGGACAGCTGGCGCTGCAGCTCGAAGATCGCCATCAGCACCAGGGCGGCCACGATCAGGGCGACCAGCGCCTCCACGAGGCTGAAGCCGATCTTGCCGGGTCGGGCGCTCATGGCCGCGGCGCGCCCACCAGCAGCACGGCCAGGGCCGGCAGGGCGGCGGCCGCGGCCAGGGGCACGACGATGGGCCCGTCGCTCTCGACCGCCTGGCGAGCATCGCGAACGCGGCTGCGGATCAGGCCCCAGGCCAGGCCCAGCACGGCGCCGGCCACGATGATCCACAGCACGCCCTCAGGCCCGGCCAGGGCGCCCAGGGCGGCCATCAGCTTGACGTCGCCCAGGCCCAGGCCCTCGACGCCGCGCGCCCGCCGAAAGGCCCAGCGCACGGCCCACAGCAGCCCGCCGCCGACCACCGCGCCCGCCAGGCCCAGCGGCCAGGGCGACGCCAGCGGCCCGACCAGGGCCAGCAGCAGCAGGCCGACGACATGCAGGTCCGCCACCACCAGGGCCTTGACGTCCAGAACCAGCACCGCGGTCAGCACCACGCCGCAGACCGCCAGGGCCGCGACCGTCGCGCCGTCGAGGCCGGCGGCCGTTTCGGTCAGGCCCCACCACACCGCCAGCCCCACGGCGAAGGCCGTACCGGCCAGCCGCCAGCCGTCGCCTCGGGTCCAGCCGCCGTCGAGCGCCTGGCGCATCAGACGGCCGGGACCCAGGCCGGCGACCGTCGCCGCGAACAGCAGGGCGCCCACGGAAAGCCCGGCTTCGAGGCCGGGGCTCAATAGACGGTCTCGTAGACGCTGGCCAAGGCCATGACCAAGGCCAGGGCCACCATTCCGACGACGCCGGCGATCGCCGCCACGGCCAGGGGCTCGATCAGGGCGGTGATCCGCTTGACGTCGTCCCTCAGCCGCTCGTCGTGGGCGTCGGCCATGTAGCCGAACATGGCCGGCAGGCTTCCCGACCGCTGGCCGGCCCGCACCAGGCTCAGGTCCATGGCCGTGAGGCGGGTGTGGCGTCGCAGGGCGGCGTCCAGCGACTGGCCGGCGCGCAGGTCGTCCTCCGCCTTCTCCAGCCCCTGGGCGAAGGGGCCGGCTGGCGCGCCGGCCCGGGCCAGGGCGGCGGCCGGCAGCAGGGCGACGCCGTTTCCGAGAGCAAGGCCCAGCAGCCGCGCCCAGAGGCTGATCTCCCGCGCCTTCAGCACCCCGCCGATCAACGGCGCGCCGCGCGCGGCCCGATACAGCATCGCCCGCCCCTCCGGTCGGGCGGCCGTCAGCACGGCGGCGACCGCCAGCAGGGCCAGTCCCACGCCCAGCAGCGCCAGATGGGCGTTGACGAAGGCGCCGACCGCCAGCACGGCCTTCGAGATCCAGGGCGTTCCCGGCCGATCCGGTCCGATCATCACCGCGAAGCGGGGCACGATCTCGACGAAGATGAACGTCACCGCCGCCGCGCCCGCGAAGGCCAGGAAGGCGGGATAGGTCAGGGCGTTGACGACGTCCCGGCGCAGACGGTCTTCATAGGCCATCTGGTCGGCGGCGTCGGCCAGCACCTCCGCGCCGCGCCCCGACGCCTCGCCGACCCGCACCATGGCGTAGACATAGCCCGGAAAGCCCGGCGCATGGGCGGCCAGGCTGTCGGCGAACGGCTCGCCCTGCCTGAGGGCCTGGCCCACCGCCGCGAACTGGGCGCGTCCCCGCGCCGACCGCAGGCCCGCCGCCACGGTCTCCAGCGCCTCCAGCAGCGGCACGCCCGCCCGGCGCATGATCGCCAGCTGGCGCATCACCAGCACGCGCTCGGCAAGGCGCAGGTCGCGGTCCGCGCCGTCCTGCGCAACGGCCGCGGCCTTCAATTCCGTCACGATGAGGCCGTCGGCGGCCAGCTGTCGCAGGGCGGCGCCCGGATCCTCGGCGCGGACGACGTCGCTGACCTTCCGCCCCTCGCGGTCCACCGCCTGGTAGCGGAAGGCTTCGCCCGGCGTTTCGGCCGCGCTCACGCCTCGGGCTCCGCCGTCGCGTCGTCAGCCGCCCCCACGCCCCGCCTGACCTCGGCCAGGGTCGTCAGGCCCGCGCGCGCCTTGCGGCGGCCGTCCTCCGGCAGGCTGCGAAATCCGTTGGCCCGGGCCGTCCGTTCCAGCGCTTCGGGCGGCGCCCGATCGCGGACCTGCCGCTCCAGCGCGGGGTCGCAACGCACGATCTCGTAGAGGCCCAGCCGGCCCAGATAGCCGGAGCCGCCGCAGGCCTCGCAGCCCACGGGCTCGCGCCACGCCCCGAGCCCCGCGCCGCCCGCCTCGCGCTCGTGGACCGCGGCCTCCGCCGGCGTGCTGGACCGCGCGCAATGGGGACAAAGGCGACGCACCAGCCTCTGGCCCACCAGTCCGCGCAACACGTCGGCCAGCAGGAACGCCTCGACGCCCAGGTCGGCCAGGCGCGTCACGGCGCCCAGGGCGGTGTTGGTGTGAACGGTCGAAATCACCAGATGCCCGGTCAGGGCCGCCTGGACGGCGATGCGCGCGGTTTCGGGATCGCGAATCTCGCCGACCATGATCACGTCGGGGTCCTGCCGGAGGATCGCGCGCAGGCCCGCCGCGAAGCTCAGCCCGATGTCGGTGCGGGCCCGCACCTGCACGACGCCGGGCAGGTCGAACTCGATCGGATCCTCGACGGTGACGATCTTGCGCACCCCGTCGTTCAGATGGCTGAGCAGGCGGTAGATGGTCGTGGTCTTGCCGGAACCGGTCGGGCCGGTGACCAGCACCACGCCGTTCGGCTTGGCGATCAGGCTCAGCAGATCGGCGGCCTGGGTCTCGGCCAGGCCCAGTTCGTCCAGCTGCGGCAGGCGGTGCGACTTGCCCAGCAGGCGCAGCACCACCGACTCGCCCCAGGCCGACGGCAGGGTCGAAACCCGCAGGTCGAGCTCCCGGCCGGCCGCGCGGATCGACTGGCGTCCGTCCTGCGGCAGGCGACGCTCGCCGATGTCCATGCCCGAGAGCAGCTTGATGCGCGAACAGACGGCGTCGAAATCGGCCCGTGCGCCCGTGCGGACGGTCGTCAGCAGGCCGTCGATCCGCAGCCGGACGACGAAGCGGTCCTCGAACGGCTCGAGGTGGACATCCGAGGCCCGGCGCGTCAGGGCCTCGGCGAACAGGCCGTTGACGAACTCGACCACCGGGGTCTCCTGCGCCAGTTCGCGCAACCGGGCCGCCTCGCCCGGGCCGCCGGTCTCGACCGTCTCCCGCGCGCCCCGGGCCAGGTCGGCCAGCAGGGCGGCGACCTCGGCGCGCGCGGCCAGCCGATAGGCGACCGGACCCTCGATCGCTTGGGCCAGGCGCTCGCGCAGCGCCGGGTCCAGCGGCTGGACCGCGGCGCAGACCACCGTCTCGCCCGTCCGCCAGGCGACGGCGCTGCGATCGATCCACCAGGCGGTGGGCGCACGGACCTCGGCGAACAGCGCCGTGATCCCGGCCGCCGTCGGCCGCTCGTCGCCGCGCAGCACGGGAATGTCCAGCTGCTCGGCCAGGGCCTGCAGCAGGTCGCCCTCCGACAGCGCGCCGATCCGGGTCAACAGCTGCCCCAGAAGACCGCCGATCTCCTGCTGCAGCCTCAGGGCCGCGGCCCGGTCGCGTTCGGAAACCAGCCCGCGCGCCACAAGAAGATCACCGATCCTGCGCCGTGCGATCCCCATGCCTCGCCCTCTCCGCCCTCATCGATGGCGTAGCGGAAAAATCGCGCAACGGACAGCCGGAGCGCGAGGCTTTGCGCTCCGAGGCCGATGATAGGGACATGCGCAGGCGCATGTCCCTATCGCGGGCGGGCGGCTACTTCTTCGTCCAGCCGCCGTTCAGCGGCTTCCAGTACTGGCCGGGCGCCAGGCGGGCGTAGAGCTGCTTGGCGGTGGCCTGGCCGGCGGCCTCGGGGGTGACGCCGGTCTTGGCGGCGGTGTCCTTGTAGACGGCGGCGCGGCCGGCGTTGATCTCGGCCACGGCGGCGCGGGTGGCGGCGTCGCCGCCCGAGACCACGCCCAGGAAGCCGTCGGCCTGCTCGCCCACGGTTCCGGCGGCCTTGCCGGCGTCGACGGCGGCCTTGGCGGCGGCCGACTGGGCCAGGGCGGGAAGGGCCCCGAAGCTCACGGCGCCCAGCGAGGCGGCCAGGGCCAGGACCGTCATAGTCTTGCGGATCATGTCGGTTCCTCTCCTAGAACAGGTTGGGGTTCTGCTGGATCGCGGACTGGACTTCCTTGTCCAGTTGCACGCGCACATTGGCGTCCAGCTTGGCGTAGATGTTGATCGGGTCGACCTTGACCCGCACCGTCGGCGTGCACGCCGCGAGGGCGCCCGCCGCGAGGAGGGGAAGGATCAGGGCGCGCTTCATGGCGGGTGTCTCCAGTTCTCGGGGAATCTGCGGCTTCAAGGCTGAACCGTATCTGAACGCGGCGGCGGGGTCGCCGGGGGGGCGGGCGCGGGGGCGGGGGCGGGCGGCGCGGAAACGGGCGGGACCGGCGCCGGAGACGCCGCCGCGCGGGCCTGGGCCTCTTCCCAGGCGCGCTTGGCCGCGGCGATCAGCTCGTCGAAATTCAGCGACGTATCCAGCGTCAGGTCGACCGGCGTCTTGGCGGGCAGGGGGATGCGGCGCTGGAAGGCGCTGCCATTCAGCAGTTCCATCAGGCCGATCCGGGCCTTTTCGGCGACCTTAGGGTCGTGCTCGCCCTTGACGTGGAACAGCACGCCCAGCCGCCCCTTGTCGGTGCTGTTGACCCCGGCCTCCAGGGTCTCGAAGTGGAGGTTCTCCATGGCCTGGTAGGCGAAGTCCTGGATGGCGTTGACCGGCACGGGCTTGGGCGCTGTCAGCGGGTCGGCCGGATCGACCGAGCCCTGGCCGGCCTCGACCCCGCTCAGGGCCTCGCGGGCGATCGACAGCCGGCCCGGGCCGGTGGCGTAGACCTTGCCGTCGACGAAGCGGAAGCCGGCCGGGCCCGCCTCGAACGGCAGGCGGCCGTCGACGATCGCCTCGATCTTGACCTTGTCGGACAGGGACGAGCCGGCGACCAGCTGGCCCAGGTCCAGGCCGGCGATGTTGACCACGCCCTTCATCGCGCCCTTGCCGTCCAGCGGCACGTCGAACGGCTCGATGCCGATCTTGCCCTCCGAAGCCTCGAAGGTGGTGGCCTCCAGGTGCAGGGCCTCGGCGCCGAGGCCGAAACTGGCCCGGACCGACTGGATCGGCACCACGGCGTCGATGGCGTCGAGGGTCACGACCTGGCCGGGCGGCGCGGTCAGCGGAGCCAGGCTGTCGAAGACGATCTCGCCCTTCAGCCGGTGGGCCGGGCCCAGCGGGCTCTTGAAATCCAGGCCCGGGGTCGAGGCCCGGCCCTGGCTGGTCATGATCTCGTCGCGCCAGGCGAACTGGCCGGTGAAGGCGACGGGCCCCTCGGCGTCGCGAGCGACCACGGCCAGGGGCGTCAGGTCCAGCGGCTGCAGCCCGCCCTTGGCGAAGGCCAGGGTCGAGGCGTCGATGTCGGCCTGGCCCCGGCCGCTGGCTACGTCGTGGCGGATCGTCACCCGGCCCAGCGGCCGGCCCGACAGGGTCTTGCCGTCCAGCGCGCCGGTCCACTGGCCGCGGGCCAGGTCGACCTCGCCGGTCGCGGCGATCGTCTCGAAGCGCTTGCCCTCGGTCGAGGCCTCGACCACCCGGCCGCCGGTGACCTTGACCTGGGCGGCGTCGAAGCCGCGCCCGCCGCCGACGAAACTGGCCTCCACCCCCTCCAGCCGGGCCTGGGCGACATTGACCATGGCCGCCCCGTCGCGGATCAGGGCCGAGGCCCGCCACAGCCCGTCATGGGCCGTGACCAGGGGCTGGGCGGCGGGGCACAGCTTGAACGTCACGTCGCTGATCGGCGGCTCGCCCATGGCGATGGCCTTGGCGGTCATCGGCGTGCAGCCGTTCAGGCGCACCGTCAGCCCGCCGCCGGCCAGCCGGGCCCGGCCGGCCAGTGTTCCGGCCACGCCTATGAAGGGCGGCACGTCCACGGCCCCGGCCACCACGACATCGCTGGTCACGCCCGATGCGTTCGCGCGCCAGGTCGGGACCTTCAGCGTGATGTCGGGCAGGTCGCCGCCGGCCAGGGCGACCGTCGCCCGGCCGTCGGCCGTTCCGTCCCGGGCCGCCACCAGCGGGCCGCCCGGCGCGTCCAGCGTCAGCTTTGCGCCGCTGGCCGCGGTCAGGGCGACGGGGCGCGGCAGGGACAGAATCGTCTGGCCGCCCGTCACGCCCAGCTTCAGGGCCGGCGCGCTCAGCGAGAACCGCGACAGGGCCCGGGCGGCGGCCTTGGCGTAGTCGGGATTGGGCAGGGCCAGGGCCACGCGCTGGGCGTCCGGCCCGGTCATGGACCCGTCGGCGTCGAGCCGGGCGTCCAGGGCCAGGGCGACGCCGTCGGTCCCGGCCGAGAACCGGCCCCGGCCGTCGGCGGCCAGACCGGACAGCACCACCCCGCCCATCGCGGCCCGGCCGCTGCCCAGCGCCACTGACAGCGGTCCGCTGACCGAACTCCTGGCCTGGCCGGCGACCAGGGTCAGGCTGGAGGACTGGACTTCGAGCGCCGTGTGCGACAGGGCCGCCCCGCCGGCCACGGCCCGGTCGGCGTTGGCCGCCAGCCGCGTGCGGGCCGAGCCGCGCGCGCCGCTGGGATCATAGGTCAGGGCCAGATTCGCCAGGTCGAGGTCGGCGACCACGTCGCGGCTGTCCAGCCCGCCCCCCGGTCCGCCGGCCGTCAGCCGCTCGCCTCGGGCGTGCAGGGTGGTCCGGCCGGTCAGGCCGCCGCGCCGGGCGTCGCCGCTCAGCAGGCCCGACACCGCCAGATTGGCCTCCAGCCCGCCCAGGCTGGCGCCCTCGATCTCGGCCCCGCGGGCGGTCAGGGCCAGCCGCGCCTCGGCCGGACCGACCATCGACAGCGACTTGAGGTCCGGATAGGTCAGGTCGGCCTGCAGAGTCCCCTGGGCCTCGGTCAGGTCCAGCTGGCCGGCGCTGAAGGTCTTCAGGCCCAGCTGGACGTCGACCGTCAGGCGGTCGCCGCGCTTGCGGGCCTTGACCAGGGCGCCGTCGGCCTCGAACGACAGGGCCTCGGTCGCATAGCGCATGGCCGCCAGCCGGCCGTCGAAGCGCACCAGCTTGCCGTCGTCCAGGCTGGCGTCGCCGGTCAGGCGGGCCGGGCCGCCAGGGGTGCGCAGCAGCACCCGGGCGTCCTCGATCAGCACCGCCGGACCCGGGGCGGCCGGTTCGGCCGGCGACTTCAGCGCCCGGTCGATCAGCGGCTGCAGGGCGCCGAAGTTCAGGCCGTTCTGGTCCAGCCGGGCATTGACCCGCGGCCGCACCAGCCGCACGGCCCGGGTGTTGAGCGCGAACTTGCCGCCCGTCCAGGGCGAGGCCAGGTCGTAGGCGACCTCGATCCGCTCGGCCGAGAACACGGGCGCGTTCCTCGGTCCCAGGCGGATGGCGCCGGCGAAGCCGGTGGCATCCAGGTCGTCCAGGTCGACGCTGGCCTCGATGCCCTGGTCGTTCAGCCAGGCCAGGGCCAGCTCGCGGCTGATCTCGCGCCGGCCGGCATAGGCCGAGAAGCCCACGGCGATGAACGCCAGGGCCGCCAAGCTCATGGCCTCCAGCCCGACATCGACCAGCGCCGCGCGGCGGGACCGCGACGGGGAGGACGGCTTGGCGTCGGCTTGGGGCTCTGGCGGTGGGGTCTCGGCCATCGGGGGGCACAATGCCGCAAGCTGCGGCGATTGTTAGGCCTTAGTTTCGAAAACCCAGCACGTCCTGCATGTCGTAGAGCCCGGGCGGCCGGCCCTTGACCCACAGGGCGGCGGCCACGGCTCCCCGCGCGAACAGGCCACGGTCCGTGGCCGAGTGCGATAGGGTCAGCACCTCCTCCTCGCCGGCGAAGATCACGCTGTGCTCGCCGATGACGCCCCCGCCCCGGACGACGGCGAAGCCGATGGCCCCCTCCTTGCGCGGGCCGGTCATGCCGTCGCGGCCGCGGTCGGCCACCTGGCCCAGGCCGACGCCGCGCCCGTCGGCCGCCGCCTGACCCAGCATCAGGGCGGTGCCGGACGGGGCGTCGATCTTGCGCCTGTGGTGGGCCTCGTAGACCTCGACGTCCCAGTCCGAGGCCGGCAGGGCGGCGGCGGCCTGCCGGACCAGGCCCATCAGCATGTTGACCCCCAGCGAATAGTTGCCGGACTTGACGATCGCCACCCGGGTCGCCGCCGCGGCGATGCGGGCGTTCTGGTCGTCGGAAAAGCCGGTCGAGCCGATGACCAGGGCCGGGGCCGCGCTTCCCGTGTCGACCAGCGCCGCCGCCGCCTCGGCCAGGGCCGCCGAGGCCTCGGGGACCGTGAAGTCGATGGCCACGTCGGCGGCCTTCAGGGCCGCGTCGCGCTCGACTAGGCCCTCGCCGGCCGCGCCGGGCCGGTCGAACCGCGCCACCACCACCGCGTCGCCGCGCCCGTCCAGGGTCCGGGCCAGGGCCTGGCCCATCCGCCCCAGGGCGCCGGCCAGGGCGATGGTAACGGTACCTTTCGAGGCGCTGGGCGCGGCGGCTAAGTCGTTCTGGCTCAAGGCGATCTCCCGGGCGTCGTGGGGCGCTAGTCTCCCGACCCGCCCCCTCAGGTCAAGGAAAACAGCGGTCCGATGACAACGCTGGACAGGTCCAACCCCAAGCGGAACAAGCGTTTGCGGGCGGAAACTTCCCCAGCGCGAGGTTGTGACGGCCCGTCCCGGCCGCTACGGTGACCGCCCATAAGGGCGCGCCGCATCGATCGGCGCCTCCAGCATCGTGTGACTGCAGGACCAGCAGACAGGGGAAACGCGCCATGAGCGACGCGGAAAAGAAGACCTTCACGGACGAGGAAGCGCTGAACTTCCACCGCTATCCCAAGCCCGGGAAGATCGGCGTCGTCGCCACCAAGCCGATGGCCACCCAGCGCGACCTTTCCCTGGCCTATTCCCCCGGCGTCGCCGTGCCGGTCCACGCCATCGCCAAGGATCCGGACGCCGCCTACGACTACACCTCCAAGGGCAATCTGGTGGCGGTGATCAGCAACGGCACCGCGATCCTCGGCCTCGGCGACCTGGGGGCCCTGGCCTCCAAGCCGGTGATGGAGGGCAAGTCGGTGCTGTTCAAGCGCTTCGGCGACGTCGACTCCATCGACATCGAGGTCTCCACCAAGGACGCCGACGAGATCATCACGGTGGTCAAGAACATCGGCGTGACGTTCGGCGGCATCAATCTGGAGGACATCAAGAGCCCCGAGTGCTTCCGCATCGAGACCGAGCTGCAGGAACTGCTCGACATCCCGGTGTTCCACGACGACCAGCACGGCACGGCGATCATCTGCGCGGCCGGCCTGATCAACGCCTGCCACATCACCGGCAAGCAGATCCAGGACGTCAAGGTGGTGCTGAACGGCCCCGGCGCGGCCGGCATCGCCTCGCTGGAGCTGATCAAGGCCATGGGCGTCAAGCCCGAGAACGTGATCGCCGTCGACAGCAAGGGCGTGCTCTACCAGGGCCGCACCGAGGGCATGAACCAGTGGAAGAGCGCCCACGCGGTCGACACCCCGCTGCGCACCCTGGCCGAGGCGGTCAAGGGCGCCGACGTGCTGCTGGGCCTGTCGGCGAAAGGCGCCTTCACGCCCGAGATGATCGCCAGCATGGCCCCCAACCCGGTGATCTTCGCCATGGCCAATCCCGACCCGGAGATCACGCCCGAGGAGGTCCACGCGATCCGCAAGGACGCGATCATGGGCACCGGACGCAGCGACTATCCCAACCAGGTCAACAACGTCCTGGGCTTTCCCTACATCTTCCGCGGCGCCCTGGACGTGCGGGCCCGGCGGGTCAATCACGAGATGAAGATCGCCTGCGCCAACGCCCTGGCCATGCTGGCCCGCGAGGACGTGCCCGACGAGGTCGCCGCCGCCTATCACGGCCGCCAGCTGAAGTTCGGCCCGCAGTACATCATCCCCTCGGCCTTCGACCCGCGGCTGATCTGGTACGTGCCGCCGTTCGTGGCCCAGGCGGCCATGGACACCGGCGTCGCCCGCCGGCCGATCGCCGACATGGACGCCTACCGCGCCAGCCTGGCCCAGCGCCTGGACCCCACAGCCGGCTTCCTGCAGAAGATCAGCGGCGCCGTCCTGGCCAACCCCAAGCGCATCGTGTTCGCCGAAGGCGAGGACCCCACCGTCATCCGCGCCGCCTACGCCTTCCAGACCGGCGGCTTCGGCAAGGCCATCCTCTGCGGCCGCGAGAACCTGGTGCACGAGAACATGAAGGTCGTGGGTCTCGACCCCGAGACCGTCGACCTGGAGATCGTCAACGCCCGCCTCAGCGACCGCAACCCCGACTATGTCGACGCCCTCTACAAGCGCCTGCAGCGCCAGGGTTATCTGAAGCGCGACGTCCAGCGGCTGATCAACCAGGACCGCAACAGCTTCGCCGCCTCGATGGTCACCCTGGGCGAGGCCGACGGCATGGTCACCGGCGTGACCCGCAGCTTCGACCAGGCGCTGGAAGAAGTCCTCCGCGTCATCGACCCGGCCCCCGGCGGCCGGATCATGGGCATGTCGGTGGTGCTGGCCAAGGGCCGCACGGTGTTCGTGGCCGACACCAACGTCACCGAGCTACCCGACAGCGACGAGCTGGTCGAGATCGCCTGCGAGGCCGCCCGCGCCGTCAAGCGCCTGGGCTTCAAGCCGCGCGTGGCCTTCATGAGCTATTCCACCTTCGGCAACCCGATGGGCGAGCGCTCCGACAAGGTGCGCGAGGCCGTGGCCATGCTCGACGAGATGGACGTCGACTTCGAATACGAGGGCGAGATGCCGCCCGAGCTGGCGCTCGACCCGGAAAAGCGCGCCAACTACCCGTTCATGCGCCTGACCGACAGCGCCAACATCCTGGTCATGCCGGCCATCCACTCGGCCTCGATCGCCACCAAGCTGGTGCAGAGCCTGGGCGGGGCGACGGTGATCGGCCCGGTGCTGCTGGGCCTGGGCAAGTCGGTCCAGATCGCGCCGTTGTCGGCGTCGGTGTCGAAGATTTTGAATATGGCGATGATGGCGGCGTATGAGGGGGCGGGGGATGTGGGGGCTGCGGAGTAGGGGCTACGGCTTCCCCGGAGTTGGGCTACCGACGCCGGCCTTAGAAAGCCATGTTGCCAATCCGCCAACATCAGGCGCGCCGTCGTCCTTCACCAACCCATCTGAGGACGAGCGGAACAATGACCCGAGGACGAGCACCCGTTCGGAGGTGTCAATCTTGTTCTCTTGTGTCAGCGCCAAGTAGGTTTCAACCATAACCGCGCGTTCCTCCGCGTCGATGGCGAGGTGACTTTCGCTTACGTAGGTACGGCTAATTAGACGGCCGATCCAAAAAATGATGGTGAGTACGAAAGCCGCAATTCCGAGCACCGAGTAGGTAGCTTGCCATTGCTTCGTCTCTTTAAAAACCTTCGTGATAAGGTCGAGAATCCAGGACACACCTTGCGTAACACCTAAAGTTACCATTGCGGCCGCGAACAATAAGCCGAGCACGCCGACAATCCGACTTTTAAGTAGGTGCGACTTGGCTTTCCGTCTCCAATATGTGACGGGAGCCTTCAACCCCATATGCTCTGAGTAGGTCTTTTCGGTGCGGCGGATGCTTTCTATTGCCCCATCTTTCTCTTGAGATAAGGCGGCTACCTGTTCTTGTATTTGATTTTTAAATTCGTCGATCTCATTCAGAGTTTGATGCCCGAACTCGCGTCGGCTACGCCGCCCGGCATCTAGCAGTTTTTGAAAATGCCGAGCTCGACGACGCTCTGTTAGCTCAATGCGTCGATCCAAGTCGTCAGCCTTTTCCTCGGCACGCTGCTGTTGCCTGCCGAGTTGTTTGAGGAGACTCGAAAGGCCATTTTGCACGCTTTGCCGAGCGACCTTACCGGTGCCTGATAGAAATTCGTGGGCAACGAACAACCCTCTCACTTGCTCAGGGTCTTGCCCATCAAATCTCCGACCGGTCAAAGCCGCCAATGCTCCAACCGCAGCACGATCACTAATATTAGTACGTACATCGTCAATGAGGGCTCGTTTTGGTGAGCCGAACACCGGCAGAGGGACGCCTTCCTGGAAATAACTTCTGGCCCAATTTTCAGCTTGATCCAGATTTCCGCTATTCAATGAGTTCAACGCATTATTTATCTGCTGCCAGTGCGTATCCCACAGCGGCCTCATATTGGAAAGAACATCGTTGGCATTATTGAAATTTCTAATATTTGAAAGCCATTGCCAGCCATCCAGCTCTCGTTGGAGGAAAGCCCGCAAATCCTCCGCTGTGCGTAGATAAATACTACCGGCTTCTTTCAGATCGAACGCCAATGGAAATGCCAAGGCCTCCCCCTCTTTGCTAAGACAAAGCAGCATCCGCCCTTCAGCGGATGACGCCACGTCCTGAAACCCTTGGTAGAATTGGAGCTCTGGGGTCTGACCGTGTCAAGGATCGCCTCCGGCGACCGCGTCGCGGCGGCGCGGCGCGCCGTCCTTGACACGGTCAGACCCCAGAGCAGGCTCGCCACCATGGATTTCAGGGCGCGGCCTGGCCGCCGAGGGCGGTCCGGGCAGGGGGCGGCGGGTCGGCCGGGGACGCGCACTCACGGCAGGGCGTTCGACGGTTGGCAGGATGTTGGTGTGAGTGCGTGTCCCCATCTTGATCCGCTGAGTCCGGCCTTGGACCCTATTCAGGATGAACGATCCAGCGCCGTGGGCGACGTGGGGGACACGCACTCACCCCCGATCGCCGGGAATTATCGGCTTCGGCCTTGCCGTGAGTGCGCGTCCCCGGCGTTTGTCCTTGGCCTATCCGAGGCGAACCCCAGCAAAATCAATGCCTTGAACTTTTTCGACCCGATTTGATCCTCACCCTGTCCGGGCGCCCGTATCTTGACCTCACCTCGTCGCGGGGAAAGGGCGCATGGCCAGCGACCGATGCGGCGGCGAGGGGCGATCGAGCGGGGCTCCCCGGTGCGCGTGAGTAGGCGCTGAGGAGCTGAAACAGAGGGCGAGGGACGTAAGCTCGCCCATCGGGGTCTTCATGCTGGGAAGGCTCCGCCCGCCGTGGGGTTCGCTCCGGTCCTCGAAAGGCTCACTCCCGCCTCTGATGATCATGCGGTGCACAGATCCACCGAGGAACCACCGGGTGGGGTGAAGGGCGGAAAAGGCCCGCGCGCCCCGGCCTTGCGGATAACGGTCGCGCGGAGCGCCTGGCTTCGTCGAAACGGTTAGTCTTTATCCATCCTCCGGACGATGTCCGGCGCTCCGCGACCCTTTCCACCAACTCAGCGGGAGTCCGCGTGAGGTCGCTAACACTTGCCCCCACCTGACCGCTTCGCGGTCTGTCCGCCCCCATAGGGGGCGGAGCCAAGCGCTCTTCCCCCTTTGGGGGAAGACGACCGCGCAGCGGTCCGTAGGGGGCAAGGGCGTAAACCACTCGGTTCCACCACAAAATCAAGCCACTGCGCGGCATTGCCCCATCGACAGCCGGCGCAACCTGAGCATGATGGCGCACCGATGATCCCAGCCGAGACCCAGGGCGCGATGGCCGCGCGACCGCCGATCGAGACGGAGACCGAAACCGCCGGCGGCGCGCCACTGTCGGCCGCGACGGCGCTCGCCGCCTCGCCCAGCGTGACCACCGCCCTCAAGCACGCGCCGATGGGCATCGCCATCTTCGACGACCAGATGCGCTACCTGGCCGCCTCGCGCCAGTACCTGACCGACCAGGGCATGCCGCCCGACATGCCGTTGCTGGGCCGCCGCCATTACGACGTCTTCCCCGAGATTCCGCAGTACTGGCGCGACAAGCACGCCCAGGTGCTGGCCGAGGGGGTGGAGCTGCGCGAGGACGAGGGCGACCGCTATGTCGACGGCGAGGGCCGGGTGCACTGGGTGCGCTGGTCGATGGCCCCCTGGCGCACCGACGACGGCCGGATCGGCGGGCTGGTGCTCTATACCGAGATGGTCACCGCCGCGGTCGAGGCCCGCCGCCGGCTGCAGGCGGCCGAGGCCCGCTACCGGGCCCTGTTCGACCAGGCGGCGATGGGCGTGGCCCGGGTGTCGGGCAGCGGCCGGTTCCTGGAGGTCAATGACCGGTTCTGCGCCATCACCCGCCGCGACCGCGAGACCCTGCTGGCCTCGACCTTCATGGACATCGCGCCCGGCGAGGACAATGTCGCCACCGTGGTCACCAAGGGCCTGGCCCTGCTGACCGGCGAGATCGACACCTATGCGCTGGAGCGGCGGGTCGAGGGCCGCGACGGGCCGGTCTGGGTGCATGTCACCGCCTCGCGGGTCGATCCCGGCGACGGGCGGCCCTATCTGGTGGTGATCATCTCCGACATCACCGCCCGCAAGCAGGTCGAGGCCGAGCAGCAGCACTATCAGGGCCAGCTGCGGCTGTTGATCAACGAGCTGAACCACCGGGTGAAGAACACCCTGGCCACCGTCCAGTCGATGGCCAGCCAGACCCTGAAGACCGAGGCCGACCCGCTGACGGCGTTCGAGAAGTTCGAGTCGCGGCTGCTGGGCCTGTCGCAGGTGCACGACGTGCTGACCCGTGAGAGCTGGCACGGGGCGGGGCTGCGCGACGTGGCCGAGCGGGCCCTGGCCCCGTTCGCGCCGCCGGGACAGCCGGACCGGCTGGCGATCGACGGCCCGCCGGTCTGGCTGGCCCCGGGCGGGGCCCTGACCATGGCCCTGATCTTCCACGAACTGGCCACCAACGCCCTGAAGTACGGGGCGCTGTCCACCGGCGAGGGGGCGAGCGGCGAGGGCCGGGTGGTGCTGGCCTGGACCTACGACGCGGCGACCCGCGACCTGGCCCTGACCTGGACCGAGACCGGCGGCCCGCCGGTTGCCCCGCCCACCCGCCGCGGCTTCGGCTCGCGCCTGATCGAGCGCAGCCTGCGCGGCGAGCTGAAGGGCGCGGCGACCATGGACTATCGGCCCGGCGGCCTGGTCTGCACGATGCGGGCGACCCTGTCGGACCCGGTGGAGGGGGCGGGGCCGCCGGGGGGAAGCTAGGTCGCGGACACTTGCCCCCTACGGGTCGCTTCGCGACCGTCTTCCCCCAAAGGGGTAAGAGCCTTTTCGGGAGGCTCCGCCCCCTACGGGGGCGGACAGACCGCGCAGCGGTCAGGTGGGGGCAAGTGGGCGAGCCCGCGGGCCTTGCACTTCCACCCCCGTCGCCGTACCTCCCGCCCATGACCACCACCCTGGCCAAGATCTGCGGGCTTTCCACGCCCGAGAGCGTGACCGCCGCCGTCGCCGGCGGCGCGGCCTATGTCGGCTTCGTGTTCTTCGCCAGGAGCCCCCGCAACCTCGATCCCGAGGCCGCCGCCCGGCTGGCCGCGCCGCTGCGCCAGACGCCGATCAGGACCGTCGCCGTCACCGTCGACCCCGACGACGCCTTGGTCGACCGGCTGATGGCGACCCTCAGGCCCGACCTGATCCAGGTGCACGGCAAGGAGACCCCGTCCCGGGTCCGCGAGATCGCCGCCCGCTCCGGGGCCGGGGTGATCAAGGCCTTCTCGGTCTCGTCCGCGGCCGACGTCGATCAGGCGAACGCCTTCGACGGCGTCGCCGAGCACCTGATGTTCGACGCCCGGCCAATAGACGTGAATGGGGAAGGATCTGCTTTGCCCGGCGGCACGGGCGCAAGGTTCGACTGGAGCCTGCTGGAAGGCCGGCGCTTTTCTCGCCCGCATTTCCTGGCCGGAGGGCTGGATCCGTGGAACGTCGCCGACGCGATCCGGATGTCCGGCGCGCCGCTGGTGGACGTTTCCTCTGGCGTCGAGCGGGGTCCCGGCCTAAAGGACCCGGCTCTGATCACGGCGTTCCTGGACGCCGTCAAACGCGCGTGACGTCTGGAAAGAGCCCGTGAACGCTTCGGTGAAACCTCCCGTGGGGACTAACGACTGGTCCGCCTATCCGGACGCCAAGGGCCGCTTCGGCGACTATGGCGGCCTCTACGTGGCCGAGACCCTGATGCCGCTCGTGCTGGAGCTGGACCGGGCCTATGCCGAGGCCAAGGCCGATCCGGCGTTCCAGGCCGAGCTGAAGGGCTACCTGACCCATTATGTCGGCCGCCCCAGCCCGCTCTATTTCGCCGAGCGCCTGAGCCGGCATCTCGGCGGCGCCAAGATCTATTTCAAGCGCGAGGAGCTGAACCACACCGGCGCGCACAAGATCAACAACTGCATGGGCCAGATCCTGCTGGCCCAGCGCATGGGCAAGACCCGGATCATCGCCGAAACCGGCGCCGGCCAGCACGGCGTGGCCAGCGCCACCGTCACCGCCCGCTTCGGCCTGCCCTGCGTCGTCTACATGGGCGCCGTCGACGTGGCCCGGCAGAAGCCCAACGTCTTCCGCATGAACCTGCTGGGCGCGGAAGTGCGCCCGGTGACCTCGGGCGCGGCGACCCTCAAGGACGCCATGAACGAGGCCATGCGCGACTGGGTCACCAACGTGGCCGACACCTATTACATGATCGGCACCGCCGCCGGCCCGCACCCCTATCCGGCCATGGTCCGCGACTTCCAGGCGGTGATCGGGTCCGAGACCCGCGAGCAGATCCAGGAGCTGGAGGGGCGTTTGCCCGACGCCATCGTCGCCTGCGTGGGCGGCGGCAGCAACGCCATCGGCATGTTCCACCCCTTCCTGAACGACGAGAGCGTCAAGATCTACGGCGTCGAGGCCTCGGGCCACGGCCTGGACACCGACAAGCACGCCGCCTCGCTGACCGGCGGCCGGCCGGGCGTCCTGCACGGCAACAAGACCTATCTGCTGCAGGACGACGACGGCCAGATCCTCGACGCTCACTCGATCTCGGCGGGCCTCGACTATCCGGGCATCGGCCCGGAGCACGCGCTCCTGCACGACGTGGGCCGGGCCCGGTACCTGACCTGCACCGACGACGAGGCGCTGAAGGCCTTCCAGCTGTGCGCCGAGCTCGAGGGCATCATCCCGGCCCTGGAAAGCGCCCACGCCCTGGCCAAGCTGCCGCAGCTGGCCAAGGAGATCGGCGAGGGCGGGGTGATCGTCCTGTGCCTGTCTGGCCGGGGCGACAAGGACATCTTCACCGTGGCCGACGCCCTCGGGCGGACGATCTAGGGCTAGAGCGACTTTGACCAAAGACCGTATCGACCGCCGTTTCGCGAGCCTGAAGGCCGAGAACCGCGCCGGCTTCGTCTCCTACGTGATGGCCGGCGACCCCGACGCCGCCACCGCCCTGGCCATCCTCAAGGGCCTGCCGGCGGCCGGCGCCGACCTGATCGAGCTGGGCTTCCCGTTCTCGGACCCGATGGCCGAGGGCCCGACCATCCAGCGCGCCAGCCAGCGCGCCCTGGCCCAGAAGATGACGCTGAACGGCGTGCTGGACCTGGTCCGCGCGTTCCGCCAGGACGACCAGGACACCCCGCTGATCCTGATGGGCTACCTGAACCCGCTGGTGAACAAGGGCTTCGAGGTGTTCGCCCGCGAGGCCGCCGAGGCCGGCGTGGACGGGCTGATCGTCGTCGATTGCCCGCCGGAGGAGGCCGATCCGCTGGCCGACGCGCTTGAAGCCCACGGCGTCTCGCTGATCCGCCTGGCCGCCCCGACCACCGACGACGCGCGCCTTCCGGCCGTGGTCCGCCGCACCTCGGGCTTCCTCTATTACGTGTCGGTGGCCGGCGTCACCGGCGTCAAGTCGGCCGACGCCGGCGACGTGGCCCCGGCCGTGGCCCGGCTGCGCGCCGCCTCCGGCCTGCCGGTCGCCGTCGGTTTCGGCATCCGCACCCCCGGCCAGGCCGCCGCCGTCGCCCGCATCGCCGACGCCGCCGTGGTCGGCTCGGCCCTGGTGGACGAAATCGAATCCGCGGCCAAGGTGAACGAAAACGTGACCGAGAAGGTTCTTCTCAAGGCGTCGGAGCTGGCTAAGGCTGTGCGGTCGGCGCGACTCGAAATGGCGTGAGGCTGAAGGCTATGGCGATGGCTGAACCCCAGGGGCCCAAGAAGGGCGACAAGACCAAGGTCGCGAACGAGCGGCGCGGCGGCGGCTGGCTGTCGCGGATCGCGCCCGGCGTGCGCGGCGCGTTCGCCAAGCGCGAGACGCCCGAGAACCTCTGGGTCAAATGCCCCGACACCGGCGAGATGATCTACCGCTCCGACCTGGAGGCGGCCCTGTGGGTCACCCCGGCCGGACGCCACATGCGCATCGGCCCCGAGGCGCGGTTCAAATACACCTTCGACGACGGCGTGCACGAGGTGCTGCCGACCCCGGCCGTGGTCGAGGATCCGCTGCACTTCTCGGACGGCAAGTCCTACAAGGACCGCCTGGCCGCCGCCCGCAAGTCGACGGGCGAGCAGGACGCCATGGCCATCGCCTTCGGCAAGGTCGGCGGCGTCGCCGCCGTGGTGCTGGTCCAGGACTTCGCCTTCATGGGCGGCTCGCTGGGCATGGCCGCGGGCGAGGGCTTCATCGCCGCCGCCGAGGCCGCGATCGCCCGCCAGGTCCCGCTGGTGGCCTTCACCGCCGCCGGCGGCGCGCGGATGCAGGAAGGGGCGCTGTCCCTGATGCAGATGGCCCGCACCACCCTGGCCATCAACGCCATGAAGGACGCCGGCCTGCCCTATGTGGTGGTGCTGACCGACCCGACCACCGGCGGCGTCACCGCCTCCTACGCCATGCTCGGCGACGTGCACCTGGCCGAGCCGGGCGCGCTGATCGGCTTCGCCGGTCCGCGGGTGATCGAGCAGACCATCCGCGAGACCCTGCCGCCGGGCTTCCAGCGCTCGGAATATCTGGTCGAGAAGGGCATGGTCGACCGCGTGACGCACCGCAAGGACCTGCCGGCCGTGCTGGGCTCGATCCTGGGCACCCTGATGATGGGCCGGGCGCTGAAAGCGGCTTAAGACCAGATGCTCCCCCTCTGGGGGAGCTGTCGCGAAGCGACTGAGGGGGTAGCGGCGGCGAAGGCCCCCCACCCCTTCGGGGTCCCCCTCCCCCAGAGGGGGAGGATCTTTTCATAAGATGACCGACCACCTCCGCGCCCATGACGCCGCGCTGGCGCGGCTGCAAGCCCTGCATCCCAAGCTGATCGACCTGTCGCTGGACCGCATGCGGCGGCTGTGCGCGGCCCTGGGCGATCCGCAGAACCGCCTGCCGCCCGTGATCCACGTGGCCGGCACCAACGGCAAGGGCTCGACCGTCGCCTATCTGCGGGCCATGGCCGAGGCCTCCGGGTTGAAGGTCCACGTCTTCACCTCGCCGCACCTGGTGCGCTTCGCCGAACGCATCCGCCTGGCCGGGACGCTGATCACCGACGACCACCTGGCCCAGGTGCTGGAGCGGGTCGAGGCCGCCAACGCCGGCTTGCCGATCACCTTCTTCGAGATCACCACCGCCGCGGCCTTCCTGGCCTTCTCCGAGGTTCCCGCCGACCTGTGCCTGGTCGAGGTGGGGCTGGGCGGGATCCTGGACGCCACCAATGTCGTCATGCCGGCGGTCAGCGTCATCGCGCCGATCGACATCGACCACCGCGAGTTCCTGGGCGACACCCTGGCGGCGATCGCCCAGGAGAAGGCGGGGATCATCAAGCCCAACGTCCCTGCCGTCTCCGCCCGCCAGCAGGAGGAGGCCGAACGGGTCGTCGAGCGCGAGGCCGACCTGTTCGAGGCGCCGCTGATCCTGATGGGCCGCGACTTCGACGCCTGGAACGAGCGCGGCCGGCTGCTGGTGCAGATGCCGGACCGGCTGCTGGACCTGCCGGCCCCGTCCCTGCCGGGCGAGCACCAGTTCGCCAACGCCGGCCTGGCGGTGGCGGCCCTGCTGACCCTGAACGATCCGCGCGTCGACGAGGCCGCCATGGCCCGGGGGATCGCGGCCACCACCTGGCCGGCGCGGTTCCAGCGGCTGACGGCCGGGCCCCTGGCGGAGCGGGCCCGGGCGGCGGGGGCGGACCTCTGGCTGGACGGCGGCCACAACCCCCACGCCGGCCAGGCGGTGGCCCGGGCCCTGGGCGAACTGGCGGCGCGCGACGGACGGCCCGTGGCCCTGATCTCCGGCCTGCTGGCCAACAAGGACGCCACCGGGTTCTTCGCGCCGTTCGCGCCGCTGAAGGCCAAGGTGTTTTCCGTGACCTTCGAGGGTCACGCGGCGGCCAGCCCGGCCCAGACGGCGGCGGCGGCAGAACTGGCGGGCCTGCGGGCTCACGCCTGCGACAGCGTCGAGGCGGCGCTCGACAAGGCGCTGGCCCTGGAACCGACGCCGCACGTGCTGATCTGCGGTTCGCTCTACCTGGCCGGCGAGGTGCTGGCGATGAGTCGGGAAACCTGGCCGGTCTAGCCTAGACGAGAATGTTCAGCAGCGAGCCGGGGCGCAGGATCTTCTGCGGCTGTTCGGCCGGCTGGACGAACGGCCGGGCCGGCGGCGGACGCTGCGGCTGAGCCTGGGTCTGCAGCTGGACGGCGATCGGCGGGGCGGCGGGCCGGGCCGCGGCGGCGTCGCTGACCGCCGCCTGGAAGAACGCCGCCGCGCGAGAGCCGCCAGCCGCCGACGAGCCCTGCGCCGAGGCGGGTCTCGGCGGGACGGACGGCAGGCCGGTCGGGCGGATCGTGCTCATGGACGCGACTCTATCATGGTTAATGCAAGGTCGGCGAGCATGGTCAACGCGCGGTTAATGGTCGCGGCTCCGCTGGACAAAAGCGGCGAAAACCCGCCGCCAACCTGAACGCCAGATGAAAGTCGGGTCGTCGACACCGTTCAGACGGCGCGGCGTAAGGTGTCCTCAAGATCGACCGGATCGGAACTGGTCGGCCATGAATTGACTGGAAAGGGACACTCGATGCGTACCGCCACCAAGACCACCCTCTCGATGATCGCCGCCGCCACGGCCGCCCTGAGCCTGGCTTCGGCCCCGAGCTTCGCCTCGGCCCACGACGGCTACTACCGCAACCACCATCGCTATGAGTCGCGCTATGACAGCCGCTACGACCGTCGCTACGACCGCTACGAAAGCTGCCGCACCGACCGCAAGCGCGGCAAGGCGACCGGCGCGATCATCGGCGCCGTGGCCGGCGGCCTGCTGGGCAACTCGGTCTCGAACGGCAACCGCACCCCCGGCACCCTGCTGGGCGCTGGCGTCGGGGCCTATGCCGGCAGCCAGATCGGCAAGGGCCATCGCTGCTAAGCCGCAGCCCTTCTAAACAAGCCAGAGGCCCGGGCCGCAGCCGCCCGGGCCTTTTGACGTCTAGCGCAGCTTGCCCAGCATGTCCTGGACGTCGGCGTCGGTCAGGGGCCCGCTGTGCTTGGCCAGGATCACGCCGTCGGCTCCGACCAGGAAGGTCTCGGGCACGCCGGTGACCCCGAACTCGATGCCGGCCCGGCCGTTGCGGTCCATCAGCTTGGCGGCGAACGGATCGCCCAGTTCGGCCAGGAACGCCTGGGTGCGGGCCGGCTCGTCCTTGTAGGCGACGCCGACCAGGGTGACGCCCCGGGCCTTCAGGGCCATCAGCTGCGGGGCTTCGACCCGGCAGGGGGCGCACCAGGAAGCGAAGAAGTTGATCAGCCGCGGCCCCTTCGGCGCGTCACGCACGGCGACCATCGCGCCGGTGTCGAGGTCGGGCAGGGCCACCGCCGGAACCGGCTTGCCGACCAGGGCATGGGGCTGGACATGCGGATCATGCTTGAGCGCATAGCCGGCGAACAGCACGGCCAGGCCGACCAGCACGATTAGCGGGGCAAAGCCGATCCAGCGCCTCACGGCGTCCTCGCGTCCCGCTGCGCCTGCAGCCGTTCGGCCTCGCGCCGCCAGCGGCGGGCCGAGGCCAGGCTGTCGGCGATCATCCAGACGAAGGCCCCCGCCGTCAGGGCGAAGGCCGGCCAGACATAGACCGCGTACTTGCCGGCGTCGAAATCGAAGTGCATCGCGCTAGCTCCCAATCCCTAGTTGTCAGCCTGCTGCAAGGCCAGGGCCCGGGCCTTGCGCCGCCAGACCAGGGCGCGGATCCGCACCAGCCACAGCGACCCGAAGGCCGACAGATAGGCCAGGCTCATCACCAGCATCGGCCAGGCGTAGACGGCCGGCAGGCGGTTCTCTGGCTTGGCGAACAGGGTGGAGCTGCCCTGGTGCAGGCTGTTCCACCACTCGACCGAGAACTTGACGATCGGCAGGTTGATCAGGCCGACCAGGGCCAGGATGGCGGCGGCGCGGGCCGCCTTCTGCTCGTCCTCGAGGGCCGAGCGCAGGGCCAGATAGCCCAGATAGAACAGCAGCAGGACCAGCACCGAGGTCAGGCGGGCGTCCCACACCCACCAGGTCCCCCACATCGGCTTGCCCCACAGCGAGCCGGTAGCCAGGGCCAGGGCGGTGAAGGCCGCGCCCAGCGGCGCGCAGGCCACGGCGGCGGCGTCGGCCAGGGCGTGGCGGAACACCAGGGCCAGGAAGCTGGCTATGCCCAGGCAAAGATAGACGAACAGCGACAGCGAGGCGGCCGGCACGTGGATGAACATCATCCGCACGGTGTCGCCCTGCTGGTAATCCTCGGGCGCGGCGAAGGTCAGCACCAGGCCGACCGCGGCCAGCACCGTGGCGATCGCCCCGAACATCGGCGCGGCCCAGCGCGAAAAGGCCATGAACCGCTCGGGGTTGGTCAGGAAGTCCAGCGGATGATGTGGATCACGGGCGCCCATGTCCCGAGCCTTAGAAGACCTGGAGGGCGCCCGCAATCGTGGAGGTTACCTAGTCCGCCCTAGTCGGCTTGAGGGGGCTTGCCCGGCATCCGGCCCGGCCCGCCCTTGAAGTGGCGGAACTCGACGCGGCGCATCATCGGGCCAGGGCCGCCCGCCATCGGGCCCAGGGCGTCGAAGGCCTTCTTCTGGCTGGGCGACAGGGCGGCGTAGAAGGCGCGGGTGGCGTCGAGCCGCGCCTGGGCGCGGGCCAGGTGCTCGGCCTCGCGGTCCAGCCGCTCGGGGGTGGTCAACGGCTTGCGCGGCGTGTCGACCGCTTCGCGCTTTGGCCGGTCCTTGCCCCAGTCCCTGGGCGCGACGGCGCTGATGTAGGCCTTCAGCGCTCCGTCCTGGTCGGCGCGCAGCTGCAGCACGTCGCGCAGATGCTGGGCCTGGGCCTCGGGATCGAGGCGATGGTGACGCATCATCGGCGGCGGGCCGCCCGGACCGCCGGGACCCTCGTCGGCCATCGGCGGCGGACCCGGCGGCGGGGCGTCCTGGGCGACGGCGGCCGCCGCGGTGGCGAGGGTCAGGGCGGCCGCGGCCATCAGGGCCAGGCCGCGCGGTTGCAAGCGCATGAAGGTGCTCCAGTGGAAATATCCCTGAAGCGAACCTCCATTCTCCGTGTAACCCGGGGATGTCAGAATCTCCCGGGAATGTTGCAGTCCTGACGGAGGACGCGATGTACGGGACCTTTACGCCCTGAGGAGGCGACGCGATGCTCTACCTGCTGGCCAAGGCCGCGATCTCCGGCGTGATCATCGCCCTGGTGTCCGAGATCGCCAAGCGGCAGCCGGGCTTCGCCGCCCTGGTCGCCTCGCTGCCCCTGGTCTCGATCCTGGGCATGCTATGGCTGTGGCGCGACACCCACGACGTCAAGCGGATGGCCGCCCATGTCGAGGCGACGTTCTGGTACGTGCTGCCGTCGCTGCCGATGTTCCTGATCGTGCCGGCCCTGCTGCGGCGGGGCGTGAACTTCTGGATCGCGCTGGGCCTGGGTTGCGCGATCACCGTCGGTCTCTATCTGACGATGACGGCGATCGGACCGCGCTTCGGCCTCAAGCTGTGACTGCCGCCACGTCCTGACACGCCGCCGGGCTAGGATCGAAATCCAGGGCCGTGCGTGGTCCTCGTCCTTCGACGAGCTCGGGATGAGGATCATTTCAGAGGCTCTGACAGAAGAAAACCTCATCCTGAGCCCGTCGAAGGACGAGGTTTTCGCCCCGGGAGCGGTTTCGGCTCCCCTCGGCCCTTGCGAATAAGGATAGAAGCCCGGTCCATGCCCAGAACCGCCAAACGTTTCGCCTTCCTCGCCCTGATCGTCGCCGGCGTCTGCTGGGGCCTGGGCTTTCCGCTCGGCAAGCTGGTGCTGCGCGAGACCGACGCGGCGCACATGGTGCTGCTGCGCTTCGCCGTGGCGGCGGTGGTCGCCGCGCCGTTCGCCCTGCGCACGGCGGAGGCCCGCGCCCTGTTCGCCTCGCCCGCGATCTTGTTGGCGGGCGCGCTCTACGGCGTGGCCTTCATGGTGCAGTTCGAGGGCCTGGCCCATGTCAGCGTCACCCTGGCGGCCCTGCTGGTCGGGGCCATGCCGGCCCTTATCGCCATCGCGGCCAAGCTGCTGGGCGAGAAGGTCAGCCGCGCCTCGTGGGGCGGGGTAGCCGCCGCGACCCTCGGCGCCGCCCTGATCGCCGGCAGGCCGGACGGGGCCGGCTCGCCACTGGGCGTGGCGCTGTCCCTGGGGTCGCTATTCATCTTCCTGGCCTGGCTGACCGTGCTGCGCCGCGCGCCGAAGGTCTCGAACCAGATGGCCATCCCGGCCGTGACGGTGATGGTCGCCACCGCCGTCATCCTGCCGATCTCGTGGATCATGCACGGCCCGCCGAAGCTGGATCTTTCGCCGACGGCCTGGAGCGGCATCCTGGGCCTGGGCGTGCTAGGCACCCTGCTGGCCACGGCGGCCTGGCAGTTCGGCTCGGCCCGGGTGGGCAGCGCCAGCGCCGGGGTGTTCATCAATATCGAGCCGCTGATGGGCGCCTGCGTCGGGGTGCTGCTGTTCGGCGACCACCTGACCTGGGCCCTGGCGGCCGGCGGCCTGATGATCATCGCCGGCAGCTTCGCGGTGGTGCTGGGCGAACGTGCGCCGCCGGTGACGGCCAGCGCGGGGCCGATCTAGAGCTGGAGACACGCCGCAAGGGCGTTTCCCCAGCCGCCTTGCTTCAATCCAGCGCGTTCCGGCACGCCGCCGCCATGGCGATCGGGCCCAGGGCCACGGCCGCCGCGCTGTAAGCCAGCAACAGGAACAGGCCGCCGGTCCACGGCAGGCCGCCGGCCAGGGCGTCCAGGGCTCCCGCCCCGAAGATCACCGGCGGCACGTAGAGCGGCAGGACGATCACCGCCACCAGCAGGCCGCCGCGCTTGCTGCCCAGGGCCAGGCTCGCCCCCAGTCCGCCGAGGAACGAGAAGGCCAGGCCGCCGGCCAGGGCGCAGGGGATCAGCAGCGGAATGATCTGGGTCGAGGCCCCCAGGGCCAGGGCGGCGATCGGGGCCGCCAGGGCCAGGGGCGCGCCGGCCGCCAGCCAGTGGGCCAGGCACTTGGCCACGGCCACCGCCTCGAGCGGCGCGGGTCCCAGGGCCAGCAGGTCCAGCGCCCCGTCCTCGAAGTCGCGTTCGAACAGTCGCTCCAGCGACAACAGGGCGGCCAGGGCCAGGGCCAGCCAGGCGATGCCGGGGGCCAGTGAAGCCAGCCGTTCGGGCGCGCGGCCGGCCGCCAGGGGCAGCAGGGTGACGACGCAGGCGTAGAAGGCCAGGGCCAGCAGCGGACCGCCGCCCTTGCCCCAGGCCAGGGCCAGCTCGCGGCGCAGCAGGATCAGGAAGGCCTTCATCCCCCGATCTCCATGGTCCGGCAGGGCACGGGCAGGGGATCGTGCACCGCGGCCAGGATCATGCCGCCGCCGGCCAGGTGCTCGGCCATCAGGGCCCCGAAGCCCTCGCGATGGCCGGCGTCCAGCGGGGCCATCGGCTCGTCCAGCAGCCACAGCGATCGGGGGCTGGCCAGCAGCCGCGCCAGGGCCACGCGCCGTCGCTGGCCGGCCGACAGGCGGCGGACCTCCAGCGCGAGCAGGCGGTCCAGGTCCAGCCGGGTCGCCGCGGCGCGGGCCGAGGCCTCCGACCCGCCCGTCCAGCGGGCCTGGAACAGCAGCTCCTCCCAGGCCGAGCGCGTCGACTTCAGCCCGTCGTGGTGGCCGACCATGTGCAGGGCTTCGGCGCGCGCCGCCTCGGCCTCCAGCGGACCGGCCTCGCCATCGAATTCGATGGTCCCTTCCGCCGGCCGCAGCAGTCCGGCCACGGCCCGCAGCAGGCTGGTCTTGCCCGCGCCGTTGCGCCCGGTCAGGGCCACGGCCTGGCCCGCCGAGACCTCCAGGTCCAGCCCCGAGAACAGCCGCCGTTCGCCGCGCACAAGACCTAAGTCCTTGATGCGAATAGTTCTCAACATAGGCCGCAAGCCCTCAAGACCCTGCCCTGTGCATGGACGTTGCTCACGGCGACAGCTAAGAAGCCCTCGGCCGTCACCCTCCGCATTGGATGGGGCGTACGCGGCGCGAGGATGGACGCTGTGGGTCCGCCTCGATCGCGCGATCCCGGGAGAGGTTTTCCGGCGGCCGTGGACAGAGAAGGGATCCTTCCAAATGGCGTCAGTCGACAGCCTCAAAACCCGCCGCGAACTCCTCGTCGGCGGCAAGACCTACGTCTATTACAGCCTTCGCGCCGCTGAGGAAGCGGGTCTGACCGACACCGGCAAGCTGCCGGTGTCGATGAAGGTGCTGCTGGAGAACCTGCTGCGCTACGAAGACGGCGTTTCGGTCAACGAAGCCGATCTCAAGGCCGTGGCCAACTGGCTGGAGAACAAGGGCGGCGTCGAGCACGAAATCAGCTTCCGCCCGGCGCGGGTGCTGATGCAGGACTTCACCGGCGTTCCGGCCGTCGTCGATCTGGCCGCCATGCGCGACGCCATGGTCGCCCTGGGCTCGGACCCGGCCAAGATCAACCCTCTGAACCCGGTCGACCTGGTCATCGACCACTCGGTGATGGTCGACAACTTCGGTTCGCCCAAGGCCTATGACGAGAACGTCGCCAAGGAATATGAGCGCAATATCGAGCGCTATCGCTTCCTGCGCTGGGGTTCGTCGGCGTTCAACAACTTCCGCGTCGTGCCCCCCGGCACCGGCATCTGCCACCAGGTGAACCTGGAATACCTGGCCCAGACCGTCTGGACCGCCGCGGTCGACGGCGCCGAAGTGGCCTATCCCGACACCGTGGTCGGCACCGACAGCCACACCACCATGGTCAACGGCCTGTCGGTCCTGGGCTGGGGCGTGGGCGGCATCGAGGCCGAGGCCGCGATGCTGGGCCAGCCGATCCCGATGCTGATCCCGGAAGTCATCGGCTTCAAGCTGACCGGCGCCCTGCCCGAAGGCGCGACCGCCACCGACCTGGTGCTGACCGTCACCCAGATGCTGCGCAAGAAGGGCGTGGTCGGCAAGTTCGTCGAATTCTACGGCGACGCCCTGGCCAACCTGACCCTGGAAGACCAGGCGACCATCGCCAACATGGCTCCGGAATACGGCGCCACCTGTGGCTTCTTCCCGATCAGCGCCTCGACCGTGGCCTATCTGAAGGGCACCGGCCGCGCGCCGGAACGCGTCGCCCTGGTGGAAGCCTACGCCAAGGAACAGGGCCTGTGGTGGGAGCCCGGCGTCGCCGAGCCGACCTTCACCGACACCCTGGAGCTGGACCTGTCGACCGTGCTGCCGTCGCTGGCCGGCCCCAAGCGCCCGCAGGACCGCGTGCTGCTGACCGAGGCCGCCGGCAAGTTCGCCGAGTCGCTGGCCGGTGAGTTCGGCAAGGCCGAAGCGCCGAACGCCCGCGTGCCGGTCGAAGGCGAGAACTTCGACGTCGGCCACGGCGACGTGGTCATCGCGGCCATCACCAGCTGCACCAACACCTCCAACCCCTCGGTGCTGATCGCCGCCGGCCTGCTGGCCAAGAACGCGGTCGCCAAGGGCCTGAAGGTCAAGCCGTGGGTGAAGACCTCGCTGGCCCCCGGCTCGCAGGTGGTCACCGACTATCTGCAGAAGGCCGGCCTGACCAAGCACCTGGACGCCCTGGGCTTCAACCTGGTCGGCTATGGCTGCACCACCTGCATCGGCAACTCCGGCCCGCTGCCGGAGAACATCAGCAAGGCCGTCAACGAGGCCGACCTGGTGGCCTGCTCGGTGCTGTCGGGCAACCGCAACTTCGAAGGCCGGGTGAACCCGGACGTCCGCGCCAACTACCTGGCCTCGCCGCCGCTGGTGGTGGCCTACGCCTTGGCCGGCTCGATGAAGATCGACCTGACCAGCCAGCCGATCGGCCAGGACAAGAAGGGCGCCGACGTCTTCCTGAAGGACATCTGGCCCTCGAACGAGGACATCGCCGCCCTGCAGCGCAAGTCGGTCACCGAAAAGATGTTCGCCAGCCGCTATGGCGACGTCTTCAAGGGCGACAAGAACTGGCAGGGGATCAAGATCACCGGCGGCCAGACCTACGCCTGGGAAGGCGACTCGACCTACGTCCAGAACCCGCCCTACTTCCCCAACATGTCGATGACCCCGACCCCGGTCACCGACATTGTCGAAGCCCGCGTCCTGGCGGTGTTCGGCGACTCGATCACCACCGACCACATCAGCCCGGCCGGCTCGATCAAGAAGACCAGCCCCGCTGGCCAGTACCTGATCGACCACGGCGTCGACCCGCTGGACTTCAACGGCTACGGCGCCCGTCGCGGCAACCACCAGGTGATGATGCGCGGCACGTTCGCCAACATCCGCATCCGCAACAGGATCACCCCGGACATCGAAGGCGGCGTGACCAAGCACTTCCCCTCGGGCGAGGTGATGTCGATCTATGACGCGGCCATGAAGTACCAGGCCGAGGGCCGGCCGGCCGTGGTGTTCGGCGGCAAGGAATACGGCACCGGTTCGTCGCGCGACTGGGCCGCCAAGGGCACCAAGCTGCTGGGCGTGCGGGCGGTGATCTGCGAAAGCTTCGAGCGCATCCACCGTTCGAACCTGGTCGGCATGGGCGTGCTGCCCCTGCAGTTCGTCCAGGAAGGCTGGCAGAAGCTGGAACTGACCGGCGAGGAGATCGTCTCGATCCGCGGCCTGCAGGACCTGGCCCCGCGCAAGCAGCTGATCGTCGAGCTCTACCGCCCGACCGACGGCCGCATCGCCCGCTTCCCGGTTCGCTGCCGCATCGACACCCCGACCGAGCTTGAGTACTTCAAGAACGGCGGCGTGCTGAACTACGTGCTGCGCAACCTGGCCAAGGCCGACTAGCGCATCGCGGTTCGGGGCTTCGAGCCCCAGACCAGATCAAGCCGGGTCCGAGAGGGCCCGGCTTTTTCTTTGCCGCACCCTGCAGTTGACGGTTTTTGTGCGGAAAATCCGCCTTCACGGCCTCGTGAACGGCCATCCTCCGCGATCTTGGCTTAAGTGCCCCGCACATGCGTCAGGCCCTGCTCTCCGTTGTTCTCACCACCCTCGCGGGCTTTTCAGCCGCGCCCGCCCTCGCCGCGAAACCGCCGGTGGTCGTCGAGCTGTTCACGGCCCAAGGTTGCTCATCCTGCGGCAAGGCCAATCAGGTCGTCGCCGAGATGGCCGACGAAAAGGGCGTTCTGGCCCTGACCTATTCCGTCGACTACTGGGACTATCTGGGCTGGACCGACACCTTCGCCAAGCCGGCCTTCGCGGCCCGCCAGCGGGCCTACGCCACCAAGTTCTCGCTGCGCGACGTGCCGACCCCGCAGGTGGTGGTCGCCGGCCGCCAGCAGGCCTCCGGCGCCAAGGCCGAGGCCGTCGAGACCCTGGTCAAGGACGCCGCCAAGGCCCCCGCCAATCCGCCGGACATGGAATTCGTCGGCGACGGGACGCGCGTCGCGGTCGGGTCGGGGCCCGCGCCGCGCGGCGGGGGCGAGGTCTGGCTGGTGCGGTACGATCCGCGCGAGCAGGACATCGCCGTCAAGCGCGGCGACAACCGCGGCCAGACCCTGATCCACCGCAACGTGGTGCGCGAGCTGGTCCGCCTGGGTCCCTGGAACGGCCGACCGCGGCTGTACCGCCTGCCGGCCGCCAGCGACGAGGCGCTGAAGACCGTGATCCTGGTCCAGGGCGCCAAGGGGGGCCGGGTGATCGGGGTGCTGCAGGAACCCGCGGAGAAGTAGGCTCCGCCCCATAAAGAAAGGTCCGCGCGGGGAGGGGACGCCGCGCGGACCTCTTAGGGGGAGGGGGAATATCTAGACCGTCGGCCGACCGGAGCCCGGGTCGGGGGCTGGGGGGCAATCAGGATCCGAAGCGGGACGTCCGATCAGCCGACAGTGATCTTATGACGGGCCAAGCCGGCGCTCGCAGGGCGTGATCAAGGTCGTTTCGCGGCGGTTCGTGTCCGGCGTGTGTCACTAGCCAACCGGGTGACGCGCACGCGAAAACCCCGCGTGGAGAGGGGCGCCACGCGGGGTTCTCAAGCGGGATAGTTCAGAGGGCTGTCTGTCGGCCGACCGGCCCACGATCAAGGGGGCTGGGGGGGCTGTTCAGGATCCTGAACCGCAGGATGTCCGATCAGCCGACAGCCTCAAGATGGCGAGGCAAGCGGGCGGCGACGGGTCCAAATTAAGGTCATTTCGTGTCCAGCCCGACCGGGCTGGCATTATCAAGCGTGGCTGTAGCGCCGCTGCAACATCGCGGGTCGCCGACACGGCGGCGCTCGCGTCGGAGCCTGATTTGGGGTTAGGATTCGATTGATGGCCCTGGATTCCCGCCCTGCCGCCGGCGTCGTTTTCTTCGAGCGTCGCGAGATCGACCAGCTCCTGCGGCTGTATGGCCGGATGGTCGCGGCGGGCGAATGGCGCGACTACGGCATGGCCGGGACGGCCGACCATGCGGTGTTCTCGGTGTTCCGCCACGCGGCCGAGGCGCCGCTCTACCGCATCGAGAAACGCCCCGCCCTGGCCCGCAAGCAGGGCGAATGGGCGGTGATCGGCCAGGGCGGCCTGACCCTAAAGCGCGGCCACGACCTGGCCCAGGTGCTGCGGATGTTCGACAAGGGCCGGTTCAAGGTGGTGGATTAAAGCCGCCCTGCGTCCTTCGAGGCCCGCTGCGCGGGCGCCTCAGGATGAGGTGCGCTATTGCTGCATTCCTCATCCTGAGGTGCGTAGCAAAGCGAAGCCTCGAAGGACGCAGGACCCCTAGCAAAAAGCCCCGGCGGTCTCCCGCCGGGGCTTCGTTGTTCAGGCCTGGACCCGGGTCTAGCGGCGCGAGCCGAAGATGCTGAGCAGGAACTGGAACAGGTTGATGAAGTTCAGATAGAGGTTCAGCGCGCCGTAGTTGGTGGCCACCGCCATCGACTGCTTGTCGCCGCCCATCTGGTAGTAGCTCATCTTCAGGTTCTGGGTGTCGTAGGCGATCAGGCCCGCGAAGATGAACACGCCCAGGATGCTGATGATGAAGCTCAGGCCCGGCAGGTGCAGGAACATCTGGGCCAGCGAGGCCAGCACCAGGCCGATCAGGCCCATGATCAGGAAGCTGCCGAAGCCGGTCAGGTCCTTCTTGGTGGTGTAGCCGAACAGGCTGAGGCCGCCGAAGGCGATAGCGGTGATCAGGAAGGTCGAGAACACCGATTGGATGTTATAGCGCAGCAACCACAGGCCCAGGCCCGCGCCGATCGAGGCCACGATGGCCCAGTAGAGGATGCCCGCCGAACGGGCGGTCGGGTTGCGCATGGTGAACATCGCCACCAGCATCATCACCAGCGGCGCGAAACGCAGCGCCACGCCCAGACCCGTGAAGCCGATCCGGCCGTCGACGGTGATCACATAGAGCAGGCTCCTGACCGGCTCATAATAGCTCGTCAGATAGGCCAGGGCGGCGGAAAGCAGAAGACCCAGCGCCACCTTGTTGTAGACGCCAAGCATGAAACTACGCAGGCCGGCGTCAACCGACATGTCGGCGCGATCCGCGGGGATCGAGCGCGCGTAGCCGCGGTTGAAGTCGTTCATCGGGGTAAGGCCCTTCGAAAAGCAACGCGCCCGTCTTGGACGCCTCCCGAATATCGGGGCGACGCCAGGATCATGCAAGACGTTGCGCTTTTCGTGGCGCGCGACGTCCTTAAGATGGACCGGGCACATCCTTTGAAAGAGGCCCCATGGATTACGTCGAACTCGGCCGGACTGGCATCCAAGTCTCGCGCTGCTGCCTGGGCACCATGACCTGGGGCTCGCAGAACAGCGAGGCGGAGGCCCACCAGCAGATGGACTACGCCCTGGGCCAGGGCGTCACCTTCTGGGACACCGCCGAGATGTACGCCAGCCCGCCCAGTCCCGAGACCCAAGGCAGCACCGAGCGCCATATCGGGTCATGGCTGAAGAAGACCGGCAAGCGACACGAGATCGTCCTGGCCTCCAAGGTGGCCGGCCGCGGCGCGGCGTTCGGCGGCCTGTCGTGGATGCGGCCGGACGGCGGCGCCACCCGCCAGACCAGGGCCCAGATCGACTATGCGGTCGAGCAGTCGCTGCGACGCCTGCAGACCGACTATCTGGACCTCTACCAGCTGCATTGGCCCGACCGCCCGGTGCGGGTGTTCGGCGGCCAGACCTTCAAGGACTACGAGCAGGACTTCGAGGCCTTCGGCGACATCCTCAAGGCGCTGGACGCCCATGTGAAGAAGGGGACGATCCGCGCGATCGGCGTCTCGAACGAGCTCCCCTGGGGCGTGATGCGCTTCCTGGCCGAAAGCGAAACGAAAGGCCTGCCGCGCATCGCCTCGATCCAGAACGCCTACCACCTGGCCAACCGCACCTTCGAATACGGTCTGGCCGAGATCGCCATGCGCGAGCAGGTGGGCCTGCTGGCCTATTCACCCCTGGCCCAGGGCCAGCTGACCGGCAAGTACCTGGACGGCAAGCTGCCCGAGGGTTCGCGCAAGGCGCTCTACAACCGCATGCAGCGCTATGAGGGTCCGGGGGCCGAGCCGGCGATCCGCGGCTATGTGGAGCTGGCCGCCCATTTCGGCGTCGACCCGGCCCAACTGGCGCTGAAGTTCTGCGACACCCGTGAGTTTGTCACCGCCACCATCATCGGCGCAACGTCGATGGACCAGCTGAAGACCGACATCGCCGCCTTCGACCTGACCTGGACCGAGGAGATGGAAAAGGCGGTCAACGCCCTGCACGCGTTGCAGCCGAATCCTTGTCCCTGATCGTGCGCGGATTGGGGACAGGCGCATGCGCCTGTCCCCAGCCGTGTTAGAACCCCATCCATGATCCGCCTGTTCACCGCCATCGCCATCCCCCGCGACCTCGCCGAAGACCTGGTCCCGCGCCAGTACGGCATCGACGGCGCCAAGTGGCGGCCGGTCGAGGCGTTCCACATCACCCTGCGCTTCGTCGGCGACGTGCCCGAACCCGACGCCGCCGACCTGACCGAGGCGCTGGCCAGGATCGAGGCCCCAGCCTTCGACCTGCGCCTGGCCGGGGCCGGCCATTTCGGCGAGGGCCAGGACATCCACGCGGTCTGGGCCGGGGTCGAGGACAGTCCTGGACTGAGCCGCCTGCAGCACGCCAACGAGGCCGCCGTCCGCCAGGCCGGTCTGGCGCCCGAGACCCGGGCCTACCGGCCGCATGTCACCCTGGCCTATCTGAAGCGCCCGCCGGTCCCGGAGGTCGCCGCCTGGATCCAGGGCCACAACCTGCTGCGCTCGCCGCCGTTCCGGGTGGACCGCTTCGGGCTCTATTCCAGCTGGCGGACCAAGCAGGGATCGCTCTACCGCCTGGAAGCGGAATTCCCGCTGGGCTGACGGCCGAAACCGAAACGTCCAAGAACCGCGTTCGTCCTTGCGGTTTGATCGGACCGCGCGCCAGATCACGGCGGCGCTCGAACGCCCGGAGACCCGCATGTCGCTCTATTTGCTGGCCCTGCTGATCGGGATCGTCGCCGGCCTGCGGGCCATGACCGCGCCGGCCGCCGTCGCCTGGGGCGCGCACCTGGGCCTGATCCCGCTACAAGGCGGGCCGCTGGCCTGGCTGGGCGGCGCGGTCGCGCCCTGGGTGTTCATCGCCCTGGCCGGGCTGGAACTGGTCGGCGACCAGTTGCCCAAGACCCCCAGCCGCAAGGTCCCGATGCAGTTCGGCGCGCGGATCGTCAGCGGCGCGTTCTGCGGCGCGGCGATCGGCATGGCCCAGAACGCCTGGATCGGTGGAGCCGTCGCCGGCGCTGTCGGCGCCGTGATCGGCACGCTGGGCGGGGCGGAGGCGCGCGGCCGTCTGGCCCGAGCGTTCGGCAAGGACCTGCCGGCCGGCCTGCTGGAAGACGTGGTCGCGATCGGCGGCGCCGCCCTGATCATCTCGGCCCTTTGACCATGGCCGCCCCCAATTCTAGGACGCGGCGCTTCGACGCCATCATCATCGGGGCCGGCCAGGCGGGACCGTCCCTGGCCGGACGCCTGACCGCCGCCGGCTGGACCGTCGCCCTGGTCGAGCGCCAGGACGTGGGCGGGACCTGCGTCAACACCGGCTGCATGCCGACCAAGACCCTGGTGGCCAGCGCCTACGCCGCCCACCTGGCGCGGCGTTCGGCCGACTACGGCGTCGTGCTGCAAGGCGAGGTCGGGGTGGACATGAAGCAGGTCCACGACCGGGCCCGCACCGTCACCCTCAACGCCCGCGGCAACCTGGAAAAGTGGCTGGGCGGCATGAAGGGCTGCACGGTGTTTCGGGGCCACGCCCGGTTCGAGGACGCTGACGCCGTGCGGGTCGGCGACAACCTGCTGACGGCCCCGAAGATCTTCCTCAATGTCGGCGGCCGGGCCAACGCGCCCGACATGCCGGGGCTGGACCAGATTTCTTACCTGACCAATGTCGGCATGATGGACGTCGCGACCCTGCCCGAGCACCTGGTGATTGTCGGCGGCAGCTATATCGGCCTGGAGTTCGCCCAGATGTACCGGCGCTTCGGGGCCGAGGTGACGGTGGTCGAGATGGGCCCGCGCCTGATCGGCCGCGAGGATCCCGAGATCTCCGACGCGGTGCGCCAGATCCTCGAGGCCGAGGGGGTGAACATCCGCCTCAACGCCGAATGCATCAGCTTCAGTCCTCGCGACGAGGGCGTCTGCGTCCATGTCACCTGCCAGGACGGCGCGCCCCAGGTGGTGGGCTCGCACGTGCTGCTGGCCATCGGCCGCCGGCCCAACACCGACGACCTGGGCCTGGACAAGGCCGGGGTGGCGCTTGACAAGCGCGGCTATGTGGTGGTCGACGACCAGCTGAAGACCAGCAATCCCGGCGTCTGGGCCTTAGGCGACTGCAACGGCAAGGGCGCCTTCACCCACACCGCCTACAACGATTTCGAGATCGTCGCCGCCAACCTGCTCGACGGCGACCCGCGCCGCGTGAGCGACCGCATCGCCTGCTACGGCCTGTTCATTGACCCGCCGCTGGGCCGCGTCGGCCTGACCGAGGCCGAGGCCCGCGCCACGGGCCGTCCCCTACTGGTTGGCGGGCGCCCCATGAGCCGCGTCGGCCGCGCGGTCGAGAAGGGCGAGACGCAAGGCTTCATGAAAGTGGTGGTCGACGCCGGGACCAAACAGATCCTGGGCGCCGCGATCCTGGGCCTGAACGGCGACGAGGCGGTCCACGGCCTGATTGACCTGATGTACGCCAGGGCGCCCTACACGGTGATCCAGCGCGCGGTGCACATCCACCCGACCGTGTCGGAGCTGATCCCGACGATGCTGGGCGAGCTGAAACCGCTGGATTGACGGGCCTCACGCCACCGCGTGGTCCTTGAGCACGCCCAGCGGCACCACCGCCAGCATCTCCTCGTGGGTGGCCTCCAGCACCACCTGCGGCGCGACGCCGGCGTCGAGCGCCTCCTTCCAGCGGCCGGCGCACAGACACCAGCGGTCGCCGGGCAGCAGACCGCGGAAGGCGTATTCCGGACGCGGGGTCGACAGGTCGTTGCCGGTGGCCGCCGAAAAGGCCAGGAACTCGGCGGTCATCACCGCGCAGACCGTGTGCAGGCCCAGGTCGTGCGGCCCCGTCTCACAGCAGCCGTTGCGGTAGAAGCCGGTCACCGGGTTCAGCGAGCAGGGCTGCAGCTCCTGGCCCAGGACGTTCTTGGCGGTGTCGTCATAGCGCGTGGTCATGGAGCGAGCTTAACCCCATTCCGGCGATTTCGACCGGGGAATCTGGGGCCTGTTTCACCGTCGCGGCGCGTGACGGCTTCCGGCGGCGTCGTTCCGGTGCTTAAGAGGAAGGGCAAGAGCAAGACGTCTCGCGGGAGCCTCATGTCCGACCTCGCCCGGCCGCGCCGCAGCGCGCTCTACATGCCCGCCTCCAACGCCAAGGCGGTGGAGAAGGCGCGCACGCTGGACGCCGACGTGATCATCCTGGACCTCGAGGACGCCGTCGCCCCGGAGATGAAGGACGCCGCCCGCGAGGCGGCCGTGGCGGCGGTCAAGGCCGGAGGGTTCGGCCCGCGTGAAATCGTCGTCCGCACCAACGGCCTGGACACCCCCTGGGGCGAGGCCGACCTGAAGGCGGTGGCCGAGGCGGGACCGGACGCCGTTCTCGTCCCCAAGGTCAACGACGCGGCCGACGTCCACGCCTACCAGGCCGCCCTGCACGCCGCCCCGGTCCACACCCGGCTGTGGACGATGATCGAGACCGCCAGGGCCGCCTTTCACCTGTGGGAGATCGCCGCCGCCGCACGCACCACCCGGCTGAGCGGCTGGGTGATGGGCGTCAACGACCTGGCCAAGGAAATGCGGGCCCGTCAGACGCCGGGTCGCGAGGCCTTCCTGCCGATCCTGTCGCTGTCGGTGGCCGCGGCCCGGGCCCACGGCCTGACCATCCTGGACGGGGTGCACAACGACATCGACGATCTCGCCGCCCTTGAGGCGGTCTGCGGCCAGGCCGTCGACTTCGGCTTCGACGGCAAGACCCTGATCCACCCCAAGCACCTGGACGTCTGCAACCGCGCCTTCTCGCCCACCGCCGACGAGATCGCCTGGAGCCGCGCGGTGATCGCCGCCTTCGCCGCCCCGGAGAACGCTGGCAAGGGCGCTCTGCGGGTGGAGGGCAGGATGGCCGAGCGCCTGCACCTGGCCCAGGCCGAACGGCTGGTGGCGGTGGCCGCCGCCATCGCCGAACGCTCGGCCGCCTAGACCCGAAAGACCGTCAAAGCCTCTCATGCGCGCGCTCCTGATCTCCCTGCTGGCTCTCTCGACCGCCCCCGTCCTGTCCGCCCCGGCCTGGGCGCAGGAGGCGCCGGTCGTGACCGCGCCGGTTCCGACCGCGCCCGTCGCCAGCCCGCCCGCCCAGCCGGCCCCGGCGCCCGCCGCCGATCCGGACGCCGTGCCCGTGGTGGCCGCCCCGCCGGCCGCCGATACCGCGACCTCGGCCGACCAGGCCGTCGATCCCCTGGCCGACCTGATCTCCCAGAGCGGCCCCCAGACCACCGACGAGGAGGACGCCGCGCCCCCGGCCCCGGCGCCGCCGCACATGCCGACCGTCCTGCCGATCCCGGCGCCCGATCCTGATGAACTGCCCGGCCACGCGATCCCGCAGGGCGGCTATGTGCCGGTGGCCGAGGCCTACGACCTGCGGGTCAAGGGCTCGATCCTGGCCGCCCAGGGCCTGCAGGGACCGCTGGACGGCGGCTGGTCGATCGAGGGGGCGGACGGCGTGGCGCTGTACCGGCTGCAGATCGTCGACAAGGTCGGCGGCGACACCCTGGAAGGCGCCTGGCGCGACCTGCGCCGCCCCGGCGCCGTGGGCTCCACCGGCCTGATCGACAGCCTCGACCGCTCCGGCGGCGGCTTCCTGGCCCGGTTCTCGCCGCGGTACGGCCAGTCGGCGACGCTGGACCTGACGTCACGCGGCGACGGGGCGTGGACCGGCAAGCTGAACGAGAACGGGACCGAGATCCCGATCACCGCCCACCGCGTGGCCCAGGCGACCGTGCCGCCGGGCTATGTCCCGGTTGGCCGCGGCCCCGTCGTCTGGGGCGCACGTCCGGCTCCGCCGCGTTTGGCGGCCGCCGCGCCGTCCAAGGTCCCGGCCTGCTCGACCCGGGGCAAGAAGGGCAAGGCCCTGAAGGCCGCCAAGGCCAGGTGCGCCGCCGCCGCCCGCAAGGCCGGCAAGGGCAAGGCGACCGCGACCAAGGGCAAGAAGAGCGGCAAGGGCAAGGCCGTGACCTCGCGCAAGGCCAAGGGAAAGGGCAAGGCGGCCAAGGGATCGAGCCGGAAGAAGCGCCGCTAGTCCTGGACGGACAAAGCCGCCTTCGCCGCCGCGATCGCCCGCTCCAGCTCCAGCGCCCCATAGGCCTCGCCCGGCGAATGGCCCCAGACCGGACCCGGCCAGGCCGGATCGGCGACCCGCCGGCCCAGCACATGGACGTGCAGCTGCGGCGTGACATTGCCCAGGGCGCCGACATTGAGCTTGTCGACCGCCAGGTCTAGCGCCTGCGCGACGGCGCGGACGGCGGCGCCGGCCAGCACCGTCTCCTCCATCAGCCGGGCGCGATCGACCGGGGCCAAATCCTCCAGCTCGCGCAGCTCGGCCAGGCGCGGGATCAGCACCAGCCAGGGATAGCGGGCGTCCAGCTGCAGGCGGGCGTGGCACAGCGGCAGGTCGCCCAGCGGCGCGGAGGTGGCCACGAAGGCCGGGTCGAGGACGAACTCAGCCACGCTTCGGAACCGCCGCCCAATGGTCGAAGTCGAGGATCACGCCGGGCGCATAGGCCCCGGTCTCGTCCTTGTCGGGAAAGTCGGCGCAGGGCCGGTCCACCGTCGCCACCAGCCGCAGGCGCAGGGCCCCGACCGTCGGCGACAGCTCGGCCTTGTCCAGCACCTGCGACCAGGCGAACACCGTGCCGCCGGCGTGGTAGGGGCTGACATGGCGCCCGCCGTTGATGGCCAGGACTAGGCCGGCGTTCTGCAGGCCGTTGAACGACAGCGCCTTGGCGGTCGAGATCACCACCCCGCCATAGACCAGCCGCCGGCCGGACGGGTCTTTCGCGCGTTGGAACTGGTTGAAGTGCACCTTGGCGGTGTTCTGCCACAGCCGCGTGGCCATCTGGGCCTCGGCCTCCTCGACCACCATGCCGTCGACATGGTCGATCTTCTCGCCGACCGCATAGTCCTCGTAGGCGTGCGCGGCGCCGGCGTGGGCGAAGTCGTAGCGCCTGAAGTCCAGGCCCGGCGGCGGGGTCAGGTCGCTGGCGGCCACGGCTTCGGCCAGCGGCGGAACCGACGACGCCTCGACCGTCGCGGCCGCGTCGCGCTTCCTCACCATCACCCAGCGCACATAGCTCAGCACCGCCACGCCCCGCTGGTTGACGCCGGTGGTGCGGACATGGACGACGCCGGTCTTGCCGTTCGAGTTCTCCTTCAGCCCGATCACCTCGGACCGTGCCGACAGGGTGTCGCCGACATGCACGGGGGCCAGGAACCGGCCCTCGGCGTAGCCGAGGTTGGCCACGGCGTTCAGGCTGATGTCGGGCACGGTCTTACCGAACACGACGTGGAAGGCGACCAGCGGGTCGACGGGGGCCGTCTCCAGGCCGCAGTCGCGCGCGAAGACGTCGGACGAGAACAGCGCGAAACGCGGCCCGTATAGCGCCGTGTACAGCGCCACGTCGCCGGCGGTTATGGTGCGCGGCGTGGCGTGGACGATCACCTGGCCCGGCCGGAAGTCCTCGAAGAAGCGCCCCGGATCGGTCTTGCTCATCCCCGCACCTCCTTATCGCCGTTCAGGCAGTCTTGCCGCACCGCGGCGAAACGGGAAAGAGGGCTTGAGACTGAACCGCAGCGGGCGTAGACCGCGCCCCGACATTCATCGTCCACAGCCTTGACGGAGACCCCATGGCTCGCGCGAAGATCGCCCTCATCGGCGCCGGCATGATCGGCGGCACCCTGGCCCACATCGCCGCGCGCGAGGAGCTGGGCGACATCCTGCTGTTCGACATCGCCGAAGGCACCCCGCAGGGCAAGGCCCTGGACATCGCCGAAGCCTCGGCCGTGTTCGGCAAGGACGTCGCCCTGAAGGGCGTCAACGACTATGCCGACATCGCCGGCGCCGACGTCTGCATCGTCACGGCCGGCGTGCCGCGCAAGCCGGGCATGAGCCGCGACGACCTGCTGGGCATCAACCTGAAGGTCATGAAGGCCGTCGGCGAGGGCATCAAGGCCCATGCTCCCAACGCCTTCGTCATCTGCATCACCAACCCGCTGGACGCCATGGTCTGGGCGCTGCAGCAGTTCTCGGGCCTGCCCAAGGAAAAGGTCATCGGCATGGCCGGCGTCCTGGACTCGGCGCGCTTCGCCTACTTCCTGGCCGAGGCCACCGGCGTGTCGGTGGAAGACATCCACGCCTGGACCCTGGGCGGCCACGGCGACGACATGGTGCCGATGGTCCGTCACTCGACCGTCGGCGGCCTGCCGCTGCCGGAACTGGTCAAGCAAGGCTGGCTGACCCAGGAAAAGCTGGACGCCATCGTCGACCGCACCCGCAAGGGCGGCGGCGAGATCGTCGCCCTGCTGAAGACCGGCTCGGCCTTCTACGCCCCGGCCGAAAGCGCCATCGCCATGGCCACCAGCTACCTGAAGGACAAGAAGCGCGTCCTGCCGTGCGCGACCTTCCTGACCGGCCAGTACGGCCTGGACGGCCTCTATGTCGGCGTGCCCGTGCTGATCGGCGCCGGCGGCGCGGAGAAGGTCATCGAGTTCGAAACCAACGACGCGGAAAAGGCGATGTTCGCCAAGTCCGTCGAGTCGGTGAAGGGCCTTATGGAAGCCTGCAAGGGCATCGACAGCTCGCTGGTGTAGGCGGGTTTCGAACTCCAAATACGGAAAGGGCGGCCCCTCGCGGGGCCGCCCTTTTTCTTTTCGCCCTCTCCCGGAGGGGAGAGGGAGGGGCCCATGCGAAGCATGGGAGGGTGAGGGGTGAAGGCGTCCGACGGCGTGCCGGCGCTCCGTTGACAGCGTAACCCCTCATCCTCCCACGCCTAACGGCGCGGGCCCCTCCTTCTCCCTCTGGGAGAAGGTTTAAGAAGCCGCCGCCGCCTCGCCGCCCTCCTGCGAAATCTCCTCCAGCGTCTTGCCCACCTGCTTGGCCCCATAGTCCTTGGCCACGTCGCCCAGAGACAGGATGCCGGTCAGGTTTCCGGCCTCGTTGAGGACGACCAGGCGGCGGATCTGGTGGCTGGCCATCTTGGCGGTGGCGTCGGCCAGGACGTCGTCCTCGCGGACGCTCTGGACCTCGCCCTCGCTCATCGCCTCGGAGACCGGGCTGTCGAAGCTGCGGCCCTCGGCGACCACGCGCAGGACGATGTCGCGGTCGGTGACCAGGCCCACCACCTTGCCGCCGTCGACGACCGGCACCACGCCGCTGTCGACGTGGGCCATCACCTGGGCGACCTTGCGGATGCTGTCGGTGGGGGCGGCGGTGGAGACCTGGCTGGTCATGGCGTCGCTGACTTTCATGGGGATGCTCCTTTGGGGAGTGAATGGAACCCCACAGAAACCCCCGCGACGCCGCGCTCGTTCCCGCCGCGGCGATGCGGTGCGTCCTTCGAGGCTCGGCTTTGCCTCGCACCTCAGGATGAGGAGATCAGCACGGGGTCCCTCATCCTTGTCTGTTGACGAGACTGTAGGAGAGTTGTCGGCGGACGGCGCTCGGCTTCATCCTTGGTCCTTGAAGACCGTGCCTCAGCGT
>NZ_SLZL01000018.1 GCF_004342605.1 Caulobacter sp. BK020
GACCTGGAATGGTTCGCCATGCCCGCCATCCTGCTGGAGCAGTTTCGGATCTGGAACGGGCCAAACAGCCCTGCGGCCGTGGCCTTCTGGGCCTTCGTCTCCGACGAGACGCAGGCGCGGCTGGAGGCTGGCGCCCACAAGCTGCGGCCCGACGAATGGCGGGCCGGCCAGAACCTGTGGCTGATCGAACTGGTCGCCCCGTTCGGCGCCACCGACGAGATCCTCGTCGACCTGTCGGCCAGCGTCTTCGAAGGCGCGCCGTTCAAGTTCCACACCATCGGCCCCGACGGCCAGCGCCGGATCAGCGTCTATCCAACCCCCGCCAGCGAAGGGTGAAAACGCGCCCATGATCGTTGTCGATAGCCGGGCGAAGCGGCAAGCAGACCGGCCACGAGGCAAGCCGTGCGGGACCAGGGGATACGAGCGATGACCAAGGCCATACTGTCCAAGGCGGCGCACGCTGCAGCCATGCTGGGTCTCTGCGTTGGTCTCGCCGGCTGCCTCACCGCGCGCGCCACCGCCTCGACCGACCTGGAGCCCCTGGTCTCGGCGCTGACCGATCCGGTCGACGACCTGCGCGACCGCGCCGAGACCGGCCAGGCCGGCGCCCAATACGCCATGGCCGTGCTGCATGCCTACGGCGTGCGGGGCGTAACCCCTGATCCGGACCAGGCCGCCGTACTGCGTCGCCGGGCGCTGGCCGCCCGCGGCTATACGCCGATCACCACCTATATCGCCGGCCTGCGCGGCAAGCCGGGCCGCGTGGCGATCATCAACACGCCGCGTTACGAACTGAACGCCGTACAGGCTCTGCGGGCCGACCAGTGTGCGGCGGCCCTGGCGCGCGGCGACCAAAGCCCGGCCGCGGTCGAGGCTTGCGCGGGCCTTGCAGAGTTCGGGCGCCTGGAAGCGCTTTGGGCCGAGGCCAAGACCGGACGCTGACCGGCCGGCCCGCCTCCCATCGCAACGCCTGGCTTCGCCAGGATTGCCGACAGGTCCTGACCGACATCAAAACCGCGGTCCTCCCCTCGAAGGACATGCTTTTTCCGTAGACGACTTGCGATCGCGGGTCACGAATATCGCGCCCGGCGCCCGCTCTCTCTTTGACCTGGAGCCGGCGCAGGGCTGTAAGGACCGAAACCTCGTCCTTGACGGATACACAGACGAGGCGTTGCTGGAGCGTCTGCAGCGGCTGCGCCACGCGCAGGGTTACGTCTCCTACGAGCTGGTCTACGAACCGATCGGCGTCCGAAGCCCCGACCATCCCCGATCCCTGGAGAGCTCCGGACGAGCTCCAGGCGCGGCTTAGTTTTCGCATCGCTTTTGCGGAAAACCGGCGTCCACTTTTCCGCGCGATGCTCTAGAATTTCACGACCTTCGGCTTGCCGTCGTAGAGGATCTGGCGGTCCACCGGAGCGCTCTGCGTACCCGCTCCCTTGCCAGGCGCGACCAGGACGACGTTCAGTTGGCGCTGCCGGATCATGCCCGGAAACGACCCCTGCCGCGGACCGACCGTTAGCGTACGGGCCCGGTCATTCCATGTCAGCTCATAGGTGGCGCGCTCGCCCTTCTCGTAGGCGTAGGTCTCGTTGTCGTCCTCGTAGATCGTGAACCGGGCGTCGGCGCCGGGATAGATGCGGATTTCATAGGGCGCCTCGGGGCGTTCGGTGGCGTACTGCACCGCCGGGCCCATCGGCACGATGGAGCCGGCCCGGACATAGAGCGGCAAGATCTCCAGCGGCGCTTCGCGCGACACGGTCTTGCCGCCGGCGTGACGCTCGTTGCTCCAGAAGTCGTACCAGTCCGCGCCCCTGGGCAGATAGGTGCTGACGGTGAGGTCCCGGGTCGCCTCGGCAAGCTTGGCGGCCGCCGCCACCTCGGCCGGACGACGCCAGGTCAGGCGCAGGCTTCGATCACCGCTGCCCTGGTAGTAATCGATGCGCACCTTCAAGCGGTCTCCCCGCTTCAGCTTGCGCTTGACGCCGTGGTGGCGCTCCGCCGACGTCGTCCAGTCATCGACCACCTTTTCGCCGTCGAGGAACAGGCGCATGCCGTCGTCGGCGGCCACGCCGATCTCATATTCGCCGTCCTCGGGCGCGAGGATCACCCCTTCCCAGCGGGCGGAGAAATCCTCGAGCTTGGTAAGTCCGCCGGGGATTTCGGCCAGCGGCGGACCGGGCCAGGTGTGGTCGATCTTCTCATCGACCAGCTTGCCTTTCGGGACCTCGAAGTTCACGCCCTCGAAATACTGCACCGCCAGGCCGGTCTTCCCGTCGGGCGTGCGCAGATACTGGCTGGGGATGGTCGCGGCCGGCGGCGGGCTGACATTGTACATCGCCCGGGTGACGGGATGGACCAGGAACGACGGCCCGAACATGAAGCTGTCATCGACCTTGTCGGTCGCCCGGTCGTCCGGGAAGTCCATCATCAGCGGCCGCATCAGCGTGTAGTGGTCCGACGTGACCTTCCAGCTCAGCCCATAGGTATAGGGCAGCAGGCGATAGCGCAGGCGCACGCTGTCGGACAACGAGGCGTACACCGCCGGATCCAGCGTCTTGAACAGGTAGGGCTCGCGCTCGACGCTGGTGCCGTGGATGCGCATGATCGGGTTGAACGCGGCGAACTGCATCCAGCGGGCATAGAGTTCGCGCCATTCGGCGTTCTGCTCACCGCCGACGAATTCCGTCACGAAGAAGCCGCCGGTGTCCTGGGTCCAATAGGGATTGCCGGTGACCGTGACGTCGACGCCGCCGGCGATCTGCTGCTTGAAGGTCTTCCAGCTGGCGAAGATGTCGCCGCTCCACGAGGCCGCCGCCGTGCGCTGCGCCCCGGCCCAGGCCGAACGGGTCAGCGTGAAGACCCGCTTGTCGCTGGTCGCCCGCTGGCCGTCATAGGTCCCCTGGGTGGTGACCAGCGAATAAGGATTGAGATAGCGCGTGAAGTCGCCCAGGGCGTTCGAGCCGAGCGCCTTGGTGTCGCGGATATTGTCGGCGGCGTTCCACATGGCGCTGCTCACCTCGATCTCGGTGCCGTCCATCCAGAGCGCGTCCACGCCCTTGTCCAGCAGGCCGGACTTGATGTGCTTGAAATAGATCTGCCGGCCGATCGGGCTGTAGGCGTCGTAGACGCGCGCGTGTTTCGAAATCCAGTGCAGCGGCTTGAAGCGCAAGCCTTGGGCGTCGAGCTCGTGGGCGAGCGCGGTGTCGTCGCCAATGGACGGCCAGATCGACACCATCAGCTTGAGATTCATGTCGTGAAGCTGACGCGCCATGCCCGCCGGATCGGGGTAGCGGACCGGGTCCCAGGTCATCCCGCTCCAGCTGCCGTCCTTGTCCGAGCCCCAGTACTGCCAATCCTGGACGATGTAATCGAGCGGGAACTTGTCCTCGCGGAACCTGCGCGCGACCTCCAGCAGCTGGTCCTGGGTCTTGTAGCGCTCCTTGCTCATGAACAGGCCGAACGCCTGCTTGGGATACATGGGCGCATCGCCGGTAAGGGCGCGGTAGGCGCCGACCACCGCGTCGGGCGTGTCGCCGGCCATGAAATAGTAGTCGACGCCGCCCGGGGCGCTCTCGGCCCAGAGAGAGGCGTCGCCCGCCTCGTCCTTGAAGCGCATCTGCGAGTAGGTGTCCCACAGCACGCCGTAGCGCCGCGAGGACATCATCACCGGAATGATGATGCCCACATTGGTCTGGACCAGCAGCAGATCCTTGCCGCGCCGATTGCTGGCGTCGTCGCCCGTGAAGCCGAAGCCGTAGACCGCCTCGTCGGGTCGGAGCACGAAACTGTTGACCGCCTCATAGCTCGGCGCCCCGGAGATGGTCACCGGCTTGAGGCTTTGCGGGTTCTCGGCCTTCTCTTCGGTGTAGAGCTTGCCCTTGGGATCCAGGAAGCGAAGCGCGCCGGTCGCCTTGCTGATCTCGACGCGCAGCTTCGCGCTCTTCAGGACCAGCGTTGTCGCCGTGTCCTCCACCGCGAAGGTCACCGGGCCCGGCGCGGTCGGCACGACCAGGCTGGGCGCGGTCCAGTAGTTTCGGCCGAGATTGGCGTTCACCCGCAGCGTGTCCGGCGCGTAAAATACGACGTTCTTCGTCACGCCGTTGAGCTGGATCTGAACGCCGTTGCGCAGCCTGGCGTAAGTGAAGCCGGGAGCCTGGGCGACCGGCACAGCCTGGAGATGACCGTTCGCATCAAGCCCAACGGGCGCGGACGTATCCGCCGGCGCCTGAGCGTGGGCGGCGGAAACCAGAATGCAGGCCGCAGCCAGCCCGCCCATGACCAGACGTCGCGACGCGAACCCCGCCACCAACCTCGTCCTTCCGGCTCGCCCCATGGCCGCACTCCAATCCTATCGCCGACGCCTCAACGCTCACGCCATCCTTTACTCCTACAAATTACCGCGACTACCGTCCAGCTACACCACGTCCAGGGACACGATCCCCATGGGTCGCGACTTCCTGACTGGCGTGAAAGGCTCTGATCGTCCGAACTCCGTGCCGCACGCGCACCAGGCGCTCGCCTTTGAGCGGATCGCAACCAAGCCCGGCGGGGCCTCAACCACAAATTGGAACAGCGCTGTCATTTCCAATTGTCTAATTAATGCGTTTTGTCCTATTGATCCGAAAGACCGAAAGATCGGCTTTGCAGGGGAGAGACGAATGAGGAACCGCCAGAGATCGCGCGTCCACGCCCTGGCTTGTGGCGCGTCACTATTAGCGCTCTGGTCGGCGGCGCCGGTCCTGGCGCAAACCACCGGGCCGGTCGCCATCGACGACAACACGCTCGACGCGGTGGTCGTCACCGCCCGGCGCCGCGCGCTGGAGAACGCCACCGAGATCAAGCGCAACGCCGATACCGTCGTCGACTCGATCGTGGCGGACGAGGCCGGCAAGCTGCCGGACACCTCGATCACCGAAATCCTCCAGCGCATCCCCGGCGTGACCATGTCGCGCTTCGCCAGCCTGGGCAGCCCCGACCAGTTTTCCTGGGAAGGAACCGGGGTCCAGATCCGCGGGTTGTCGGGCGTCACCGGCCTCCTGAACGGCCGCGAGATCTTCTCCGCCAATGGCGGCGGCGGGCTCAATTGGGGCGATGTCACGCCCGAGCTGATGGCGGCGGTGAACGTCTACAAGGCCACCACCTCGGATTTTATCGAGGGCGGGACCGGCGGCGCGATCGACCTGCGCACGCACATGCCGTTCGATTACAACAAGCCGCAGATGGACGTTTCCCTGAGCGCGAGCTACGGCGACTTCATCAAGAAATGGTCGCCGGCCGGATCGATCCTGCTGACCAAGCGATGGGACACCAATATCGGCGAATTCGGCGCCTTGGTGGATCTGGCGTCGACCCGCTATCGGTCGGCCGACAGCTTCATCCGCGCCGAGCCCTATTACCAGACGACCTACAACGGCAAGACCGTCTACGCCCCAGGCGGTTTCGACTACGGGAACGATGACTTCGACCGCAAGCGCAAGGGACTGTACGCCGCGTTCCAATGGCGGCCGGTCCAGGAACTGACGCTCTGGCAAACCGACTTCGTCTCCAAATACAAGACCAATGTCGGCGGCGGCGGCGTGTTCATGGTGTCCGGCGGCAGCCAGGACGTGAGCAGCGGCGAGTTCGATGACGCCGGCGTGTTCCAGCGGGGCGTGCTGCGCGGCGCGAACGCGGGCGGTTACTCCCCCGGCAACTCGAACAACCAGAATCCGGGGGAAAGCTGGACCGCCGACTACAGCGGCGGCTTCATCCTGGACGCCAGCAACCGTCTTCGCGTCAACGGCGCGATCCAGGTGGTCAACTCCAAGACCAAGAACCGCAGCTATGGCCTGGGCGTCGGTGCGGCCGGCATTCCGGAAATCGGCTTCGACACCGGCGGCGATATTCCGACGCCGACCCTGAGCACCACCGCGCCGCTGCTCGACGCCAGCCAGGCCAACATCAACAACCTGATCTTCAACCAGACCCATAACAGCGGCCGGATGACGGCCGCCAACCTTGACCTCGAGTACGATCTTGGCGAGGGCTTCTTCAAGTCGCTGAAGGTCGGCGCGCGGATCGCCGATCGTTCGGAGAACGACAGCTTCACGGGCACCTATTGGTCGCCGACCGGACGGGGCTGGAACGGGGTCCCGCAATCCACCGTGGCCAGCTCGCCAGCCGACGACTTCTACGTCTACGAGTTCCCCGACTTCTTCAAGGGCGAGCGCGAGGTTCCAGGGCCCTACATCTTCGCCAGCCCCGGGGCGGCCACGCCCGAAAACCTCCTCAACTACACCGCCTGCGGCCCCCAATACGCCATCCGCTGCAGCACCGACCCGGCCAGCGCCGACTACAACGCCACGCGCACCCTCTACGGTGATCCGGTGAACCTGAACTTCGGGAACCCGCCCAACGAGGTCCGAACAAAGGTCGAGACGACCAATTTCTATGGCTTGCTTCGCTTCGGCAGCGATGGCTTGGGGTGGGCGCCAGCCTTCTCGGGCAATATCGGCGTGCGCGTCGTGCGCAACAAGATCGACAGCACGGGCACCTTCACCTTCTCGGGCGGAACGGAATTCTATCGTTCGCTGGCCGACGCCCAGGCGTCCCTGGCCCAGGTCGGCGGCCTGGACAATGTCAACGCCTATCGCCTGCAGAACGGGACCTTGCCCCTGAGCTATCTCACGCTGCCGAGCACTGCGACGCGCACCGAGACCAATGCCTATACGCGCGTCCTGCCCTCGCTGAACCTGGCGTTCAAGCCCAACGACACCTGGGTGGTGCGCGTCGCCCTCAACAAGACCTTGAGCCCACCCAGCTACAAGGACATCCAGGCGACCGGCTCCGGCGGCGTCGCCACCACCCCCAACCCGCTGAACGGCACGACCTCAGGCGGCGAGAACATCTCCCTGCCGGCGATCTTCAGCGGCTACACCTACACGGCCGGCAACACGAAGTTGAAGCCAGCCGTGTCCACCAACGCCGATCTCAGCGTCGAATGGTATCCCAGGTCGGGAACGACCGCCCACATCGACGTCTTCGCCAAGAACATCAAAGACCTGATCATCTACAACGACGTCAACACGCCCGCCTCGATCCTGTTCGGCTCTTCACAGCCTCTCATCGTCGCGAACGGCGCCTTGACCACCGTCCCCGGGGCCGTCAGCGGCCAAGCCAACTTCAACGCCACGGAGACTTCGAAAATCCGAGGCGTCGAGATCGGCGGCCGAAGCTATTTCGACGCTCTGCCGGGCGCCCTGCGCGGTTTGGGCCTGGAGGCCAATTTCACCTATATCGACAGCGAGTCGCCCAGCACCCGTTCGCGGGACATGAACGGCGCCGCGATCGGCGGCCTGCCGATCGTCGGCCTCTCCAAGTACAACTACAACGTCAACCTGCTTTATGACTATGGTCGCTGGAGCGCGCGTCTGGCCTACAACTGGCGCAGTCAGTACCTGGCGACCACGACAGGCAACGGCACCACCGGAACCTACACCAACCAGGCCGGGACGAGCATCTCCTACGCCCTGCCGGTCTATGTCGCCGACATGGGCCAGCTGGATGGGAGCGTCAGCTACAAGCTGAACGACCACACCCAGCTGGCGGTGGACTTCACCAACCTGCTCGATGCGATCTCGCGCACGGAGATGGAGATCCTGCCGGGCCAGATCGTCACCCGCAGTTGGTTCATCAACGATCGCCGGATGTCGGCGAGCGTGCGCTTCACCTTCTAGATCGAAGGCCGGCGTTGGGGGCGCGAGGTTCACGGAGCTTTGCGCCTTCCAACATCCAAGCACGGATCGACTCCGGCGCCGGGCCGGCTGTGCGACCACGGGCAAAAACCATTCGGGTCTTCGCGGCATGACCAAGCATATCGTGATCGTGGGCGGCGGAACCGCCGGCTGGATGACCGCCTGCTATCTGGCGCGCATGCTGGCCGGTCCCGACGCCCAGGCCGTCAAGATCACGTTGGTCGAATCCGAGGACATCGGCATCATCGGGGTCGGGGAAGGGACCTTTCCCAGCATCCGAAAGACCCTCAAGCGTATCGGCCTGGACGAAGCCGCGCTCGTCCGCGAGGCCAACGCCACGTTCAAGCAGGGCATTCGGTTCGCCAACTGGCGCCATGCGCCGAGCGTCGATCCCAGCGACCACTACTATCATCCGTTCCAGATCGCCGAACAGCACACCGACCTGGACCTGCTGCCCTACTGGCTGCTGGGCGAGGCTGGCGAGGCTCCGTGGGCGCGGGCCAGCACCGTCCAGCAGGCGGTCATCGAGGCCAGGCGCGCGCCCAAGCTCATCGATCATCCCGACTATGCGGGGCCCCTGTCCTACGCCTACCATTTCGACGCGGTCGCCTTCGGCCAGGTGCTGCGCCGACATGCGATCGGCCAGGGCGTCGTGCGGATCGCCGACACCATCGGCGAGGTCCGCCTGGCGCAGGACGGAGCGATCGCCGCACTGGTCGGAGCCGCCAGCGGCGAGCTGCGCGCCGATCTCTATATCGACTGCACCGGGTTTCGGGCCCAACTGATCGGCCAGGCCCTGAAATCGGAGTTCACCTCCTATCGCGACCAGCTGTTCTGCGACCGGGCCCTGGCCGTCCAGCTGCCGTACGAGCAGCCGGACGCGCCGATCGCCAGCTGCACGATCTCGACCGCCCAGGAGAACGGATGGACCTGGGACATCGGACTGCAGGAGCGACGAGGCGTCGGCTATGTCTATTCGTCCCAGCATACCGACGACGAACGCGCCGCCCAGGTGCTGAGCGCCTATGCGGGCCTCGCCCCGGACAGGCTGGAGCCCAGGCTCCTGAAGTTCGAGGCGGGATTTCGCAAGACGCAGTGGCGCAAGAACTGCGTGGCGATCGGCCTCTCGGCGGGGTTCATCGAACCGCTGGAAGCCACCGGCATCGGCTTTTCCGAGATCGCCGCCCTGATCCTGGCCAATCTCTTTCCCTGGTCGGGGGAATATGAGCAGGCCGCCAGGCAGTTCAACGCCCAGATGCAGCGGCGCTACGCGCATGTGATCGACTTCATCAAGCTGCACTATTGTCTGAGCCAGCGTGAGGACACCGCGTTCTGGCGCGACAATCGGGCCGCCTCGTCGATATCCGAAACCCTGAAGGAGAAGCTCCAGATCTGGCGGCACAGGCCGCCCTCCTTCCTCGACGTGGATCTCAACCACGACATCTTCGTCGAGCAGAACTGGCAGTACATCCTCTATGGTATGGGCTTTGCGACGGATCTCACCGGCCGGGCGCCGGCCCTGCGCTTCTCCGCCGCCGCGCGGGAAGAGTTCGCCAGCATCGCCGAGCAGGCGCGGTTCGCCCTGACCGTGATGCCAGACCATCGCGCCCTGATCGACGAGGTGCGCAGGAGCGGCTTCCAGCGCCCTGCGCCCGCCCGAAGGGCAAGCCGATGAGCGCTTCGGCGAGCGAAAGGGCGAACCTGCGAGGGCAGCCCATCCGGCGGGTGGTAATCGTCGGCGGCGGGACCTCCGGCTGGATGGCGGCGGCGGCGCTGGCCCGCATGGCCCCGCCCGACCTTTCGATCACCCTGGTTGAATCCGACGAGATCGGCACCATCGGGGTCGGCGAGGCCACGATCCCGACCTTGGCCGACTTCAACGCCTTTCTCGGCGTCGACGAGGACGATTTCGTTCGGCAGACCCAGGCGACCTTCAAGCTGGGGATCGAGTTCGTCGACTGGGGTCGGATGGGCGAGCGCTACCTGCACCCTTTCGGCGTGCACGGCCACCCGACCCCGGAATTCAAGTTCCACCAGCTTTGGCTCAGGCTCGTCCATTGGGCGGGAGACGATCCTGAACGCCGCGCGTTGGTTGGCGATCTTGGCGACTACAACGTCGGGACCGTGGCCGCGCGCCTTGGTCGGTTCTCGCGCCCGCAGGCCGGAGTGCACAACGTCCTGAGCACGATTCGCCACGCGTTTCACTTCGACGCCGGCCTCTATGCCCGTTACCTGCGCGCCTATGCCGAGGCGCGAGGCGTCGTGCGGCTGGAAGGCATGGTCGTCGGCGCTCAGCAACGGCCGCAGGACGGCTTCTTCGAAGCCGTGCGACTACGTGACGGCCGTGTCATCGAGGGCGACCTGTTCATCGACTGCAGCGGCTTTCGGGGCCTGCTGATCAATGGCGTCCTGGGCGCGGGCTTTATCGACTGGAGCCGCTATCTGCCTTGCGACAGGGCGGTCGCCGTCCCCTATGAAAGAACCGCGCCGCCCGATCCGTTCACCCGCGCCACGGCCGATCTGGCTGGATGGCGATGGCGCATACCCCTTCAGCACCGCATGGGTTCGGGGTACGTCTATTGCAGCGATCACCTCAGCGACCAGGCCGCGACCGATCGCCTGGTCAGTCAGGCCGAGGGCAGGCTTCTGGCCGACGTGCGGCCGTTGCGATTCACCGCTGGCCTTCGCGAGCGGTTCTGGGTCAAAAATTGCGTGGCGATCGGCTTGGCGGGCGGGTTCCTTGAGCCGCTGGAATCCACCAGCATCCATCTGGCCCAGATGGGCGTGGCCAGGCTGATCCTTCTATGGCCCGACCTCGCCTTCGGCCAAGCCGAGATCGACGAGTACAACACCGCCGCCCGCCTTGAGTACGAGCAGATCAGAAACTTCATCATCCTGCACTACAAGGCCACCCGGCGCGTCGATACCGAGTTCTGGCGACGTTGCGGCGCGATGCAGATTCCCGACGGCCTGGCGCACAAGATCGAGCTCTTCGCCTCCAGCGGCCGGGTTTTCCGGTTCCAGGACGATCTGTTCACCGAGGACAGCTGGCTGGCTGTGATGCTGGGGCAAGGGGTGCGCCCGCAGGGCTACGACCGGCTGGTGGACCGCATCGCGCATGACGAGCTGTTGACCAACATGGGCCGTCTCAAGGACGTCGTTCTGAAGTCCGCCCTTTCCCTGCCCGCCCACCAGACCTTCATCAACACCCACTGCCGCGGCGCGACGGGGATCGCCCCGGCATGAACCGCACGCCGCCGACACTCAGCGGTCAGCGACCGCTATAGAAATCCGAGGGAGAACACCGATGCGAATTTTACGGAAGCGCCATGGCGGCGTCGTGGTCGCCAGCGTCCTGGCGCTCGCCTTGAGCGGGGCTCCGGCCGCCTGGGCCGCCGACCAGGACCCGCCGCCGCGGGTCGCCAACGGCTTGGCCAAGACGCCGCCGATGGGCTGGAACAGCTGGAACAAGTTCGCCTGCACCATCGACGAGCAGACCGTCCGCCGCATGGCCGACGCGATGGCCTCGAACGGCATGAAGGACGCCGGTTACCAATATGTGGTGATCGACGACTGCTGGCACGGCCCGCGCGACGCCGGCGGCTTCATCACCTATGACGCCAAGCGCTTTCCCAGCGGCATCAAGGCCCTTTCGGACTATGTGCACGCCAAGGGCCTGAAGTTCGGCATCTATTCGGACGCCGGGCGCCTGACCTGCGGCGGCCGGCCGGGAAGCCAGGGGCACGAGTTCCAGGACGCCAAGACCTATGCCGACTGGGGCGTGGACTATCTGAAGTACGATTGGTGCTCGACCGGCACGCGCAACGCCGAGGAGGCCTACACCCTGATGGCCGACGCCCTGCGCGAGACCGGCCGCGACATCGTCTTTTCGATGTGCGAGTGGGGCACGGCCAAGCCCTGGCTGTGGGCCGACAAGGTCGGCAACCTGTGGCGCACGACCGGCGACATCACCGACAAGTGGGACGGCAAGCACGGCTACTCGCTGGGGGTCCTGCCCATCCTCGACGCCAACGAGCCGCTCCATCCGTTCGCCGGCCCGGGCCACTGGAACGATCCGGACATGCTGGAGGTCGGCAACGGCGGCCTGACCGACACCGAGTACCGCGCGCACTTCAGCCTCTGGGCGCTGATGGCCGCGCCGCTGATCGCCGGCAACGACATCGCCAACATGGACGAGGCGACGCGCGCCATCCTGCTGAACACCGACGTCATCGCCGTGAACCAGGACCCGCTGGGCGTCCAGGGCCGCCGCGTCCGCGACGACGGCGACCTGGAGGTCTGGTCCAAGCCGCTGGCCGACGGCGGCCGGGCGGTGATCCTGTTCAATCGCGGCGCGGCGCCCCAGACCATCGCGGTGAACTGGACCGAGCTGGGCTACCCGGCCAGCCTTAAGGCCGAGGTCCGCGACCTGTGGGCCAGGACGTCGCTGGGCAAGATGAAGGAGCGGTTCGCCGCGCCGGTCGCCTCGCACGGCGTGGTGATGGTCACGGTGAAACCCTGAACGACGGCGCTGACCACGCCTTGCCAACCCGGGTCGCGGCGCGCGCCGCGACCCACGACGCTTCCTCCATCAATGGACCTGCAGCCGTGATGCGATCTCTGTTCCTTGCCGTGGCGGCCGTGATCGTCTTCGGACTGGCCACGCCCTCGACCGCGGATGCCCAGGCCTCGGCGCCCTCGGCGACGGCGGCCACGAGAACCCGCGTCAACATCGACGCCGATTGGCGCTTTGCGTTGGGCCACGCCACGGACGCCAGCCAGGATTACGGTCACGGAACCGCCCCCTTCTTCTTCGCGAAGGCGGGATATGGCGATGGGCCGACCAGCCCGAAGTTCGACGACCGGGCCTGGCGAAAGCTGGACCTTCCCCACGACTGGGCCGTCGAAGCGCCGTTCGACGGCAGGGCTTCGGGCAATCACGGCTCCAAGGCCGTGGGTCCGGGATTTCCCGAGCGCAGCATCGGCTGGTACAGAAAGTCCCTCCAGATCGGCCCGTCCGACCTGGGCAAGCGCATCGTCGTGGAGTTCGACGGCGTGTATAGAAACGCCGCCGTCTGGTTCAACGGCCACTACATCGGACGCGAGCCGAGCGGCTATTCCAGCTTCGCCTACGACCTGACCGACTATGTCGACTATGACGGGCCCAACATCCTGGCGCTGCGTGTCGACGCCTCGATGGAGGAGGGCTGGTTCTATGAAGGGGCCGGCATCTATCGTCACGTCTGGCTGACCAAGACCGCGCCCCTTCACGTCGCGCGATGGGGGACATTCGTCAGCAGCACGCTGCGCGACGGCGTGGCCACGCTGTCGGTCCAGACCAGGCTGGAAAACCAGGGCGTGGATCCTGGCTCGGTCAGCATCGATCATCAGGTCGTCGACAGCGACGGTTCGGTCGTGCTCTCCAGCACGGGTCAGGCGCGACAGCTCGAGGCCGGCGCCTCGCTGCGTGACGACCAGCCCCTGCGGCTGCCCCGGCCCCGGCTCTGGTCGATGAGCGATCCTCACCTCTATCGCCTGGTCACGACGGTCCGCGACGGCGCGGCGGTGATCGACCGGTACGAAACCCCGTTCGGCGTGCGGGACGTGCGCTGGGATCCCGACAGCGGCTTCTGGCTCAACGGCGAGAACGTCAAGCTGAAGGGCGTCAATATTCACCAGGACCATGCCGGGGTCGGCGTGGCGCTGCCCGATCAATTGCAGACCTGGCGGCTGCGCCAGCTCAAGGCCATGGGGGTCAACGCCATTCGCACCTCGCACGGGCCGCCCTCCCCCGAATTGCTGGACGCCGCCGACAGGCTTGGGCTGGTGGTCATCGACGAACATCGCATGATGGGGACCTCGCCCGAGATCACCGACCAGCTGACCCGGTTGATCGAACGCGACCGAAACCATCCTTCCGTCGTGCTCTGGTCGGTCGGCAACGAGGAATGGGCGCTTGAGGGCAACGCGCTTGGCGCCCGCCTGACCAAGCTGATGCAGGCCAAGGTCAAGGCCCTGGACCCGACACGCGCCACGACCGTCGCCATTTCCGGCGGCGCGCCGCGCGGCAGTTCGTCGACCACCGAGGTGGCCGGCTTCAACTACCGCTCGCAACACGACGTCGACGCCTATCATCGCCTCTTTCCGCGCGTGCCGGCGGTGATGACGGAGGAGGGCTCGACCTTCGCGACGCGCGGCGTCTACATCTCCGACCCCGCCAGGCAGCATATCGCCGCCTATGATCGGCCGCAGCGACCGCAAGGCTCCAGCAGCATCGAGCAGGGCTGGACGGCGGTGGTGGAACGGCCCTGGATGGCGGGCATGTTCGTCTGGACCGGCCTGGACTACCGCGGCGAGACGACGCCCTTCGGCTGGCCGGCGATCAGCTCTCAGTTCGGCATGCTCGACACCACGGGGGCGTTCAAGGACAGCGCCTACTATCTGCAAAGCTGGTGGACCGACAAACCGATGGTTCACATCGTGGGCCATTGGACGTGGCCTGATCGGCCGGGAGCCGAGATCCCCATCTGGATCTATTCCAACGCCGAGCAGGTCGAGTTGCTGTTGAACGGCAAGAGCCTGGGCCGCAAGACCATGCCACGCCAAAGTCATCTGGAATGGGCGATCGCCTACGCGCCCGGGAGGTTGGTCGCGCGCGGCTTCCGAGGCTCGACCCTGGTCGCCGAAGACAAGGTCGTCACCACCACGGCGCCACGGACCCTGCGCCTGACGCCGCCGTCCGACCGCCTGGAAGCTGGCGGCGGAGGCGCGGCCGCGATCGGCGTCAGCGTGCTCGACGCCGCCGGCTCGCACGTGCCGACCGCATCCAACAAGGTCACGTTCGAAATCGAACGGGGCGGCCGGATCATCGGCGTTGGCAACGGCGATCCGTCCAGCCACGAACCAGATCAGTTCGTCGACCAGTACGCCGCGCTCGCCACGTCCGATTGGCGGGTCGCGGATCTGTCGGCGGCGCCGGGCGCCGGTCTTCCCGACCTCGGCGCATTGACCTGGCGCAATCCGTTCACATGGTATCCGCCCGGCAGCGAACCGGCCGTGCCCGCCGCGTTCATTCTGAGGGGCGCGGCGACGGCCCCGCCGGTCGATGGCGGCCGATCGACGCTCTTCGTCCCCCTGCTGAGCGCCACGCAGCGACTGTTCGTCAACGGGCAGGAGCTGACGTCCCGCGCGGTCGCCGACGCCGGGGGCTGGAGCGCGCCTTTCACGCCGGCGGCCGACGGGCGGGTGGAGATCGCCATCGTCGTGCCCTCCGACGCCGGAGCGGCGCTCAAGACCTTGCAGGACAAGGGGCTGAACGGCTCCAACGTGGCCTTCATCAGGGTCATCCGACCAGCCGCCCCCTGGGCGCGAAGCCTCTTCAACGGCCACGCCCAGGTCCTTGTTCAGGCCGATCCCGACGCCCCCGAGGTCGTGTTGACCGCCACGACTCCTGGCCTTCCCCCCGCGCGGCTGGTGCTCAAGTCAGCGGCGAATTGAACGCCAGGGCGCGCGGACAGCGGTGGTGACGACCATGGCCGCGAAGAGGTGGCGGAAACCCGCCACCTCGCGCGATGTCAGAAGCTGTAGGCGACCGTCGCCTGGAAGCTCCTTGGCTTTTCCGGCAACACGATCGTGCTCCCGAACAACTCCGTGAAGTTGGCCCGGAAGTAGGTCGCGTCGGTCGCGTTCTTCACAACCGCGCGGAACAGCCACTGGTCCTTCTTATAGGACGCGCTCAGGTCGACCAGCGTATAGGCCGGCAGGCGCACCACCTGGGACTGGCCCGACCATACCGACTCTACGTGCGAAGCGCTGGCGGCGAAGGCCAGGCCGTTGTCGAAGGCGTAGGTGGCCGTTCCCGAGATGACATTTTCAGGAATGCCCGCGCGGCGCGAGGCCTCCCGGGTGAAAATCGGAACCAGGCCCAGCGGCTGCCCCCCCAGATAAAGGGCGGGATTGGTGACATTCTTCAGATCCTCGATGCCGAAGAAGCTAAAGGCTGTGCCGGCGTCCAAATAGGAAAGGTTATAGACCCTGGTGTTGGTGTAGGCGCCGGTGAGCAGCAGGTGCTCGTTGACGGACCAGCGGAACTCCGCCTCCAGGCCTTTGGTCTCGACCGACTGATTGGTCACGGACGACTGAACATTGTGGTCGGTTCGGTTCTGCTTGTAGACAGACACCGCGCCATAGAGCTTGCCATCCAGCCAGGATCCCTTGACGCCGCCCTCGTAGAGATTGGACGCGGCAATGAACGAATTGCCCGCCACGTCGGCCACTAAGACTTCAGCGCCCTCGCCCACGACCATCGTGGATTGTTTTGAAGCGGTCACGTACGGGATCAGACCCAGCGGCAGCTTGTAGTTCGCACTGGCGGTCCACGACCAGGCGCCCTTGCTGTTCGAGGCCGACAGAAGGGTTCCCGCGGCGACCGGCTGCCGGCTTGGGTCGATTGTCGAAACGACGTCCGTCTTGTCGTATCGCGCGCCCAGAGTGACATCGAGGCCGAAATCGAACGCCATATCGGCAAGGCCGGCAAGGCCATAGTCCGTATAGTGCCCGGTCAAATAGTCAGAATAGGAGCAATCGCACTGGGTCGACAGGAGACGAGTGGAGAGCGGGGTATAGCCTTCCGTCAGATCGACACGATGGAAATACTCGTAGGTGAAATCGTCGCCGAAATGGAAATTTGTATAACGAATTGACGGCGAAATTTGGTAGGCGAATTTCCCCATCGCATTGGTAAACGTCTGGGAAGCGACGATCTTGTCTTCTATTACGTAAGAATCGACAAACTGGGAAAACCCGTAGGCATTTTCATTCAGATTTTTTGTCTTGTCGTAGAAAAGTTGATTTTTGATCTCAAAATCATTCGCTCCAGTATAGATGAGATCGAAATAGCCGGTCGTCTGCTTATTCTGCAGAAGATCGTCGACGCCGGTCAGCGTGTCCTTGCGGCTGAGCTTCGCCGTACCTGAACTCGTCAGGGCCATGTTTCCGCCGGCGGGGAAGCAGCCATTCGTGATCGAAGCCGCAAAAACGTTGCCGCCGCACGCGAAGCCGCCAAAGGGGCCAAGCCCGCCGATCGCCGCGAGTTCGGCATAGGAAATCTTGCCGTCGGGCGCGCCGATGTCGGGCACCGCCTTGGCCGTCCCGGTGATGTAGGTCCCGTTGTCCACCAGGGCCTGCGTCAGGCGGTTCCAGCCGCCGTTCTGCTGGCCGTCGTACTTGTGGTACATGCCTCCAAATTCCGCCCGCAGATTGTCGGTGATGTTGCTGTCGAACGACGCCTGCAGGATCGTCTGCTTGGTGGACATGTTGCGGTAGTAGCTGCCCGAGTCCTCGACTTCGGCATAAAGGCTGTAGCCAAACTCCTTTTCCCCAATCGCGCCGGGGCCGCGCACTTGCGCCGTCAGGACGCCCTTGTCCCAGCTGCCCGTGGTGTAGCTGATCTCTCCCTGCGGCGACGACATCAGCGCGCCGTTGACCCGGGCCGACTTCGGAACAAAATTCATGTAGCCGCCGGTCTTCGACGGGCCGTAGATCGGCGAGGCCGGGCCCCGGACGATGTCGATCCGATCGGAGGCTCCGATGGGAGTCGGATAATTGCCCGCATTATCCAGGCGACGGATCCCGCGGAAATAGACTTCGCCGGGCGTGCCGCGGATATCAAGCGCGCCACCGACGCCGAAGAAGGAATTGGTAAACGTACCGGGCGCCTGTGCGACAAGGTCATAGATCTCTGTCACGCCAAAACGTTCGATCTGTTCCTGGCTGATGGTCGACGCCGAACGCGGGGTTTCCAAAATCGTCTTGTCAAAACCGAAAATCGACCCGACGTTCTTGAGGGGCAGGGCTCCAAGCGACCCCGTAACGACAACCTCGTCAACGGCGGTGGGAGACTCGCCCGCCGACGCAGGCGCCGGCTTGACTTGCGCCCATCCCGCCGACGTCATGGCCGTGCTGGCAAGCAGACCCGCGGCGACTGTCATCAGAGATCTGCATACTCGGTGAGATTTCCGAGCAACATTCATGACATCGCCTACAGATTGCATATTCTTCATTTAGCCTCGCCCCTTACATTTCAAGTTTGCGGATTTCATCGCTTTTCGCGCCGGTGGCGACTGAGAAATGACCGCTTAAGTAGTGGACCTGGCGCATGCTGCGCCGCACCCCCAGGAATAGGCGCGTCCTGGAGCGATCAAATGCTATGACCTTGGCCGGCTATTGCGAAAATTAGAGCGGATATGCTGGCCTTTTCACGCTTCCATCGTGATTTCTTTGAATCGGCGCCGGAAATTCGAACAGTTGGCCAAGCTGAGTTCGCCCCGTTTGCAGGACAGACTTTACGGCTGGAAAGCGGCGCCGGCTGAGAAGACGCCACCGTCCACTCGCCGTCCGGCCGGGGGCTCCGCGACATTGGGGACCAAGCCTTGCCAAGGTCCACTCAAACAAAAATGTCGGGCCAACTTAACGGGGGCCGCTAAAGTGTTGAAATCCTCCAAGAAGGCGCTTTTGCCAACTTTGCGCTCCCCACTTAAGACTGGCCGCAGAACGCCCGATCCAACTTAAGACCGTCCGCGACTTTCCACCCGAGCGGCCTAGCGCGCCTGAAAATGTAATAATACTTTGACTTGACGCCTAAACGACGCCATCACAGCGAGGTTTAAGCTCCCAGCTTGTTCTACCACCAGCCTGACCCACCGGATGAGGCGACATCGCGCCTCGTCGTGTCGCGCACCCCCAAGGCAACATTACCCCTCTTGCTGTGATCGCCGGCGCCCCTTTGGAGTTTGCCACCAGCCCACCGACTGTTGAAAAACGCCTAGCAATAGTCGTGGATGCCCTGGCCCAGTTGAACTCGGATCACTGATGCTCCGCCGCCTGCGCCCTAAGCCACCTGGCCAAGCCCGACACAGTGGCTCTTGTCTCACCGCGATGCGACAGCAGATGCACGCCTTTCGGACTGACCATCCGGCGTTCGAAAGGCGTGACCAGCGCACCTTAGGCCAACAACGACGCGAACAAGATTGGCGATAGCAGGGCCACACCGGCCCCACCCAATGCGGCCGATGCATCCAGTTCGTGCGTGGGAAAGTCTGTTCCGAGGAAATGGCAACCCATCTGTTCACCATGGTCGAGGCCACGCGTCAGGCCACTGGACCGGTCGTCTGTCGCGGAAAGGCCATCGGCGCTGGTCAAGCAGTAGAGCTTGAACCTGTCATTCCAGGCCAGCGCCACGCGTTCCGGCATGGCTGAGGGGAATGGGCCGACGCGCTTTTATCCCACCGTCACGCTGACGGCGTCGGCCTTCAGCCCCAGCGCGGACGCCGTCACCCGCAGTTCGCCGGCTTGGCCGCGCCGCGTGCGGACGATCGCCTGGGCTAGGCCGTTAAAGGTCGTGCGCTGGCTGGCCACGTCGGGTTCGTGGCTGGTCGGATCGCCGTTGCCCACGCCGATCACGTCGGCCGCGCCCGAAACCGCGAAGCGCACCAGGGTCGCGGCGCGCGGAACCGGACGCCCCTTGGTGTCCAGCACCTCGACCTTGAGGATCGCCACATCCTGCCCGTCGGCCTTCAGCTTCGACCGGTCGGCCGTCAGACGCAGGGCGGCCGGCGCGCCGGCCGTCTCGCGGCGCTCGCGCAGGATGACCTTGCCGTTCTTGTAGCCGTGGGCCTCGATCACCCCGGCGGCGTAGGGCACGGACCATTCGACATGGTGGTTGGGCTGAACCGCGCGCACGCCCTGGCTCCTGCCGTTCAGGAAGAGCTCGACCTTGTCGCAGTTGCTATGCGCCCAGACCGCGATCGGCTGGCCCTCGCGGCCTTCCCAGTTCCAGTGCGGCAAGAGGTGCAGCAGCGGCTCGGACCGCCACCAGGCGCGGTAGTAGAAGTAGTTGTCCTTCGGGAAGCCGCAGGTATCCAGCACCCCGAAGTGCGAGCTGATGCTGGGCCAGCGGTTGAACGGCGTCGGCTCGCCGCGATAGTCGAAGCCGGTCCAGATGAAGCCCCCCGCCATCCACGGCCGCTCGGCGGCATGGCTCCACCACGTCTCGGCGGTTGTCGCCCACCAGGGGTGATCGGTGTCGTAGGCGGGGACGTAGCTTTTGGCCTCGTCGCGGACGTACTCGCCACGCGTGGTCACCACACTGGCGCTCTCGGTGCCGATGATCGGCAGGGTCGGGAAGCGCTCGTGGAAGGCGTCCATCTTCTCGTGGCGATAGTTGAAGCCCTGGACGTCAATCACCGCGCTGATGCCCTCGCCGAAACCATTGTCCATGGCGGCTGTCACGAGGCGGGTCGGGTCGAGACGGTTGACCAGACGCTTCATCGTGGTGGCGACCCTGGCGCCGCGGGCCGTGCCCTGCTGCGGCTCCTCGTTGCCGATGGACCACAGGATCACCGAGGGGTGGTTGCGGTCCCGGCGGACCAGGCGCTCCAGCTCGTCCATCGAGGTGGGATCGCTGGACATGCGGCGGGTCTCGTCGATGACCAGGATCCCCAAGCGGTCGCAAGCATCCAGCAGCTCCGGCGTCGGCGGGTTGTGCGAGGCGCGATAGGCGTTGCTGCCCATCGACTTCAGCTGCTCCAGCCGCCAGACCTGCAGGGCGTCGGGGATCGCCGCGCCGACGCCAGCGTGGTCCTGGTGATTGCAGCTGCCCTTCAGCTTCACCGGCTTGTCGTTGAGGAAAAAGCCGTTGGCCGGGTCGAAGCGGATCGAGCGGACGCCGAAGCGGGTGATGAAGCGATCGACCACCGTACCGCCCGCCTTGGTCTCGGTGACCAGGGTGTAGAGGTGCGGGGTCTCCAGCGACCACAGCACCGGATTGGCCAGGGTCACGGTCTGCGACAGGCTCTGGCGCTCCCAGGCCGGGATGCGCCCCGCGGCCGGGGCGACGGCCAAGACGGGTTTGCCGGCGGCGTCCAGCACCGCGTGCGAGACCTCGAAGGCCTGCCCCTGGTCGCTCTCGTTGGTCAGGTCGGTGTCGATGCGCAGCGTGCCGTCAACCTTGGCGCGGACGAAGACGCCCCATTGCGGCACGTGCACCGGCGCGGTCTTAACCAGCCAGACGTGGCGATAGAGGCCCGCGCCCTCGTAGAACCAGCCCTCGCCCAGGCTGGCGTCGACGCGCACGATCATCCAGTTGTCGCCGCCGACATTGGCGATGTCGGTGATGTCGACGCGAAACGGCGAATAACCGCTGTCCTCGCGTTCCAGGATGTAGCCGTTGACGATGACCAGGGCGTCGCGGAAGGCGCCGTCGAACTCGATCGACAGGCGCTTGCCGGCGTCGCCGGCCGGCAGGGCGAAGCTCTTGCGGTACCAGCCTACGCTGTTCTCCGGGAACTCGCGGCCCAGCGCCTTGTAGCCGTGGGCGGCGCGCAGGTCCTCGTCGTCCGGCTTGCCCGAGGGCTTGTAGTCGGGGTTGTTGGCGAACGGCAGCTCGACGGCCCAGTCGTGCGGCAGGGTCACCGGCTTCCAGGCGCTGTCGTCGAAGTCCTTCTGGGCGGCGGCGGCCACCCACCACGACGGAGCGCTGGCGCCTTGCTTGGCATAGGTGCGCTGGTTGGCGCCGAAGCCGAAGTCCTTGGCCGGGTCCGAGGCGTGGCCTAGGGCGAAGCGCCAGTCGAAGTCCAGCGAGATCCGCTCGCGCGGTCCCAGGTCCACGGCCGCGACCGGAGCGACCTGGGCGTTCGCCGCCGCCGTCCGGGCCAGCAGCGCCGCGCCCGCCGTTGCCGCCAGCGCCTGGCGTCGGTTGATCTGGACCATGGGTGTCCCCTCACGAAAAAGAGGGAGGAAGCGCGTCGGCTTCCTCCCAGCGCAGAGTCTTGAAGGTTAGACGGACTAGAACTTCAGCGTCACGTCGACGAGGTAACGGCGGCCGTAGCTGTCGTAGCGGCCGATCCGGTTGGGATCGTTGTCGCGGTACATGCGCAGCGCCTCGTTCGTCAGGTTGTTGACCTGGAAGCGGACGCCGATCTTGTCGTTGATCTGGTAGGACGAACTGAAGTCGAGGGTCTTCTCCGTCTCCAGGGTCTGCAGGTCCGCGCCGTTCCAGCCGTAGATGACGGTCATCGGCGAGTGGTACTTCCAGCCCAGGCGCGCTTCGAATCCGTTGTTGGAATACCAGAGGTCGACCGTGGCGGTGTTCTTGGCCAGGCCCGTCATCCGCAGCGGATTATTGGCCGGCGAGAACTCCTTCAGGTTCGAGTCCACATAGGCGTAGTTCGAGTAGATGCCGAACTTGCTGAGCGGCCCCGGCAGGAAGAAGAACGGCGTCTGGAACGTCAGCTCGACGCCCTGGATGTGGCCGCTGCCGCCGTTGGCCGGGCTGGCGACCGTGTAGGTCTGGCCGCCGAACGTGGCCGGGGTCTGCTTCCAGCCGATATAGCTGTCGACGTCCTTGTAGTAGTAGGACAGCGCCACCAGGGCTTCCGGGCGGAAGTAGTACTCGGCCGAGGCGTCGAACTGGATGGCCTCGAACGGCTTCAGCTTCGGGTTACCCGCGCTGCCGGTCCACGGGGCCCAGTTGGCCAGGGTGCGGCTGGCGCGCAGCTCGTCCAGCGGCGGACGGGCGATGACCTTGGCCAGACCCAGGCGGATCAGCTTGCCGTCGCCGAAGTCCAGCTTGGCGTTCGCCGAGGGCAGGAAGTCGGTATAGTCATTGTCCACCGTCACGGCCTTGAAAGCGCTGGCGGTGTCCTGCTGCTGGCCGTCGCTGCTGGTCTCGGTGTGGACCAGACGCGCGCCGATGTTGCCGGTGACCCACGAGCCGCCGACGCCGTCGCCGGCGAAGTTCAGCTTGGCGAAGCCTTCATAGACCTTTTCGTTGACGGCCCAGCGCGAGGCCAGGTCCTCGGTCGCATTGGACAGGGCGAAGGCATTGGCGCCGTAGGCGACGGCCGCCACCTTGTCGATGTCGGCGGTCAGCAGGGCCGGGACATTGGCGCCGTCGCTGAGCTTGTAGGCGGTCAGCAGACTGGTCGGGATGGTCGCGCCGGTGGCCGACGGGGCGAAGGTGAAGCGGGTGTGGTCCTTGGTGCGGTCCGAGGCGCGGACGCCGAACTGAACGCCCTTGAAGACGCTGTCGCCGCCGAAGTCGCGGGCGAAGTCCAGGGCCGCGGCCTTCAGTTCGTCGTTCAGGCGCTCGGGACCGTCGTGCGAGCCCGCTAGGTCGGCCGTCTGGCTGAGCTTGATGCTCTCCTCGCTGGTCGTGATGGTCGGCGTCACGCCGGCGCGCCAGTCGAAGGTCGTCCAGGCCGGCCAGGCCTCGAAGCGCACGGCCTTCCAGGTGTTCTTGCGCTTGGCCTTCGAATACGAGACGTCGCCAGTGACGGTCCATTGGTCGCCAGTCCACTTGCCGTTCAGACCGCCGGCGAACAGGTCCTTGTCCTCGGTGTACTTCGCCAGAACGGTCTGCACCGAACTGAACGGCAGGCGGGCGGCGACGACAGCGTTGTTGATCAGGGTGTAGGATGCGCCCGGCGCGTTGTAGACGCCGTCATTCCAGCCGATGTTCGACGCCGCGCCGGTGTTCCAGTTGCCCCAGTTGTTGGCGCCCCAGACGGTCTGGTCCTGGACCTCGGTGATCTTGATCTTCGAATAGAGAGCGTCGGCCTTCAGCTCGAAATTCTGGCTGGGCTTGTACTGCAGGCCCCCGGAAATCCCGGTGCGCTTCTGGTCGATGCGGCTGGCCGACATCTGCGCGCCCCAGGGCGTGTAGTCGACCTTGCCGTCGTGATTGACGTCGCTGCTGTAGTCGCTGGCCCCGGCCGGCGGACGGGCGTTGCTGTCGTTATAGCCCCAGCCCGTGAACGAGCCATAGCCGTTCTTCTGGCGTTGGGCGGTGACGCCCAGGACGACGGCCAGGTCGTCGTTCAGCTTGCGCACCCACGAGCCCGAGCCGCGGTAGCCGGTCGTGCTATAGTTCGGAATGTCCTTGCCGCCGTCATAGAACACCGGGCCGGCGCGCAGCACGAACTCGGGGCCGCGATAGTCCAGCGGATCTATGGTCGAGATGTTGATGGTCGCGGCCACGCCGCCGGCGATCAGGTCGGCCGACTGCGACTTGTAGACCTGGACGCCCGAGACGACTTCCGACGGATAGATCTCCCAGCGGACGTTACGGTCGGGCTCGGACGAGGCGACCTCGCGGCCGTTGATCGTGCCCAGCACCAGGCGGGCGCCCAGGCCGCGCACGACGGCCTGGCTGTCGTTGCCGCGGTCGCGGGTGGCGTTGACGCCGGGCAGGCGGGCGATCGACTCGGCGATGGTGACATCGGGCAGCACGCCGATGTCCTTGGCCGAGATCGCCTCGACCACCTTGTCGGAGCCGCGCTTGACGTCCAGCGCCTCGCGCAGGCTCTTGCGCACGCCGGTGACGACGACTTCATCGAGGGCGGCGCTCTCCTGCGCCGGGGTCGACGCCGGCGCCTCGGCGGCCGACCCGGCCATGGACGACGCCGGTGGGGCGCCTTCGCGGATCAGGACCACGTTGGAGGCGGTGCGCTGGTAGTTGAGGTCCGACCCCTTGAGCAGCAGGTCCAGGGCCTGGGCGCTGGTATAGCGGCCGCGCAGGGCCGGGCTCTTGCGTCCCTGGACCACGGCCTTGGTGAACAGCACCTGGGTGTTGGACCGGTCGCCGAACGCCTTCAGCGCCTGGTCCAGGTCCTTGACCGGAATGTTGAATTCATAGGTCTGGGCGACGGCGGCCTGGGCCTGGGCCGGCGCGGCGGTCGCAAGGGCGGCCAGCAGAATGGCGCTCGCGGCGCCGGCGCAAAGGCCGTGGCGGTGTCCACGCGGACGATAGACGGTCATGGTTTTCCCTCCCGGTCCGCGGTTCGCTCTGGTGGCCGTCTTGGCTCTCGAACCCGCGGATATGGGTTACGACGCGGTTCCTCGCGGAGCCCTCAATAAAAACTTCACAATGGCCGGCGGGCGGGGCGGGCTCAGCTGCGCGAACGGATCTCGACGGTGGACTCGCCGGTTGAGACGTCGACGGGAAAATAGCTCTGCACGGCCTCGACGAAGGCGGGGGTGTCGCCGGCGTTGAAGATGCCGCTGATCTTCAGGGCCCGGGCGGGGGCGTCCTCGACGACGATCTTCACCCGCGAATAGTTGTTCACCCGGGCGACGGCGTCGGCCAGGCTTTCGTCGTCGAACACCAGCTTGCCTTCGCGCCAGGCCATGGCCCGCTCGACATCGACGGCTTCGTGCATGAGCGGCGGCGCGGCGTCGGCGGCGAACACCAGTTGTTGCTGCGGCGCCAGTTCCTTCGGCGGCGGCGCTGCGCCTCGGGGCGGTGCGGCCTCGGTCACGGCCACGCGGCCCTCGACCAGGGTGACGACGACGCGCTGGCCCTCGTGCTCGACCGTGAAGGCGGTGCCCAGGGCGGTCACGGTGCGCGTGCCGGCCCGCACCTTCATGGGGCGAGCCTTGTCCTTGGCCACCTCGAAATGGGCCCGGCCCTCGACCACCTCGGCCAGCCGCAGGGCGGGCGAATAGGCGATCTTGACCAGGGTGTTGGCGTCCAGCGAAACGCGGCTGCCGTCCGCGAGGGTGACCGTGCGCTGCTCGCCGACCGCCGTCCGCAGGGTCTGGCGGCCGTCGGGACGCAGCCGGCGCCAGCCGTAGACCGCCAGGGGGCCGGCGGCGAGGGCGGCCAGGCCCGCGGCGACGCCGCGGCGGTCGAGCGCGAATCCGCGTCGCCGCCCGATCCCGCCGGCCCGGTCCAGGGCGTCGCGGCGCAGGACCAGCAGTTCGGGCGCGGCCGCCTGGTCGCCGAACAGCGCCCAGCTTTCCTGGACGTCCTCGAACGCCTGGCGGTGTTCGGGGGCGGCGTCGCGCCAATCCTCGAAGGCCTCGAAGATCGCGGGGTCGTCCGGCGCCTCGGCCAGGCGCACGAGCCAGCGCGCGGCCTCTTCGTGAACGATGCTGTCGGACAAGGATCGGGCCACGGACCTGCTCTAGACCGCGCGGGCGCGCCTTGCCAGGTGCGCCAGCGCCTTGATCATGTACTTCTCGATCGAACTCGCCGAGACGCCAAACAGCGTCGCGATCTCGGCGTGTTTCAACCCTTCCAGTCGATGCAGGATGAACACGTCGCGCGTGCGGGCGTCCAGTTCCTCCAGGGCGGTCAGCGCGGATCGCAAGGACTGCCTGCCTTGTAAGACGCGCTCGGGCGAGCGCACCTCAATAGTTTCGTCGCGATGGGCCGCCTCGGCCAGGTGTTCGGCGAAGGTCTTGGCCCGGCGGGCCCGGTCGCGCAGCAGGTTCACCGCGGTGCGGAACAGGAAGGCCTCGGGATTGTCGATCCGCTCGCCGCCGTCGCGATTGGCCCGTTGCAGGCTGCGGACCATGCGCAGGAACACCTCCTGGGTCAGGTCCTCGGCCTCGTCGCGACGGTGGACGCGACGCAGGAAATAGCTGGTCAGCGGGCCACGATACCGCGCGCTGAGGCGATCGATCCGCCCGTCGTCGGGCGTCTCCACCTGTTGCTGCGCCGGGTTTTCCCGCGGCATCGCGACCTCCTCGACCGGCGCGCCCCCGCGCCCGACGTTCCCCTGGTCCGACAGCCATATCGCCGTTTCCGGGGAATCTCCATTCATATTATTAAACAGACAATCGAGGATCGAGCCGGACAGGTCAAGGTTGCTCCGGCAGGGGAATGGCGGTCGCGCGCCCGCCGACGGTCGCGGTCACCGCCGGCGCGTCGGCCACCGAAGCGGCGGTCGCCGCCGTGGCGACCGTCACCGAGGTTCCCGGCGCCAGCCGCGTGCGGTAGACGAAGGCGTCGCCCTCGCGGACCATCGGCCGTGGGCCGACGCCGCCCAGGAAATCGCCGTCGATGAAGGCCGCGCCGGCCGTCGCCCTGGCCTTGAACGTCACTTCAACCGGCAGCACGTAGGCGTGTTTCAGCCAGCCCTCGGCGCTCTCCAGGGCGTTCCCCTTGTAATCGAACACCGCCGCGTTCTCCCAGTTGGAGCCCTTGCCCCAGCGAGTGCCGCAGGCCTTGGTCGAAACCCAGGCCGGCTCCCAGTAGAAGACGCCCGTGCCGCCGCTGGACAGCACCAGTTGGGTCAGGTCGACCAGGTAGCGCTTCTGGCCGTCCGGCGTGGCCGGATAGCCGGCGATCAGCGAGTCCTCGCCCAGCAGGTTGGGCGAGCTGTCGGCGTTCTGCGTGGTGAACGGATAGGCCGTCTCGACCACCAGCACCTCGGCGGCGTAGGTGTGGCGCAAGCGGTTGATCGTCTGGCCCAGCTGGGCCATGGAGCGCTTGGACCACTTGCTGTAGTAGCTGAGCCCGATGATGTCGTAGTCGGTGACGCCGGCCCTGGTCGCCGCCGCGAACCACGGTTCGGCGTTCTCGGGCTGGGCGATGTGCAGCATGATCCGCGGTTTGGTCCCGGTCTCGCGGCCGGCGTCGCGCACAGCCCTGATGCCGGCGTTGAACAGCAGGGCGTTGCGGTCCCAGTGGATGGGCTCCTTGGCCTTGGCCAGGCTGGAGACGATCTCGCCATTGGTCTCGTTGCCGACCTGGACGAGGTCGGGCATCAGGCCCTCGCGGTTCAGAGCAATCAGGGTGTCGTGGGTGTAGGCGTACAGCGCCTTGGCCTGGTCTGGCGTCGACAGCCCGGCCCAGGCCTTGGGGGCGACCTGCTTATCCCCATCGGCCCAGTCGTCGGAATAGTGGAAGTCCAGCAGCACCCGCAAGCCGGCCGCCTTGGCGCGGCGAAGGCTGCGCTTGACGTCCGCCAGGTTGGAATACTTCGTCCAGTCCGGGTCGTTCCAGATGCGGATCCGCACGGTGTCGGCGCCCGCCGACTTGAAGAACCGGTACGGGTCGACCGCCTTGCCGCCGGCCCTGTAGACCGCGCCACAATCGTCCATCTCGTTGGCGTAGGAGATGTCGACGCCCAGATAGATCGGGGGCTCGGCGGCGCGTGCTGCAGTGAGGCTGATCAGACTGGCGGCCACGGCCAGGGTGACGCGGTGTTTGCCCCGCATGACGTTTCCTTCCGACGTTACTTGGCCTGGCGGCGGAAGGTGTCTGCAATTATACTATAAATCAAGCGCGGAGTTCTGCAGAGCCTCCCCCGAGTGGACATGCATGAGCCAGCGAGCGCCACGTCTGGCGTTCGCAAGATCGATGTTGCCAGCGCGTCCGTCACGGCCAGGAAGCAGAGAGGACACATCGATGCAAATCCAGGCGATCTACGCCGCGCTGATGACTTCGGACATGGTCCGTGCGGAGGGTTCTATGCTCGGCTTTTCGACAGGGAGCCCGATGATCGCCCCATGGACGGTTTGATCCAATGGCGCGACGTGGCGGGCGCGAATATCCAGATCTTCCAAGATCGGGAGAAGGCGGGGACAGGCAGGTTGACGATCGTCGTCCCCAAGATGGATGAAGCTCGACGATCGCTCGAAGACATGGGCGTGGCGCTGAGTGCTGAAACCGAAGGCGACTACGGCCGGATCGCCCAGCTCTCAGACCCCGACGGGAACCGCATCACACTCGCCGAGCCGTCCTCAAGACCATCCGACGGCTAGATCAGGTCTGGAGGCGAGGCGCCCTCTTCTGATCCGCGGGCACAGCGGCGGCGACTGTCATGCTGTACGCGCGCCAGGCACGAGCGGTCCGTTTGCGCCAGTTGCTGACGTTGATGTGCGCCCAGGAAGGCGACATTCAGACCACCTAGGCGCGTGTCGGAGCCAGCGCGGGATAGTCCGTATAACCCACCGCATCATCCTCACCAGGCTCGTAGAAGGTTGGACGGTCGGGCGTGTTGAGCGGTGCGCCGCGGCGGAAGCGCTCGGGCAAGTCGGGATTGGCGAGGAAAGGCTCGCCGTAGGCGATGAGGTCCGCTTCGCCCAGTTGGATCGCGGCTTCACCAAGCTCAGCGTCATAGCCGCCGTTCAGCACGAAGCATCGCGAGAAGACCCTGCGCAGATGCGGGGCAATGCGCTCCACGCCGGGCGGCGGCGCGTCGGGTCCAGCGACGCCTTCCGTCACGTGCAGGTAGGCCAAGCCCATCCCGTCGAGTTCCGAAGCGAGGTAAGTGAAGGTCTCGACCGGGGTCGAGTCGCTCATCCCGTGCAGCGTCATGCTGGGGCCGACGCGATAGCCGACCCGACCGGCGCCCAGGACGTCTGAGACAGCCGTCGCGACCTCAAGCGGGAAGCGAGCACGGTTGGCGATCGAGCCACCATATTGGTCGTCGCGCTTGTTTGAACCGTCGCGCAGGAACTGGTCGAGCAGGTAGCCTGAACTGCCGTGGATCTCGACGCCGTCGAAGCCTGCGGCGTCGGCGTTTCGCGCCGCCTGGCGAAACTGCTCGACCACGCTGGCGATCTCTTCCGTGGCCAAGGCGCGCGGTGTCGGTGTCGATGCGCGCCCCGTCGAAATGAAGACCTCGGCGTCGCCGCTCAACGCCGATGGCGCAACCGGTAGGGCGCCGGCGTGAAACTCGGGGTGGGAAATGCGGCCGACATGCCACAGCTGGGCGAAGATGACGCCGCCGGCGTCATGCACGGCGTCCGTTACGCGCCGCCATGCGGCGACCTGCTCGGGCGAGTGAATGCCTGGCGTTCGGATGTAGCCAACACCCTGCGGGCTGACCTGGGTCGCTTCTGAGATGATGAGCCCCGCGCTCGCGCGCTGAGCATAGTAGGTCGGCGCAAGACGATTGGCGACATTGCCCACGCCGGCGCGGCTTCGCGTCATCGGCGCCATGACCATCCGGTTCTTCAGCGTGATGGCGCCAAGGCGATACGGTCCGAGCAGGGCTTTGGGCGGGGTGTGCATGGTGCTGCTCTCGGTAATGGGACAAAGTGGTATTCTTCAGTAACCAAGGCTAGATTGCGTACCGCTCGCTCCTCCGCAAGAAGGCACATCCATGACACCGGGGTCCGACCGCCAGGCGCCGAACTGTTCGGCCTATACCCGCGACCTGCTCAGCCGGGTCGGCGACAAGTGGAGCATCCTGATCGTCGCGCACCTGGCGGAAGGCCCGATGCGGTTCAATGCGCTAAAGCGCACGATCGGCCAGATCTCGCAGCGCATGCTGACGTTGACGCTCAAGAGCCTGGAAAAGGATGGGTTGGTGTCACGCACGATGTTCCCCACCATCCCTCCGCGGGTCGACTATGCGCTGACGCCGCTGGGTGAAACGCTGATGGGCCCGGTCATGACGCTGATCCACTGGTCGCTCGACCATCAGGATCACGTCGAGATCGCCCGCCGCGCCTATGAAGCCCGTGGCGAGGCGTCTTGAAGACCAACGGGCCCTGAAGGTCATCACCCGGCCGCCTAGCGCTCGGCCGAATTGTCATACTAAATGCGGCCGTCTTTGGAGGCCGCCTTTTGCTAGATCGCCGTCAGTTTCTTGCGAGCGCCTGCTGCGCTGCCTGCGCCACGCCCGCCATGGCTCTTGGCCAATCCAAACCTGGGCTGGAAACGCTCGCCTATGATCAAGTCCAACTGGGCCCCGGCAAACTGCGGGAACAGTTGATGACCCAACACAAGCTCTTCATGGGACTGGAGGATGACCGGCTGCTGAAACCCTTCCGTCAGCGCGCCGGCTTGCCCGCCCCCGGCGCGGACATGGGCGGCTGGTATGACGACTCCGCCGACTTCCATTTCGATCCCAAGGACTTGAGCACGGTCAACTGGCACGGCTACATCCCCGGCCACAGCTTTGGCCAGTACGTCTCGGGCCTGTCGCGCTACGTGGCCGCCACCGGCGATGAAGAAACCCGCGCCAAGGTCCGAGACCTCGTCGTCCAGTATGCCGAGACCATCTCCCCGCGCTTCTTCGCCGGCTACCTGCTGCCCGCCTACACCTACGACAAGATCGTCATTGGCCTGATCGATGCCTATCGCTATGCCGGGGTCGAAGAGGCGCGTGACGCTCTGGACAAGGTCACCGACGCGGTCCTGCCGTCGCTGCCCGACAAGCCCCTCACCCGCCAGGAACGTCGCCAGCGGCCCTATTCCAGCGAGGCGGAGATCTGGGACGAGCCCTACACCCTGCCCGAGAACCTGTTCCTGGCCTGGCGCCTTGGCCTGGGCGAGCGCTATCGGACTCTAGCCGTGCGCTACCTGCAGGATGAGGCCCTGTTCGATCCGCTGGCCCGGGGCGAAAGCCCGCTGGCTGGCCGGCACGCCTACAGCCACGTCAACGCCCTCAACTCGGCGATCCAAGCCTGGTATGCCACCGGGGACGAGAAGTACCTGCGCGCGGCCCGCAACGGCTTCGACTTCGTGCTCCAGCAATCCTTCGCGACCGGCGGCTGGGGCCCCAATGAGCAGCTGATTGGACCCGACGATCACGAGACCTTGCTCAAGACCCTGACGTCAACCCACAACTCGTTCGAGACGCCGTGCGGCGCCTACGGTCACTTCAAGATCGCGCGTTCGCTTCTGCAGATCACCAAGGATCCCCGCTACGGCGACAGCATGGAGCGGGTGCTCTACAACACCATCCTGGGCGCCAAGGACACTACGCCGGACGGCAAGACCTTCTACTACTCCGACTACAGCGACACCGCCTCGAAGTTCTATCGCGACGAGCTGTGGCCGTGCTGCTCGGGGACCTTCCTTCAACTGGCCGCCGACTACGGGATCAGCGCCTATCTGCGCGAGGGCCGGCGGATCTATGTGAACCTCTACATCCCCTCGACCTTGTCGACCGACATCGAGGGCGCGACGGTGCAAATCCGGCAAGAGACCCGCTACCCGCTGGACGCGCAGGTCAACTTCTTGGTGACCCCGGGCCAGGCTGGGCAGTTCTCGTTGATGCTGCGCATCCCCGCCTGGGCTGGCCCCGCCAGTCGTATCCTGGTCAATGACAGGCCGGCGGGCGTCGCTGCGCGCCCAGGCGCCTTTGCCGAGCTGGACCGCATCTGGCGAGCGGGCGACCGCGTCACCCTGAGGCTGGACATAACCCCCCGCCTCGAACCGCTCAACGCCGCTCATCCCGAGGTCGTGGCGTTGCTGACCGGGCCGCTGGTTCTGTTCCCGATTGGTCATAGCGAGATCCAGATGACCAGGGCGCAATGGCTGTCGGTGCGGCGACGCGGCGACGGCCATTGGGCGGCGAGTTCGCCAACCGGTGAACGTGTCTTGAAGCCCTTCGCCTTCATCGACGACGAGCCCTACCGGCTCTATGGCCGGTTGGCGGAGTCCTGAAGCCGTCGCATCCGTGGAGCGAGGGGCTAACCAACCCGCAGGATCGGCTCGCCGCTGCCTGCTAGGGCCCGGCGAGATTCCAGCCGATCGGGGACTTCGGTGACCAGGGCGTCGATGGCCAGGCGCGTGCGCAGGGGCATGTGGGGCGTTGCCGGCCAGACCGCGTAGCAGTCCATCACGGCGCTGGGCCGGTCGGGCCAGACCTCGACGAGATCGCCGGCGGCGATCCGCGGCGCCACCAGCCATTCAGGGACAAAGGCCAGCCCCATGCCTTCGGCCACGGCGTCGACGATCACCTCCAGGTCGTCGAAACGCAGGCGTGACATGACCGGCACGTCCACCAAAACCCCATTGGCGTCTGGCAGGCGCCAGTCCATCGCGCGGCCGTTGCGCCAATAGCCGAGGAGGTCGTGGGCTGCCAGGTCTTCAAGACCCTCGGGCCGCCCCCTGGCGGCAAGGTAGCCGGCTGAGGCGCACAGCACCTTGCGCTGGCTCACCAGTTTGCGCGCACGAAGGGCCAGGCCCTGTCCAAGCTCGCCGTTGCGGACGGCCAGGTCAAAGCCATCGGCGACGAGGTCGACCTGGCGATCGCTGAAGCTCAACTCCAATTCCAGCTTGGGGTGCTGGCGAGCGAACGCCCGCAGGATCGGGGCGACGCAATGGCGGCCGAACAACAGCGGAAGCGACACCCGCAGGCGGCCAACGACGTCGCGCCGGCCGGACTCCAGCATCGCTTCTCCGCCCTGCAGTTCCTCGATCGCGCGTAGGCAGCGCTCGTAGTACTGAAGACCGTCCTCGGTCAGGCACAGGGCCCGGGTCGTGCGGTTGAAGAGCTGCACCCCTAACCGGTCCTCCAGGCGCGCGATCGCCTTGCCAACCGCCGAGCGCGTCAGCGAAAGCCGGTCCGCGGCCTTGGCGAAGCCGCCAGCTTCGACGACATCGACGAAGATCTGCACCCCGTCAAAGCGATCACGCACAGGCGCCTCCTCCGCAAACCGATAGCACCGGGTAGAAGCTCAGGAACCAATGGTGGGAAAAAACATCGCCACCGGCGAACGTGGCTCTACCCTATAACGGCCGCCAACGACAGGCCGCGCTGACGGAGCGGGCCGCAAACGCGAGCAGCCGCGATGGTTCGAGCCGTTTCCTACACCAACAGAGGCGTGCCGATCGCCGCTCACCTGCACCTGCCGAGCGACTTCGACGAGACCGGGCTCTATCCGGCGCTTGTCGGCGTCCATCCGGCAGGCGGGGTGAAGGAGCAGACGATCGGACTCTACGCCAGCAAGCTGGCGGCGCACGGCTTCGTGGTGCTGGTCTATGACTCCTCCTACCAGGGCGAAAGCGGCGGCGAGCCACGCCTTCTCGAGGACCCGGCGACCCGCGTCGAGGACGCCCGCTGCGCGGCGGATTTTCTTGCGACCCTGCCCTATGTCGATGTCGAACGCCTGGGCGTCTATGGCGTCTGCGCGGGAGGCGGCTACGCCCTGGCCGTCGCCCAGACCGAACGGCGCTTCAAGGCCGTCGCGGGCGTCAGCGCGACGCCGATGGGCGAAGCGGCCAGGAGCGTGCTCGGCGTCCCGATCCCCGATGCGGACCTGATCGCTTCGCTGGAGGCGACCGCCGCGCAGCGGACGGCCGAGGCCAGAGGCGCCGCGCCCGTCTATGTCCCCTTCGTGCCGGAGCGGGCCGAGGACATCGACGCGACGACCTCGACCTTCCTGCGCGAGAGCTACGACTATTATCGCACGCCGCGTGGACAACACCCCAATTCCAAGGGCCGCTTCCTGATGACCAGCCTCGACAAGATGCTGGCGTTCACGACCTTCCCTCTGATCCCCAGCCTGCTGACCCAGCCGCTGCTGCTGATCGCGGGCGCGCAGGCCGACACGAAGATCTACAGCGAGCAGGCCTACGCGCTGGCCAAGGGTCCAAAGGACCTCTTCGTCATCGAGGGCGCGACCCACATCGCCCTCTACGACACGCCCGCCTACGTCGACCAGGCGATCGCCCGGATGGTCCCGTTCTTCCAGTCGCTCTAGGCGCTCGCGCCCCTCCGCCCCTTCCAAGGAGCCTGACGATGAAACTGCTGTGCCTTGACATCCCCCAACCCGGCGCGAGCCTGGAGAAATACCAGCCGCACATGACGGACGAGGCCCGCCACGCCTGGCAGGCCTACAAGGGCGGGTTCGTTCGCGACATCTACTTCCGGCAGGATCGCCCCGGCGTGGCCATCATCGCCGAAGCCGAGTCCGTCGAGGCCGCCAAGCAGGCGCTCGCCCAGTTCCCGCTGGCCAAGGCCGGCCTGATCGACTGGGAGGTGATCCCGCTCGGCCCATTCCTGAACTGGGAGTCGCTGTTCGCTCCCGGCCAGGCCTGATCTTGGCGGAAAGGAACCGCGCCATGAAAGCGACAGGCTTCGCCGCGCGCACGGCCGACGGACCGCTCGCGCCATTCGAGTTCGAGCGCCGCGCGCCCCGGCAAAACGATGTCGTTATCGATATCGAGTATTGCGGTGTCTGCCACACCGACCTGCATCTGGCGCGCAATCACTTCGGCTTCACGACCTATCCCATAGTGCCGGGTCACGAGATCATCGGCCGGGTGCGAGAGGTCGGGAGCGGGGTTGCCCGCTTCAAGGCCGGCGACTGGGTCGGCGTCGGCTGCATGGTCGACTCCTGCCGCCATTGCCAGCCTTGCCATAGGGGCTGGGAGCAGGACTGCGTCGAGGGCCCCACCTTCTCCTATGCCAGCACCGATCGACAGGACGGCAGCGTTACCTACGGCGGCTACTCCGACTCCATCGTCGTTCGGGAAGAGTTCGTCCTGGCCGTACCCGATGGGCTCGATCCGGCCGGCGCGGCGCCGCTGCTCTGCGCCGGCGTGACCACCTGGTCGCCGCTTCATCGCTGGAAGGTCGGCAAGGACAGCAAGGTGGCGGTCGTGGGCCTGGGCGGACTGGGCCACATGGCCCTCAAGCTCGCCAAGGCGCTGGGCGCGGATGTGACCCTGTTCACGCGCTCGGCCGGCAAGGAGGTCGACGCCTATCGGCTGGGCGCCGACCATGTCGTGCTTTCGACAGACCAGGCTCAGATGAAAGCGGTCGGGGGCCAGTTCGATGTCATCATCGACACCGTTCCCTACGACCATGACGTCAATCCCTACATGCCGACTCTGACGCTCCAAGGGGTGCTGGTGCTGGTCGGCTACATGGGCCCGTTGGGAACGCCCGTGAACGCCGGCGGGGTGGTGCACGGCCGCCGAGCCATCTCAGGGTCGTTCATCGGCGGCATCCCGGAGACCCAGGAGATGCTCGATTTCTGCGGACGGCACGGCGTCGTCTCCGACGTCGAGATCATCCCCATCCAAGAGATCAACCAAGCCTACGAGCGCCTGGCGAAGGGTGACGTCAAATATCGCTTCGTCATCGACATGGTCACGCTGAAGGCCTGAGGACCCAAGACATGACCGCTCCCATCAAGCCCATCCTCTGCGTCGTGACCAGCCACCCGATCCGCGGCGACAGCGGCGAGCCGACCGGCTTCGCCATGGTCGAGCTGACCCATCCCCTGGCGGTGTTCGAGGAGGCCGGCATACCGGTCGAGATCGCCTCGATCCGCGGCGGCCACCCGCCGATCGACTTCTTCGACCTCTCCGACCCCGTCAACGACCGGTTCTGGAAGGATCGCACCTTCCGTGATCAGTTGGCCAATTCCCTGATCCTCGCCGAACTCAATCCGTCCCGCTATTCGGCCGTGTTCTTCGCCGGCGGTCACGGCACGATGTGGGATTTCGCCGACAGCGCCGCTGTCCAGCGGGTCATTTGCGACATCTGGGAAGCCGGCGGCGTCGTTTCGGCCGTCTGCCACGGTCCCGCCGCCCTGGTGAACGCGACCCTCTCCGATGGCGGCTTCCTGGTCGCGGGCAAGAAGGTGGCGGCCTTCACCGACGAGGAGGAAACCGAGGTCGGCTACACCAAGGTGGTGCCTTACCTGCTAGCCAGCACGCTCAAATCGCGTGGCGCGCTGCATCAGCCCGCGCCGAACTGGACGGAGAAGGTCGTGGTCGATGGCCGGCTCGTCACCGGACAGAATCCCGCCTCGGCCCACGGCGTTGGCGTCGCGATCGTTGAGCTGCTCAAGGCCCAGGCCTGACGCGACGACTGGATCAGCCTTGGGAAAGGCCTTGGGCCATGAAGATCATCGGCATCGAAGAACATGTTCTCCCCGCCGAAGTCGGACGGGCCTGGACGACCATTCCTGGGGCTGACGACGGCACGTCGGCCCTCAACACGCCCGTCATCGAAGAGCGCCTGGCGGATCTCGGCGACAAGCGCCTGGCGCTGATGGATGAGACGGGCGTGGACGTTCAGGTCCTGTCGCTGACCACGTCAGGCCTCAACAATCTCGGCGCTCATGGCGTGGATCTCGCGCGGCGGGTCAACGACCTGCTGTCTCGCACCGTCGCCACCAACCCTGAGCGTTTCCAGGCGCTGGCGGTGCTCCCATCGGGCGCGCCGGACGCCGCCGCCCTGGAGCTACGGCGGGCCGTCGAGGATCTGGGCTGCAAGGGCGCGATCGTCTACGGGCGAGTCGGCGACAGGAACCTTGACGATCCGATCTTCGAGCCGACGTTCGCCTGCGCGGCCGAATTGGGCGTTCCGCTTCTGATCCATCCCCAAATTCCCCAGAAGAGCGTTCGGGACGCCTGCTATTCGGGCTTTGGCGAACCGATCGATCTTGCCTTGTCGACGTTCGGCCTGGGTTGGCACTACGAGGCCGGGCTGCAATTCGTCCGCATCGTGCTTGGGGGCGTCTTTGACCGCTACCCCGGGCTCCAAGTGATCCTGGGCCACTGGGGCGAAGTGGTGATCTTCTATCTGGAGCGACTGGCCATGCTCGACCGGGTGTCGGGCCTGAAGCGGCCGTTCATCGACTACGTACGCCGCAACCTCTACCTGACCGCCAGCGGCATGTTCAGCGCGGCCTACCTGCAACGCGCGATCGACGCCGTCGGGGTCGAGCGCATCCTGTTCTCGACCGACTTTCCCTACCAGTACCGAACGGGCGGCGACGCCCGGCGTTTTGTCGACGGCCTGGCGCTCGACGACGCCGACAAGGCCCTGTTCGCGCATGGCAACTGGCAACGGCTCACCGCCCAGGTCCAATCCCCATGAAATCCTTTATCGCCCTCATCGCCGGAGTCGCCGCCATGGCCGCCTCGACCGCCCAAGCCCCGCAGCCCAATGTCGCCGGCCGCCGCGTGTCGCCCGAGCAGGTTCGATCTGTCGCCCCGGCGCTCGAACAGCACACCCAAGAGCGGCTCTATGGCCAGGTGTGGACACGCTCGGGTCTGGGCCGCCGTGATCGCAGCCTGATCACCATCGCCGCGCTGATCGCTCGTGGAGAAGCGCCAGCGCTGGGCTACTATGCGGACCAGGCGCTCGAAAACGGCGTCAGGCCGCGTGAGATCTCCGAGACGATCACCCACCTGGCCTACTACGCGAGCTGGGGCAAGGCGATGGCGGCGGTCCCTCCCGTCGGCGAGGTGTTCGCCAAGCGCGGCGTCGATGCGGGCCAGTTGCCGGCCGCCTCGCCCGCCCTTCTACCGCTGGACCAAGCCGCGGAGGCCCAACGCGCCAAGACCGTCGGCGACCAATTCGGCGCCGTAGCGCCCGGGCTAGTCGATTACACGACGGACTATCTGTTCAAGGACCTGTGGCTTCGCCCGGACCTTGCGCCGCGAGACCGCAGCCTGATCACCGTGGCGGCCCTGATCGCCTCCGGTCAGGTCGCCCAGATCACCTTCCACCTGAACCGTGCGATGGACAACGGCCTCACCCAGGAGCAGGCGGCCGAGGTCATCACACATCTGGCCTTCTACGCCGGATGGCCCAACGCCATGTCCGCCCTGCCCGTAGCCAAGGAGGTCTTCGCCAAGCGCGCCGAGGCCGCGGCGCGCGATTGATCGGAAGGGAACCGGAAGCATGACCAAGAAGTCTCTGATGCTCTTTGGCGCGGGCGTGCTGACCGCAACGCTTCTGGCCGGCTTGGCCCCGCGAGCCGACGCCGCGCCAAGCGCGGGCAAGCCGATGGTGCGCATCGCCGAGCTGGAGATCGATCCGGCGCAACTGGACGCCTACAAGGCCATACTTGCGGAGGAACAGGAGGCCTCAGTCCGGCTCGAGCCGGGCGTGCTGATGCTGCACTCGGTGCAGATCGCCGAAGACCCCGCACAGATCAGGCTGCTGGAAGTCTATGCCGATCATGCGGCCTACGAGGCGCACATTCGCTCGCCACATTTTCTGAAGTACAAGACCTCGACTGAGAAGATGGTCAGGTCGCTGAAGCTGGTCGAAACCACGCCGATCCTGCTGTGCGCCAAGTCCAAGGGACGCGCGGGCGGGCCCGTGACCTGCCTGTGAACCATCGGCGCAAAGCATGGCGCCAGAAACTGTCCCCATGCTGATCCATAGCTGAACCTCTTCCGCGAAGAGAAGAAAGCCGGTTTGGCTCAGATCGAAGGCGAGCACCCCTAAGATGCAGCGAATTCAGTATCACCGCTACGGCGGTCCCGATGTCATGCGCCTGGAACCGTTCGAACTTACGACGCCGGCGGCGGGCGAGGTCGCCGTCAAGGTGCGGTTCGCGGCCGTCAATCCGATCGATTGGAAGTTGCGCAGCGGCCAGATGAAGATCGTTACCGGCAACGCCTTCCCGCGCGCCATGGGCATGGATTTCGCGGGGACCGTGATTGCTGTCGGCGAGGGCGTGACGCGCTTTGCGCCAGGTGATCCTGTGTTCGGCTTGGCGCCGTTCAAACAGACCGGCGCCTTGTCAGAAGGCGTGATCGCCAAGGCCTCGGCCTTGGCCAGGAAGCCCGACGAGGTCTCGTTCGAGCAGGCCGCCTGCCTCGGCACGGCCGGTGTGACGGCCTGGAACGGGCTGGTCGACAAGGCTGGCGTGACGGCTGGCCAGCATGTGTTCATCAACGGTTGCGCCGGCGCGGTTGGCGAGGCGGCTGTCCAGATCGCCCGGATGCGCGGCGCCACGGTGTTGGGCAGCTGCAGCGCGCGAGATATCGATCGCGTCCGCCAGCTTGGAGTGGAGACCGTCTTCGACTACCGGGCGACCAGCCCGGCCGATATCGCAGCACGGTTCGACATCGTCTACGACACAGCTGCGTCCATGTCTGTCGCCGAGGGTCTTGGCCTGTTGCGCAAGGGCGGCGTCTTCATCGACCTCAACCCCTCTCCCGGCAAATTTCTGGCGGCGGCCTTCAATCGGCGCCTTAAGCTGGTGATCTGCACGCCGCGCCCCGATGTTCTCGACGCGCTAGCTCGCGCAGCGGTGGCGGCGAACTTCCGCCTGCCGATTGGCGAGATCGCGCCGCTCGGCGAAGCGATCAACCTGATCACCGCGCTGGAGACCGGTCGGAAACTGGGCGGCAAGGCCGTGATCCGTATGGACTGACCATGTCCCGAAGCCATCGATTGTTCGATCTGCTGCAAGTGCTGCGCCGACACAGAGGAACGGTGTCCGGGGGCGCGCTGGCGCGCGAGATGGGCGTGTCGCTGCGCACGATCCGCCGCGACATCGCCACGTTGCAGGCGATAGGCGCGGAGATCGATGGCGAACCGGGCGTGGGCTACATCCTGCGTCCAGGCTTCATGTTGCCGCCCCTGGCGTTCACTGAAGAAGAGCTTCTGGCGCTCGCGGCCGGGGCGCAGTGGGTCAGCAACCAAACCGACCAGGCCTGGCGCGCGCGGTGCAGAACGCGATGGCCAAGATCCACGGTGTCCTGCCGCTGAGCCTTCGGCGGTCGCTGGACGATGCCACCTTCTACATCGGTCGTGACGCCTACGCCGAAACCGGCGTTGATCTGGCGCGCGTACGGCTGGCGCTGCGCGAGCAACGCAAGATGCGGCTGCCGGCCTAAGCCTTACGAACCACGTCGCGCCCCCGCGTTCTTTCGAGCTTGGCGAGCAGCCGATTGTAGGTCGACTGCCGTATCGGCCGTCCATCACGCAGGGACCGCCAGGTCGTCTCGCTTACGCCCAAGACCTCCTGCAGCCAGACCTTGGTCACAGCAGGCAAAGCCCTGCGAAGGACCAGGACCTTCTCTTGATCAACGAGCACCATGGTCATGTGTCAGCCTCCAAGATGCGCGGTTAGGCGGGCCAGCGCCGCAAAGAGGCCTGACCAATTGGCGCTGAATGTCGCGCGCGGCATGGATCTCTCCGGTTTCCATTGGCTTCCACGATGCGAGCCTCGCGATTTACCGCTTCCGCCGCGGCGATAGAGCGGTCTTAGTTCTGTACGAAAACGTTTTCTATAGCAATCAAAATTGGTCAGGCCTCTTTCTCGCAGACCGATGCCTGGACGCTTGCGAAACGGGGGATTCAGCGCGAGGGCGGCGCGGCCGACTGACGGGGAACCAAGCGATAGTCGAGCTTGCGGTCATGGACCCGCGCGCGGAACCTCTTATCGCCAAAGCCGGCGATGAGCATGTCCACCGCAGCCTCGGCCATCTCCGCGATGGGCTGGTGAACCGTCGTCAGCGGCGGCCAGGATGTTTGCGCCGCCAAGGAATTGTCGAAGCCGACGACCGAGATGTCTTCCGGCACGCCAACCCCGTGCTTGGCCAAGGCGGCGAGCGCGCCGATCGCCATCTCATCATTGCCGGCGAAGATGGCCGTCGGCAGCGCATCCAGGGCCAGAAGCGTTTCGACCGCGCGAAAGCCCGACGCTCCGAAGAAGTCGCCGCGAACGATCCAATCGTCCGGAACCGTGGCGCCGCATTCGCACATGGCGGCCAGGTAGCCCTCGCGTCGACGCACGGCGGCGCGGTGGTCGGTGGGGCCGCCGATGAAGGCGATACGGCGGTGGCCCATGTCCCACAGTCGCAGGGTCTGCTCCCGAGCGGCCTCCTGGTCGTCGATCCAGACATAGGGCGAACGCTCCAGCTCGCTGTTGGGTGCCAGGCGGACATAAGGGACGCCCGCGTCCTCGACGGCGGCCAGCAGGCGAGGATCGTCGCAGAGCGGCGGGGTCAGGACCAGACCGTCGAAGGCGGCGTCCCGCAGGATCTCCCCCAAGGCTTCGGGCGTGATGACGCCTTGAGGCGTCTCGATCTGCTCGACGACGAGATGGTAGCCGGCGCGGCGACAGGCGTTCATGGCGCCAAGCTGGACCTCTCCCACATAGTGGTAGCCGCCGAGGCGTAGAAATATGACGCCGATCAGGTAGCTGCGCCGTCCCGACAGCGCGCGCGCCGAAACGTTCGGCCGATAGCCGAGGCGGTCGACGATCTCCAGGACCCGGGTCCGGACTTCGGGTCCCGCCCCCTCCCCCCGATTGAGGACACGGGAGACCGTCGCGATCGACACGCCCGCCTCGCGCGCGATGTCGATGATCGTGACGCCCTTGTCCTTGCTCTTCCCCATCGCCCAACCTCTAGCAGGAATTGCCGCCCGGACGAGTCCCCTTGCCGGGCCGCCCGCGCCAACAAAAAGGCGGCGCGCCAGCCAAGCGCGCCGCCGGTCGCCGAGGCGACGAGGGTTCCCGGGGACAAAGGGGGCAAGTCCCGGGAGGGCGCGGCCCGATCGGCCGCGCTGAGCGTGTCGGGCTAGAAGCCCATCCGTGCGCGCAGGCCGAAATAGCGCTTGGAGTTTCGCGGGAGCAGCTGGGCGACCGCCCCGGCGTTGGACGAGCCGGTATAGCCGAGCGAGGAGGCGTAGTGCTGGTCGAACAGGTTGTTGACGAACAGGGCCACGCGGTAGTTGCCCTCGTCGCGGCCCGCCACGCCGATGCTGGCGTTGACCACGCCGTAGGCCTTCTGGCGCGAGATTGGCGTGCCCAGGAGGTCGAGCATGACGGCGCTCTGGTGGGTGTACTCCGCGGTCACGAAGCCATCGAAGGGCAGGCCCGGCAGCGCGACGTCATAGACGCCCGCCAGCGAGTATTTGAACTTCGGCGAGTTGGCCAAGGGCTTGCCCGACAGGTCCTGGAAGTTCGAACCGCCCACCGGGCGGCAGCCCTGCGCGAGCGTCTGGTTGGTATAGCAGGGCGCGTTGGTGAACTCTCGGATGGTCGCGTCGGTATAGGCGGCCGAGGCGTCGATGCGCAGGGCGCGCAACGGCTTGGCCGAAACCTCGACCTCGACGCCTTTGCTACGTAGCGAACCGACATTGCTCAGCTGCGGCACGATGGTGCCGTCCGGCTGGGTGACGCCGCCCTGGGCCTGGAAGTCGGTGAAGTCGGTCAGGAAGCCCGTGACATTGAGCTGGACGCGATTTTCCAGGATCCGGCTCTTGAGGCCCAGTTCGTAGGCCTTGCTGGTCTCGGGACGCACAGGCTTGGCCGCGCGCCCGGGATTGAAACCCGTGCTGATGTCGAAGCCCTGGCCCTTGTAGCCCGTCGACAACGAAACATAGGCCATGACGTGCTCGGCCAGGTCCTGGCGCAGCGCCACCTTGTAGGTGACGTGATCGTCCTTGGCCTTGCCCGAGCAGGTCGACAGGCACGAGGCGTTGTTGGCCGGCGGGGTGGCGGTCGGCGTGCGATTGAGGAAGGTCGCCTCGATGACCTCGTGATTGAAGCGCAGGCCGCCATCGACGTGGGTCTTCTCGCCGACGTGGTACGTCATCTGGGTGAAGGCGGCCATGGTCTTGGTGCCCGCCGTCGCCGCCCAGCTGGTCGCCGCGTTGGGGCCGCGCGAGAACGAGCGGTCGGAATCGCCGTCGGCGTAGAACAGGGCGAACAGGTAGTCGAGCTTGCGCGCGCCGCTGGAGACCAGCCGCAGTTCCTGAGTGAAGTTCGTCGAGTGGAACGGGCCGCCGGCCGTGGAGCCGTTGGGCAAGATGCTCGTCGGGTCGGCCGTGTTCAGCAGCGTCGGCGAACCCAGCGTGTCCAGGTCCTCCAGGAAGCGGAAGCGCCAGTCCTGGTAGCTGGTGATCGACACCAGGTTGGCGCCGCCCAGGTCCAGACTGGCGCGGCCGTTCAACATGGTCTGCTTGCTGGTGTTCTTAGGCTCGGTGTCCAGCCGGATCTTGTAGTTGTCGTCGCCCGGCGTGATCCCGACGGCGGAGAGGGCCAGCGGCGCGCCGAAGGCGCTGGCCCCCGGATTGATGCTGCGGAAAGTGCGCACCTGGCCGTCGGTCTTGGTGTTGGTGTGCGAGGCGGTCAGGCTGATGTTGAGCGCGTCGGTCGGATCCAGCTCGAGCCGCCCGCGAACGCCATAGGAGCGGTCGCCGTTCAGCTTGTGGCCAGTGTTGAGGTTTCGGATATAGCCGTCGCGATCGCCGTAGAAAGCGTTGAGGCGAAAGCCCCCCTTGTCGGAGATCGGCCCCGACACCATGCCTTCGACGCGCTTTTCGCCATCGCTGGTCAGGGTTCCCCCGGCCGAGCCCGTCAGGGTCTTGGTCGGCTTCTGAGTGACGATGTTGATGACGCCGGCCGCGGCGTTCTTACCAAACAGCGTGCCTTGCGGACCGCGCAGGACCTCCAGGCGGGCGATGTCGTTCAGGCCGGAGAAGGCCTGGGCCTGCTGTAGCAGCGCCACGTCGTCGACCACGACCGCCACGCTGGGCTCGATGCCGATGCTGAACGAGAAGGTACCGATCCCACGCAAATTGATGCTTCCGCCGGTGGCGTTGGTGTTTTCGGTGACCGTCAGGCTGGGCGAGACGCGAACCACGTCCGTGACCTGAGCGATGTTGCGCGCTTCCAACTGCTCGCTGCTGACGGCGCTGACGGCGGCTGGGACGTCTTGCAGGTTCTGTTCGCGCTTTTGCGCGGTGACGACGATCTCGTCGAGCGCCACGGCCTGGCCGTCCGGCTGCGGCGCGGTCTGGGCCCAAGCCTGGCCGGAAGCCGCGATCATGGCGGCGCTCGCCAGCCAAAGAAGACGCCTGTTCATTTCCCCTCCCAATTTTTTTCACGAACGGTCTGTCCGGTCGCGCTTAATCTGTCTGACCAATTTTTGGGTTCGGGGATGGGGCGTCAACCTCTTTTTGCCTGACAACTCCCGCGATCCGGACCACAATCGAACAGCGCGTCGCCGGGCGCCAGCTTGGCGCGCGCACACAACGCCGACGATGATCGTGGAGACTGGGAATGACGGCTCGCGCAAAGGGGATCGCGGAAAAGACGCGCCCTGCCGAAGACGGCGCCGCGAGCGGAGAGCGCATCTACCAGAGGCTGGCTCAGCATGTTTTCGACGACCTGATCGCGGGGCGCTACGAGATCGGCAGCCGCCTGCCCGCTGAGCGCGAGCTCTGCGCCGAATACGGCGCCAGCCGCCCCGCGGTGCGCGAGGCGCTGATCGCGCTTGAGGTCCAGGGCTACATCGACATCCGCGTGGGCTCGGGCGCCTATGTCCGGCGGCTGCCGGGCCGCGAAGACCACCCCGGATTCGCCATCACCGCCTTCGAGCTGACCGAGACGCGCCTGGCGTTCGAGGGCGAAGCCGCGGCCTTGGCCGCCAATCACATCACCGACGAAGAGATCGCCCGGCTAGAAGGGCTGCTGGACGATATGACGGCCGAGAACCTGCGCCCGAAGGTCACCGAAGACGCCGACCGGGCGTTCCATATGACCATCGCCCAGGCCACGCGCAACGCCGGGATCGTGCTGATGATCGAGGAGCTGTGGCGCCTGCGCTCGACCTCGCCGGCCTGCGCCCTGCTTCACAACAAGGCCCGCAGCGCCAAGATCCGCCCCGTCGTGGCCGAGCACCGCCGCATCGTCGAAGCGCTCAAGGCCCGCGACTCACAGGCCGCGAGGGCCGCCATGCGCGCCCACCTCGCCGCCGTGATGGACCACTTGCTCTTCACGACCGAAGAGCTGGCGCTGGAGGAAGCGCGCCGCGTGGCCGCCGACGTGCGAGCCCGCTTTTCTGCCGCACAGAAAGCTGACTGACCAATTTTTCCAAATTGATCTGGCAGATTTGATTTGAGGCGCTAAGCTCGCCCCAACGCCTCAGCAGGGGGCGATCGGGAGGGCATGGCGATGAGACGACTGCTTCTGGCCACGGCGATGACGGTCCTCATCGCCACCCTCACCACACCGGGAGCCGCCCGGGCCGAGTCGGCGGCCCCACCGACGCGCGCCGAGATGTCCCTGGCCGACAACTGGCGCTTTCGCCAGGATGACGCGCTCAGCGGCGCGGAAAGCCCCAGCTTCAACGACCGCGACTGGCAGCTCGTCGCGGCGCCCCACACCTGGAACCGCGTGGGTCTCTACTTGGCCGGGCCCGAGCACACGCACAAAGCCGAGACCATCAACAAGACCCAGGGCGTGGGCTGGTATCGGCTGGCGTTCGCCGCGCCCAAGCTGGAAGGCCGTCGCGCCTACCTGCAGTTCGACGCAGCCAGCCGCGCCGCCAAGGTTTGGCTGAATGGCGTCTATCTGGGCGAACACCAGGGCGGCTTCTCGCGCTTCCGCCTGGATGCGACCGACGCTCTGCGGGGCGGCCAGAACCTGCTGGCGGTGCGCACCGACAACAGCAAGCCCGCGCCGGGCGCCGCCACGGCCGACATCCTGCCCCTGACCGGCGACTTCTTCGTGCACGGCGGCCTCTACCGCCCCGTCAGCCTCGTCCTCACCAATTCCGCCCACTTTGACATGCTCGATTTCGGCGGCGCCGGCGTCTATGCCCGCACCACCACGCTTTCGCCCGCCAAGGCCGAGATTCAGGTTCGCGCCAAGCTGCGCAATGACCGGGCCGGCGCGCTGAATGCCCGTGTGGTGGTCAAGCTCTATGACGCCGCGGGCCGTCTGGCCGCTCAGGCCGACACGGCCTCGGCCATCCCCGCCAAGGGCGCCCACGAGGCGTTGCTCGCCCTCTCGCTCGCCGACCCGCACCTGTGGAACGGCGTCGCCGACCCTTACCTCTACCGCCTGGAGACGGATCTGGTTTCGGCCGACGGCAAGGTGCTGGACCGGATGACGACGCCCTTCGGCGTGCGCCAGATGGGGTTCGATTCCGACCGGGGCTTTCTGCTGAACGGCAAGCCTTACCGCCTGCGCGGCGTCGGCTATCATCAGGACCGCGAGGGGAAGGGTTGGGCGATCAGCCCCGCCGACGTCGAGGACGACATGGCCACCCTGCGCGAGATGGGCGCCAACACCATCCGGCTGACGCACTACCAGCACGGCCAGGCCATCCATGATCTGGCCGACAAGTACGGCTTCGTGCTCTGGGACGAAATCCCGCTGGTCTCGGCCTGGACGCTTGGCGGCGCGATGGAGCCGACGCCGGCGTTGATCGAGAACGCGCGCCAGCAGCTCAAGGAACTGATCCGGCAGAACTACAATCACGCCTCGGTCGCCAGCTGGGGCATCGCCAACGAAGTCGATTTCGGCAACTCCTTCCCCGCCTTCCTGACTGGCTACAAGGATGGCAAGGCGCCGGACCCGATGCCGCTGCTGAAGTCGCTGAACGCTCTGGCCCATCAGGAAGACCCCGGGCGTCCCACGGCGTTGGCGACATGCTGCGAAGGCCGGGTCTTCGCCGCCGGCGTCGATGTGCCGACCACCGCCGAGGCCGCCGACCTGGGCGGCGCCAACCGCTATTTCGGCTGGTATTTCGGTGCGCCCGACGACCTGGGCCCGCATCTTGACGCCCTGCGCGCCAAGCGGCCGCGCCAGCCGCTGTCGGTGACGGAATATGGCGCCGGCGGCGGGGTGACCATTCACACCGACGACGTTCTGGGCGGACCGATCGACTCGCGGGGCCGCACCCAGCCGGAGGAGTACGAGAGCTACATCCACGAAACCGCCTGGGCGGCCCTGTCGCAGCGCCCCTATCTCTGGGGGACGTGGCTGTGGAACGCTTTCGACTTCGCCACCACGATCCGGCACGAGGGCGACGCCGACGACATCAACACCAAGGGGCTGGTCACCTATGACCGCAAGATCCGCAAGGACGCCTGGTACTTCTACAAGGCCAACTGGGCGACGACGCCCACGGTCCACATCAATGGCCGGCGCTATGTCGATCGCGCCTATCCGGTTACCGACGTGCGGGTTTATTCGAACGGCGCGACGACCGAGCTGACGCTGAACGGACGTTCGCTGGGCTCGCGCGTCGACTGTCCGCAGCGGATCTGCGTGTGGCCGGCCGTGCGCCTGGCGCCCGGCGAAAACGTCCTGGTCGCCCGCGCCGACTTCGGCGGCCGGCCCGTCGAGGACCGCATCACCTGGAGGCGCCCGGCCGATCCGGCCGCGCCGTTGCGCATCGACGCCGGCGCGATCGTCGGCGCGGGCAAGACCACGACGTTCGGTTCGGACGCCTTCTTCAAGGGCGGCGAGGCTCAGTCGGCCAATACGCCGGCCGACTACGGACGTCCCGCCGCGCGGGCCCAGATCAGCGGGACCGACGAGATCGACGTGGCCGCCAGCTATCGCCAGGGCCGCTTCGCCTACGCGGCGCCGGTCGCGCCGGGCCGCTATAGCGTGAGCCTGACCTTCGTCGAACCCAAGCTGGCCAGTGGCGAGCGGCGCTTCGACGTCGTCGCCAACGGGGCGCACGTGCTGGCCGACCTGGATGTTTCAGCCGAGGCCGGCGGTCCGCTCAAGGCGTTGAAAAAGACGTTCGAGGCCTGCGTCGGCGACCAGGGCCTGATGCTGGAATTCGCCCCGACCAAGGGCGAGGCGATCGTCTCGGCGATCGAGATCTCTTCCCTGCTCGCCTCCAAGCCATAGACCTGCACGAAATCCCCAACGGCTCGGCGTGCCCCCCGCCTTGATCGCCGAGCATTGCGCCCTGATCCAGGTCACTGCTGAACCGTACTGCGACAACCTCGGTCAGGAGGCGCGCTGACCCGCGCCGCCAGCCCGCTCTGCGCGAAGCGCTGGAGGTTTCCCCCTCTCTGTTGGGGCGGCGCCGACGCGCCATTTCCGGACATTGGCCCGTCTCCAGAAATCGGACAGTCGGCGTTCAACTGAGCCTCCTGGAAGGCGCTACGAACAGGTCACGCCCGCACTTCCCGATAAAGCTGTATATGCTCCGACGCCCCCGACCGCCACCTTCCTGTGCAACATCAGTAATATAGACTGGTGAAGCTTGACCTTGAGCCAACCTGACGCTCACATGAACATCTAGGGGTTGATCAGGTTGCATCATGCGAAAACGTCGTCTCCGGGTCCTCAAGCCCGGTGGAAAACAGATCCGTGCCGAGGTGCATCTCTATTTCTTCGACGCAGGCGGCCAGACGCTTCACCAGGAGGCCATGCCCGTCGGCCAAGGCTGGTTCGAGTACGAAGACGATCCTGCCCTGGACGCATGCTGGGCCTTCGCCATCCCCAAGGAGCCGGGGTACTGGACCAGCTGTGTCCAGTCGTTCCGGGCCCTGCCCGAGGTGTGGTGCGCGCCGATCAAAGTCTCGGGTCACAGCTGGTGGCATCAAATGCTCGGCACCGACCATCTGGCCAATCCCAATCGCGGTGCCGGGCTGCGGATAGGCGTCATCGACGCGGGTTTCACGCCAGATGAGTCGCTCAGGCACGTCAAAAGAATCGACGACGACGGCGGCGTGGTCGATGAGGATCCCGACTTCTGGATCCACGGTGAGGCCGTCTGCAGGATCTTGTCGGACAGGATGGCGCCTATTTCCTGCGCCCCCATGGCGCCGGGGGCGGAACTTCTGTTCGCCAGCGCGACTTATTCTGATGAGGACCTTCTGAACGAGGATTTCATCTTCCCGCTCTCAGACAACCTTCCCCAGAGTCATCTGGATCCAGTCCTGATCAACAACGCGATCTTCGACATGGCCGTTTCCAACCAGGTGGACATCATCAACCTCAGCGCCGGCGCGGTCGAGATGAACGAGGCCGACGAAAGTGCGATTCAGGCGACCATCGCTCTAGCGCGCAAGCACGGGGTAACGATCGTCTGCGCCGCCGGCAACGAACCGGCCGATCGCGCCGACTTCCCAGCCCGGCTGGACGACTGCATCGGCGTAGGCGCGTTCGGGCTGGTGGACTGGGGCGCGCGGGGCAGCATGCCGCGGGACTATTCATACGGCGAAGAGAACCCAACGGGAACATGGCAGGGCAAAAAGGTTTTCCATTGGGGCGAAAGCGCCTATGGTGAAGGCGTGGATACGATCGGACCAGGCGTCGGCATTCTCATCGCTCGATCGGGGAAGCCGACTTACGACCTGACGGGAACGTCGTTTTCGGCGCCGATCGTCTGCGGGGCCCTGGCCGTTGAATTGGCCGCCGACCCAACCTACTTGGGGATGCCCCGTGACCACTCACGAACCCTCTACGCCGTGGAACGACTAAAGGCCCTTTGCAAGCCTTCCGGAATGCCGGAGGCTCTCGAAGGTGCCGGAATCGTCGCTCCGAACATAAAATCTTAGCTTTGCTGACGTACGAACGGCAAAGGACGGATTGATGACCCAACTCATCATCACCATGCGCGAAGACCTCGCCGAACGGTTCGCCAAAGACCGTAAGGGGTTCGACTTCGCTTCGATTTTCGCTCCGTTCCAGAGCCTGAAGCTGATCGGCCGGCCGGGCTACAGCACCCGCGTGTGCCTCGATGAAGCCGAGGTTCCGAAGATCAAGGCCGCTCTGGCGCGTCAGTTCATCGTCGAGGACGACTTCGTTATGCAGGTGCTGGGGACCCGCGCATCGGCCCGGCCCGCGCCTAGAGTTGTAAGAAAACAAGCTCGCTAGCCACGTCCGCGACGACCGGCTTGGCCTGTCCGCCCGCGCGTTGGCTCAAGGGGCGCAGCCCCTCGTTCCCGAACGGGAACCGCGGCTTGAACCCGCACAATCCAAAGAACGGCGTGAAGCCTTTTTCGGCGTCCACGAGATAGCCGATGGCTGACTGCTTCTTGGCGCCGATCTCGATCGATGCATCGGCGAGATCGATAGCGTCCACCGCACCGAGCGCCTCGAAGGTGATATTGGCCTTCTCGGCGGAAGAAATGGCCATGATCGACCGCTTGGCGGGGATGAGATCGGTCACCACCACCCAATTGGACTGGAAGTTGCCCAGCGCTTCGAGCGCCTGGCCGAGTGCGCGCTTATCCTCAATGGCCTGATAAGTGCAGCCGGCAGCGTCCAGGAAGACGGTGTTGGCGCTGCCGAATGCAACCTCCAGCTTGGCCTTGCCCCCCGGCCCCTTGCCCTTAGCCTTAAGGACGGCCGACACCGAATTGGACGAGGTGAACTTCTTATGGCTCTCGTTGTCGTTGGTTTGCGCGACCCAGGTCACGCCCAGGCTGGTCAGAGAGCCGATGCGCTCGAAGTGCTGCCCCCTCAGCAGGCCATAGTCGCCCAGCGCCAAGGGACGCGACGGCTCCCAGTTGGCGTAGTAGCCCAGCTTCTTACGCGCCGCCCGCGTGTAGATGGTCTGAATCGCGTCCATCGCCCCTTCCCTCGATCACCGCACGTCCGGCGCGAATGCCAGAGCTCGCCTTCAGCGAGAAGCCCGACAAGCGATCGTGCGCGCTCGCCGCAGCGTATCGTTGTTCCTCGCCTGGGTCGTTGAAGATCACGATCTTGATCTCGCCCCGCTGCGCGATCTTGATGGCGAGCTAGATTGCGCGTCAAGACGACCAATCACATTGGCCAGACGGCACGGCTTTCGGCCGAAGAACTTTGACGATCGGCGAGTTCGCCTAGACGGGATTGGCGAGATCTGCTGACGTCTGTCACCGAGTGCCCTCAATTCGCTCCGCAGCGCTTGGCCTATATGCTCAGCGTTGAGCAGCAACATCGCGTCGAGCAGGCTCGCGGCAGCCGGCTGATCGGCGTCCTTGAACTGTCTGATCCAAGACTTGCCGGTTGGTGTCTCGGAAAGCATCTGCAGGCGTCGGCGCATTTCGGCATCGTAGAAGCCGCGCCCCGCTATGCCTACTGCCTAACAGCTTTGCGGCGCGGATACGGATGCTGCGGAGAACTATGAGTGCCGCTGGCAATTTCGCGGACCAAACGACCGACCGCAAAGGGTGACCTATGACGCCGCACGCGACACCAGCCCTGCGCGCCCTTGCGGCGCCGTTAAGTTATCAGCACCGCCAAGCCTTACCCCGCCGCTGAGCGGCAGTTCTTGTCGATGAACTGCTGATGACCGGGGAGGCCATTCACTCGATCCTGGATGCTGGTGCGAACCTTGGCCAACCGCAGCTTCAGCTCGTCCTCCGACAGCAGGTCCGCCACCGGGTGGTGATCGACGGGCGTCAGGCCCTGGCCCATCAGCACCGCGAACCAGCTTTGTTCCTTGAACAGTTCATGGTGCACGACCATCGCCTCCCCGCGCGTGCGGAAAATCTCCAGCCGCGTCGCCAAGCTGTCGGGGATGCTCATCGATTTGCAGTAGCGCCAGAAGGGCGTGTCCTCGCGCTCGGTGATCTTGTAGTGGGCGATCAGGAAGTCACGGATATTGACGTAGTCCGCCTCCATCTCCGCATTGTAGCGATCGGTGATCAGCGGATTGAAGCCCCCCTTGGGAAACATCGCCAGCAGCTTGGAGATGCCCACCTGCACCAGGTGGATGCTGGTGCTTTCCAGGGGTTCCATGAAGCCGCTCGCTAGGCCCAGGGCGACGCAATTGCCGATCCAGGACTTGCGGCGGCGGCCCGTGACGAAACGCAGGATGCGCGGTTCGGCCAGGGGCGCGCCGTCCAGCCGGGTCATCAGCAGCCGGGCGGCCTCGTCCTCGCTGATGAACTGATCGCAGAACACGTAGCCGTTGCCGGTGCGGTGCTGCAGCGGGATGCGCCACTGCCAGCCCGCTTCGCGGGCGGTGGCGCGGGTGTAGGGGACGGGATCCTCGACCTTGGCGCAGGGCACGGCGGCGGCGCGGTTGACCGGCAGCCAGTGGCTCCAGTCCTCGTAGCCAGCCTGCAGCGTTTCCTCGATCAGCAAGCCCCGGAAGCCCGAGCAGTCGATGAACAGGTCGCCGCGGATCGCCTGGCCATCCTTCAGGAGCAGGCTCTCGATCAGGCCGCTCTGGCCGTTCCGCTCGACCTTGACGACCTGCCCTTCGGTCCGGCGAGCTCCGCGCTTCTCGGCGTAGCGGCGCAGATAGGCGGCATAGAGGCTGGCGTCGAACTGGAAGGCGTAGTTGATGTTGGGCAGGCCAGGGGAGCGACCGTCGCCGGTGCGCCCGAACTTTCCCTGGCGGGCGGCCTCGGTCTCGGCGTTGAAGCGGCCATGGTCGGTTCCACCGCCCGCCTGCATCCAGCGCAGCCAGTAGTGGTTGAAGTTGATCCCGTCCATGTCCACGCCGAACTGGCCGAACGGGTGGAAGTAGCTGTGGCCCTCGCGGCGCCAGCCGGCGAACTCGATGCCCAGCTTGAAGGTGGCGTTGGTCTCGCGGACGAATTCGTTCTCGTCGATGCCGAGCACGCTGTTGAACATCGTGATCATCGGGATCGTGGCCTCGCCGACCCCCACCGTCCCGATCAGCTCGGATTCGACTAGGGTGATCGTATAGGCCTGGGTTCCCATCACCTTGGACAGGGCGGCCGCGGCCATCCAGCCCGCCGTGCCGCCGCCGACGACGACGATGTCTCGAATCCGTGCGGGTGGCGTCGGGAGAGCGGGCATCGGGCGACCTTCAGAACGAGGCGGATGAGGGCGGGGGCGCGAACAGTTCCAACTGGGCCTCGATGGACGGCATCTCGCGCACCTCCGCGGCGATGAAGCCCAGCATGCGCTGGAAGCTCTGGATCTGCTCCTCCCTCGGCATGGCGTCGGCCTGGGGGTCGTGGCCTCGGGGGATCAGGCCGTGGCCGATCAGGATCGAGATCCAGTTCTCCTCCTGGAACGTCTCGTCCTCGTAGAGCGCCACCGCGCCCCGGGCGGCGAACAGGTCCAGCTTGTAGGCTAGGCCAGGCGGCGGCTCGGCGGCCCGCGCCCCGTCCCAGAACGATTCGTCGAGGCGCTCGTTGAGCCGGTAGTGGGCGATCTGGAAGTCGCGGAGGTTCCGGGCGTGGGACAGCACGGCCTCGTTGTAGGGGTGGGCCTCGAGCAGGTTGTCGGCGTCCACCGGGAAAAGAGTGATCAGGTGCGAGATCCCCAGGTGGATCATGTGCAGCGGCGCGGCGTCCAGCGGCTCCAGGCAAGCGGCGGCCTCTCCGATGGCGACGCAGTTGCCGGTCCAGGGCGCGGCCCGGCAGCCGGCGGCGAACGGGCTGACCACCGCATCGCCCAGCGCCATGCCGGCCAGCACCGAGGCGGTCCGCGCCATCTCCTCGTCGGAGATGCGCCGCGAGTCGTAGGCCGCGACAACCGGCGTGCGGTCCTGCAGCGGGAACATCCCCATCCAGCCCGCGCCGAAGGCCGAGATCCGGCTCATCGCCGGCAGCGGCTTCAGGCGCGGGCCCGAGGCGGCCAGGATCCGGTCGCAGGGAAACCAGGAGGACCAGGATTCAAATGGGACCTCCAGCGCCCGGCCGGCCAGCACCGCGTCGGGGCCCGAGGCGTCGACGAACAGGTCCGCAGCGACGCTCGTCCCGCCGTTCAGGGTGACCGAGGCGACGCCGACGGGGGTGCGCGCCACGCGATCCAGCGTTCCGGCCACGCGCTGCGCCCCGGCCGCCATCGCCTTGTGGCGTAGCAGCCGGACGTAGGACTGCGCGTCCAGGTGATAGCCGTTGCGCGCCTTGGAGAAGCTGTCGGTGGCGTCGTTGTGGACGATGAACCGGCCGTGCTTGGCTGCCGCTGCGCCCAGCGAGAAGTCCTCCAGCGCCACGTTCAACCCTTCGGCGCGGGCCTTCAGCCAGTAGTGAAGGAAAGGGATCTGGCGCAGGGCCGCGCCCTGGCTGTCATAGGCGTGGACGAACGGCGGGCGCGAACGCGACCAGTTGGCGAATTGCTGACCCAGGGCGTAGACGCCCGAACAGGCGGCCAGCACCTCGGACTCGTCGAGACCCAGGAGCCGGTGGAGCCCCTCCAGGGCCGGCAGGGCGATCACCGCGTCGACGGCCCGTAGGGCGGAAGGCAGTTCGACGACCGTGACGCTGACGCCTTGGCGGCCGAAAGCGCGCTGCAGGGCCAGGGCGGTCAACCAGGCCGAGACGTCACGGCCGACCACGGCGACGCTGCGGATCGGCCGGCTCACGACGCGACGCCTTCCCGCAGACGGACCGCGGCGGGCGAGGCGCAATAGTCGTCAACGAAGGCGGCATGATCGCTCATGCTCCGGGCGGCCAGCGCGACGCTGTCGCGCAGCGCGTCCATCTCGGCGACGATCCGCTCATAGGGCAGGTTGTCGACCAGCGGGTCGTAGTGGGCCGGGCGCAAGCCCTGGCCGACAAACACCGACAGCCAGCTGGGCGGGGCGAACAGCCCCTGGCCGTACTTGTGGATGTGGCCCCGGTGCTGGAACAAGCTCATCCGTCGGCGCAGCGATTCCGGTACGTCCATCTCGCGGCAATAGGTCCAGAGGGGCGCGTCGTCGCGGGTATTGGCGTGGTAGTGCAGGATCAGGAAATCGCGCACCCGCTCGTACTCCACGTCGACCAGCCGGTTGAACTCCTCGACCAGCGCCGGGTCTATGGTCCTGGCGGGCATCAGCTTGAGCAGATTGGTGATGGCGACCTGGATCAGATAGATGCTGGTGCTCTCCAGCGGTTCCAGGAAGCCGCTGGCCAAGCCCACGGCGACGCAGTTGCGATGCCAGGACTTCTCCCGCCGGCCGGCCTGGAAGCGCAGCGGCCGTGGATCGTCCAGCGCCGCCCCGTCCAGGTTGGCGAGCAGGGTCGCCGCCGCCTCGTCGTCGCTGATGAAACGGCTGGAATAGACGTAGCCGTTGCCGGTGCGATGCTGCAACGGGATGCGCCATTGCCAGCCGGCCTCGCGGGCGGTGGAGCGGGTGTAGGGCGTCAGCGGGCCGGTGCGCTCGCAAGGCACGGCCAGGGCCCGGTCGCAGGGCAGCCACGGCGTCCAGTCCTCGTAGCCCACCTCCAGCGCCTTGCCCATCAGCAGCGACCGGAAGCCCGAACAGTCGATGAACAGGTCGCCCTCGATCACCTCGCCCGAGTTCAGGGTGATCGCGGCGATATGGCCGTCCTGGGCGCGCAAGGTGACGTCGATGACCTTGCCCTCGGTGCGGCGCAGGCCTCGGGCTTCCGAGAACTCTCGCAGGAAGCCCGCATAGAGGTTGGCGTCGAAATGATAGGCGTAGGCGAAGGTCGAGTTAATCCCGCCTTCGTCGGTAGTGGGGAAGTCGAAGCGGTTGAGGCGGCTTGCGACGATCGGCAGGCAGAAGTCCTCGATATCGTCGGTGCGGCCGCCTTGGCGGGCCTTGGTCCAGTACTGATAGAACGGCACGCCGCCCATCGGCTTGCCGTGCACGCCGAAGGGATGGATGTAGGACGAGCCCTTGAAGCCCCAGTCCACGAACTCGATGCCGAGCTTGAACGTGGCGTTGGTCTTGCGCATGAAGTCGGCTTCGATGACGCCGATATATTCGTTGAATTCCTTGATCTGCGGCAGGGTGGCTTCGCCCACGCCGACGATGCCGATCTCGTCGGACTCCACCAGCCGGACCTCGCAGACGCCAGGGCGAACCGCGCCGACCAGGGCCGCCGCGCACATCCAGCCGGCCGTCCCGCCACCGACGATCACCACCCTCAGAGGTGCTGGCATCAAGAAAACTCCGATCCTCGGCGCCGCCGCTCAGACGCCCGAGGATTCTGATCCTAGAATCCGCCGACCGACGCGGGCGGATGATCGAGCGCGCGATCGGCATTGTCAAAAAATCGGGGCGTCGGTTCCGACGCCCCGAGGGGAGGGAATGCGCCGTGATCGCTCGCGGCGCACCCAGTGCCAAGGCTAGTATTTCAGGCGCACGCCCATCTGGATGCGGCGGTCGTTCTTGAACCAGGCGTTGGGCGTGAGCTTCCCGCCCTTGTCGTAGTCGGTGACCTGCTGACGAAGCACCGTCTCGGTGGCCAGCAGGTTGCTGCCCTGGAGGCTGATCTCGGCGTTGTCGTTTACCTTGTAGCGGATCGAGGCGTCCAGGAAGCCGGCCGCGTCCTGCCAGACCGGGAAGGCCACGCAGCAGTCCACGGCGGTCACCAGGTACTTAGAGCGCCAGTTGTAGGCGGCGCGCGCCGCCCACGGACCCTTCTCGTACATCAGGACCACGTTGTAGGCGTGCTCCGACAGGCCTTCCAGCGAGTCGACCTTGATGCTGTCGGCGACCGCCTGCAGGCCCCCGCCACCAGTTCCGCCGCCGCCGTCGTTGGAGACGGGGGTGATGTTGGTGTTCACGATGCCCTTGTTCTTCACGTAGGTGTAGTTGGCCTGAACCCCCAGGCCGTTGAACGGCGCGGGCAGGAAGTCGAAATAGCGCTGGTAGGCCAGTTCGACGCCCTGGATCTTGGCGCCCTTGCCGTTGACCGGTTCATTCACCTCGACGGTGCGGGTCACGCCGTTGCTGGTGAAGGTCTCGTTGAACGACCCGAATTGAATGTAGTCGTGGAACTGTTTGTGGAAAACGGCGACCGACAACGAGCCGACATCGGCGAAGTAGTGCTCCAGCGACAGATCATACTGGTCGGCCGTGATCGGTTTCAGGCGCGGATTCTGCGAGCTGGCCGTGTAGCGCGGCGCAACCCCGGTGATGACTCCGGCCGAATTGCGCTGCCAACGCGGATCGCTGGGATTGTCGACGCTGGGCAGGTTGATGCTGATCGACCGATAGTTCTTCAGGTTGCCCATGTCGGGGCGGGCCATCGAACGCGACGCGGCGAAGCGCAGCAGCCATTTGTCGTTGATGTCGAACTTGAAGTTGAAGCTCGGCAACCAGTTTTCGTGCTTGGTCGAGATCGTGCTCGGGGTCGTGGCGCCCGAGTTGAACGCCCGATCCTCGGCCGAAATATAGCAGCCGATGGTCTGGGTGATCTCGGGGGTCGGCTGTCCGGGCTGGGGCGCGCCCCGCGGTTCGCAGACCAGCTGGCTGGCGTTCAGGGTCACGGGAAAGGCCGTCGATCCCTTGCTTTCCACCGTCGTCTCGACATAGCGGACGCCGAGGTTGCCCGAATAGGTGTGGCCAAACAGCGTGCCGGCGTGGCCGCCGAACTTCAGCATGGCGTAGGCGGCCTTGCTCTCCTCGGAAACGTTGAGGATTTCGGACGGCAGGAAGCAGTTGGTCTCCGCCGAGCGGCGGCCCTTGCCCGAGCACAGCGCGTTCCAATCGCCCACACCGGTCGAGGCCGAACCCAGCGCCTGCTGCATGCCGGCGTGGTCTTTCAGCTTGTCCATGTTGAAGAACACGAACTCCTGCGGCGTCAGCAGGCCGCCGCCGAAGAAGTCGTTGCTGAACCGGCGGGTGTCGCTGAGGCCGCGCTGATAGCCGGTGAAGGTGCCGCCCGCGCCGTTCGGCGCCGGAGCATAGCTGTCGATGTTGTACCAGGCGGCGTTGTTGCTCCAGGTGTTGGCGATGTTGCCCCAGTTGTAGCTGCCCCAGCGCACGGTCTGGTCGCGGTCGGCGTAGCGCACGCCCACCTTGATCGAATCCAGCCAGTCCGACTCGAACAGGTACTGGGCGTCCAGCCGCGTCGCGAACTCGTCGCCCTCGGACTTCTCGATATGGTCCTGAACGTAGTTGTAGCGGTAGGCGTTCGGGTTCAGCAGCCCGCCGGGCGCCAGGTTGATGTTGGTGCCGGGCAGCAGGGTCAGCTTGGGGTGGTCGCCGGTGGCGTCCAGGCCGATGTTGGCGAACGATTGCTGGCCCACGCCGATGTCGTAGTTGTCGACGGTGGCTTCGACCTTCTGGACGTCGAAGTTGAAGCGCCACTTTTCAGTGGGGTTCCATTTCAGGTTGAAGCCGAGGTCCTCGGTGATGTTGGTGCCGACGTTGTATCGGGTGTCGGTCGTGAAGTCGCCGCCGCGACGGGCCGGCGTACAACCGTTCCAGCCGTAGCAGGCGTTGACCATCTGCTGGCCCGAACTGTTCTGGGCGACCTGCGCCGATCCGGCGTTGTCCGCGCCCCACCAGCCGATGTCCGAGGTCATCACCCCGCTCTGGAAATTGCCCTGGTCGTCGAACGTGAAGTCCGGGGTGCCGGGGGCCGGCTGGGGAATCAACGTGCTGCCGGGGGTCACGTGGAACGAGGTGGGCAAGGCGAACAGGCTGAACGGGCTGGCCCCGATCACATATTCTTCCCACTCGTTCTTGTACTTGGACCGGTTGTACTGGAGCGTGGCCAAGAACTTGTGGTCATGGTCCTGCCACTGCGCCGCGAAGGCCGCGCCGTTGCGGGTGCGGTCATAGGTGTTGTCGCGATAGGACACGCTGGACGGGATGTATTTCAGGCCCTTGCCCGAATAGATTCCCTCGTCGAAAATGGCGGTCCGACCGTACTGGATGCCTTCGGAATTGGTGATCACCTGGGAATAGGCGTAGTTGGCCATCAGGCCGAACTCGCCGATCTTGGTGTCCCAGCGGTCGCTCCAGATGCCCGAGACGCTCGGCGTGACGCGGTCGGCCAGGTCGCCGTAGGTGGCGTCGACCGACAGGGCGAACAGCCGCCCCTTGGAGTCGAACGGTGTGCGAGTACGCAGATTGATCGTACCGGCGATGCCGCCTTCGATCAGTTCGGCGGTCTGGTTCTTGTAGGCGTCAACGCCGGCCATCAGCTCGGGCGAGATATCGCCCCAGCCCAGACCGCGCGACGAGTTGGCTGTGAAGCTGTCGCGACCGTTGAACTCCGACCGCACCTGCGGCAGGCCGCGGACGATGACGCCCGAGGGTTCGGCCGAGAAGTGGGCGGTGTCGGCGGTGGCGGCGAAGCGGTTGACGGTGATGCCGGCCACGCGCTGCAGGGCTTCGGCCACCGACTTGTCCGGAAAGGCGCCGATGTCGCTGGCGGTGATCGAATCGACCACGGTGTCGGCGTCGCGCTTGAGCTGTTGCGCCGATTTCAGCGCCTGGCGGACGCCGGTGACGACCACTTCGGTGACCGTGGTGTCATCCACGACCGTGGCCTGGGCTTCCTGGCCCGGCGCGGCGGCCTGGGCGAAGGCGACGGTCGGCGCCAGGCCGAACGTGACCGCTCCCAACGCCAGGGCGGAGGCGCCGTAGCGCATCGCCTGTCGCGCGGACGCGCGCTTGAACCTTGTTTTCTTCATTCCCTCTCTCCTCCCACAGAGACCATTTTCAACGCCAGGGCGCGGTTGTTTTTCATCGCGACCTATGGTGGCCGCTTTTTCGATCTGAAGGGCTGGCGTCGCGATGGCCGACGAAGTCGGATCGATCCGTTGTTCCCGCCCCAGGATCACGCGTTTGCCCGCGTGATTGTTCGATAACCCCCTCAAGCCCCGCCGTTCGGACAGCGCTGTCTCAACACGCTTACCTACGTACGCTGTCCCGACAGCTACGTTACGACATCGTAATGGAAGCGCAATGGAAATTAAATAAAACAAATTGCAGAAAGCGTTGTCAGGTCCTGAAAGGCCAAGCCCGCCGGATGGCCCGCGTCCTTTGGCCGCGCTATCGTCGGCGCGCCCAACCCAGAGACCGAAGTCCTGATGACCATTCCCACGCAGATTCCCGAATTGGACAACGTCACGCCGGAGCGCTTCCGGGACGAAGTTGTGCCGGCCGCGCGACCGGTGGTCATGCGCGGTCTGGTGGGCGACTGGCCGGTGGTGGCCGCCGGGCGGACCTCGCCCGCGGCCATCTGCGACTACCTGCGCCGGTTCGACCAAGGCCAACAGATCAAGACCGTCTCGGGGCCGCCGCGGATCAATGGCCGGTTCTTCTATAACGACGACCTGAGCGGCTTCAATTTTCAGCAGCAGCCGGCGCGGGTATCGACCGTGCTGGACTTCCTGCTGGAACATCTGGGCGACGAACGCCCGCCGGCTCTCGCCGCCCAGTCGATCACCTCGCGCGACAACCTGCCCGGGTTCTCGGCCGAGAACCGTCTGGGGCTCGTGGCCGACACGGTCGATCCGCGGCTATGGATCGGCAACGCCGTCACCGTCGCGACCCACTACGATCCAGCCGAGAACATCGCCTGCGTAGTGGCGGGCCGGCGGGAGTTCACGCTGTTCCCGCCGGACCAGATCAGCAACCTCTATGTCGGCCCCATGGAGATGACGCCCGCCGGGGCGACCATCAGCCTGGTGGCGCTGGACGAAGCCGATCCCGAGGTCCACCCGCGGTTCGCCGCCGCCCGCGCCGCGTCCATGACCGCCGAGCTCGAGCCCGGCGACGCGATCTACATCCCCTATCTCTGGTGGCACCACGTCCGTTCGCTGGAGCCGATCAATGTGCTGGTCAATTATTGGTGGACGCCGCCCTCGGCGGTCTATGGCGCGCCGCGCGACGCGATGATGCACGCGATCCTGGCGATCAAGGCGCTTCCGCCCGCCCATCGCCAGGCGTGGCAGGCGGTATTTTCCCATTATGTCTTCCAGGCCCAGGGCGACCCCGGCGAGCATCTGCCGCCCAAGAGCCGAGGGGTGCTTGGTCCGATCACCCCCGACCAAGCGCGCAACCTCCGTACGATGCTCGCTCGGGCGCTCGGGCGCCCCTGAAAGGGCCGCCAAACAGGGCCGAAATCGACGCCGCGACCCCGGTGGCGAGATCAAGCCTGGGTTACGCCCAGATTCCGTGGATCTCCAATCGCTTGCGGCCGACCCCATGCTCGCCGCGCGGCTTCCCTTGGACACAAGAGGCGAAAGATGGCCGACCAACCGTCCGTGTGATCAGCGCCGAAGAGAGTTTGCAGGATCCGCCGACTGACCTTTGGACAAGCCCCAGGCCTCTCCATGGACGAGGCCGCCCCGTCCGCGCGCCGTTCGTCGCCGCCTAGTCGGCAATCGTCACGGTCGGCCGGCCCGCGGCCGCAGAGGCCCTGCTGGTGACCGGCGTCCTGGACGCGGTCGGCCAGGCGGCGACCTGTTGGGGCCAAGCCTCCTGCCCGCCCCTCAACGACGCCTTCCACAGCCTTGGGCGCTCCTTGATTGCTGCGGTGGGCACGAAAATTTTCCCATCAGAGGAGCGAGAGCGCCTGCTGCGTATTGCGACAACGTTCAATCGCCGCGTGCAGGAATTAGCGCTCGCAGAACTTCCTACGAGTGGCCTTCACGCCTAAAATTGTGAGCTGCGGCAACAGTTTGGGCAAAGGCCACCTGAGCAGTCTCAACATCGCAAACTTGCCCGGACAGTTGCGATCCAGTCGCATGTGCGGCCACTCTTAAGTTGGAACGCGGCCAGTTCTAAGTTGGCACCACTATAGGGCCAACCCAATTGCCCGACCGTCGGACCCAACCGCGACTGATCACTAGGAGCGTGGCCGGTTCCAGATCGGCCACGGCTTCTGGACGATCAGCCGCGCTATCCAGTGATGAGCTGGGGCGGCAACTATGCCCGGCCCGCCAACGGCGTGATGTGGACCCTGTTCTTCGCCAGCGCTGACTTCGCGCCCGGTCTCACGGTCGATGGCGGGGAAATGCTGACGTTGGCCTGTCGCCTCACCTCGCCCCCCAAGGCGACGTCCACTGTTCACCGCACCAGAGCTGGAGCCAGCAGGCGTAAAGTCCGGGGGGCACGGCCGCATAGGGCGCGAGCGCCCGTTGCGAAACTTAACCATAGCGGGCATACTCAAGAACGTCGTTATGCGAAGTTGAGTTCGCCGGCCGGGGCGCGAAGCGCCATCACAGCCGGTTGGGCTCGGGGGCCAGGACATCGGGGGAACAGATGGACATTCCAAGCGAGCATTTGCCGCGTGTGCGGCGCTTCTTCGCCAGCCGCGCCAAGTCTCGAAAGGCGTCCACGGTCGAGGCGCTGCACGCGGCGCTGGGCAGTTCGATCGCCTTCGACGTCAGCATGGCCTGTGAGGACCAGCTGACCGACGATGGCAGGGCCCCGCCGCATGATCCGGGCGGCGTGATGTCGAAGGACTACCGCTACAATCAGGACGGCATGCTGGGCTACCTGACCGCGGTGCGCTTTCGGCTAAGCCAGAAAGGTCACACCTTCACGTTCAACGCCGCCTTCGTCGTGGCCGCGCTCGCCGACACGCTGAGCCAACTGAAACTGCGCATCACCAAGGCCACCACATGAGCCGCGCCCGCTCACATCTTGCGCCGATCGCGGTCGTGGCGTCGTTGTGCTGCGTCGGCGGTGCCCTGGCTGAGGCGCCGGCCTATTGCCCGCGTGACGCCGCCGGCAAGATCGACATCACCCGGCCGGTGGACAAGGCGGCCCTAGCCGTCGCCATGATTGAAAAGGGTCAGGTCAGCCGCACGCTCGAGACCAAGATCGCCGCCGCCAACCAGCGCCCAGGATATTCCCCCGCTGCGCAAGCGCTGATGTTGCGAGACGCGTTTTGCGGAGAGGGCAAGAAGGGTTGCTCCACGGCCGAGTATGAGGCCTTGGTCAATGCGGGCAACGCCTTTGACTATGCGCTTACCGATGCCAAGACCTTCACGATCGCGGTCACCCAGGCCGAGCGCGACCCAGTGATGTTCTTCGCTTCCGCCAGCGCTCAGCTTCGCTGCAAGGCCGAGGAAGCCGAAACCGAAAAGCCCGAGGACGACGGCAAGACCAAGACCTGGAGCTTGCGTAACTTCCGCGCGCGCGGCACCTCCACCGACCTGATCTATTCCCACGGCGGCGACGGGTTCGACGACACCGACAAGGTCGAGATCAGCTTCGAAGACGACCAGACGGCCGGGAAGAAATCGACCAAGTTCGTCGGCGCTCTGGGCTACGCATTCCCGATCGGGGGAACCAAGCCTGGCTCGGACAAGGTTCTGCTGGGGTCGTTCGTCCCCTTCGTCGGCGTCAACTTCGACACCAGCAAAACCAAGACCGACGGAAAGAAGGTCTCCAGCGACCTAGTCGAGTACGGGGCGATCCTAGCCTACAGCCTGTCGGTCCCCAAGGACGTCGGCGGCGGTCACATACAATCACCGGTCTGGAGCGCGGCGGCCATCCCCAAGGTCATCGTCAACCACGACGACCACAGTCGCGTGGAGGGCCTGAACCTGCTGCTGCGGCCGACCTTCTCGTTCATCAACCGTCAGACGGAGATCGGCGACTCGGACATCTGGTGGAATGTGATCGGTGATGTCCGGCTCAACAGCGGGCGCTTCGCCAAGATCGGTGATCGAGACGCGGAAGCGTCGAAGGATTTCATTCGGCCAGGCGCGCGTCTGGGCCTGCGGTTCGTCGGTCAGGCGGACGAGACGCCGGTGGAACTGAAGATCAGCGATATTTACATGGGCCGCTTCAGGGGCGGACCCGACCACCTCAACCTCTTCGACGCCACTGTCTCGATCTACTTCAACAAGGATCGCGACTTCGGGATCGACCTTGGCTACACCAAAGGGCGCGACGAAGATCTCGACGAGGCCGAGGACAAGTGGTCCGTCGGCTTCGCGGCCAAATACTAACCGTCTAGCAACGGTCGTCCCCTCTTTCGGTCATCGCTTGCTTCGGCTTCCCAAGTGACGGCGCGCAAGGCCAAGCGTGCCGCACGCAGCCGACCCTTCTCGGACATTGCTGGCGGCGGGAAACGGCATGGAGGGCACCGACTACCCCAGGTGCGACTCACTCGCAGCTATGGTCATCCTTAAGTTGGAATGTGGTCAGTCTTAAGTTGGCACGATACAAAAATGGCGGCCCGGAAGGGACTCGAACCCCTGACCTTCGCTTTAGGAAAGCGCTGCTCTATCCTGCTGAGCTACCGGGCCGCGTTGCGCGTGCGCCAGGGTGCATAGCGCAAGTTTCCCGGCCTGCGAACCCCGGACGGAAAAGCGTTGCAGGAGCGGGGCGGATCGCGACCGATTGTCGCGGCGCTGGCGCCCGCCCCCAACGCCTGGGGCCTTGAAGTCATTGAGGATCTTGCCATCAGCCGAGGGCCGGGCATGGCGGGAGCCTGGCTCTTAGCCGCGTGCGACGAGCATTAAGCATACGCTCCACCTTGCCGCGACCTTCGTGGGTGCTACGGTCGCTTGGGGACACAGGCATCGGGACAACCAGAGTGCTAAACGTCGCGAACGCCGAGCGTTCGGAACAGGCGGACCACGCCGCCCTGATCACGCTGGTCGAGACGATCGAGGCGCTGTCGGCCACGCGCACGATCGAGGAGGTCGCCGCGGTCGTCCGCTCGGCCGCCCGGCGGATGTCCGGCGCCGACGGCGTCTGCTTCGTCCTGCGCGACGGCGACCAATGCTGGTACCTGGACGAGGACGCCATCGGCCCGATGTGGAAGGGCCAGCGCTTCCCGATGACCGCCTGCATCTCCGGCTGGGCCATGCTGCACGGCCAGACGGTGGTGATCCCCGACATCTACGCCGACGACCGCATCCCGCACGACGCCTACCGCCCGACCTTCGTCAAGAGCCTGGTGATGACGCCGGTCCGTCCCAAGGACCCGATCGCCGCGATCGGGGCCTATTGGGCGGTGGGCCAGACGCCCTCGCCGGACACGGTGGTCCGCCTGGAGGCCATGGCCCGGGCCACGGCGGCGGCGATCGAGAACGCCCGGCTCTACGCCTCGCTGAACGAGGCCCTGGAGCGGCGCACCTTCCTGCTGCGCGAGCTGGACCACCGGGTGAAGAACACCCTGGCCTCGGTGCAGTCGATCGCCCGCCAGACCCTGCGCGCCGCCCCCTCGCCCGCCGATTTCGCCGACTCGTTCGAGTCGCGGCTGATGGGCCTGTCGCGGGCCCACGAGCTGCTGACCCGCCAGGCCTGGGGCCGCACCGACCTGCGCGACGTGCTGGAGACGGCGCTGCAGCCGTTCGGCGGCCTGGCCGATCCGCGCTTCACAGCCCGCGGTCCCGCCATCGCCCTGACCGCCGAGACGGCGGTGGCCCTGCACATGACCCTGCACGAGCTGATGGTCAACGCCGCCAAGCACGGGGCGCTGACCTCGGCCAGCGGCCAGGTCACGGTGGCCTGGCGGATCGAGGAGGTTGATGGCGACGGGAACCCGGGCGCCACCCCCAGCCTGGTCCTCGAATGGGTCGAGCGCGGCGGGCCGCCGGTCTTCGTGCCCAAGCGCCAGGGCTTCGGCACCAAGCTGCTGGAGCGCGGCGTCGCCCGCGACCTGGGCGGCGAGGCCAGGCTGAGCTACCAGCCCAAGGGCCTGAGCTACGCCCTGCGCGCGCCGCTTTCGGACCGGATCGCGGCGGCCACGGCGCCAAGGGTGGTGGCATGACCGCGCCCCGTATCATGATCGTCGAGGACGAGGCCCTGGTGGCCCTGATGGTCGAGGACCTGCTGACCGACATCGGCTGCCGGATCTCCGGCTCGTTCGGCGCGGTCGACGAGGCCCTGGACTACCTGAAGGACGCTGCCGCGCCGCCGCCGGCCCTGGACGGCGCGGTGCTGGACGTCAATGTCGGCGGGACCATGGTCTTTCCGGTCGCCGAACGGCTGCGGGCCGCCGGCATCCCGTTCGTGTTCGCCACCGGCTACGGCGCCTTGCCCCGCAAGGGTTTCGAGGAGGTTCCGGTGCTGAACAAGCCGATCGACCCGGTGCTGTTGGAAGACGCGGTGAAGGGGTTCGGCCAGGCGGCGTGAACGGCTGGAAAGCGCGCCTCCATCGCGCCAGAATATCGTATGGAAAAGATCGTTCTGAGCGGCGTCTGGTTTTATGACGGCGTGCTGTCCCAGCGCATCGACATCATCGCTGCGCCCGCCGAATTGGCCTATTCGCGATATTACGATTTCGAAGTCGCCGGTGATGAAATCGATCCGACCTCCCCCATCCCCGTCACGGAGGACGGCTTCGTCTACTATGTGGGCCACACGACGGGCGGCGAGTTTCTTTCCCTCTCGGCGGCCAAGGCCTGGGCGGAGAGCCAGCCGTGGGCGCCGATCACCTGGGACGATGCGGCGCCCGCCTAGAGCAAATCGCGCGATTTGCTCTAGCTTTTTGTTTTCGCATCGCTTTTGCGGAAAGCCGGCATCCACCTTTCCGCGCGATTCGCTAATAGGCCTTGCCGTCGTACTTCCGGACCGGCAGCTGGTCCCAGGCGAAGTCCACCAGCAGGCGGGCGTTGATGCTGATGCGCGGATCGTCGAAGTCGGGCGCGCCGCTGTCGAAGCTGGGGAATTCGGAATAGGTCGGGCAGCCGCAGATGGCGCAGTGGTGGTGCTGGCCCAGATAGTGGCCCCATTGATAGGTCGAGACCCGGTCCCGGGCCGTGGTCAGCCTGAACTGGGCGGGGCGGTAGTAGGCGTGCAGCGCGCCGCGCCGGGAGCAGAACGAGCAATTGCAGTCGCCCAGTTCGGTCGGCGCCTGGGTCACCTCGAACTGGGTGGCGCCACAGTGGCAGCGGGCCTTGAGCGGCAGGTCGGTCATGACGGTCTCCATCGCCGAGGAACACGGCTGGGACCCTAGGCGACCCATGCTGACAACCTGCTGTCAGCATGGGCGCGGAGCTTCCCGGGATCAGGCCGCCCGGGACTGGGCGTGATCCCGGTCCGGTTCGGCCGGACAGAGGAACCGGCCCGCCAGGTCGCCGTTGCGGAGGCGAAGCTCCAGCAGACAGGTCCGGCCCGCCCGGTTGAAGCGCCGGGCCAGCCAGCGCGCGGCGGCCTCGGCCCGGGCGCCGCTCTTGAAGATCATCGGGTTTTCGAACTCCGGGCAACGCACGGCCCAGGCGTCGCCCTCGGGGGCGACGGAAATCACGGTCGGCAACACCTCAACTCCAAATCCACACTGAAAACGAATGCCAGCGGCGACCCGCCGGCCGCCCTCCAACTGACCTCAGGAAGCGCTCGCCGCGTCCAGGCGCCGGAGCGCGGCCAGCACCTCGCTGACCGGCACCGGGGCGCTGGTGCCCAGCAGCCACCGGTGGGTGGGGCGATCCTCGACGGCGCTGGCGTCCGAGGCCCAGGCCGCCAGGATCTCGCGCTTGGCGCGCGGGTCGAGATCCTCGTCCTTGACCACCTCCAGCGGGTGCAGGAAGCCGACGGCGGGGCGACAGGGCCAGGGCGCGGCGCGCCGGGGCGTCTCGGAAGCGGCGAGCATGGCTACCTCCCGCCTCAGGCCGCCTTGCGGGCCTTGTCAGGTCCCGACAGCCGCTGCTGGCGCGCCTGGCCGATCTCGATACGCCGGGGCTTCAGGGCCTCGGGCACTTCACGCTCCAGCTCGATCGTCAGCAGGCCGTCGGCCTGGCTCGCCGACCGGACCACTACGTGGTCGGCCAGTTCGAACCGTCGCTCGAACCCGCGCATGGCCACGCCCCGGTGCAGGAAGTTGCGCTGCCCCTCCTCGGTCTTCGCCTTCTTGCCGGACACCACCAGCAGGTTCGGCTGGGCGGTCACCTCCAGCTCGGCCGGCGAAAAGCCCGCGGCGGCGATCGTCACGCGATAGCTGTCCCGGCCGGTCTTCTCGACGTCAAACGGCGGATAGCTGGCGTCGGCGTTGCTGCGCAGCGCCGCCTCGGCGAGGTCGGCCATGCGGTCGACGCCGATCATCGAGCGATAAAGGGGGGAAAAGTCGAAAGCGGTGCTCATTTCCATCTCCTCGCAAGCAAGTTGGACATGAGGGACGCCCGAAGCGCTCGGCGCCCCAGAGCCGAACCCATCAGGCGTCCGGCACGGCGTAAATTTTAGTACAGACCAAGCATGGGTCAAGCACCGGGCGCTAAATTTTTCGCCAGAGAGCTCGTCGAGGCGCCTCTCGTAGCTCCTCCACGACACAATTCAATGTTCGAAAAAATTCAGACAGTAAGTCGAAGCACAAATCCGTCGCTTACACTGACCTGCCGCGCCGACGATCCGTCCATCACCCGAAAACCTTTCCAGGCCGACCCAGTGCTTGGCCCTCGTCGCCATGGAGGGTGAAGGCGCCGTCGGCCCCGCGATAGACGCGGATCTCCAGCGGCGCGTTGGCGCCGGCCTGGGCGTGCGGGACCACCGGCCGCAGCGGCAGGACCGACCCGGGCCGCACGTGGATCGGCAGGACGTCCAGCGGCGCCGTCACCGGCGATCCCCCGGCGTAGCGGCGGCCGGTCCAGAAGTCGCGCCAGGCCGCGGCGCCGGGCAGCGGCTCTTCAGAGACTTTCCCGGCGCTGAAACGCAAAACGCCCCCGGACGAAAATCCGGGGGCGCCTTGCCTTGACTCTGACTATCGGCCTTAGGCGGCGTTCTTGACCAGCGACTTGGTCAGGATGCCGATGGCGGCTTCGCGATCGATGCGCTCGATGGCGGCGACTTCGCGGGCCATGCGGTCCAGGGCCGATTCATAGAGCTGGCGCTCGGAATAGGACTGTTCCGGCTGGTTTTCGGCGCGGTGCAGGTCACGAACCACCTCGGCGATCGAGATCAGGTCGCCCGAGTTGATCTTGGCCTCGTATTCCTGGGCGCGGCGCGACCACATGGTGCGCTTCACGCGGGCGCGGCCCTTCAGGGTGGTCAGGGCCTGGCTGACGACATTGCCCTCGGCCAGCGGGCGCAGGCCCGCGGTCTTGGCCTTCTTGGTCGGCACGCGCAGCGTCATCTTCTCGTGGTCGAAGGTGATGATGTAGACCTCGAGCGCCATCCCGGCCACTTCCTGGGTTTCGACGCCCTGGATGCTGCCCACGCCGTGCGCGGGATAAACGACGTGATCGCCGACCGAGAATTCCAGACCGCTCTTGCTCATTCGTTCGTCCTCAATAAGTTCGGGCCAAGCCCAAAACACCACGTCTCGAAACCATCCAAAGGGCGTCCAAAACGGCGACAAGGACCCAACCGCGAAATGCTTGCGGGGCCAGGACCGGTCAGGATTTGGAATAGTGCTTAAGTCACCCTTCGCCTTCGATCGGGCGCGCCGGTTTCCCGGCTGACATCGTCCACATGACGGCAGGCGCGAGCGATCGCGACCGTTACGTCGGGAGCGACAATATCATAAAATTCAGCTTGATGAAAGGCTTGCGACCTGTTTAGCCGCCCGGTCCGAGCGGATCAGGAACCTTTACCGGGCTTTTCGCTGAAATATTTCTCGAATTTACCGGTTTCCCGTTCGAACTGCTCGCGGTCGGCGGGGGGTACGCCCTTGACGGTGATGTTCGGCCAGATCTTGGCGTATTCGGAATTGATCCGCAGCCACTTGCCGTCCGGCTCGTCCTCGGTGTCGGGCTTGATGGCGTCGATCGGGCATTCCGGCTCGCAGACGCCGCAGTCGATGCACTCGTCCGGATTGATGGCCAGGAAGTTCTCGCCCTCATAGAAGCAGTCGACCGGGCACACCTCGACGCAGTCCATGAACTTACATTTGATGCAGGCGTCGGTAACGATGTAGGTCATCGAAGGCTCGGCGGGTTCCGGGACGAGGCGAAAGAGGCCGCGTTTTCGAAGCCAGGGGCCCACTTGTCAATGCGGCTTGGCTGCGCGCGGGCCCAGGATTTCTCACATCCACCGCGCGCCCGGTTGCCGGCGCCATCCTAAATAGCCGCGGATCTTTGGATACCGCCGTTACGTTACCCTTTCTTATCGAAGCTCGGTCACAACCAAGCCGAGGAAAACAAACAAGAAGTCGACCACCCGACCATGACGAGGACCGCTGTGCGCCCCCAGGTCTCGATCACGACCCCAGAGACCCGAACCTCCGGCGGCCAGATGGACGCCTTCGAAACCTTCGTGCGCCACGCCCCGTTCGCCGCGGCCCTGGTCGACACCGGCTTTCGCCTGATCGCCGTCAGCCCCGACTGGGCCGGCCACGGCCTCTCGCCCAATCTGCAGGTCGGCGACGACTTCCGCCGCGCCCTGGTCAGCCCCGAGGACGTCGACAGCCTGGAGCGCTGCGTGGCGTTCGGCGAGCCGTTCTCGCGCTACCGCTCCATCGCCCTGCCGGGAAAGGAGGGGAAGCCCGCCGAGCCGCGGATCTGGCGCACCGAATTCGCCGCCACCCTCGCGGAAACCGGCCACCCCCTGGCGGTGATCGTCACCGCCCGCGACGTCAGCGGCTACGCCGAGACCGCCCTGAAGGCCGAGCGCGACCAGCAGCGGCTGAGGATGGCGCTGGAACTCGATGAGCTGATGGTCCGCGAATACGACCTGCGGACCGGCGAGATCTATTGTTCGGGCACCTCGCCGGAGCTGGAGAAGTGGTGCCTGTTCAAGGACGACCCGCTGGAGATCGTCCATCCCGACGACCGCGAGCGGATGGCCGAGCTGGTCCGAAATCGCAAGGACGGCGAGGCCCAGGTCTTCGAGTTCCGCCTCAACCGTGACGACGGGGTCGAGACCTGGGTGCGCTCGGTCGGGAAGAAGTTCCTGGGCGCCGACGGCAAGCCCGAGCGGCTGGTCAACCTGTTCAAGGACATCACCGACCGCCGCCGCCAGACCGAGGCCGTCGAGAACCTGGCCTTCCGCGACTCGCTGACCGGCCTGCCCAACCGCGCCTATTTCAATCGCAAGTTCCAGGAGGCGGTCGACGCCTCGGAGATGATGGGCGAGCTGTTCGGCCTGATCATGGTCGATGTCGACCACTTCAAGGACATCAACGACACCCTGGGCCACGACGCTGGCGACGCGCTGCTGAAACGGCTGGCCGAGATGCTGCACACCGCCTTCCGTTCGGGCGACACCGTGGCGCGGCTGGGCGGCGACGAGTTCGCGGTGATCCTGCGCGGCCTGCATTCCGAGGCCGACATGATGCGGCCGGTCAACGCCCTGCAGGACCTGCTGCGCCGGCCCATCGAGCACGGCGGCCGCAGCTTCTCGGTCAGCGCCAGCATCGGGGCGGCCCTGCACGGCGATCCCGACGCCGATCCCAGCCACATGATCAAGAACGCCGACATCGCGCTCTACCGGGCCAAGGACGAGGGCCGCAACCGCAGCGTCGTCTTCGACCCGTCGATGCGCTCGGCCCTGGAACAGCGGGTCGAGCTGCTGCGCGACGTGCGCGCGGCGATCGCCGCCCGGGAATTCGTGCTCTACTACCAGCCGGTAGTCGACTTGGCGTCCAACAGCGTCAGCGGCTTCGAGGCCCTGATGCGCTGGGACCATCCCGAGCAGGGCGTGCTGACTCCCGACCGCTTCATGGCCGCCTTCGAGGACCAGGACCTGTCGCTGAAGCTGGGCGATCTGGCCTTCGAGACCGCCCTGAAGCAGATGCGCGAATGGCTGGACGACGGCGTCGAGTTCGGCCGCGTGGCGGTCAACATCTCGGCCGCCCAGTTCCGCAGCGGGCGGCTCGCCGAAGAGGTTCAGGAGCGCCTGGCCCGCTGGAACGTGCCGTGCGACCGGCTGACCATCGAGGTCACGGAGAACGTCTATATGGGCTGGGGCTCGGACATGGTCAGCGACACCGTCCGCCAGCTGCACAACGCCGGGGTGATGATCGCGCTCGACGACTTCGGCACCGGCTACGCCAGCCTGGCCAACCTGCGCCAGTTCCCGATCGACCGGCTGAAGATCGACAAGTCCTTCGTCCAGAACGCCGAGGACGCCGCCATCGTCAAGGCGGTGATCACCCTGGGCGGCTCGATGGGCATGAAGGTGGTCGCCGAGGGCGTCGAGGACCAGGACCAGCTGGACGCCCTGGCCGACTACGGCTGCGACCAGATCCAGGGCTACCACTTCAGCCGGCCGATGCCAGCGGGCATGGTGCCGGGCTATCTGGAGCGGTTCGGGCGGTGAGCCCCCTCCGGCCCTTCGGGCCACCTCCTCAGAGGGGGAGGATCTAGGCCGTACAAGCTGCTCCCCCTATGGGGGAGCTGTCGGCGAAGCCGACTGAGGGGGCCGCGACCACGCGTCGCGCCCGGCCTTCATTCCCTCTTCATCCTCCGCGCGCGAGCGTGCCGGGGCGATGAAGATAGATCAGATCTCGGCGACGGCCGGCGGCGGACAGAGCGCCTTTTCCTTTCCCGGCGGCGTCGCGGCCGCGACCGCGGCGGTCAACGACGCCAGCGGCGCGACCCCGGTCGGGCGGCAGCTGGACGCCTATCATGCCCTGTCCGGCCGCTGGGCGGGGGCCAGCCCCGGCGAGCGCGCCGCCCTGACCCACGCCCTGACCGAGTCGCCGTTCGCCCGGACCATCCAGACCGCGGTCAACACCTTCACCCGCGCCGCCTGGCCCGGCGCCGACGCCGTCCCGCCCGCGCCGCAGCAGCGGATGAGGGACGCCTTCGAGGGCCTGTCGAGCGATGACCAGCAGATCATCGCCTCGCTGCAGGTCGGCGTGCCCGGCTCGCCGCCGCCGGCATCGGTCGACGACTATCGCGCCCGGCTGCAGGCCGAGCTGGACGCCGTCCAGGCCCCGACGGGGCCGGTCGACACCGTGACCCTGTCGCCCGAGGCCCAGGCCCGCCTTGCCGGCGCGGTCCCGGCCGAGCCCACCGCCCCGCCGGTCGCGCCGACTCCGGAGATGGCCCCGGCGATCAACGCCTATTCGCGGGCCGGGCGATAGGGGCGGCGGCTCCGCTTGCCCCCTACGGATCGCTTCGCGATCGTCTTCCCCCACAGGGGGAAGAGCGCTCCGCCCCTCGCCGCGACAGACCGCGAAGCGGTCAGGTGGGGGCAAGTCGCCTACCCCTCCACCGCCTCGTACAGCTCCCGCGCCTCGGTCGCGGGCCCCCGTCGCTCGCCAAAACCCAGCACGCGCACCGAGACGATGCGGCCGCCGATGGCGAAGACCAGGGCGTCGCCGATGCGCAGGCCGCGCGAGGGCTTGTCGACGCGGCTTTCGACGCCGGTGCGGGTCAGGCGGATGCGGCCTTCCTCGACGAAGCGGCCGGCCAGGGAGCGGGTCTTGAAGAACCGCGCGCGCCACAGCCAGACGTCGGCGCGGCAGTGGCCGGCGTCGGCGTCGCTCATGACGCGGCCTTGGCGGTCGCGGCCGGCTTGCGACGGCGGGGCTTCTTCCGCCGCGGCGGCGGTTCGGTCAGCCGGGCCAGGGCGGCGAACGGCGAGTCCGGACGGGCCGTGACCTTGGGCTCGGGCCGCTGGGCGCCGCGTCGCTTCCACAGGATCGGATCGCCGTCCTTGGGCCGGAGCGCGGGCGTGTAGTCCAGGGCCCGCAGCACGGCGGCGGCCTCGGCCGGGGTCCAGCCCAGGGCGTCGCGGGCCGCGTCGGTCAGCACCACCCCGCCCGGCCGCTGGCCCTCGCGCAGCAGGACGTCCAGCCGCTCCAGCATCTCGACCGGCGCCAGGCGCCCGCCCACCAGCCGCAGGCCGTTGGCCGACAGGGCGCGGGCGTCCGGCGTGGGATGGGGCGCGGCGGCCAGGCGCTCGCCCTGGCCGCGCCAGCCGCCCGGCGTCAGGGCGCGGGCGGTCGCCAGGGCCTCGGCCCGCAGCACCGACGGCAGGAACAGGCTGAAGGCCCCGATCCGCACGCCCAGGGCCTTGAGGGTGCGCCGCTCGGCCTGGCTCATCGCCTTGAGGTCGGTGTCGACCGCGCGCTTGTCCAGCACCCCGCCGGCCTCCAGCAGCCGGTGGGCCAGGCCGCGCGGCAGGCCCTTCAGTTCGCCGCCGGACAGGGCCCGCTCCAGCTTGCGCAGGCCGGGCAGCTTGCGGTCGACCTCGCCGGCCAGGAAGGCGTCCAGTCGCCGTTCGGCCCGTTCCCGCGCGACCGCGTCGCCCAACTCGCCCAGCAGCCGGACGCGCGGATGCAGCAGGTCGCCACCGCTCCGCACCGCCCCGGCCGCCTCCCCGTTCCACAGCACCACGCCGTCCGGCGTGAGGGCGAAGGCGCCGTCCGGCTCGGCCGCCAGCTTGCCCAGGCGCCGGGCGATCTCCGGGGTGACGGCCCGCTGGGCGGTGTTGCGCAGCGCCTTTTCCTCCAGCGCGCTGCCGCCCTTTTCCTGGACGAAGGTGACGCCGGTCAGCCGGCCGACCACCTGGCCCTCGACCGTCACCGCCCCGTCGGCCCCGACCCCGGCCAGCAGGGTCTCGCGGTCGCCCAGCTGGCGCATCAGCACGCTGGTGCGCCGGTCGATGAACCGGGCCATCAGCTTCTCGTGCAGGGTGTCGGACAGCCGGTCCTCCAACTGCCGGGTCATGCCCTGCCACTGGACCGGATTGTGCAGCCAGTCGCCGCGGTTGGCGATGTAGCTGAGCGTGCGCACGCCCGACAGGCGCGCGGCCAGGCTGTCGATCTCGCCGTCGGTGCGGTCCAGCGCCTTGAACTGGCCGGCGATCCAGTCCTCGGGCAGGCGCTTGCGGCCCGTGGTCAGGTCATCGAACAGCGTGCGGACCATGCGCTGGTGGTCGTCGTCGGTGGTCTTGCGGAAATCGGGCGTCTGGCACACGTCCCACAGCCGGATCAGGGCCGAGCGGTCGGCCTTGCAGCGGGCGACCACGTCCTCCTGCTGGGCCAGCTTGCGCAGGGTGCGCTCGTCCAGCGCCTCCTCGGCCAGCTTCAGCCCAGCCCGCTGCGGCGGTTCGGCCAGCGAGCGCAGCAGGCCCTGCAGGCTGCCGAAGTCCAGCCGGGCGTTGCGCCACTCCGCGCCCATCACCGGCTCGAACTGGTGGTTGACGACGCTCTCGACCAGGTCCTCGTCCATCTCCTCGCAGTCGCCGGTGACCCCGAACGTACCGTCTCGGGTGTAGCGCCCGGCCCGGCCGGCGATCTGGCCCACCTCCTGCGGGTGCAGCCAGCGGGTGCGTCGGCCGTCGAACTTGCGCAGGCCGGCGAAGGCCACGTGGTCGACGTCCATGTTCAGGCCCATGCCGATGGCGTCGGTGGCCACCAGGAAGTCGACGTCGCCGGACTGGTAGAGCGCGACCTGGGCGTTGCGGGTGCGGGGGCTGAGCGAGCCCATGACCACCGCCGCCCCGCCCCTCTGCCGGCGGATCAGCTCGGCGATGGCGTAGACCGCGTCGGTCGAGAAGGCCACCACCGCCGAGCGCCGGGGCAGGCGGGTCAGCTTCTTGGAGCCGGAATAGGTCAGGGTCGAAAAGCGCTCGCGGCTGACGATCTCGGCGTCGGGCAGCAGGCGGCGCACCAGCGGGGCCATGGTCCCGGACCCCAGCAGCATGGTCTCGAACCTGCCCCGGGCGTGCAGCAGGCGGTGGGTGAAGATGTGGCCGCGCTCGGGGTCGGCGCACAGCTGGATCTCGTCGATGGCCACGAACTCGACCTCGCGGCCCAGCGGCATGGCCTCGACCGTACAGACGAAATAGGCGGCGCGCGGCGGGACGATCTTCTCCTCGCCGGTGATCAGGGCCACCGACGCCTTGCCGCGCAGCTTGACGATCCGGTCGTAGATCTCGCGCGCCAGCAGGCGCAGCGGCAGGCCGATCATGCCGGAGGCGTGGCCCAGCATCCGCTCGACGGCCAGGTGGGTCTTGCCGGTGTTGGTGGGGCCCAGCACCGCCGTCAGCTTGGAAGGGGCCAGGCCTGTCGAACGGTCGCTCATAACTCAAAGGTGGGACGGGAATCGCGGCGGGGCAAGCGGGGGCGTGGGCGGACGCGGGGGCGACTGGACGTCGCGGCGGGCTAGGCGCCGTAAACGGTGAGAACCGTCTGGCGCGTGAGCCGCCCTTCGATCCAATCGGCGACCGACGCCAAAAAGATCCGAAGCCCTTCGCGCTGGCTGGGATCGTCGAAGCGGCGCCGAAAGGTCGCGCCGTCGATCTCGATGTCATCGTCCAAATCCACCGTATGGATCCAGCTGATGTCGGCATCCCCGGGCGAAACTCCGGTCGCCAGGCGTTCGGCGAGCGCTCTAAGGTCCCCGGCCACGGCCCGCCAGGCGTCGGCGGCGACTTCCGTGACGCCATAACGCGCGCCGGGGCGGTAGTTCGCCGCGTGCTTCGTCAGGAGCGGGTCAATAAAACTGAAGGCGTCGTCGTGGATATAGAGGCAGCCAGTCTGCGCCCCCGGAACCCGCGGCCCCGTGCCGATTTCGACGCTCAGGCCACCGCGATGACCGACGCCCTCCGCCAGTTCGAACACGTTGTTCATTCGCTACCTAAGCCCACGCCTTGAGAAATACGGCTTTATAGTATATACACGTATGCACGGAGAAGCGCTATGGTCATCAACACAAGCAAGACCTTCAGGAGCGGCAACAGCGAGGCGGTGAGAATCCCGCGCGACATGGCGTTCGGCGCTGATGTCGAACTGACCCTCGTGCGATCCGGCGATGTGCTGACCGTCTATCCGACGCGAACCTCAATGGCCGCCCTCGTCGAAGAGCTGGCCACACTGCCCCGACCGGCCAGCATCGAGGTTCGTGACGAAGAGCCGCTGGACGAGCGTCCAGGTCTTTGACCCACATCCTCGACACCAACATCGCCATTCACCTGCGCGACGGCGACCCACTAGTGACCTCCAAGGCCACCGCCCTGGAAGGCCCGGTGTTGCTGTCGATCATCTCGCGGGTCGAGCTGGAAGGCGGGGTCTATCGCGAATCGTCCGAGGCCGGCGGGCGGCGGGCGCGGTTGGACGCAATGCTCCGCGCCCTGCCTGTGCTGGACTTCGACCGCGAGGCCGCCGACGCCTATCGGACGATCATCGAGACGGCGGGCTATTCGCGCCGCAAAATCCTGGATCGCATGATCGCCGCCCAGGCCCTGGTGCACCGCGCGGCGCTGGTCACCCGCAACGCCGCCGACTTCCAGGACATCCCAGGACTGATCCTGGTCGAATGGTGAGCGTCGCCTGAGTCCCCGCAACGACGCCGCCTTCCCGGGCGTTCTGAATAACGGGTCAGAATGGAGACCTTCGCCGTGCAGAACTCCCGTTGGAAGGCCGGCAGTTCGGAGGTTCACGAGGCGCTGCGCGACGCCAGGATCGCCGCCGTGATGCATGCTGTCGAGAAGGTGGACGCCGCCCTGGTCGCCGACGAATACGCGGTGTTCGCCGCCGCCCTGGCGCCTGAGCTGGTGGTCAACAATCCCGGCAACATCGTCGCCGCCAGCGCCATGGTCCGTCAGCTGAACGCCGACGGCAAGATCGCCTACAGCCAGTACGAGCGCCTGCTGGAGCGCGCCTCCCTGCGCAGCGAGATGGTGCTGCTGATGGGCGAGGAGAGCGTCGTGCCCAAGGGCCGGAACCCGCTGGCCGGCCAGACCGTGCGCCGTCGCTTCACCGAGCTGTGGCGTCCGGAGGGCGAGCGCTGGCTGCTGTCGGTCCGGCAGGCGACTGTGGTGCGGTAGCTGGCGTCGGCCCAAAAACCAAGCCCTTCCCAAAGAACCGTCAGGAATGTCCCCGGACCGAACAACAAGGCCCGGGATGACGGTAAAAGGGAAAGCTCGGAGGATGCTGGCGGTCTCAGCGTTTCTCGAACACCACCTTCCCGTTCACGATGGTCAGCACAGCCTCGACCTTCAAGATCTCCGGCGGGGCGATGGTCATCAGGTCCTTGGAGAACACCGTGACGTCGGCCTTCTTGCCCGCCTCCAGCGTGCCGCGGTCGGTCTCGGCGAAGGCGGCGTAGGCCGGGGCCCAGGTCAGCATGCGCAGGGCCTGGTCGCGGCTGACTGCTTCCTCCGGGCTCCAGTCGGCGTTGGCGAAGCCGTCCAGGCTGTGGCGGTAGACGGCGGCGTAGAACTCGATGCGCGGGTCGCCGACCTCGACGGGCGCGTCCGAGCCGGCGGCGACCACCGCGCCACTGTCCAGGAAGTCCTTCCAGCGATAGCCCTCGTGCAGCCGCGCCCTGCCCAGGCGCGCGGGGGCGAAATAGAGGTCGCCGATGGCGTGGCTGGGCTGCATCGAGGCGATGACTCCCAGCTTGGCGAAACGCGGCAGGTCGGCGTCGGCGACGATCTGGGCGTGCTCGATCCGCCAGCGGGCGGCCGTGTCGCCGGCCAGGCTCTCCTCGAACCAGTCCAGGGCCATGCGGTTGCCGCGGTCGCCGATGGCGTGCATGGCCACCTGGGCGCCGACCGCCTTGGCCTGCTTCATCAGCGCCAACCCCTTGTCGCGCGGGGTCAGCTGCAGGCCCAGCCCCTCGGCGTCGCTGTAGGGCTCCAGCAGCGCCGCGCCGCGCGAGCCCAGGGCGCCGTCCATGTAGAGCTTGATCCCGCGCACCCGGATCAGGCCGGTGGCGTCGGTCGACGGCCCCTTGGCCAGCACCTGGGCGGCGCCGCTGGGGTCCATGTAGTTGTCGACGCGCAGGCCGAACCGCTTCTCGGTCGCCAGGTCCTGGAGGATCGCCAGGTCCGGCGCCTCGACGCTCATATTGCCCAGGCCCGTCCAGCCGCGCGCGGCGTAGAGGGCGCCGGCCTTCTCCAGAGCCTGGCGTTTAAGGGCTTCGGACGGCGGCGGGATCACCCCGGCCACCAGGCTCTGGGCGTGGTCGATCAGCATGCCGTCCGGCGCGCCGTCGGGGCCTTTGAGGATCTGGCCGCCGGCCGGGGCGGCGGTGTCCCGGATCACGCCCGCCGCCGCCAGCGCCGCCGTCGAGGCGACCACCGCGTGGCCGTCGGCCCGTTCCAGCACCACCACCCGGCCGGGCGCGGCGCGGTCGAGGTCTGCGCGGTTGGGGAAGCGCTTCTCGGGCCAATGGGTCTCGATCCAGCCACGCCCGAAGATCGGCCCGTCCGGATGCGCGGCGGCATAGGCCTTCACCGCGGCGACCAGGCTCTCCACCGAGGTGGTCTGGTCCAGATTCAAGGTCAGCTCGCGCAGGCCGATGCCGGTCAGGTGGGCGTGGGCGTCGACGAAGCCGGGAAAGGCCGCCGCACCCTTCAGATCGACGTCGCGGGCGTCCTTGGCCGCCTTGGCCCTGGCGGCGGCCAGGGCGCCGACGAAGGCGATGCGGTCGTCGCGGATCAGCAGAGCCTCCGCCGTAGGGGCCGCGGCGACGCCGGTATGGATCGGGCCGCCATGGATCAGGAGATCGCCGGCAAGCGCCGGAACCGCGCCGGCGCAGGCCAGCAGCACGGCGAGGGTGAGGATGCGGCGCAAGGCGATCTCCGAGACAGCAAGAAACGGAAAATCTAGGCCGGGAACATCGGTGCTGGAAGCTTCCCCGGTTTCCTCGCCCGCCGCCGCCGCCGGGCTGACGAACGTTTCAGCAGCCTGGGCCGGCGCGATCCGCCGCTAGGCCTCGATCGCGGATAACGGACTCCAAGGCGCCAAGCCCGCTCGAAACGCCGCGGGCGGCTGCTATAATCGGTCCATGACCCAAGGCTTCGCCCTCTTCGAGACGCCGATCGGACTGTGCGGCCTGGCCTGGGGCGAGCGGGGGCTGGTCGGGGCTCAGTTGCCCGAGGCCGCGCCGGGCGCCGCCTGGGCCCGCCTGCGCCGGCGCTATCCGGACGCCGTCGAGGGACCGCCGCCGCCGACCGTCCAGCGGACGATCGAGCGGATCAACGACCTGCTGGCCGGCGGGCGCGACGACCTGACCGACGTCGAGCTGGACTTCAGCGTCGTCGCCCCGTTCAACCGCCGGGTCTACGAGATCGCCCGCGCCATCCCGCCTGGCGAGACCTCGACCTACGGCCAGATCGCCAAGGCCATGAACGAGCCCGGCGCGGCCCGGGCCATCGGCAAGGCCCTGGGCGAGAACCCCTGGCCGATCATCGTCCCCTGCCACCGGGTGCTGGGCGCCGACGGCAAGAGCGGCGGCTTCTCGGCCCCCGGCGGGGTGGAGACCAAGGCCCGGATCTTGACCATCGAACGGGCCCGGACCAGCGCCGCGCCGACCCTGTTCGACCTGGAGTTCTCGGTGGCCCCGCAGCGGGGACGTTGAGCCGCCTTCGCCCCTACAGGCCCCGCCCCGCCCGCAGCATCAGATCGCGGATCCACATCGAGCCCGGGTCCTTCTGCGCCACCACCGGGTGGAACAGGTACTGCGCGTCCTCGCCCGGATCGATCGGCGGCTCGACCCGCATCAGGTCCAGCGGACCGGCCAGGGCCGCGATCAGCCGGCCCGGCACGAAGGCCACCAGGTCGGAGCGAGCGGTCATCCGCAGGGCCTGCAGGTAGCTGGGCGCCGTCAGGGCGATGCGGCGCTCGACGCCGTTCTGGCGCAGGAAGGGCTCGATGGCGTCGTCGCGCTCGCCCGCCCCGACTACGGCCACATGGCGGGCGGCGTTGAAGCCGGCCAGGGTCGACAGCCGTCCGGCGTCGGGATGGCCGCGCCGCACGGCCAGGGCGTCGCGGTCGGTGTAGAGCGTCTGGCGATGGAAGCCGGGATAGGCCTCGCCGGTCCAGGCGACCACCAGGTCTATGGTGCGGGCGAAGTCGGGGGTCAGCACCGCCGGACCGCGCCAGGGCACGACGTCCAGGCGCACGCCGGGCGCGACGGCGGCGACCTCCGCCAGCGCCGCCGGCATCAGCAGGTCGACGCACAGGTCGGGCATCATCAGGCGAAAGCCGCGGGTGCTGGTCGCCGGATCGAAGCCCTGGGCCTGGAACAGGCCGCGCACCTGCTCCAGCGCCTGGGTCAGGGGGGCGCGCAAGGCCTGGGCGTGCGGCGTCAGCTCCATGCGCGGCCCCACACGCACCAGCAGCGGATCGCCGGTCGCCTCGCGCAGGCGGCGCAGGGCGTGGCTGACCGCCGGCTGCGAGAGGTTCAGGCGCTGGGCCGCCCGCCCCACGCCGCCCTCGGCCAGCAGGGCGTCCAGGGCCACCAGGAGGTTGAGGTCGAGCTTGGCCAGGTTCATGTAATGAATATAGACCATCACAGGCATCGATTGGATGAATGATGCTGCCTGCCGGATCATGAGGCTCCACCCCGCACGGAGAGCCGCCATGAGCACGACCGACGACAACAAGCGACTGATCCGGACGATCTTCGAAGGCCTGGCGCGCGGCGACGCCCGCCTGTTCCTCGACAGCCTGGACGAGGCCGCCGTCTGGCGGATGATCGGGACCACGGCCTGGTCTGGCGTCTATACCGGCAAGGCCGCCATCCGCCGCGACCTGCTGACCCCGCTGACAGCCCAGTTCGCCGACCAGTACCTGAACACGGCCGACGCGATCATTGCCGAGGGCGACACGGTGGTGGTCGAGTGCCGGGGCAAGGTCACCACCAAGACCGGCAAGCGTTACGACAACACCTACTGCTGGGTGCTGCGGATGGGGGACGGCAAGATCGCCGCGCTGACCGAATACATGGACACGGAACTGGTCGCGACGGCCCTGGAGCCGCCGGTCCGCCAGGCTTGAAGGGGGTCGGGCAGCTTGAGCGGTTAACGCCCGCTAACCTTCGCCCGAACACGAGCGAAACGAATCATGACCGAATCAGCGACTTCGCCCGATTCAGCCTTTGTTCCCTACCAGCTATTGTAGCTTAATTCGCATTAACCACAAACAGGAGTCGCCTGAGTCCGTCAGCCCGCCTTGCACTCGGCGCTGACCCGCTTGGCGTCCATCACCCCGGCCAGGGGGATGCCGTTGATGGTCTTCATGTGGACGTTCAGGCGGAAGCTCTCGGGCGTATAGGTTCCGTTGGCCGTCACCGGGGCCACGCGGCCCTTCTTGTCGGTCCATGTGCCCTTCAGCGCCACCTTGCCGTCGCGCACCACGCGGGTCTCGTAGTCGCAGGTGTATTTGCGCGTGCAGATGCCCTTGGCGAACTGCTCGACGTCGGCCTGCTTGAGGCAGCGATCCTCGCCGCCGGCCGGAATCGGACCGATGCGATAGCTGTACTCCCACTGGCCGGGCAGGATCGTCGAATGCGCTCCAGCCGCGCCGGCGGCCTGGGCGGCGATCCGAGGGGCCGCGACAGCCGCCACGGCGCCCAGGATCAGGGTTCCGGCGATCATGGCGGGGGCGAGCAGGCGCATGCGGTCGATCTCCTGGTGGGACGGCTTATATATGGAGCGGTAGATGAACCGTGCTTGAAGGCGATGTTGGGGCGCGGCGCGGCTTGACTCGGCAAGCCCCCTTCGCCTATATCGCCCGCTCTCGCGCGGCGGTCCGTCCTTCGCGCGCCGAAATTCATGTTGCGGAGCCTTCGGCTTCGCCCAAGCCCAAGGTATCCACCATGTCGCGCCGTTGCGAACTCACCGGGATCGGTCCGATGGTCGGCCACAATGTGAGCCACTCGAACATCAAGACCAAGCGCCGCTTCCTGCCGGCCCTGTCGCCCGCTTCGCTGCAGTCGGACTCGCTGGGTCAGACCTTCAAGCTGCGCATCAGCAACGCGGCCCTGCGCACCCTGGACTTCAAGGGCGGCCTGGACACCTTCCTGCTGGGCGCCAAGGACGAGCAGCTGTCGCCGCGCGCCCTGAAGATCAAGCGCCAGGTCAAGGCCAAGGTCTCGGCCGCGGTCGCCGCCTAAGCCTTCCCGGTTTCGACCGACGAAAGGCCCGCGAGGTTCGCCTCGCGGGCCTTTTCGCGTCTGGGCGGCAGGCAGCCGACGCGGACCGGAACCGCCGCCCATGAAAAAGCCCTCCCCGTCGCCGGAGAGGGCTCTTCAACGCCACCGAAAGGGGCCGATACGCCGCCCCCGTACTAAACTTGAAACCGCAGCCTTAGCGGGCGCGGATGGCCGGGTTGGCTTCGTTGTACGAGACCAGTTCCGGGTTGTTCAGCTTGCCCACCGCGTCGTTGACCGAGGCGCGGACGCAGGCGGGGTACAGGTAGGAGGCCAGGCTCTCGCCGCGGACGGTCTGCCAGCAGACGGTCGAGGCGGCCTTGACGATCTCGGCGCGCAGCTCGGCCGGGGCCTTGCCGGCGGTCTTGATGCGGACTTCGGCGGCGCCGGCGGGCGCGGCGGCGAACAGGGCGACGGCCGAGGCGGCCAGGACGAAGGAGCGGATCATGGGACGGATTCCAGGACAGCGTTGATCTTCAATCCGTCCGGAATGCGTTTCCCCGCGGCGGCTGGTCCAGGATCTCGCCCGCTCTGTCGCCTTGGCCACGCTATAGCCAGAGCCTCGTCACTTATCAACGATTATATTGCAGTGCGGTCACAGAATCCGTTGACATGCACGGTTCCGACAACCTGGGGAGGAAACCCGGTCCCGCGCCGCCGAAGCTGCACGCGAAACCGGGCCCGAACGGTCTTAGTAGCTGGCCTTCAGCAGGCCGCTGGGACGGAACGCCTGGCGGTCATAGGCCGTCAGGGTGGGGCTGCCCACCTTCTGGACGGCGTCGCGGGTCACTTCGCGGACGCAGTCGGAATACATGTCGTAGGGGTGCTCGCCCCGCTCTTCGCGGCAGATCGACGAGGCGGCGGCGACGATGTCGGCATGGATGGCGGCGTCGGTGCGGCCGCGGACCTTGACGTGCTGCTCGGCGGCGAAGGCCGACGAAGCGGTGGTCAGGGCCATGGCCGAGGCGGCCAGAACAAACAGAGTCTTCATGATTTCAGTTCCGAAAGGGGGTTGGAGTTCAACCACCTCCCGACGCGTTCCTCTGATGGCCGTTGGGATCTCGCCCGCTCAATCCATCGAAGGTAGCGGTAACATGACAACGTTGTCTATTGAAGTAAAATATTGAGTTTCAAAAGAAACTACCTCCGACTGCCGGATTTTCGGGCGCCAAGGCGCCTTGCCATCGAAAGCCGCGCGGGCCGCCTGCGGGCCGGTAGATTGTTCGTCAATCCGCACAGCCCGTACGGATTACTCTCGGTTATCGCCGACCGAACGAAGCCCTAACTAGGAGCCGTCACAAGGGAGACGACCATGCAGGCGATCGATCCGGCGGGAACCTTCACCCTCGGCGGCCGAACCGTGAGGCGGCTGGGCTATGGCGCCATGCAGCTGGCCGGCCCCGGCGTGTTCGGCCCGCCGCGCGACCGAGGCGCGGCCCTGGCCGTCCTGCGCGAGGCGGTGACGGCCGGCGTCGACCACATCGACACCAGCGACTTCTACGGCCCTCACGTCACCAACCAGATCATCCGCGAGGCCCTGGCCCCCTATCCCGACGACCTGGTGATCGTCACCAAGGTGGGCGCGGCGCGTGGCGACGACGCTTCCTGGAACCCGGCCTACGGCGCCGACCAGCTGGAGCGGGCGGTGCACGACAACCTGCGCAACCTGGGCCTGGAGACGCTGGACGTCGTCAATCTGCGGATCATGTTCGACGTCCACGGCCCGGCCGAGGGCTCGATCGCCGAGCCGCTCAAGGTGCTGGCCGATCTCCAGCGGCAGGGCCTGGTGCGCCACATCGGCCTCAGCAACGTGACCCCGACCCAGGTCGAGGAGGGCCGCGGCCTCGCCGAGATCGTCTGCGTGCAGAACCAGTACAACCTGGCCCACCGCGACGACGACGCCCTGATCGACGCCCTGGCGGAGGATGGGATCGCCTATGTGCCGTTCTTCCCGCTGGGCGGCTTCAGCCCGCTGCAGTCGACGGCCCTGTCCGATGTCGCCGCGCGCCTCGGCGCCACGCCGATGCAGGTCGCCCTGGCCTGGCTGCTGCGCCGCTCGCCCAACATCCTGCTGATCCCCGGCACATCGTCGGTGGCGCACCTGCGCGAGAACCTGGCGGCGGCCTCGCTGATCCTGCCGGACGACGCGGTGGCGGCGCTGGAGGGGATCGGGCGGGCGTAGGGAATCGGCTGGAGGCGTTTGAAATGCCTTACCGCCGCCGCACCGGCTTGGTCGGCTTCGGCGGCGCGGGCGGCGGCGGCGGCGGGGCCGTCCAGTCGAAGGCCATCAGCAGGGTGCGTTCGGTCGGCGCGTCGTTGTCGTCCGACAGGATGTAGATCCGCGTCGCGCCGGACGGGCTCTTGCTGAGCGCGATCCCCTCGAAATTGTCGCGCGTCATGGCCCCGTCCAGGGTCAGGGTGGCGGCCAGATATTGCCTGGCGGCCGGGGCGCGGGGGTCGATCACGAACCGCACCTGGCCGCGCCAGCCGCGGATCGGGTCGTAGGCGCGGAACAGGCTGGCGACCGACTGGCCCTCGAAGGCCGCGAAGCTGGTCAGGCCCCAGGTGAAGTCCGGTGGCGACTGCGGGGTCAGGCCCACGCACGGCGCCGACAGCCGGCACAGCCAAACCTCGCCCTCCTCGCCGCCCACCAGATAGGCGTCCGGGCCGGCGATCGGATAGGCGGTCAGGGCCTCCATGCCCTCGTTGTCGGGGAAGGTGGTGCTGGGCTTGTTGACGGCGCGGGGCGTCCCGTAAGTCCCGTCTGCCTGGCGCGGATAGAGCCAGATGCGGTGGTCGCGCTCGAAGCTGACCAGGCGGTCGCCGTTGGGCAGGATCGCCAGGCCCTCGGCGTCGGCCTTCTCCTTGCCCTGCAGCGGCTGGCCGTCCAGGCCCTTCAGCGGCGACAGCTTGCCGTCGGTCAGGCCGACCAGGCGGCCGGCCTCGTCCAGCTTCAGCCGGGCCTCGAACAGGTCGCCGTCGTCGCCGATCGCCACCAGCCCGCCGTCGGGGCCGAACTTCAGGTCCGACAGGCCGTGCAGGCGCTGGGTGTCGGGACTGCTGATCGCGATCCCGCCGGCATAGACGAAGCGGCCGATGGAGACGGGGGGCGGATTGGCCGAGCTCAGCGGAACGGGCGTGGTCGCCAGGCCGATTTCCGGCCCGACCTTGACCGGGGCGATCGGCAGCACGGCCGGCTGCGGCGGGGCCTTGGCGCACTGGCCCAGGACGGCCGAGGCCAGGCCCAGCACCAGCAGGCCGCGCAGTCCGATCACGCGGGAACCTTGCGGGCGGTCTTCGCCGCCTGCGGCTGGACGGTCGGCGGGGCCGCCAGCAGGCCCCGGGCCCGCTTGACCGCCTTGGGCTCCTCGTCGAACAGCCCGGCCAGCTGATCGACCAGGGCGCCGCCCAGCTGCTCGACGTCGACGATGGTCACGGCCCGGCGGTAGTAGCGCGTCACGTCGTGGCCGATGCCGACGGCGATCAGCTCGACCGGGCTGCGGGTCTCGATCTCGGCGATCACCTGCCGCAAGTGGCGCTCCAGATAGTGGCCCGAATTGACGCTGAGGGTGGAGTCGTCCACCGGCGCGCCGTCGGAGATCACCATCAGAATGCGGCGGGCTTCGGGCCGGCCGACCAGGCGCTGGTGGGCCCACATCAGGGCCTCGCCGTCGATGTTTTCCTTCAGCAGGCCCTCGCGCATCATCAGGCCCAGGTTCTTGCGAGCCCTTCTCCAAGGCGCATCCGCGCTCTTGTAGATGATGTGGCGCAGGTCGTTCAGCCGGCCCGGGGCGGGCGGCTTGCCGGCCTTGATCCACTCGTCGCGGGCGCTGCCGCCCTTCCAGGCGCGGGTGGTGAAGCCCAGCACCTCAACCTTGACCGCGCAGCGCTCCAGGGTGCGGGCCAGGATGTCGGCGCAGACCGCCGCCACCATGATCGGCCGGCCGCGCATCGAGCCGGAATTGTCGATCAGCAGGGTCACGACGGTGTCGCGGAACTCGACGTCCTCCTCCTGCTTGAACGACAGCGGGGCGGTGGGGTCGATGATCACCCGGGTCAGGCGGGCGACGTCCAGCATCCCCTCCTCCAGGTCGAAGGTCCAGGCGCGGTTCTGCTGGGCCAGCAGGCGGCGCTGCAGCTTGTTGGCCAGGCGCGAGACCACGCTGGAGAAGGCGTTCAGCTGCTGGTCCAGATAGGCGCGCAGCCGGGTCAGCTCATCGGCGTCGCACAGGTCTTCGGCCGGCACCACCTCGTCATAGGCCGTGGTGAACACCTTGTAGGCCGGCTCGTTGGACCCGCCCTGGCCCTGGTCGGGACGGGCCGGCTTGGCGCCGTCGCCCATCTCCGGCGCCTCGTCGGTGTCTTCCGGATCGCCGTCCTGCTCGGACTGGACCATCTCCTCGTCGCCGGCCTCGGACTCGCGGTCCGAGGTCTCGGCCTGCTCGGGCTGGGCGCCGTCGGACTGCTCGCCCTCGCCTTCGCCGGAATCGTCCTCGGAGGCCTCGGTGTTCTGGTCCTCGTCGCCCTCGTCCTCGTCGGACTGTTCGGTGGCGTCCGACATGTCCTCGCCCAGGTCGAGGTCGCGCAGGATCTCGCGGGTGACCTTGGCGAAGGCGGCCTGGTCGTCGATGGCGGCGGCCAGCCGGTCCAGGTCCTTGCCGGCCCGGGCCTCGATATCGGCGCGCAGGATGTCGACCAGGGCCTTGGCCCCGTCGGGCGGGGCGTCGCCGGTCAGGCGCTCGCGGACCATCAGCGACAGGATCTCGGCCATGGGCGCAGACTGGCGGTCGGTGGCGACGGCGCGGGTCAGGCCCTGCTTTTCGAGGCGGGCCTCCAGGGCGGCGGTCAGGTTGGCCCGCACCCCGCCCAGGGCGTTGCTGCCGATGGCCTCCAGCCGGGCCTGCTCGATGGCCTCGAACGCCGCCTGGCCGTCGGGCGAGCCTGGCCGGGCCCGGGCGTGGGCGACCGCGTCGTGGTGGGCCAGGCGCAGGGCCATCTGGTCGGCCAGGCCGCGGATGCGGGCGGCCTCCTTGCTGTTCAGGTCGCGCGGCGGGTGCGGCAGCACGGCCCGGTTGCCGACCAGACTGGGGCCCTCGCCGGAGAACACTACCTCCAGGTCGGGAGTCTCGGCGAGCGACCGCGCCGCGTGGGCCAGGGCGCGCTTGAACGGTTCGGTCGGGCTTTCGGGCTTGGAGGCCATGGGAATGGGTTACCCAGCCGAGGCCCTTAACACAAGGCGCCGAAGGCGGTCGGCGAGGGAACAGGGCGCGCCGAGGCCGCGTTGCCTCTGGGAAGCCCGCGACAGGCGGGCGCAGCGTTTGAGGAAACCACCATGCTGAAATGGGCTTTCATCCTGGCCATCGTCGCCCTGATCGCCGGCGCCCTGGGCTTCACCGGCATCGCCGGCGCGGCGGCGGGCATCGCCAAGATCCTGTTCTTCCTGTTCCTGCTGGGCTTCATCCTGTTCGCCGTCCTGGGGGTGACGGTGTTCAAGAGCGTGGCGAAGTAGGGATTCCAAGCGGAACCACACTTGCCCCCTACGGACCGCTTCGCGGTCGTCTTCCCCCAAAGGGGGAAGAGCCTGAAACGCAAAGGCTCCGCCCCCTATGGGGGCGGACAGACCGCGAAGCGGTCAGGTGGGGGCAAGGCTATCGAGCGGCCGTATAGGCTTTGGCCTGCTCCCCGACCACCGCCACCAGGTCGCCGATCGTCAGGTTGACGTCGACCAGGTGCAGACCCCAGTCCTTCAGCGGCTGGCCCAGCACCAGCAGGTCGCCGGGGATGTTGTCGGCGCGCGGGTCGGCCTTGTCGGGGTGCACGGTCACGGCCAGGTAGTCGAAGCCGCCGCCGCTGACGCACTCGGCCGAGACCAGGCCCGGGAGCGCCACGAACGGCGTCGACACCGTCACGTCCTTGGCCCAGACCGTGGCCGGGCGCATGGCCGTGCCCATGATCGTGCGGTCGCTGAAATAGCTGTGCAGCGTCGCCGGACCGCCGGCCAGGGCGGCGGGATTGACGCAGGCGGCCTTCATGCCCGGCTCGGCGACCTTGCCGAAGAACTTGCTGGTCGGCGGCGGCGGGCTGTCGGCGCGGAACGAGACGTAGGAGATCACGCAACCGATCTGGCCGGCCTTGCGGCACAGGGGCAGCGAGCCGTAGGCGTCCTTGGCCGGGTCGACCGGCGTGTTCATGCCCAGGATCAGGGCCGAGACCAGCTGCTTCTGCACCGGCTTGCCGTCGATCTCTTCCTTGATCAGCCGCAGCAGGATGCGCGAGCCCTGGCTGTGACCGACCAGCACCACGCCGCGGCCGTGATTGTCGCGGGCCAGATAGTCCTTCCAGGCGGCCAGTACGTCGGCATAGGCCAGTTCGCCGTCGCCGGGCGAGGCCTGGCCCATCATCACCTTGCGCAGGGCGGCGATGGTCACCTGGCGATAGCTGGGGGCGTACAGCTTGCAGACCTGGCCGAAGCGGGCGAACTGCTGGTCGGCCACGGCCTTCTCCGGCAGGTCCGGCGTCATGTCGCTGTTGCCGCCGGGGTCGCGGGACACCGTGGGATAGACGTAGAAGCAGTCGATCGGCGCGTCCGGGTCGGCCTTGAAGGTCTCGACAGTCGTCGCGCCGTTCGCCTGGATCACCGTGGCGGTCTGGTCGGCGGCGCAGGCGTCGGCGCGGCCGGGCCGGCACAGCCAGTTGTCGTCCTTGGCGTAGTCGTTGGGCGCGGCCGGACCGGCCGGCGCCGGCTGGGCGCAGGCCGTCGCGCCCAGGCCCAGGGCCGCGACCAGGCCCAGAGCGGCCCACAGCTTGCGTGACATCGACACCCCCAACGCTTGTTCGCGGCGGAGGATGACCTGGGATTGAGAGGAAGGAAACCCCTTCTAGGCCGGCAGCCACCGGCGCGGGAACTTGTCGCCCAGGGCCCGCGCTTCGCCGGGCTTCAGGCCCAGCTCGCGCATCCGGTAGGCGACCACCTCGCGCAGGGCCTCGACCGGTTCGCGGCCGCCGGACGGGCTGGAGGCGACGGGGCCGGCCTGCATGGCCAGGTCGACGGCGGCCCACTCGGCCTGGGCGCGGTCGGGCTTGCCGACGGCGAAATAGTGGCGGACGGGCAGCCGCTCGCCGGCCACCTCGACCATCACGCCGACCACCCAGCCTTGAACGATCAGATCGGCGTCGGGGCGCTGGCGGAACATGCGACCGATGTAGCAGGTTTCGGCGCGCCGTCACCCGCCCCGCGCCAACTCAGCCCAGCACCTGGAACGCCGCCTGGCTGACCAGGCCCAGGGTCAGCCACAGGGCCAGGCCCAACACGATATAGACGGCCTTGGGGGTACGCCGGTTACGGAAATGGTGGATCTCGTGTCTCGCCATCGCCCAGCCTCCTGAACGCCTCCTGCGTTCGCGGACTCAGGAACGAGCGTCGCCATGGATTCGCTGCATCCGTTAACGCGACCGTGATCGGTTATCCACAAGCGGGGCGGGAACCGGGGGTGGCGCTCGCCTCGCCGGAACCGCTCAGGCGCCGGGATCCAGCGCCCGCATCACCATGGCGCTGTCCACCACCTGCTCCATGCGGACGATCTTGCCGTCCTTGAACGTGTAGAGGTGGGCGAAGGTCGCGGTCATGGCCTTGCCGGTGGCGCGGTAGGTTCCCGAATAGACCCCGAAGGCGGCGACCTGATCGCCGTCCTCAAGATAGGTGTGCGCCTCGGCGCGGTAGTCGACCCACTCGGTGGCCAGGCGCTGGAAGACGTTGGCGGCTATGGCGTCGAAGCCGACATAGGTCCCGGCATAGGGAAAGCCGGCCGCCTCGGTCCAGGATGCGTCGGGCGCGAGCGCCGCCCGCAGCCGCTCGCCCTTCTGCGCCGGTGAGGCCTCGTAGGTCCCGCGTATGACGTCCGTGTTGGAGGCCATCTCAGCCCCACTTCATTTCGCCGGTGGCCACCTTGGCGCCGATCTGCAGGGCCACGCCCATGCCGGCGTCTGGATAGCGGGCGGTCATCGCCGCGATCAGGGCCGCGGAGTCCTTGGCGGTGGCCAGCGCCTGCTCGAAGGCCAGCAGGTAGTCGCGGGTGTACGTCAGGGCCGCCGCGCCGGTCGGGGCCGTGGGCGTCATGTGACCGGGCGCGACCACGGCCGGCTTGCGGGCCAGCATGGCGTCCAGCTGCTGGACCCAGGCGGCGCGGGCCTCGGCGCCAGCCGTGTCGGCCGTCCAGACATGGACGCCGGAGAACACCAGCACGCCGCCGAAAATCGCCGACAGCGAGGGCGCCCAGAGATAGCGCCGATTGGCCAGACCCAGGGCCGGGACGATCTGGACGGGCTGACCGTCCACGGTCAGGTGATCGCCGTCGAAGGCGGTCGGCATGACGATGTCCGCGACCGTCTTGGGGCCGTTGTCGCCCAGCTGCGGCCCCCAGGTGGCCAGCTTCTTCTCGACGCTGGCCTGGATCGCCGCGATCGTGTCCGAGGCCGCCAGGACCCTGGCTTGTGGGAAGGCGGCCTTGATCGGTCCCAGGCTGAAATAATAGTCCGGGTCGCTCTGGCTGACATAGATGGTGGTCAGGTCGCGGCCGGTGGCCTTGATGGCGTCGGCCAGCGCCTGGCCGTCGGGAAGGGTGAAGCCGCCGTCGATCAGCACGGCCTCCTTGGGGCCCCAGACCAGGACCGGCGCGCGGAAAAACCCGTTCTCGCCAGCGGGGAAGGCTTTCCAGTCGAGCGTGACGCCGGCGGCCAGGGCGTCGCCTTGGCCGGCGAGGGTTGCGGCGGCGCCGCCTGCGATCATCGTCATCATCAGTCTCCGGGTGGGCATGGGGGCTCCTGATCCGGCCCGAGGATGCGCCCGGCCGATTGCCATGCGAAGGTCGGGAAAATACACTCATCGTATGCCACAGACATACAATCATCGAGACGGCGCCGATCGCGGCCTCAACAATCTCAAGCGGATGGCCTATTTCGCCGAGGTGGTCGAAACCGGCTCGTTCACGGCGGCCGCCGATCGGCTGGGCATCACCAAGGCCGTGGTCAGCCAGCAGGTCGCCAAGCTCGAGCGCGCGTTCGAGACCACCTTGCTGGTCCGCACCACCCGCAGCGTGCGGCCGACCGAGGAGGGCCGCGCCTTCTACGACCGTTGCGCCCGCGTGCTGTCAGAAGCCCAGGATGCCTTCGACGGTCTCGAGGCCGACGACCGCGCGCCGACCGGCATGCTGCGGCTGACCGCGCCCTTCGATTACGGCGTCGCCGTCGTCGTCCCAGCCATCGCCGAGTTCCACCGGCAGTTTCCCGCCTGCACCGCCGACCTGGTGATCAGCGACCGGACCCTGGACCCGGTCGAGAAGGACATGGAGCTGGCAATCCGGGTCGGCTGGCTGGCCGACAGCACCTTGCGGGCGCGGCGGATCGGATCGTTTCAGCAGATCCTGGTCGCGAGCCCGGCCCTGGCGGCCCGCCTGGGCGACGGCGCCGAGCCCGGCCAGGTCGCCGATCTGCCCTTCATCGCCAACAGCGTCCTGCGCGATCCGCTGGGTTGGACCTTTTCCGACGGCGAAGGCCAGCAGCGGTCGGTGCGGGTGTCGGCGGCGCTGGCCATCGACGCCACCCTGGGGGTGCTGGAAGCGGTGCGGGCCGGCGCCGGCCTCTCTGTTCTGCCGGACTATGCGGTCCAGGCCGACCTGGCCAGCGGCCGCCTGGCGCGCGTGCTGCCCGCCTGGAGCCTGGAGAGCGGCGGGATCTACGCCGTCACGCCCGCGACCCGCTTTCGGCGCGCCCGGGTGACGGCCTTCCTCGACATCCTGACCGCGTGGGAACGGCGCCGGGCGCAGGCGCAATCGCCGAAAAGAAAAGGGCGGGACCTTTCGGCCCCGCCCTTCCCTGTGACAATCAGCTGAGCCGACGCGGACTTCTTAGAAGTCCATGTCGCCCATGCCGCCCATGCCGCCGCCGGGAGGGCCGCCGGCCGGAGCGCTCTTCTTGGGCGCTTCGACGATGGCGGCTTCGGTGGTGATCAGCAGGCCGGCCACCGAGGCGGCGTCCTGCAGGGCGGTGCGGACCACCTTGGCGGGGTCGATGACGCCGTCGGCGACCAGGTCGACATACTGTTCGGTCTGGGCGTTGAAGCCGAAGGTGGCGTTGTCCTGCTCGAGGATCTTGCCGACCACGATCGAGCCTTCGACGCCGGCGTTCTCGGCGATCTGGCGGATCGGGGCCTGCAGGGCGCGACGGACGATGGCGATGCCGGCCGTCTGGTCGTCATTGTCGCCGGTCAGGTTCGCCAGGGCCTTGGAGGCCTTCAGCAGAGCCGTGCCGCCGCCCGGGACGATGCCTTCGTCGGCGGCCGCGCGGGTCGCGTTCAGGGCGTCGTCGACGCGGTCCTTCTTTTCCTTCACCTCGACTTCGGTCGAGCCGCCGACGCGGATGACCGCGACGCCGCCGGCCAGCTTGGCCAGACGCTCTTGCAGCTTTTCCTTGTCGTAGTCCGAGGTGGTGTCCTCGATCTGCTTCTTGATCTGCGAGATGCGGGCCTCGATGGCCGACTTCTCACCGACGCCGTCCACGATGGTGGTGTCGTCCTTGGTGATCGAGACCTTCTTGGCCTTGCCCAGCATGTCGAGCGAGACGTTCTCGAGCTTGATGCCCAGGTCTTCGCTGACGACTTGGGCGCCGGTCAGGATGGCGATGTCTTCCAGCATGGCCTTGCGGCGATCGCCGAAGCCCGGGGCCTTGACGGCGGCGACGCGCAGACCGCCGCGCAGCTTGTTGACCACCAGGGTGGCCAGGGCTTCGCCCTCGACGTCCTCGGCGATGATCACCAGCGGACGGCCCGACTGGACGACGGCTTCCAGCACCGGCAGCAGCGGCTGCAGCGACGACAGCTTCTTTTCGAACAGCAGGATGAGCGGCTCTTCGAGCTGAACTTCCATCTTGTCGGCGTTGGTGATGAAGTACGGCGACAGGTAGCCGCGGTCGAACTGCATGCCTTCGACGACGTCGAGTTCGGTCTCGGCGGTCTTGGCTTCCTCGACGGTGATGACGCCTTCGTTGCCGACCTTGTCCATGGCGCGGGCGATCATGTCGCCCACTTCCTTGTCGCCGTTGGCCGAGATGGTGCCGACCTGGGCGATTTCGGCGTTGGTCGTGACCTTCTTCGACGACGCCTTGATCTCGTCGACGACGATGTGCACGGCCTTGTCGATGCCGCGCTTCAGGTCCATCGGGTTCATGCCGGCGGCGACCGACTTGAGGCCTTCCTGGACGATGGCTTGGGCCAGCACGGTGGCGGTGGTGGTGCCGTCGCCGGCCTTGTCGTTGGTCTTGCTGGCGACTTCGCGGATCATCTGCGCGCCGAGGTTCTCGAACTTGTCAGCCAGTTCGATTTCCTTGGCGACCGAGACGCCGTCCTTGGTCGAGCGCGGGGCGCCGAACGACTTTTCGATCACGACGTTGCGGCCCTTGGGACCCAGGGTCACCTTCACCGCGTTGGCGAGGATGTTGACGCCGCGCAGCATCTTGTCGCGCGCGTCGGAGGAGAAATAGACGTCTTTAGCGGCCATTTGAGAGCCCTTCTAAAAGAGAAACTTGGGATCGAAAGCGATGAGCAGTGCGGCCTTTAGGCCTCGACGATGCCCAGGACGTCGCTTTCCTTCATGATCAGCAGATCCTGGCCGTCCACCTTCACTTCGGTGCCGGACCACTTGCCGAACAGGATGCGGTCGCCGGCCTTCACGTCGAGCGCGACGATGTCGCCCTTGTCGTTGCGGGCGCCCGGGCCGACGGCGACGACTTCGCCTTCCTGCGGCTTTTCCTTGGCGGTGTCGGGGATGATGATCCCGCCCTTGGTCTTGGTTTCTTCTTCGACGCGCTTCACCAGGACGCGGTCGCCGAGAGGGCGAAATTTCATGAGTCTTCTCCGTCGGGACGGTTTTAAATTATGGTTCGTCCGCAGTCGGGGAGCGCCGTTGTTAGCAGTCGCTCCCATCGAGTGCTAACGCCGCGCAGGAGTTAGGACCGGCGGCGGGGGGAGTCAAGGAGAAGGGGCTCCGATTTGCTGTGGGCAAATCAGCCCCGGAGCGGGCGCCGATCCGGCGACGGACATAGATAGGGACGAACACGGCGGCATGAAGACGATGAAGCCTCCTATTCTGGCCCTGATCGGGCTGCTGCTCCTGCCGGCCGGGCTGGCCGGCTGCGCCACCGGCGCGCCGCCCGCGCCGCGCGTGGTCACCGAGGCCGACGGCGGCCCGGTCGCCCTGGCGCGCGGCCAGACGCTGGAGGTGCGGCTGGGCTCGAACGCCGGGACCGGCTACGGCTGGCGGCTGGACCGCGAGGCCGCGCCCCTGGTGCTGAGCGGCGGCTCCAGCCAGGACGTGGCCGCCGCGCCCGGCCTGCCCGGCGGCCGGCTGACCACGGTCTACACCTACCAGGGCGCCGGACGCGGCAGGACCGACCTGGCCTTCACGTTCAAGCGGCCTTGGGAGCCCGACAGCCCCGGCGACCGCAAGGTGGTGTTTCAGGTAAGGGTGCGCTGATGATCGACCATGTCAGCCTGATCGTCCGCGATGTGGCGGCCTGCAAGGCCTTCTACGACGCCGCCTTCGCGCCCCTGGGCATCGAGATCCTGCACCATGTCAGCGCCGAGGAAAGCGGCACGGTGGCCTATATGGGCTACGGTCCGCGCGCCGATGGCCGCAGCCATCAGGCCGGCAAGCCCAGCTTCTGGATCGCCGGCGCCGAAACGCTCGACGACGCGATCAGCTCGGCCCCGATGCACGTGGCCTTCGTGGCCGACACGCGGGCCCAGGTCGATGCTTTCCACGCCGCCGCCCTGGCCGCCGGCGGGGTGGACAACGGGGCGCCGGGCGTTCGGCCGCATTATCACCCCAACTACTATGGAGCCTTCGTGCTCGACCCGGACGGCCGCAACATCGAAGCGGTCTGCCATGCGCCCGCATAGCCAGCATAGGCGGTTGGAGACCTGACCCGCGTGATCATTTCGAGCTACGGCCTTTCGCTTCTCCTGGCGATCATCGCCTGCGTGATCGGCGGGGCGCTGGGCGGCCTGACCCTGGCCCGGCCGGGCGCGGTCCTCGGCCTGACCGCCCCGGACGCCGACGGCAGGACCGAGGGCCGGGCCCTGGGCGGCCTGCTGATCCTGTCGCACGCCGCCGCGGCCCTGTTCCTGGGCTACCAGTCGCATGTGGGGGCGGCCATGGCCTTCGCCCTGGCCATGGCCTGGCTGGGCGCCGCGCTCGGGCGGACGGTCTCGGCCCTGGTCGACCGGGCGCGCGACCGCCTCAACCTGGGCAACCTGGCCTTCGAGATCCTCATCGCGGTCACCCTGTCCCTGCCGTTCTTCAACGCCGGCCGGTTGGTGGTGCTGCGGGGGCACGGGATGCTGGTGTGAGGATCGACCGGGGGACATGCCCTTGCGGCGTGTCCCCATCGGCTACCGCTGAGCCTGGACATGGGGACACGCCGCAAGGGCATGTCCCCGGCTCTCACCCCTCCCCAGGGGACAGGGTTCGATCTATGGTCGTCGTCATGACCCCACGCCCCCTCGCTCGTCGCGACGTCCTGGTCGGCGCCGGCCTGCTCGCCGCCTTTCCGGCCGCCGCCCAGGTCGCCCCCGCGCCCGCCCCCAAGCCGCCGGTCTATGTCGCCCTCGACACCCCGCAGGGTCGGATCGTCATCGAGCTGGCCGTCGCCCAAGCCCCGATCACCACCGCCAACTTCCTGCGCTATGTCGATCGCAAGCTCTATGACAAGGCGACCTTCTTCCGGGCCTCGCGGGCGCCCGGGGCAGTGGACTACGGCCTGATCCAGGGCGGGCTGCAGAACGTCGGCGCCCTGCCCCCGATCGCCCACGAGCCCACCAGCCAGACCGGGCTCAAGCACGTGGACGGCGCGGTGTCGATCGCCCGCACCGCGCCGGGCACGGCCACCTCGGACTTCTTCATCTGCATCGGCGACGCGCCCTATCTGGACGCCAATCCGGCCGGAACCGGCGACAATCTCGGCTTCGCCGCCTTCGGCCGGGTGGTCCAGGGCATGGACGTGGCCAAGAAGATCCTGGCCCTGCCCACGCCCGGCAAGGCGATCAACCCGGTGATGAAGGGCCAGATCCTCGACCCGCCGGTGCCGATCACCTCGGCCCGCCGCGTGCCGGCCCCAGCGGGACCGGACGTGACGGCGCCGCCGAAGCTCTGAAGCGAGCCCGCCCGGCCTGGGATGGGGTGGGGAGCGGACGCCCCTTCACCGATACCGGTAGAGCTTCACCCGCTGGATCTGGAACTGGTCCGGCGGCAGCCGGATGTGGCGGCCCTGGTGGGTCTGATCGCCGTTCAGGACGCGGCCGGGGACCCAGCGACCCTGGGCGTCGAACACGCCCTCGACGGCGCTGTCGATGCCGGCCAGGGCGAGGTCGTCCCCGGCCCCCGCAAAGGTGACCACCAGGCCGCGGCCGGCCATCAGGTACTCCTCGGGACCGATCTGGATGATCAACCCGCCGTGGCCGGCGGTCTTCTGGTCGGCCTTGGGCGTCCACGGGTCGAGAAAGCCGACGGTGAACCTGTAGTCGCCGATCGTCTGGCTGACCGGCGCGTCCAGCACCGTCCCGTCCTCCAGCACGCGCGGCTTGAAGCCCGACATCTTGCACCCCCCTTGGCTATCTTGGCCCTGGGCCGCCAGGATGGCCGGGGCCAGTCGCCGGAGCACGCCATAGGCCTGGGTGACCGCCGCCTGGGCCGTGTCGTCGGCGTTCTCCACCTGGAACGGCGAGAAGCCGAGCGCGTCGAGCTCGCCGATCGCGTAGAAGGCGTTGGCCGGCGTCTCGGGCGCGCCGACATTGTTGGCCTCGGGGATGAACAGCGCGTTGTCGGGGCGCTTGTAGCGGCCGGCCAGGTCGCTGAAGTTGGGGAAATAGATGTCGGGCGAAATCAGGTCCACGCTGGGCGCGCCGGTCTTCCAGACGTCGATCAGGTGCGGCAGCGGCCCCCCGCTGGGATATTCGCCCGGCGCCTTGCCGGTGCGGTTCAGGGCGACATTGACGTACATCGGCAGCGGATAGGCGGCCTTGCCGGCCCGGGTCACGGCCTCGACGTAGCGGGCGTAGAACCAGGCGGTGAACACCTCCTGGCCGGCGTCGCCGTCGCCGAACACCTGCGCCCAGGCCCCCGAGGTCTTCGCGCCGTGCGCCTTCCACAACGCCCGCAGTTCGGGCTCGATCGCCTCGCCGCCGTTCGCCAGGCGCTCGAGCAGTTCGGACGGGACGGGCCCAGCCCAGGCGGCGTCGGCTTCCGGCCCCCATTCGCGGGCGGAAGGCAGCATGCCGACCTCGTTCTCGACCTGGACCATCAGCACCGTGCCCCGGGCGTCGACCGCCTTCAGGTGGGCCAGCAGGGCGGCGTAGGCCCGGGCGTCGGCGTCGCGTGTCTCGACCGAGAAGGCCGACAGGATCTCCTGGCTCACCCCGCCGGCCTGCCCTGGTTCAGGGGCCGACTTGGCGCGCGGAAAGCGGACGTCGTCGCGCTTCACCCACGACGGGACATAGGTCGACATGCTGTTCTTCCAGGCCCCGAACCACAGCAGGACCAGGCGCATGTCCTGAGCGCGGGCGTCCCTCAGCAGGCCGTCGACGCTGGAGAAGTCGTAGACCCCCTCCTTCGGCTCGATCAGCTCCCACGAGACCGGGGCGAGCACGGTGTTGAGGTTCATGGCCTTCAGCTTGGGCCAGTATTTGGCCATGTAGGCCTGGCTGGAGGCGCTGGAATTGCCCAGTTCGCCGCCCAGCACCAGCATGGGCTCGCCGTCGACCACCAGCCGGCGGGCCGAGCCCTGGGTCTCCAGCCGGGGCATGCCGGCGGCCGCGCCCTGGACCAGCAGCAGCAAAGCCGCCAGGGCCAGGCCCACGGCCGCGGCGCCCGTCTGGCGCGGCCGACGAGCTCGGTTCCGGAGAGATCCCTGGTCCATACGCTTCCTCGTTCCGGCCCGGCGTCCTGCCGCGCCGTGGCCGATGACACCGCCGACGCATCTTACACGTGGTCCGACCTGTCAATCTCGATACCCGCCACTTGTCAGACCACGCCAGGACCTCGATCCCGATCATACGGTCCTGCCGCCACCTGCCGCCAGTCTGCTGACATTCGCTGTCAGCAGGCCCCCTAGCCTTCCCGGCCGCGCGGACCTACCTTCCTGCCATGGCCCGATCCCCCGAGACCCATGCCGGCGGCGTTTCCGACGTCTCGGCCAAGTTCATCCATGACGTGACGCTGGACGCCGAGGCGGACGGCGCCCTGCCGATGATGTGGACCCCCCACCGCCCGGCGCGGCCGGAGAAGTCCGAGGGCGGCAAGAAGTTCAAGCTGGTCAGCGACTACCAGCCGGCCGGCGACCAGCCGACCGCCATCGCCGAGCTGGTCGAGGGCCTGAACAACCGCGAGAACGACCAGGTGCTGCTGGGCGTCACCGGCTCGGGCAAGACCTTCACCATGGCCAAGGTCATCGAGGCCACCCAGCGCCCGGCCCTGATCCTGGCCCCCAACAAGACCCTGGCCGCCCAGCTCTACAGCGAAATGAAGAGCTTCTTCCCCGACAACGCGGTCGAGTACTTCGTCAGCTATTACGACTACTACCAGCCGGAAGCCTACGTCCCGCGCACCGACACCTACATCGAGAAGGACAGCTCGATCAACGAGCAGATCGACCGCATGCGCCACTCGGCGACCCGGGCGATCCTCGAGCGCGACGACGTCATCGTGGTGGCCAGCGTCAGCTGCATCTACGGCATCGGCTCGGTCGAGACCTACACGGCCATGACCTTCACCCTGGAGGTCGGCCAGACCATCAACGAAAAGCAGATGATGGCCGACCTGGTCGCCCAGCAGTACAAGCGCAACGACGCCGCCTTCGAGCGCGGCACGTTCCGCCGCCGCGGCGACACCATCGAGATCTTCCCCGCCCACTACGAGGATCGCGCCTGGCGGGTCAGCCTGTTCGGCGACGAAGTCGAGGCGATCAGCGAGTTCGACCCGCTGACCGGCAAGAAGACCGGCGACCTGGAGATGATCAAGGTCTACGCCAACAGCCACCACGTCACCCCGCGCCCCACCCTGCGCCAGGCCATCGTCAGCATCCGCCAGGAGCTGAAGGAGCGCCTGGAATGGCTGGTCGCCAACGGCAAGCTGCTAGAGGCCCAGCGCCTGGAGCAGCGGACCAATTTCGACCTGGAGATGATCGAGACCACCGGCTCCTGCGCCGGCATCGAGAACTACAGCCGCTACCTGTCGGGCCGCCGCCCGGGCGAGCCGCCGCCGACCTTCTTCGAATACATCCCCGACAACGCCCTGCTGTTCACCGACGAGAGCCACCAGACCGTCCCGCAGATCGGCGCCATGTACAAGGGCGACCGCAACCGCAAATGGACTCTGGCCGAGTACGGTTTCCGCCTGCCCAGCGCCCTGGACAACCGCCCGCTCAAGTTCGAGGAGTGGGACGCCATGCGGCCGCAGTCGATCCACGTCAGCGCCACCCCGGCCAAGTGGGAGCTGGAGCGGGCCGGCGGCGTCTTCGCCGAGCAGGTGATCCGCCCCACCGGCCTGATCGACCCGCCGGTCGAGGTGCGCCCGGTCAGCGCCAACGGCGCCAGCCAGGTCGACGACGTCGTCGACGAGATCCGCCAGACCAAGGCCAGGGGCTACCGCACCCTGGTCACCGTCCTGACCAAGAAGATGGCCGAGGACCTGACCGAATATCTGAACGAGCAGGGCGTCGCCGTGCGCTACATGCACAGCGACGTCGACACCATGGAGCGGATCGAGATCATCCGTGACCTGCGCCTGGGCCAGTTCGACGTGCTGGTCGGCATCAACCTGCTGCGCGAGGGCCTGGACATCCCCGAATGCGGCCTGGTCGCCATCCTCGACGCCGACAAGGAAGGCTTCCTGCGCTCGGAGACCAGCCTGATCCAGACCATCGGCCGCGCCGCCCGCAACGTCGACGGCAAGGTCATCCTCTATGCCGACCGGGTCACCGGCAGCATGGAGCGGGCCATGGAGGAGACCGCCCGCCGCCGCGAGAAGCAGCACGCCTACAATCTCGAGCACGGCATCACGCCCGAGAGCGTCAAGCGCGACATCAAGGACATCCTCGACAGCCCCTACGAGCGCGGCGACCGCGTGCTGGTGCCGATCGGCGGGATCGGCGAGGGCAAGGACGCCAAGCCGTTCAGCGGCGACAACTTCAAGGCCGCCCTCAAGGACCTGGAGGCCCGCATGCGCGAGGCGGCGGCCAACCTGGAATTCGAAACGGCCGCCCGCCTGCGCGACGAGATCAAGCGGATGAAGCTGATGGACCTGGAGTTCGCCAACGAGGCGCTGACGGCGCCGGGCGAGGCGGTGGACAAGTCGATGCCCGGGCGGGTTCGCAAGGAACTGCGGGCGGAGCAGGCGGAGGCGTTTCGGAAGGGGCGGTTGTGAGGGGGGGGAGCTTAGCGGCGGACAAGGTCGACAAAGCCGCTAGGTGGAGGGCGAACGGCGATTGTTCAACACGCAGCCGGAACGGCATTGGACTCCTATCGCCAGCCCCCAATCGCTATTGGGAGAATTGGTCTCTGAAAAGCTGAAAACTCCTACAACGAGCAGCTATTTTTTCAGACATTCCAAGCAATTTAACGGCAACATCTCTATAATGCTGCGCACGACCCGGCCCTTGAACAAATCCGGTTTCTAAGAGCAAAACACTTTTGGATTCTATTTCTTCCCAATTATGGGCGTTATCCGATATTCCAGCCAACATCCAGGACTCTGTCTTCTGCGTTGGGACCGCAAATTTTATCTGTTTCTCGTAGTTCGAATCGGGATCCACCCAATTCTTCAACTTCGAAGACAGAAACGCCACACGATCCTCTACAGAAGGGGGTACAGGCAAAGCACCACCAAATTGGTCAGCACATTCAACTGCTATGTCGCCATCCAGGTGCACAACGATCAAGTCGTATACCTCTTCGCCTTCAAATAGAGGGGCCCTGAGATAGGTATCCAAGCCGTTGCCGGCATTTGCTTGACACCAAGCCACGACCTTTGGCCACCCCCCATCCCCTGATCGCGAAGATGCATCCGCCGCTGGCTGAAGCGGAAGACACACAGCCTCCTCGCCTAAGACAGCCTGCGCTATCTCCGAAATCAGAACCGATAGCGCTGGGAAGTCATGTATCCCCTCGCAAACCACCCCCACTTTCATCTAGAATAATGCCCCCGGAATGCGCCCCTCGAGAAGAAGCTGGGAAAGATTCTTCCCCTTATGAGCCAATATCCACTCATCCTTAGACATCCCAGACGGAGCCCTTATGGGCTTAAATGCCGTTGACCCGAGAGGACTCGCCTTTGCGTCAGACCTATTTACTGTAAATACTCGATGCTTTTCATTAAATAAATCAAAACTATCCAAAGCAGAAGGGTGATGAGATGTCATAAACACCTGCTGGCGAAGATTAGCTTCGCTCGATACGTCACAACTTATGCGGACGATATGATCGGTCAGCTGCCTGACCAAATCTGGGTTAAGAGTTCCATCAACGTTATCTAATGCAAACACTTTTGGTGCATCAGAGTGAGCCAAAAGTGTTGCCACAAAAATAAGATATAGCGTCCCCTCACTAGCATCGAACGGACTCAAGAAATTGCGAGTCAAGTTCATAAACTTGTCCCTGATATATATCAAAGAACCTTCAGATCGAACTTGGGGCGGCACGATATCTGGATCAAATGGCTTCACGCGGATAGTATCCGCCCATCCAGGTTTCCATATAATACCAAGCGTTTCGTCAATTCTTTTGCGCACAATGTCACTTGCGGCACGCATCGCTAACACATGTTGAAACGCTTGAGCTAATCCAGATCCAGTCAAGCCAAGCGGCTCCATAACCCGCGAGTCGATCGCAAGTCCGCGCATCACCGCGGTTTGTGGCGCATATATCGCAAAGTTTGAAAACTCCGCAATTTCAGAATGAAATTCATCTGAAATCCTTAGAACAGACCCAAGCACATCCCATATGCTACGATTTGTTTCGATGGCAGAAAGATCTATGTTATTTAGCGCTTCATTCTGACCATAGACTCTAGCCCCCCTAGGGCTACGACCGAAGACCATACTTCCGCCGTCGTATAGGGCTTCAGTATGAAACTCTAGGTACGGACTACTAATCCCTGACCTTATCGAACATTCATACTTTCCATTTTCGAACTCCGCCACCATATGGAAAGTTTGCGGCAGCTTGTAGTTTTTAAAGGCCGATTTAAATAACCTGGGAAGCGACAACCTAACTCCGCGCAAATCCAGCGCATTCTGATCGATGCCGCGAGAAAGTGCCGACGCTAAAATACCAATAGCTTCAAGTACATTAGACTTCCCCGCACCATTCGGACCAACGAAAATATTCGCGCATCCGAAATCTAGATCTGCACTATAGATCGATTTAAAGCGCTCGATTTTCAGTTTTCTTAACATCAGATCTCGCTAGGGCAAGCGGGGAAGAAAGCGCTCGACGAGGAACCCGTCGCAGATGATGTGGTTCTAGCTCAGCTAGCTCGGCGTCGCGAGAGGGGTTTGGCACGAACGAACTGCGGTATCGAGCTTGCCACGACAGATGGGAAAATTTGGCGCGATGATGCAAGCACCAACACTAACTGCTTACGTTTAACTTCGCTCCTTCCCCCGCCTTACATCTCTCGTAGGCAGCAGCGTGCCGGTCTGGACAGGTCAGTCAAGGACGGCGCTCCGCGCCGCCGCGTCGCGGCCGGCCTCCGGCCGGTCCTTGAGTGACCTGTCCAGACC
>NZ_SLZL01000019.1 GCF_004342605.1 Caulobacter sp. BK020
ATCGCCGCCGTCAACGTCGTCTTGCCGTGGTCAACGTGACCGATCGTGCCGATGTTGCAGTGCGGCTTAGTGCGTTCGAACTTTTCCTTGGCCATTTTTCTCTAGCTCCGGGACCCCAGAGGGGCCTCAAATTAATGGGAATTTCTGGGGTTAGCTTAGGCGTACTTCTTGATCACTTCGTCGGCGACGTGTTGCGGCACCGGCTCGTAGTGGTCGTACTGCATGGTGAACTGGGCGCGGCCCTGGGACATGCCGCGCAGGGTGTTCACGTAGCCGAACATGTTGGCCAGCGGCACGAAGGCGTTCACCACCGTGGCGTTGCCGCGCATGTCCTGGCCCTGGATCATGCCACGACGACCGTTTAGGTCGCCGATGACCGAACCCAGATACTCTTCCGGGGTCACGACCTCGACGGCCATGATCGGCTCGAGCAGCTTGGGGGCGCCCTTCTCGCGCAGTTCCTTGAAGGCGGCGCGGGCCGCGATTTCGAACGCCAGCACGCTGGAGTCGACGTCGTGGTACTTGCCGTCGGTCAGGGTCGCCTTGAAGTCGATCAGCGGGAAGCCGGCCAGCAGGCCGTTGTCCTTGACGGACTCCAGGCCCTTCTGGACGCCGGGGATGTATTCCTTCGGCACCGCGCCGCCGACGATGGCGCTTTCGAACACGAAGCCCGAACCCGGCTCACCCGGTTCGAAGGTGATCATGACGCGGGCGAACTGGCCCGTACCGCCGGTCTGCTTCTTGTGGGTGTAGTCGATCTCGGCGCGCTTGCCGAGGGACTCGCGATAGGCCACCTGCGGCGCGCCGATGTTGGCCTCGACCTTATAGGTGCGCTTGAGGATGTCGATCTTGATGTCCAGGTGCAGTTCGCCCATGCCCTTCAGGATCGTCTGGCCGCTTTCGAAGTCGGTCGAGACGGTGAAGGACGGATCCTCGGCGGCCAGCTTGGCCAGGGCCACGCCCAGCTTTTCCTGGTCGGCCTTGGACTTGGGCTCGACGGCGATCTCGATGACCGGGGCCGGGAACTCCATGCGCTCCAGGATCACCGGCGACTTCAGCGGATCGCACAGGGTGTCGCCGGTGCGGGTTTCCTTGAGGCCGGCCAGGGCGACGATGTCGCCGGCATAGGCTTCCTTGATGTCTTCGCGGTTGTTGGAGTGCATCAGCAGCATGCGGCCGACCCGCTCGCGCTTGTCGCGCGTCGAGTTCAGCAGGCTCATGCCGGTTTCCAGCTTGCCCGAATAGATGCGGCAGAAGGTCAGCGAACCGACGAAGGGGTCGTCCATGATCTTGAACGCCAGGACCGACAGGGGCTCGTCGTCCGAGGCCTTGCGCTCGACTTCGGCTTCGGTCTTGAAGTCGATGCCCTTGGTCGGCGGGATGTCGATCGGCGACGGCAGGTAGTCGACGACGGCGTCGAGCAGGGGCTGGACGCCCTTGTTCTTGAAGGCCGAGCCGCAGAGGATCGGATAGAAGGCGCCGGTCAGCACGGCCTTGCGGATGCACTTCTTGATGGTTTCCTCGGTCGGCTCTTCGCCGCCCAGATAGGCTTCCATCGCGTCGTCATCCAGCTCGACGGCGTTCTCGACCAGGTAGGCGCGCGCGGCGACGGCCTTGTCCATCAGGTCGGCGGGGATCTCTTCGTCGCGATAGGACGCGCCCAGGCCGTCGTTGTCCCAGATCACGGCCTTCATGCGGACCAGGTCGACCAGGCCGCTCAGCGAGGATTCCGAGCCGATCGGGAATTGGATCGGAACGGCCTTGGCGCCCAGGCGGTCGCGGATCGACTCGACCGACTTGTCGAAGTCGGCGCCGATCTTGTCCATCTTGTTGACGAACACGATCCGCGGAACCTTGTACTTGTCGGCCTGGCGCCAGACGGTTTCGGTCTGCGGCTCGACACCGGCGTTGCCGTCCAACACCGTCACGGCGCCGTCGAGGACGCGGAGCGAGCGCTCGACCTCGATCGTGAAGTCGACGTGTCCGGGGGTGTCGATGATGTTGAGGCGCTTTTCTTTCCAGAAAGCGGTCGTCGCGGCCGACGTGATGGTGATGCCGCGCTCTTGCTCCTGGTCCATCCAGTCCATGGTGGCGGCGCCGTCGTGGACTTCGCCGATCTTGTGCGACTTACCCGTGTAGTACAGGATCCGCTCGGTCGTCGTCGTCTTTCCGGCGTCGATGTGCGCCATGATGCCGAAGTTACGGTAGTCTTCGATTTTATGCTGGCGGGCCATGGATCTAGCTCTGCGTGACAGCCCGACCCCAAGCTGGGGCAGGGACATTTAAACGTGCGGCGCGGGCGGTTTATCTCAAACCGCCCGCGCCTGAAAGAGTGCTGGTAAGAAAGCTTACCAGCGGTAGTGCGAGAACGCCCGGTTGGCTTCGGCCATCTTGTGGGTGTCTTCGCGCTTCTTCACCGCGGTGCCGCGGTTGTTGGAGGCGTCGAGCAGCTCACCGGCCAGCTTTTCGGTCATGGTGTTTTCGCCACGCTTGCGGGCGGCGGTCACCAGCCAGCGGATGGCCAGGGCGCGACGACGGTCCGGACGGACTTCCACCGGCACCTGATAGGTGGCGCCGCCGACGCGGCGCGACCGGACTTCGATCGCCGGGGCGACGTTGTCCAGGGCGGAGTGGAAGGTCTCAAGCGGACCTTGGTCCTTGCGCTTGGATTCCAGGATGTCGAAAGCACCGTAGATGATGTTTTCGGCGACGGCTTTTTTGCCTTCATACATCACGTAGTTCATGAACTTCGTGACGATCAGATCTCCGAACTTGGGATCCGGCAGGACTTGGCGTTTCTCGGCGCGACGGCGGCGGGACATACTTCTTCTTCCTTACTTCGGACGCTTGGCGCCGTAGAGCGAACGACGCTGCTTACGATCCTTGACACCTTGGGTGTCGAGGACGCCGCGCAGGATGTGATAGCGGACGCCGGGCAAGTCCTTGACGCGGCCGCCGCGGATGAGCACCACCGAGTGCTCCTGCAGGTTGTGGCCTTCGCCCGGGATGTAGCAAACGGCTTCGATGCCGGTGGTCAGACGGACCTTGGCGACCTTACGCAGAGCCGAGTTCGGCTTCTTCGGGGTCGTCGTGTAGACGCGCGTGCAGACGCCGCGACGTTGGGGGCAGCCCTTCAGGGCGGGCACCTTGTTCCGGACCGGCTTAGGCTGGCGCGGTTTGCGGATGAGCTGGTTGACGGTAGGCATTAAGTCTCTGCTCTGATGGAAGCGTGTGCCTTTCGGCCGAGGCGCTTCAGGGTCCTTGTCGTTTTTATTCCGGCTTGTCTCGGCCTCGGATGAGGACCTGATAAACACGAAACTCGCCGGGACGCGGAGAGCGTTCCGGCGGGCTGGTCCGTCGGGTAAGGGACGGGCGCTCATCAGGACGGACAGGGTCCGCCTCGAAAAGAGCGCGGAAACTACTCGCGAACGCCTCCGACGTCAATGCCGAGTCAAATCGCGGGTTTGCGTCGGTTAATGACCTGCTAACGGCCCCGCTTTCTCGCCCCCCGAACCCTACTGGCGCAGGCGGTTGGTCATCCCATCTAACGTTCAGCCGCCATGGTTTCGCCACTCGCGGTGGCAAGCCTCGCCGCTCCCTGTTCCTGTCGAGCTTGTTCTTGCCCTCATCGACGGCGCGCAAAACCCGGTTGAGAAACGGCGCCGTCCTCTGCGGGTCGCTGGTGCTGCACGCCGTGATCCTGGCCGTCCTGGGCTGGCCCGTGGCGGCGCGCTTCCAGGATCGGTCGGACGACGAGGACGCCATCAGCGTCACCCTGGACCGCGAGCGCCTCCCCCGCCGGCCGACGCCGGAGATCGCGGCCAGCCCCGATCGCGCCGCGGCGGCCTCGCCGGTCCAGCCGCGCGCGCCGCGCCGGGTCGCGCCGTCCTGGATCCAGCCGCTGGGCGTCGCCCCCGTTCCTGGTCCGCCCGCGCCGGCCAACCGCGCCACGGGCCTGCATCCCGCGCCCCTGCCCGAAGGCCCGCGCGGCGATCTGCGCACCGCCCTGCGCGGCAGCAGCGCCGGCTGCGCCAACGCCGAGGCCGTCGGCCTCAACCGGCGTGAGCAGGAGCATTGCGACGAGGCGTTCGGGGCCAGGGCCCGCAACGCGCCGGTCTATGACGCGCCGATGGACGCGGCCAAGCGGCGGGGCTTCGACGCCCAGGCGATCCGGCAGCAGGCCGACCGCGCCTATCGCGACGCCCCCATGGGCGTGGGGGTGGATCACCGCAATCGTGACGATCCGGGCAAGGGCAAGGACATCCCCTGGGTGCTGGGCGCCGAGCAGGACGGGCTGGGCCGGTCGCTGTCGGCCGATCAGCGGGCCGTCAAGCGGCTGGACGATGCGCGGAAGGCCGACGAGCGTCGGAAGAAGGCCGAGCGCCAGAACGACCAGCGCTAGCCGCCCCCACCCTGAAATGGCTGATCAGGCCGGCCAGGCCCTCGACTTCGCGCACCAGGGTCAGGCTGTCGGCGGCCGAGCGGTTGACCATGGCGGCGTTCTTCTGGGTGGCCTGGTCCATGTGGCTGACGGCGGTGTTGACCTCCGACAGGCCCGAGGCCTGCTCGGCGGCCGAGGCGGCGATCTGGCCGATGACGCCGTCGATGGCGCCGACCTGGCCGGCGATCTTCTGCAGGGCCTCGCCGGTGCGGCCGACCAGCACGACGCCGGCCTCGACCTGGCGGGCCGAGTCGGCGATGTGGATCTTGATCTCCTTGGCGGCGTCGGCCGAGCGCTGGGCCAGGGCCCGGACTTCCTGGGCGACGACGGCGAAGCCGCGGCCGGCGTCGCCAGCGCGGGCGGCTTCCACGCCGGCGTTCAGGGCCAGCAGATTGGTCTGGAACGCAATCTCGTCGATCACCCCGATGATCTGGGCCACCTGGTGCGAGGAGGCCTCGATGCCGCCGATCGCCTGGATGGTCTCGTCGACGACGGCGCGCGAGCGGCCGGCCTCGGCCTGGGCCTGGCTGACGGCTTCGCGGGCCCCGCGGGCCCCGTCGGCGGCCACGCGGACGGCGTTGGTGATCTCGGTCAGGGCCGCGGCGGCTTCTTCCAGGCTGGCGGCCTGCTGCTCGCTGCGGGCCGACAGGTCGCCGGCCGCCCCGGCGATGCCGTTGGCCCCCGCCGTCAGGCCGCCCACGGCGGAAATCACCGCGCCCATCGCCTGCTCCAGGCGCTCGACGGCCTGGTTGAAGTCGGCGCGGAGGCGCTCGTAGTCGGGGGCGAAGGCCTCGGTCAGGCGGACGGTCAGGTCGCCGGCCGACAGCCGGTCCAGGCCGTGGGCCAGGCGCGACACGACCAGGGCCTGTTGCTCGGCCTGCTGGCTGTCGCGATCGGCCGACAGGCGGCGCTCAGCCTCGGCGGCCTGGCGATGCGCCTCGGCCTGGGCCTCGATGCGGCCCTTCTCGCGGGCCTCGTCGCGGAAGGCGTGGACCGCGTCGGCCATCAGGCCGATGTCGTCGCGCCGACCGGCGAACGGCAGGGCCACCGACAGGTCGCCGCCCATCACCCGCTTCATAGCGTCGCGCAGGTCGCGCAGCGGCGACAGCTGGCGGCGGACCACGATCACGGAAGCGGCGACGCCCAGTCCGGCCAGCACGGCGCCGGCCACGGCCAGCCAGATCAGCTGGCGATAGACGGGCTGGAAGTAGTCGGCCTTGGCCACGCCGACATAGAGGATGCCGATCACCTGGCCGGAGGCGTCCTTGATCGGGTCGTAGGCGGCGAAATAGGGCTTGCCCAGCACCTTGGCCTCGCCGCGATAGGACTCGCCCCGGCCCAGCACCGCGTCATAGACGGGCCCCTTGGCCAGGGTGGTGCCCGGGCCGCGGCTGCCGTCCGGCTTCTGGACGTTGGTGGCGACGCGGGTGTCGCCGAGGAAGATGGTCATGGTGCCGCCGACTAGGTCCTTGACGTGGTCGACCGTGGCGATGTCGCCGTTCAGCACCTTGCCACCCACCGTCAGCTTGTCGCCGTCGCGCGCGAAGACCGCGCCGTGGCCGCCGACCGCGTCCCAAGCCACGCGCATGCTGGCCTCCTGCTGGGCGACCGCCTGCGACTTGGCGAAGTCCAGCGAGTTCTTGCCGACCATGGCCAGCAGGGCCAGCAACAGGGTCATGAAGGCCGCGACAACGGTCAGGGTGACCTTGGTGGAGATGTCCGAACGCATGGGGCGCCAATGTCTGGGAGAAACCTGATGCCTGTTTGCACCGCAACGTCTCAAGCAAGGCTTAACCTTGCGAGCGATTGATCCCCCAGGCGAAACCGCGACCTTGCGCCGCACCCGGTAACCGGCTCAGGCCGCAGCCGCCGACGCGTTCCACGCCGCCGTGGCCAGCGTCACCGGCGAATAGTCGCCGAACGTCCAGCGCAACGGCAGGGCGGCGGGGCGGCGCCAGGCGCGCTCGACCGTGAGCCGCCACTGGCGCTGGACGCCTTCGGGCCAGCCGCCGGCCGGCGCCTCCCAGTCGATCTCGGCCCTGCCCTGCAGGTGCAGCAGGTCGCCGGTGGCGAAATCGACGAACAGCAGGGCCGCGCGCGGGTCGAGCACCAGGTTGCCCAGGGTGTTGAAGAACCGGTTGCCCCGGAAATCCGGCACGGTCAGCACCTCGCCGTCGACCTTCACGAACCCCGGCAGGCCGCCGCGATGCGAGATGTCGACGCCGCCATTGGCGTTGTCGCCCCCAGCATGGCTGGCCACGAACATCGTGTCGGCGCGGGCGATCTGGGCCGCGGCCTGCGGCGTCGGGAAGGCGATCGCCTCAGCCGGCCGGGTCGCGGCCGGCCCGGCCTGCACCGCGCGGGTCTGGATGTATTGCGGACAGTTGCCGAAGCTCTGCAGCACCTGCAGCGTCAGGCCGCCCTCGCCCGCCGCCGTGATCCGGCCGTTGGCGCGGTTGCGGCGGCGGGTGGCGAAGTCCAGGCCCAGGGCGCCGAACGGCCGACCCGCGGCGAACAGCTCGGCGCCGGGTTCCCCCGCCCGCGGCAAGGCCGCGATGGTCAGGGTGGTGGGGTTCGGACTCTGGACGAAGCCCGGCTGGCCGGTCAGCACCGTGGCCACGGGCCAGCCGTCGTCGCCAACGGTGGCGATGAACAGGTAGGGCAGCAGGGCGAAGAAGTCGCGGTGCTGGTCGGGCATGAACGGCCGGATGCCCCCCGCCCAGGGCGTCCCGACGCCCGCCAGGGCCTGGGCGACCAGTTCGCCGGCATGGAAAGGGCCCTCCATCTCAGGCCGCCGCGAAGTCGGGCATGGGCTTGAACCACGGCTGGGCCTCGACCCGCGCCAGCCAGGCGCGCACGGCCGGATAGGGCTCAAGGTCGACGCCGCCGTCCGGGGCGTGGGCGACGTAGGAATAGCAGGCCAGGTCGGCGATCGTGACGTGGTCGGCGGCCAGGAATGCGCGGTCCGCCAGGTGGCCGTCCATGAAGGCCAGGACACGGGCGGCGATGCGGGCGGCGCGGACGGGATCGTCGGGGAAGTCGAACAGGGCGATCATCCGGGCGATGGCCGGCCCGTGCATCACCTCGCCGGCGGCGATCGACAGCCAGCGCTGGACGCGGGCGGCGGCGACGGGCTCCTGCGGCAGCCACCCGCTGTCGGCCGCATAACGGCGGGCCAGATAGACCAGGATGGCGTTGCTGTCGGCCAGGACCAGGTCGCCATCCCGCAGCACCGGGATCTGGCCCAGCGGGTTGAGGGCCAGGAAGGCGGGCGAGGCGCGGACGTCCTTGGGCGCGAGGACGAAGCGGTAGGCCAGGCCCAGGGCGTTCATCATCAGGCCGACCCGGTGGGTGTGGCCCGACAGCGGCGTGCCGTGCAGGACGATGGCGGTGTCGGACATGACGCTCTCCCTTGGTGCGGGACGCATATTCGCCATTGCCTTAGGCGAAATGAATTGGGCAAATTCGCAAGACATAATTGCGAATGACGGAATGGACAGGCTCGACGAACTGGCCCTGCTGGTGGCGGTGATGGACAGCGGGTCGCTGGCCGCCGCCGGGCGCAGGCTACGGCGCTCGCCCGCCGCCATGACCCGGACCCTGGCGGCGCTGGAGGAGCGGATCGGCGCGCGGCTGATCGAGCGCACCACCCGCCGCCTGGCCCCGACCGAGGCCGGGCGCGACCTGGCCGAGCGGGCCCGGCGGCTGCTGGCCGACTACGACGCCGCCCTCCAGTCCCCCGCCGCCGACGCGGTGCGCGGCACGCTGCGGATCACCGGCCCGACCGTGTTCGGCGGCCGCCACCTGACCCCGATCGTGGCCGACTTCCTGGCCGAGCACCCGGGCGTTCAGGCTGATCTGACCCTGCACGACCGTAACCTGGACCTGATCGAGGGCGAGCTGCACGTGGCGTTGCGGATCGGGCCGCTGGCCGATTCCAGCCTGGTGGTCCGCAAGCTGGGCCAGGTGCGGCGCCTGGTGGTGGCCGCGCCCGACTACCTGGCGCGGCGTGGGACGCCGCTGGAGCCCGCCGATCTGGCCGACCACGAGACGATTCTGACCACCGTGGTCTCGGCCTCGCCGGAGTGGCGGTTCGAACACCGGGGCAAGGCGCGGGCCGTGCGGCTGCAGCCCCGGCTGCGGGTCAACAATGTCGAGGCGGCCCTGGCGGCGATGATCGCGGGGCGCGGCGTGGGTCGCGCCCTGTCCTACCAGGTGGCGCAGGATCTGGCGGCCGGGCGGCTGGTGCGCCTGCTCCCCGACTTCGAGCCCCCGCCCCTGCCCGTGCAGCTGGTCACGGTGGGCGGCCGGTTCATGCCGCCGCTGGCGCGGGCGTTCCTGGACTTCGCGGGACCGCGACTGGAGCGGCTGGCGGTGTTGGGAGAGGACTGAGCACGACGGAGGGGACACACACTCGCTGAACGCACCAGAAAGGCCGGCAAAGGCTCCGTCGCGAGTGTGCGTCCCAGGTCAAAACAAAACGGCCCGGGATCGCTCCCGGGCCGTTCCGTTTCGGTCTCGAAGGAAGCTTACGCCTCTTCGGCGATGACCGCGGGCAGCGGCTCCATCGACTCTTCGCGCTGCTGGGCCAGCTGCTCGTCGCGCTTGGCGGCGATGCGTTGCAGGCTGCGCAGGTAGGAACCCGTGCCGGCGGGGATCAGGCGACCCACGATGACGTTTTCCTTCAGGCCTTCCAGGGTGTCGGTCTTGCCGTGCACCGAGGCTTCGGTCAGGACGCGGGTCGTTTCCTGGAACGACGCGGCCGAGATGAAGCTCTTGGTCTGCAGCGAGGCCTTGGTGATGCCGAGCAGCACCGGCTGGGTGGTGGCCGGACGGCCGCCGCGGGCGATGGCCTTGTCCTGTTCGTGGAAGAACTCCGGCTTGTCCAGATGGTCGCCCTTGATCAGGCCCGTGTCGCCCGGCTCGACGATCTCGACCTTCTGCAGCATCTGACGAACGATCGTCTCGATGTGCTTGTCGTTGATCGGCACGCCTTGCAGTCGATAGACTTCCTGGATCTCATCGACCAGGAAGTTGGCCAGGGCCTCGACGCCCAGGATGCGCAGGATGTCGTGCGGATCCGGGTTGCCGTCGATGATGTACTCGCCGCGCGTGATGTAGTCGCCATCATGCACCGCGATGTGCTTGCCCTTCGGGATCAGGAACTCGACCGCTTCGGGCTGGTTGCCGTCGGCGTCGATGTCCGGCGTGATCTTGATCCGGCGCTTGTTCTTGTAATCCTTGCCGAATTCGACACGGCCATCCATTTCCGCGATGACCGCGCAGTCCTTCGGACGGCGGGCTTCGAACAGTTCGGCGACGCGCGGCAGACCCCCGGTGATGTCGCGGGTCTTGGCGCCTTCGGTCGGGATCCGCGCGATGACCTCGCCCGGCTTGACCTCGTCGCCGTCGGCCACCGACAGAATGGCGCCCACCGACAGGAGGTAGCGAGCCTCGCCGCCGTTGGAGAGGCGCTTGTACGAGCCGTCTTCCGACAGCACGCCCATGGCCGGACGCAGGTCCGAGGCGCGGGCCGAGGTCCGCCAGTCGGCGATCACGCGCTGCGCGATGCCGGTGGCTTCGTCGGTCTCCTCGCGGACGGAGAAGCCATCCACCAGGTCCTCGGCGCGGATCTTGCCGCCCACCTCGGTGATGATCGGGGTGGTGTAGGGGTCCCAGTCGGCCAGGCGCTGGCCGCGCTTGACCTTGTCGCCGTCCTTGACCTTCAGGCGCGCCCCGTACGGCGGCTTGTAGTTCTCGCGTTCCTTGCCGTCGACCAGCACGCTCACCGAGGTGTTGCGGCTCATCACGACCAGGGCGCCGTCCGCCGCCTCGACGGTGGCGCCGGTGACCCGGACCACGCCGTCGTTGCTGGCTTCGAAGAACGACTGCTCGGCCACCTGGGCGGTGCCGCCGATGTGGAAGGTCCGCATCGTCAGCTGGGTGCCGGGCTCGCCGATCGACTGGGCGGCGATGACGCCGACCGCTTCACCGATGTTCACCGGCGTGCCGCGGGCCAGATCGCGGCCGTAGCAGGCGCCGCAGACGCCGATCTTGGCCTCGCAGGTCAGGACCGAGCGCACCTTCACCGACTGCACCGCAGCCGCTTCGATGGCGTCGGCCATGTTCTCGGTCAGATAGGTGTCGGCCGGGATGATGATCTCGCCGGTCGCCGGATCCTTGATGTCCTCGGCCGAGAAACGGCCCAGGACGCGCGTGCCCAGCGAGACCAGCACGTCGCCGCCTTCGACCACGGCCCGCAGGGTGATGCCCTTGGTGGTGCCGCAGTCTTCCTCGACGATGATGCAGTCCTGCGCGACGTCGACCAGACGACGGGTCAGGTAGCCGGAGTTGGCGGTCTTCAGCGCGGTGTCCGCCAGGCCCTTGCGGGCGCCGTGGGTCGAGTTGAAGTACTCCTGAACGGTCAGGCCTTCCTTGAAGTTCGAGACGATCGGGGTCTCGATGATCTCGCCGGAGGGCTTGGCCATCAGGCCGCGCATGCCGCCCAGCTGCTTCATCTGAGCCTGCGAACCGCGGGCGCCGGAGTGGGCCATCATGTAGATGGCGTTGATTTCCTTCTCGCGGCCGTTCTCGTCCTTATGCTTCATCTGAAGCTCGGCCATCATCTCGTCGGCGACGCGGTCGGTGGCCTTGGCCCAGGCGTCGACGACCTTGTTGTACTTCTCGCCCTTGGTGATCAGGCCGTCGGCGTACTGTTGCTCGTACTCCTCGGCCAGGGTGCGGGTCTCGGCGACGATCGCCTCCTTCCGCTTCGGGATGATGATGTCGTCCTTGCCGAAGGAGATGCCGGCCTTGGCCGCTTCCTTGAAGCCCAGGCCCATGATCTGGTCGGCGAAGATCACCGTCGCCTTCTGGCCGCAGTGGCGATAGACGACGTCGATCAGGTTGCCGATTTCCTTCTTGGTCAGCGCCTTCTCGATCAGTCGGTGACCGATCGCGGTGTGCTGCGGCAGAAGGGCGGCGATCTTCATCCGGCCCGGGGTGGTGTCGATCACCCGGCGACGGATGACGCCGTCGGCGTCCATTTCCGTGAAGCGCGACTTGATCTTGGCGTGCAGGCTGACGACGCCGGCGTCCATGGCGGCTTCGATCTCGCCCAGGTCGGCGAAGATCTTGCCTTCACCCGGCTCGCCGTCGCGGGCCACCGACAGGTAGTACAGGCCCAGGACGATGTCCTGCGACGGCACGATGATCGGGCGACCGTTGGCGGGCGACAGGATGTTGTTGGTCGACATCATCAGGACGCGCGCTTCCAGCTGGGCCTCGAGGCTCAGCGGGACGTGCACGGCCATCTGGTCGCCGTCGAAGTCGGCGTTGAATGCGGCGCAGACCAGCGGGTGCAGCTGGATGGCCTTGCCCTCGATCAGCTTCGGCTCGAACGCCTGGATGCCCAGACGGTGCAGCGTCGGGGCGCGGTTCAGCATCACCGGGTGCTCGCGGATCACCTCTTCGAGGATGTCCCACACCTGGGGCTGCTCGCGCTCGACCATGCGCTTGGACTGCTTGACGGTGCCCGACAGGCCCTTGGCGTCCAGCCGCGCATAGATGAACGGCTTGAACAGCTCCAGCGCCATCTTCTTGGGCAGGCCGCACTCGTGCAGCTTCAGGTCGGGACCCACGACGATGACCGAACGGCCCGAATAGTCGACGCGCTTGCCCAGCAGGTTCTGGCGGAAGCGGCCTTGCTTGCCCTTCAGCATGTCGGCCAGCGACTTCAGCGGCCGCTTGTTGGCGCCCGTGATCACGCGGCCGCGGCGGCCGTTGTCGAACAGGGCGTCGACCGACTCCTGCAGCATCCGCTTTTCGTTGCGGATGATGATGTCGGGGGCGCGCAGCTCGATCAGGCGCTTCAAGCGATTGTTACGGTTGATGACCCGGCGATACAGGTCGTTCAGGTCCGAGGTCGCGAAGCGGCCGCCGTCCAGCGGCACCAGCGGGCGCAGTTCCGGCGGGATCACCGGCACGACGGTCAGCACCATCCACTCCGGACGGTTGCCCGACTCCTGGAAGGCTTCCAGGATCTTCAGGCGCTTGGAGAACTTCTTCTGCTTCATGTCCGACGGGTTGCCCGCCAGCTCTTCGCGCAGCTTCTCGGCTTCCTTCTCCAGGTCGATCGCCTTGAGCAGGTTCTGGACGGCCTCGGCGCCGATCTCGGCGGTGAAGCTGTCGTCGCCGTATTCGTCCTGGGCGCGCATGAAGTCGTCCTCGCTGAGCAGCTGGTGCTGCTTCAGCGGGGTCAGGCCCGGCTCGGTGACGATGTAGTACTCGAAGTACAGGACCCGCTCGATGTCCTTCAGCGGCATGTCCAGCATCATGGCGATGCGCGAGGGCAGCGACTTCAGGAACCAGATGTGGGCGACCGGCGAGGCCAGTTCGATATGGCCCATGCGCTCGCGACGGACGCGGGCCAGGGTGACTTCGACCCCGCACTTCTCGCAGATGATGCCCTTGTACTTCATGCGCTTGTACTTGCCGCACAGGCATTCGTAGTCCTTGGTCGGGCCAAAGATACGGGCGCAGAACAGGCCGTCACGCTCGGGCTTGAACGTGCGGTAGTTGATGGTCTCGGGCTTCTTGATCTCGCCGAACGACCACGAGCGGATCTTTTCCGGCGAGGCCAGCGAGATGCGGATCTGGTCGAAGGTCGGAGCGGCCTGGACCGGATTGAAGATGTTCAGGACTTCCTGGTTCATCTTGGTTCCTTCTGCGGGGCTTACCCGCGAAAATTCAAAGTGGAGCGTGGCTGAGCGAAGGCCCCTCCCCCGCCGTCAGGCGGGAGAGGGAGATCCGGATCAGCTGTTCTCCAGCTCGACGTTCAGGCCGAGCGAGCGCATTTCCTTGACCAGCACGTTGAAGCTTTCGGGGATGCCGGCTTCGAACGTGTCGTCGCCGCGGACGATCGACTCGTAGACCTTGGTCCGGCCGGCCACGTCGTCGGACTTCACCGTCAGCATTTCCTGCAGGGTGTAGGCCGCGCCGTAGGCTTCCAGAGCCCACACTTCCATTTCCCCGAAGCGCTGACCGCCGAACTGGGCCTTGCCGCCCAGCGGCTGCTGGGTGACCAGCGAGTACGGACCGATCGAACGGGCGTGGATCTTGTCGTCGACCAGGTGGTGCAGCTTCAGCATGTAGATGTAGCCGACCGTGACCGGGCGCTTGAACTGGTCGCCGGTCTGGCCGTCGAACAGGATTGACTGGCCCGACGGGTTCACGCCAGCCATTTCGAGGTGGTCCTCGATATCGCTGATGCGGGCGCCGTCGAACACCGGGGTGGCGATCGGAACGCCCTTGCCGAGGTTGCGGGCCAGTTCGACCAGCTCTTCCTCGGACTCCGGCAGTTCCTCGTCCGGGCCGTAGATCTCGCCCAGGCGCTGGACCAGGGCTTCCTTCTGGCCGCCGTGCTGCCAGTCTTCCAGCAGGTTGGTGATCTGCTTGCCGAGGTTGGCGCAGGCCCAGCCCAGGTGGGTTTCGAAGATCTGGCCGACGTTCATGCGCGAAGGCACGCCCAGCGGGTTCAGAACCACGTCCACGTGCGTCCCGTCGGCGAGGAACGGCATGTCCTCGATCGGCAGGATGCGCGAGATGACGCCCTTGTTGCCGTGACGGCCGGCCATCTTGTCGCCCGGCTGAAGCTTGCGCTTCACGGCCACGAAGACCTTGACCATCTTCATCACGCCCGGGGGCAGTTCGTCGCCGCGCTGCAGCTTGTCGACCTTGTCCTCGAAGCGGCGGTCCAGGCGCTTGCGGTTCTCGTCGAACAGGCGGCGCAGGGCCTCCAGTTCGCCCATCGCCTTCTCGTCCTCAAGGGCGATCTGCCACCACAGACCCGGCTGGACTTCAGCCAGGCCCTCGGCGGTGATCGGACCGCGCGACAGGCCCTTGGGACCCGACAGGGCGACGTTGCCGATCAGCAGCTCGCGCAGGCGGCCCGAGATGTTGCGGTTCAGGATCGCGAACTCGTCGTCGCGGTCCTTGCCCAGGCGGTCGATCTCGGCGCGCTCGATGGCCAGGGCGCGTTCGTCCTTGTCGACGCCGTGACGGTTGAACACGCGCACATCGACGATCGTGCCGGCGACGCCCGGGGGCAGGCGCAGGCTGGTGTCGCGGACGTCCGAGGCCTTTTCGCCGAAGATGGCGCGCAGCAGCTTTTCTTCCGGCGTCATCGGGCTTTCGCCCTTCGGCGTGACCTTGCCGACCAGGATGTCGCCCGGCTGGACCTCGGCGCCGATCGCCACGATGCCCGCTTCGTCGAGGTTGCGCAGGGCTTCCTCGCCGACGTTGGGGATGTCGCGGGTGATCTCTTCCGGACCCAGCTTGGTGTCGCGGGCCATGACTTCGAATTCCTCGATGTGGATCGAGGTGAAGACGTCGTCGCGGACGATGCGCTCGGAGATCAGGATCGAGTCTTCGAAGTTGTAGCCGTTCCAGGGCATGAACGCGACCAGCGCGTTGCGGCCCAGGGCCAGTTCGCCCAGCTCGGTCGACGGGCCGTCGGCGATGATGTCGCCGGCGCTGATCTTGTCGCCCACCTTCACCAGCGGGCGCTGGTTGATGCAGGTCGACTGGTTCGAGCGCTGGAACTTGCTCAGACGGTAGATGTCGACGCCCGAACGGGCGCTGTCGGTCTCTTCCGTGGCGCGGACGACGATACGGGTGCCGTCGATCTGCTCCACGACGCCGGTGCGCTTGGCGATGACCACGGCGCCCGAGTCACGGGCGACCACGGCTTCCATGCCGGTGCCGACCAGCGGAGCGTCGGACTGCACCAGCGGCACGGCCTGACGCTGCATGTTCGAGCCCATCAGGGCGCGGTTGGCGTCGTCGTTTTCCAGGAACGGGATCAGGGCCGCGGCCACCGAAACCACCTGGCGCGGCGACACGTCCATCAGGTCGACCTGTTCCTTCTGGAGCAGGGTCGGCTCGCCGTTGATCCGGCCGGGGACCAGGTCGTCATGGATCTCGCCGCCTTCGACCTTGATGTTCGACTGGGCGATGACGTGCTTGGATTCCTCCATGGCCGACATGTAGACGACCTCGTCGAGCGGCTTGCCGTCGGCGACGCGACGGTAGGGGCTCTCGATGAAGCCGTACTTGTTGACCCGCGCGTGGGTGGCCAGCGAGTTGATCAGGCCGATGTTCGGGCCTTCCGGCGTTTCGATCGGGCAGATCCGGCCGTAGTGGGTGGGGTGAACGTCGCGGACTTCGAAGCCGGCGCGCTCGCGGGTCAGACCGCCCGGGCCAAGGGCCGACAGGCGGCGCTTGTGGGTGATCTCCGACAGCGGGTTGGTCTGGTCCATGAACTGCGACAGCTGCGAGCTGCCGAAGAATTCGCGCACCGAGGCCGCGGCCGGCTTGGCGTTGATCAGGTCGTGCGGCATCACGGTGTCGATGTCGACCGACGACATGCGTTCTTTGATGGCGCGTTCCATGCGCAGCAGGCCGACACGGTACTGGTTTTCCAGCAGTTCGCCGACCGACCGCACCCGGCGGTTGCCGAGGTTGTCGATGTCGTCGATTTCGCCGCGACCGTCGCGCAGGCCGACCAGCAGCTTGAGCACCGCCAGCACGTCTTCCTTGCGCAGCACGCGCATCTCGTCCGAAGCGTCCAGCTCCAGGCGCATGTTCATCTTCACGCGGCCCACGGCCGACAGGTCGTAGCGCTCGGCGTCGAAGAACAGCGACTTGAACATCGCCTCGGCGGCTTCGACGGTCGGCGGCTCGCCCGGACGCATCACGCGGTAGATGTCGAACAGCGCGTCCTCGCGGACGGCGTTCTTGTCCACGCGCAAGGTGTTGCGCATGTAGGCGCCGACCGTGACGTGGTCGATGTCCAGCACGTCGATGGTGCTGAAGCCTTGGTCGGCCAGGGCCTGGATCGAGGTGACGTCCAGCTCGTCGCCGGCCTCGGCGTAGATCTCGCCGTTCTCGAAGTTGACCGCGTCGCGGGCCAAGTAGCGGCCGGTCAGGGCCTCCGGCGCCAGCAGCAGGGTCTTCAGGCCGTTGTCGGCCAGCTTCTTGGCCTGGCGGGCGGTGATCTTGGTCCCGGCCGGCGCCACTTCCTCGCCGGTGTCGGCGTCGATCAGGGCGAATTCCGGCTTCACGCCGCGCCAGCGCTCGGGCTTGTACGGGGTGGCCCAGCCTTCGGCGCCGGCCGCGGTGCGCTTCTCGAACGGCACGACGTCGTAGAAGGTGGTCAGGATCTCTTCGCCGTCCATGCCCAGGGCATAGAGGAAGGTGGTGGCCGGCAGCTTGCGGCGGCGGTCGATGCGGACATAGACCACGTCCTTGGCGTCGAACTCGAAGTCCAGCCACGAGCCGCGGTAGGGGATCACGCGCGCGGCGAACAGCAGCTTGCCCGAGGCGTGGGTCTTGCCCTTGTCGTGGTCGAAGAACACGCCGGGCGAACGGTGCATCTGCGAGACGATGACCCGCTCGGTGCCGTTGACGATGAAGGTGCCCTTATCGGTCATGAGCGGGATGTCGCCCATGTAGACGTCCTGCTCCTTGATGTCCTTGACGGACCGGGCGCCGGTTTCCTCTTCCGTTTCGAACACGATCAGGCGCAGCTTGACCTTCAGCGGCGCCGCGAAGGTCATGTCGCGCTGGATGCACTCTTCAACGTCGTACTTGGGCTCTTCGAATTCGTACGAGACGTATTCGAGCACCGCGCGCTCGTTGAAGTCCTTGATCGGGAACACCGACTTGAACACCGCCTCGATGCCTTCGTCGCGGCGCTGTCCCGGACGGACCTCGCGCTGAAGGAACTGCTCGTAGGAGGAGCGCTGAACCTCGATGAGGTTCGGCATCTGCACAGCTTCGGGGATGCGGCCGAAAGACTTCCGGATCCGCTTCTTGCCGGTGAAGGATTGCGCCATGTTTTTTCCCTGGGCGCGGACGGACTCCGCGCGTGAATTCGAATGACCTAGCGTCCACCCTCGCCGCTCTCCCTCAGGGAGAACTGCGGACGCTGGAATTCCCCTGTCAGGACAACCGGGACCGGAAGCCTGACGGGCGCCCCTTCGCGCTGGTCGGAGGGCGGCTGACCGCGCCTCGGGGCGTAACATGTGGACACGCGCGTGCGCGTTCCACCGAATGTCTTCGTGAACGGGCGGATATAGGACAACCCGCCGGGGTTGGAAAGGGGGTTTATCCACAAAAGAATGCGGACGCCGGAGGAACCGCCGCGCTCAAATAATATCCACTCATCCCGACGCAAGTCGGGATGAGTGGAGCCGTTAGCGAACCACCTGCACCGCCGCCAGCGCCTGGGCGCTCAGACCTTTGTCGCCCATGGCCGTCAGCTTGCCGGCCTTGTCGTCCCAGTGCAGCTTGACCGTCTTGCCGACACCCTTCTCGTAGGCGTTGGTCACGCCGTCGTCGTCATACAGGGTGAAGTCGGCGTCGCGGCCCGGATAGACCTTGACCGCGCTGATGGCCTGGGGCTGCGAGGTGTTCTGGATCGGCGCGCCCATGGGGATGATCGAGCCGGCGCGGACGAACAGCGGGATGGTGTCGATCGGCGCGTGGACGCTGATCGTCTGGCCGCCAGTGAACTTCTTGCCGGTCCAGTAGTCATACCAGTCGGCGCCGGCCGGCAGGTAGACGTCGCGGTCCTCGACGCCCTGGTCGGTGATCGGAGCCACCAGGAACGCCGGGCCGAACATGTACTGGTCGCCCAGGTTGACGACCTTCGGATCGTTCGGGAAGTCCATGAACAGGCCGCGCATGAACGGCGCGCCGGTTTCGTAGGTCGAATGGCCCATCGAATACAGGTATGGCATCAGGGCGTAGCGCAGCTTCAGGTACTTGGCGACCACGGCCTCGGCGCCCTTGCCGTACGACCACACCTCGGTGTCCTTGCGCATGCCGTGCACGCGCAGGGTCGGGGTGAAGGTCCCGTACTGGAACCAGCGGGCGAACAGTTCCGGATAGTCGTTGTTCTGGCCCACCACGTCACGGGCGTCCGATGGATCCAGCAGCGGCGGCTTGGTCGCCGTGGTGGTCTGGGGCAGCCATTGCCAGCCGCCGATGTCGTTGCCCCAATAGGCGAAGCCCGAGGCGGTGAAGTTCAGGCCCGTGGGCACCTGGCGCTTGAGGGCTTCCCAGGTCGGCTGGATGTCGGACGACCAGAACAACGCGCCGTTGCGCTGGGCGCCGATATAGGCGGCGCGGGCCAGGATCAGGTTGCGCTTGTCGGGACGGTCGCGGCGCGAGCCCTCGGCCACGCCCTGGGTGTGGACCAGCGGGAAGACGTTGCGGTAGCGGTCGCCCGAGCCGATGCTCCAGAAATAGCCTTCCGGCACCAGGTCCGGCTCGGTCTCGTCCAGCCAGAACCAGTCGAAGCCCTTGGAGGCGATGTTGTCGCGGATCTTGCCCCAGAACCATTCGCGGGCCTGGGGATTGGTGCTGTCGATCAGCCCGCCGGTGCGGTCGCTGCGGAACGGCAAGCCATCGACGACCTTGCCGTCCTTGTCCTTCAGCAGCCAGCCCTTGTCGGCCAGATAGTTGAAGTAGCGGCCTTCCTTCTCGAAGCGCGGCCAGACGCTGATGATGCTGTGCACGCCGTTGTCGTGCAGCTCCTTGTTCATCGCGGCGGGATCGGGGAACGCGGCTGGGTCGATGTCCAGCTGGCCCATGCGGGTCCAGTAGAACCAGTCCAGCACCATCACGTCCAGCGGATAGCCGCGGTCGCGATAGCCCTTGGCCACGTTCAGGATCTGGGCCTGGGTCTCGTAGCGGGCCTTGGACTGGATGTAGCCGAACGCGGCCTTGGGCGGCAGCGGGGTCACGCCGGTCAGCTTGCGGTAGCCGGCGTAGATCTCGTCATAGCTGCCGGTGATCACGAAGAACGACACCCGCTCGCCGACCTTGGACTGCCACAGGGTGCGGCCGTTGACGGCCGGATAGACCTTGGTTTCCGACGGATTGTCCCAGAGAACGCCATAGCCCTTGCTGGAAACCAGGAACGGCACGCAGACGGTCTCGCCATGCGGGGCGTCGTAGTCGTGCTTGCAGGTGATCGACCGGCCGCGCAGGTCGAGGATGCCTTCCTGGTTCTGGCCCAGGCCGTAGAAGTGCTCGTCCGCGCTGGTCGAGAAGCTGGCGCCGGCCTGGTAGGTCCGCTCGCCGTTGACCACGTGCGGCGACATTTCCCAGCCGTTCATAGCCACCAGGTCCGAGCCGTCGGCCTTGCGAATCTTGACCGAGACCGGCGGCAGGGACGGCGCGAAATAGCGGTCCATCTGCGACGGCGCGCCCGGCCAGGGCTGGGCGACGACTTCCAGCGACAGGGCGCCGGACGTGAAGATGTCGGCCCCGGCCTTCTGGTCGTGACGCCAGCCCTTGACATCGCTGTCGGCCAAAAAGCCGTAGCCGGGCGCCGCGGCGACCAGATCCTTGTCCTGGCTGATCGTCACCCGCACGATGTTGGGGGCGTAGGTCTCGACCGAGACGTAGGAGCCGTTGCGGTCCACCACCGCCATCGGCGCGGCCTGGGCGGCGGCCACCGGCATGGCCAGGTTGCCCGCGACGCCGACGGCCAGCGTCAGGGCCAGGCCCGAGACCAGTCCCGCCGACCAGCGGCGCGCGCCCTTGTTTAGCCGATCCATCGCTTCTTCCCCGGAAATGTTACCGCTATCTCTTGGGCGCATGGCTAGAGGTGCGGCCGGGCAGCGTCAACAGGATTGATACCAACAATGACGCTCAACCGCGCCGGACGGCCTTGCCGACTAGCGAAAGCGCCAGGCCGATCAGGCAGACGAAGAAGGCGATCTTGGCCAGGCCGCCGGCCACGTCGACGACGAAACCCAGCACGCCGAACACGATCATCAGCACCAGCAGGATGGCGGCCAGCTTCAGCATGGGCTGATAACGCCCACCCCGCGGCAAGGGTTGCCGCTTTATATCAGATGCTGAGGTCCACGAAGTTGGGCACGGCCAGGCCGTTCTTGGCCTGGGCCTTGGCGCCGTCCATGGCGTCCTTGATCCTGGCCTTCACGGCGGCGTCGATCCAGCAACGACCGCGCCAGAACGCCGCAGGCGGTCGGGCAAAAGAAAACGGCCCCGGAGGTTTCCCTCCGGGGCCGTCAACTTGCGTCAGAGGCTGACGCCGGCAGTCCCTCACGCCCCCTCCTCAGAAGGCTTGGGCGTGGGCGTGAATTACTTCACTTGGACGGTGGCGCCGGCTTCGGTCAGCTTCTTGGCGATTTCTTCGGCGACTTGCTTCGAGACGTTTTCGACGACGTTCTGCGGAGCGCCTTCGACCAGGTCCTTGGCTTCCTTCAGGCCCAGGTCCGGACGGACGCCGCGGACTTCCTTGATCACGTTGATCTTCTTGTCGCCGCCGTTCGTCAGGACGACGGTGAATTCGGTTTGCTCTTCGGCGGCTTCGGCCGGAGCAGCGGCGGCGCCGCCGACAGCGGCGACGGCGACCGGCGCGGCGGCCGAGACGCCCCACTTTTCTTCGAGCAGCTTGGACAGCTCAGCGGCTTCCAGGACCGACAGGGTGGACAGTTCTTCAACCAGCTTTTCGAGCTTGGACATGGGTAAGTTCCTTAGAGGATGAGGGATTTATGCGGAGATGACCGTTACGCGGCGTCTTTGGTCGCATAGGCGTTGAAGACGCGCGCCAGTTGGCCAGCCGGGGCCTGCAGGACGCCCGCGACCTTGGTCGCCGGAGCCTGGATGAGGCCGATGAGCTTGCCACGGATCTGGTCGAGCGACGGCAGCGTGGCCAGGGCCCGCACCGCGTTTTCGTCCAGAACGTTCGTCTGGCCCAGGATGCCGCCGACCAGCTTCAGCTTGTCGTTTTCCTTGGCGTACTGGGTGACGATCTTGGCGGCCGAAACAGGGTCCTTGCCATAGGCGATGGCGACCGGGCCGGTGAACAGGGCGTCGCCCTTTTCGCCGATCGAGCCGTCCAGAGCCTTCTGGACCAGGGTGTTCTTCACCACCTGGAACGTGCCCTCTTCCTTGCGGAGGCGGGCGCGCAGTTCAGTCATTTCCGCAACGGTCATGCCCGAATAGTGGGTCACGACGACAGCGCCGGCGCCGGCGAAGACGCTTTTCAGCGACTCGATCGACTCCTGCTTTTGAGCGCGGTCCATTGCGGTCTCCTACTCAATTACAGCGGCCGGACCATTCCGGCAGCCAAATGCGCGTCCCACGCGGGATCGCTCCCGCACGCGAGTTGCATCAGCCTGTTCCAAGGAAAGTCAGCCGCGCGTCCCATCCCGGAAGGAGGAATTGCGTGGTCTTGTCCATCCCTGTCTCCCGACGGCGAGGAAGGGCTCTTCCTCGATTATGGCGTTGGTGACCCCACGCCCCGCAGTTCTCAAACAGGATCGCCGCCGGGCGAGCCCAGCGGAGAAGGGGCGGCGTATAGACGGTTTGGGGACGGATTTCAACCGGGGCTCCAAATTGAATCCCTCACCTCTCAGCCGTCATTCCGGGTCTTGTGCCCGGAACCCCTCCGCCCGCCGCAAGTGCGGGAGGGGCGGTTCGCTGGCGAACCGCTTGCGTCTCACGTGTCAGCTGAACCAGGGGTTCCGGGCACAAGGCCCGGAATGACGGCTGAAATGAGGGCGCGGGCTAGCGTCCCTCCGGGGTTTCCGCATAACAGAAGTCGCAAAAAGGGGACCCGTCATGACACGCCTGTTCGCCGCCGGCCTAGCCGCTCTGATGCTGGCTGGCTTCGCCACGCCCGTCGACGCCGAGCCGCGCTTCGCCCCGATCCCGCAGGCCGTGGTCGCCGACCCGGCCCGCGATCCGGCCCACCCGGCGGACATGGCTGTCTTCACGGTCCCGACCGGCGGGGTGCGGGTCAACGCCATGATGTACCTGGCCTCGGGCGACCGGCCGCATCCTACGATGCTGATGCTGCATGGCTTTCCCGGCAATGAGACCAACATCGACCTGATGCAGGCCGTGCGCCGGGCCGGCTGGAACGTGATGCGGATCAACTATCGCGGCTCGTGGGGCAGCCCCGGCAAGTTCTCGTTCGCCGGCAGCCGGGCCGACGGCGAGGCCGCCCTGGCCTTCCTGCGCGACCCGGCCAATGTCGCCAAATACCGCATCGACCCGAGCCGGATCGTGGTGGCCGGCCACAGCATGGGCGGCTTCATGGCCGCCGACGCGGTCGCCGCCGATCCCAAGGCGGCCGGCGCGATCCTGATCGACGCCTGGGACATCGGCAAGCAGAAGGCCGACCTCGTCGATCCGACCAAGCGCAAGGCGGCTCTGGAGGGCCTGCGCGAAAACACCCCGCCCCTGGCCGGAACCAGCGCCGAGCTGCTGGCCAGGGAGATCGAGACCACCTCCGCCAAGCTGGACCTGGAGGCGCTCAGCGCCCGGATCGCCGACCGGCCGCTGCTGCTGATCGGCGCCGAGCACGCCGGCGCGCCGACCACCCGCAAGCTGGCCGCCGCCGCCCGCCAGGCCCAGAACTCGCCCAAGGGGACGCTGACCGAAGCCTACATGGACACCGACCACAGCTTCTCCGACAGCCGCATCGCGCTGGAGGCCGAGGTCATTCGCTGGCTCGGCCAGTTCGATCCGGCCTCGGCCAAGGTGGGTACGCCGGGAATCCCGCTGAAGGCGGCCTATGACGAGACCAACCCGTTCGCCCGGATCATCCGCGGCGAGCTGCCCATCTTCAAGGTCTATGAGGACGACCAGGTGCTGGCCTTCATGGACTACGCCCCGGCCGAGCCGGGCCACGTGCTGGTGATCTCCAAGACCTCCAAGGCCCGCAACCTGCTGGAGATCTCGCCCCAGGACCTGTCGCGGCTAATGGCGGTAGCGGCCCGGGTCGGCCAGGCCCAGGTCGACGGCCTGGGCGTCGCGGGCTTCACCATCGTCCAGAACAACGGCGTCGGCCAGAGCGTGCCGCACCTGCACATCCACGTCATCCCGCGCGTGGCCGGCAAGCCGCTGATGTTCGTCGAGAACGCCAAGGGCGATCCGAAGGAAATCGAGGCGACGGCAGCAAAGATCAGAGGGGCGATGAAGTGAGCCCATCCTCTTCATCCGCTCATCCCGGCGAAAGCCGGGACCCAAACTGATTTTCAGAAAAGAGCCGCGCCGCTCGAAGAGTTGCGATCGAGCTTGCTGGCTCAGCTTGGGTCCCGGCTTTCGCCGGGATGAGCGGAGAGAACGGTCAAGGCTTGGCGCGCCGCCGCCACGCCGGTCGCGAAGCAGGCCTGCAGCAGGTAGCCGCCGGTCGGGGCCTCCCAGTCCAGCATCTCGCCGGCCACGAACACGCCGGGCGCGGCCTTCAGCTCCAGGCCGTCCAGCGCCTCGAACGACAGGCCGCCGGCGCAGGAGATGGCCCGCTCCAGGCCTTGCGTCCCGGTCAGCACGATCGGCGCGGCCTTGATCGCCGCCGCCAGGGCGTCGGGCGCGACCGGCAGGGCCAGGCCGTGCGCCTCGCGCAGCAGACCGATCTCGACCGGCGACAGGTGGGCGGCCTTGCGCAGCCAGCTCGACAGCGATTGGCCGCCGCGTGGCCTGGACAGGCGCGCCGTCAGCGGGGCCAGGGGGATGTCGGGCCGCAGGTCGATCTCCAGCGTCGCCGAGCCCCTGGCCTCGACCGCGTCGCGCAGGGCCGCCGACAGCGCATAGACCGCCCCGCCCTCCAGGCCATAGCCGGCCGCCAGGGCGTCGCCGCGCGAGGTCCGCCCTTCGAAGCTCAGGGCCACGTTCTTCAAGGGGGAGCCGGAGAACCGCTCGCGGAACACCTCGGTCCAGCCCACGGTGAAGCCCACATTGGCCGGCCGGAACGGCGTCACCGCCGCGCCGCGCGCCCCCAGCCAGGGCGCCCACGCGCCGTCCGAGCCCAGTCTCGACCAACTGGCCCCGCCCAGGGCCAGGATCGTGGCGCGCGGCCGCACGCGGCGCGGTCCGTCGGGCGTGTCGAAGGTCAGGTCGCCGGCCGGGTTCCAGCCGGTCCAGGCCGAACGGAGGTTCAGGGCCACGCCCTGCCCTTCCAGCCGCGCGATCCAGGCCCGCAGCAGGGGTGAAGCCTTCAGCGCCGTGGGGAACACCCGGCCGCTGCTGCCGACGAAGATGGCCTGGCCCAGCCCCCCGGCCCAGGCCACGAGGTCGGCCGGCGTGAAGGCCTCCAGCATCGGCCGCAGGACCGGCGCGGCGTCGCCGTAGCGGGCCACGAACCGCTCGAAGTCCTCGGAATGGGTCAGGTTCAGTCCGCCGCGCCCGGCCATCAGGAACTTGCGGCCCAGGGTCGGCATGCGCTCGAACACCGCCACCGACAGCCCGGCCGCGCTCAGTACCTCCGCCGCGATCAACCCGGCCGGCCCGCCGCCGACCACGGCGACGTCTGGAGTGACGACGAGGGTCACGCGGGCTCGATGTCGGTCAGCGCGAAGTCGTCGCCCTTGTAGAGCAAGGGCACGCCATGGGTCTTGGCGCAGGCGTAGGCGAAGCAGTCGCCCATGTTCAGCTTGGCGGGGTGAACGCCCTTGCCGAAGCGAGCATGGGCGTCGAGGGCGATCGCGCCCTCCATGGCGCCGATCTCGACCAGCCGCGCGCCAAAGCCGGCCTGAAGATTGCTCAAGCGCGTGTTCGCTTCCGCCACGGTGTGCTCCGTCTCTCGCACGATGACCCGGACGGTCTCCCAATTGGCGACAGCCGAGGTCAGCACGACCTCGGCGTCGATCAGGGCCTCTCTGAACTTGGCGCGTTCGGGCTCGTTGAGGGCGATGGCCGACCAGGCCGAGGCGTCAACGAACATCAGTCGCCGTTGATCATGTCGATGAATGCGCGGTCGGCCTTCAGGCCCGTTCGCGGGGCCGCGTCGAATTCAGCGAGAACGGCGTCGATCTTGGCCAGTTTCTCGGCCCGCGCCTTAGCGTCCGCCTCGCTCGCGCGGCGAACGGCCAGCTTGATGGCGTCGGTGATGCCGACGCGGTTGTTCTCCGCGTATTGGCGCACCATGGCGTCGGCTTCCGGGTCGCGAACGTGGAAGGGCATCTGAACCTCCGTCTAGACGGAAGATAGCATTGGCTAGACGAGCCAACAACTCGCGCCCGAAACGCAAAGCGGGCGCTGGATCGCTCCAGCGCCCGCTCGCTTGGTTCAGGTGTCGAAGGCTCAGGCGTTGACCGAGGCGACGTCGACCTTGAAGCCCGGGCCCATCGTCGAGGACAGGCCGATGCGCTTCACATAGACGCCCTTGGCGCCCGACGGCTTGGCGCGGTTCAGCGCTTCGACCAGGGCCTTGACGTTGACCAGCAGGGCTTCGTCGCTGAACGAGACCTTGCCGATGCCGGCGTGGACGATGCCCGCCTTCTCGACGCGGAACTCGACGGCGCCGCCCTTGGCGTCCTTCACGGCCTGCGCGACGTTCGGGGTCACGGTGCCGACCTTCGGGTTCGGCATCAGGCCGCGCGGGCCCAGCACCTTACCGAGGCGACCGACCAGGGCCATCATGTCCGGGGTCGCGATGACGCGATCGAAGTCCATGAAGCCGCCGGCGATCTTTTCGTACAGGTCTTCGGCGCCGACGTGCTCGGCGCCAGCGGCGGTCGCTTCGGCCGCCTTGGCGTCCTTGGCGAACACGGCGACGCGGACGTCGCGGCCGGTGCCCGACGGCAGGTTCACCACGCCGCGGACCTGCTGGTCGGCGTGACGCGGGTCGACGCCGAGGTTGACCGAGATCTCGACGGATTCGTCGAACTTGGCCTTGGCGTTGGCCTTGACCAGGGCGATGGCGTCGGCGACGGCGTGGGCGGCGTCACGATCGCCGGTCCAGGCCTGGATGCGCTTGGGTTGCTTGGCCATGGTCTTAGGCCTCCACGATCTTCAGGCCCATGGCCTTGGCGGAGCCTTCGATGATCTTGGCCGCGGCCTCGAGATCGTTGGCGTTCAGGTCCTTCATCTTCTTTTCGGCGATCTCGCGCAGCTGGGTGCGGGTCACTTCGCCGACGGTCTCGCGACCGGTCAGCTTGGCGCCGGACTTCAGGCCGGTGATCTGCTTCAGATAGTGCGTCGCCGGAGGGGTCTTGGTGACGAAGGTGAACGACTTGTCCTGATAGACCGTGATGACGGTCGGCAGGGGGGTGCCCTTTTCGACGTTCTCGGTGCGCGCGTTGAACTCCTTGCAGAAGCCCATGATGTTGACGCCGCGCTGACCCAGAGCCGGGCCGATGGGCGGTGAAGGCGTGGCGGAGCCGGCCTTCACCTGGAGCTTGATATAGCCCAGGATCTTCTTAGCCATTGTATCCTCTCGTGAGGGCCGGAGCCCTCGCTGGTGAGCCGTGGTGCGGGCTTGGCGTCCCTCCCACGGATTTGATCTCGCCGCCCGCGTGATGCGTAACGACAAGCGCGCCCCGGGACGGGGTCCTGGGGCGAAGGCGCGGCATGTAGCAGGTGGGGGGCGGAGAGTCCAGCGGAGGCGGGCGGGACGAACGGATGGCGAAAACCTCGTCCTTCGACAAGCTCAGGATGAGGTTTTCGATTGCCGAGCCCTGCGCAGTGATCCTCGTCCTGAGCTTGTCGAAGGACGAGGATCACGCACGAGATAGACCCCTAGAACGTCTCGCCGACCATCCGCTCGCTCAGCGCCCACAACGCCCGGGCGCGCGCCGGATCGAGGGCGTAGGAGCGCACGCCGGCTCGAATCTGCGATGCGTCCTCGACCAGCTCGGCCACGTGGCAGTCCTCGCAATAACGCCCGGCGACCTCTTCGACCGGCGCCTTGACCCCGGCCCAGACGCTGGTGGCCGCGCCTTGCGGAATGGTCTTCCACTCGATGGGCGGCTGGCCGGCGGCGGCGGCCTGGGCGTTCAGCTGGTCGATCCATTGCTGGATGAAGGCCGGATCCAGGTGACGGGCCAGTTCGGTCTGGATGCCGCCGGGATGGACGGCCGTGGCCCGCACGCCACGATCCTTGTGGCGGCGGTCGAACTCGACCGCGAACAGGATGTTGGCGGTCTTGGAGCGGCCATAGGCCTCGAACGGCACGTATTCGGTGGTCTCGAAGTTCGGGTCCTCGAGGTTCACGTCCGAGAAACGATGGCCGGACGAGGCCAGCGACACCACGCGCGAGCCGGCCTTCAACAGACTGGCGATGCGGTTGATCAGCACGAAATGGCCCAGGTGGTTGGTGCCGAACTGGGTCTCGAAACCGTCGGCGGTCTTGCCGAACGGCGGGGCCATCACCCCCGCGTTGGCGATGACGAGGTCGAAGGCCTGGCCCTCGGCGACCAGGGCGTCGGCGCAGGCGCGCACGCTCGCGAGGTTCGCCAGGTCCAGTTCGACCAGCGTCAGGGAGCCGCCGCTGGCGGCGGCCGCGTCACGGACGACGGCCGTCGCGCCCTGCGCCTTGGCCAGGTCCCGGGCCGCGCCGACCACGTCGGCGCCGTGGGCGGCCAGGACGCGGGCGGTCTCGACGCCCAGGCCGGCCGAGACGCCGGTGACCAGGACGCGCTTGCCCGACAGGTCGACGCCGGCCAGGACGTCGTCGGTGGTGGATTTGGCGCCAAATGGCTCGCTCATGACTCTCGGTTCCCTTGCAGGGTTGTTGTTCGAGCCTGCCGAAGAGGTTAAGTGGAGGAAGGCTCCGGATACATATTCGGAGGCAACCTCCGCTTTTCAAGGCCGATGCCCGAAGATTCCGAATCCAAGCCGCGCAAGCCCCGCGCCGACAGCCTGCGAAACCGCGACCTGCTGCTGACGGCGGCCAAGGCGGCCTTCACCGGCCTGGGCGCCGAAGTCCCGCTGGAAAAGGTCGCGCGGCGGGCCGGCGTCGGCATCGGCACCCTCTACCGCCACTTTCCGACGCGGGAGGCCCTGATCGCCGCGGTCTATGCGCGCGAGATCGGGCAGCTGGCCGCCTCGGCCGACGCCCTGCTGGCCGAGCGCGCCGCCGGCGAGGCGCTGGACGCCTGGCTGAACCTGCTGATCGACTACATGGCCACCAAGCGCGTGGTGGCCCCCGCCTTGCGCGCCGATCCCGGTGAAGGCTCGAAACTCTACGCCAGCTCGGGCGCGACCATCCTGCCGACCCTGGAGCGCCTGACCGAGGCCGCCCGCGCCGCGGGCGACATCCGCTCCGACATCGGTTTCGAGGACATTCTCCGGATGATGAGCGGCCTCAGCCTCGGCTACGAACAGCCCGGCTGGGACGCCGGCGCACGGCGGCTGCTGAGCGTGATGATGGCGGGCCTGCGGGCGAAATAGCGCTTCCAGCCCGCCGGCGTACGCGGCCGTGAAGGCCGCTACATCGCCAGCATCCAGATGGCCATCGCCACCATCATCAGGTTCTCGGTCAGCGACACGAAACCCAGCGGCACGTTGCTGTCGCCGCCGACGCAGGCGCATTTCAGCTCGCGCTTGTCGATATAGACGGCCTTGAACACCGACACCGCCCCGACGGTCCCGATGAACAGCGCCACCGGCGCCGACAGCCAGATCAGGGCTCCGGCGACCATCAGCACCCCGGCCCCGACCTCGGCGAACGGATAGATGCGGCCGTAGGGCGGCCAGCGCTGGGCCAGCAGGTCGTAGCCCAGGAACATGGTCGAGAAGGTCTCGACGTCGCGCAGCTTCAGGACGCCCAGCACGCACATGGAGAAGGCGATGAACCACTGGACGGCGTGGACGGTCAGGGCCTGGCCGCTCATGGCGTAGCTGGCGGCCAGGGCCATCAGGGCGGTGACCGCGAACACCGCGATCACCGGGGTGTAGGTCAGGGCCTTGGGGTCGCGCACCTTCAGGCCGAAGTGGCGGCGCAGGTCGTCGTAGCCGCCGATCCGGCGACCGTCGATGAAGGCCTGGGGCGTGGTCGCCACCCCGTGGGCGGCCTTGAAGACGTCGATCTCCTCGCGCGTGGTCAGCAGGTGGTCCTCGACGGCGTAGCCCCGGCGACGCAGCAGGTCCTTGGCGCGCAGGCCCCAGGGGCAGGTGTGCTGGTCGGTGACCATCCGGTGCAGGACGGCGGTGCGGGGCGACGGCGGGGCGGCGGGGACGCTCATGGCGGGATCTCCGGCTTGTTCGAGAACGGGACCCCGCCCATATGGGTTCCGTACCCTGGTACGGAGTCAAGGGGCGGCGAGGCGATGAAGACGATGACGATCGCGGGCCTGGCCCGGGCCGGCGGGGTGGGCGTGGAGACGGTGCGCTACTACCAGCGGCGCGGCATGCTGGAGCAGCCGCCCCGGCCGGACGGCGGCGGCTCGGGCGGCGGGGTGCGGCGCTATGGCGAGGCAGACGTGCGGCGCCTGCGCTTCATCCGCGCGGCCCAGGCGGCCGGCTTCACCCTGGAGCAGATCGCCGAGCTGCTGGCCCTGGACGCCGGCGACGACCACGCCCGGGCGCGCGGCCTGGCCCTGGAGCGCATCGCCGCCCTGGACGCCAAGATCGCCGAGCTCCAGACGGCCCGCGACGCGCTCCGCCGCCTGGCTCGCGCCTGCGGCGAGACCACCGCCGGCCCCTGCCCGATCCTGTCGGCGTTCGAGGGGGCCTGAACAGCAAAAACCCCGCGCCGTTTCCGACGCGGGGTTTTCGAAAGCTTCGGCGGTGAGGCCGCCCCTAGGCGATCTTCTCGACCTGGCTGTATTCCAGTTCCACCGGGGTGGCGCGGCCGAAGATCGAGACGGTGACGCGCAGGCGGGCCCGCTCCTCGTCGACCTGCTCGACCGAGCCGTTGAAGCTGGCGAACGGGCCGTCGGTGACGCGGACATTCTCGCCGACCTCGAACAGCACCACGGTCTTGGGACGCTCGACGCCCTCCTCGATCGTGCCGATGATGCGCTGGACTTCCTTTTCGGAAACCGGCTGCGGCTTGGAGGCGCTGCCCAGGAAGCCCGTGACCTTCGGGGTGTTCTTGATCAGGTGATAGGCTTCGTCCGAGAGGTTCATCTTCACCAGCACGTAGCCGGGGAAGAACTTGCGCTCGGCGTTGACCTTGCGGCCGCGACGGATCTCGACGACGTCCTCGGTCGGCACCAGGATTTCGGAGAAGCTGTCTTCCAGGCCGTGGCTCTTGGCCTGTTCGCGGATGCTCTCGGCCACCTTCTTCTCGAAGTTCGAGTAGGCGTGGACGATGTACCACTTGTGGTTCGGATTGGACGCGGTGTCGGTGCTCATGAGGTTTCTTATCCCGCGGCGATCTTGAGGAGCAGGTTGGCGCCCAGCCCCAGGATCCAGTCGGCGAAGGTGAAGAACAGCGAGGCCAGCACCACCATGATGAAGACCATCACCGAGGTGATCCAGGTCTCCTTGCGGGTGGTCCAGGTGATCTTGCGGGCCTCGGCGCGGACTTCCTGCGCGAAGCGGACCGGGTTGATCGGCTTCTTCGGCGCGGCCGGAGCCTTGGCGGCGGCGGTGGCGGCGCCCCCTTGAGCGGAAGGCGAGAGCGCCGCGGCCGTCTTGGCGGCGCGGTTCTTGATCGCAGACGGGCTCGAACCCGGTTTCCTGGCCATGACTTAAGAGGCTCGCGACTTTCGATAGGTCAGCCCGAAAGCCGGGGTGACCGATGACATATAGTGGCAGGAGTGGAGGGACTCGAACCCACGACCCTCGGTTTTGGAGACCGATGCTCTACCAGCTGAGCTACACTCCTGCGGAACCGCGATCCCCTTAGCGGAGATTCCGGCTTTCCGGCAATGAACATCGCGCCGGTAGGCTCTTTGAAGCCCGCCGGCGCGTTGGTCTCATCGCCAGAGCCGCGTCGTGTAGCAGGGTCGTTCGAGCCCGGCAAGCGGCCGGCGCACGTTCCGGCGCATTCAGGCTCTCGGGTTCCGGCGCGGGCTTGGGCGCTCGCGGCCCAGCCGCCGGCAAGGATCAGCCGTCGGCGCGGCGCGTTAGGGCTCCACGCCCTTCAGAGGACGCCCTTCAAAGGTCCAGGCGGCCAAGCCCGAGGAGACGCCCATGCCGACAGTCACCACCCCGCCACCCCGCCCGGGCCAGGATCGCCCGTCCAACCGCGAGGTCGAGAACGAGAATCAGCGTCCCGATGGAGGCGGCAAGTCGCCGCGCCCCGCGACCGAGCCCCGGGGCGCCGAGACCAGCTCGGACTCGCCAAAAACCCGAACCGACCCAGGCTCCGGCGAAGCCTAAGACAAGCCGCGCCCGGCCTGCCCTAGGGTCTGCCCTCGCCTCGCTGCGGAAAACCGGTTCTCCAGCTTTCCGCGCGATGGGCGAGCCTGGTCAGCCGGCCTTTTCCGCCGCCGGCGCGGCGGCCGGGGTCAGGGCGGCGCATTGGATGTTCAGGTACGACCACTTCACATCCGCGAGCTTGCGACCGCATTCGGTGTTCTCACCCAGGTCGCGCCCTTGAAGGGAGATGGCCACGCCCTTGGTGGGGTCCGGGGCCGGACTGGCGCCGCTGACGTCGTAGTAGCCGCCGCCGGGGCCGCGAACTACCAGGCAGGACGTCGATTCCACCGGCCGCACGCAGCCGGAGGCGGTGACCGCCTTGCCTTCAAGAGAGACCGTTTGAGCCTTTTGACCGGTGTTGCCGGTTTCCTGCCCGCAGGCAGCTACGCTTAACGCTAACAGACTGGCCGCCGCGGCGGCCTTTACGAACCTTACCCGCATACGTTCCTCCGTATCATTGGCCTCCGCGCCGCTTTCTGGCGGGGAAGCAAGAGGAACAGTGCGCCCCGTTTTGAGAGGCGGCAATCACAATTTTGACACCGTTCAAAAAACAGGCGCCCGCGGTTTTGACGCTTTTGGGGAAGATTTTCTCAACGCCCTTTCAGACCACCAAAGTTGACATCCGCCCGGGTCTGCTCACATGAGACGCAGTCGCTTCTGGGCCGTTGCGGCGCCACCTCTAGAATTCCGCGGTCCGCCGCGCGTCCAGGACTTGAAACCCACATCATGACGGCCATCGAAACCACCGCTCCCGCCCCCGTGAAGGAAGCCGCCTGGCACACCGAGACCGTGCTGTGGGTCAAGCACTGGACGGACCGCCTGTTCAGCTTCGCCATCACCCGTCCGGCCAGCTTCCGCTTCCGCTCGGGCGAGTTCGTGATGATCGGCCTGCCGCCGCGCGAGGACCTGGGCGAGAAGAAGCCGATCCTGCGCGCCTATTCGATCGGCTCGCCGCACTTCGCCGAGGAGCTGGAGTTCTTCTCGATCAAGGTCCCGGACGGCCCGCTGACCTCGCGCCTGCAGCAGATCAAGCAAGGCGACCAGGTGCTGCTGGGCAAGAAGCCGACCGGCACCCTGGTGCTGGACGCGGTGCGACCCGGCAAGCGCCTGTTCCTGTTCGGCACCGGCACGGGCCTGGCCCCCTGGCTGTCGGTGGCCCGCGACCCGGACGCCTACAGCCGCTTCGAGCAGGTGATCGTCGCCCACGGCGTGCGCGAGGTGAAGGAGCTGGCCTATCGCGACCTGTTCACCGCCGAGATCCACGACGACCCGCTGGTGGGCGACGAAGCCAAGGCCCAGCTGGTCTACTACCCCACCGTCACCCGTGAGCCGTTCGAGCGCCAGGGCCGGTTCACCGACCTGATCGAGAGCGGCAAGCTGTTCGCCGACCTCGGCCTGGAGCAGACGAGATTCGATCCCGAGCACGACCGCGCCATGCTGTGCGGCTCGATGGCGATGATCAAGGACACCGCCGCCCTGCTGGAGGCCCACGGCCTGACCGAAGGCTCCAACGCCGAGCCCGGCGACTTCGTGATCGAGCGGGCGTTCGTGGGGTAACCCCTCAACCGCTCATTCCGGCGAAAGCCGGAATCCAAACTGATTTGGCGATTGCGGGCTCCGAGCGAAATTCCAGACTCGGCTTGGGTCCCGGCTTTCGCCGGGATGAGCGGATTTTGAAGGACGCATCGTGACTCAAGCCGCCTCCGCCCAATTGAAGAACCTGACCGTCGACGAGGCGCGGGGCCGGATGCTGGCCGGCGCCGCGCGGCTGGGCGTCGAAGCGGTCTCTCTGGCCAAGGCCCTGGGCCGGGTGCTGGCCGCCCCGGTGGTCGCCGACCGCGACCAGCCGCCGTTCGCCGCCTCGGCCATGGACGGCTGGGCGATCCGCCGCGCCGACCTGATCCCCGGGGCGCGCTTCCGGATCGTCGGCGAAAGCGCCGCGGGCCAGGCCTACGGCCGCCCCGTCGAAGCCGGCCAGGCGGTGCGGATCTTCACCGGCGCCCCCGTGCCGCCGGGCGCCGACCTGGTGGTGATCCAGGAGAACGCCGCGCGCGACGGCGACACCGTGGCCTTCACGATCGACCGCGACCCGCCGCCCGGCAACATCCGCCCGGCCGGCGGCGACTTCCGCGCCGGCGACGTGCTGCTGACCGAAGGGACGCGGCTGGACGCCTGGCGTCTCGCCCTGGCCGCCGCCGCGGGCTGGCCCAGCCTGGACGTCGCCGTCCGTCCGCGCGTCGCCATCCTGGCCACCGGCGACGAGCTGGTCCCGCCCGGCTACGTGCCCGCCCCCGACCAGATCTTCGAGTCCGGCTCGTTCGCCCTGGCCGCGTTGGTCGAGGCCGGGGGCGGCCAGGCGACGCGGCTGAAGGCCCAGGCCGACGACCGGGACGCGATCGCCCAAGCCGTCGCCGAGGCCCAGTTCGACCTGCTGGTCACGGTCGGCGGCGCCTCGGTCGGCGACCACGACCTGGTCAAGCCGGCCCTGGACACCCTGGGCCTGGCCCTGCGCGTCCAGACGATCGCCGTGCGTCCCGGCAAGCCGACCTGGTTCGGCGTGCTGGAGGCCGACGGCGTGGGCGGTCGCCCCGTCCTGGGCCTGCCGGGCAACCCGGCCTCGGCCCTGGTCTGCGCCGAGCTGTTCCTGCGGCCGCTGCTGGCGGCCCTGACCGGCGCCGACCCGGCTCTGGCGATCGAGGCCGGCGTCCTGGCCGCCCCCCTGCCCGCCAACGGCCCGCGCGAGCACTGGATGCGCGCGGCCCGCGCTGTCGACGCCGACGGCCGCGTCAGGGTCACGCCCTTCCCCGACCAGGATTCCTCGCTGATCGGGGTGTTCTCCCGCGCCGACTGCCTGGTCCTGCGGCCGGCGGGCGCAGCGGCGGCCCCGGCCGGCGAGGTGGTCCACGTGCTGCCGCTGGCCCGGGGCTGATCGCCTCAATTGGCGACGCCGCACGCTGGGCGTGCTAAGTCCCCCGCGAGGCGGTTCGCGGCGACCGCGGCGGGAGTTGCGTTGATGGGTCGTATCGGCAAGATCGCGGCGCACATGGTGCTGGCCTTGGCGGCCATGCTGCTGGCCCAGGCCCTGGCTTCCGGAGCCCTGCCGTTCACCGCCTCCGGCCTGACCCTCGCCGCCCTGTTCGCGGTCTCCGCCCTGGCGGTCGAGATCCTGTTCCAGGTCGAGCGCTCGCCCTGGCGGTTCTTCGCGGCCAGCGACGGCCTGCGCCTGGCGCGCTCGGCCCTGCTGTCGGTCCTGACCTTCGCCCTGGTCGCCCGCCTGGCCGAGGTGCGCCAGCCGGGCGGCCTGCGCACCCTGGCCGTCGCCTTCCTGCTGCAGACCGCCCTGCTGGCCGGACTGCGGATCGTGCGCCGCGCCGTGCACGAAAGGGCGCTGGTCGACGCCTTGACCCGCCTGCGCCCCGCCCCCGCCTCGCCCGCCCTGCCGCGCCTGCTGATCGTCGGCTCGGCCAACGAGGCCGAGGCCTTCCTGCGCGCGCCCGCCGCCCTGGGCGAGCGCTACGCCCCGGTCGGCGTCCTGACCCCGCAGGCGCGGGAGACCGGCGACGAGCTGGGCGGGGTCTGCATCCTGGGCGCCATCGACGACTTCGACGCCGTCATGGCCCAGCTGCGCGACGGCGGCCTGCAGCCCTCGGCCGTGCTGTTCCTGACCGACGGCCCGCTCAGCGCCTTCGGGGCCGAGCGCCTGGGCCGCCTGAAGACCGAGGGCGTGCGCCTGCTGCGCCGCCAGGGCCTGGTCGACATGGCCGCCCCAGGCGCCGGAGGGGGTTCGGCCCTGCGCGAGATCAGTCTCGAGGAGCTGCTCAGCCGCGCGCCGGTGAGGCTGGACCCTGAACCCGTCCGCGCCCTGGTGGCCGGCAAGCGGGTGCTGGTCACCGGGGCCGGCGGCAGCATCGGCTCCGAGCTGGCCCGCCAGATCGCCGCCAGCAGCCCCGCCCGGCTGATCCTGCTGGACGCCGCCGAGGCCAATCTGTTCCATATCGACCGCGAGCTGGGCGAGGCCTGGCCCCGGCTGCCGCGCCGCGACGTGCTGTGCGATGTCCGCGACGCCGCCCGCCTCGACCAGGTGTTCGCCGCCGAGAAGCCCGAGCTGGTGTTCCACGCCGCCGCCCTCAAGCACGTGACCCTGGTCGAGAACCATCCCTGCGAGGGGGTGCGCACCAACGTGCTGGGCAGCCGCAACGTCGCGGCGGCCGCCAAGGCCTGCGGCGCGGCCCACCTGGCGCTGATCTCCACCGACAAGGCCGTGGCCCCGGCCAGCGTGATGGGGGCCACCAAGCGCGTGGCCGAGGCCGTGGTCCGCCAGTTCGCCAAGGGTTCCGATGCGAGCGGTTCCGGCACGCGCGTCAGCGTGGTGCGGTTCGGCAACGTGCTGGGCTCGGCCGGATCGGTGGTGCCGATCTTCCAGCACCAGATCGCTCGCGGCGGCCCGGTGACCCTGACCGACGCCGAGGTCGAGCGCTACTTCATGACCATTCCCGAGGCCGTGCAGCTGGTGCTGCGGGCCGTGGCCCTGTCGGCCGGCGACTTGGAGCCCCCCAACGGGGTCTTGACCCTCGAAATGGGCGAGCCGGTCAAGATCATCGACCTGGCCCGGCGGATGATCGAGCTGCAAGGCCTGGTCCCCGGGCGCGACATCGAGATCAAGATCACCGGCCTGCGCCCCGGCGAGAAGCTGACCGAAGCCCTGGTCGACGTCAACGAGACCGCCCGTCCCAAGGCCGCGGGGATCACCGAGGCCGCGCCGGTCGTCCCTCTGCCGCCCATCTCGGCCGCGGCCCTGGCCGCCCTGGAAGCCGCCGCCCTGGCCGGCGACGAGGCCGTCGTTCGAGAGCGGCTGTTCGCCCTGGTCGAGGGACTGCGGACCGTGTCGCCGACCCCGACGACCTCCGGAAAGGCGCCGACCGCCGAGATCCACGGCAAGCTGGCCCCAGCCCGCACTCAGGCCTAAATAGAATCCACCCGCGATCGCCTATAAGGCGAGCGGGCAAGCCAGAATCAGCGTCCCATGCTTTGTCTCGCCGCGCTTGCGTGGCGAGCCGTCCCAGCCTTGGGACAACAGTAAGCGTCGGCGGGAACCTGGATGTTCGAACAGACGGTGGACGTCACCCGCCTGGAGGGGTTCGTCCGATATACGCGCGGGATCGTCCGCGCCCGCCTGGTCCTGGTCGCGCTGTTCGTCGGCTTGCTGGCGATCTATTCGCCGATGCGGATGACCGTGTTCGGCCTGGTCGAGCTTTGCATCTACGCCGCCCTGTACCTCGCCACCGAGGTCGCCCAGCGCCATCCCGACCCGATCGCGGCCTTCCGGCGGCTGCGCTGGCAGTCGATCGTGCTGGTCTTCCTGCTGTCGATCAACGCCTGCGCCCTGGCCGTGAAGATCCGGCTGATCGGCCAACCGATCATGCGGGTGGAGGCCGCGCTGCTGGCCATCTGCGTGCTGCTGTTCGCCGCCCTGCGCGTGCACACCGGCAAGATCAGCTACCTCACCGCCGTGGCCCCGCCGGTGACGACCCTGCTGTGGATCGGGTTCGACCGCCACACGCCGCTGGCGGCCAACCACTATGGCGCGGCCATGCTGCTGTTCGTGGTCGCCGTCCTGACCGCTACCTGGCGCCAGCAGACCACCGACCGCGCCCTGGCCCAGGCCCTGCGCGACCTGGCCCGCAAGAACGCCGACCTGACCGAGGCGGTGGCCGAGGCCAAGGCCGCCAGCCGCGCCAAGTCGGACCTGCTGGCCGTCGCCAGCCACGAGATCCGCACCCCGCTCAACGCCGTGCTCGGCTTCGCCCACGCCCTGCGCCGCGACACCTTCCTGACCCCGATCCAGGCCGACCTGGCCCAGGGCGTGCTGGAGGGCGGCGCCCAGCTGACCCGCCTGCTCGACACCGTGCTGGACCTGACCAAGGTCCAGGCCGGCCAGGCGGCCCTGAACCCGACGGCGGTCGACCTGCGCCGTCTGGTCCGCACCGTGGTCCGGGTGTGGAGCGCCCATGCCCAGGCGGTGGGGGTGCTGCTGAGCTTCGAGGACGCCGATCCCGGCCTGGCCTATGGCGTGCTGGCCGACGAGGCCAAGCTGGAGCAGACCCTGGTCAACCTGGTGTCCAACGGCCTGAAGGCCTCGCCGTCGGGCGGCGCGGTGACGGTGCGCCTGGCCGGCATGGTCAAGGACCAGACCCTGACCGCCCTGGTCGAGGTCCGCGACAGCGGCGCCCTGGTGCCGCCGGAAGACCGGCCGCGGATGTTCGACGCCTTCGACCAGACCGAGCGCGGCAGGAGCCTGGGCGGCAGCGGGCTAGGCCTGTCGATCTGCGCCGCCAACCTGGCCCTGATGGGCGGCGAGATCGGCGTGGAGGACCTCCCCAACGACGAGGTCCCGTCCGGCAAGGCCGCGCGGCGCGGCGCGGTGTTCTGGTTCGCCTTCGAGGCGCCGGTCCTGACGGCGCCGGCGGCGGACGCCGCGACGGAGGCGCCGGTCGCCGCCCCGATCCGGGTGCTGGCGGCCGAGGACAACCCCGCCAACCGCCGGGTGCTGGCCGCCCTGCTGGCCGCCTCGCCGGTCGAGCTGGTGTTCGCCGAGAACGGCGCCCTGGCCGTCGACGCCTGGCGGGCCGAGGCCTTCGACCTGGTGCTGATGGACGTCAACATGCCAGTCATGGACGGCGTGGCGGCGGTGGCGCGGATCCGCCAGTTGGAGACCTCGGCCGCCGAGCCCCGCCCCCGCACGCCGATCTGGATGCTGACCGCCAACGTCTTCGACGACGACGTCGCCCGCTACCGGGCCGACGGCGCCGACGGCGTGCTGCGCAAGCCGATCGATACCGTGGCCCTGTTCAGCGTGCTGGCGCAGGCGGCGGAGAGGAAGGCGGGAACGGCGGACGAAGAGCGGACGACGGCCTAGGACGGATCAGTGATCCGCAGTGACGGTCATCTTGCGCTGGGCAATTTGAGTCCCAGCAGGACCAGTCGGTCGCCGGAGACGCCGAACCAGTGAGGGATCCCGGCGGGAATCAGGATGACGTCGCCTGGGCCGAGCGTCCGTGTCACGCCGCCCTCGATCTGGCTTCCCTCGATCAGATTGGGGTTGCTGACCTTCGCATCGGCCATGGTCCCGCCCGAGACGAGCGTGCCGGCGCCTTCCAGCACGATGGCGTATTCCGCTTCGGCGGGGTGAACAGCCGGGCGGCCCGGCTTCTTCCATATCTCGATGGCCGCCGCCGTGGCGCCGTCGCGAACCAAGGGTCGCCACATGAACCCTTGATCAGCTTTCATCGCGGCGAGCATCTCGCGTATCTGGGCTTGGACATCCGCGCTGCTCGCGAAGCCCGACGGATCGGCGGATTTCACCTGCGCCGAGGCGGCGACGCCTGAGGAAACGGCCAGCAGCAGCGACGTTGCGCAGATCGTAAGGGCCTTGGCCATTGTCTTCACGGTAGCTCTCCCCTGGTCGCCCATGTCGCGCCGTCGCATGGCGGATTCTTCGTTCACCCTACGCCCATTCGCGCCGAGCTCGGTTCATGCCGGCGTTAGACCATGGTCGTAATAGCAACGCGCGCCAAAATGTGGTGGCTGGTCCCACCGACGACCGCAGGCGCCGTTCGGGAGGTTCCCCATGATGGTCCGGGTCATCGCTCTCTGCCTCGCGACGCTCTTGACCGGCGCGCCTCCAATGGCCTTGGCGCAGACCCCGGCCGCGAACACCGGCGGCCCCGATACGACGCCGCTCTGGCCGCGCGGCGCGCCCGGCGCCGGGCAGAGGTCGCGCGAGGCCGAGGTCGTCGAGAACACCTATGTGCGCAACGTCCACAACCCGTCCCTGACGGTGTTTCCCGCCGCCCCGCGCCACGCCAATGGCGCGGCGGTCATCGTCGTGCCGGGCGGCGGCCACCGCATGCTGGTCTTCGTCAACGAGGGCGTCGGGCCGGCCAAGGCCCTCAACCGCTACGGCGTCACCGCCTTCGTCCTGAAGTATCGTCTGGCGCGCGAGGCGGGATCGACCTACGCCATCGGCCGCGACGCCGCCGCCGACCTGCGCCGGGCGATCCGCTGGGTGCGCGCCAACGCCGCCCGATACGGCGTGGACCCGCACCGCATCGGGGTGATGGGATTTTCGGCCGGCGGCGAACTGGTCTCCCTGGTCGCCGACAACCCCGCGCCGCCGCAGCCCCCCTCGGCCGATCCGCTCGACGCGGTCAGCGCCCGTCCTGACTTTCAGGTGCTGGTCTATCCCGGCCCGCTGGGCGTCCCCGCCCAAGCCGTGGCCGGGGCGCCGCCGGCGTTCATCGCCGCGGGCTCGCTGGATCCGTGCTGCGCCGCGCCGGCCCTGACCCTGTACGACCAACTTCGCAAGGCCGGGGTGTCGGCGGAGCTGCACATGTTCGCCGACATGGACCACGGCTTCAACATCGCCGCCCACTCCGAGAGCCTTTCGATCCTGCACTGGCCCGACCGCCTGGCCGATTGGCTGAGCGACGGCGGCTGGCTGCACGAGCGGGCCTCGACGGACGCCGCGCCCTTCCACCCCTAAACGCCGCCACCGGGATTACGACCATGAACATTGGACGCCGCGACCTCCTCCTCGCCGCCGCCTCGCTCGCCGTCGCCTCGGCCGGGGGACGGGCCTGGGCCGCCGGCGATCGCAAGGTGGGCTACGCCATCGTCGGCCTGGGCTATTACGGCCTCAACGTCATCCTGCCGCAGTTCGTCAACTGCGCGCACAGCCGGGTCGCCGCCGTGGTCAGCGGAGATCCGGCCAAGGCCCGCGCGACCGCCGCGCGCTACGGCGTGCCCGAGCGCTCGGTCTATTCCTACGAGACCTTCGACAGGATCCGCGACAATCCCGATGTCGACGTCGTCTATGTGATCCTGCCCAATTCCATGCACGCCGAATACACGATCCGCGCCGCCAGGGCCGGCAAGCACGTGGTGTGCGAGAAGCCGATGGCGACCTCTGTCGCCGAATGCGAGGCGATGATCGCCGCCTGCAAGACGGCCGGACGCAAGCTGATGATCGGCTATCGCTGCCATTTCGAGCCCACCAACCTGGAGGCCATGCGCCTGGCCCGGGCGGGCGCCGCGGGTCGTATCCGCTACGTGCGCTCCGAGCATGGTTTCGTACAGGGCGATCCGACCCGGTGGCGGCTGAAGAAGGCCCTGGCGGGAGGCGGGTCGCTGATGGACATGGGAATCTACAGCCTGCAGGCCGCCCGCTACATGACCGGGGAGGAGCCGGTCGCCGTCACCGCCCGCGAATCCACCGATCGCACCGATCCCCGGTTCGCCGAGGTGGAGGACATGATCGAATGGCTGCTCCAGTTTCCCTCCGGGGCGATCGCCAGCTGCCTGTCGACCTACAGCGCCAACCAGAACCATGTCCTGCTGATGGGCGACAAGGGCCGGATCGAGCTGGAACCCGCGACCCGGTACGATGGCAATCGCCTCTGGACCGGCAAGGACGGCCGCTCGCAGGAGATCACGCCGCCGGCCGGACCGGCGAAGACCCAGTTCGCCGGCCAGCTGGACCACATGGCCGACTGCATAGCGGCTGCTCGCTCCCCGATCGTCTCCGGAGAGGAAGGTCTGCGCGACATGCGGATCATCGAGGCGATCTACCGCTCGGCCCGCGAGGGAAGCACCGTGAAGTTGTAGGCGGCGGGGCGCTTGCCGGCCTTGCGAGGGGCGGTTTTCGCGTTACCAGTATCGGAACACCACCCAGGGGAGACCAGGATGACCGCCAGCTTTGATCGTCGCACGCTCCTCGTGGGCGGCCTGGTCGCTTCGGCCGCCACGGTGACGCCCCTCGGCGAGGCCTTCGCCCGGCGCCGCCGCGGCGTGTCCGCCAACGACAAGGTCCAGGTGGGCGTGATTGGCTGCAAGGGCATGGGCTGGTCGAACCTCACCGCGATGGTCAAGGGGGCGGACGTCGCCCCTGTCGCCCTCTGCGACGTGGACGCCAGGGTTCTCGCCGACCGGGGCGGCGAGCTGCAGAAGGCCTCCGGCCGCGCACCGCGGCTTTATGACGACTATCGCCGCATGCTGGACGACAAGTCGGTGGACGCGGTGATCATCGCCACGCCCGACCACTGGCATGCGCTCCAGCTGATCGACGCCATGTCGGCGGGCAAGGACGCCTACTGCGAGAAGCCGCTCGGCAACTCCATCGCCGAGTGCCGCGCGATGGTCGCCGCCAAGGCGCGCCACAACCGCGTCGTCCAGGTCGGGCAGTGGCAGCGCAGCAATCAGCACTGGGCGGACGCGATCGCCCATGTGCAGTCCGGCGGCGTCGGCCGGGTGCGGAAGGTCAAGGCCTGGGCCTATATGGGCTGGATGAAGCGTGTCGCGCCCCAGCCGGATCAGGCGCCGCCCGCGGGCGTCGACTACGACCGCTGGCTTGGCCCGGCGCCGCAGCGCGCCTTCAATCCCAACCGCTTCCACTTCAGCTGGCGCTGGTACTGGGACTATGCGGGCGGCCTGATGACCGACTGGGGCGTCCACCTGATGGACATCGCCCTGCTGGGCATGAAGGCCCAGGCCCCGCGTTCCGTCAGTTCGCTGGGCGGCGCGTACGGCTACCCGGACTCGGCCATGGAGACGCCGGACACCCAGACCGCCATCTTCGACTTCGGCGACTATTCGGTGGAATGGGAGCATGCGGTCGGCATCAGTCGCGGCCCCTACGGCGGCCGTGACCACGGCGTGGCCTTCGTGGGCGAGACGGGCACGCTGGTGGTGGACCGCGGCCAGTGGTGGGTCTCGCCGGAGATAAGGGATGGCCAGCCCCTGACCCGGGAAATTCCCGTCACCAAGGCCTCGGACAACGGGCTTGATCGGCACACGGCGGACTTCATCGCCTGTGTGAAGGATCGCGCCCGCACGCCGGCTTGTCCCATCGAATCGGCGGCCAGCACCGCCACCGTCTGCCAGATGGGCAACGTCGCCTGGCGCACGGGCCGCAAGGTCCACTGGGACGCCATGGCCGGCCAGTTCAAGGGCGACGCCGAAGCCAACGCCCTGATCACGCCCCGCTACCGCGCACCTTACCGCCTGTTAGCGTAAGCGGCCTACGGACGCCAGGAGGCGCCGCCCCTGCACGTCGACGCACACGTTCGGCGAAGCGATCCTCACCCCTCGTCCGGCTGAAACATGCCGGCTGGGCGACCGCAGGCCATAAGCCGTCGCCACGGCCGGCGAAGATCACCTGTCCGGCCGAGGCCGAGGGCGCCCCACGACCGGCTTCCTCAGTGGAAATCCCGGCTCCGCTGCAGCCGTCCAGACGTTCGCATGCGCACCGTGGGGGCCGGGGCTTCGGGATCCTGCTTCATGCGCGCCAGCTGGGCCGACAGGTCGGTGAAGCCCTCGGCCACCACGTGGATGACGCCGTCGGCGGCCTGGACCTTGCCGTGGACGACCAGGAACGAGGCGCTCATCACCGTGCGGCGGTGGGCATCGAAACAGTCCTTCCAGACCACTGCATTGGCCACGCCCGTCTCGTCCTCCAGGGTCAGGAACACCACGCCCTTGGCGGTGCCCGGCCGCTGGCGGATCAGCACCAGCCCGCCCACCGAGACCTTGCGGCCGTCGCGCACGCCCTTCAGCCGCTCGGCGGGGGTGACGTTCAGCCGGTCCAGCTGGGGCCGGAAGAACCGCAGCGGATGGGCCTTCAGCGACAGGCTGGTGGTGCGGTAGTCCTCGGCCACCTGCTGGGGCAAGGCCATGGCCGGCAGGGCGACGGCGTCCTCGAACAGCGGCAGGCCGGCCAGCAGCGGCGCCTGGCTGTCGACCCGGGCCTCGCCCTTCAGCCCCTTGACCGCCCACAGGGCGTCGCGGCGGGAGAGGCCCGCCCCGGCAAAGGCGTCGGCCTCGGCCAGCAGCTCCAGCCCGCGCTGCGAGACCCCGGCGCGGACGAAGTCGGCGGGCGTCCGGGCCCCGGTCTTTCGCGCCTCGACGATGAGCTTGGCGTCGTCTTCCTTCAGGCCCTTGACCTGTCGCAGGCCCAGGCGGACGGCCTTCCAGAACGGGCGGGTGTCGGGATTGAAGAGCTTGTCGGCTCGTACATCTCCCTTCCCCCTTGATGGGGGAAGGGTCGGGGATGGGGGTGATAGCGGTTCCGGGCGGAGCGCGGCCGTGGAGCGTCCCACCGCCGCAGTCACCCCCACCCCCAGCCCCTCCCCCATCGAGGGGGAGGGGAACTCCAGCGTGCAGTCCCAGTCGCTCGCCAGGATATCCGGGGGCCGCACCTCGACCCCGTGCTCGCGGGCGTCGCGCACCAGCTGGGCCGGCTGGTAGAAGCCCATCGGCTGGGAATTAATCAGGGCCGCGCAGAACACGTCCGGCCAGGCCCATTTGATCCAGGCCGAGACATAGACCAGCTTGGCGAAGCTGGCCGCGTGGCTTTCCGGAAAGCCGTAGTGGCCAAAGCCCTCGATCTGCTTGAAGCAGCGCTCGGCGAAGTCGCGCTGATAGCCGCGCCGGACCATGCCTTCGACGAACTTGTCGCGATACTCGGCGGGCGTGCCCAGGTTGCGGAAGGTGGCCATGGCCTTGCGCAGGCCATCGGCCTCGTCGGGCGTGAACTTGGCGGCCTCGATGGCTAGGCTCATGGCCTGCTCCTGGAACAGCGGCACGCCGAAGGTGTTGCCCAGGATCTCCTGCAACTCGTTCTCCGGGCCGTGCTCGGGCGCGGGATGCGGCCAGTCGACGGGCTCGACGCCGTTCTTCCGCTTCAGATAGGGATGGACCATGTCGCCCTGGATCGGCCCGGGCCGGACGATCGCCACCTCGATCACCAGGTCGTAGAACTTCCTCGGCTTCAGCCGGGGCAGCATCGACATCTGGGCCCGGCTCTCGACCTGGAAGACCCCGACGCTGTCGGCCTTGCACAGCATGTCGTAGACGCCCTCGACCTCCTTGGGCACGTCGGCCAGGTCCTGCAGCCAGTCCAGGCCGTGGTCGACGCGCAGCATCGTCATGGCCCGCTGGATGGCGGTCAGCATGCCCAGGGCCAGCACGTCGACCTTCATCAGCTTCAGGCTGTCGATGTCGTCCTTGTCCCACTCGATGAAGGTGCGGTCCTTCATCGCCGCGTTGCCGATCGGCACGGTCTCGTCCAGCCGCCGCTTGGTCAGGACGAAGCCGCCCACGTGCTGCGACAGGTGGCGCGGGAACTGCAGCAGCTGGGTGGCCAGGGCGATGGCCCGGGCGATCTGCGGGTTCCTCGGGTCCAGGCCCGTCTGGCGGATGTGCTCGTCGGGCAGGCCGTCGCCCCAGCTGCCCCAGACGGTGTTGGCCAGGATCGCGGTGATGTCCTCGGTCAGGCCCAGGGCCTTGCCGACGTCGCGGATGGCGCTGCGCGGGCGGTAGTGGATCACCGTGCCGCAGATGGCGGCGTACTCCCGGCCATAGCGCTCATAGACATATTGCATCACCTCCTCGCGCCGCTCGTGCTCGAAGTCGACGTCGATGTCGGGCGGCTCGCCGCGGTTTTCCGAGATGAAGCGGGTGAACAGCAGCCGGTGCTCCATGGGGTCGATCGCCGTCACCCCCAGGCAGTAGCAGACCGAGGAATTGGCGGCCGAGCCCCGCCCCTGGCACAGGATCCCCATCGCCCGCGCCTTCTGGACGATGTCGTGCACGGTGATGAAGTAGTTGGGGTAGTCCATCTTGGCGATCAGGCCCAGCTCCGTGCGGAGGTTGTCCTGGACCTTGGGCGGGACGCCGCCGGGATAGCGCCAGGCCGCCCCCTTCCAGGCCAGGTCCGTCAGGTGCTGCATCGCCGTTATGCCGGGCGGCACGGGCTCGTCCGGGTACTGCTCCTTCAGGTGCGAGAGGTCGAAGCCGATGCGCTCGACGATCTCGACCGTGCGCTCCACCGCCCCCGGCCAGCGCTCGAACAGCCGGGCCATCTCGGCGGGCGTCTTGAGGTGGCGCTCGGCGTTGGCCTCCAGGCGAAAGCCGGCCTCGGTGATCGTGCAGCCCTCGCGGATGCAGGTCAGCACGTCCTGCAGCGGTCGCCGCTCAGGGCCGTGATAGAGCACGTCGTTGGTGGCGACCATCGGGGCGCGGGCCTCGCGCGCCAGTTCGTCCAGCCGCGTCAGGCGCCTGAGGTCCTGGGCGGCGTAGGCCCGGCTGGCGGCCAGCCAGACCCGGCCGCGCAGCGCGCCGGCCATGCGAGCCAGGTCGGCCTCGAAGGCCTCGTCCAGCCGGGCCGGCGGCACGACCAGGGCCAGCTGGCCGTCGGCGTGCTCCAGGAAGTCCTTCCAGGACAGGTGGCACTCGCCCTTCTCCGCCCGGCGCTGGCCCACGGTCAGCAGGCGGGTCAGACGGGCGAAGGCCTCGCGGTCGGACGGGTAGACCAGCAGGCTGGGCGTGCCGTCCATGAAGTCCAGCCGGCAGCCGGTCAGGGCGCGGATGTCCAGGTCCTTGGCCGCCGTCCAGGCCCGCACCACCCCGGCCAGGCTGTTGCGGTCGACGACGCCCACGGCGCTCAGGCCCAGGGCCTGGCCGGTCAGCATCAGCTCCTGGGCGTGGGAGGCCCCGCGCAGGAACGAGAAGTTGGTGGTGGCCTGGAGTTCGGCGTAGGCGGGGGTTTTCATGGGCGCACACTTGCCCCCTCCGGGCCTTCGGCCCTCCTCCCCCATAGGGGGAAGAGCCCTTCGGGCGAGGCTTCGCCCCCTATGGGGGCGGACAGGCGGCGAAGCCGCCAGGTGGGGGCAAGTGCGCCGCTACCCGAACAGGCCATGCAACCACCACTTCGGGACCGTCTCCCCGTCGCCGTACAGCCCGGCCCGGAAGATCCAGAAGCGCTCGCCCGTCTCGTCCTCCACCCGGTAATAGTCGCGCACCTTGCCCGGCCCGGCCTCGTCGAAGGCCTTGCGCCACCATTCCTGGCCGATCCGTTCGGGTCCCTCGGCCAGGCGCACCCGACGCGACTTGCCGCGCCAGCGGAACTGGACCGGCGGGTCGTCGGGCAGCTTGGCCGTCACCTCGATCGCCTCGGGACGACGCAGCAGGCGGGCGGGCCGGGGGCGGTCCGGATCCCAGGCGTCTTCGGACGGCGGGTCCAGCGGCGCGCGACGGACCACCGCGCGTTCCGGCACGTGGCTCTGATGCGGATCGGCCCGCCACACCCGGTCCTGGCCCAGGCGGTTGACCAGCCGGTCGACCAGCGGCGCCAGGCCCTCCCCCAGGCCGACGCCTCCTTTCAGGTCGATATCGTCGGCGTCCAGACCGCGTTGCGCGCTCGACAGCGGCTCGACCTCGGCGGCCCACAGGGTGACGACCTCGATCCCGAAGCCCGGATCCACCGTGTCCAGCTTCGGCTTCAGCAGCTTGGCGATCCGGGCGGCGTCGCGGCCGGGGCGCGACAGGCCGGCCCGCACCGGCTGGTCCTTGCCGTCCAGTCGGTGAAAGACCAGCTCGAACCGCCGCGCGCCCCGCCCCTCGGCCTCCAGCCGGGCGCACAGCAGGGCGCAGATGTCGCCAGTGACCCGCTCCAGGTCGGACAGGGCGCTGATCGGCTCGAAGAAGGCCAGGCGGTCGAACCATGGGGTGGCGGGGCGACGGAACACCAGGGCCTCGCGGGCCGCGCCCAGGGCCTGGTCCAGGCGCAGCACCGTCGAGAGCCCGAACCGCCGGGCCAGCTGGGCGCGCGGCAGGGCCAGCAGCTGGCCGACCTGGAACAGGCCCAGGCGCGGCAGCTGGGCCTGGGCCGCCTCGTCCAGCCGCAGAGCCGCCACCGGCAGCGGGGCCAGCAGCGGGGCCTGGCCGCCGGTCGGGGCGATCGTGCGATCCTTGGCGTAGCGGGCCAGGGCCCAGGCCGCGCCGGGGGTGTCGGCGATCGCCCCCCGGGCCGGCGCGCCCCAGCGCTCCAGCCGCGCCAGCAGGTCGTCCAGCATGGCCGCCTCGCCGCCCCACAGGTGCGAGACGCCCTCGACGTCGAGGAACAGGCCGTCCAGCCCGTCGATGGCCACGGCCGGCGAGAAGCGCACGCACCAGTCGCAGAGGATCTCCAGCGCCGCGCGGTCGCCGTCGGGGTCGTAATCGGCGGTCAGCAGGTCCGGGACCAGGGCCGCGGCGTCGGCCGCCTTCTGGCCGACATGCAGGCCCAGGGCCGCGGCCGCGTCGTCGACGGCGGCCAGCCGGCGGGTCCCGCCCTCGGCGGCGACCAGGGCCAGCGGCGGGGGCGGTCCCCCTCCGGCCCCTTCGGGGCCACCTCCCCCAGAGGGGGAGGATCTAGGCGGCGTTGGCTGCTCCCCCTCTGGGGGAGCTGTCGGCGAAGCCGACTGAGGGGGCTGCTCCCCCTCTGGGGGAGCTGTCGGCGAAGCCGACTGAGGGGGCCGGGGCTGCTTCCGCCGCCACGTCGTGATCGGCCAATTTCGACACCAGACGGAAAGGATGCGGGCCATCGGCGGCCTCCGCTTGTTCGAGGATCCAGGCGCCGGGACGCCCGCCCCGGCAACGTTCCAGTTCGACCCGCCAGCGCGGCGGGCCCAAATCTGGCAGGCCCAGGCCCGGCAGGCCGGGCGGCGGCTGGCTGGGAGCAGCGGCGATGCGCCAGCGGGTCTGGGCGGCCGCGCCGGAGACCTCCCGGATCTTGCCCGCCGCCCCGCCATAAGGCCGTCTTCGCAGCAGCACCCCGGTCGCGCCGCGCCGCTCGCAGGCCAGCTGCAGGCGGCGGCCGGCCTTGAGGTCCGGACTTTCCGCCTCGCCGATCGCGGCGGCGACCCCGACCGTGGCCAGGGCGTCCTCCAGCACCGACAGCACCTCGGCCTCGTCCCGGGCCCTGACCTGGATCAGGCGGCCGGTGGGAAAGCCCAGCCCAGCCAGGCCCGGCGCATGCAGGTCGGCGCGCCGCATCACCCAGACCACCGCGCCCCGGGCGGCCAGCGGCCGCAGCATCAGGGCCGAGAACGCGGCCGGCGCCGCGCTGGTCTCCTCCTCCAGTCCAGCCCCGCCCACCTCGTGCCAGCCGCCGCGCGGCAGGCCGCCGGCCGGGAAGCAGCCGTCGATGCGCGGATCGCCGAACGGCAGGACGGAAGGCGGAGTCCGAGTCCCCGCCTCCAGGGCGGCGATCTGGGCTCTCAAAGCCGAAAGGGCGGGCTTCGCCCCGGCCATCTCCACACACTCCCAAGGAACACATGTTCCACTTTTGTTCTGATCTTCCCGGCTTGGAGAGTCAAGTCGGGCCCGTCATGGTGCGTCAAACGGCCGTGAGCCCGGCCCCTGCCTCCGGAACCCCCATGCCCTTTCGGCGCGCCCCGTTCGCCCGTCGCGGCGAGATCGCCCGATGACCTCGCCGCTGGCGCGCGCCGAGCTGCCGGTCGACACGGTCGCCCTCGCCCGCTTTCTGATCGGCAAGGTGGTGGTGCGGGAAACACCCGAAGGCGTGGTCAGCGGCGCCATCGTCGAGACCGAGGCCTATGTGGTCGGCGACGCCGCCGGCCATGCGTTCCGGGGCGCGACGCCGCGGACGCGCTCGCTGTTCCTCGAGCCCGGACACGCCTACGTCTATCTCAACTACGGAACCTCGTGGATGCTGAACGTCTCGAGCGAGGCGGCCGGAACCGGGGCCGGCGTCCTGATCCGCGCGCTGCAACCGCTGGAAGGGATCGCCGTCATGCAGCGCAATCGCGGGACCGGCCGGCTGCGCGACCTGGCGCGAGGCCCAGGCAGGCTGGCCCAGGCGCTGGGGATCCAGGCCTGGGCCGACGGGCTGGACCTGTGCCGCAAAGGCCCGCTCTGGCTCGCCCATGGCGACCGGGAGGCCGGCGAGATCGGACAAAGCCTCCGGATCGGGATTTCGAAGGAAGCCGACCGCGTCCTGCGCTTCTACCGTCGAGACAGCCCCTTCGTCAGCGGCCCAAGGGCGCTGAACACCTGACCGCTCGTCCCTGGACGCCCCCCCCTAGAACCGCGCGGTCTTGCGCCACCACTGGCTGACCAGCATCGGTCCCAACGCGGCGCTGATCCCGCAGGCGTCGGCCAGCAGGTCGAACCACGAGGCGTCGCGATGGACGATCGGCAGGGCCTGGAGCACCTCGATCGCCCCGCCGAAGGCCAGCAGCACCAGGCCGACCCGATGCAGCCGGCTCTGCGGCAGGGCCAGGCTGGCCAGGATGCTCAGCACATAGAAGACCAGGAAGTGCTTGGCCTTGTCCCAGGGGATCAGGCCCAGGCTGTCGTTGTCCGGCAGCAGGGCCTTGGCCAGGGCGAAGGCCGACGCGGCCAGGAAGACGATGAAGACCAGGCGGTTGATCTTGCGGGCGCGAAGGGACATCGGGGCTCCTGGCTGGTGTCCAGCACCTAGCCGGTCCGGTGAGGCTTGAAAATGGCCAGGCGCGGACTTCGCCATATCCCCTCGCCAGGTGCACGGCTTCTGCACCCCGATCCCTCTCCCCTTGCGGGAGAGGGTGGCGGTCCGGAGGACCGTCGGGTGAGGGGTCGCACGAACGCAAACGCCGCGCCCAGCGGTCAGGCTGGACGCGGCGTCTACTTCTGAGAGACCCCTCATCCGTCGGCTGCGCCGACACCTTCTCCCGCAAGGGGAGAAGGAAGACGTCATCAGAACGTCAGGGCGCGGGCTTCCTTGACGTGCGGCAGGGCCTGGATCTTGGCCAGCAGGGCCTCGTCCGGGGCCTGGTCGACGCCGACCAGGGCGATGGCGTCCTCGTCGGCCGAGACGCGACCCAGGTTGAAGGTGGCGATGTTGACGCCCGCCTCGCCCAGCAGCATGCCCAGGGCGCCGATGAAGCCAGGCTTGTCCAGGTTGTTGATGTACAGCATGGCCGGCGAGAAGCCGGCGTCCAGCTCCATGCCCTTGACCTCGACGATGCGCGGCGCGCCGGCGATCACCGTGCCGGCGAAGGCGCGCTTGCCCTTCTCGGTGGTGATGGTAATGCGCATCAGGCTGTCATAAGTGGGGCTGACCTCCTGGCGGCTTTCGGAGACAGTGATCCCGCGCTCCTTGGCCACGGCCGGGGCGGAGACCATGTTGATCTCGGCCAGCATCGGCTTGAGGATCCCGGCCAGGGCGGCCGAGGTCATCGGCTTGACGTTGAGGTTGGCGACCTCGCCCTCGAAGGCGATGTCGATGGCCTTGACCCCGAAGTCGACCATCTGGCCGGCCAGGGCGCCGATCTTCTCGGCCAAGGCCACGAACGGCTTCAGCTTGGGGGCTTCTTCCGCGGTGATCGAGGGGCTGTTCAGCGCGTTGGTGACGGCGCCGGTCAGCAGGTAGTCGCTGACCTGCTCGGCGACCTGCAGGGCCACGTTCTCCTGGGCTTCGGTGGTGCTGGCGCCCAGGTGCGGGGTGGCCACCACCTTGTCCGAGCCGAACAGCGGGTTTTCCTTGGCCGGCTCGGTGACGAACACGTCGAAGGCCGCGCCGCCCACGTGGCCTTCGTCCAGCAGCTTGCGCAGGGCGACCTCGTCGACCAGGCCGCCGCGGGCGCAGTTGACGATCAGCACGCCCTTCTTGGTCTTGGCCAGGTTCTCGGCCGACAGGATGTTGCGGGTCTTGTCGGTCAGCGGGGTGTGGAGGGTGATGACGTCGGCGCGGGCCAGCAGGTCTTCCAGCTCGACCTTCTCGACGCCCATCTCGATGGCGCGCTCGGGGCTCAGGAAGGGGTCGTAGGCCACGACCTTCATCTTCAGGCCCAGGGCGCGGTCGGCGACGATGCCGCCGATGTTGCCGGCCCCGATCAGGCCCAGGGTCTTGGCGTAGAGCTCCACGCCCATGAAGCGGTTCTTCTCCCACTTGCCGGCCTGGGTCGAGGCGTCGGCGGCGGGCAACTGGCGGGCCAGGGCGAACATCATCGCGATGGCGTGCTCGGCCGTGGTGATCGAGTTGCCGAACGGAGTGTTCATCACCACGATGCCCTTGGCCGTGGCGGCCGGGATGTCGACATTGTCGACGCCGATGCCGGCCCGGGCGATGACCTGCAGCTTGTGGGCGGCGGCGATCACGTCCTTGTCGAGCTTGGCGCCCGAGCGGATGGCGATGCCGTCATAGTCGCCGATCACGGCGATCAGTTCGTCCTTCGACAGGCCGGTCTTGATGTCGAAGGCGACGCCGCGGTTCTTGAAGATGTCGACGGCGGCGGGGGAAAGCTTGTCGGCGATGAGGACGCGGGGAGCGGTCATGTGTGCGATTCCTTGCGGAGAATTTCGTGCGTGGGAAAGCCCCCTCAGTCGCTCCGCGACAGCTCCCCCAGAGGGGGAGCATCTAGCTCGGCGATCCTCCCCCTCTGGGGGAGGTGGCGGCGAAGCCGACGGAGGGGGCTCTAGGGCGCTAAGCTGTTAAGCGGCGGCCAGTTCGGCCGAGACGGTGGCGAAGGCCCAGTCGAGCCAGGGCGTCAGGGCCTCAAGGTCAGAGGCCTCCACCGTGGCGCCGCACCAGATGCGCAGGCCGGCCGGGGCGTCGCGATAACCGCCGATGTCGAGGGCCGCGCCCTCCTTCTCCAGCAGGCTGGCCAGCTTCTTGGCGAAGTCGGCCTGGGCGTCTTCCGGCAGGGCGGCGATCGTGGGATCGACCACCTTCAGGCACACCGAGGTGTTGGAGCGGATGTCCGGCGTCGCCGCCAGGAACTCGACCCACGGGGTCCTGGCCACCCAGTCGGCCAGCACCGCCAGGTTCTGGTCGGCGCGGGCCTGCATGGCCTGCAGGCCGCCGATGGACGAGGCCCACTTCAGGGCGTCCAGCGCGTCTTCCACGCAGAGCATCGACGGCGTGTTGATGGTCGCGCCCTCGAAGATGTCGGCGGCGATCTTGCCGGCCTTGGTCATGCGGAACAGCTTCGGCATCGGCCAGGCCGGGGTGTAGCTTTCCAGGCGGGCCACGGCGCGCGGCGACAGGATCAGGATCCCGTGCGCGCCCTCGCCGCCCAGGGCCTTCTGCCAGGAGAAGGTGACGACATCCAGCTTGGTCCAGTCCAGGTCCTGGGCGAAGGCGGCGCTGGTGGCGTCGCAGATGACGACGCCTTCACGGTCGGCCGAGATGAAGTCGGCGTTCGGGACGCGGACGCCGGAGGTGGTGCCGTTCCAGGTGAAGACCAGGTCCTTGGCCGGATCGACCTTGGACGTGTCGGGCAGCTGGCCGTACGGGGCGCTGAGCACCTCGACGTCGGGCAGCTTCAGTTGCTTGGTGACGTCGGTGACCCAGTCCTTGCCGAAGGACTCGAAGGCCAGCAGCTGGACCGGGCGGGCGCCCAGCATCGACCACATCGCCATCTCGACGGCGCCGGTGTCCGAACCGGCGACGATGCCGATCAGGAAGTCGGCGGGGACCTCCAGGACTTCGCGCGTCTGGTCGATGGCGGCCTTCAGGCGGCCCTTGCCCAGCTTGGAGCGGTGCGACCGGCCCAGGACGGCGTTTCTGAGATTTTCGGGGGTCCAGCCGGGGCGCTTGGCGCAGGGGCCGGAAGAGAACTCGGGGCGAGCCGGGCGGATCGCCGGCTTGGCGAGGGTCGTCATATCGATGTCTCCCATCCTTACAGATGGACTGCATCCCGTTGGGGGGATGTGGCCCGCCGGCGACAAACTCTTTTTCGACGGCGAAGGCAAGGAGAGATTTTGCGGCCCGGCGGACAAATCGTCCGCGCCCGGCAATTATTTTGCGGCGACCTATCGTTCGACGCGCCGGCGTCCCGAAACGAAGATGCCAAACAGGATGCAGATCAGGACACCGGCGGAGTTCAGGTTGTTCACGACGCCATAGGTGAGGTCGTGAGGCCGTTCGCCGACGATGTAGTAGGCGTGCAGGCTGAACTGAATCGCCTGCAACAACATCGCGCCCCCCAGCCACGGACTGGTGTAGCGCAAGGCGAGCATCAGGAAACTGAGGCCGTACAGGCCTTCCAGCAGCAGCAAGGCCACGGCCTCGATCCGCGCCGGCAGAAAGATCTGGATCAGCAGGGAGGCGATCGAACCGCCCAGGACGATCGCGGCCCCCCATTTTTCGGCCGGACCGCCTCTTACCCACGCCAAACCGCACACCACCAAGGTGGCGGTCCATCCCAGAAGAGGCGCGAGCGAAACATGCATCCCTAGAGTCTCTACCTGATCGGAAGAGACTCTAGGGATTAAACTATTGCAATATTGCTCAGCTAGCTTCCGACAGGCGCGCGTCGGCGACTTGCGCCGCTTCGCCCGTCTTCAGGTCCCAGCCGACCATCTTGGTGCGGACGCCGATGCGCAGGCGAACCTCGTCCATGTCGGCATGGGCGTCGATCATCGAGGACCGGGCTTCCGACAGGGCGGCCATCGCGGCGGCGACCTTGGCGGTGGCGACCGAACCGACGACGGCCGACAGCTTCAGATCCTTACGGGTCTGAACCAGTTCCGCCATCATTTCCGAAACTTGCACCATGGCCGCGTCGATAGCGGCTTCCGTCGCGTGCAGCTTGCTGGCCGCGCGCTTAACAACGAATACCTTTTCCACACCCCATCTCCTTAACGAAAAACTAATAATGCAGGTAAACGAAAAGTTAAAATGAATGCAATTGAAAATGAGTGTTAACGCTGTTTTGTCGCACCCTGCCCTGTGACAGGAAGGGAAGCGTTAGGAAGATCGTGCGAAGATGGGAGCTCTAGGATTCTCCTGGGACGGGAAATGATCGAGGACAGCCGCAGCCCCGGAGCCGCGACTCACGCGCCCTTGCAAGCGCGGATCGCGGCCGTTGCGCTGACCACGACGGTGGCCGCGCTGCTGGCCGCCTGCGCCTGCTTCATGCTCCAGCAGTGGAGCGTCGCCCGTCAGGAATCCCAGGCCAATCACGCGATCCTGGCCCAGATGGTGGCGGCAGGCGCCGCCGCCCCGATGGCCGACCACAATACGGTCGGCGCCTATCGCGCCCTCGAGGCGGTGGCCAAGGCGCCCGACGTCGCGTCCGTCCGGCTGACCGACATGCAGGGCCAGGTGGTCGCCCAGGTGGGGGTCGCCGAGCCCGCCGAGGTCGACACCGTGGTCCGCCCGATCAAGCTGGGTTCACGGCAAGTCGGCGCCCTGTCCCTGTCGGCCCGCCGCCCCAGCCTGACCGACATCATGGCCCGCGACCTGGCCCTGACCGGCACCCTGTTCTTCGGCTCGGCCGGCCTGGCGATCCTGCTGGCCAACGGCCTGGCCCGGCGCATGACCAAGCCGATGGAGCGCCTGTCCAACGCCATGCGCGAGGTCGCCGCCGACGGTCGCTTCAAGCCGGTGGAGCAGGCGGCCGACGACGACGTCTTCCACAGCCTGACCTCCAGCTTCAACCATCTGGTCGCGAGACTGGAGATCAACGACCACGACCTGCGCGGGGCGATGGCGGAACTGGTCAAGGCGCGTGACGACGCCAACGCCGCCAATGTCCTGAAATCGCACTTCCTGGCCAATATGAGCCATGAGATCCGCACGCCGCTGAACGGGGTGCTGGCCATGACCGAGGTGATGGCCATGGGCGAGCTCAGCGCCGCCCAGCGCGAGCGCCTGTCGGTGATCCGCGAATCGGGAAGCCTGCTGCTGTCGGTGCTCAACGACGTGCTGGACCTGTCCAAGATCGAGGCCGGCCGTCTGGACCTGGTCGAGCGCGACTTCGACCTGGCCAGCCTGGCCCTGTCGATTCGCGAAGCCTACGCCACCCAGGCGCGGGCCAAGAACCTGGACTTCGGCGTGTTCGTCGCGCCTGAAGCCCTGGGCTCGTGGCGCGGCGACGTCGATCGCCTGCGCCAGATCCTGGGCAACCTGGTCTCCAACGCCCTGAAGTTCACGCTGGAAGGCAGCGTCTCGGTGCGGTTCGCCTCGTCGGACGACGGCGCGGGCCTGCGTATCGACGTGGTCGACACCGGCATCGGCATCGACGCCGAAACCCTGCCGCGCCTGTTCGACAAGTTCGTCCAGGCCGACAGCTCGACCACCCGCCGGTTCGGCGGCTCGGGCCTGGGCCTGTCGATCTGCAACGAGCTGGCCACCCTGATGGGCGGCGGCGTGCACGTGCAGAGCCGCGAGGGCCAGGGCTCGACCTTCACCGTCGTGGTGGCCATGCCGCGCGGCGAGGCCGCCGCTCCCGCGTCGATGGAAGCCGCCCCGCCGCCGATCGAGTCCGAGCGCCGCCTGCGGGTGCTGGCCGCCGACGACAATCCGACCAACCAGAAGGTCATCGCCGCCGTCCTGGCCCCGCTGGGCGCCGAGGTCGAGCTGGTGGCCGACGGCGCCGCCTGCGTCGAGGCCTGGAAGCGCGGCGCCTACGACATCGTGCTGATGGACATCCACATGCCGGTAATGGACGGCGTCGAGGCGGCCCGCACCATCCGCGCGCTGGAGGTCAGCGAAGGCCGCAAGCGCATCCCGATCGTCGCCGTCACCGCCAACGCCCTGGTCCACCAGGTCGAGGGCTACCTGGCCGCGGGCATGGACGGTCACGTGGCCAAGCCAATCGAGGTGACCAAGCTCTACGACGCCATCGAGACCGCCGTGGCCGCGGCCCGGCGCGAAGGCGCCAAGGTCGCGGCGGCCTGAATAAAAGCCGCTCATCCCGCCGTTCGCCGGGATGAGCGGATTTTTGAGCGGTTCACCTACCTGAACGCCACATAACGCGCGGCTCAGGGCCGCTTCAGCCTCGATGTGGTCTCTTGGGGTCAACGTCGTCCCGCCGGACGCCGCAACCTTCAAGAGGAACCGTACGATGAAAAAGATTCTGCTTTCGATCGCCGCGGTCTCGGCCGTCGCCGCCGCCGTCCCCGCCGTCGCCTCGGCCCAGGCCTATGGCTATGACCGCGGCCCCGATCGCGGTTATGACCGCGGCTACGACCAGGACTATGGCCGCGACCGCCTCGCCCGTCTCGACGAGCGCATCGACCGCGGCGTCCGCAGCGGCGGTCTGACCCGCAACGAGGCCTGGCGCCTGAAGGGCGAGCTGCGCGAAACCGCCCGCCTGGAAGCCCGCTATCGCCGCGGGGGCCTGAACGGCTGGGAGCGCGAGGACCTGGATCGCCGCTACGACCGCATCAGCGCCCAGATCCGCTACGAGCGCCACGACCGCGACTACGGCTACGGTCGTCGCTACTAATACCAAACGCCTCTGTTCTGATCGCTCCCCAAACACCGCGTCATCCCGGGCCTTGTGCCCGGGACCCCTGGGTCAGCTGACGGTGAAGCGCCTTGGCGCGCCAGCGCGCCACACCCCTGCATCTGCGACGGACAATGGGGTCCCGGGCACGAGGCCCGGGATGACGGCTAAAAGGGGAAGCGACGACCAGCGTCTAACCTAGCCGAGCGCCGGCGCCACCCTCAGCCGGCTCTCCACCATCGTGAAGCCACGGCCGCGCAGGAGAACGCGCGCGCCGCGGTTTTCGCAGTCCAGGTCGCCGCCCCGGCCCGGATAGGCCTGGTGGAACCGCAGGGCCGCGACACCCAGCTTGTCGGCGTACAGCGGCGTCAGGATGCAGTGGGCCGAGCCCGTGGTCGGGTCCTCGGGAATGCCGGCGGCCGGGGCGAAGAAGCGGCTGACCACGGCGTAGTCGCGGCCCGGGTCGGCCAGGGCGGCGACGATCACCTGGCCCGGCCCCCCCGTGGCCAGGCCCGCGCCGACCGCCGCCAGCCGCGACAGGTCCGGCGCCAGCCCCCGCACCGTCGCCTCGTCGGCCACCACGGCCAGCAGGTACTGGCCGGCCCAGACCTCCCGCGGCGTCACACCCAGCGCCTGGGCCAGGTCGGGCCCGGCCTCGACCCGGCGCGGCGGGTCGGCCGGGAAGTCCATCTCCAGGCCCGCGCCGCCGAACACCCCGTCGACCCGGCGGACGGTCAGCTCGCCCGCCAGGGTGTCGAAGGCCAGCACCGGCGCGTCGACGCCCATCTCCTGGAACAGCGCATGGGCGCTGGCCAGGGTGGCGTGGCCGCAGAGCGGCGCCTCAAGCGTCGGGGTGAACCAGCGCAGGCCGAACCGCGCGGGGTCGGCGGTCTTCAGCAGGAAGGCGGTCTCGGCCTGGTTGTTCTCGGCCGCCAGGGCCTGCATCCAGGCGGCGTCCGGCCACCGCTCGAACGGCTCGACCACGCAGGCCGGATTGCCCCTGAACGGGCCCGAGGCGAAGGCGTCGATGGTCCATTGGCGCATGGCGAAGGCTCCTGGAAATGACGGCTTTGGCGGTCGTAGGAGCAAGGCGTCACAGGATCAAAGGCAACATTGTCATGGGTGACAATGTTTTGCCGCGCGCATCCAAAACGTCCGTCATCCCGGGCCTTGTGCCCGGGACCCCTGGGTCAGCCGACGGTGAAGCCCCTTGGCGCGCGGGCGCGCCACCCGTCCGCACTTGCGGCGGATAAAGGGTTCCCAGGCACAAGGCCCGGGATGATGGTGGAAAAAGGATGAGGCCTCTACGCCTCCTCCACCGTGATTTCCGGCCACCGCGCCTTGGCCGAGCCGGTGGTGCGGGCCCAGCCGCCGGCGCCCTTCACCCGCAGGGGATTGGGCCGCAGACGCAGGGCGAACAGGTCGTCCAGCCCGAACGGGGCGAACACCGACAGGCTGTCGTCCGCCTCCATCCGCACCCCTACGCAGAAGGCCGTGGCCACGAAGCGCTCCAGGGCCGCGGCGCTGGACTCCAGCGGCGGATAGGGCTCGTCGCCCCCGAACTTCTGCTCGAACCACAGATGCACGCGGGCCTGGTTGCGCACCTCGACCAGGTCGCGCAGCGGCGGCTCGAACGCCGCCGCCACCCGCCGGATCACCCCGTCCTCAGCCTCGTACGAGGTGTCGGACGCGTCGTGATAGGCGACGTCGTAGTCCTTGATCCCGTAGTCCGGCGCCCGGCCGGTCAGGTGGTTCCAGACCGGCTGGTAGACGGCGCCGGAGAACACCATGCCGTCGGGCAGGCCAAGGTCGCGGACCGTTCGCAGCACCTGCATCGTGGTGGGCGTGGCGTGGAGGATGTCGGCGAGGCGTGTTTCCAACGCGGTCATCGGCGCCCTCCTTCGCGGATCGGCCAGCCATGGTCCAGGGGCCCGTGCCCCGCCCCGAACCCCGGCGCGTGCAGCATGGCCTCGTGCACATAGTTCCAGGCCCGGGCCACCGACTCGGTCAGGCTCATGCCCTGGGCCAGGCCGACCGCGCAGGCGCTGGCCAGGGTGCAGCCGGTGCCGTGGGTGTGGCGGGTGTCGATCCGCTCGCCCTCGAAGGCCGTCTCGCCCTGGCGGGTGATCAGCAGGTCGACGACCCGCTCGCCGGGAACGTGACCGCCCTTCATCAGCACCGCATGGGCGCCCAGGGCCAGCAGGGCCTCGCCGGCCCGGCGCAGGTCGTCGGTGGTCTCGACCGGAAGACCGGTCAGGGCCGCCGCCTCGGGGGCGTTGGGGGTCAGCAGGGCGGCGCGCGGGACCAGCAGGCTCTTCAGCGCCCCGACGGCCCGGTCGGCCAGCAGCGACGCGCCGCCCTTGGCGACCATCACCGGATCGATGACGGCCGGGACTCCCTTTACGCTGTCCAGCACCCGGGCCACCACCTCGACCGTGGCGGCGTCGCCCAGCATCCCCGTCTTGAAGGCGTCGGCCCCGATGTCGTCGAGTACGGCGCGGGCCTGGGCCTCGACGATCTCCAGCGGGATCGGGTGCACGCCGGTCACGCCCAGGGTGTTCTGCACCGTGACGGCGGTGATCGCCGTGGCCGCGTAGCCGCCCAGGGCGGTGATCGTCTTGATGTCGGCCTGGATCCCCGCCCCGCCGCCGGAATCCGATCCGGCGAGGACGAGCACGCGGCCCTGGTGGGAGGCTTGGGTCATGGGGAGGTTCTAGCGGGGAGTCGGGGGGCGGGGGTAGGCGCCTTGAGGCTTGCACCGCACTTGCCCCCACCTGGCGACTGCGTCGCCTGTCCGCCCCCAGAGGGGGCGGAGCGCTCTTCCCCCTCTGGGGGAAGACGGCCGAAGGCCAGTAGGGGGCAAGTGCGCGAGTTTCCACCCCGCCCCTGGAACCTTCACCGTACCCAGGCGTATTCCCTGCCAAGTTGCATTGGTCGGGATTCCTGATGAGAAGACTGCTCCACGTCGCGCTGATCGGCGCGGCCTGTTTCGCGCCGGTTCCGGCCCTGGCCCAGGAGACCGCCGACGGGGTCGATCCGGCCACGCTGGACCTGGCCAAGATGATCGAGTGCCGGACCTACGACGTGCCGTCGTACAACGCCCTGGCCTTCTGGCTGGTCGGCGACGAGGCCGCCCAGGCCCGGGCCCATTTCGGGCTCACCGAGGAAAAGACCAGCAACTTCCTGCTCAAGGCCTATGCGCTGAAGACGCCGATCACGGTGTTCGGCCGTCAGACCCGCCACATCGTCTTCAACAGCTCCGGCCCCATGGCCGTGCTCGACGAGGCCGACCCGCACCCGCTGGCCAGGCAGCTGGAGATCGAGCCGGCGATCGACCTGCCGACCAAGTTCCTGGGCGAGCGCGAGATGTCGGCCACCACCGACAAGGGCGAGGCCGGCGGCTTCACCTACAAGACCCGCGTCACCCTCAACGTCTCCACCGTCACCTCGCACCCGGGCAAGGTGCTGGCCGGCTGCAGCTACACCTTCGAGATGATCGAAAATGGTCAGTAAGCCGGCCCTCGCCGCCCTGTGCGCCCTGGCCGCGACGGCCGCCGCCGCGCCGGCCGTCGCCCAGGACCTGTTCATCGGCACGGTCGAGGTCCGCCAGGACCAGGTGGTGCTGACCCGCTGCGACGTGGCCCAGAACCGCTACGTGCTGCGTGACCGCCAGGGCGAGGCGGACAAGCCGGTCGCCAGGCTGCGCGAGCGCCTGAAGACCCTGAAGGCCCCGGTCTATGCCGAGGTGATCGGCGACTATGTCGAGATCCAGGACGAGGAGGGCGCCGGCCTGGACGTGATCGGGCTGGACAACGTCACGCCGGCCAAGTCCTGCCATCTGCTCGACGCCCTGCCGGCGGGCTAGCGAGCGAAAGTTATCCACAGGGGTGGGGCGCGCGGCCGGGGACACGCCCTCGCGGCGTGTCCCCAAACGCCGCACCCCAGTCAGGACGAAAACCGCCGCGCTTGTCAGTGGGGACACGCCGCAAGGGCGTGTCCCCGGCCCTTTATCCCCGCGAAATCCCCACCCGCCCTCAACGAAATCAACGCCCTACAAGAAAACGCACGTTTCCCATCCCCACCCTCCGGGACGGCCGCACACTGTGGGCATGACCCAGACCCCACTCTCCCCCGCCCCGTCGCTTGCCTGGTCCCGGGCCCTGCAAGCCAAGCTTATGGCCGCCCTCGACGCCGCCTGGGCGATCCTCGAGCACAGCGACGATCCCGCCGAGATCAGGCGGACCCGTGACAAGGCCAAGGCCATCGGCGACCTGGCCGCCATGGCTCGCAAGGTGGCGCTGATCGTGCCGACGCCGAGGACCGCCCCGGCCGCCGCCGGTTCCGCGTTCGGCGAGGCCCTCGCCCCCGTCGCCGCCCGGGCCGACCAGGCCCGCCGCGCGCTCGACAAGCTGAAGGGCGGCCGCCGCGGCCGGCTGTGAGGCCTATTCCCTCTCGTCCTTCAGCCGCGCGCTCTCTGCCTTCAGCGGCTTGGACACCGGGCAGACCTCCTGGACGAAGTCGTTCAGGGTGTTGACCAGGCTGTCCAACCGCGCCGGCGTCTGGACCGACTACGCCTGGAACCTGCACGGCCGGCTGGTGCTGGCCTCCCCGCCCTGCGTCGTCCTTCCGGAGCGGATCGCCAGCGACCGGTTCTACCGCTTCCTTGAGCGCACCTGGATGCTGCAGCAGCTGCCCGTGGCGATCGTGCTGTTCGCGCTGGGCGGCTGGTCATGGCTGCCATGGGGCTCGTGCGCGCGGGTGTGCGTGTCGGTGACCGGCCACTGGTACGTCGGCCGCCTGGCCCATCGGACGGGACCGCAGCGGTGGTTGGTCGAGACCTCAGGGATCCAGGCCCACGACGTGCCCTGGGCGGCCATCTCGACCATGGGCGAGGCCTGGCACAACAACCACCACGCCTGGCCAGGCTCGACGAAGCTGGGGCTCTATCCGGGACAGGCGGACTGGGGCTTCGCGTTCATCCGCCTGCTGGAGCGGCTGGGCCTGGCCTGGGACGTGCGCACGCCCGACACCTTGCCGGAGCGGGCGGGGCTGGTGGGAGTCTGAAGGGGAAAGGCCGAGGTCTCCCCCATCCGCCCGCAGCGGGTGGGCCGCGCCTTGAAACCTTGGAGGCGAGTCCGCTCTGGTATCTGGCGAACCTTCGGATTTCCGAAGGTTCCGAGACTTCGCCCCCTCTCCCAGAGGGAGAGGGTCGGGGTGAGGGGTTACGGCGTCGGACGGAGCGCCGGCACGCCGTCAGGCCTCGTAACCCCTCACCCTCCCACGCCTTCGGCGCGGGCCCCGCCCTCTCCCTCTGGGAGAGGGAGCATTCGTCCGCCAAGGCTCGAAAAGCGCCCCTCAGCCCTACGCCTCCCCGATCGCCCCCCACACCGCCAGCGCCTGGGCGGTCTCGCGCACGTCATGGACCCTGACCGCCGCCACGCCGGCCGCCGCGCCGTGCAGGTGGGCCGCGATCGAGCCGCCCAGCCGCGCGTCGGCTTCCGCGCCCAGCGGGTCGATCGCGGCGATGAAGCGCTTGCGGCTGGCCCCCAGCAGGATCGGATAGCCCAGGGCGACCAGGCGCGGCAAGGCGGCCAGCAGGGCCAGGTTGTGGGCCGGGGTCTTGCCGAAGCCGATGCCCGGATCCAGCCAGATCTTCTCGCGCGCCACCCCGGCGGCCATGGCGGTCAGGGCCCGGGCCAGCAGGAAGGCCTCGACCTCGGCGACCACGTCGTCATAGCGAGGGTCGTCCTGCATGGTCCCGGGCTGGCCCAGCATGTGCATCAGCACCACCTCGCAGCCCAGCTCGGCGGCGACCTCCGGGGCATCGGGCGTGAAGCGCAGGGCGGCGACGTCGTTCCAGATCGTGGCCCCGGCGGCGACGGCGGCGCGGGCCACGGCGGGCTTCATGGTGTCGATCGAGATCGCCACGTCGCTGGCGGCGCGGATCGCGGCGATCAGCGGCACGACCCGGGCGATCTCCTCGGCCGCCGACACCGGGGTCGCGCCGGGCCGGGTGCTCTCGCCACCGATGTCGAGGATGTCTGCCCCCGCCTCGACCAGCCGCAGGGCCTGGTCCAGGGCGGCGGCGGGATCCAGGAACCGCCCGCCGTCCGAGAAGCTGTCGGGCGTGACGTTGACGATCCCCATGACGCGGGGGCGGGATTTCAGGACGGGCGACATGCCGAGGGTTTAACCCCCTCAGGCGCTTCGCGACAGCTCCCACGGAGGGGGAGCGGCCGGCGCCCGGGGAAGGGGGTCAATCACCCGACCCGCCATCCCTCGGCGATCAGTTGGATCTGCTTGTCCATGATCGCCGACAGTTCGGACGCCGTGGCCTGGCGGCTGGCGGCCAGGCGGTAGTTCCAGGCGTAGGCGGCCTTGAGCACGTCGATGACCAGCTGCGGGTCGAGGTCCGGACGGACGTCGCCGCGGGCGACGCCCTCCTCCATGACCTCGCGCAGCATCTGGGTCAGGCGCTCGTTGCGGCCATAGGGCGTGACGCCGGGATCCGGGCTGGGGCTGTAGGAGGCGGCGATGTGGGCCAGGAACAGCTTCACCCGCCGCGTCTCGAACTCGTAGTGGATGGCGAAGATCGAGCACAGCCGATCCGCCGTCGAGCCGCGCAGGAACGGCACGACCCGGTCGAACTCGGCATAGAGCTCGCCCAGGCGCCGGTCCATGACATGGCTGAGCACCTCGGCCTTAGAGGCGAAGGTGGTGAACACGCTGCCGACCGAAACCCCCGCCCGTTCGGCGATGGCCCGGATGGTGGTCTCTTCGTATCCCGCCTCGTTGAACAGGTCGCGCGCCGCCTCAAGCACCTTTTCGCGCGTCGCCTGTTTCTGCTCGTCTCTTACGCCCACGCACTTTCCCCCCGGATAGTCTGCGTCGCTTATAGTGTTCCGGGGGCGGTCGCTCCGACAAAGAGCGCCCCGCCCCCGGCCGTGATCTTATGCGCGCGCGCCCGCCAGAATGACTTTCAGTTGATCCGAAAGTCGCGACAGCAGTGCCTCGACCGACCAGGCGTCGAAAATCGCCCGGCGATAATTGGCGACATACACGTCCCAGATGATCTCGGCGAGCAGCTTAACGTCCGCGTCGGTTTTCAGTTCACCGCGCTCGACGCCGCGGGTCAGAACGCCGTTCAGCAGGGCGAAGATGTGCTTGAGATGACCGCGATTGCGGCGTTCGGCGGTTTCCGAACGGGTCCACGACACGGCGATGCTGGCCTGCAGCAGCGGCAGCTGCTCGACGTGGAAGCCGTAGGCGACGGCGAACATGCCGATCACGCCCTCTTCCACCGTGGCGGCGTTGACGCCGGCCTGCTTCATCTGGGCGTAGATGACTTCGTAGTCGGCGGTCAGGATCTCGTCGAACAGCTCGCTCTTGTCGGAGAAGCTGGCGAACACCGCGCCGGTCGACATGCCGGCGGCCTGGGCGATGTCGCGGATGGTGGCGCCCTCGTAGCCGCGCTCGGTGAACAGGCGGCGGGCGGCCGACAGGACCCGCTCGCGGGTGCGCTGCTTGGCCAGGGCCCGGCGCGTCAGCTTGACGGGCGCGTCGGTCGGCGACTCGATGTTCAGGGATACAAAGCTCATTCCACGGTCTCCAGGCGAGCAAGCGCCGCTTCCGCGCGCTTCTCGAATTCGAGGCAATATTCATCGACGACGCTGGTCAGGACGTCGGCGTAGCGGCGCGCCAGGGCGCGCCCGTCCTGCGCGGCGTCGCGCAGGTCGGTGATCAGTTGGCGGACTTCCGCCATGGCGTCTTCGCGTTCGGACGCGGAGAAGTCGGCGGCGGCGATGCGGGCGCTCCGGGCCATTCTGTTTTCTCCTGCCTCCCCGCTGAAAAAGGGCGCTGACATGACCTGCGGTGAGGAGGTGATCATGTTCAACGAACGCACACTTGAATTGGAAGGTGGCGCGTTTATCCCGGGCCGCAAGGGCGCGCAACCGAAAAGCCGAACTAAAATCGATGAACAGCAACGTTTGTGAGCTGTATGTTATCGTTAGCAGCCGGTCACTGCGACAAATGCGCTCAACGAACAGGGTCGATGAATGGCGATATGGAACCCGCCCCAGTGTGATTCGGACGAACAGCGGAATTGAGGCGGGCGCTCTGGCCAAGCCTGGGGCGAGCGCCTACGCTTGGCGGCCATGAGCCACCTGTTCGATTTCCTGATCCCGATCGTGCTGGGCGCGGTGCTGATCACCCTGTGCGTCGGCATCTACGCCCTGTTCCGCGGCGGCGATTTCGGGCGTTCCTATTCCAACAAGCTGATGCGCCTGCGCGTGGCGCTGCAGTTCCTGGCCGTGCTGGTGCTGGTCGCCGCCTTCTGGTGGCGCAGCCACTGAACGCTTTTCGAACCCCTTCTGAAACGCGACGGCCGCCCTGCTTGCGGGATATGAACGGCCGTCGCGCCTAAGCTGCTGAACGCGTAAGCTACTGAACGCCTAAGTCTCGGAGCGGCTAGGGGGGAGACGCTCCGGTAAGGCGAGTAGACCCTGGCGGCGCACCGATAGCGATAGGACAACTTGTCCTGGGACAAGTTGTCATCGACCACCCTAGGGAGACCGCCGATGGTGACGCTGAACCGTATCTACACCCGCACCGGCGACAAGGGCCTGACGCGGCTCTCCACCGGCCAGCCGGTCAGCAAGGCGTCGCTGCGGGTCGAGGCCTATGGCGCGGTCGATGAGACCAACGCCGTCATCGGCGTGGCCCGCCAGCACACCAAGGACGACGCCGAGCTCGACGCCCTACTTGAGCGCATCCAGAACGACCTGTTCGACCTGGGAGCGGATCTGGCCACCCCCGAGCAGAACGAAAAGCCCGACTGGGAGCCGCTGCGGGTGGTCGACAGCCAGGTCGAGCGGCTGGAGCGCGAGATCGACGCGATCAATGCGCGGCTCTCGCCCCTGACCTCGTTCGTCCTGCCGGCCGGCGGCCCCGCCTCGGCGGCATTGCACGTGGCCCGCACGGTCTGCCGCCGGGCCGAGCGCCGGCTGGTGGAGCTGATGGCCGTCGAGGGGGAAATCGTCGGCGCCCCGGCCCTGCGCTATCTCAACCGCCTGTCGGACCTGCTGTTCGTCGCCGCCCGCCGCGCCAACGCCGACGGCGCGGCCGACGTGCTGTGGAAGCCGGGGGCGACGCGGTGAGGTGATCGGGGACAGACGCATGCGCCTGTCCCCGTCAGCGGGCGCGGCCTACTTCTTCGCCGAATGCTCGGCGCGGGGGCCTTCCATCTTGTCCGGGTCGGTGTTGATCGGCGGCACGTTGAGCGGCCGCTGGGTCAGGGTCTCGATCGAATAGATCTTGGCGCACTTCATCCACTTGCCCGCCCAGGCGTAGTCGGACCCGCGCGCGACGCAGCGGTCCCGCGGCCAGACGTAGAAATAGTGGAAGCAGAAGACGCTGAGCGTCGCGCCGAGGAACACGGCGAAGAAGATCTTCTGCAGGCGGGAGATGTTGCTCTTCATGCGCCGCCTCATACTGGCCCGCCGCGCGGCTGGCCAGAGGGCAAAGCGCGCCGCCTCTCGCCGCTGTTCGCCCATGCGCTAAGTGTGCAGCGCAGCAGACGCGGGCGGCGAAGTATCCTACAACTGTTTGAACGTAGCGATCGCGAATGCATTACGCTTACGTCAGGGGAAACTTGCAAACCTGCGTGGACGCGCTAATTCCGTCGGCGCAGGCAGGAAAAACTAGCCAGGAGGCGGCGTAGACCGATGAAGGTTCTGGTCCCGGTCAAACGGGTTATCGATTACAATGTGAAGGTCCGGGTGAAGCCCGATCAGACCGGCGTCGACCTGGCGAACGTCAAGATGTCGATGAACCCCTTCTGCGAGATCGCGGTCGAGGAAGCCGTCCGCCTCAAGGAAAAGGGCGTCGCGACCGAGGTCGTGATCGTCTCGATCGGCCCGCAGCAGGCCCAGGAGACCATCCGCACGGCCCTGGCCATGGGCGGCGACCGCGGGATCCTGATCACCACCGACGCCGATCCCGAGCCGCTGGCCGTGGCCAAGCTGCTGGCGGCCGTCGTGGCCGAGGAAAATCCGAACCTGGTGCTGATGGGCAAGCAGGCCATCGACGGCGACAACAACGCCGTGGGCCAGATGCTGTCGGCCCTGCTGGGCTGGCCGCAGGCCACCTACGCCTCGGCGATCGAGGTGTCGGGCGCGGCCGCCAAGGTCACCCGCGAGGTCGACGGCGGCCTGCAGACCCTGGACGTCGACCTGCCGGCCGTCGTCACCGCCGACCTGCGCCTGAACGAGCCGCGCTACGCGTCCCTGCCCAACATCATGAAGGCCAAGAAGAAAGAGATCGCGGCCAAGGCCGTCGCCGACTACGGCGTCGACGTCGCCCCGCGCCTCAAGGTCGTCAAGGTGGCCGAACCGGCCAAGCGTTCGGCCGGCGTCAAGCTGGAGTCCGCCGCCGACCTCGTTTCCAAGCTCAAAACCGCGGGGGTGCTGTAATGGCCGTTCTCGTCGTCGCCGATAACGACAACGCGCACCTGCGCGATGGCACCCACAAGACCGTCACCGCCGCCCTGAAGCTGTCGGGCGAGGTCGACGTCCTGGTCCTGGGCCACGGCGTGGCCGGCGTCGCCGCCGAGGCCGCCAAGATCGCCGGCGTCCGCAAGGTGCTGGTCTCGGAGAGCGAGGCCCTGGGCCACGGGATCGCCGAGGCGGAGGCCGACGCGGTGCTGGCCCTGGCCGGCGGCTATGACGCCATCCTGGTTCCGGCCACCGCGGGCGGCAAGAACTTCGCCCCGCGCGTCGCCGCCAAGCTGGACGTCGCCCCGATCAGCGACATCGTCGAGGTCGTCTCGGCCGATACCTTCACGCGCCCGATCTATGCCGGCAACGCGCTGGAGACCGTCCAGACCAGCGACGCCAAGAAGGTGATCACCGTGCGCCCGACCGCCTTCGCGGCGGCCGGCGAAGGCGGCTCGGCCCCGGTCGAGACCGTTGGCGGCGCCGACGCGGCCAAGACCCGCTTCGTCGGCGAAGAGATGGTCAAGTCGGACCGTCCGGAACTGGCCGCGGCCAAGATCGTCGTCTCGGGCGGCCGCGCCATGGGCTCGGCCGAGGAGTTCCAGAAGGTGATCGAGCCCCTGGCCGACAAGCTGGGCGCCGCCGTCGGGGCCTCGCGCGCCGCGGTCGACGCCGGCTACGCGCCCAACGACTACCAGGTCGGCCAGACCGGCAAGGTGGTCGCGCCGTCGCTGTACGTCGCCATCGGCATCTCGGGCGCCATCCAGCACCTGGCCGGCATGAAGGACTCCAAGATCATCGTCGCGATCAACAAGGACGCCGACGCCCCGATCTTCCAGGTCGCCGACTACGGCCTGGTGGCCGACTACAAGTCGGCCGTGCCGGAGCTGATGGACGCCCTGACGGCGGCGGGGAAGTAAGGCTTTCGCTTTCGAGCGAAGACAGGAAAGGCCCGGGAGCGATCCCGGGCCTTTTTTGCTAGGCTGCATGCTTCCGGCGCCGAAACCCAGCGGATAAGCCATGCTCAACGAGATCGACACTGTCGTTCTGCTGGTCGATCGACCAGACGCGGGCTTGTCGCGCGGCGAGACCGGCACGGTCGTCTGCGTACACGGGCCGGACGCGTTCGAAGTCGAGTTCGTCGCGCTGGATGGCTGGACCTACGCGATGGAAGTGTTCCGTGGCGACGAGCTTCTGAAATTACTGCCTCCTCGCCAAATCGCCGAACTCGGGGGTGGCGCCGCGGAGGCTTCGAGCGCCACTCATGCCAAGCGCCCCTAATTCTGGCCGCTCCCCAAAGAGCTCGTCATCCCGGGCCTTGTGTCGGCCGCAGCGGAGCCTTCAAACCCGGTTATCGCAAGCTTATCGCCGCCGGAAAACCGCCAAAGCTTGCCTCATCGCCGTCGCCAGGAAACTGCCCGTCGCCCTGAACGCCGCCGTCAGGACCCAAACTATCCTCCAGATCCAAACTTCTTGACGCCGCTCAACACAGTTGCTCGGACGTGTTCCGAGGACCCCGGCTTGGGTCGCGAAGAAGGACGATCCGTGGAGCCCGGCGCGATCGTGACCTAACCTCACACGGCGCCGCGGCCGATCCAGGGGTCCTTGAAGCAAGTCCGGGGATGACGAACCGGGTCGATCACCGCGGGCTGTGGATCGGCTGGCTGGCCGCCCAGGGGGCGGCGGCGTCGGGCAGCGGGGCCGACAGCTTGTCGACCGAGGCGAACAGGAAGGACAGCACGGCGACGCCGGAGATCAGAAGCAGTTTCATCGGAGCACCTGTGAGCATGGGTTTCGGCCGCATCGGCCTGACCCCTGCAAGATGCCCTTTCCAGACAGGCTTTACGAACGATGGTATCTGCGCGAACTTGTCATCCTGACTAACAAGCTGAAGCCGCCATGCGCCTGCCGCCGTTCCTGACCCTGACCGCCCTGGAGGCCGCCGCCCGCCACCGCAGCTACAGCCGGGCGGCCCGCGAGCTGTTCGTCACCCACGGCGCGGTCAGCCAGCAGATCCGCAAGCTGGAGGACGAGCTGGGCGCCCCGCTATTCGTCCGCCAGGGCAACAGCATGATCCCCACCGCCACCGGCCAGCGCCTGGCCGATCAGGTGACCGCCGCCCTGGCCACCCTGCACGCCGCGGTCGACGAGGCCCGGCTGGCGGCGCGCGGCCCGCTGGTGATCAGCAGCGGCGCCGCCTTCGCCAGCCGCTGGCTGGTCCCCCGCCTGGCCCGGCTGGCGGCCGAGACCGGCGAGCCCGACCTGATCGTCCGCGCGGACGACAGGATCGCCGACCTGACCACCGACGGCGTCGACATCGCCCTGAGGTTCGGGCGCGGACCGTGGCCTGGCGTCGAGGCCAGCGCGTTGATGATCGACAGGATCTTCCCGGTCTGCAGCCCCGACTTCCTGGCCCGGCACCCGCTCCGGACGCCGCGCGACCTGCTCGACGTCCCGCTGCTGCGCTATATCGGCCGCCCCTGGAGCGTGTGGCTGACGGCGATGGGCGTGGACGAGGCTCCACGCCAGCAGGGCCTGGGCTTCGAGGACACCGCCCTGATGCTGGACACCGCCGCCCACGGGGTGGGCGTGGCCCTGGCCCGCAGCGGCCTGGCCGAGCGCGACCTGCGCGAAGGCCGCCTGGTCCGCCCGTTCTCGGGCGAGATCGCGGTCGACACCGGCAACCACTTCGTCTGGCGGGCCGACAGCCCGAAGCTGGCGCGGATCCTGAAGCTGCGCGACTGGTTCCTGGCCGAGACGGCGGAGCTGCGATCCTCCTGACCGCCGCCGTCTCGGGCCTTGCGGCCATCTGGGAGCGGAGAAATCCTCGTCCTTCGACAAGCTCAGGATGAGGATTTCTACTGAACCGCCGTCAAATTCGTCCTCATCCTGAGCTTGTCGAAGGACGAGGACGGTCCACGGCGCCTCAGGACGCCCTCTCCTCCGCCGCCTCGCCCAGCCCGTCGGCGAACTTGCGCATCAGCCGCACCAGGTCGTCGAACTCGCCTGGGCTCCAGTCGCGGAACAGCGCCAGGGCCATGCGTCCGCGCGCCGCGTCAACCGCGTCGGTAGCCGCCTTGCCCTGGGGGGTGATCACCGCCTCGCGGACGCGGCGATCGGCCTGGCCGGCGCGGCGCTGGACCAGGCCCAGCTCCTCCAGTCGCGCCACCTGGCGGCTGACCGTGGTGTGGTCGCGCCCCACCCGGCCGGCCAGGTCGACCACCCCGATCGGCCCCAGCCGCTCGACCAGCACCAGCAGCGGGAACAGCGCCCGCTCCAGGGCCAGCCCCGCCTTGTCCAGCATGGCCGCGTCGTTCTCGGGCCGGTTCATCGTGCTGACGATGTCGACCAGCGACCGGTGCAGGTCGGGCAGGGATCGCAAGATGTGTGTATCTTGCACATTTTTTGTTGACACGAACTCGCACCCCTCGATATGTGTGCACAATACATATATCGAGGTCGCCATGAACACGCAAGCTTCCACCGAGGTCCTGATCTGCGGCGCCGGCGCGGCCGGCCTGACCCTGGCCATCGACCTGGCCCGGCGCGGCGTGCCGCAGCGCCTGATCGACAAGCTGCCGGCCCCGTTCGCCGGCTCGCGCGGCAAGGGGATCCAGCCGCGCACCCAGGAGGTGTTCGAGGACCTGGGCGTCATCGACCGCATGGTCGCCGCCGGCGGCCTCTATCCGCCCCAGCGGCTGCACCGCGCCGACGGGACCCATGCCGACAGCCAGGAGATCGTCCTGGCGCCGCCGACGGTCCAGGAGCCCTACCGCATGCCGCTGATGGTCCCGCAGTTCCGCACCGAGGCGGTTCTGCGCGAGCGCCTGGCCGAGCTGGGCGGCGCGGTCGCCTACGGCCGCGAGCTGACCGGATTCGTCCAGGACGCCGACGGCGTCACGGCCACGGTGGCCGGGCCGGACGGGGTGGAGACGATCCGCTGCCGCTACCTGGTGGGCGGCGACGGCGGCCGCTCGTTCGTTCGCCGAGCCCTGGAGATCGACTTCCCCGGCCAGACCCTGGGCGTGCGGGCCATCGTCGCCGACCTCGAACTGGACGGCCTGTCGCGCGACGCTTGGCACCGGTTCGGCGAGGGCGACATGAACCGCCAGATCAGCTTCTGCCCCCTGCCCCGCACCGACCTGTTCCAGCTGCAGGCGCCCATTCCGCTCGACGGCGACGTGGACCTGTCCGTCGCCGGCCTGCAAGCCTTCATCGACGCGCGCTGGCTGGCCGGCGGCCTGACGCTGCGCGGCGTCGCCTGGGCCTCGGCCTACAGCATGAACGCCCGACTGGCCGACCGCTACCGCGCCGGCCGCGTGCTGCTGATGGGCGACGCCGCCCACATCCATCCTCCGACCGGCGGCCAGGGCCTGAACACCAGCCTGCAGGACGCCTATAACCTGGGCTGGAAGCTGGCGGCGGTGCTGGCCGGCGCGCCCGACGCCCTGCTCGACACCTACGAGGAAGAGCGCCGCCCCACCGCCGCGGGCATGCTGGGCCTGGCCACCGGCCTGCTGGACAAGGCCAAGACCGGCGACATGAAGCGCGGCCGCGAGGTGCACCAGCTGGACCTGGGCTACCGGTTCTCGTCCCTGGCCCTGGCCGCGTCCGCGGACCGGCCGGAGACCGCCCTGAAGCCGGGCGACCGCGCGCCCGACGGCGTGCTGCGCGGCGCGGCCGGGCGACCCACGCGGGTGTTCGACCTGCTGGCCGGCCCGCACTGGACCCTGCTGGCCCGGACGACCGGCCCGACCCGCCTGCCGGCGCCCCGTCCCGGCCTGCGCATCCACACGGTCGGCGAGGATGGCGCGTTCCAGGACCCTGACGACGCCCTGGCCGCAACCTACGGCCTGGCCGAAGGCGACCTGGTGCTGATCCGGCCCGACGGCTATGTCGCGGCGATCCTGCCCGTCGCCGACGGCGCGCGCCTGGAGGCCTATCTGGCGGAGATGGGCCTGGCGTCGGCCCAGACCCCGCAGGCGCGGGCGGCATGAACTTCGCGATGGCCCGGCCGCGGTTCCTGCGCTAGCGGTCGGGCTCGAACCTCCTGCGGAGTTCCCCATGCCCTTCGTCACCCATCGCGGCCAGCGCCTCCACTACACGGTCGAGGGCGAGGGGCCGCTGGTGGTCCTGCAGCACGGCCTGTTCATGGACGCCGCCAGCTGGAAGGCCAACGGCATGGTCGACGCCCTGGCCGGCCGCCACCGCGTCGTCTGCGTCGATTCCCTGGGCCACGGTCTCAGCGACAAGCCCGCCGATCCGGCCCTCTACGCCCAGGACCAGCGGGCCGGCGACCTGGCGGCGGTGATCGACGCCCTGGGCGAAGGCAAGGCCGCGGTGCTCGGCTATTCGATGGGCGCCTGGATGGCGGTGGGGCTGGCCAGGCATCATCCGGAAAAGGTCTCGCGCCTGGTGGTCGGCGGCTGGGACCTGCTGAACGGGGTTCCCAAGACCCCGAACGGACCGCTGACCTTCGACCTGTTCTGGGCCTTCGCCCGCGCCACCGCCCCGGCGCTGGTGGCCTGGGTGACGCCGGAGATCGAGCCGGCGATGCGCGCCTGTTTCGAGGCTCTGGCCCAGCTGGACGGCGCGCGCCAAGCCGTGCTCGGCGGCGGCTTCCCGGTGCTGCTGTGGGACGGCGACCAGGACCCCTACGCCCCGCCGATGCAGGCCTTCGCCGCCGCCGAGGGCCTGCCGTTCCTGTCCAGCCCCGGCGGCCACGTGCCGGCGATCGAGGCGCCGGGCGCGGAGACGGTGGCGGCCTTGGCGGCTTTCCTGGCGGGGTAGTTCAGGCGAACGCCAGCCGCAGTTCGTAGCGAAACGGCGAGCGCCCGGTGACGTACAGCCGCTGGCCGGGAAGCTGCAGGCGGCCGCCGGCCCAGCCGTAGGTCTCGCCGGAACTCACCTTCACCGCGCCGTCGCCGGCGCCAGGCCCGATCAGCAGGCGCTGGTCGCCCAGGCGGTAGCTGGCCTGACCTTCCACCAGGTGGAAGCCGCCGTCGGCCAGCGGGCGGGCGCCCTCAAGCACCCCGCCGTCGCGCAGGGTGAGCTCCAGGGTCATGTCGACCGCCGCCTCCCCCGTCGTTTCGAACAGCAGGCGATAGCCGTCCGGCTCGGGCCTGGCCAGGATCCGGACGCCCAGCCGGCGGAAGGTCGCGGGCCTGTGGCTGAAATCGAGCGCGCTGGTGAAGCGCCCGTCGACCGAGGGACCCAGCGCGTAGGCGCCGTCCGGCCGCCGCCGGTCGGCCGGCATCGGCTGATAGTAGGGCACGGCCAGTTCGCCCCCCAGGCGGACCGCGCCGTCCGGTTCCATGGCGATCTCGGACGGACGGAAATGGCCCATGTTGAAGAAGTCCGGGACCAGCCGCACCGCGTCCACGACCAGCCCGCCCTTCCACAGCCGCATCAGCGTGGGGTTGGTGGCCAGGCCCGAACCGATCGTGTTGTAGAACGCCGAGGGCGCGCCGTCGGCGTACCAGTCGCTACCGGCGTAAAGGCTGGCGGTGATCGGGCCGCGCCGCTGGCGCACAAGGCCCACGGTCTTGAAGTGACGGCCGAGGTCGGCGAACGGCGGGGCTTCCGCCGGCAGGGGTCTGGCGAGTTCGGGCGTGTCGATGATGTCGGCCAGGGTGTCGGCCAGCCGGTCGCTGTCGTTGCCCTCGATCCAGCGCGCCACGCCGGCGAAACGCCGGTCGCCGTCCAGCAGGGCCAGCTCGCGATATTGCAGGTAATAGGCGTGCAGCGTCTGCCGACGCTGATCCTGGTCCTGGCGGCGCGCCTGCACCGTCTCCACCTCGCCGCCGAACGGCTCGGCCAGGACGATCGTGGTCTCCAGATTGCGCCGCACGAGGTCCCGCAGCCCGGCCAGGCCGGGCAGCCGGGCCAGGACCAGCAGCGACGGATTGCTGACCTCCGAGGCGTAGATCGAACTTCGCTCGGAATAGAAACCGTCCGCGTCCAGGTCGACGCCCTCGGCCAGCCACTGGTCGATGCGGGCGCGATAGGCGGGGTCGGGGGCGACCTGGTCGATCCTGGCCAGCGCCGCGCACAGCTCCCAGCGATGGTTGGGCGTGTGGATCCCGCCGGTCGCCAGGGCCGGGCCGGCCTTGCGCATCATGGCCGTCAGCCGCTCGGCGAAGGCCTGGCTCTCCGAGCGCGGGTCCCGGCGCAGGCCGGCGGCCGTCACCGCCATGTCCGCGATCAGGAAGGCGGTGTCGGGCGGCGAGTGGCGGTTGCCGGAGCTGAACGTGCCGTCGTCGTGCTGGGCGGCCTCCACCTGGGCCAGCAACGCCTCGATCGGCGCGAGCAGCGCGTCGTCGTGGAAGTATTTCGAGTCCGACCAGACGAACGGCGTCGCCAGGCGGCGCACCTGGCGCAGCAAGCCCCGCGCGCCCCACCCGCCCCCGGCCTCGGGCCTGGACAGGATCGCGGCCGCCTGCCGGTCCGCCGCGGCGGTCACCAGGGCCAGGGTCGCGGCGTCCCGGTCGCCGGACCGCGGGGCGGCCGACGCGGGAACGGCGGCGACACCCGCCGCCGCGGCCGTTCCGGCGAGGAATGTGCGTCGGCGCATGGTCTGCTCCATTCTCGGACGAAGGCGGCCCTATCCCTTCCGGAACCCGCGCAGCACGTTGGCCTCGGTGCTCAGCTGCAACTGTCCGTAGTCGATGCGCGGCGTGTCGGAGAACAGCAGGTAGTAGTATTTCATCTGTTCGGACCACCAGTAGCCGGGGCAGTTGTCGCCCTGGGCCATCGGCCGGGTGGTGATGTCCTTCAGGGCCGTGTAGCCGAAGGCGGCGCGGCTGGTGGCCTTCATTTCCCGATAGTGGACGGCGGCCAGCCTGCGATAGCGCTCGTCGCGGTCGAGCAGCCACAGGTTCAGGCAGGCGTCGGGATATTCCGGGCGCAGGCCGGTAGCCTTGCGGCGCGGCTGGGCGGTGGTCACGTCGATGGACTCCGGGATCACCCCGAACCGCGCCTGCAGATCGGTGAACGAGGCCAGGTAGTCGTCGCCCTGGGCCTTGCGCCCGACCTGGCCCAGCAGTCCGGCATAGTAAGCCGCCAGCTCGCTCTGGGCCGTCGAGGTCACCGCCCCGGTCTCGAAATCGACCATCGGGAACCACAGCCGGCCGCCGTAGCGCTTGGCCTGGTGGGCCAGCTGGGCGTCGACGCACTCGACCGCCCAGCGCTTGCAGTCTTCGTCGCCGAACAGTTCCCAGGCGTCCCACAGATATTCGTAGAAGCTGTCGGCATAGATATCGATGCTGGCGTTGCGGCTGGTGAAGTCTCCAGTCACCGCGTGGAGGTTGGCGGCCATCAGGCCGATCTTCGAGCGGCGGTCCAGGGCGTGGCGCATGGCCCGCTTGGCCATGTCGAAATATTTCCGCTCGCCGGTCAGCTGGCTCAGCACCCCAAATTCGGACAGGTAGGTGCCGATCTCGGCCAGGTTGGTCTCGGGATCGCGGACCGCGCCGGTGCGCAGGTTCACATAGCGCCAGGGCAGGCCGTGGGGCGAGGCCTCGAAGGCCTTGGCCAGGCGGTCGGCCAGGTCGCGGGCCTTGGCCAGCAGCACCGGATCGCCGCAGGCCAGGTGGGCTGACAAGAGGCCCCCGACCAGGCGGATGTTGGTCTCGAACACCTGGGCGTCGCCGTCGACATCGAAGTCGAGGCTGGTCCTGACCCAGTCGACCCCGGCCTGGAACTCAGCGTCCAGCCCCATGATCCACAGGGTGTCCAGCGCCTCGACAAGCGACAGGCCCAGGTCGTGGCCCTCGACGAAGAACGATTGCGACGTGCCGCTGACCGGGTTGATCTCGTCCTTGCCCCAGGCCTTGGCGACATAGCCTCGCCAGGCCCACTGGAACTCGGACCGGACATCGGCGGCGAGGGCCTTCCAGTCCTCCGAAGGCGCGGCGGCGAAGGCCGGGGCGGCGGCGGCCGAGGCGGCCAGGGCCAGGGCGTGGCGGCGGGAGAGGCGAGAATGGATCATAGGCGCAACCTAAACGGAGTTTGTCGCCGGTCGCCAGAGCCGCTCGACCGGCCGTTTGCGCTGCGTCGCAGCAAAGCCTTGGCGACTGTGGGGTTGCTCGTGCTAGAAAAGCGGGCATGAACGCCGGGCCGGGCGCGACGCCAGGCCTCGCCGCAAAACAAGGCCCAATAGCAAGGCTTGTCTGAATGACGGATATCAAGACGGTCGGCGTGATCGGCGCCGGCCAGATGGGGTCGGGGATCGCTCATGTCGTCGCCCTGGGCGGTTACGACGTGCGCCTGCACGACGTCTCGCGCGAGCGCATCGACGCCGGCCTGGCCCTGATCGAGAAGAACCTGGCCCGCCAAGTGCATCGCGGCATCATCGACGACGCGGCCATGGGCGCGGCCCTGGCGCGGATCTTGCCCGCCGAGGACCTGGCCCTGGTCGGGGCCACCGACCTGGCCATCGAGGCGGCCACCGAGAACGAGGAGATCAAGAAGTCGATCTTCCGCAGCCTGCAGCCGCACCTGGGCGAGAACACCCTGCTGGCCTCGAACACTTCGTCGATCTCGATCACGCGGCTGGCCAGCGCCACCGACCGTCCCGAGCGGTTCATCGGCCTGCACTTCATGAACCCGGTCCCGCTGATGAAGCTGGTCGAGATCATCCGCGGCATCGCCACCGACGTGCCGACCTACGAGCGCGCCGTGGCCTTCGCCAAGTCGCTGGGCAAGATCACCTCCAACGCCGAGGACTTCCCGGCCTTCATCGTCAACCGCGTGCTGGTGCCGATGATCAACGAGGCGATCTACACCCTGTACGAGGGCGTGGGCACGGTCGACGCCATCGACACCGCCATGAAGCTGGGCGCCAACCACCCGATGGGCCCGCTGGAGCTGGGCGACTTCATCGGCCTGGACACCGTGCTCAGCATCATGAACGTGCTGCACGAAGGCCTGGCCGACAGCAAGTACCGCCCCTGCCCGCTGCTGGTGAAGTACGTCGAGGCCGGCTGGCTGGGCAAGAAGGCCGGCCGCGGCTTCTACGACTACCGCGGCGAGGTTCCGGTTCCGACGCGGTAGGGGCTACCAGACTATTTCGACGTCATACGCCGAGAAGGCCTGGTCCCTGGTCATGATCGGGATTCCTCTTCGCGCGCCCTGGGCGATCAGCAGCCTATCCCAGGGATCGCGGTGGTGACGCGGCAGCCTTCCGGCGGTCACCGCATCTTCGGACGCGATGTCCAGCCAGTCGAACCCTTCGGCGAATACCGCGCCAATCAGATCTTCAGGCATCCGTTGAAGCAATGGATCGGCTGAGCGCTTGAACTCAATCTCATAGGCGCTGACGACGCTGACCAAGACTTCGACACTGTCGGCATTGAGCAAGTTCTGACTGTGAGACGACAGCCACGACGGCTCAGTAAGCCACCAGATCAACACATGTGTGTCGATCAGAAGCTTCATTATTCAGGAAAGATCGGCCCGTCGGCGGCGTCTTCCAACTCGGGGTCGGGCCGCAGGAACAGGTCCGGGTCCCGAAGCTTGCCCAGATGCGCCCAGGCGCCGGGAACACGCTTTCGGGGCGCCTCAGCCGCCTTTTTCAGGGCGTTCACTTCGGCCAGCGCCTCGCCGTCACGTGTCAGCACGAAGTCCTCGCCCGCGTCGATGTGGGCGAGAAGTTCGGCCAGGTCGGCCAAGTCGGCGACATTGACACGGATCGTCATACCTCAGGATTAGCACAGAACGGTTCTGGTCGCCATTCGCCGCCTTCCCGGTCGCCCGATCCGCAAACCCGTGTTACGCAAGCGTTCCACCTCGGGGGAGCTGGCCTTGCGCAATCTCTATCTCGCCTTCCTGCTGGCGTTCGCCGTCACGATGTTCGGCTTCTTTCCCAGCTTCATGGGCGGGATGGGCCCGCTGGACCCGATCCGCATCGTCCACGGCGCCCTGGCCACCACCTGGATGGCCCTGCTGGTGGTGCAGAGCTGGCTGATCGGCCACGGCGGCAACCGCCTCCATCGCTGGATCGGCCGCGCGTCGCTGGTCATCGCCCCCAGCCTGGTGATCAGCGCCGCCGTCGTGGTGCATGACATGCTGGGCCCGCGGTCGCATTTCGACGTGCCGCTGCGCCTGACCCTGGCCTGGATCGACGTCTGGTCGCTGGCGCTGTTCAGCCTGCTGTATGGTCTAGCGATCGCCTGGCGGCGCACCCTGTTCCTGCACGCGCGGTTCATGGCCTCCACCGTGTTCGTCGCCCTGCCGCCGGCCCTGGGACGGGCCTACGGCATGAACATCCCGTCGCTGAACGGCCTGGCCGGCGCCCTGCCGCCCAGCTTCTGGACCGTGGAGGCGGTGCTGGTCGGGCTGATCCTCTGGGACGGCCTCAAGGGACGCTGGCTGACGCCGTGGTGGCTGACCCTGGCCGCGATGCTGGCCATCCACCTGACCATGTTCCAGGCCCCGACCTGGCCCGCCGTCGTGGCGGCGGCCCGCCTGTTCGGGCTGCCGGGCTAGGACGGATCGACATTTAAAGGACCGCCCTCCTCAAACGCCGTCATTTCGGGCTAGAGCTAACCGAGACTCCCCGGCGACTTCGCGCTAGGCTTGCATCCACGACAGGGCGCAGGACCGGGGAGACGGCGACATGGCCGCGTTCATGATTTCGCTTCGCGCCAAGGCCGACGGCAGCAAGATCGGCCCGGCCCGCTACCTGCGGATCGGCGACGACGGGGCCCAGACCGCGCTAAGTCCCACCGCCTGGCGCAAGGCGGTGCTGGACAGCTTCACCGAGAAGACCCCGCAGGGCCTGCCGCGCGGCGACCTGCTGTTCTATGTCCACGGCTTCAACACCAGCTTCAAGGACGCCCTGAAGGGCGACGCCGACAATCGCGCCAAGCTGGCGGCGCATGGCTGGACCGGGGTCTATGTCAGCTACGACTGGCCGTCGCTGGGCGAGACCCTGGGCTACTACGCCGACCGCAGCAACGCCCGGGCCAGCGCCAACGCCTTGATCGACTCGGCCCTGACCATGTTCGTCGGCGCCATCGTGCCCGACTGCCAGGTGCGGGTCAGCATCATGGCCCACTCGATGGGGGCCTTCGTCGTGCGCCAAGCCTTCAGCTGGGCCTATCAGGACGTCAAGACCAACGCCAAGGCCTGGTCGATCTCGCAGCTGCTGCTGGTGGCCGGCGACGTCTCGCAAGGCAGCCTGTCGGCCGACCAGGACGGCGGCCGCTGGTTCAACAAGTACGCCGGCCGCACCACCCTCTATTCGAACCGCTTCGACAGCGTGCTGAAGATCTCGGACCTGAAGAACGGCGAGCCGACGCCCAGGGCCGGCCGGGTGGGCCTGCCGGCCGACGCTCCCGCCTCGTTCTGCGACATCGACTGCAGCGCCCTGTTCAACAGCCTGGACCTGAGCCTGGCCGAGCGGGTCAACCCGGCCACGGCCCACTGTTTCTACTTCAAGCAGGACGCCTTCTGGCGCGACGCGGTGCTGACCCTGGAGGGCGGCATCGACCGCCACGTGATCCCGACCCGCGCCCTGCTGGGGACCACCGACAACCGCTTCACCCTGAAGACCAAGCCGATCACCGCAACCGAGTACCAGGCGGCGCTGCAACTGGCCCAGGCGGGGAACTAGAGCCGAAGAACGCGGGTAGCCGCCACTACCCCGCCCCCATCGCCACGGCCACGTGGTAGACGGTGAACGAGGCCAGGTAGGCCAGTCCGGTCATGTAGAGGAACATCACGGTCGGCCACAGCCAGCCGTTGGTCTCGCGCTTGACCACGCCCAGGGTCGCCGCGCACTGCGGGGCGAACACGTACCAGGCCAGGAACGACAGGGCCGTGGCCAGCGACCACTGGTGCGACAGCAGGACGCCCAGGTTGGTGCCGGCCTCGTCGTCGCCGCCCACGGCGTAGACGGTGCCCAGAGCCGCCACCGCCACCTCGCGCGCCGCGAAGCCGGGGATCAGGGCCACCGTCATCTGCCAATTAAACCCAATGGGTTGCATCAGGGGGGCGATGAAATGCCCGATCCGGCCGGCGAAGCTGTAGTCGATGGCCGGTCCCGTCGCCCCTTCCGGCGGATAGGGGAAGGTCGACAGCACCCAGACCAGCACCATCAGCGGCAGGATGATCCGGCCGGCCCGCTCGATGAAGATCCGGGCCCGGGTCCACAGGTTCATCAGCACGTTGCGCGGTTCGGGCCAGCGATAGGTCGGCAGCTCCATCATGAACGGCTCGACCGTACCACGCCAGAAGACCTTGCGGATCACGAACGAGACGAGCAGGGCGCTGACGATGCCCGAGGCGTAGAGGCCGAACATCACCAGCCCGGGCAGCGACAGGCCCCAGACCTTGGTGTGGGGGATGAAGGCGGCGATGATCAGGGTGTAGACCGGGATCCGCGCCGAACAGGTCATCAGCGGGGCCACCAGGATGGTGGTCAGCCGGTCGTGCTTGTTGTCGATCACCCGCGTCGACATGATCCCGGGGATGGCGCAGGCGAAGCTGGAGAGCAGCGGGATGAACGCCCGGCCGTGCAGGCCCGCCCCGCCCATGATCTTGTCCATCAGGAACGCCGCCCGGGTCATGTAGCCGCTGTCTTCCAGCACCAGGATGAAGAAGAACAGGATCACGATCTGCGGCAGGAAGACCAGCACGCTGCCCACCCCGGCGATCAGGCCGTCGGTGATCAGGCTCTGGATCAGGCCGTGCGGCAGGACGGCGGCGACGCCGGCGCTCAGGGCCGCGAAACCGGCCTCGATCAGCCCCATCAGCGGCTCGGCCCAGGTGAACACCGCCTGGAACATCACGAACAGCAGCAGGCCCAGGATCGCCAGCCCCGCAACCGGGTGCAGCAGCACCGCGTCGACCTTGCCGGTCACCGTGTCGGGACGCTCGGGCGGGCGCACGCAGGCCTTGACGATCCGCTGGGCCTCGCGGTGGGCGGCGCGGATCTCGGCGGCGGTCGGCTCGCGCCAGACGTTGTCGTGCGCGCCCGTATGACTGACGGCCAGGGCGTCGGCCTTGGCGACCAGCTCCTCCAGGCCGCGCTTGCGGGTGGCGACAGTGGTGACGATCGGCGCGCCGATCTCGGCCGACAGCCGCTCCAGGTCGATGCGCAGGCCCTGGCGCTGGGCGATGTCGTACATGTTGAGCGCCAGCACGAACGGCCGCCCCACCTGCTTGAGCTCCAGCACCAGCCGCAGCACCAGCCGCAGGTTGGTGGCGTCGGCCACGCAGATCAGCACGTCCGGCGCCTGTTCGCCCGACAAGCGGCCCAGCACCGCGTCGCGGGTGACCACCTCGTCGGGGCTGCGGGCCCGCAGGCTGTAGGTGCCGGGCAGGTCCAGCACGTGGGCGCCGCGGCCGCCGGGCAGGGTCAGCACGCCTTCCTTGCGCTCGACGGTGACGCCGGCGTAGTTGGCCACCTTCTGGCGGCTGCCGGTCAGGGCGTTGAACAGGGCGGTCTTGCCGGAATTGGGATTGCCGACCAGCGCCAGGCGCGCGGGACGGAGAGCAGCGTCGGTCAAGGCGTCAGGCCTCTTCGAACTGGACGGTGACGGCGGCGGCCTCGCGGCGGCGCAGGGCCACGCGCATGTCGTCGATGCGGACGGCGATCGGATCGCGGCCGAACAGGCCCTCGTGCAGCACCTCGAACAGCGCCCCCTCGACGAAGCCCATCTCCAGCAGCCGGCGCTCCAGCTCCTCCGGATCGATGGCCTCCGACCGCCCCGTCTCGCCGCCGACCCGCACGATCACCCCCCGCTGGCCCTTGCGGGCCTGGCTGAGCGGGCTCTCGGCGCCCCAGTCGCCTTGGGGGACGGCGGGGATTTCCGTGAATTCGGAGGCTAGGCTGAGGACGTCGGACATGGTCGCACCAGGAAAACTTGCGAACGATTATCAGTCCAAGGTCACGCTGTCATGCGGCGATTGGATGGCGCGGTGTCTCATGAGCTCAGCGCTCCGCCCCGGTCCAGGCGCTGGCGGGCTGCTCAAGGCCTCTTTCCGTGCTAGGCTGACCGCATGAAGCGCGAACCCGCGATCTTTGACGATATCGATGAGGCCCACGACGCGGCGGCGATCGCCGAGGCGCGCGCCGAGATCGCGGCGGGCGAGTTCGTCAGTCATGAAGCCGTCAAGGCCTGGCTTCTGTCATGGGGAACCCCGGACGAGCTCCCGCCTCCGAAGGTCGGTCAATAGCCTCCGGAACCTCGCGCCTGCACATGACGGACGCCTTCCCCTTCCGAGTCATCTGGTCTCCAAGGGCCATTCGGGATCTCGCCGGCATTCGCGCCTATATCGGCCAGTTCGCGCCGCTCGCGGCGCAACGGTTCACGGCGCGCTTGGTCACGGTCGTCGAGAGCCTGGCCCAGAACCCGAACAGAGGCCGGCCGCTCGGCGACAACGTGCGGGAACTGACCGTCGTCCGCCCCTATCTGGTGCTCTACGAAGTCAAGGCGGGGAGCGTCCATGTGCTCCACATCCGGCACGGCGCCCAGCAATCGGATTGACGATGCAGGATGCGTTGAACCCCTGATCCCGCCAGCCCTCCCCGCGCGTTCACGAACAGATGATTTGTGGTTAAGGCGCGGCGTAATGGCTCAGAGTCGTTAATCTGTTCGACTCACGGCCCGCGCGACTCGCATACTGAGCTTGACGATTCGTAGGGACCCTCGAATGCGAAGGCTGATGCTGGCGCTGCTGACCGGCGCCTATCTCTGTCTGGCCTTGGTGGTCTCCCTCGCCCTGTGGCGGATGGGAGCCGCGCCGGCCGTCGGCCTGGCCGCCTTCATCGGCGCCATGGGCCTGTGCTTCGCCGTTCATGCGGTGATCGCCAACGCCCTCCAGGGCGCGGCCCTGCGCGTCGACATCGAGACCATCCGCGAGGCCCACGGCATCCTGCTGGAGCAGGTCGAGAAGGTCGACGCCCGCATCACCGGCCTGCTGGAAAGCGTCGCCGACGACGCCCAGCGCCGCTCGGCCGAGCTGACCAGCGAGGTCCACCAGCTGGAGGACCTGGTCGTGCGCATGAGCGAGCGACTGGAGCACCAGCTGAGCTACCAGGTCGAGGTGGCCCGCGCCGAGCCGCGCGGCCGCTCGGCCCAGTCCAACGCCCTGATCGAGGTGGTGCAGGACGCCCTGGCCGAGAACCGGGTCGACCTCTACCTGCAGCCGGTGGTCAGCCTGCCCCAGCGCCGCACCGTGTTCTACGAGAGCTTCTCGCGCCTGCGCGACGACACCGGCCGGATCATGATGCCGGCCGAATACCTGGCCGTGGCCGAGCCCGAGGGCCTGACCGCCGCCATCGACAACCTGCTGCTGTTCCGCTGCGTGCAGATCGTCCGCCGCCTGGCCAAGCAGGACCGCAAGGTCGGGATCTTCTGCAACATCTCGCTGGCCAGCCTGTCGGACGAGGTGTTCTTCGCCCAGTTCCTGGAGTTCCTGCAGGTCAACAAGGACCTGCACGGCGCCCTGATCTTCGAGCTGGGCCAGCAGGCGTTCAACGACCGCGGCCCGGTCGAGGCCCGCCACATGGCTCGCCTGGCCAGCCTGGGCTTCCGCTTCAGCCTGGACAAGGTCACCGACCTGGACCTGGACTTCCAGGACCTGGCCCGCGCCGACGTCAAGTTCCTGAAGGTCGGCGCCCAGATGATGCTGGACCAGCTGGAGGAGCAGGACGGCAAGCTGGTCATCGCCTCGCTGCCCGACCTGAACGCCGAGGACTTCGCCGGCCTGACCCGCCGCTACGGCATCGAGGTGATCGCCGAGAAGGTCGAGCACGAGCGCCAGGTGGTCGACGTGCTGGAGCTCGACATCGGCTACGGCCAGGGCCACCTGTTCGGCGAGCCCCGCGCCATCCGCGACTCGATCATCGCCGAGGCCGACCCGCCCCAGGACTTCATGCGCGGCGCCCTGCGCCGGCGGGCGGGGCGGTAGGGCGTCTCTTCGGTTCGCCGAAACCATGCTAGGCTGCCTTCATGTCGAAGCCTGAGCCCTCCCTTTTCGACCAGATCGACGACGACGCCGAAGCGGCGGCCGATGCGCGCGCCGACGCCGACATCGCGGCGGGGCGGACCATCAGCCATGAGGCGATGAAGCGCTGGCTTCTTTCCTGGGGTACGCCTGACGAAAGCCCGGCTCCGAAGTGCGGCGAATAGTCTGGACGGACGAGGCTCGCGCCAACCTCCAGGCGATCCGGAACTACATCGCCCAATTCAGTCCGTTGGCCGCCCAGCGCTTTTCCATGAGGCTGGTCACGGCGGCGGAAGACCTGGCGGAAAACCCGGACAGGGGACGCAGCGTCGGGAACGGCCGCCGAGAACTCGCGCTCATCCGGCCCTATCTGATCCGCTACAGGGTGGAGACCGAGGCCGTCTTCATCCTGCGGATCAGGCACGCCGCCCGCAAACCCGACTAGCTTCGCCGTTTGACGCCGCGACCGTCTCCACCCTAGGGTTGTTTCACGACAAAAGGGGAACTCGTCATGCAGGCCGGACCGCCGCCCGCCTCGTCGCCGCCCGTGGCCGCCCAGCCCAGCACCGTCAAGGGCGCCAGCGCCACCATGACGGTCGCCGCCAGCGACATGCGGCTGGTCCTGACCAAGGCCCGGCGGGCCGAAAGCGCCATGGTCCGCCAGCAGGTGTTCCTGCGCTACGATGTTGATCGCAAAGTGCCTGACGGCGCCGACCAGCGGGCGGCGCAATGCGGCTGGCGGCTGCGGGCCTATCTGCAGCGGTCGATCTGCTTTTCGTCGATGACCGGCCTGCTCAGCTGCACCGACCCGTCGTCGGACGAGTTGCCCACCGGCGAGAGCGGCGCGGCCGACCAGGGCCAGGATCAGGCCGCCAGCCCCTGCGACCTCAACTTCCCCCCGGCCCGCGAGGCCCGCGATCGGGTGATCGCCGCCGTCAAGGCCGACGCCCAGGCCCGGTTCGACGAGGACTACGCCCTGAACGTCAAGCCGCAGCTGCTGGCCTCGGGCGTCAAGATCACCAAGCCGAAGTCCTAGAGCAAATCGCGCGATTCAGGAATCGCACGATTTGCTCTAGGTTTGTGTTTTCGCATCGCTTTTGCGGAAAACCGGCATCCACTTTTCCGCGCGATGCTCTAAACGGCGCTTGGCGCCGGCTTGGACGCGGGCGCGGGCGCGGCCTTCACCGAGGCGTCGGCCGACGCGCCGGAGCCCCACTTCGTCCCGCTGGAAAACTCGAAGGCGACTCCGGTCTTGGCGGCCTCCTTGCCCAGATCGATCAGTTCGACGGCCGACAGACCTACGGGCTTGGTGAAGGCGGCGCGTTCGCGACCGTCGGCCAGCTTCTCGAGGTGCGCCTGCACCGGCGGGTCATACAGCTTGTACTGGGCGATCAGCGCCTCGACCTTGTGGGGCGGACCGGTCAGGACCACGCTGGTCGAACTGGAGCCCTGCCCGCAGGCGGCCAGGAGGCCAGCGGCGGCGATCGCCAGGGCGGCGAGGCTGGAGCGGGGCGCATGCGCGTTCAAGATCCTGGCCATGCGACCCTCGCGTTGAGAGCGCCAGTTTGGACCGAAGCTCCGCCGCGAGCAACCCGGCGTTGCGGGCGCGGGGGCCGGTCTCTACAACCCCGCCCATGCTGATCGAAGCCGCCGACGCCCATTTCGCCGCCCTGCTCGCTGGAGAAGCCCCCGACGGCCTGGCCGTCGCCGAGGGCGGGATCGAGGCGCCGGAGGTGCTGGCCATGCTGCGCGCCCTGTCGGCCGAGGTCGGCGAGAGCTTCCACCCCAACGCCTGGCTGATCGTCGAGGACGGCGAGGTGGTGGGCCTGACCTCGCTGGTCCGCACGCCCTATGTCGGCGACACGGTGATGATCGGCTACGGCGTCGCCGCCTCGCGCCGCCGGCGGGGGATCGCCCGGCGGGCCGTGGCCGACCTGCTGGCCTGGGCGCGGGCCGACCACCGGGTCAGGACCGTCACCGCCGAGACCTCGATCCACAACGGCCCCTCGCATCGGGTGCTGGAGACCAACGGCTTTCAGCGCACCGGCGAGCGTGAGGATGATGAGGACGGGCCGCTGTTCTGCTGGTCGGTGGAGGTGTAGCTTTTCAATTCCGCTGATCCCGGCGAACGCCGGGACCCAGATGGAATGGCTTTGAGGTGGGTGCCTCAAGCTCAGAACTGATCCCGCCCGCCCCACCGCTATGGGATCTGGGTCCCGGCGTTCGCCGGGATGAGCGGATCAGAATGGACCGAAAAAGCGGGGACGCGGGTGAGCCCGCGTCCCCAGGGTCCTCCTCCGAGGTAGGGGTCAGCGCGCCGCGGCGAGTTCCGACGCGGGCGGGGCCTTGGCGATCTGCACCGGGTTGCACTGGGCCAACTGGGCGTCCGACAGGGTCACGCCGCGATAGCCGAAGCCGGTGATCGGCCCCAGCTCGCGCGCCAGGCGCTTGCAGCTGCGCAGGGGCGGCAGCGACTTGACCTGGGTCGAGCGGCAGGTGTCGCCCTTGCAGCGCCAGACCGCGCCGTCGAACACGACATGCTCCTGGGCGGCCGGCGCGCTGAGGGTCAGCCAGCCGTTCTGGGCCTTGGTTTCGGCCATGGCGGGGCCGCCCGTCGCGGCCAGGGCCGCGACGGCGATGATGAAGCTACGCATGGGTCATCTCCTGGGGAGTGGAGGTTTGGGGCTAGGCTGGGGACAGGCCCATGGGCCTGTCCCCAATTCGCCTCCGTCCTAGGTCCCGGCTAGGCCGCGGCCTTGAACAGGGTGAATTCCTCGTCGAAGGCCCTGGCCACCGAGGGCCGGGTCTGCAGCCGGTCGCGATAGGCGGCCAGGGCCGGATAGGGCGAAAAGTCGATCGCCAGGTAGCGGGCCCAGGTCAGCATCACGAACAGGTAGCCGTCGGCGACGCTGAACTTGCCGGCCAGGAACTCGCGGCCCCGCAGGTGGGCGTCGAGATAGGCCAGGCGTTCGGTCAGCGCCTCGCGGGCGAAGGCCTTGGCCCCGTCCGGCGCGGTCTTGCTCAGCAGGGCGATGAACGCGCCGGTGTGCAGCTCCGAACCGATGAAGCTGAGCCAGCTTTGCACCTTGCGCCGTTCGGCCCCTTCGGCGGGGATCAGGCCGGCGGCCGGGAAGCGGTCGGCGATGTACTGCAGGATCACCGGATTCTCGACGATCAGCTCGCCGTCGTCGGTGCGCAGCACGGGCACCTGGCCCATGGCGTTGACGGCCAGGAATTCGGTTCCGTCCTCGACCACCTTGGGCCGGGCCTTGGTGTCGACCTTCAGGAAACGGATGTCGGCGCCCGCCTCGTAGGCCGCGATCCGCGTCGCCATCGAGCAGGCCATCGGGGAGAAATACAGATCCATCGAACCCTCCGTTGCTTTTTCATACTGTTTCGCATAAAAATAACGATGGTCAAGGAATAAAGTGCGAAACGGTACAAAAACAGAGCCTGACCCGGAGAGTCCGATGTCCGAACAGTCCGCCAAGCGCCGGGGCCGCCCCCGCGCCTACGATCCGGAAGTCGCCCTGGCCAGGGCCACCGAGACCTTCTGGGAGCAGGGCTACGCCGGGGCCTCGCTGGACGACCTGAGCGCCGCCACCGGCATGAACCGGCCCAGCCTGTACGGGGCGTTCGGCGACAAGCAGGCGCTCTTCAAGACGGCGCTGGACGCCTACATGGACCGGTCGCGCGCCGCGATGACCGAGGCCTTCCGGGGCGGCGGCTCGCTGGGCGAGGTGCTGACCCGGATCTACCGCACGGCCCTGGGCTTCTACCTGTCGGGCGACGCGGGCGGGCGCGGCTGTTTCCTGACCAGCGCGGGCCTGGGCCAGGCCGTCATCGACCAGGAGGTGCGCCAGACCGTCGCCGACGGCCTGCACGAGCTGGACCAGGCGATCGAAGCTCTGATGAAACGCCGGCAGGCTCGGGGCGAGCTTCCGCCCACGGTCGATCCCGTAGCGCTCGGCCGCGTCGCCAGCATGATGATGAACGCCCTGTCGGTCCGCGCCCGGGCCGGCGAGACGCGCGAACAGCTGGAGGCGACGATCCCGGTCATGGTCGCGCTGATCTGCGGGCCGCCCGATAGACGGGACGAGCGCTCGTGAGCCGCCCTCGTCCTTCGACAAGCTCAGGACGAGGGCGACTTTAATGCGGCTGAATTCGAATGCCTCATCCTGAGCTTGTCGAAGGACGAGGCATTCGCGCCGTGGCGCCGAGCGCCTGCAAGGAACAGCAAGCATCGGAATGACGCCCCAGGTCATGGCGCGCATGCTCCTTCCCACGAAAGGAGACCGACCATGACCGCTTCCAACTTGCTGACCGACGACGCGCGCTGGGAGGCCATGCGCCGCCGCGACCGCGACCTCGACGGCGCCTTCTTCATCGCCGTACGCACCACCGGCGTCTACTGCCTGGCCAGCTGCGCCGGACGGCCGCTGCGCAAGAACGTCGAGTTCCACGACAGCCGCGAGAGCGCTCGCGCGGCCGGCTTCCGGGCCTGCCTGCGCTGCAAGCCGGACCAGCCGCGCGAGACCCTGCGCTGGGCCACGGTTCCCACCAGCCTGGGCCTAGCCCTGGTGGCCCGGTCGGAGGCCGGCCTGCGGCTGGTGACCCTGGGCGACGACGAGACCGTGCTGGTCCGCGACCTGGAGCGCCGCTTCCGCTCGGCCCGGCTGACGCCCGATCCGGACGGACTGGAGGCCGAGCTGCGCGCCGTGGCCGCCGAGATCGACGGCCGGGGCGCGGCGCTGGACCTGCCGCTGGACGCCCAGGGCACGCCCCTGCAACGGGCCGTCTGGGCGGCGCTGCGGGCCATCCCGGCCGGGACCACCGCCTCCTACGCCGAGGTGGCGCGGGCCATCGGCCGGCCGGCCGCCGCCCGGGCCGTGGCCCAGGCCTGCGGAGCCAATCCGCTGGCGGTGCTCACCCCCTGCCACCGGGTGGTGCGGGCCGACGGCGGCCTGTCGGGCTATCGCTGGGGCGTCGAGCGCAAGGCCAGGCTGCTGGCGCGCGAGGCGGCATGACCCTTGACTGGTCCCGCATCGCCGCCGACCTCGACGCCCAGGGCTGGGCCCTGACCGGGCCGCTGCTGAAGCCCGAGACCTGCCAGCGGATCGCCGGCCTCTACGACCAGGAGGCCGGCTTTCGCAGCCGGGTGGTGATGGCCCGTCACGGCTTCGGCCAGGGCGAGTACAAGTACTTCAGCTACCCCCTGCCCGACCCGGTGCAGCGGCTGCGCCAGGGCCTGTACGGTCCGCTGGCCGCCGTCGCCAACCGCTGGGCCGAGATGCTGGGCGAGGATCGGCGGTTTCCCGAAAGCCTGGACGACATGCTGGCCCGCTGCCGCACGGCGGGCCAGGTCCGGCCCACGCCCCTGCTGCTGACCTACGGCCCGGGCGACTACAACTGCCTGCACCAGGACCTCTACGGCGAGCACGTCTTCCCGCTGCAGGCCGCCTTCCTGCTGGACGAACCCGGCCGCGACTTCGAGGGCGGCGAGTTCGTGCTGGTCGAGCAGCGCCCGCGCCAGCAGTCACGACCCCAGGTCGTGCCGCTGAGGCAGGGCGAGGGCGTGATCTTCGCGGTCCGCGAACGCCCGGCGACGGGAACGCGCGGCGTCCACCGCCGGGTGCTGCGCCACGGGGTCAGCACCGTGCGCGCGGGGCGCCGGCGCGTGCTGGGGGTGATCTTTCACGACGCGACGTGAGCGGCGGGACGCCCCCTCCGTCGCGATGCGTATTCGCATCGCGCCACCTCCCCCAGAGGGGGAGGATCTACGGGGCGATAGCTGCTCCCCCTCCGGGGGAGCTGTCGCGGAGCGACTGAGGGGGTTCGTGGCGCGGTTGGGGACAGGCGACATGCGCCTGTCCCCAGGACCAACCTACAGCGTCGACATGTCGATCACGAACCGATACCGCACGTCGCTCTTCTGCATGCGGGCGTAGGCCTCGTTGATCTGGTCGATGGCGATGGTCTCGATGTCGGCGACGATGCCGTGCTCGCCGCAGAAATCGAGCATCTCCTGGGTTTCCTTGATCGAGCCGATCATCGAGCCGGCCAGGGTGCGCCGGCCGGGGATCAGGGCGAAGGCGTTCAGGGTCGCCGGCTCCTCCGGGGCCCCGACCAGCACCATGGTCCCGTCCACCTTCAGCAGGTTCAGATAGGCGCCCCAGTCCAGCGCCGCCGACACGGTGCAGATCAGCAGGTCGAAGGTCCCGGCCAGGGTCTCGAAGGTCTTGGGATCGCTGGTGGCGTAGTAGTGGTCGGCGCCCATCTTCAAACCGTCTTCCTGCTTGGACAGGGTCTGGCTCAGCACCGTGACCTCCGCGCCCAGGGCGTGGGCCAGCTTGACGCCCATGTGGCCCAGGCCGCCCAGGCCGAGGATCGCGACCGTCTTGCCGGGGCCGGCGTTCCAGTGGCGCAGCGGCGAATAGAGCGTGATGCCGGCGCACAGCAGCGGCGCGGCGGCGTCCAGCGGCAGGCTGTCGGGGATCGACAGCACGTAGCCTTCCTTGACCACCATGTGGTCGGAATAGCCGCCATAGGTCGGCAGGTCGCTGCCCGGCTCGAAGCCGCTATAGGTCAGGATCAGGCCGGGCATGTACTGCTCGCGGTCCAGGTCGCGGGCGGCGCAGGTGGTGCAGCTGTCGACGAAGCAGCCGACGCCGACCCGGTCGCCTTCCTTGAAGCGGCTGACCTTGGACCCGACGGCGGTGACCACGCCGGTGATCTCGTGGCCGGGCACGATCGGATAGACGCTCTGGCCCCAGCCGTTATCGACCATGTGAAGGTCGGAGTGGCAGACGCCGCAGTGCTTGATGGCGATGACGACGTCGTCGTCATTGGGCTCGCGGCGGTCGAAGGTGAAGGGGGTCAGCGGCGCGGACGCGGTCGCGGCCGCGTAGCCTTTGGCGATGGCCATCGGAAAATCCTCGAAGGTTCAGGGGGAGATGAACGCGGGGGGTGTGCCACGCGGAGCCCGCCGGGCGGTAGGCCGATCCTGCCCGCTTGATGCACGATCCTGCCAATCGCGGGCCGCCGATCCGCAAGCTTGACCTTTCCGGCGCCTCCAAGCTGGCCCTCGCGCCGCCGCGTCCCTACATGCCCTGACGTTGACGCGCCCGTCTCCGCCCGGTACCGCCCCTGTCCATGACCGACCTGCCCCCTGGCCTCTCCGCCCTCGCCGACCGCTACGACGTGCTGCTGTGCGACGTCTGGGGGGTCATCCACAACGGGGTCGAGAGCTTCCCGGACGCCTGCCGGGCCCTGGTCGAGTGGCGGGCCCGCCGCGGGCCGGTGATCCTGATCTCCAACTCGCCGCGCCCGTCCGAGCACGTGGTCGAGCAGCTGGACCGCCTGGGCGTGCCGCGCGAGGCCTGGAGCGCCTTCGTCACCTCGGGCGACGCCACCCGCACCCTGCTGGCCGCCCGCGCCCCCGGCCCGGCCTGGATCGTCGGCCCCGACCGCGACATGCCGCTGTATGACGGCCTGGGCCTGGAGACCGCCGGCCCCGAGAACGCCGCCTTCGTCGCCGTCACCGGCATGGTCGACGACGAGACCGAGGTCCCCGACGACTATCGCGACCGCCTGGCCATCGCCGCCGAGCGCGGCCTGACCCTGATCTGCGCCAATCCCGACCGGGTGGTGCAGCGCGGCTCGCGGCTGATCTATTGCGGCGGCTCACTGGCCGACCTCTACGAGGTGCTGGGCGGCGAAGTGCTGATGGCCGGCAAGCCCTACAAGCCGATCTACGACCTGGCCCTGGCCGAGGCGCAGGCGCTGAAGGGCGGCCCGGTCGACCGCTCGCGGGTGCTGTGCATCGGCGACGGGGTGATCACCGACGTCAAGGGCGCCCACGACGAGGGCCTGGCCTGCCTGTTCATCGCCAAGGGCATCCACGGCGAGCACGCCATCGGTCCCGACGGCCGGCTGGATCCGGCCAAGGTCGAGGGCCTACTGGCCGCCGAGCGGGTGGGCGCGACCCACGCCATGGCCGACCTGGTCTGGTAGGACCGACCGTCGGGCACAGGAAGAAAGGGGCGTCATGCCGGGACTGTTTCTCGAGGATCTCAGCGTCGGCCAGTCCGCCGAGTTGGCCCGTGTCGTGGCCGAGGCCGACATCGTCGCCTTCGCCCAGGTGACCGGCGACACCAACCCCGTGCACCTGGACCCCGACTACGCGGCGACCACCAGCTTCGGCGAGCGCGTCGCCCACGGCATGCTGTCGGCCGGTTACATCTCGGCGGTGCTGGGCACCAGCCTGCCCGGCCCGGGCGCGGTCTATCTGTCGCAGTCCCTGGCCTTCAAGCGGCCAGTGCGGATCGGCGACGCGGTCACCGCCCGCGCCACGATCACGGCCATCGACGCGGCCAAGGCCCAGGTGACCCTGGCCACCACCTGCCGGGTGCGCGGCAAGGCCGTGGTCGACGGCGAGGCCGTGGTCCTGGTCCCACGCAAGCCCGCCGCCTGAGGACAAAGAACTCAAATGCCGCGCCACCCTTTTTCCGCTCATCCCGGCGAATGCCGGGACCCAGATCCCAAGGCGTCCGAGTTGATTGGAAAGGCTCCGCGCCCCTGGAGCCCAGCTCAGAGCCATTCCATCTGGGTCCCGGCATTCGCCGGGATGAGCGGATCGGGGTTAAAGGCCAAACTGGCGTAAGGACGTCCCATGCCCCTGAAGACCATTCACGGCTGGAAGGACCTGCCCGAAGAGGATCGCGGCGCGGCCGTGGCCCTGGGCAATTTCGACGGCGTGCACCGCGGCCACCAGCAGGTGATCGCCCAGGCGGCCAAGGCGGCGCTGGCCGGCAGGCTGCCGCTGGGCGTGGTCACCTTCGACCCGCACCCGCGCCGGCTGTTTCGCCCCACCGAGCCGGCCTTCAAGCTGATGACCCACGGCCAGCAGGCCCGGGCCCTGGAAGCCCTGGGCGTCGACCTGCTGTACCTGCTGCCGTTCGACTTCGAGATGGCCAGCTTCGGCGACCGCGAGTTCGTCGAGAAGGTGCTGGTCGGCGGCCCCAATGGTCAAGGATTGGGCGTGAAGCACGTGGCGGTCGGCTTCGACATCTCGTTCGGCCGCGGCCGCACCGGCAGCGCCGAGCTGATGAAGGCCTATGGCGCGGAATACGGCTTCTCGGTCTCGGTGGCCGAACCGGTCGCCAACCGCGAGGGCGAGAAGTTCTCGTCGACCGGCGTGCGCGACGCCCTGCGCGACGGCCACCCCGAGGGCGCCGCGCGCATCCTGGGCCGGCCGTTCGCCATCGAGGGCGTGGTCCGCCGCGGCCAGCAGCTGGGCCGCCAGCTGGGCTTCCCCACGGCCAATGTCGAGGTCGAGGACTATGTGGTGCCCAAGCTCGGCGTCTACGCCACCCGCACCCGCCTGCCCGACGGCCGCGAGGTGCCCGGCGTGGCCAACCTCGGCAACAACCCCACCACCGGCGAGGTCGAGACCCGGCTGGAAACCTGGCTGTTCGACTTCGACGAGGACCTCTACGGCCAAGTCATCGAGACCGACCTGATCGCCTTCCTGCGCCCCGAGCTGAAGTTCGACAGCATCGAGCTGCTGGTCGAGCAGGTGCTGCGCGACGAGGTCGCGGCCCGGGCGATCGTCGCGCCGGCGTTCTAAGAGGCTCAGAGTCCGGCTGTTCGGCGCCCCGCCCACGGTGACGCTTGCCCGATCGCCTCCTGATGGAGGTTAATATTGTCGGATATGCGACTTAATCAGGCACAGCCTCGTCTCCAACTCGGGAAAATACGGATAACACCGATTTTTCGCCATGGACGCAAGCCGCGACCCAACCTACACTTTTAGCGTCAGTGTTGGAGGGGCCAGTGCGGACCGAGGTTCGAACGAAAGACCTGTGGCGATCGGCGCGGCGCGCCACCCGCCTGCTGCTGCCGCCCCGGCCGGCCCTGACCTCGCTGGAGGGCAAGATCCTGGCCTCCGCCTGGACCCTGGCCGCCCTGACCACCCTCAGCGTCGCCCTGGCCCAGGGCCTGCGCATGTTCCTGTTTTCGGCCCTGGCCGTCCTGTTCGGCACCCTGGCGGCGCTGTGGATGCTGGACGGCCTGGCGCGGCGGTAGGGATGATCCCGGGCGTTATTGCCGTTGCCGTATCGGCCAAGGACCCGAGGGCCGCCGATCCGGGACCAGGTGGAAACTGCGCGACCTGGGGTGCGCCGCCCCCGTAGGCGCCACCCGCTACGGCGCGCTGAACCGGCGGATGATCCAGGCCTCTTCAGATGCGATCACCGATGAAAAAGAGCTCGGCGCTTTCCCGTCAAGGTGAAGCCACCTTTGACGCGACTTAGGGTTGACGGACGGCCGGCTTTGCTGTCGGCTGGCCTGAGCGCTTCGGTCGAGATCGTGACGGGGAAACGGCGGGTGATTGAGTTCGTGTGGTCGCCGGTGGCCAAGAGGGTCAGCGAGGCGGGGCGGGAGCGGTGAGGGGAAAGGTTTGGTTCGTGTCCACGGCAATGGTGCTCGCTGGCGCGGGGCTGTGGCTCCTTCTCGCACCATCTGCAAATATTTCAGCTTCTGGACAACTGGGGTGTGAATTTCACGATATTGGCGCCAACGAATTTACGGCCGTAGTTCGAGATTTGGAGAAGGGTGCCTCGGGTGAATGCACGCCAAATGGTAAAGAATATTTGGTAATAGTAACGCCAAAAACAAAGAAATACTCCGCCCTCGGCCCTATTGACGAGAGGTCGTTTTCGTTAACCGGCAAAGAGATCAATATAAGATCGATTACTTCCGAATTTGAAGAGGGTGCTAGCGTCAGGTTCTTCGAAGGGGGCAGCGCTAGACCAGTATACCCGGGAGGAAGTTTATCCCCATACTATATATGCAAGAATGATTCGTGTCTCGTTTCCTACGTTGACGGCGATCATGTTGTAAATGTCGTTTGGAGAAACAATGGTGACGATGTGTTGATTGAGAGCGTCGCCAGAAATTCCCAGGCCTTTGTAAGGTGGAATGTGGATAAAGTTAAATGACTGATTCTGCCAGCATCATGAATGATAAGCTTAATTTATACAAGTCATCTAATCAGAGATACTTGGGCTACCTATATTTGGATTCCCAAATACGCTCTATGCCGAATTTTTGGCTAAATTTTGATCTTGTGAGACTTTCGGCATGGTTAAGAACTGCTGCCCAGATAAACGCGCCATCATCATATATTTTTTCAAGTCAGGACGGGGCTGACTATAGGGATCTTAATACCTCGAAGTGGTTTTGGAAAAATTTTATATTTAAGTTTAATACAAAGGCGGCCTTTTATGGCCAGCAAGATCTCACGCTAAACATGAGCGGTCAGCAGATTAGCGATAATCTTGCAGACAGTGTATTTTCTTTGTTCGTGTCGAAGGCGGCAAGCGGCCAGGTTCCAACCGGCCAGGAAATTGGAACTCAGGACGTCTTCACTTCGGTGGCGCAGGCAGGCAATCCGCACTGGGCCTGGGCGGGCGGCCCTATAGGGCAGATTGTATTCAATTTTCCTAATCCAATCGAGAATTATAGCGATTTCCTCAACTGGTCTGCTGTTTCAGGGCGGACGGTGATTGAGATGGGGGGAGACGCCGCGCTTGCGCCATTGGCAGCATCCACCAATCCTGCCGATCGGATCGCTGCTGCAACGCTGAAGCTGTCGCTCGATTTTGAAACTCTTTATCGCATGTACGCCAAGACAAAAGGTGGCGTGACGAGGATTGCCGATATTCGTGTTGATGGATTGACCCCCGAGGAGTTTCTCGCAAAGCGGGTCAAAGAAATTGAAAAGATGAAAGCAGACTATGAGAAAGGTGTCTACAACGCCTTTTTTTATAGTCAGATTGGATCTATTGCTGGGTCATCTCTTGGGCAATACCTTGGCGGCAGCAACGCCGTTAAGGGTATAGTATATAGCAGCGTTTTGGGCGAAGTTGGCGAGCGACTGGGGGCGGCTCTCGCGTCTGGAAGCCTGGCCGAAGCCGTGATGCCCTTGGCTACGACCAACGGCCTTGCAGTATTCGGAGAACAGATCGCTATTCGGGCCGGGCAGGCCGCGATTGGCTCTGTCAGTTCTTGGCTCTCGATGGAGCTTGGTGAAGCGCTCGGCCTGCAGGGCTTTGGCGCTGAATTGTTCACAACGGCTGGAAGCTACGTCACTGCCAAAGTCATTGGCAACCTCCTTGATTCCACCCTCGGCTCGACCAAGATCTTCAGCGGCTTCGTTACTCAGGTCACCGGCGGCAGTACGCCGTCAACCTCAGGAGCTGGACTAGCCGGCGCCGTCGGATCCTTCCTTGGCGCTAAACTCGGCGCCATGGTGGTCAGCCCCCAGACGCAGGCGGGGGTCGCGCTGTCCTCGATTGGTTCAGCCTTGGGGAGCTACCTTGTTTATGCCCGTTGGGGGGCGCAGCTAGGGAGTATCATTCCCGGTCTGGGCAATACCATCGGCGCCTTCGTCGGCTTCGTGCTCGGGGCGCTGATCGGCAACCTGTTCGGCAAGAGGAAGCCCAAGGTCCCATCGGCCAGCGCCGAGACGGTGCTGCAGATCCCCTATGCCCGCTACGAGCTGGGCGCGGTGACGGTGACCAACAACGGCAACCGCGACCTGGTCAC
>NZ_SLZL01000020.1 GCF_004342605.1 Caulobacter sp. BK020
GCGCTACGACAAGCTGGCGGCCACCTTCATGGGCTTCGTAACCCTCGCCGCCATCATGCTATGGCTCAAATAGCTAAATCGTCACCACAGCCTAGTCCCTGCCCTGGCTACTTGTGCGCCGCCCTTTCACAATCGGCCGGTTGCGCTCCGATCCCGTAAATGGGAATTTATTCCAACAAAGACGGCTCAGAAAGTCGCACCCAAATGTGGGAAAATATTCCTATCGAGTTGCCGCAACGATTGAGGCGGCGACAGGATTTGTCTGTCGGTCGTCGCGGTCTTTGCCAGTGTCCCCGCCTTCTCGCGGCCATAGTTGGCGGCGCTGCACCGCCGCTGATGTGGTCCAGCGAGGCGAACTGGCAGGCGACGTTGAACGGCTCGCCGTAGCTGACCGTCAGGGTCGCCACGAGCCCGGCTTCAGTTGACGCTTGTCGGTCATGGGATGTCTCCGATCTATTCGGCGGGAACCAGGGTAATGTCGCGGACGGCTTCGAGGACGGGGTCCGCCTCGGTGCGGACCAGCCAGTCGGGGCTGACGTCGACGAAGCGCACGACCCGCTCGTGGTCGATGACGACGACGGCGGGCTGGGGCAGCTCCCAGGTTCCCGTGCCGGTCGTGTCGCCGATGAAGCCGCCCTTGACGCGCTGGGCTGCCTGGCTGGCCTCGTCGGCCGTGTAGAGGATGCCGAATCGGCGGCCGAGGGCGTTATCCGGGTCGGAGGCGACCTTGAACGACAGGCTGTGGCGGGTCTTGATCTCGCCCAGGCGCTCGGGGACCTGCGGACTGACCGCCACCAGAGTGGCGCCGAGATCTCGCAGACCGGGGGCCAGCGCCTCCTCGTAGTATGGCAGGGCGATGTTGCAGGCCGGGCAGCCGGCGAAGCGGAAGAACACCAGCACGGCCGGACCGCGCTGGATCAACGCCTCCAGCGGCAAGTCGCCGCCCTCGACGTCGCGCAGCACGAACGGATCGAGACGGTCGCCGACCTGGACCCATCGAGCGGGGTCGGCGGTCTCGACCAGCGTGCGTCGCTGGTCGATATTGATCTTCAGCGCGGCCGGGTCCCAGGTGCGCACGCGCTCGGCGTGCAGGTCGGCCAGGCGGTCCTTCAGGCTCTTGCGGTTCATGTGGAGCTTCCTTCCTCGGTGCGAGCGGCCTTGGCGGCGGCGAGTTCGATCGCCTGCAGGCGGGCGCGCTCGAAGATCGCCCCCATCCGCCAGTGTTGATTGGTGCGGTTCGCCGCGTGCTCGCCCCAGCCGTGGTCGCGCCGGAAGGCGCCCAGCTGGCCGGACGCCAGGGCCTGCTGCGCGGTCACGCCCGCGACCCGCTCGGTCTCGGGCCAGACGAACAGGGCGTCGGCCGGGCAGTAGAGCTCGCACAGCAGGCAGGTCTGGCAGTCGGCCTGGGCGGCGATCACCGCCTTGCCCCCCTCCCCCAGCGCCAGCACGTCGCTGGGACAGGCTTCGACGCAATCGCCGCAGCCCGAGCAGCGGTCCTCGATGACGACCTCGATCATCAGGCCACCTCCGCCCTAAGCGGGTCTGGGGCCGGCGCGGGCTCGAAACGGGTGAAGACGCGGTCCAGCCCCTGCGCCCGCTGGCGGCAGGAGAGGCGTGGATCCAGGCCCGGCGCGTCCTCGCGGCGGTGCATGCCCCGGCTCTCGCGCCGCGCCAGGGCGGCCGCCTTGCTCCAGCGCCCGGCGGCGACCAGGGCGGCGGCCTCGCGCAGCCGCAGACCCGCGCGACCTTCGGCCCGGCCATGGTCGGCCAGCTCTTTCCAGATCCCGTCCAGCCGCGCCAGCGAAGCCTCAAGCGCCTCGCCCTGGCGGAAGATGTTCTTGTCGTAGGCGTTCAACTCCTCGCGCACGGCCTGGACGGCGCCGGCTGTGTCGACGGGCCGAACGTCGCGCCGCGGGATCAGGCCGGCCCGGCCCGTAGTGATCGCCAGGTCGGTCGCCCGCGCCCCGGTCGAGCGGGCGCGCCGCGCAGCCGCCGCGCCCGCCCACTGGCCCGACGACAGGGCCCAGGACGAGTTGACCGCCCCGCCGCCCGAGATCGCGCCGGTCACCAGCTCACGACTGGCGTTGTCGCCCGCGACATAGAGACCGGGCACGGCGGTCTGGCAGTCCTGGTCGTCCACGCGCAACCCGCCGATCCCGCGCACCGTGCCCTCCGCGTGCAGAACGACCTCGAAGCGCTCGCCATAGGCGTCGATCCCCAGACGCGCAAAGGGCAGCACGAAGTTGGGCTGTACCTGCGGCATCACCGCTCGAATGTCGTCGGGCACGCGATCCAGCCGGCAGAACAGCGGCCCTTTCAGCAGCGCTCGCGCCAGGTGCGGGGTGACGTCCGGACCGTTCGGGATGTCGAGCTCGCGGTCGTCGGCGTCGAACCAGCGGGCGAAGCTGTAAGCCATCGAGCGAGCCATGTTCGTACCAGCCAGGGCGGGCGTATAGTAGTTGGTGAACTCCATGCCCGAGAGATCGGCGCCGGCCTCGGCGCCCATCAGCAGGCCGTCGCCAGTATTGGTCGCCGAACCCAACAGGCGCGAGGCGAAGGCTGTGCCGCCCGCCGCCAGCACCACGGCGCCCGCCCGGATGGTCCACGGCCGCTCGCCGCGCAGGGCGATCCCCGACGCGCCGGCGATCGAGCCGTCGCCGTGGCGCAGCAGCTGCAGCGCCGGATGGTGGTCCAGAATCCGGGCGCCCGCCGCGACCGCGTACGCGCGCATGGCCCGCATGTATTCCGGGCCGCGCAGCGCACGGTGCTGGATCTCGCCCCGATCGTCGGTCGAGAACGCGTAGTGGTCGGCCAGGCCCGGCAGGCTGGTCCAGGTCAGGTCCAGGATCCGGCCCATCCAGTCCGGATCGCCGAGGCCCAACGAGCGCTGCAGTCGGTCGGCGACGGCGGTTTCACGACGGTCCGGAGGCACCCACCAGTGGCCGGGACCGGCCGTGGCGGTGACGCCGCTGGTCCCGCAATGGCCCTTGTCGACCAGTACGACGTCCGCGCCCTCCCGCGCCGCCGCCACGGCCGCCCAGGCGCCGGCAAGACCGCCCCCGATGACCAGGACCTCGGTCGCCAGGGTCAGCACCTCGCTCACGCCAGCGCCCCGTTGAACGAGGCGTCGAAGGCGCCAGCGGGATCGCGCGTGGTGTTCACCCCTCCGACGGACCGGAAGCGGTCGAGTACAGCGCGGCCCTCCTCGATCGCGACGGCGTCGATAGGAACAGGCCGGAAGCGGTAGCTGCGGGCCGTGTAGAGCGCCACGTCGTCGGAAAGGCCGGTTTCCCGGGCCAGCACCTTCGCGAACGTATCGGGATTGTTCAACGCCCAGCGGCGCGCCTTGGCCAGCCGTTTCAGAAAGTCCTCGATCTGCGGCCGCTTGGTCGCGATCGCCGTCTCGCTGGCTGCCTCATAGCCATAGCCGCTGAGCAGTCCGTCGCCGTCGACGAGGACCCGCGCGGTGTCGTGCAGGGTGGCCAGGCCGATGTACGAGCCCCAGGTCACCCATGCGTCGATCGAGCCGGCCGTGAAGGCCGCCTTGGCGTCTCCTGGATTGAGGAAGACGACCGAAACGTCGTCGGCCTTGAGGCCGGCCTTCTCGAGCACACGCAGCAGCAGGTAATGGCCGATCGATCCCTTGCCCGTGGCGATCCTCTTGCCGCGCAGGTCGCCAGGCGACCGGATCGGAGAATCCTTGCGCACCAGGATGGCCGTGGCGGAGCCGCCGCTGCGCCCGGCCTGCACGGCCTTGATCCTGGCTCCGCCGGCATAGGCGAACAGGAACGGCGCATCGCCGGCCTCGCCCAGGTCGACCGCGCCGGCCGACAGGGCCTCCAGCAACGGCGCGGCGGCCGGGAATTCGCTCCACTCGATCTTGTAGGGAGCCCCCTCCAGGACCCCTGACGCCAGCAATACGGCCTTGGTGCTGCCCCTTTGGCTGCCGACCTTGAGGACGGTTAGCCCCCCCGTCCTTGAGCAGGCGGCGAGACCCGCGAAGGCCAGGCCGGCGACGAGAAGCTGGCGTCGATCCATCCCGCCCTCCCTCAGAACTGCTGGGTCAGGCGGGCGTAGTAGTAGCCGCCGGTGATGCCGAAGGGCGAGAAGATGCCGAACTGGCCCGTGCCCAGGTCGGCGTTGACGATTCCGATCTTGTCGGGATGCTTGTCGAACAGGTTGTTGGCCCCGATGGCGACGTTGGTGGACGGACGGACCTGCCAGGCGATGTCCAGGTCGGTGACCCACTTGGGGCTGAACGTCCGGTCCAGGCTGGCCGACGTGCCGGCCTCGGTGTAGCGGCCATAGCGGGTGTTGCGCAGGCTGGCGCTCCAGTCGCCCAGCGACCACTGGGCGCCGACGATGATCTTCTCGCGCGGGGTGCCGATCGTCAGGTCGGCGATCTTCTGGCGGTCGAACAGGACCAGGTTAGGATTGACCGCCGTCAGGACTGCTGGCGTGGCCTTCAGCTTGGTGACCTTGGTCTTGTTAAAGGTGTAGGCGGCGTTCAGGTTCAGACGCCCGAACTCGCCCAGGCTGAAGCCGTACTCGCCGACGAAGTCCAAGCCCGTCGTCCGGGTGGAAACCGCGTTGGTGTAGTAGGTCGCCGTCAGCCCCTGCGGGAACCGTACCAGCAGCGGCGCCAGGTCCGCGCGCGACGACAGCTGCGCCACCGACAGGTCGAGATTGCTGGTGTCGACGATGCGGTCGTCGATCTGGATCTCGTAGGCGTCCAGGGTCAGGCGCAGGCCGGCGAGCGGCTCGGCGGTGACCCCGAAGCTGTAATTGGTCGAGGTTTCCGGCTTGAGCGTCTCCGCGCCCAGCGCTTTCGCCTCAGCGCTGTCGGTGCGCAGCACCTTGGTTGGGAAGGTCAGGTACTCGCCGGCTGCGCAGGGCGCGCCCCGGAAGATGTTGTTGGGCGCGGCCGGGCACAAGCTGCCGTTGATGGTCGAGGTGGCGAACAACACCTGGCCCAGCGATGGGGCGCGGAAGCCGTTGCTGACCGTGGCCCGCACGGCGTAGCCCGGCAGGAACTCCCAGCGCGTGGTCAGCTTGCCGCTGAAGGTGTCGCCCACTCCTTTGCCGTATTTCTCGTACCGGCCGGCCAGGCCGACGTACCAGCCGTCGGTGACGTTGGTCCCGACATCGACATAGGCCGCGCCGCTGTGGCGATGGGTCGAGCCGGCGTCTTCCGGCGCGGTGCCGGCATAGGAGGCCAGGCCTGGGTTCGGGCGCAGGCCGGCGAACGGCTGGCCGGCCGGGATCGCGTAGTCGCCGACGACGTAGGAGGCCGCGTCCCCCGCCTCGATCAGGAAACGCTCGTAGCGATGCTCCAGTCCCCAGGAGACCTGCAGCGGATGCGGCAGCCAGCCCGGCGTCACCTCGCGGGTGACGTCCAGATTGTTGGTCCACTGCCGGAACTCGTGGGTCGACAGGTGGAAGTAGGTCGGACTGGACGGGCCCAGCGTGGCGTTCAGGGTGTTCTGGCCGTCCAGCTGGGCGTGGTCCTGGGCCAGGGTCGTCGACAGGTCCCACGCCCAGCCGGCCTTCTCGCCGCGCGCGCCGAAGCTGGTCTGGAAGTCCAGCTCGAAGATCCTGCGCTGGGCGTTGAAGCCGTTCGGATAGACCTCGGGCAGCGAATTTCGGTTCAGCGGCCGCCCCGCCGTGACGCCGGCGACGGGCGCCAGGTTGGGCAAGAAGCTGCCGGTGACCTTCCGCGACGAGCGGTGGCTGAGCGTGCCCGACGAATAGAGCTTTAGATCTCGCCAGGGCAGTTCGGCGTTGTACGAGGCCGCCAGGATGTCCTCCTCGCCCGGCCCGTAGCTCTGCCCCCAGAAGTAACGGTCGGCGGTCGCGTCGCGTGGGTCGGGCGTCACCGTGGTCACGCCGCCCACACTCGTGACGGTCGGTTGATAGATGTATTGCGCACGCGAGGGCACGGCGCGGCTGGCCGCCTCGTTGTTCTTCCAGTTCAGGGCCAAGCTGAGGAAGCCGCCATTCTCGCCCAGCGGCCGACCCCAGTTGAGCGTGGCGGCGCGGGTGTCGCCGTCGCCCAGATAGTTCTGGCCGCCGGTGTAGCTGAACGAACCGCCTTCGGAATCGTCCTTCAGGATGATGTTGACCACGCCGGCGATGGCGTCGGAGCCATACTGGGCCGAGGCTCCGTCGCGCAGCACCTCGATCCGCTCGATCGCCGAGGCCGGGATGAGGTCGAGGTCGACCGGCGCCCCGCCCCGGCCGACGCGGGCCAGGTTGTTGATCAGGGCGGTGCCGTGTCGGCGCTTGCCGTTGACCAGGAACAGGGCCTGATCGCCGTTCAGGCCGCGCAGGGTGATGGCCCGCACTGTCCACGAGGTGCCGCCACCGTTGACGCCCGGCAGGTTGAACGACGGGATCAGGGTGTTGAGCACCTCCTTCAGGCCCACCTTGCCGGTGGCCAGCAGTTGCTCGCCGCTGATCACATCGACGGGCGCGGGGCTGTCGGCGACGGTGCGGCGCACACCCCGCACGCCGGTGACGATGACGCTGTCGAGCGCCGTCACGCCTTCGTCGGCGGTCGGCGCCGGCGTCGTTTCGGCCGCATGAACGGCGCCGCTGCTCAACGCCAGCACCGAGGCGCAGGTCAGCAGCGTCAACTGGAAGCTCAGCTTGAAAGGATTCAGTCGGACCGCGGTCCGCGCTGGAAGCAAGGTCAAAGGTCTACCCCCGCGCTCGGTCACGCCGGGCGTCGTCTTGTGGTCTTGAAGTTGGAAGCCCCGTTCCCGGAGCGACTTGGATCGGACGCGGCGACCATGGCGACCGGGCCGCCGCTGCGCGATCGAGTATTTCTCTGAATAAATTCAGAGTTTTATATATCGCGTCGGGCAATAAGCGACATTTGCCGCACGCATAGCGTCAAGGCGGCTTGCGGGATGTCGAGCGATGGTCGAGAAAATCCTATTCTTCTTATAGAGTTTCCCCATGCCCCCTAGACCAGCACCTGTCATCGCCGTGGTGGGCGCGGGGTTCAGCGGGGTGACGACGGCCCTGAACATCCTCAAGCGCTCGGCCGACGCCAAGGTGATCCTGTTCGAGCGGCGTTCGCCTGTCGGCCTTGGGGCGGCCTACGCTTCACACAATCCGGGTCATCGCCTGAACGTGCGGGCAGGCAACATGAGCGCCTGGCCGGACGATCCCGAACACTTCGTCAGATGGCTGAGCCGTGAGCGGTTCGCCCTCGGCCCGGCGGACTTCGCCACGCGCGCGGACTATGGTCGCTATATCCAGCAGCAGGTCGTCGAGATCGTCGAAAGGGCCGCCGGCGCCGCCCGCCTGGTGGTCGCGCCAGACGCGGTGATCGGGATCGAGCCAGGCGGCGACGGCTGGCGGCTGCGGTGCGCCATGGGACGGGCGGTCACGGCCCATGCCGTCGTCCTGGCCCTGGGCAATCCGCCGCCGGCGCGACCGCCGGGGATCGACGAGACCTTCGCCGCCTCGGAGGCCTATGTCGCCGATCCCTGGCGTTGGAACGCGACCGATCTGCCGGCGGGGCCGGTTTTGCTGATCGGCACGGGCCTGACCATGGTCGACGTGGCGCTGTCGCTGAACGACGCGCAACCGGGCCGCCCCATGCTGGCGTTGTCGCGGCGCGGCCTGGCGCCGCTGGAGCACGACGGCGCGCCGCCGCTGATCCTCCCGACGCCGCCGGCCAACGATCTGTCGCCGCTGGAGGCGTTCGGCTGGCTGCGCGCCGCCGCCGCCGACCACGGCTGGCGTACCGCGATCGACGCCATTCGGCCGGCGACCCAGGCCTTGTGGCGCGGCTGGTCGACAGCGCAGAAACAGGCCTTCCTGCGTCACGCCCGTCCGTTCTGGGACATCCACCGCCACCGCCTGGCCCCGCTGGTCGCCCGCAGGATCGGCGCCCTGCGCGGCACTGGCCAACTGGTCCTGGCGGCCGGCAAAATCCGCAGCCTGAAGCTCGAAGCCGACGGCTTCGCCCTGTGCCGCTGGCGCGGGCGGGGTCAGGAGACGGGCTACGCCTTCCGCGCGGCCAGGGTCATCAACTGCACCGGTCCGACCGGGGACGTACTGACCTCGTCCGATCCGTTGATCCAGGACCTGGTTCAGCGCGGCCTGGCCCGGCCCGATCCGTTGCGCCTTGGCTTCGATGTCGACGACGACAACCGCGTGCGCGACGTCTCCGGCCAAGCCTCGCCGACTCTGCTGGCCGTCGGCCCGGCGACGCGCGGAACCTCGTGGGAGATCACCGCCGTGCCGGACATCCGCATCCAGGCCGCCGCCGTGGCCGAGGGGGTGCTCGCGGCGCTAGCCTAGAGGTCCAACGCCGCGGCATGGATCAACTGCCCCAGCTTGACGATGGACGCGTGCGGGGTGTCGTTGATCCGCTGGACATAGGCCACGTCAGGCAGCGACGGCAGATGGTTGCTGGCCAGCGGCGCGCGCTCGGGCAGGAACAGGGCGGTGCGGCAGGTGACCGCCAGGCCCGCCTGCACCGCGGCGCGCAGGGCCGAGAGGCTCGGCGTTTCCAGGGCCACCCGGAACGGCCGCCCGTCCCGCTCCAGCGCGGCCAGGGCGGCGTCGCGAAAACGGCAGGGCGATTCCAGGATGGCGACCGGCAGGACATCGCTCTCGGCCAGGGCGGCGTCGCCATGCCACGCCATCGGGACCACGCGCGCGGCGCGCGGATCGTCCGCCGCGCCCATGCACAGGACCACGTCCAGCCGATCGGCCTCCAGCAGGCTCAGCAGTTCCGGCGATCCCGCCACCCGCACCTGCAGCTGAGTGTCGGGATTGAGTTGGGCGAACCGCGCCAGTACGCCCGACAGCAGGGTCTCGGCGAAGTCCTGCACGAGGCCGACGCGCGCCGGCCCGGCCAGGGCGTCACCGGTCAGGGCCACGACGGCGCGGTCGTTCAGCGCCAGGATCTCCCGCGCCCTCGGCAGCAGGGTCTGGCCCGCCGGCGTCAGGACCAGGCGCCGCCCCTCGCGATGGAACAGCGGCGTCAGCACCGTCTCCTCCAGGCGCTTCATCTGCAGGCTCAGCGCCGACTGGGTGACGAACACCCGCTCGGTCGCCCGCAGCATCGAACCGGAGTCGACGATCGCCACGAAACTCCGCAGCAGTTCGGTCGGCAGGTTGGTCACCATGGGCGTCCCCTTGAGAAATGCTAATAAGGCGTGTGAGGATAAGTCTATTGATCAGATAGGAATTCAACGTCCTTCTTTCTGGACCCGCGGCGCTTGCGTCGCAACGGTTTCCGACGAGAGAGGGCCGCAGTGTCTCTGGCGACGACCTACAGAAATTCTGAAACTTGGCCGTGGCGCTGGCCCAGTCTGGCCCGGGCGCGCTGGCTGTCTCCCCTCTTGTTGCTGGCCTTGTGGGAGCTGGGCGCACGCACGGGCGTGATCCCGCCGCGTGTGCTGGCCGCACCGTCCACCGTGCTGGAGACTTTCTGGGACCTGACCGTCTCTGGCGAGCTGCCTCGTAACCTCCTGGTCTCGCTGGCCCGCGCCGGTGCGGGGCTCGGCGTCGCCCTGGTCCTGGCCACCACCTTGGGCTTGATCTCGGGCCTGTCGCGTTGGGGCGAGACGCTGGTCGACCCGCTGATGCAGATCAAGCGGACCATTCCGGTCCTGGCCCTGACGCCGCTGTTCATCGTCTGGTTCGGCATCGGCGAGACGCCGAAGATCCTGCTGATCACCGTCTCGGCGACCTTTCCGCTGTACCTGAACCTGTTCGCCGGCATCCGCGGCGTCGACGTACGCCTGGTCGAGGCCGCCCGCAGCTTCGGCCTCAGCGGCTGGAGCCTGGTGCGCGAGGTGATCCTACCCGGCGCCCTGCCCTCGTTCTTCGTCGGCCTGCGCTACGCCCTGGGCGTGGCGGTGCTGGTGCTAGTGATCTCCGAGCAGATCAACGCCCAGGCCGGGCTCGGCTACCTGGTCAACAACGCCCGCGACTTCATGCGGACCGACATCATCGTCGTCTGCCTGGTCGTCTACGCCCTGCTCGGCCTCGGCGCCGACGCTCTCGTCCGCACGCTGGAGCGCAAGGCGCTGGCGTGGCGCCCCAGCCTCGTGGAGCAATGATCATGGCCGTATCGCAACCGCGCCTCCCCCGTCCCGTCGTCACCCGCCCGCCTCAGCAGGCCGCCGAACCCGCCGTGCGGCTCTCGAACTTCGTCCGCCGCTTCGGCGACAACACCGTCATCGACGGCCTGAACCTGTCGATCGCCCCGGGCGAGTTCGTCGCCCTGCTGGGCGCCAGCGGTTCGGGCAAGACCACACTGCTGCGCACCCTGGCCGGCCTCGATCCTGCCGGGGGGCAGGATGTGAAGACCCCCGACGCGAGGGCGGTCGTGTTCCAGGATGCGCGCCTGCTGCCGTGGAAGAAGGTCTGGCGCAATGTCGCGCTGGGCCTCTCCGGTAGCGACGTCCGGGCTCGCGCCGAGGCGGCGCTGAAGGAGGTGGGCCTTGGCCATCGCCTCGACGCGTGGCCCGGCACCCTCTCGGGCGGCGAGGCTCAGCGCACGGCCCTGGCCCGGGCCCTGGTCCGCGAGCCGGGCCTGCTGCTGCTGGACGAACCGTTCGCGGCGCTGGACGCCCTGACCCGCCTGAAGATGCACGAGCTGGTGCTCTCGCTGTGGCGCGAGCACGCGCCGGCCGTCCTGCTGGTCACCCACGACGTCGACGAAGCCATCGCCCTGGCCGACCGGGTGCTGGTGCTGGACAAGGGCCGCATCGCCGCCGAGGAGCGCATCACCCTGGAGCGCCCGCGCGCGGCCGACGTCCGCTTCCAGGCCATTCGGCGACGGCTGCTGGGTCATCTCGGCGTCGAGGCCGCGCCGGTCCATGGCGAAGGCCATCTGGTCGCCTTCCCGACCGGCGAGGTCGTGCTGTGAACGCCCCCCTGCGTCGCTTCCAAGCCGGGGCTCGCCTTCCTGATCTCGACACGATCCTGCCCCGCCTGACCCAGGCCTTCGCCGAGACCGCCGCCCTGCACGACCGCGAGGCCAGTTTTCCGACCGACAACTTCCGGCGACTGCACGAGGCGGGCTTGCTGGCCCTGACGGCGCCGGCCCGCCTGGGCGGCCTCGAAGCCGACCTGCCGACAGCGCTGAAGGTGGTCTCGGCCGTCGCGCGCGGCGAGCCGGCGACGGCGCTTGTCCTGGTCATGCAGTACCTGTTCCACGCCTCGGTCGAAGGCCGTTCCGGCTGGCCCGAACATCTCAGGGCCCGGGTCATCGGCGAGGCGATCCAGCAGGGCGCGCTGATCAACGCCCTGCGGGTCGAGCCGGACCTCGGCACCCCCGCCCGCGGCGGCCTGCCCGCCACCATCGCCCGCCGCACGCCCGAAGGCTGGCGGATCAGCGGTCGCAAGATCTACTCCACCGGTTCGACCAACCTGACCTGGTTCGTGGTCTGGGCCCGCAGCGACGACGCTGACCCGCTGGTCGGTGGCTGGCTGGTCCGGGCCGACACGCCCGGCATTTCGATCGAGGAGACCTGGGACCACCTGGGCCTGCGCGCGTCGGCCAGCCATGACGTGGTGTTCGAAGACGTGCTGGTCCCGCTGGACCACGCTTTGGATCCCCAGCCCGTCGGCGCGCCGCCGCCCTATCCGGCCACCTTCGCCACCTGGTCGGCGGTGCTGACCTCGGCCATCTATGACGCTGTCGCCCGCGCGGCGCGGGACTGGCTGGTGCAGTTCCTGGCCAACCGCAAGCCGGCCAACTTGGGCGCGGCCCTGTCGACCCTGCCCCGCTTCCAGGAGGCCGTCGGCGAGATCGACGGCCTGCTGCTGTCCAACCGCATCCTGCTGGACACCGCCGCGCGCGGCGAGGTCGACGGTGTCGAGGCCAGCCTCGTCAAGCACCTGGTCACCGAGAACGCCATCGCCGCCGTCGAAAAGGCCCTGAAATTGACCGGCAATCCGGGCCTGACCCGCGCCAATCCACTGGAGCGTCACCATCGGGACGTCCTGTGCGGCCGGGTCCACACGCCGCAGGCCGACGTGGTGCTGACCAGCGCCGGCCGCGCCGCCTTCGCGGGACTGGCCGCATGAGCCGCCTCATCGTCGCCAGCCAGCTGCCCGAGGTGTTCAACAGCGTCTTCGCCCAGCATGTCGCCGACGCCGAGATCGTCGCCGTGCCGCCGGGCTTGACCACGCCTCTGCCGCCGCAGGCCAAGGTCCTGGTCGCCGCGCCGTTCCGCAAGGCGGGCGGGGTCCTGCCCGATCGTCCGCCGCCCGGTTGGCCCTTCGACGTGCGCTGGGTGCAACTGGTTTCGGTCGGCATCGACTTCTATCCGGACTGGCTGTTCGACGGACCGGTCGTGACCTCGGCGCGCGGCTCGTCCGCCGTGGCCCTGGCCGAATTCGCCCTGGCCGCCATCCTGGCCGAGGCCAAGCGCCTGCCGGACATCTGGATCGACGCCGCCAGCCGGTGGGCCCCGCAGCAGCTGAAGCTGGTCGCCGGCTCGACCCTGGGCCTGGTCGGCTTCGGCGCCATCGGCGAGGCCCTGGCCCCGCGGGCCCAGGCCCTGGGGATCAACGTCCTGGCGGTGCGCCGCTCGGACGCCACGATCCCGGTCCCTGGCGTCGAGCGCGTGGCCGACCTCAAGACCCTGTTCGAACGCAGCGACCATGTCGTGCTGGCCGCGCCCGCGACGCCGCAGACCGAGCGGATCATCAATCGCGACCTCCTGCTGCACGCCAAGCCGGGTCTGCACCTGATCAACATCGCCCGCGGCGCCCTGATCGACGACGAGGCCTTGCTGGCGGCGCTGGACGAAGGCCGCGTCGGCCGCGCCAGCCTGGACGTCACCTTTCCTGAGCCCCTGCCGGACGGCCATCCGTTCTACGCCCACCCCAAGGTTCGCCTGTCGCCGCACACCTCGGTGCACACGCCCGACACCCGCCTCAACCTGGCGACCCAGTTCGCCGAGAACCTGGCCCGCTTCCGGTCCGGCGCGCCCCTGGCCGGCGTTGTCGACCTGTCGCGCGGCTACTGAGAGATCACCGCCATGACCGCCTTCCCCTCGGCGCGGGGCTTCACGCCCGCCGCGCCGCATCCCGCCAAGATCGAGACCGTCCTGCCCGAATTCGGGACCCGCGAGATCCCGCGGCAGCCGACGGTCGAGGCCGAGCGCCTCTATCGCAAGCAACGCCTGGCCGCCTCGTATCGCCTGTTCGGCCGCTACGGCTTCGATATGGGCGGGGCCGGCCATATTACCGCCCGTGACCCGGAACTGACCGACCATTTCTGGGTCAATCCGTTCGGCGTTCACTTCAGCCGCATCAAGGTCTCGGACCTGATGCTGGTCAGCCATGACGGCCGCATCGTCGAGCCGCCGGCCAAGGTTCCTGCCCGCCTGAACCGCGCCGCCTTCGCCATCCATTCGCAGTTGCACGAGGCCCGGCTCGACGTGGTCGCCGCCGCCCACTCGCACTCGCTGTACGGCAAGGCCTGGTCGGCCCTGGGGCGTCTGCTCGATCCGCTGACCCAGGACTCGGCGGCGTTCTATGACGACCACGCCCTGTTCGAGGAATTCTCGGGGGTCGTGCTCGACACCAGCGAGGGCCAGAAGATCGCCCGGGCGCTGGGCGCGAAGAAAGCGGTGATCCTGCAGAACCACGGCATCCTGACCGTGGGTCAGTCGGTCGAGGCCGCCGTCTGGCGCTACCTGGCCCTGGAGAACGCCTGCCAGACCCAGCTTCTGGCCGAGGCCGCGGGTCCGACCAAGCCGATGCCGCCCGAAGTGGCCAGGCATACCGCCAGCCAGGTGGGCGGCGAAGCTGGCGGCCTCTGGGCCTTCCAACCCTATTGGGACGTCGTCACCGAGGAAGAACCGGACCTGTTCGACTGATGACCGGTTTCTCGATGTCCAGGCGCGCCCTGATGGTCGGTGGTCTGTCGATCGCCGGCCTCGCCGCCTGCTCGCCCAAGCCTGGCGCCAAGACAGGCTCGCCGGAACTGACCCTCCGGGTGGCCACCTACCGCGGCAATCCCGAGAGCTTCTTTACCGAGGCCGGGATCGCAGAACCGCCCTACAAGCTGGCTCGCACCCAGTTCGCGGGCGGCAACCTGATCACCGAAGCGATCAACGCCCGGGCGCTCGACTTCGGCGGCATGAGCGAGATCCCGCCGATCTTCGTGGCCGGGCATCCGGGCAACCAGGTCCGTATCGTCGGCGTGCTGCAAGGCGACGTGAACAACCAGGTCGTGCTCGTACCCAAGGGCTCGCCGGCCCAGGACTTCAAGGCGCTGAGAGGCAAGCGCGTCGGCTATGTGAAGGCCACGACCTCGCACTACATCCTGCTACGGCTGCTGGAGAAGGCCGGCCTGACCTGGGCCGACATCACCCCGGTGGCGTTGTCGCCGCAGGACGGCCTGGCCGCGTTCCAGAGCGGAGCGCTGGACGCCTGGGTGATCTACGGCGTCATCGTCTACCAGGCCCGCGAGGCTGGAGCGCGGGTGCTGACCACGGCGCAGGGGATCCTGTCAGGCAACTACCTTATCGCCGCCGCCGCCGAAGCGCTCGACGATCCCGAGCGGCTGAAGGCCATCGGCGACTACGTCCGGCGCTATCGCCAGGTGTTTGACTGGATCAACGCCGACGGCGTCCGCTGGGCCAGGGTCCGCGCCGCCGCCACCGGGGTCAAGCAGGCCTATTACGAGCAGGAATTCCGCGAGCGGAGCACGCCCTCGATCCTGGGCCCGATCAACGAGGCGGCGATCACCTCCCAGCAGGCTGTGGCCGACACCTTCGCCGCCGCAAAGGTCATACCGAGCGCCGTTCAGGTCAAGCCGTTGTGGGATGACCGGCTAACACCGCTCCTGAAGTGAGTTTTGCATCGTAAATATAGAACTATAGTATTTTTGATATGAGTAAATCTATCGATTTCGAGATTTTATATTCGTTGGGAAAAGATCGCGCAGATGACAAATCCCGACAAGATAATTCGGGGATAGATCGAATGCCTAAGTTTCGCTTGCGACATCTTTTGCTCTTGAGTTCCAGCGTTGCGGTAGCCGGCGCGGCCCAGGCGGCCGAACCGGCGTCCAGCGCCGATGGCGCCGCGCCCGCGGTCGAGCAGGTGATCGTCACCGCCGAGCGACGCGCCACCGACCTGCAGAAGACCGCCATCGCCATCTCGGCCTTCGGCCAGCAGGTCCTGGCCGACCGCAAGATCGACAACATCCGCGACCTGTCGGGCCAGATCCCCAACCTCAGCATCAGCCGGGTCACGATCAGCCACACCACCCAGACCTACGCCCTGCGCGGCGTCGGCGAGGCTGATCCGATCCAGGAACCGGTGCTGGCCGTCTATGTCGACGACGTCTACATCCCGCGCCAGATCGGCTCGATGGTCGAGTTCAACGACCTGGAGCGCATCGAGGTGCTGCGCGGCCCGCAAGGTACGCTGTACGGCCGCAACTCCAGCGCCGGCGCCCTGCGGATCATTATCCGGGACCCGGGCCAGAAGCTGCGCGCCAAGGCGGAAGTCGGGCTGGGAAACTATGGCGCGGTCGATGTCCGCGCGCTGATCGAGGGGCCCCTGGTCGCCGACAAGCTGTCGGGCAGCCTGTCGTACATCCATCACGAGCGCGACGGCGTCACCTTCGACCCGACATTGAACCATGACGTCAACCGCATCGACCTGGACGCCCTCCGCGCCAAGCTGCGCTGGACGCCGACCGAACGCCTGGACGCCCAGCTGACCCTCAACGCCCTGCGCGACCGCAGCGACACGCGCAGCTACGTCCCGGTGAACCAGCCGGGCGGGACCTTCCGCAACGATCGCTCCTATTCCGAGGTCGAGCCCGTTCAGGATCTGGACCAGATCAGCGGCTCGCTGCGGGTCCAGTACGAGCTTTCCGAGCACCTGAAGCTGAAGTCGATTACCGCCTATGGCGGCTTCAACCTCAATCCCGTCGCCTATGACAACGACGGCCAGGCGGCGCTGATCCAGAAGAACCTGATCCACTACAACGACCAGTACGCCACCCAGGAAGTCCAGCTGAACGGCGACTTCGGCGACGTCACCTTCACCAGCGGCCTGTTCTATCTGCACGAGCGGTTCTTCGTGCAGCGCGACGGCTACAGCCGCCGCAACGCCCAGAACACCGATCCGGTGACCACGCCCGGCAACTACGGCTTCGCCCGGGCCCACAACATCACAAACACCGACGCCTATGCCGTGTTCGGCGAAGCGACCTGGAAGGCGACCGACCGCCTCTCCCTGACCGGCGGCTTGCGCTGGACCAACGAGGAGAAGGACTTCGTCTTCGACAACAAGGTGCTGAACCTGTCCGGCCAGGTGGTCGGCCAGTCGATCGTCGGTCAGGCCGACAAGACCTTCTCGGCGATCACGCCCAAGGTCTCGGTCCAGTATCAGTGGACCGACGAGGTCCTGCAGTACGCGACCTGGTCGAAGGGCTTCAAGTCGGGCGGTTTCGACAACCGCGCCACACGGCTGGATCTGGCCACTCGCCCCTTCGCCCCCGAGAACGTCGACAGCTACGAAACAGGCCTGAAGACGGAGCTGTTCGACCGCCGGGCGCGGCTGAACCTGGCGGCTTTCTACAACGACTACAAGGACCTGCAGGTCAGCTATAGCGACCCGGCCTATCCGGGTAATTCGATCCGCGGCAACGCCGGCAAGGCCCATACCTACGGCGTCGAGCTGGAGAGCGACGTGCGCGCGACCGAGCGGCTCGGGCTGCAAGCTTCCGTCGGTTATCTGTTCGCCGTCTACGACAAGTACCGCAACGCTGGCGGGGTGGGCGTCAACGCCGACGGTCATCGCCTGTTGAACTCGCCGCGCTGGAGCCTTTCTGGCGGGTTGACCTACGACGTGCCGATCGAGATTCCGGGCTCCGTGCGCCTGGGCCTGAACGCCCAATGGCAGGGCAAGGCCCATTTCAATGCGCTGCAACGTCCGCAGGACGAGGCGCCGGCCCAGGGCTTCCTGAACGGCTCGATCACCTGGAACACGCCCGATCCGCGCTGGGCCGTACAGCTTTCGGGCCGCAATCTGCTCGATTCCGACAAGCCGGTCAGCGCCACCTACACGCCGTCCACGGGGGTCTACTATCGCAACTACCCCGACCCGCGAACCTTCCTCCTCACCCTCAAATACGCGCTGTGACCCGATGAGCCAGCACCACCTCTCCGACTTCGTGGCCGACTTTTCCAACCTGCTGGACCAGACCGGCGACGAAGCCGTGATCCTGCGAGAAGGCGGCGCCCTGCTGGCGCAGCTGGTCGCCGCGGACGACTGGCTGCCCGAAGCCCAGAGCCGGCCGGATCCCGTGCGCTACCAGCAGTACCTGCTGCATCGCGATCCGGCCGGCCGCTTCTCGGTCGTCAGCTTCGTCTGGGGACCGGGTCAAGCGACCCCGGTTCACGACCATACTGTCTGGGGTCTGGTCGGCGTCTTGCGAGGGGCTGAACTGTCGCAACCTTACGAGCGGCGCGGCGACTCCCTGGCCGCGTCAGGCCAGGTTCATCGCCTGGAGGCCGGCCAGGTCGAAGCTGTCTCGCCGACGATCGGCGACATCCACCGCGTCGCCAACGCCTTCGAAGACCAGGTCTCGATCAGCATCCACGTCTACGGCGCGGACATCGGGGCGGTGCGGCGCTCGACCTACGGCGCCGACGGCCGGCCCAAACCCTTCGTGTCCGGCTACGCCGACGTCCCGCCGCCCCTCCTGTTCGACCGCGCCAGCGCCCTGGCCTACGGAGCCGCCGAATGACCCTGTCTGTCGTCAAGCCTCAAGAGGTCCGCCGCGACCTGATCGCCCGACGCGAGATCGCCCTGCTGGACCTGCGCGAGGAAGACCCGTTCGCCAAGAGCCACCCGCTGTTCGCCTCGCAACTGCCGCTGAGCCGGCTGGAGGTCGAAATCCTCGACCGAGTCCCGCGCCTTGACGCCAAGATCGTCCTCTATGACGACGGCGAGGGCTTGGTCGCGCCGGCGGCCGAGCGGCTGGCGGCCCTGGGCTATACGAACGTTCACGCGCTGGCCGGCGGCGTCGCCGGCTGGCGCGCCGCCGGCTACGAGCTGTTCCAGGACGTCAATTCCTATAGCAAGGCGTTCGGCGAACTGGTCGAGGCGCGCCGCCACACTCCGTCCCTGCCGGCCCAGGAGGTCCAGGCCCGGATCGACGCCCGGGCCGACCAGGTGATCCTCGACGCCCGCCGATTCGAGGAATACGCGGTCATGAACATTCCCGGCGGGATCAGCACGCCGGGCGCCGAGCTGGTGCTGCGCGCCCGCGAACTGGCGCCCGATCCTTCGACCACGATCATCGTCAACTGCGCCGGCCGCACCCGCAGCCTGATCGGCGCCCAGTCGCTGGTGAACGCCGGCCTGCCCAACCCCGTCTTCGCCCTGCGCAACGGCACGATCGGCTGGACCCTGGCCCAGCAGACTCTGGAACATGGCCAGGGCCGCAAGTTTCCCGAGGTTCGTGAGCAGACCCTGGTCGAGGCTCGCACGCGCGCCCGCGACGTCGCCTATCGCGCCGGCGTCCGTCGCCTGGACCCGGCGGGCCTGACCGACCTCGGCAAGGACGGCGATCGCACGCTCTACCGCTTCGACGTCCGCACGCCCGAGGAGTATGCGGCGGGCCACATCCCCGGCTTCCGCTCAGCCCCTGGCGGCCAGCTGGTGCAGGAGACCGACGTTTTCGCCCCGGTTCGCGGCGGCCGCATCGTGCTGGCCGACGATCTAGGGCCTCGCGCCGACATGACCGCCTCGTGGCTGGCCCAGCTGGGCTGGGAGGTCTACGTGCTGGACGGCGGTTTCAAGGGCGGGCTGGAGATCGGAGCCTGGGTCCCTCGCCTGCCCGTCCTTCCGGCGGTCGAGGCCCTGTCGCCCGACGATCTGGCTCAGGCCATCGCCGACGAGACCGTGGTGGTGATCGACCTCGCTCCCAGCCCGCGCCATCGCAAGGGTCACGTGCCCGGCGCCTGGTTCGCCATCCGCGCCCAGTTGCCCGAGGCGCTGGACAGGCTGCCGAAAGACAAGGCCTTCGTCCTGACCTCGACGGACGGTGTCCTGGCCGCCCTGGCGGCGCCAGAACTGGAGAACCTGACCGATCGCTCCGTCCGCGTCCTGGCCGGTGGGACCGAGGCCTGGATCGCCGCCGGCCGCGCCGTCGAAGGCGGTCTGACCCACGCCGCCAACGCCCCGACCGACATCTACAAGCGTCCCTACGAGGGCACCGACAACGCCGCCGAGGCCATGCAGGCCTATCTCGATTGGGAGTTCGGCCTGGTCGATCAATTGGCGCGCGACGGCACGCACGGCTTCTACGTGATCTGAACCATGACCCTGCAGCTCTATTTCGCACCCGGTTCCTCGTCCCTCGCCCCTCTGGTGGCGCTGGAGGAGATCAGTATTCCCTACGGCGCCCACCGCCTGGATCTCGCGGCCGGCGACCAGCACAAGCCCGACTACCTGAAGGTCAACCCGCGCGGCCGCGTGCCGACCCTGCTGGTCGACGGCCAGCCGGTGACCGAGGTCCTGGCCATCCTGACCTATCTGGCCCACCGCTATCCGCATAGCGAACTTCTGCCCCTGGCCGACCCGCTGAGGCTGGCCAAGGCCTATGAGGTGATGAGCTGGTTCGCCAGCACGGTGCACGTGGCCTTCGCCCAGATCGCCCGCCCGGAACGCTACGCCGATGACGAGGCGGTGAAGGCCGCCTTGGCCACGCCCGGCGAGGCCCGTTTCGCGCGCACCCTCACCGACATCGAGCGCCTGGCTCAGGCGCCGGGGCCCTGGTTGCTGGGCGAGAGTTTCAGCGTCGTCGACGCCTACGCCCTGGTGATCTGGCGCTGGGCCGAGCGGCGGCAGATCGACACCGGACGCTATCCCGCCTGGAGCGCCAAGGCCGCTCGCGCCTTCGCACGCCCCTCGGTGGTCCGCGCCCTGCGCAGGGAGGCCGCGCCCGTAACGGCCTGATGAGCCGCCCGCATAACGCGCTTGAAAACTCCTCGCTCATCGCCGGGCGAGGTCGTCCCTAGGATCGTCCACCTAAATTGGAGCCCGCCATGAGCGTCGAATTCATCGGTTTCATCGGCACGCAGCATGCGTCCGAGATCCACCCGCCATCCGGCCCCGCGATCGATGTGGCCTATGTCGAGAAGACCGCCCGCGTGCACGAGGACGGCGGCTTCGACCGCGCCCTGGTCGCCTTCCACTCGACCGGGCCGGAAAGCCAACTGGTCGTGGCCCACGCGGCTTCCGTGACCAAGAAGCTGAATTTCATGATCGCCCACCGTCCGGGCTTCACCCAGCCGACCCTGGCCGCCCGCCAGCTGGCGCCCCTGGACCACTTCACCGGCGGTCGCGTCGCCGTCCACATCATCACCGGCGGGTCTGACGAGGAACTGGCCAAGGATGGCGATCACCTGACCAAGGACGAGCGCTACGCCCGCACCAGCGAATACCTGGACATCGTCCGCGCCGAATGGACCGGGGGCAAGCCGTTCGACTACGAAGGCCGATACTACAAGGTCGACCAGGGCTTCGGCGCGGTAAAGCCGCTGCAGGCCCCGCACATCCCGATCTATTTCGGCGGCTCGTCCGACGCGGCCATTCCCGTGGCGGGCAAGCATGCCGACATCTACGCCCTGTGGGGTGAAACCCAGGCCCAGGTGCGCGAGACCATCGCGCGCGTCCGCGCCGCCGCCGCCAAGCACGGCCGCCAGGTGCGGTTCTCGCTGTCGCTGCGCCCTGTGATCGCCGACACAGAAGAAGCCGCCTGGGCGCGCGCCGACGACATCGTCGCCCGCGCCAAGGCCCTGCGCGAGGCCGCCGGCCTGTCGACCAGCGGCCACCGCCCACCCAACGCCGGTTCGCAGCGCCTGCTGGACGCAGCAGCGCAAGGCACGCGCCTGGACAAGCGTCTCTGGACCGGGGTGGCCGCCGTCACCGGCGCCCAGGGCAATTCCACGGGCCTGGTCGGCACGCCCGAGCAAGTCGCCGCGAGCCTGCTCGACTACTATGATCTGGGCGTTTCGACCTTTCTCATCCGGGGTTTCGATCCGGTCGAGGACGCCGTCGCCTACGGTCGCGACCTGATCCCGCTGGTCCGCCAGCGGGTCGCCGAGCGCGACCTTCGCCTGGCGCGGGCCGCGAGCTGAGCCGTGGCGCCCTACGACGCCGCCTCGCCCCCATCCACGGACGCGACCTCCAAGGTCGCGTTCAAGGAGGTGCTGGCGCACCTGGCGAGCGGCGTCGCCATCATCTCCTGCTGGGACGGCCAGACGCCGCGAGGCCTGCTGGTCAGCTCGATCACCGGCCTGTCGGTCGAGCCGCCGCGCTTCCTGTTCTGCGTTCGAAAGGAGGCGGCCAGCCACGACGCCCTGCTGGCGTCGCGCGAATGCGGCGTCGCCCTGCTGGGCGCGGCTGACGAAGACGAGGCGCTGCGCTTCGCCAGTTCTTCACGCGCGACCGAACGCTTCGCGTCCGATCGATGGCGGCTGGCGGCGCCGACGCCCCCCGCCTACCGCGGTGGCGTCGCCAGTATCCGCTGCAACGTCGAAAGCGTCACCGACGCCGGCAGCCATTCCATCATCATCGTCTCGGCGATCGACAGCCTCCTGACGCCCGGTCCGCCTCTGGTCGCCTGGAACCGAGGGTTTCTTCGCGTGAGCCAGTAGCGCCATGTGGAAGATGGTCGTCACCCGCCGCCAGCCGCAGCGCCTGACTTGAGCGCGCCTGCCTCCTTGGCGCCTCCAACCTCGGAAAATCACCCGCCATACGCCGCCGCGGACGTTGCTCAGACGATCCGGCGGCCAAATACGCTGTCAGGACATGGCCCGTTTCGCGCGCTTGGTCCTGGGCGACGCGATATCCAGCGGCATGTGAACGGGATTCCGCGCACCCGCGTGCTGACCGACAAGCCGTTCGGCGTCAACCTAACCTTCCTGCCGTCGGTCAAGCAGACCGACTATCCCGGCTATGTCCGCGTGATCGTCGAGGCCGGGATCATCGGCGCGAACGTCAACTTCCCGCTCCTGGAAACGACAGCGCGGGTGTTTCGCAAGGTGTGGGAAGGGGCCTGCTTCGGCGGGTTCCTGACGGGCCGCGAGGGCGCGCGGGTGATGCTCACACGCGGCAAGGGGTCGATCTTCTTCACGGGGGCGACGGCCGGCTTGCGCGGCGGATCAGGCTATGCGGCCTTCGCCAGCGCCAAGTTCGGCATCCGGGCTGTGGCGCAGGCCGCCGCCCGCGAACTTGGCCCAAAGGGATCCACGTCGCCCACCTGGTCATCGACGCCGGCGTCGACACCGAATGGGTGCGCGAGCGGATGCGGGCGGCGGGCGTCGGCGAGGACCGGGCCCTGCTCCAACCGGCATCGGTCGCCAACGCCTACTGGGCGCTCCACCAGCAGACCAGCGACGCCTGGATCTTCGAAACCGAAATCCGGCCCTCCGTCGAGCCCTGGTGATCGCCGGAGCGCGCCAACGCCTTGGGATGACTTCCAGGGCGCGGTCCCCGTAAGAGCCTTCAGCCCCTTCGCGCCACCAGCCCAGCCATCGGCGGCAATGTCCCCTGCCCCGTCAAGTTGACCTGTTCGACGATCCGCCAGCCGGCCGGCAGGTCCCAGGTCACGGGCTCAAAACCCAGGTTGAAGGCGCACAGCACCTGGTCGGCGCCGTCGCCACGCAGGAAGATCAGTAATGGTTCTGGCGCTTCGACCAGGGTCATGGCGCCCGCCCTTAGACCCGGCAACCGGTGGCGCAGGGCCACGACGCGCCGGGCGACGTTCAGCGTTGAGTCGGTGTCGCGCTCCTGGCGGTCGACGGCCAGGTCGATGTGCGACGGATCGATCGGCAACCAGGGCTCGACCTTGGAAAAGCCTGCGTGGGCGGCGACGGCGACCCAGGGCATGGGCGTACGCGCGCCGTCGCGACCCAAGGTCTCGGGCCAGTTGGCGATCGCCTCGGGATCACGCAGCCGGTCGTAGGGCACCTCGGCCTGGGGCAAGCCCAGCTCTTCGCCCTGGTAGATGAAGACGTTGCCGCGCAAAGACACCAGCAACAGCAGTGACATGTCGGCGAAGGCCTTGGGGTCTCGGCCCCCGGCCCAGCGAGACACCGCCCGCGGCGCGTCATGGTTCGAGAATGTCCAGGAGGGCCAACCCTCTCCCTCCCCGCCCGCCCACATGGCCGCGCCCTGCCGGACCAGAGCCGTCGCCAGGGTGTCGGCGTAGAGATAGAGAAAGCCGTAGGCGCTGTGCAGGCGGTCGGGGCCCTGCGTGTACAGCTTCATCTCGCTGTCGGCCCGCTCCCCCCCGACCTCGGCCACCATGAAACGCCCGCCGTACGACTCGCCCAGCCGGCGCAGGCGGGTCAGGAAGGCTGGGATGTCGTCATGCGACTGGTTGTGGAAGTGGTGCTGGAAGTCGAACGGCCGGGTGCGCTTGCCGCCGCCGTCGAGGTTCGGCGGATTGTCGGTCAGAGCCTGGTCGTGCATGGCGAAATTGATCGCGTCGAAGCGAAAGCCGTCGACCCCGCGGTCCAGCCAGAACCGTGACGTGGCGACCAGGGCGTCCTGCACCTGCGGGCTGTGGACGTTGAGGTCGGGTTGGGCCGAAAGGAAGTTGTGCAGGTAGTACTGGCGACGGCGCGCGTCCCAGGTCCAGGACGGCCCGCCGAACACCGACTGCCAGTTGCTGGGCGGCGAGCCGTCCGGCTTGGCGTCGGCCCAGACATACCAGTCGGCCTTGGGATTGGTGCGGTCCTGGCGACTGGCCTTGAACCATGGATGCTCGTCGGAGGTGTGCGAGAACACCTGGTCGATGATCACCTTCAGGCCCAGGGCGTGGGCCCGCTCGATCAGGCGATCGAAGTCGGCCAAGGTTCCGAAGATGGGGTCGACGTCCTCGTAGTTGGAGACGTCGTAGCCGAAGTCCTTCATCGGCGAGGTGAAAAACGGCGACAGCCAGATGGCGTCAACGCCCAGCGAGGCGACATACTCCAGGTGGGCGGTGATCCCCGGCAGATCGCCCACCCCGTCGCCGTTCGAGTCCGCGAAGCTGCGCGGATAGATCTGGTAGATCACCGCGCCACGCCACCAGTCGCGGTCGTGGGCCGGGTCGATGGACGGCTTTGAAAGGGTCTCGACCGTCACTGGCCAACCTCCGAAACGCAAATCATGTAGTCGAGCGGGCCGACCTCGACGCGGTAGCTGCCGGACGCCGTGGCGGCGGCCGCGCAGGACCCGTGGGCGGATCGCCAGATCCTGGAAGTCGCATCGACCTCGACCTGGGCCACGATCGGCGTCAGGCCGGTGTTGAACGCCACCAGCACCTCGCCGGCCTCGGTCATACGCGAGACGGCGAACAGGCCCGGCTTGTCGCCGGCGGCCCGCACAACCTGGCGCCCGCGGCGCAGAGCCGGCTCCGTGGTCCGCAATCGCGCCATGGCCGAGATCGCCTTGTAGAGCGGCGCGTCGGTCCTGAAGTGATCGCCCCCGACCGCGCCACCGTCGACCAGTCGATCGGCGGCGTAGCTGGCGACCCGGGTCGCGAACATGTCCTGGCGGGAGTCCTTGTCGCCGCCCGCCCCGGCCAATCCCTGCTCGTCGCCGTAGTAGAGAACCGGGATGCCGCGCGTGAACATCAGGAAGGCGTGAGCCAGGATCACCCGCCGGGTGATCTCGTCATCCGAAGCGTCCGGATGGGCGGCGCGCACGAAATGACCAATCCGGCCCATGTCGTGATTGCCCAGGAAGGTCGGCAACCGCAGCGCCGCCACCTCTCCGCCCTCGTATAGCGCGTCCTGCGAGAACAGGTGCGCCAGGACGTCGGTCCCGGCCTTGCCGTTGACGACATCGGCCACGGCGCCCTGGAAGGCGAAGTCGAGTACGGCGGGGTAGCCGTCCACCCGCGTGAACCTGGCCAGCATGCCGGGTTCGGTTTCGGCGACCTCGCCGAAAATGTGGAAGTTCGGAATCCCTCGCGCCTTGGCCCGGGCCAGCATGGCCGGCACGAAGGCTCGCCAGAACTCGGGGTTGACGTGACGGGCGGTGTCGATCCGGTAGCCGTCGATCCCGAAATCGTCGATCCACCGACCGTAGATCTCGATGAAGCCCTTCACGACGCGCGGGTTTTCGGTGGCCAAGTCATCCAGGCCGGCGAAGTCGCCGTAGGTCGAGCTCTCGCCCGTGAACCGGCTGTTTCCGCGGTTGTGGTACCAGATCGGATCGTTCAGCCAGGCCGGTTTCTTGACCGCCGTTTCGTCCTTGGCGACGTAAGGCGCGTAGGCGAAGTCGGGCCGCGTCAGCTGCGCGAAGTTCTCGGCTGTCTGTCGAGCCGAATCGTCGCCCAGAAAGCCGTCGTTGATCGCCGCGCCGCCGACGCCGCCCTGGCGGACGAACGGATAGTCGGCCTTGGAGCGGTAGTCGCAGCCGGTCGCCGGGCAGCCGCGATACTGGATAATGTCGGCGGTGTGGTTGGCGACGATGTCCAGATAGACCTTGAGGCCGCGTGCATGGGCGGCGTCGACGAAGGCCTTCAACTGAGCCCGTGTGCCGAAATGAGGATCCACGTCGGTGAAGTCGGTGATCCAGTATCCGTGATAGCCGGCGGACTCCTGACCTGGAGGTCCCTGCACCACCTTGTTGCGGAAGATCGGACCCAGCCAGATCGTCGTCGCGCCCAGGCCCTGGATATAGTCGAGCCGAGCGGTCAAGCCGGCCAGGTCGCCGCCGTGGTAGAAACCCTTGTCGGACGGATCGAAGCCGGTCTTCAGGCGGTCACCGGCGAGCCCCCCACGATCATTGGCCGTGTCGCCGTTGGCGAACCGATCGGGCAGGACGAAATAGATCACCTCGTCCTGCGGCGGGCGGTCGAGATAGGCGGCGTGAGCGGACGGCGCAGCCTGGGCGAAACCGGCGCTCATCGTGGCGGCGGCGACGAGCGCGGCCCACGCTGATCGACTCGCCCATGCCCTCCGAAGTTTCAAGCGCCCGCCCCTCTGAATGTGCACAAGATCGGTCGATTTAGCGCCGATCATTTGATTTGCAATAATTTGCAGAAACCCCCTGGAGCTGTCAATCGCCCTCGTGGCGCAACCGGTAGCGCTGTTTTCTAGGGCAATTCCGAAAGCCATGCTCACCTGCTTCCACTCGACGGATGCCATCCACGGCGCCTCATCCATTTTTCCAGTTGCAATTGAAGGCGTTTGTTTGCAGTAATTTGCACAACGAAGCTGGATCACCGCAGCGAAACTGCGGGAGCCGATTGGGAGGGAGCCTCTGATGACGACCAATTCCATGCCGCGCCGAACGCGACTGATGAGCGGAGCCGCCACGGGCCTGGCCCTGCTGCTGATGGCCGCCGGCGCCGCCCACGCCCAGGACGCCGCCGCGCCGGCCCCCGACACCGTCGAGGAAATCACCGTCACCGGCATCCGCGCGGGCATCGAGAACGCCATCGCACTGAAGAAGTCCTCAAGCTCGATCGTCGAGGCCGTGTCGGCCGAGGACATCGGCAAGCTGCCCGACACCTCGATCGCCGAATCCCTGGCCCGCCTGCCCGGCCTGACCGCTCAGCGCCTGGACGGCCGCGCCCAGTCGATCTCGATCCGCGGCCTGGGTCCCGACTACAACACCGTGCTGTTGAACGGCCGCGAACAGGTCTCGACCGGCGATAACCGCGGCGTCGAGTTCGACCAGTACCCTTCGGAAATCCTCAGCGGCGTGCTGGTCTACAAGACCCCCGACGCGGCCCTGATCGGCCAGGGCCTGGCCGGCACCGCCGACCTGCGGACCATCCGGCCGCTGAAGTACGGCAAGAAGGTCCTGTCGGCCAACGCCCGCTACGAATTCAACAGCGAAGACAAGCTGAACCCGGACGGCAAAGACAGCGGGCATCGCCTCAGCGCCACCTTCGTCGACCAGTTCCTGAACGACACCCTGGGTGTCGCCATCGCGGTCTCGGACATTTCAAGCCCGACCCAAAGCCGCCGCTTCAACGCCTGGGGCTACCCCACCACCGCCTCCGGCGACGTGGTCATCGGTGGCGCCAAGCCGTATGTGCAGTCCAACAACCTCAAGCGCACCGGCGTGATCGGCGTGCTGGAATACAGCCCGACCGACAAGTTCCGTTCTTCGCTGGACCTCTACTATTCGAAGTTCCGCGAAAAGCAGATCCTGCGCGGCATCGAGCTGCCGCTGTTCTGGAGCTCGGCCAGCCTGCAGCCGGGCTACACCGCCCAGGACGGCCTGATCACGCAAGGAACCTATACCGGCGTGAAGGGGGTCATGCGCAACGACCTCAACACCCGCCACACCACCCTGAAGTCGGCCGGCTGGAACATCGCCTACGACACCGACAACGGCTGGACCCTGGCCGCCGACCTCAGCCACTCGGACGCCAAGCGTCGCGACGTGATCTTCGAATCCTATTCGGGCACAGGCCCGTCAGGCGTCGGCGCCACCGACACCCTGACCTTCAACACCACGCCGGGCGCGGGCACCACCTTCGGTTCGAGCCTGGACTACACCAACTCAACCCTGTTCGTGCTGACCGACCCTCAGGGCTGGGGCGCTGGCGCCAACGGCGGGGCCGCCACAGGCGGCGCCGTGACCCAGGCGGGCTTCTACAACACGCCGGCGATCAAGGACGAGCTGAACGCCGTCCGTCTGAGCGCCAAGCGTGACCTGGCGTGGGGCCCTATCAACAAGGTCGAGTTCGGCTATAACGCCAGCCGTCGCGAGAAGTCCAAGGAAGTGCACGAAAGCTTCCTGACCTTTGGCGGGACGATCGCCCAGGGTGCGCCGCTGAGCCGGCCGATTCCCAAGGAAGCGCTGATCGGCACGGTCAGCCTGAACCTGATCGGCATCAAGGCGATGCTGGCCTATGACCCGACCTACCTGCTCGACAACGGTGTCTACACGCTGGTCGCCGATCGGAGCCCGGCGGTCCAGACCCGCAACTGGGCGGTCAAGGAAGACGTGCAGGTCGCCTACGCCAAGTTCGACGTCGACAGCACGGTCGGGTCGATCCCGGTCACCGGCAACACCGGCCTGCAGGTGGTCCATACCGACCAGTCCTCGACCGGCACGCGGGTCAATCCGGCCGATACGGCCAACCCGACCAGCAACGACGGCGGCGACAAGTACACCTACGTCCTGCCGAGCCTGAACCTGACGTTCGACCTGAGCAACGAGACCTTCCTGCGGTTCGGCGCGGCCCGTACCCTGGCCCGGGCCCGGATGGACGAACTGCGCGCCAGCCAATCGTTCAACCAGAATCTGTCCAACCTCACCTCGACCGATCCCAACACCTCCTATTTCAGCACCGAAGGCGGCAATCCCCAGCTGCGGCCTTACATCGCCGACGGCGTTGACGTGTCGCTGGAAAAATACTTCGGTCGTTCGGCCTATGTCTCGGCCGCCGCCTACTACAAGAAGCTGTCGAACTTCGTGAACTCCGGCGCCTCGACGATCGAGGACTTCTCGCCCTTCCTGTCGCTGCTGACACCGACCCAGCAATCGCAGCTGGGCACGACCAAGGGTCTGGCGAAGGCGCCGCAGAACGGCAAGGGCGGCTATATCCGCGGCATCGAACTGTCGGCCTCGATCCAAGGCGACATCTTCTTCGAGCCGCTGCGCAACTTCGGCCTGATCATCAGCGGTTCGTACACCGACAGCTCGGTCAAGCTGGAGGACGACACCGCGCCCATCGACATGCCGGGACTGTCGAAGACGGTGATCAACACCACATTCTACTACGAGAACAATGGCTTCAACGCCCGGATCAGCAACCGCTATCGCAGCAAGTTCCTGGGCGAGGTCGCCGGCCTCAGCGCCGCGCGGATCTACCGGACCGTCGACACGGAATCCGTGCTCGACGCCCAGATCGGCTATGAGTTCCGCCAGGGTCCGCTCAACGGCCTGTCGATCCTGCTGCAGGCCAACAACATCACCGACGAGCCGTTCAAGACCTACCAGAGCGGCGACCCTCGCCAGACCATCGACTATCAGAAGTACGGAACCACCTACATGGTCGGTGTCTCGTACCGGTTCTAAAAGGCGTCCCCCTCCCTGCAGCTCCCCGCCGGCCCGTCCGGCGGGGATTTTCTTTTTGGGCATCGACCACACCGACTCGGGAATGGCCGACGCGCAGCTAGCTGAACACCGCTCCATGAACGCCGCTTGCCATAATGATAGTTATAACTACTATCTCCTGGCAAAAGCAGTGACGGGGGTATGGAATGCGAAAGCTCCAGGTGCTCGCGGGGGTCGCCGGCGCGACGATGATGGCGGCGGCGGCGGGACGGGCCGGCGCCCAGGAGGCGACCGCGCTCGACGAGATCGTCGTCACCGCCCAGAAACGCGCGGAAAACCTCCAGGACGTGCCCGTCTCGGTGACCGCCCTGACCGCCGACCAGCTCAAGGACCAGCGGGTGGGCGACGTCCTGGCCCTTTCGGGTCTGTCGCCGGGCCTACAGATCAAGACCGACGACAACGCCGCCAATCCACGCATCTTCATCCGCGGCATCGGGGTCAACGACTTCAACCCCAGCACCGCCAGCGCCGTCGGGGTCTATGTCGACGGGGTCTATGTCGCCTCTCCCTTGGCCCAGATGGCCGGCTTCTACGACCTGCAGCAGGTCGAGGTGCTGCGCGGGCCGCAGGGCACGCTCTATGGCCGCAACACCACCGGCGGGGCGATCAATGTCACCACCAGGAAGCCGAGCAGCACGCCCCAGGGCGACCTGGCCGTCGACTACGGCCGGTTCAATTCGCTCAACGTCCAGGGCGGCTTCGGCGGCCCGGTGGCCGACACCCTGGCCTTCCGGATCGCCGGCCTCTACGACAAGAGCGACGGCTACACCCTCAATCGCCTGACCGGGAACAAGGGCAACGACGCCGACCGCAAGGCCGTGCGGGGGGCCCTGCGCTTCACGCCCGACGACAAGCTGACCGTCGACGTCTCGGCCAGCTACAGCAAGTCCAGCGGCGGCTCGATCCTGACCTACAACCGCTCGCTGGTGGCCCAGACGGCCGAGGCGGCCAGCACCGCCGATCCGGATCCGACCTTCGGCTACATCTTCTGCAAGCCGGCCTACTACACTTCGGGCCAGTGCACGAACGTCGCCGGCTACGCCAACACCAGCAGCAACAAGTACGAGGGCGACTACCGCTTCGAAGGTAAGGACATCGTCAAGCTGTTCGGGGCGACCAGCGCCATCAGCTACGACTTTGGCGGGATCACGCTCTATTCGATCACCGGCTACCAGAAGGCCAAGCGCGACGACTACGAAGAAACCGACGCCAACCCGATCTCGATCTTCGACGCCCGCTACATCGCCGAGCAAGATACCACCAGCCAGGAGTTCCGTCTGCAGTCGAACGGCGCAACCGCCCTGCGCTGGGTCGCCGGTCTCTACGCAGCCCGCGACAATCTGGACAACAACAGCCACTACAACGTTCTGGAAGTGCTGCGCGCCCCGGATCCGGTCAACAATCCAACCGGCATGGATCCGGCCAACAGCATCGGCGTGTTCGGCTGGCCCCTGCACCAGAAGACCACCAGCTACGCCGCCTTCGGCCAGGTCGACTACGACCTGACCCCGAAGCTGACCCTGACCGGTGGCTTGCGCTGGTCGGAGGACAAGAAGACCTTCCACTATGTCAGCGACGTCGACTACGGCCTGCTGACCTTGTTCGAATACGACAACCAGAAGACCTTCAGCTCGATCTCGGGCCGCCTGGGCCTGCGCTACGCGATCAGCGACGACGCCAACGTCTACGCGACCTACAATCGCGGGACCAAGAGCGGCGGCTTCTTCAGCGGCCAGACCACCGATCCCGCCGACCTGGGCCCTTATCGCGACGAAACCGTCAACGCCTACGAGATCGGGGCCAAGAGCGAGTTCCTGGACCGCCGCCTGCGGGTGAACGTCTCGGCCTTCTATTATGATTACAAGGACCTGCAGGTCTACACGGTGATCCAGCGCAACGGCCTGCCGGTGCAGCTGTTCACCAACGCCTCCAGGGCCCGGGTCTATGGCGGTGAGGCCGAGATCGAGGCGCGGCCGATGACGGGCCTATCCCTGACCCTGGGCGCGTCGCTGCTCAACGCCGAGTACAAGGACTTCCAGTCGCTGGGCGACGACTATTCGGGCAACACCCTGCCCTCCGCGCCCAAGGCCAGCCTGAACGGCGCGGCGCGCTACGAGCACACGGTGGGAACCGGCAAACTGATCAGCCAGCTGGACTTCACCTATCGCGGCAAGGTCTATTACGACACGGCCAACACCGAGCGGCTCAGCGACAAGGCCCGCGCCTATGTCAACGGCCAGGTCGGTTGGGCCTTCGCCGACGGACGCTACGAGCTGGGCGTGTGGGGCAAGAACCTGGCCGACACCACCAACATCTCCGACATCACCCCGATCGCCGCCTTCGGCTTCGACGTGTTCAGCATGGGCCTGCCGCGCACCTACGGCGTCTATCTCCGGGCGAAGTATTGAGCGCGGCCGAAATGTCGGTTGCCGAGACCCCGCCTCCCGCGGTCTCGGGCGTCTGGATCGGCGCGCCGCCCAGCCTGGCCCAGCGCCTGACGGTGTTCTGGGTCGGTCTGGTTGGGGTGCTGTTTCCCGGGGTCGGACCACTCCTACTGGGCGGGCTGGAGGGCGCCGGACGGTTGACCGCCAACCAGCTCGGCCTGGCGGGCATGGGCGAGCTGGTGGCGATGGGGATCGGGGCGGCCGTGCTCGGCCCGCTGTTCGGTGAGCGGCGGCTTCGACTGGCGGCGATCACCAGCGCCCTGGCCCTGGCGGCCCTGGACCTGTTCACCACTCGCGTTTCGGGCGTCCCGCTGATCCTGGTGCGCGCCGCGGCGGGCCTGCCGGCCGGCGTGATGATCTGGCTGATCACCGGCATGATCGTCCGCTCCCCGCGCCCGGAACGCTGGGCTGGCCTCTACCTGACCATTCAGACCCTGTTGCAGCTGGGCGTGGTCAGCGCGATCGGCGCCTTCGTCGTTGGACCGTTCGGTCCTGACGGCGGCTTCGTGGTGCTGGCCGCGCTCGCCATCTCGGCCGCCCTGGCCGGCCTGGCGATCCCCCGCGCCTATGCGCCCCTGGTCGAGACCGAGGACAATCCCAAGGGCTTGCCCAGCGCCCGCGGCTGGATCGCCCTGGCCGCCGTCTTCTGCTTCCAGGCCTTCATCCTGGCCGTCTGGATCTATGCCGAGCCGTTGTCGCGTCAGGCCGGACATCCGGCTAGCGTGGCCAGCGCCGCCTTCGCCGTATCGCTCGCGGCCCAGGTCGCGGGCGGCGCGGCGGCCACGGCCCTTGCCGGCCGACTGTCGTGGTTCTGGTCGCTGGCGGTCGCCGTGGTCCTGGCGATCGGCGTCCTGTTCGTGATGGCCAGCCTGCCGTCGGCGGCTGTATTTCTGGTCGCGGCGGGCGTATTCGGCTTCGTCTGGCTGTTCGCCTCGCCCTATCTGACCCCGCTGGCCATCGAGGCCGATCCCAGCCGCCGAGCCGCGCTGTTGGGTCCTGGCGCCAGCCTGCTGGGCTGCGGCGCGGGCCCCTTGCTGGCCTCGTTCGTGGTCAGTGGCGGGGATGTGCGGCCAGCGGTCTGGCTCGGCGTCGGCCTAGCCCTGGCCACCCTGATGATCGTGGCCTTCCTGCACCTGACAAGGTCGCGCTAAGACATCGAGGTGATTGGCTTCTTCCTCAATGCGCTCTAGTTCAGAACGAGCTTGAAGGAGAGACCGCATGCCGAAGGCGACGGCCCGGAAGACCGCCAGCCCCGACATCGCGCTGGACGCCAAGCTGCAACCGACCCAGGCCCGCGGCCAGGATACCTACGAGATCGTGCTGGCCACCGCTGGCGAAATGCTGGGCGAGATCGGCTTCGAACAGCTGACCACCAACGCCATCTGCAAGCGCGCCGGCCTGACCCCGCCCGCCCTCTACCGCTATTTCCCCAACAAGTACGCGATCCTCAAGGAGCTGGGCGACCGGCTGATGAAGGCTCAGGACGACATGGTCTTCGCCTGGATCGAGAGCGGCGGGCTGGAAGGCGATACGGCGGCCGAGCGCATCGACAAAAACGTCGCCATGTTGACCGAGATGATCGAGATGACCCGCCGGTTCCCCGGCGGCGCGGCGATCGGCCGAGCACTGCGCGCCGTGCCGATGCTACAGCAACTGCGCTTCGCGTCGCGCGACATGGTGGCCGGGCAGTTCGCCGAAATTCTCAAGGCGCGCCACCCGGCCGCGCCAGACGGCCGGGTTCGCCTGGCCATGCGGATGATGGTCGAGCTGACCTATTCGGCCACCGAAATGGCCGTCGAGGAGCCGGACCAGGACGCACTGACGCTCAGCCGCGAAGTCTGCCTGCTGTTCGAGCGCTATTTCGACACCTTCGGCGATCCGTCGCTGGTTCCATGGAACGACGCCTTGCAAGGTCAATAGTTTTTACTATCATATTTGTATCGCGGACGGAGAGATCCGAATGACGGGGTGGAGCAACTGGTCAGGCAGCGTCGCGGCCTCCCCTCGCCGGATCGCCAAGCCGCGCGACGCCGGTGAACTGGCGTCGCTGATCGACCAGGCCGGCAAGGTCCGCGTAGTTGGGGCTGGCCACTCCTTCATGCCGCTGTGTGAAACCGACGACCTGCTGCTGAACCTGTCCGACTACCAGGGCGCGATCGAGATCGCGACTGACCGCAAGACCGTCTGGGCCCCCGCCGGCTGGAGCCTCAAGCGGCTGACGGCGGCCCTGTGGGACCAGGGCCTGTCGCTGATCAATCAAGGCGACATCAATCCCCAGTCTCTGGCCGGCGCCATCTCGACCGGCACGCACGGCACGGGCGCCGAGCTGGGCAGCCTGTCGACTCAGGCCTGCGGTTTCCGGCTGATGACGGCCGACGGCGCGATCGTCGAATGCGGCCCCGATCACAACCCCGAGCTCTACCAGGCCCAGCGCCTGTCGCTGGGGCTGCTGGGCGTGGCGGTCGAGATCCGGATCCATGTCGTCCCCGCCTATCACCTGGAGGAGCGGGTCGAGCGTCGGCCGCTGGCCGAGGTCGCCGAGCAGCTGGACGAGCTGGCCGCCGCCACCCGCCATATGGAGTTCTTCGTCTTTCCCTATTCCGACCAGGTGATCTTCAAGACCCTCCATCCCGTCGAGGCCGAGGTCTCCGACCGGGCGGCCAAGGAGATCGGCGAGGACAGCGAGGCGACCTTCAAGACCATCTGCGACATCTGCGCCGCCGTCCCGATCCTGACGCCGTCGTTGCAGCGCCTGATGATGCGGATGATGGGCAAGGCCAGCCGCCGCGTCGGCCCCGCCTACGCGATCTTCCCGTCCGAGCGGAACATCCGCTTCGAGGAGATGGAGTATGAGTTGCCGCGCGCCGCCGGCCTGCCGACCCTGAAGGCGGCCATGGCCTATATCCGCAAGCGTCGCTTGCCAATCACCTTCCCGTTCGAGTTCCGCCTGGCGGCCGGCGACGACATCTGGATGAGCCCATTCAACGCTGGTCCCGGCGCTTCGATCTCGTTCCACCAGTACGCCCGGATGCCCTGGCGACCGGCCTTCGCTGAGATGGAGGCTGTGCTGCGCGACGGCGCGGGCCGTCCGCACTGGGCCAAGCGCCACACCCTGACCACGGTCGACGTCCACCGGCTCTATCCCCGGGCCGGCGATTTCGTCGCCGCGTGCAAGGCCTGGGACCCGGCCGGCAAGTTCGCCAATGCTCACCTGACCCAGCTCTTTGGCCTCTGACGGGAACCGCCATGACCGACCAAGACCTCCACGCCGGCCTGATCGGCGCCCATGGCTCACGCCGCGCCCTCAACACCCCGGTGCTGGTGATCGACCGTCCCGCCCTGGAGCGCAACATCGCCCGTATGGCGGACTTTGCAGCGAGCAAGGGCGTCAAGCTGCGGCCCCACGCCAAGACCCACAAGAGCGTCGATGTCGCCAAGCTGCAGATCGCCGCCGGCGCCGTAGGCCTGTGCTGCGCCAAGATCGGCGAGGCCGAGGTCCTGGCCGGCGGCGGGGTCACGACCGGCCTGCTGATCACCTCGCCCGTAGTCTCGGCCCCGGCTGTCGCCCGGCTGGTCGCGCTGAACGGCAGGACCACCGAGCTGATGGCGGTCGTCGACCATCCGGCGAACGTCGCGGCCCTGGGCGCGGCGGCCGAGGCGGCTGGCAAGGCGCTGAAGGTGATCATCGACCTGGATCCCGGCATCCATCGGACCGGCGTCGCTTCGCCCGAGGCGGCGGTCGCCCTGTTTCAGGCGATCCAGCTCCAGCCGGGCCTGATCTATGCCGGCCTGCAATGCTATTGCGGGATGCAGCAGCACATCGAGGGCTTCGCCGACCGCAAGGCCAATCTGGAGGATCGCGGGGCCTATATCCGCTCGGTGATCGACGCCCTGACCGCCGCCGGCGGCCCGCCGCCGATCATCTCCGGCTCGGGCACCGGCTCGCACCGGATCGACGCCGAACTGGGACTCTTCACCGAGTTCCAGGTCGGCTCCTACGTGTTCATGGATGGCCAGTACCTGGTCTGCGACATCGCTGGAAACGGCGCGGACCACAGCCCCTACGAACCCGCCCTGCTGATCGACGCGAGGGTGGTCAGCGCCAACACGCCGGGCATGGTCACCATAGACGCCGGCTTCAAGGCCCTGTCGACCGACGCCGAGCCGCCCACGGTGCTGGGCGGCGCGCCCGACGGGTCGCGCTACTTCTTCATGGGCGACGAGCATGGCGCGATCCTGCCGCCGCCCGGCGCCACGCCGCCCGGCCTGGACGATCGGGTGATCCTGGGCGCGCCGCATTGCGATCCGACCGTGAACCTCTACGACACCTACCACGTGGTCGACGGCGACACCCTGGTGGCGCTGTGGCCGGTCTCGGCGCGGGGGCGTTCGCGTTAGGCGCTTTCCGGCCGAAACATCTGGAACTTCCCCGCCTCGTCGATCCCGAAATAGTCGCCCGCGCCCCCGCCGCGCAGGATCGGCTCGGCGGCCACGGTGTCGTAGACGCCGTCGATCAGCAGCGCCTGGTCGATATGGACCATCAGCACCTCGCCCAAGGTCAGCCAGGCGTCGACCGGTGCGCCCTCGACGTCGTTGAGCCGGACCATCTGGGTCAGGCGGCATTCGAACGCCACGGGGCTTTCAGCAACGCGCGGCGCCTGGACCCGTTGGGAAGCCGCCGGCGTCAGGCCGGCCAGGGCGAACTCGTCGACATGGTCGGGAACGATCGCCGAGGTGGCGTTCACCGCCTGGGCCAGCGGTCGCGTCGCCAGGTTCCAGACGAATTCCCCGGTCTCCTCGATGTTGCGCACCGAGTCCTTCCAGCCGGTGCTGCAGAAGCCGATGATCGGCGGCTTGTAGTTGAAGAGGTTGAAGAAGCTGTAGGGCGCCAGGTTGCGGACGCCGGCCGCGCTCGTTGTCGAGATCCAGCCGATCGGCCGGGGCGCGACAATGGCGTTCAGCGGATCATGCCGCAGGCCATGGCCCGTCCTGGGGTCGTAGGAGTGGATCTCGGTCATCAACGCCTCGCTTGGTCGAGGCTCCTCTTAGGGCGACGCGCCGTGATCCGCCAGCCGCCGCTCAGCCGGCGCGCGCCTCGGACCGGGTCGACAATTCGGTCAGGATCAGGTGAGCCGCCCGCGAGGCGGGTTCAGCGTCTTGGTCCACCTCGCCGTGATCCAGCAGCGAGACCAGCTTGGCGCGGGCGCGACAGACGCGACTTTTCATCGTCCCCTCGGGCACGTCGCACATCTCGGCGGCCTCCCGATGGGAAAAGCCGCCCGCCCCGACCAGGATCATCGCCTCGCGCTGCTCGTCGCTCAGAGTGTTGAGGGCGTTACGCAGGTCGTTGAGGATCAGCGACTGGACCTGGGCGCCGCCGACACCTGGAATCTGGGCGCTGGTGGCGAGATCCAGAGGCGTCTCTCGCCACCCGCGCCGGCGTTGCGAATAGAAGTGATTGCGCGCGATCTTCAGCAGCCAGCCCTTGAGGTTGGTGCCTGGTGTGAACTGCGCCCGGTGCCGCCAGGCCTTCAGCAAGGTGTCCTGCGCCAGGTCATCCCCCATCGTCGCGTCCCCGCAAAGGCCGCGCGCGAAGGAACGAAGGACCGGGATGCTCGCCACGACCTTTTCCCTGAAATCATCTTCGTCGAGCGTTGTCGAACCGTCCGACGAGGGCACGAAGCTGCGCGCCTCCTTCGAAAGCGCGGCCTTCGCCCCGCTCCAACGGGCGGAGGTCTCAAGAAGCTTCGCGGTCGGGCTGATATCCGTCATGGGAACTCCGAAAGGTCAGGCCGCAGGCGGCGTTCGAACTTTCCGCCGAGCGCGTGCTCGCCTCAATCGGGTGAAACCCTGACCATGGAGGGGCATGGCGGAATTCGGCGAAGCTTGACGCGGATCCGGCGCACAAATCAGGGTCGAAAGGACCTCCTGGGTCGTCGTCGCGCCATGATCCCGTCCATGACGTGCAGGTGTTGGAGCAAGCAACTATAAGTCTTTAGGCGAGTCCTCCTCAACCTCGCGCGGAAAAATTCAGCAAGCCTTTCCCTGAAAAACAGACAATCATGCCACCGCCGCCCCCGGAGCGAGAATCGAAGATGCCCTTGCCTGCCGCGCCGACCATTCTGCTCGCCGACGATCATTCGATCGTGCGGGCAGGACTGCGCGAGGCTCTGGAGTCACAGCCGGGCTGGACGATCTGCGGCGAGGCGTCCAACGGGCGCGACGCGATCCGCCTGGCTGGCGAATTGGGTCCCGACGTCATGATCCTCGACATCAGCATGCCTGACCTGAGCGGCGTGATCGTGGCCCGCGAGGTGCGCAAGCTGAAGACCCAGACCGAGCTGCTGATCTTCACCATGCACGACAGCGAGCAGCTGGTGCGCGAGGTGTTCGGCGCCGGCGCGCGAGGCTTCGTGCTGAAGTCGGCCTCGACCGACCACATCATCGCCGCCGTCGCCTCGCTGCTGAACCACAAGCCCTACTTCTGTCCGGGCATTACCGACGCCGTGCTGCGCGGCTATCTCTCGCCCGGCGTTCACGGGCTGAGCGAATTGATTGAAGGGGCCGAAACCCTGACCACGCGCGAGCTGCTGATCGTCCAACTTCTGGCCGAGTCCCGCAGCAACAAGGTCATCGCCTCGATGCTCGACATCAGCGTCAAGACCGTCGAAAGCCATCGCGGCAACATCATGCGAAAGCTCGGCGCCCATTCGCTGGCCGACATTGTACGGTACGCCATCCGCAACAAGCTGATCGAAGCCTGATCGGACGGGAGGAGAGCCGGCCCGACCCATGCGTCGGGACATGGGGGCCGGCTCTCGGCCCGCGACCACGGGCGTGCTCTTGGGGGGTGAGCGCGCGATGGCTTGCCAAGGGAAATCGGGGGTGACGCCTTGGCGAGCGAGCGGCGCCAGATTGAGGCCGCAACCGCCCGAGCGCCATCAGGTCAAACCCTAGGCCCCTGCGAGAAAACCCTTACGACCCGGGCATCAGGCCAAGTGGATCGAGCTCTTGATCGCGCCGGGCGCGACCTGCTTCTGGCGAGCGCGCTCGATAGCGTCGTCCAGCAATTTCAGGAACTCGGTCTGCATCTGGATCGACTCGACATCCGTCGCCCTCACCCCATCCAGCGTCGACTGCCGGATTTCCTCAAGCTGCTCAAGCGACAGCGCTGCACAGAGGCGCAGGCTGAGGAACTGAAGCGCGGCGACTCGGATCTCAAGATTTGTCATCGGCATGTCGTTGCGAGAACAAGGTGCGAGCAGAACGGACGGGGCGCGGCCGTCGAATGTCGACACGGGACAGCCGTAGCCATTGGGTTCAACCATCGCCATGGCGAACTCCCCAAAGGCGAATCCCGCGATGCGCGAGAGTAGAACGGACGAAACGCGGTTTGGCCTGCCTTAATTGTTAACTAATGCAAATGGAGAGCAGGCGAAGCCCAGGCCAATCCTGCGGACCGAGCTACCGTTCGCGCACGGCGCAAATCGAAAGAATTGCAAAGATCCTTCAGTAGAAGATTGAATTTTCTGCGGTATGCCGCTGTGGATTCACATCAATCGCCGATGAAGCGATAGCCGATACCGGGCTCGGTCAGGATCATGGTCGGGGTTGAGGGATCATCTTCCAGCTTCTGGCGCAGCTGGCCGACGAACACCCGCAGGTACTGGGTGTCGTGGGCATGGGCCGGACCCCAGACGGCGGTCAGCAGATCCTTGTGGGTCAGCACCTTGCCCCGAGCCTGGGCCAGGCGGGCCAGGACGTCGTACTCGCGGGGCGAGACCTTCACCACCGCGCCGCCACGGGTCACCAGGTGTTTTTCCAGGTCGATCTCGACGGCCCCGGCCCGGATCGGGACCAGCGGCCCCTGGGCCTGGCCGCGTTGGCGCAGCGCCACGCGAAGACGCGCCAGCAACTCCCCGACCCCAAAGGGTTTTTCCACATAATCGTTGGCGCCGAGATCCAGGGCCTGGATCTTCTCGGCCTCACGGTCGCGGGCCGAAAGGATGACGATCGGACCTTCGTAGAAGGCGCGCGCCTTTTCGAGCACCGCCTTGCCATCCATGTCCGGCAGGCCCAGGTCCAGCACCACGGCGTCGGGCGACCACAGGGCGACGCCCCGCAGCCCTTCCTGGCCGCTGTCGGCGCGCAGGGGCTCGTAGCCGGCGGCGTCCAGGGCCGGCCCGAGGAACCGGTGGATCTGCGGCTCGTCGTCGATGATCAGGATGCGCTGGCGCATTCCGGGGGTCTTGGCGGCGCTCATGGCTTGGTCATAGCAGATGATGCGGAGTCGCGATCGCCTTGGGCAGGCTGATCAGGATCCGCGTTCCCTTGCCGTCGTGGATCGGGCTGGCGGCGGCGATCCGGCCGCCCATGGCGTCGACGAAGCCCTTGGAGATCGACAGGCCCAGGCCCGCGCCCTGGTGGCGATCGGTGGGCTCCTCCATGCGGCGGAACTTTTCGAACACCTGCTCCAGCTCCGCCGTGGGTATGCCCCTGCCCTCGTCCTCGATGCTGATCACCACGTTGGAGCGGTCCTCGTAGGCGGCCATCTCGATCCGGGCGCCGTCCTGGCTGTAGGCGATGGCGTTTTCCAGGATATTGACCACGGCCTGTTCCAACAGGCTTGAGTCCGCCCTCACCAGGCTGAGCTCGACGGGAAAGTCGCGGGCCAGGACCCGGCTCTCCAGGCGGCGCGAGACCCGCTCGGCCGCCGCGCCCAGCACGTCGCGCACGTCGGTCCAGTCGGTGCGCAGCCGCAGCGCGCCCCCCTCCAGCCGGGTCATGTCCAGCAGATTGCCGACATAGCGGTTCAGACGCTCGGCCTCCTCGCGGATACTGAGCAGCAGGTCGTCGCGCACCGCCGTGGTCATGCCCTTGCCGTAGTCCAGCAAGGTGCTGGAGGCGCCGAGCACGGTCGACAGCGGCGTGCGTAGATCGTGGCTGATCGAGTTCAGCAGGGCCGAGCGGAAGCGGTCGGCGCGGCGCAGGGTCTCGGTCTCGACCGCCTCCGTCGCCAGCTCGGCCCGCTCCAGGGCCACGGCGCCCTGTTCCAGCAGCGCCAGCAGCAGCCGTTCGTCCTCGGAGCCGGCGACCATCGCACCCGCCTCCACGCCCGCCACCCCGGCCCGCGAGCGCACGCCCTCGAGCGGCCAGAAGGTCCAGCGGGTCTGCGGCAGGGTGCCGGTCCCGAAGCCGGCCGCCTCGCCCTTCTCCCAGGCCCAGCGGGCGGCGGCCATCGGCGCGGCGTCCAGGTCTTCCAACGCCGGCGCGCCGGCCGTGGGCTGGAGCTCGCCATGGACCGGAAGCAGCACCACGGCCTTGGCGCCGGCCGCCGCGGCCGTCTGCTCGGCCAGGGCCTTGGCCGCCGCCTCGCGCCCCGCGGCGGCCGAGAAGGTCCGGCTGGCGGCCAGCAGCGCCGAGACGGCCGAGGCGCGACGCTGGGCGTCGCGCCCCTGATCGCGCACTCGCCCCGCAAGGCCGCCCGCCGCCAGCGCCACGGCCCAGAAGACGATCAGCGTCAGAAAGTCGGTCGGCGTCCCGATCGCGAACGAATGGCGCGGCTCCAGGAACATGTAGTTGTAAACCAGGAAGGCTACTGTCGCCGCCGCCAGGGCCGGCCGCAGCCCGCGCAGCACTCCGGCCGCCAGCACGGCGGCCAGGAAGATCATCCCGAGGTCCACGCGGTCGAACGCCACGTCCAGGCCCCAGGCCACGACGGTCGCGGCGGCCACGCAGCCGGCGGCCAGCAGGTAGGCGGTCCAGTCGACGATCCGCCGACGCGCGGGCGCCTCGACGACCGCCTCGTGCGTGGCCTCGGTGACCACGTGGATCGCCGCGCCCCGCGCTTCGCGCAGCAACGCCGCCGCCAACGACCGGCCCAGCAGCTCGCGCCAGCGGCTATCGGCCGACTTGCCGATGACGATTTGGGTGACGTTGTTGCGCCGGGCGTAGGCCATCACCGTGGCGACGATGTCGGCCCCGCTGAGCACCACGGTCGAGCCGCCCAGCTGTTCGGCCAGCTTCAAGGCGTCGCGCAGCCGGGCCGCCGCCGCCGCCCCCTTGGCGGGCTGGTCCAGGCGGTCGACATGGGCCGCCGTCCAGGGGGCGTCCATCATCATGTCCGACAGCCGCCGGCCGGCCCTCACCAGGCCCGAAGCCATGGCGTCGCCGCCGACCAGCACCAGGATGCGTTCGCCCGCCGCCCAGGGGCCCTCTACCCCCTTCTCGCGCATGGCGGCGACCAGCTGGTCGTCGACCGTCTGGGCCGCGCGGCGCAGGGCCAGCTCGCGCAGGGCCGTCAGGTTCTCGACCTTGAAGAAGTTCTCCGAGGCCAGGCGGGCGGTCTCGGGCACATAGACCTTGCCCTCGGTCAGGCGCTCGCGCAGCTCGTCGGGGGTGATGTCGATCAGTTCGATGGCGTCGGCCCGCGACAGGGCGCTGTCGGGCACCGTCTCGCGCTGGCGCGCGCCGGTAATGCGCTGGACGACGTCGACCAGGCTTTCCAGGTGCTGGACGTTCAGGGTGGTCCAGACGTCGATCCCGGCCGCCAGCAGTTCCTCGACGTCCTGCCAGCGCTTGGGATGGCGCGAACCGGGGGCGTTGGAATGGGCGTATTCGTCGACCAGCAGCAGGGCCGGCTTGCGGGCCAGGGCCGTGTCGAGGTCGAACTCCATCATCACGTGGCCGCGGTGGTCGATCGGCTTGCGCGGCAGCACGTCCATGCCGCGCAGCAGGCTTTCGGTCTCGCGGCGGCCGTGGGTCTCGACCAGGCCGATCAGCACGTCCTGGCCGTCGGCCTTGCGGCGGCGGGCGGCGCGCAGCATTTCGTAGGTCTTGCCCACGCCCGGCGCCATGCCCAGAAACACCTTCAGGCGCCCCCGGCTCGCCTTCGCGGCGGCGGCCAGGAGCGCCTCGGGATCGGGTCTTTTCGGATCGTCAGCCGGCAATCGCTAGCCGTCCTTCCTGTCGTGGACCGGGAAGCGGGCGTCCAGCGCCCGGTTGACCGCCAGCACATTGACCCGCGGCTGGCCGACGAAGCCGAACAGCCGGCCCTGGGCCTGGCCGTCGATCACCGCCTGGACGGCGGCGACCGGCGCACCTCGCGCCCTGGCGACGCGCGGGGCCTGAAAGCGGGCGTATTCGGGCGAGATGTCCGGATCCAGGCCCGAGCCCGAGGTGGTCACGGCGTCGGCGGGAATGGCCGCGCCCGGATTCTCGGCGCGCAGGGCGTCGGCCTCGGTTTTGACCCGCTGGGCCAGCGCCGGGTTCAGCGGGCCCAGGTTCGAGCCGCTGGAGGCCGAGGCGTCATATCCGTTGGCGCCGGCCGCCGAGGGGCGCGGGTGCAGATAGCCCGGCTGGGCGAAGGCCTGGCCGATCAGGGCCGAGCCGACGACCGCGCCCTTGGCGTCGCGCACCAGGCTGCCGTTGGCCGGGGCCGGGAACGCCGCCTGGGCGACGCCGGTCACGGCCAGCGGATAGGCCAGGCCCAACAGGACCGTGAACAGGCCCATTGAGACGACGGCGGGACGAAGGTGGGAGAGCATGAGCTTCGAGTCTCCGAGAATTGCAGCTTAGGCCAAGCCGAGGCCGGATACGATCAGGTCGATCAGCTTGATGCCGACGAACGGGGCGACCAGGCCGCCCAGGCCGTAGATCGTCAGGTTGCGCGACAGCAGCTTTCCGGCCCCGACCGCCCGATACTTCACGCCTTTCAGCGCCAGCGGGATCAGGGCGACGATGACCAGGGCGTTGAAGATCACCGCCGACAGGATGGCGCTTTGCGGGCTGTGCAGGCGCATGACGTTCAGCGCGCCCAGGGCCGGCAGGGCGACCACGAACATCGCCGGAATGATGGCGAAGTACTTGGCCACGTCGTTGGCGATCGAGAAGGTGGTCAGGGCGCCGCGGGTGATCAGCATCTGCTTGCCCACCTCGACGATCTCGATGACCTTCGTGGGATCGCTGTCGAGATCGACCATGTTGCCGGCCTCGCGGGCCGCCTGGGCGCCCGTCTGCATGGCCACGCCGACGTCGGCCTGAGCCAGGGCGGGCGCGTCGTTGGCGCCGTCGCCGCACATGGCCACCAGCCGGCCCCTGCCCTGCTCCTCGCGGATCAGCCGCAGCTTGTCCTCGGGGGTGGCCTCGGCCAGGAAGTCGTCGACCCCGGCCTCGGAGGCGATGGCGGCGGCGGTCACCGGGTTGTCGCCGGTGATCATCACCGTGCGCAGGCCCATGCGGCGCAGGTCGGCGAAGCGTTCCTTGACGTTGGGTTTGACCACGTCCTTCAGGTGGATCACGCCGACCAGGACGCCGTTCTCGCTGACCGCCAGGGGCGTTCCGCCCGAGCGGGCGATGCGGTCGACGGCGGCGGTGATCTCCGCCGGGACCAGTTTGGGATCCAGGGCCAGCGAGCGGTACACGGCGTCGACCGCCCCCTTTCGCCAGGACATCCCCCCCGCGTCCAGGCCGGACTGGCGCGTCGAGGCGCTGAAGGCGATCGAGGTCGCGCCTTCGGGCGCCTCGATGACGATCCCGGCGTTGCGGCCAAGCTCGACGATCGAGCGCCCTTCCGGGGTCTCGTCGGCCAGGGAGGCGCTGACGGCGGCGCGCAGGGCGGCGTCGGGTCGCACGCCGGGGGCGGCGATCACCTCGGTGGCCATGCGGTTGCCGAAGGTGATGGTGCCGGTCTTGTCCAGCAGCAGGGTGTCGACGTCGCCGGCCGCCTCCACCGCCCGGCCGGAGGTGGCCAGGACATTGTGCTTCATCAGCCGATCCATGCCGGCGATGCCGACGGCCGAAAGGAGCCCGCCGATCGTTGTAGGAATAAGCGTGATGAACAGCGCGCCCAGCACCAGCGGGTCCAGCGCGACGCCCGAGAACCGCCCCAGGCCCAGCAGGGTGACGACCGCGATCAGGAAGATCAGGGTCAGGCCGGCCAACAGCACGGCCAGGGCGATCTCGTTGGGCGTCTTGCGGCGGTCCGCGCCCTCGACCATGGCGATCATGCGGTCGAGGAAGGTACTGCCCGGCGAGGCCGTGACCCGCACCTTGATCCAGTCCGACACCACGGTGGTGCCGCCGGTGACGGCCGAGCGGTCGCCGCCGCTCTCGCGGATCACCGGGGCGCTCTCGCCCGTGATGGCCGCCTCGTTGACGCTGGCCAGGCCTTCGATGATCTCGCCGTCGGTGGGAATGACGTCGCCGGCCTCGACCAGGATCACCTCGCCCGGAACCAGCTTGTGGGCGGCGGTCGGGATGATCGTGCCGGTCTTGTCGTCGATGATCAGCTTGGCGTTGGTGGTCACGCGGGTGGCGCGCAGGCTGTCGGCGGCGGCCTTGCCGCGGCCCTCGGCGACGCTCTCGGCCAGGTTGGCGAACAGCACCGTGGCCCACAGCCAGGCCGCCACCTGGATGGCGAAGCCGGCCGCCTGGTGATCGGCCACCGCCGCCGCAGCGGAGACCGTCGACAGCAGGGCCACGATCCAGGTGGCGAAGATCACCGGATTGCCGGTCAGCTTGCGCGGGTCCAGCTTGAGGAAGGCGTCCTTGGCCGCGCGGCCCAGGATGGCCGTGGACAGGCCGCCGGTCAGGGCGCTGGCCTTGCGGCGGCCCTCCCCGGCATGGGTTTCTAGGGTCGTCATCTTCAAATCGCCTTTGCGATCAGTGCAGGCCGGCGACCGCGGCGAGCACCTGGAAGTGCTCGACGATCGGTCCCAGCGCCAATGCGGGGAAGAACTGCAGGCCGCCCAGGATCAGGATCACGCCGACCAGCAGGCCGATGAACAGGCCGCCGTCGGTGGGCAGGGTGCCGGCGGAAGGAGCCAGCTTGGGCTTGGCCGCCAGCGAGCCGGCCATGGCCAGCACCGCGACGATCGGCAGGAACCGGCCCAGGGCCATGGCCACGCCCAGGGTCGCGTCCCACCAGGGGGCGTTGGCGGTCAGGCCCGCGAAGGCCGAGCCGTTGTTGGCCGTGGCCGAGGTGTAGGCGTAGAGGATCTCCGACAGGCCGTGCGGCCCCGTGTGCATCAGGCCCTTCAGCGCCTCCGGCAGGACGGCGGCGATAGCCGAGAAGCCCAGGGTCGAGACCGGGATGGCCACCACGGCCAGGATCGACAGCTGCACCTCGCGGGCCTCGATCTTCTTGCCGAGATATTCCGGCGTGCGGCCCACCATCAGGCCGGCGACGAACACCGAAAGCACCGCCATGACCACCATGATGGCGATCCCCGATCCGATGCCGCCAGGCAGGATCTCGCCCAGGTGCATCAGGAACATCGCCATGCCGCCGCCCAGGGGCATCAGGCTGGAATGCATGCCGTTGACCGAGCCGTTCGAGGCGCCGGTGGTCATGGCGGCCCAGGCCGCCGTAGCCGGTGCGCCGAAGCGGGTCTCCTTGCCCTCCATGTTGATGCTGGCGTCGATATGGGCGGCAACCAGGGCCGGCGCGGCCTGGGTTTCGGTCACGTAGATCGTCGCCGCGCCGGCCGACAGCAGGACCATGCCCGCGACGACCAGGGCCCGAATGTCCTTCTTGGCCAGCACGCTACGGCCGAAAGCGAAGAAGGCGGCCCAGCCCAGGACGTTGATCGAGACGGCCGTGATCAGGTTGGTCAGCGGCGTGGGGTTCTCGAACGGATGGGCCGAGTTGGCGTTGAAGATCCCGCCGCCGTTGATGCCCAGCATCTTGATCGCCTCCTGCGAGGCGGTGGCGTAAAGCGAGATCTTCTGGTCGGCGCCCTCCAGGGTATGGGCGGTGACGCCGGCCGCCAGGGTCTGGGGCAGGCCCAGGGCGACCAGGACCACGGCCAGGACGAACGACAGCGGCAGCAGCACATAGAGCGTGGTGCGCACCAGGTCGGCCCAGAAGTTACCGACGCCCTCGCCGCGATTGGCGACGAACGCCCGGGCCAGGGCCGCGGCGATGGTCGCGCCGGTGGCGGCCGAGACGAAGTTCTGCGTCGTCAGCACCAGCATCTGGCTCAGCGTCGACATCGTCGACTCGCCGGCGTAGCTCTGCCAGTTGGTGTTGGTGACAAAGCTGATGGCGGTGTTGAACGACAGATGCCCCGAAAGGCTGGGAAAGCCTTGCGGGTTCAGCGGCAGCACGCCCTGCAGCCGCAGCACCGCATAGACCAGCAGGAAGCCGACCAGGTTGAACGCCAGCAGGGCGCCGGCATAGCCGTACCAGCTCTGGCTCTTGGCTGGATCGACGCCGCAGGCCTTGTAGAAGACGCCCTCGACGGGGCGCAGCACCGGGTCCAGCCAGGTGCGCTCGCCGTTCCAGACCCGCGACATGTACGAGCCCAGCGGCCAGCCGATCGCGACCGCCAGGCCCAGCGTCAGGGCGATTTCCGCCCAGCCTTGCCAATTCATGGAAGAGGTTCCGTCAGAACTTGTCGGGTCGCAGCAGGGCCACGACCATGTACGCGGCGACGACGAGCGCCCCGGCGGCCCACAGCACGTTCACCAGCATGGTCACACGCGCCTCAGGGCGGCGGCGAAGGCGGCGAAGGCCAGGAACAGCCCGCCGCCCAACGCCAGATAGATGAGATCAGCCATCCTCGGCCTCCAGCTAACTTGGCCGGCAGAGGACCATGGGGACGCGTAAGGGCTCCATGCGGGATGGCGCGGACGGGCGTAAGGGGAGCGTAAAGGCGGGCCGTGCGTCCTTCGAGGCCCGCTGCGCGGGCGCCTCAGGATGAGGACCTTTCGCTGACTTCCTCATCCTGAGGTGCGAGGCGCAGCCGAGCCTCGAAGGACGCACGGTGGCTCAGACCTCGAAGCGCATGCCGTCAAAGGCCGGCTCGACGCCGGGCGGAAGTTTCGCCGCCAGGGCGTTGAAATCCAGGTCGATATGCAGGTTGGTCAGGATGGCCCGGCGCGGCCTGGCGCGGGCGATCCACTCCAGGGCCAAGCCAACATGGGCATGGGTCGGATGCGGTGTCCAGCGCAGGGCGTCCACCACCCAGACGTCGAGGCCGCTCAGCGCCGCCCAGCTCTCCTCGGGAAAGCCGATGGCGTCGGGCGTGTAGGCGACATCGCCGAACCGATAACCGACGGCGCGGATCTCGCCGTGATCGACGTCGAAGGTGGTCACCGGGATCGCGCCGCTGGGACCGTCCACGGTCCAGGGCTGGCCGTGTGGTGGAATGGGATGGGCGTCGCAGATGGCCGGATAACCGCCGCGGCTCTTGAAGATGTAGTCGAACCGCCGCCCCAGGCTCTCGGTCGTATAGGCGTCCATATAGGTCGGCACACGCCGGCGATGGTTCAGGAAGAACGGCCGCAGGTCGTCGACGCCATGGGCCTGGTCGGCGTGGTCGTGGGTGAACAGACAGGCGTCGACGCGTCGGACCCCCGCCCTCACCGCCTGCAACCGGAAGTCCGGCGCGGTGTCGACCACGACGGTGGTCTCGGCGGTGGGATCGCCGCCCCGCCGCCTCACCAGCATCGAGCAGCGGGTGCGCAGGTTCTTCGGTTCGGCCGGGTCGCAGTCGCCCCAGTTGCCGTCGGCGCGCGGCACGCCGCCCGACGATCCGGAGCCCAGGATCGTGAACTCCAGCTTGCCGCCCGTCATTTCCGTGGAATCCGGTCAAACAGGCTAAAGAAGGCGTCCTCGGTGCGCTGCTCCGCCTCGGCCCGGGTCCAGCCGCGGATCTCGGCCAGCTTGTCCAGCACGTGCGGCAGATAGGCCGGCTCGTTGCGGCGGCCGCGCATCGGCACGGGCGCCAGATAGGGGCAATCGGTCTCCAGGATGATCTTGTCGGCCGGCATGTCGGCGATGATGTCGCGGACCTCCTGGGCCTGCTTGAACGTGGCGATGCCCGAGACCGAGAACCACGCCCCCAGCGCCGCCATCCGTCGGGCCAGCTCGGCGCCGCTGGTGTAGCAATGCATCAGGATCTTGAACGGGCCCCTGGCGTGTTCCTCCTCGAGGATCTCGCCCGTCACCGCGTCGGCCTCCCGCGTATGGACCACCAGCGGCAGGCCGGTCTGCCGCGCCGCCGCCACGTGGGCGCGGAACACTTCGGCTTGCACCTCGCGCGGGCTGAGGTCGTAGTGGAAGTCCAGCCCCGTTTCGCCGATGCCGATCACCTTGGGCCGCCCGGCCAGATCAACCAGCCGCTCGGTCGTCAGATCGACATGGTCCTTGGCTTCGTGAGGATGAGCCCCGACCGTGCACCAGATGTCGTCATGGGCCATGGCGAGGGCATGGACGGCCTCGAACGACGGGATCTTGTCGCAGATGGTGACCATCAGCTCGATCCCGGCCGCGCGGGCGCGGTCGATCACCGCCTGGCGATCCTCGTCGTACTGATGGGCGTGCAGATTTACGTGGCTGTCGATGAGCATGCGGTCACATGGCCGCCCGGGCGGCGGCGCGCAAGTCCATGATCGCGGTCCAGAAGACGTCGGCGCGGTCGAGATTCACCGCCTCGGCCTCGCCCGGCGCGCGGATGATTTTCTCCCAGGCCGCCACCCAGCGGTCCAGACCGGCCGGCGTGCGCTCACCGGCCATGCCGGTGGCCATGGCGTGGATCTGGTCGCCCAGGCGGTCGAACAGCAGCTCGAAGCGCGCCGCCCCCTCGGCCCCCTTGAAGGTGTCGGCCATGGCCAGCAGCGCGCCTTCGTCCAGGTCGGGCAGCTTGCGCAGGATCTCGCCGGCCGCGTCGTCGGCCTCCAGCGCCCCGGCGGCGGCCAGTTGCAGGGCCCGGCCTGGCGCGCCCTTGGCCATCCGCGCCAGGCGGTCGGCTTGATGGGCCGAGACCCCGGCCCGGTGCTCGACCATGGCGGCGGCCTTGGACAGATCCGGCGCGGGCACCACCAGCCGGCGGCAGCGCGAGCGGATGGTCGGCAGCAAGCGGCCCGGCGAATGGCTGATCAGCAGGATCACCCCGCGCGGCGGCGGCTCCTCGAGGGTCTTCAGCACGGCGTTGGCGGCGTTGACGTTCAGGTCGTCGGCCGCGTCGATGATCGCCACCCGATAGGGCGAGACGGCCGGCGAATTGGCGAAGAAAGCCGGCAGCAGGCGGGCCTCGTCGACCGGGATCGCCTTGCGGGCCTTGCCATCGTCGGTGGCCCGCTCCAACACCATCAGGTCGGGGTGCGAGCGCGCGGCGACCTGGCGACTGACGAAGTCGCTGGGGGCCGAGCCCAGGGCTCCGAACGCCGGATCGGGCCGCGCGCCCAGCAGGCGGCGGGCCATGCGGTAGGCCAGGGTCGCCTTGCCCACGCCCTCCGGCCCGGTCAGCAGCCAGGCGTGGTGCAGCCGGCCGCGATCCAGGGCGTCCAGGAAGGCCAGCTCGGCGGCCTCGACGCCATCGATGGCGAACACGTCGCGGGGATGGGGCGGCGCGTCCATGGTCCTAGAGACCCAGCCGGGTGGACACCGCGTCCCAGACGTCGGCCCAGACCGCGTCGATCGCGTCGTCGGCCTCGATGACCACGCAGCGCTCCGGCTCGCGGCGGGCGATCTCCAGGAAGGCCTCGCCCAGGCGCCGATGGAAGGCCAGGCCCTTGGACTCGAAGCGCGCCTCGCCGCCCCGGGCCAGGGCGCGTTTCAGGCCGACCTCGGCCGGGATGTCGAAGACCAGGGTCAGGTCCGGCGTCGTGCCGCCCAGGACCTGCTCCTCCAACGTCCTGATCAGGCTGGTCGGAGCCTCGCCGCCCGCGCCTTGGTAGGCCCGGGTGCTGTCGGCGAAGCGGTCGCACAGCACGATGGCCCCGCGATCAAGGGCCGGCCGGATCACCCGCTCGATATGATCGCGGCGCGCGGCGTACATCAGCAAGGTTTCGGTGACCGGCGACCAGCGGTCGGCGTCGCCGTTCAGGATCAGGTCGCGGATCTGCTCGGCGCCGGGACTGCCGCCCGGCTCGCGGGTCAGCACAATGTTGAAGCCCTCCGCCTTCAGGCGGTCGGCCAGGCGGCGGATCTGGGTCGACTTTCCAGCCCCCTCGCCGCCCTCGAAACTGATGAAGGTTCCACGCGTCACGGGCTTCAAATCGGCCGTAACGCCCCTCTTGTCCAGAGGGGATCTCGGTGCTGGCTAGGGCCGCAGCACTGTCGCGTCGGAAAAGCCCAGGGCGGCGACGCGATCGCGCACGCCGAAGGCTTCGGCCTCGTCCGGACCGGCCTGGACCAGCACGCGATAGAGCACGCCCTGGGCGCGCTGGATCGGCTCGATCGAGGTCTCGCCGGCCTCGCCCAGCTGGGCCATGGCGCGTTCGGCGTTGCTGCGGTTGGAGAACGAACCCGCCTGGACGCGATAGGCGCTTGCGCCGCCGCCGCTGGCCGTCTCGGCGCTGGCGAGAACCGGCGCGGGCTCAGCCGCGATGACGGGCGCCGGCGGCGCGGACGGGGCATAGTCCGGGTCGGCGGCCTTGGGCGGCGGCGGCGCGTCATAGGCCGGCTGGGCCGGCGGCAGGCCCGAATTATAGACTCGGGTCTTGGCCGGCGGAGCGTAGCGCGCCTGGAACCGGGGCTCGGCGGACGGCGGGGTCGAGGCGATCATTCGCGGCTGGTCGAACGGGGTCTTGCCGGCCGGGCCGACATAGCGGACCCGGACATGGGCCACGCCCGCCCGGCCGTAGCCCAGCTGTTCCGCGGCGGCCTTGGAAAGGTCGATGATGCGGCCATCGACGAATGGCCCGCGATCATTGACCCGCACCTGCAGCTTGCGGCCGTTGTCCAGGTTGGTGACCTCGACGATGCTAGGCAGCGGCAGGGTCTTGTGGGCCGCTGACGGCACGTCCATGTCGAAGATCTCGCCATTGGCCGTGCGGCGATTGTGGAACTGCTCGCCGTACCACGAGCCGATCCCCTTCTCGTCATAGTCGCGATCGGCCTTGGGATAATACCAGATCCCCTTGATCTGATACGGCTTCTCGGTGCCGCGCAGGCCCGCGGTCGAGCCCGGGGCGGGCGGTCCCGAATACGGCCTGGCGGTCGATTGGGACGAGGCCGTCGGCGGCAGCCGGGTCGGCATCGGCGTGGCGCAGGCGGCGAGGCCCGCGCAACCGAGCGCCGCCACGGCCAGTCCGCGCAGCGGGCGGCCCGCGCCCCGCGTTTCGCATGCCTGGTCCAAACGCCTGCTCCCGGTCACTCTAATCTCGAGCGAAAGGGTCGTTCAGGAGGCTTGAGGTCTGGTTAATGAAAGGTGCGACCGAAACGCGCCGGAAACGACTGGAGCGGGCGGGCGACCGCTGATATAGGCCCCTGCTCCGGGCAGGTGGCCGAGTGGTTTAAGGCAGCGGTCTTGAAAACCGCCGTGGGTGAAAGTCCACCGTGGGTTCGAATCCCACCCTGCCCGCCAGCACTTCGGGTACGCCCTTGGATGCTCCTTCAAGCCTCTTGCCCCGCCGCGCCAATCACATTTTGATGGACGCATGGGACGCCTCCCCGAAATCCTGTCGGACAAGCGGTTGGAGCGGGCCGCGGGGCCCGGGGCTTTCGCGCGGGGCGCCGCCTATCACGCGCAAAATCGCGTGGACCTGCTGTCACTAGACGATCACCAGGCCGTCGCCCGGGTTCTGGGGACGGAGATCTATCGGGTAAGGCTAGGCTGGCGTGGCGGTGTCGCGGCGGGAACCTGTGACTGCCCCGCCTTCGACTCCACCGATTTCTGCAAGCATATGGTGGCCGTCGCCCTGACTGCTCGCGAGCGGGTCGACGAGGGAACGAGGGTCGACCGGCGCGCGCGGCTGGTCGAGCATCTGCGTCAGCAGGGCCTGGACGCAGCGATCGCTCGCCTCCTCTCGCTGGCCGAGCGCGATGCGAACCTGTGGGCCGAGATCGAGGCGGACGCCCAGGACGCCCTCGAAGGCGACCAGGCGCTTGTTCGCCGATACCGGTCAGAGATCGACGCCGCCTGCCATGTCTCTGGAGATCTCGGCTACTACGCCGTTGGAACCTATGCCGACGGCTTGTCCGCCCTGCTTGATCGGGTGGAGCGGTTGAACGCCAGCGGCCGGGCGACCGCCGTCGCGGCGCTGATGACGTACTTTCTCGAGGCCATGCAGGACGTCTTCGACGCCGTCGACGACTCCGAGGGCGAGGTGAGCTCCGCCGTCCAGCGGGCCCTGGAGATTCATCTGGCCGCCTGTGAGCAGACCGGGCCCGATCCCCTGGATCTGGCCCAATGGCTGTTCGCCCAGGAAGTGAACAGTCCGTGGCCCGCGTTCGAGGGCCTGCGCATCGACTATGCCGAGGTGCTGGGCAAGGCGGGGATGGCCGAGTACCGGCGGCTGGCGGAGGAGGCCTGGGCGGCGACGGCGGCCAAGGACCGGGCGGAACGCTACGCCCTGCGCGAGATCCTCGACCAGTTCGCGCGTGAAGACGGCGATCTCGACGCGCGGATCGCCCTGCGCAGCGCGAATCTCACCGGCCAGTACGCCTATCTGGACATCATCAAGATCTGCATGGAAGCCGAGCGCCAGGACCTGGCCCTGAAGTGGGCGCGGGACGCCGTCTGGATCTTCGAGGATGCTCCCAACGTGAATTTGGTCAGCTTGGCGGCGAAACTCGAAGCCCAGGCCGGCCGAACCGACGAGGCCCTGGCGCATCTCTGGCGCGCCTTCGAGCGGGCGCCCCATCTGGCCCTTGTGAACGACCTGAAGCGCCTCTCGCCGACCGAGGTCGTCGATCGCGCCGCCGAGATCCTGACCGCCAAGGGCCTCCTGGCGATGCTGTTCGAACTGCAGCTGGCAGAGGGACGGCTCGACGCCGCCTGGGAGATCGCCGATCGGCACGCGATTGGCGATTGGCGGTTGAAGGCGCTGGCCGAGGCCAGCCATCAGACCCATCGCTCACAGGCCCGCGCCGCTTACGAGCGTCTGGCGGAATCCAGCGTTAGTCTCGCCAACGCCGGCGCCTATGACACGGCGATCAAGTTCATTCGCCTTCGGGGGCAGCTCTGCGACGACCCCGCCGCCCAAGCCGCCTACATCGCCGACCTGGCCCTGCGCCACAAGGCCAAGCGGACTTTCATCCAGCGCCTGAACACTCTCGGCTAGGCGTTCGCGAGCCGCGAAACTTGATAAGACGGCGCGAAGGTCTACTGAAGCCGCCTGTTCCTTGCCGCCGAGACTCGATCCCATGTCCGATGCCCCCCGCGCCGCCGTCTATGGCTTTCCGCCCTTCGACGTGGTCGAGGTTCCCGGCGGGGCGGTCCAGGTTTCGCCGCTGGTCGTCGGCGCGACGGATATGGCCGACATCGCCGAAGGCTCGCTGGACGAGATCGTGATCCTGGCTCCGGCCGGGGTCGCCGAACGGCGCTACGTGCTGGCCCAGGCGCTACGGGCGCTGAAGGTCGAGGGGCGGCTGACCGCCCTGGCGCCCAAGGATCGCGGTGGCCTGCGGATGAACAAGGAACTGGCGGCGTTCGGCTGCACGATCGGCGAGAGCGCCAAGCGCCACCATCGGATCTGCGTGGCCCTGAAGCCGGCGAACCTCACCGGCCTGGAGACCGCCATCGCCGAGGGTGCGCCGCGCCGCCTGGATGGCGACGGCCTGTGGTCCCAGCCGGGCGTGTTCAGCTGGGACCGTCTGGATCCCGGCTCGGCCCTGCTGCTGAAGTCACTGCCGCCGCTGAGCGGGATCGGCGCCGACCTCGGCTGCGGCGTCGGCGTGCTGGCCCACGCGGTCCTGGCCTCGCCGAAGGTGACCAAGCTGACCCTGGTCGATCTGGACCGCCGGGCGGTCGAGGCGGCCAGACGCAATATCGACGACGCGCGCGTCGAGGTCGTCCAGGCCGACGCCCGGCGCGGTGCAGACCTGGCGACGGGTCTGGACTTCGTGGTCACCAATCCGCCATTCCATGAAACCGGAAACGAGGACAAGGGCCTGGGCCAGGCGTTCATCACCTCGGCCGCCGGCATGCTACGCAAGGCCGGGGTGCTGTGGATCGTGGCCAACCGCCATCTGCCCTACGAGGCGGTGCTCAACGAGCACTTCAAGGCCGTACGCCCGGTCGCCGACGTCGGCGGCTTCAAGGTCTACGAGGCCCGCAAGTGACAAAAGCCCTGATGGCGCGGCTGGATCGGCTGCTGGCCAATCTCGGCTACGGCAGCCGGCGCGACGTCCAGGCCCTGGTCTCGGCCGGCAAGGTCACGCTGGACGGCGTCGCCATCAAGGACGCCGGCCTGAAGATCGCCGTCACGGCCGACTTGCCCGGGCGCCTGAAGATCCGGGGCGTTCCCGTCGATCCGCCGGCCCCGCTGGTGCTGATCATGCACAAGCCGCTGGGCGTGGTCTGCTCGCATCGTGAGGACGGCGAGCGGATCTACGACCTGCTGCCCCGGCGCTGGCAGATCCGCGATCCGGCCCTGTCCAGCGTCGGGCGGCTGGACAAGGACACCTCGGGCCTGATCCTGATCACGGACGACGGCGACTTCCTGCACCGGGTGATCTCGCCCAGGCGCCATGTGCCGAAGGTCTACCGCGCCACGCTGGACCGGCCGCTGGACGGATCGGAGGGCGCGGCCTTCGCCAGCGGGACCCTGATGCTGGAGGGCGAGGAAAAGCCCCTGCTGCCGGCGACCCTGGAGGCGCTGGGCGAGCGCGAGGCGCGGCTGACCATCACCGAGGGCCGCTATCACCAGGTGCGCCGGATGTTCGCCGCCGTGGGCAACCACGTGGTCGCCTTGCATCGCGAGCGTATCGGCGGCCTCGCCTTGCCCGACGACCTGGCGGCGGGCGAGCACCGCATTCTGACCGCCGCCCAGGCCGAGGCCGTGTTCGATGTCTGAAGAACGCCTGATGGACGCCCGCGGTCATCGCTGTCCTGTCCCCACCCTGCGCCTGCGCCGGGCCCTGGAGGAATCGCCCCCCGGCGGCTTGGTGCGCCTGCTGGCCGACGACCCGCTGGCCCGCATCGACGTGCCGCATTTCGCCGCCAGCGCCGGGGCGACCGTGCTGGAGATTATCGACGCCCCGAACGGCGCGATCAGCTTTCTGGTGGCGAAGGCGCCTTGAGCGGGATCGGCCTGGGGCCTTCCAGCAGAGCCCGGGGCCGCTCGTCCAGCGCGATCTCCATCTCGGTGGCCAGGGCGCCGCCGAAGAACACCGCGTTGACGCTCCACGACAGCCAGATCAGGAAGATGATCACCGCCGAGATCGAGCCGTAGGTCGCGCCCAGATGGGCCACTTGCTCGACATAGAAGGCGCTGGCCCAGGACATGAACACGCACATCACCGCCGCCGCGAAGCCGCCGGCGATCGAGGCGCGCCAGCCGACCGGGGCGCGCGACATGGCGTAGCGGTAGATCAGGGTCATGCCGACCAGCAGGCCCAGGCTGGCCCAGGTCCACTCGCTCTGGATCCACGGCACGCCGGCCAGGGGGCGAAGGTTCACGGTGCTGGCCAGCAGGCGGAAGGTCAGGAACACGCCCGACATCACGAACAGCAGGGCGAAGGCGGCGACCAGCACCACCAGGGCCATGAAGTTGAAACCGAAGAAGCCGCGCTGGTCCTCCTCGTCATGGATGAAGGACAGGCCGGCCAGCAGGGCCTTGAAGCCGCGATGGGCGGCGTAGAGGCCGATGACCAGCACCACGGCGCTCTGGGCCGAGATCGCCTTTTCCGGGGCGTGGACCAGGCGGGCCAGCTCGCTCTGGAAGATCGGCCGGGCGCCGGACGGCATCAGGAACGACAGCTTGTCGGCCTGGTAGGCGGCCTGTTCGGGAGTCAGCAGCACGCTGAACAGGCCGATCAGGATCGCCAGGCCGGGAAACACCGCCAGCAGGATGAAGAACGACACCCCGCCGACGTACAGCATCACGTCGCGGCCCCACAGGCGCTGCAGGGCCAGGCCCAGGACGCGCAGGATCTCTCTCACCCAATGGATCGGATCGAGATCGAGGTCTCGAAAGCGAATACGGTCCTGGGGGGAATTCATGCGGCGGAAACTGGCCTCGGCGCCGCTTCGACGCAAGCGCGCCGCCAAAAAAACATCGGATCGCAGATACAAAGACCCGCCGCTTCAGGGAAAGCGGCGGGTCTCCGCAGGACGAACCTGAACCGGTCGCCGCATCGAGGGACGGGTGGCGCGACGGCCGGTTACAGGATCAGGTTTAGACCCTCGCGGCTGAACCGGACCTGAATGATCTCGTCAGGTGAACGGAGGCTACAGCGCGCCCTCCTCCTTCAGCGCCGCGATCGCCTCAGCCGAGAAGCCCCAGTCCGCCAGCGCGGCGTCGTTGTCGGCCCCGATCTTCGGCGGTGGTCCCTGGATCGCCCCGGGGGTGGCCGAAAAGCGCGGCGCCGGGGCCGGCTGGGTGACGCCGGCCACTTCGACGAACGTCTGGCGGGCGGCGTTGTGGGCGTGCGCCGGGGCCTCCTCCATGGTCAGGACCGGGGCGAAGCAGACATCGGTCCCGTCCATCAGGGCGCACCAGTCGTCACGGGTCTTGGTCGCGATCACGGCGGCCAGCTTTTCGCGAAGCGCCGGCCAGTCCTCGCGGCTCATCTGATGCTGGAACTGAGGATCGGTGATCCCGGTCTTGTCCAGTAGCAGCTGGTAGAACTGCGGCTCGATCGAGCCGATCGAGATCCAGCGGCCGCAGGCGCACCGGTAGGTGTCGTAGAAGTGCGCCCCGCCGTCCAGCAGGTTGGACCGCCGCCCCTCGCCCCACAGGCCGCTGGCCTTGAAGCCGTAGAACATCGCCATCAGCGAGGCCGCGCCGTCGCTCATCGCGCAGTCGATCACCTGGCCCTGGCCCGTCGACCGCGCATGGATCACCCCGGCCAGCAAGCCGAAGGCCAGGTACAGCGCCCCGCCGCCGAAGTCGCCGACCAGGTTCAGCGGCGGCACGGGCTTGTCCTCCGTGCCGATCGCCGCCAGGGCGCCGCTGATGGCGATGTAGTTCATGTCGTGGCCGGCGGCCTTGGCGTAGGGTCCCGTCTGGCCCCAGCCGGTCATGCGGCCGTAGACCAGCCGAGGATTGCGGGCCAGGGCGACATCGGGACCCAGGCCCAGCCGCTCCATGACGCCGGGCCGAAAGCCTTCGATCAGGCCGTCGGCGCCTTCCATCAGCGTCAGGCAGGCCTCGACCGCCGCCGGCGACTTCAGGTCCAGCGCCACCGAACGCCGCCCCCGGGCGGTGACCTCGGCGGGCGAGCTCCGGCCGCCGCCCTTGCGGTCGATGCGCACGACGTCGGCGCCCAGATCGGACAGCAGCATGCCGCAGAACGGGCCGGGGCCGAGCCCGGCGAATTCCAGCACCTTCAGGCCGGACAGCGGTCCCTGGGCCATGACGTTCCTCCCGGCCGCTTCCCGCGGCGCTTGCCTCGCCGCCCACTAGAGCGGCCCTGCCCCTCGGTCAGGCAAGAGGCTTTGTCGGTTCACAGCCTGCGGCGATGCGGACCTATGAGGGACCTGCGCCTCTGCTATGGTGCGACGTCGAATCTCGACGGCGCTGCGTCGTCGAGCGACGCCGGTGTCCGGGGCGGAGGCTTGAGTTGGCGGTGAACGCCCGAATCCTGATCGTGGCGCGCGACGATGCTCGCGCCGGGCCGCTGTCCGAAGGGCTCGACAAGCTCGGCTGGCGGACCATCACCGCGCGCGGCCCCTACGCCGCCCTCGCCGCCCTGGGCGACCTGAACATCGAGGCGGTGATCGTCGACCTGGAAAGCGCCGGTCCCGACGCCCATTCCCTGTCGCGCCGCCTGAAGGCCGCCGTGGCTCCACGCCGCCTGCCGGTCATCGCCATCGGCGAACCGGGGGCGGAGTCGAACACCCAGGCCTTCGACCTGACCCTGTCGCCGCCCCTGCATCCCAGCCAGGCCGTTCTGCGCCTGGAGTCCCTGGTGCGCACCGCCATCGCCGAGGAGGAGTTCGAGCTTCGCCTGGCCACCTTCGGCGATCGCGGCCGCCGGCTGGACCTGCCCGAGCCTCAGGCCGAGCCGTTCCGCATCCTGGCGATCGGCGAGCCGGCCCCGCAGTTCCTGGCCCTGTCCAACGCCCTGGCCCGCAGCGGGGCCGACGTGGTCGGCGCCTTCACCGCCTATACGGCCTTCGACTACCTGCATGAGCGGGCCTTCGACGCCGTGGTGCTGTGGGCCGGCGACAACCAGCAGGAGGCCCTGTCGATCGCGGCCGGCATGCGCCGCAACACCCGGCTCTTCCACATTCCGGCCCTGCTGTACCTGAAGGCCGAGAGCTATGTGACCATGTCGGAGGCCTTCCATCGCGGGGTGTCCGACGTCGCCTCGCCGGAGACGGCCGAGATCGAGACCGCCAAGCGGGTCATCGAGCTGGCTCGCAACTATCGCCGCGGCGAGGCCATTCGCGGGGCTCTGGAAAAGGCCCGCAGCTCGGGCCTGATGGACGCCGCCACCGGCCTGTTCACCCGCGACCTGTTCGCCGCCCACCTGGTCCGCCTGGCGACCGCCGCCCGGGAGCGGGCCCGGCCGCTGTCGATCTGCGTGCTGAGGATCGCCGACAAGCCCGAGACCGTCTGGGCGCGCAAGCACGGCTGGCTGGACCGCGCCATTCCGCAGATCGGCTCGATGGTCGGCCGCCTGGTGCGGGTCGAGGACACCGCCGCTCGCCTGGCGCCGGAGGTCTTCGCCCTGGCCCTGCCGGCCACCAACCAGGCCGCCGGCCGCGCCGCCGCCGAGCGGATCGCCGCGGTGATCGGCTGCACGGCCTTCGACGCCGGCGACGACCGCCCGCCGTTCGTCTGCGAGTTCGACATCGGAGTCGCCCAGATCGAGGCCGGCGAGAGCGCCGTCCACGCCCTGGAACGGGCGGCGGCCCAAGCGCTTCAGCGCCACAGCGCCTGATCCGCCCAGCGTGAAATCCTCGTCCTTCGACAAGCTCAGGATGAGGATTTCAAGGCGGGCGCGGCGACATTCGCCCTCGTCCTGAGCTTGTCGAAGGACGAGGGCGCCCTTAGGTGCTGTCGAGCGACATCATTTGAAAGACCGCGCCATGGGCCAGCCGCTGCTTATCGACCTCGTCGCCGACGTCGTCTGTCCCTGGTGCTATCTGGGCTGGCGGCGGGTGAAGTCGGCTCTGGCCCTGCGGCCGGACGTCGAGCCCCTGGTCGTCTGGCGGCCGTACCAGCTGGACCCGGGCCTCCCCGAGGAAGGCGTCGACCGCAAAGCCTACATGGCCGGCAAGTTCAAGGACGCCCTGAAGCTGAAGGCGGTGCACACGGCGCTGGTCGAGGCCGGCGCCGAGGAAGGCATCGTCTTCGACTTCGACGTCATCGAACGCTCGCCCAACACCAGCGCCGCCCACCGGCTGATCCGCTGGGCGCAGGGCGCGGGCAAGCAGGACGCCGTGGTCGAGGCCCTGTTCGCCGCCTATTTCACTCACGGGCGCGACATCGGCGAACCTGCCGTGCTGGCGGATATCGGCGAGAGCGCCGGCATGGACCCCGTCGTGATCCTGCGCCTGCTGTCCGAGGGCGCGGACAAGGAGGTCGTCGCCCGCGAGCACGCCATGGCCGTCCAGGCCGGCGTCACCGGCGTGCCGTTCGCCATCTTCGGCGGCAAGCTGGCGGTCGTCGGCGCCGAGAGCCCGGAAAACATCGTCCAGGCCATCGACAAGGCGCTTGAACAGGCGGCCTGACCGGGACAATCCTGCCGCCGGGGAAGTCGCCCGCGGGGGCGGCCCGTTGTCGGAATCCTGTTCATGCCTCAGTCCAGCATCCAGATGGCGGTCACGATCGCCATCGTCGCCGTGGTGTTCGCCCTGCGCTTCCGGGGCATGACCGGCGAGCGGCGGCTCAGGCTGGAGCTGATGTGGATCGTGCCGGTCCTTCTGGTGGCGGCCATGGTCGCTGTCCTGCTGCAGTTCCCGCCCCACGGCGTGGACTGGGCCTGGCTGGCGGGAATCTTCGCCGTCGGCGCGGCGATCGGCTGGTGGCGCGGCAAGCTGATCCCGATCGCCATCGACCCCGAGACCCATCTGCTGAACACCAAGCCGTCGCCGGCCGCGATCCTGTTCCTGCTGGGCCTGTTCGTCGTCCGCTTCGCCCTGCGCGCCCTGGTCGAAAGCGAGGCCTCGGCCTGGCACATCAACGCCGCCCTGGTCACCGACGGCTTCATCGTGCTGGGCGTGGGCCTGCTGGCGGTGTCGCGGGTGGAGATGGGGCTGCGGGCCTGGGGCCTGCTGCGCGAGGCCCGCACCGCCAGGGCGGCGGCCTGACCGTTTCGGTTCCCGCGCCGCCCGCTTGCCCCCTACGGACCGCTTCGCGGTCGTCTTCCCCCAGAGGGGGGAAGAGCGCTGTCGTAGGCGCCGTGTGAAGGCTCCGCCCCCTATGAGGGCGGACAGACCGCGAAGCGGTCAGGTGGGGGCAAGTGGGCGCGACCTCACGCGATCTCTCGCTGAGCGTATGGAAAGGGTCGCGAAGCGCCGGACATCGTCCGGAGGGTTTGAGTTAAGTGTACCGTTTCGACGAAGCCAGACGCTCCGCGCGACCGTTATCCGCAAGGCCGGGGCGCGCGGGCCTTTTCCGCCCTTCACCCCACCCGGTAGTTCCTCGGTGGATCTGTGCACCGCATGATCATCAGAGGCGGGAGTGAGCCTTTCGAGGACCGGAGCGAACCCCACGACGGGCGGGACCTTCCAGCGAAGATCCCGATGGGCGAGCTTACGTCCCTCGCCCTATGTTTAAGTCCCTTCCCGGCCAAAGCCGGACAGAAACCCCGCTCGATCGCCCCTCGCCGCCGCATCGGTCGCTGGCCATGCGCCCTTTCCCTGCGACGAGGTGGGATCAGGATAAGGGCGCCCGGACAGGGTGAGGATCAAATCGGGTCGAAAAAGTTCAAGGCGTTGATTTTATTGGAGTCCGCCCGCTCAACGCCGAGCATAAACGCCGCTCATCCCTCCAGCGTCGTCTTCATCGCCGCGCAGCCCAGGTCCATGAATCCCGCGACCCGCTCGGCGGCGTCGTGCGGCAGGAGGTCGGCGGTCCAGACGATGCGGCTGCCCGCGCCTTCCGCCAGCACCTGCATGGCGCCGTTGTGATGGGTCAGCAGCGCGCTGCCGACCACCGACCAGACCAGGCGGCGGGCCGCGTCGTCGACCGAGACGATCAGCTCGCGGGCGACCAGGCCATTGGCGAAGGTGACGGTCCGCGCCCCCTCCTCCACCCGGCAGTCGGTCAGGACGCCGGGACAAAGCCGTTGGTGGACATGGCCCCAGTCGCGCACGGCGTCCCAGACCTGGTCGGGCGCCCGGGCGATCTCGACGAACTTGGTGATCGTGGCCATGGGAAATATCCTCTCGAGGTTTCCCCGATCCTGGCGGACCCGCGCCGCCCTGGCTGGCGGGATCCGGACCCGGTCATCGCAGCCGCGAGCGGGCCGTGGGCTGCAGGCGCAAGCGCTGGATCACGCCGCGCTTCGACCGGAGGCCGAAGCCGTCGGCCAGGCCCGCCCGTTCGGCGCGGACCAGATGCTCGGCATGGGCCCGCTCGTCGGCGAAGCGGCCGATCCAGGCCATCACCTGTTCGCCCTCGCGCACCGGCAGGCGGGGAAAGCTGTTCTCGGCCGCCTCCGTGACCATCCAGCCCAGCACCGCCACGCCGGCCGCCTCGAGGGCGGGCCGGACCTCGCGTTCGAACCGGGCGGCGAAGTCGGCGGGCGGCGGACCATCCAGGGCCTGGATCGTCAGCCCGATCAGAGAGGCCGGCCCCAGGTCCGTCCCGTCGGGCCGGCGCGGCGGCAGGTCGAGGCGCGCGGCGGGGATCGGCGGCTTGAGCAGCAGGACGTCGTCATTGTCGTCCAGCGTGGCGTTGGCGGCGGCGCGATGGGCCTGCCAGACCGGGCCGCCATAGAAGCCCTCCAACCCCGCCTTGCGGGCCGCCATGCTCTCGAAGCCGCGCATCCAGACGAAGTGGCCCGGCGCGTCGAGATCGCGGAACTGGCCCAAGAGGCTCATGCCGCACGCTTCCTGGCTCTCGACGAACTCGCGCTCGAACAGGGCGATCAGGTCGTCGCGACGGCCCGGCTTCATCCGGTACTGGCGCAGCTCGATCACGGTCTGGGCGGTCATGGCGGTCCTCTCGCTGAAGCAGGAGGATCTAAGGACAGCCTGCTGACATCCGCTGTCAGCTATCGCCAGGCCGGCCGGCGGTTCACGCCGCCTTGGCCAGCCTGGCCAGCTGCGCCAGGATCTTCTCGGCCGCGTCCAGCCGCTGGGCCGGGGTGTCCCACTCGCCCTTGACCACCACCTTCTGGTCGGGACGCACCTTCCAGATCAGGCTGTTCTTGCCGACGAACTGCACCAGGGCCAGGGGATTGGCGAAGGTGTCGTTGCGGAAGCTGGCCACCGCGCCCTTGGGGCCGACGTCGATCTTGGCGACATTGGCCTCGCGGCACAGGCCCTTGATGGCCACCACCTTCAGCAGGCTGTCGGTCTCGGGCGGCAGCGGGCCGAAGCGGTCGATCAGCTCGGCGGCCAGGGCCTCGCGGTCGGCGGCCTTCTCGGCCTCCGACAGACGGCGATACAGCGACAGGCGCACATTGAGGTCGGGCACATAGTCGTCGGGGATCATCACGGCCGCGCCGGTGTTGATCTGCGGCGACCAGCCCCGGTCCTCCAGCAGGGCCTCGGCCCCCTGGCGCTCGCGCAGCTCGGCCACGGCGTCTTCCAGCATCTGCTGGTAGAGCTCGACGCCGATCTCCTTGATGTGGCCGCTCTGCTCGTCGCCCAGCAGGTTGCCGCCACCGCGCTGGTCCAGGTCGTGGGACGCCAGCTGGAAGCCGGCGCCCAGGCTGTCCAGCGACTGCAACACCTTCAGGCGCTTTTCGGCCGACAGGGTGATCTGCTTTTCGGCCGGCGTGGTCAGATAGGCGTAGGCCCGGGCCTTGGAGCGCCCCACCCGGCCGCGGATCTGGTAGAGCTGGGCCAGGCCGAACATGTCGGCGCGATGGACGATCAAGGTGTTGGCGGACGGGATATCCAGCCCGCTTTCCACGATCGTGGTCGCAAGAAGCACGTCGTACTGGCCCTCGTAGAAGGCCGTCATCACGTCTTCCAGCTGGGTCGGGGCCATCTGGCCGTGGCCGACCACGTACTTGATCTCCGGAACCTGGGTGCGGAGGAACTTCTCGATGTCCTCCAGGTCCTTGATGCGCGGCACCACGTAATAGGCCTGGCCGCCGCGATATTTCTCGCGCAGCAGGGCCTCGCGCAGGGTGACCGGGTCGAACGGGCTGATGTAGGTGCGCACCGCCAGGCGGTCGACGGGCGGCGTGGCGATGATCGACATCTCCCGGATGCCGCTGAGCGCCATCTGCAGGGTTCGCGGGATCGGCGTCGCGGTCAGGGTCAGCATGTGCACGTCGGCGCGAAGCTCCTTCAGCTTCTCCTTGTGCTTGACCCCGAAGTGCTGCTCCTCGTCGACGATGACCAGGCCCAGGTCCTTAAACGAGACCTGCTTGCTGAGCACCGCGTGGGTGCCGACCACGATCTCGAACTGGCCGTTGGCCAGGCCCTCGCGGGTGTCGGAGGCTTCCTTGCCGGTGACCAGGCGCGAGAGACGGGTCACCTTGACCGGCCAGCCCTGGAAGCGGTCCTTGAAGGTCTTGTAGTGCTGGCGGGCCAGCAGGGTGGTCGGGCAGACCACGGCCACCTGCTTGCCGCTCATCGCCACCACGAAGGCCGCGCGCAGGGCCACCTCGGTCTTGCCGAAGCCGACGTCGCCGCAGATCAGCCGGTCCATCGGCTTGCCGGACGACAGGTCCTCCAGCACGTCGGCGATGGCCGACAGCTGGTCGTCGGTCTCCTCGTAGGGGAAGCGGGCGCAGAACTCGTCGAACACCCCGTGCGGCGGGTCGGTCTCCTCGACCGACTTCAGCTGGCGGGCGGCGGCGATCTGGATCAGGCCCTCGGCCATGACCCGCAGCCGCTCCTTGGCCTTGGCCTTGCGCCCCTGCCAGGCGGCGCCGCCCAGCTTGTCCAGCTGGACGTTCTCGCCGTCGGTCCCGTAGCGGGTCAAAAGGTCGATGTTCTCGACCGGCAGGTACAGCTTGGCCTCGCCGCCGTACAGCAGGTCCAGGCAGTCGTGCGGCGCGCCCTGGACGTCCAGGGTCCTGAGGCCTTCGTAGCGGCCGATGCCGTGGTCGATGTGCACGACCAGATCGCCCGGCGTCAGGGCGCTGGCCTCGGCCAGGAAGTTGGCGGCGCGGCGCTTCTTGCGCGGCCGGGCCAGGCGGTCGCCCAGGATGTCGGTCTCGGAAATCACCGCCAGGCTGTCGGTCTCGAAGCCGTTGTCCAGCGGCAGCACCACGCGCTGCGGGGTCTTGGGGTCGTTGGCCTTGGCCGCCTGCCAGTAGGCCGCGTAGGGGATCTTCTTCAGGCCGTGGTCGGCCAGCATGGTCCCCAGGCGCTCGGACGAGCCCTCCGACCACGAGGCGAACAGGACGCGTTTCCCCTCCCCGGCCAGCTTGCGGGCATGATCGGCGGTGGCCTCGAACAGGTTGACGCTGTCCTGGGCCCGCTCGGCGGCGAAGGTCCGGCCCAGCTTTGCGCCCAGGTCGACGACGTCCAGGCCTTGCGGCTGGAACGGCGTGAACTTGCGGTTGGGACGGTCCTCGACGGCCCGGTCCCACTCCTGGGCGGTCAGGTAGAGCGCGTCGGGCGCCAGCGGGCGATAGGCCGACTTGCGGTCGGCCGAGGCGCGGGCCTCGTAGGCGTCGGCGATCATCGCCAGGCGCTCGTCGCGGCTCTCGGTCACCTGGTGATCGACACCGATCAGGGCCCCGGCCGGCAGGTAGTCGAACAGGGTCGCCATCCGCTCGTAGAACAGCGGCAGCCAGTGCTCCAGGCCGGCGCGGCGGCCGCCCTCGCTGACCGTGGCGTACAGCGGATCGTCGCCCGGCGCGCCAAACTGCCGGATATAGCCGGCCCGGAATCGCGAGACGCCGTCCTTGTCGAGCAGGGCCTCGCTGACCGGCAGCAGCTGGATCTCGCGAAGCTGCCGGGTCGAGCGCTGGGTCTCGGGATCGAAGGCGCGGATGCTTTCCAGCGTGTCGCCGAACAGGTCCAGGCGCACCGGCTCTTCGGCGGCCGGCGGATAGACGTCGATCACCCCGCCGCGGATGGCGAACTCCCCGCGCTCGGACACGGTCGAGGCGCGGCTATAGCCGTTGATCGCGAAATAGCGCTCCAGGTCGGCGACGTCGACGCTGTTGCCGACCTTGGCCGCATAGCTGGCGCGCAGCAGGACCGACTTCTCGGGCACGCGTTGCAGCAGGGCCGGCGCGGCGGTGACCAGCATGGCCGGCCTGGCCTGGCCCAGGCCCTCCGCCAGGCGGTGCAGGGTGGCCATGCGCACCGCGGCCACACTGGCCGACGGGCCGATGCGGTCATAGGGCAGGCAGTCCCAGGACGGGAACAGCACGGCCTCGATCTCGGGCGCGAAGAACTTCAGGGCGTCGATGAAGGCGCTGGCCCGGGCGGTGTCGCGGGCCACGAAGGCGGTCAGGCCGCCGCGCGCCCGGGCGATGTCGGCCATGACCAGGGCGTCGAAACCTTCGGGCGCGCCGGCCAGGGTCAGGCCTCCCGAGGCCTTGGCGATCTGTTTGGCGTCGTAGGCCATGCTGCTCTTCGAATGTTGGGCCAGCGAGAACGTCGCCGGCGTCTTGTCGTTGCTTCCCAAAACTCCGCTCGTCCCGGCGGAAGCCAGGACCCAAGCGGTGTTCGCCGATAGGCCGTGGTCGTCCGATCCGCCCGTCCCCCACTGATCGTCAGCTTGGGTCCCGGCCTTCGCCGGGATGGGCGGACGGGAGTGAGATCACATCCCGTCCCCGATCGGCCGCGACGCATGAGCTTCGTAGCGGAAGGTCTTGATCAGCCTCAGGACATCGGTGTCGAACCGCTCCGGCGTCGGCTCCTGGCCGACGATCCAGGCGTAGATCTCGCGATCGGACTCCTCCATCAGCGCTTCGAACGTATCCAGCTGCTCGGGAGTCAGGTTCGGGCCATGGGTGTCCGCGAACGGCCCCAGAATGAGGTCCGCTTCCCGAAATCCGCGATGCCAGGCCCGGAACTTCAGCCGCCGGAGGCGGGAGTCGTGATCGATGCTCATGTGACCGGGGATATAGAGCGCTCCACGCCCCGGCGCCAGCCGCGCATTGACCCTGATCCGCACGGCCTGTAGGCGCGGGCCATGGCCTCGCTGATGATCCCTTCCTTGATGATCCAGGGCTGCGGCTCGGACGTGGGCAAGTCGACCCTGGCGGCCGGGCTGTGCCGGCTGTTCGCCAATCGCGGCTTGGTCGTGCGGCCGTTCAAGCCGCAGAACATGTCCAACAACGCCGCGGTCACCGAGGACGGCGGCGAGATCGGCCGGGCCCAGGCGCTGCAGGCCATCGCCTGCCGCACCCCGCCGACCGTCCACATGAACCCGGTGCTGCTGAAGCCGCAGAGCGACATCGGGGCCCAGGTGGTGGTGCGGGGCAAGGTGGTCGGCGCCTACAGGGCCCGGGCGTTCCAGCACCTCAAGCCCGACCTGCTGGCCACGGCGGTGGAAAGCTATCGGATGTTGGCCGCCGAGGCCGACCTGGTGCTGGTCGAGGGCGCGGGCAGCCCGGCCGAGACCAATCTGCGAGCGGACGACATCGCCAACATGGGGTTCGCCCACGCCGCCGACGTGCCGGTGGCCCTGGTCGGCGACATCGACCGAGGCCACGTGATCGCCGCCCTGGCCGGGGCGTACCTGGTGCTGGACCGGTCTGATCGTGAGCGCATAAAAGGCTTCATCATCAACAAGTTCCGCGGCGATCCTTCACTGTTCGACGAGGGCCGCCGCGAGATCGTCGCGCGCACCGGCTGGCCGGACCTGGGCATGGCGCCGTGGCTGGCCCCGGCCCGCGCCCTGCCCGCCGAGGACGCCGTGGTGCTGGAGCGTCCGGTCCGGGCCGACGGCGACCGGCGGGTGCGGATCGTCGCGCCGATGCTGTCGCGGATCGCCAATTTCGACGAGTTCGACCCGCTGCGGGCCGATCCGGACATCGACTTCGCCTTCCTGCCGCCCGGAACGCCCGTGCCCGGCGACGCCGACCTGGTGATCGTGCCGGGGACCAAGGCCACCCTGGCCGACCTGGCCTTCCTGCGCGCCCAGGGCTGGGACATCGACATCCTGGCCCATGTCCGGCGCGGCGGCCGGGTGCTGGGGATCTGCGGCGGCTACCAGATGCTGGGGCGGACAGTGTCCGACCCGCAGGGGATCGAGGGCGCCCCGGGCTCGGCCGCCGGCCTGGGCCTTCTCGACGTCGAGACCGTGCTGCTGGGCGACAAGGTGCTGCGGGCCGTCTCCGGGCGGCTGCTGGACGGCGACGCGGCGTTCTCCGGCTACGAGATGCACGTCGGCCGCACCACCGGCCCCGGCGCGGCCCGGCCGATGCTGGCCTTCGACGGCGGGGCGGTCGACGGAGCGGTGTCCGCCGACGGCCGGGCGGCCGGGGCCTATGTCCACGGCCTGTTCGAGCGCGGCGAGGCCCGCGCCGCCCTGCTGGCCCCGCTGGGCGTGACGATCACGCCCCGCGACCATGCGGCGAGCGTCGACGCGGCGCTGGACGAGATCGCCGCGATGCTGGAACGGTCGCTGGACATCGAGGCCATCGCCCGGATCGCGGGGCTGTAGAGCGCAGTGCGTCCTTCGAGGCGCGCTCAGGAGCACGCACCTCAGGATGAGGAATTCTGTACAAAGCTCCTCATCCTGAGGCGCCCGCGCAGCGGGCCTCGAAGGACGCACAGCCGTCGCCTTGGACGAGCACGCAACGCCCACCTGTCAGTCCAGAGGCCGCGCTTCGCTTCGACCGGAATGACAAGCTAGGGTAGCCGTCGACGATTCCCCGCGAGGCCCGCCCATGACGACCGCCCGCCCGCTCTCCGCCATCCGCGACTTCCTGCGCAGCGAATCCGCCGGCGGGCTGCTGCTGATGGGGTCGGCCGCCCTGGCGCTGGTCGTCGCCAATTCGCCGCTGGCCGGCGACTATTTCCACGTCCTGCACGCCCATGTGGCGGGCCTGAGCGTCGCCCACTGGGTCAATGACGGGCTGATGGCGGTGTTCTTCCTGCTGGTCGGGCTGGAGATCAAGCGCGAGATGGTCGACGGCGAGCTGTCCAGCTGGTCGCGGCGGGTGCTGCCCGGCGTCGCGGCCCTGGGCGGGATGATCGTGCCGGCCCTGGTCTATGTGGCGGTCAATCTGCAGGCGCCGGCCAACCTGCGCGGCTGGGCCGTCCCGGCCGCCACCGACATCGCCTTCGCCCTGGGGGTGCTGTCGCTGCTGGGATCGCGCGTGCCGGGCTCGCTGAAGATCTTCCTGGCGGCCCTGGCGATCATCGACGACCTGGGCGCCATCCTGATCATCGCCGTCTTCTACACCGACCACCTGACCCTCTGGGCGCTGGGCGGCGCGGCCGCGACCCTGGCCGTGCTCGTGGCGATGAACCGCCTGAAGATCATGAAGCTGTGGCCCTATCTGCTTGTCGGCGCTGGACTTTGGTTCTTCTTCCTCAAGTCCGGCGTGCACGCCACCCTGGCGGGGGTGATCCTGGCCATGACCATTCCGATCACAAAGTCGCCCTCCCACCAGGACGACTCGCATTCGCCGCTGCACCGGCTGGAGCACGGGCTCAATCTGTGGGTGGGCTATCTGGTCGTGCCGGTGTTCGGCTTCGCCAACGCCGGCGTCGCCCTGGGTCAGGTCGGCCTGGCCGAGCTGACGGCGCCCGCCACCCTGGGCGCGACCCTGGGCCTGTTCCTGGGCAAGCCGATCGGGGTGGGCCTGTTCTGCCTGGCCGCCATCAGGCTGGGCTGGGCCCAGCGCCCCAGCGGCGCCTCCTGGACCCAGATGTTCGGCGTCTCGGCCCTGTGCGGCATCGGCTTCACCATGAGCCTGTTCATCAACAACCTGGCCTTCAAGGCCCCCGTCCTGCAGGACGAGACCAAGATCGGCGTGCTGGCCGGCTCGCTGCTGTCGGCTCTGCTGGGCTGGGCGGTCTTCAACCTGGCGTCGCGTCGGCGCGATCCCTACATTCCAAGCCAAGCCTGATCCGGGAGTTCGTCATGCGCCTCGCCCTCGCCTCCGCCGTCCTCTTGCTGGGCGCGGCCCAGCCGGCCCTCGCCGCCCCCGCCGTTTCCGAGGTCAAGGTCTCCATCGGCCCGAAACTGGCCGAAAAGGTCGACGACCTGGGCCAGCGGGAGTTCGACATCCTGTCCAGCCAGTTGCAGCGCTCGGTCGAGCGCCGGCTGCCGCCCCGCCCCGGCGGCGGAACCCTCGAGCTGGTGATCGAGGACGCCAAGCCCAACCACCCCACGCCTCAGCAATTGGGCAAGACGCCGGGCCTGTCCATCCAGAGCTTCGGAGTCGGCGGCGCGCAGATCAGCGGCCGCTACGTCGACGCCGCCGGCCGGAGCACGCCGATCGCCTACGCCTGGTGGGAATCCGACATCCGCTGGGCGCGCTACGGCTCGACCTGGCACGACGCCGAGGACGCCTTCGACCGTCTGGCCGACCGGCTGGCCAAGGACCAGTTCAGCGACGGCTCCAAGCCCCGGCGCTGAAACATGCGTTTCGGAGACTCCTTGTCAGCCACGCCGACACGGCGTCTGATTACGGTTCATGACGGCGGGGCCCACCCGCGCTCGGCGAGGAACGCATGACCGGACGGCGCTCATCCTGGACCCTGGCGGCCTTCGCCGCGCCCTGCCTGCCGCTGGCCGGCCTGGGCCTGCCGCTGGTGGTCTACCTGCCGGAATACTATGTCAGCGACCTGGGGCTTTCCCTGTCGGTGGTGGGCGCGGCCTTCCTGATGGTGCGGCTGGCCGACATCATCCTGGACCCGATCCTGGGCGGGGTCATGGACCGCACCCGGACCCGGCTCGGCCGGTTCCGGCCCTGGCTGGCGGCCGCCGCCCCGGTGCTGATGATCGCCGCCTACGCCCTGTTCATGGCCAGGCCCGGCATCGGGCCGATCTATCTGTGGGCGTGGCTGGTCGTCTGCTACCTCGGCTATTCGATGGCGGTGCTGTCGCAGACGGCCTGGGGCGCGGTGCTCTCGCCGGACTATCAGCAGCGATCGCGGATCTATGGCTGGTGGCAGGCCGGCAACGTGGTCGGCATGATCCTGGTGCTGCTGCTGCCGCCGATCCTGTCGATGGTGTTCAAGGGCGACCACGCTGCGGGCGTCCAGGCCATGGGCTGGTTCATCATCCTGCTGCTGCCCCTGACCTTCCTGCTGGCCATCGGCGTGGTCGGCGAGACCAACGTGCCGGCGGTCAGGCACGAGGCCGGCCTCAAGCAGTATCTGGGCCTGCTCAAGCGGCCCTCGGTGCAGAAGCTGCTGATCGCCGACCTGCTGATGGGCCTGGCGCCGGGCATCGCCGGAGCGCTGTTCTTCTTTTTCTTCCAGCGCATCAAGGGCTTCGACAAGGGCGCGGCCGGCCTGCTGCTGCTGGTCTATTTCGTCGCCGCCCTGCTGGGCTCGCCGATCTGGCCGGCCCTGGCCCGCAAGGTCGGCAAGCATAAGGCGCTGGCCATCGCCTCGGTGGTCTATGCGGTCGTGCAGGTCGCCTCGGTCTTCACGCCCGCCAACCAGGGCGGTCTCGCCTTCAACGCCCCGACCCTGATCGGCATGGCCATACTGGTGCTGGCCGGCCTGCCCTATTCGGCCGCACCGCTGTTGGTGCGCTCGATGATGGCCGACATCGGCGACGAGGAGCGGCTGGCCAGCGGCGTGGACCGCACGGGCCTGCTGTACGCCATCGTCAACGGCACGGTGAAGCTGGGCTACGCCCTGGCGATCGGCGTGTTCCTGCTGCTGTCCTGGCTGGGCTTCGACCCCAAGGTCCCCAGCGCCCAGGGCGACACCGCCCTGATCGCCATGTACGCCGTGGCGCCCGCGGTGCTGGGCCTGCTGGTGTACGCGGTCATCCTGCGCTATCCGCTGGACGCGACCGCCCATGCCGAGATCCGCCGTCAGCTTGACGCGCGGGACGCGGCCGAGTCCCTCCCCAGCCCGCCCCCGGAACCGCATGTCGCTCCCCTCGCCGCTCCAAAGCCCCTCGCCGAGTGATGATCCCCGCGAGCCGAATGCTCTTGGGGGGGATCAGCACCCGCTCTTCACCCTGATCGACATCATGGCCCGGCTGCGCGATCCCGACGGCGGCTGCCCGTGGGACCTGGAGCAGACCTTCGCCACCGTCGCGCCCTACACCGTCGAGGAGGCCTATGAGGTCGCCGACGCCATCGAGCGGAACGACCTGGCCGACCTGAAGGAAGAGCTGGGCGACCTGCTGCTGCAGGTGGTGTTCCATTCGCGGATGGCCGAGGAACAGGGGGCGTTCGACCTGGCTGGCGTCGCCCGGGCGATCAACGACAAGATGGTGCGCCGCCACCCGCATGTGTTCGGCGACCACGCCTACGAGAACCAGGACGCCCAGACCGCCGGCTGGGAGGCGCTGAAGGCCCAGGAGCGCCAGGCCAAGAAGAAGGGCGGCGTGCTGGACGACGTGCCCGCCGGCCTCCCGGCCATGACCCGCGCCGTCAAGCTGACCAAGCGCGCCGCCCGGGTCGGCTTCGACTGGCCCTCGACCGACGAGGTGCTGGACAAGCTGGCCGAGGAGGTCGCCGAACTGAAGGTCGAGATCGCCGCCGGCGACAAGGCCAAGGCCCGCGAGGAGCTGGGCGACCTGCTGTTCGTGGTCGCCAACCTCGCCCGCAAGCTGGACGTCGAGCCCGAGGACGCCCTGCGCGCCACCAACGCCAAGTTCGCGCGCCGCTTCGCCTTCATCGAGGCCGAACTGGCCAAGGACGGCCGCACGCCCGACCAGTCGGACCTGGCCGAGATGGACGGGCTATGGAACGCGGCCAAGGCGGCGGAGAAGAAGGCCTAGAGCGCCTCGGCCAGGGCCCTCACCTTGGCGGCGTCCTCCGCCGTCGCGGGGTTGTAGACGATCATGCCCAGGTCGGGCCGGCCGTCCACCGCGAACGCCGAATATTCGAAGGCCAGGAGACCGGCGGCGGGATGGCGCAGGCGCTTGAGGCCCTCGCCGTAGTGGCTGACGTCGTTGTGGGCCCAGAGGGCCGAGAACTCGGGACTGCGGGCCCGCAGTTCCTCGACGAGGTCCGCGACCGCCGGGTCGCCATCGGCGCCGGCCCGGGCGACGTCGGCGCGGAAGGCGGCCGTCACGAAGCGAGCGACGCCGTCCCAATCGGCGTTGGCCGCGCGCACGGCCGGATCCAGGAAAATCCGGCGCAGGATGTTGCGCTCTTCCAGCGGCAGGGCGGCGTAGTCGGCGAGCACGACCGTGGCTGCGCGGTTCCAGGCCACCACGTCCCAGGTGGCGGTCTTGACCATGGCCGGGATCGGATCCAGCGCGTCCAGCACCCGCTGCAGACGGGGTGTCACGCCTTCGGCCCGGCGGTAGCGCACCTCAGGCGGTCGCCCCAGGCCCAGCAGGAACAGGTGTTCGCGCTCGATGTCGGTCAGCAGGAGCGCCCGGGCGATGCGGTCCAGCACGTCGGCCGACGGGGCCCCGCCGCGTCCCTGTTCCAGCCAGGTGTACCAGGTCGCGCTGATGTTGGCCCTTTGGGCCACCTCCTCGCGTCGCAGGCCTGGGGTCCGGCGCCGCGTCCCGCTCAGGCCGAGCGCCGAGGCGTCCAGCCGTCCGCGGCGATCACGCAGATAGGCCCCGAGCCGGGCCTCGGTCGGCGAAGCGAGGGAGGTAGTCATTATACCCCTATAAAGTCACGACTTTAACAGGATGAGCATAGGCGCTGGATTGGCCTGGTCAAATCCCTGGAGAGTGTCCATGCGTGTTTTTGTTACCGGTGCGTCCGGCTTCGTCGGATCGGCCGTGGTTGGGGAGCTGGTCGCCCACGGCCATCAGGTGCGGGGCCTGGTCCGATCGGAGGACGGCGCCAAGGCGCTGGAGACGGCGGGCGCCGAGGCCGTGCGCGGCGTGCTGGAAGACCAGGACGGCCTGGCCCGCGCCGCCGCCTCGGCCGACGCCGTGATCCACACGGCCTTCAATCACGACTTCTCGCGCTTCGCCGAGAACTGCGATCTGGATCGTCGCGCCATCGAAGCCCTGGGCGCAGGTCTGGAAGGCTCGGGCAAGCCGCTGCTGGTCACCTCCGGCACGGCGCGCCTCGCGCCTGGACGATTGGCCCTGGAAACCGACCCGCCCCGCGAAGGCGTGGACGGCTATCCCCGCGTCTCGGAGACCGCCGCCGCGGAGCTTGTGGCCAAGGGCGTCCACGCCTCGGTGGTGCGCCTGGCCCCCTCCACCCATGGCGCGGGCGACCATGGCTTCGTGCCGCTGCTGATCGACATCGCCCGCCGGACCGGCGTCTCGGCCTATCCCGGCGAGGGCCGGAATCGCTGGTCGGGCGTGCATCGCCACGACGCGGCGAAGGTTTATCGGCTCGCCATCGAACGCGGGATCGGCGGCGAGCGCTATCACGCGGTGGCCGAGGAAGGCGTGCCGTTCCGGGAGATCGCCGCCGCCATCGGTCGCGGGCTGGGCTTGCCGGTCGAAAGCCGGCCGCCGGAGCATTTCGGCTGGTTCGCGATGTTCGCCGGGATGGACGCGGCCACGTCCAGCGACTGGACGCGCCAGACCCTCGGCTGGAGCCCGACGGGGCCAGGCCTGATCGCCGACATCGAGACGGCGGGCTATTTCGGCCCCTAGTCTAGAACGCCGGCCAGTCCGTCAGGTCGTCGATCTCCCGCCAGGCCCGGACGCAGGCGTTGACCGGGTCCTTGCCCAGGAAGATCGCCGCCTCGGCCCAGCGGCGACGCAGCAGGCCGACCAGCGGCTTGCCGTTCTGGTTGATCCAGCGGCGCATCTCGTCGGGCACGGCGGTCTTCTCCCCGGCGTTCAGCTTGCGCAGCAGGGTCGAGGTGCGCAGGGCCCCGTCGCCCAGATTGTAGGTCCAGGAGATCAGGGCGGCGGCCTCGTAGACCAGCAGCGGGGTCCGGACGCGGGTGTGGACGTCCTGGGCCGCGCGCTTCATGTCGCGCAGCAGCAGCTTGACGGCCTGGGCCTCGGTGATGACCGGGGTCGCGGGCGTTACCGGCTTGCCGGCCGCGTCGCGGATCGTGCCGTAGCCGATGGTCCAGGTGCCGCCCGGCAGTGCGCCGTTGTCGTCATAGGGCTGGGCGAAGAACCCCTCCACCCGCTTGACGACGATGGTGGCGGCGGCCGGCACGGTGACGCCGTCCCAGAGATCGTTGGCCATGCTCGCGCTCCGAATGCGAGCTCGGAGTGTTCACCCGCAAGGCGAGCGCGGCAAGGCCGAACGATCAGTCGCCGGTCGCCATCACCCAGACATCGGGAAACTGCCGTTCGAACCGTCCCAGGGCCTGAGCGTCGAGGCGGGCGACCAGGCGAACGCCGCCCTCGGCCTCGTCCTCACGGGTCTCGACCCGGCCGTTGCGGTAGATCCAGGCCAGGGCCTCCCCGTCCGACGCCGCCAGGCGCACGGCGACCGGCGGGGTGTCGTCGATCAGACCGCCGACCCGCTTGAGCAGCTCGGCGCAGCCTTCGCCGGTGACCGCCGAGACCGCCGAGGCGCCCAGACGGCGGGCCTGGCCTTCGAGGATCTCGCGGGCCTCGCCGTCGACCAGGTCGATCTTGTTCCAGACCTCGACCAGGGTCTTGCCGCCCTCGGCCTCGCCGTCGTCGCCCAGCACCTTCAGCTCGGCCAGCACCTTCTGGACGTCGCGGGCCTGGGCGTCGGTGTCGGGATTGGCCACGTCGCGCACGTGCAGCACCACGTCGGCCTCCTGCACCTCCTCCAGAGTGGCGCGAAAGGCCTCGACCAGCTCGTGCGGCAGGTCGGAGATGAAGCCGACGGTGTCGGACAGGATCGCCGGCCGGCCGTCGGGCAGCTTGACGGTGCGCAAGGTGGGATCGAGCGTCGCGAACAGCATGTCCTGGGCCACGACCGCCGCGTTGGTCAGGCGGTTGAACAGGGTCGACTTGCCGGCGTTGGTGTAGCCCACCAGGGCGACGGTCGGGTACGGGACCTTCTTGCGAGCGCTGCGGTGCAGGGTGCGGGTGCGCCGCACCTCCTCCAGCTCGCGCTTGAGCTTGCCGATCGTGCCGGCGATCAGGCGGCGATCCAGCTCGATCTGGGTCTCGCCGGGGCCGCCGGTGGCGCCAGTGCCGCCGCGCTGGCGTTCCAGGTGGGTCCAGGTGCGGACCAGGCGCGAGCGTTCGTAGTCCAGCCGCGCCAGCTCGACCTGCAGCTTGCCCTCGCGGGTGCGGGCCCGCCGGGCGAAGATCTCCAGGATCAGGCCCGTGCGGTCGACGACCTTTACGTTCAGGGCCTTTTCCAGGTTGCGCTGCTGGACCGGGGTCAGCTGGTCGTCGAACACCGCGACGTCGATCTTCTCGACCTCGCAGATGGCGGCGAACTCCTCGATCTTGCCCTTGCCGAACAAGGTGGCGGGCGTGACCGCGCGCAGGGGCGCGATCGTGGTCTCGACGACCTCGAGGTCGAGGGCGACTGCCAGGCCGACGGCCTCCTCAAGCCGCGCGTTGGGGTCACGCGCCTCAAGGGCCGACTGGCCGCGCGTCGGCCGCACGGGATGGATCACGAACGCCCGGAAGATCGGCGCCGCGTGGTCGATGGATTTCGAAGGGGATTTGGTCAAACGGCCCTAAATCAAACATTTTGGAGCGTGGCGCGCCACGCTCCAGGGATCAGTCGTCTTGATCAGCGCTCGGCTCGTACAGCTGCACGGGCTGGGCCGGCATGATCGTCGAAATGGCGTGCTTGTAGACCAGCTGGGACTGGCCGTCGCGTCGCAGCAGGACGCAGAAATTGTCGAACCAGCTGACAACGCCCTGCAGCTTCACGCCGTTCACCAGGAAGATGGTCAGCGGCGTCTTCGACTTGCGCACGCTGTTCAGGAAAGTGTCCTGAAGGTTTTGTTTTTTCTCGGTCGACATGGGGATTCCCCTCTCATTGTTTCGGAGGGCCACACGCCCCCCACACAAACAAGTTCAGACTAAAGCATTTTTCGCCGGTTGGTATGACCAATCGGCAAAGAAACTGCGCCAATCCTCCGAAACCTGGTCTTGCAACCTAGATCGCGGCGGCCTTGGCGCGCTCGATATAGAGACGCCGAAGCCGCGTCGCCACCGGTCCGGGCTTGCCGTCGCCGATCTGGGCGCCGTCGACGCTGACGATCGGGAGGACCAGCGTGCCGGCGCCGGTGATGAAGGCTTCCCTGGCGGCCTTGGCCTCCTCGATGGTGAACGGCTGCTCGGCCACGGGAAGGCCCGCCTCGGCGATCACCTCCAGCAGGCTGGAGCGGGTGACGCCGCGCAGGATGTTGGCCTGGGTGTCGCGGGTGCGCAGTCGGCCCTCGGCGTCGACGATCCAGGCGTTGGACGAGGCGCCCTCGGTGACCAGGCCCATCTCGTCGACGAACCAGGCCTCGACCGCGCCGCGCTCGCGCGCCGCCTGCTTGGCCAGGGCGTTGGGCAGCAGGCCGATCGACTTGATGTCGCAGCGACCCCAACGGTTCTCCGGCACGATAACTACCGACTGGCCCCTGGCGGCCTTGGCCTCGGCGAGCTCGCGGTCGACGCGCTTGGCGGTGATCACCACGGCGGGCGGCACGGCGGGATTGGGAAAGGCGTGGTCGCGCGGGGCGACGCCGCGGGTCACCTGCAGATAGACCATGCCCTCGATCACCTTGTTGCGGCGGATGGCCTCGCGCAGCACCACGGTCAGGGCCTTCTCGCTCATCGGATGGGCGATCTTCAGTTCGTCCAGGCTGCGCCACAGCCGCGCGAAGTGGCCCGCCGCGTCCGCCAGCTTGCCGCCGAACACCGCCCACACCTCATAGACCCCGTCGGCCAGCTGGTAGCCTCGGTCCTCGATGTGCACGGCGGCCTCGCCGTGACGGACGAAGCGGCCGTTGACGTAGGCGAAACGCGACATGTCAGTCCTCAAAATGTTCCGCTCATCCCGACGAAAGTCGGGACCTAAGCGACCTGTCAGAAAGACGCCCGATCGATCGAGCATCCGCGAACTTCGACCAAGCTCGGCTTGGGTCCCGACTTTCGTCGGGATGAGCGGAGTTTGGGGGCGGCCCTACTCTTCCTCTTCGACCCGGGCGCCCGCGACGCCGAGAGACTTGAGTTTCCGGTGCAGGGCCGACCGCTCCATGCCGATGAAGTTGGCGGTGCGCGAGATGTTGCCGCCGAACCGCAGGATCTGGGCGTTGAGATATTCCCGCTCGAACAGCTCGCGGGCCTCGCGCAGCGGCAGGGCGATGATCCGCTCGGCGCCGATCGCCCCGGCGTTGCCGCCGGACGGCTGCTCGTTGGCGTTCAGCATCTCGGCGGTGATCAGGTCGCCGGGCTCGCCCGAAGCCAGGATCAGCATCCGTTCGACGTTGTTGCGCAGCTGGCGGACGTTGCCGGGCCAGGCCTGGACCTGCAGCGTCGCCAGGGCGTCCTCGCCCAGCCGCCGCCGCTGCAGGCCGGTGGCCTCGCAGACGCGGTCGATGAAGTAGCTGATCAGTTCGGGGATGTCCTCGCGGCGCTCCGACAGGCCGGGCACCCGCACGGGAACCACGTTCAGGCGGTGGAACAGGTCCTCGCGGAACCGGCCGGCGGCGATCTCGTCGCGCAGCTCGCGCGAGGTGGACGAGATCACCCGCACGTCGACCTGGACATCGCTGTCGCCGCCCACCCGCCGGAAGCGCTGCTCGACCAGGACCCGCAGGATGCGGCTCTGGGTCTCGCGCGGCATGTCGGCCACCTCATCGAGATAGAGGGTGCCGCCGTGGGCCCGCTCGAACACGCCGATCTTGCGCGGGCGACCGCCCTCGCCTTCCTCGCCGAACAGCTCGACGTCCAGGCGCTCGGGCGCCATGCCCGCGGCGCTGACGGCCACGAACTCGTTGCGCGAACGGCTGCTGGAGCCGTGGATCAGCCGGGCCACCAGTTCCTTGCCCGAGCCGGGCGGGCCCGAGACCAGCACGCGGCTGTTGGCCGGGGCGACCTTGGCGATCAGCTGGCGCAGGGCCTGGGCCGCCGCCGACTTGCCCATCAGGCCGTCGGAGCTGAAGCTCTGCACCCGCAGGCGACGATTTTCTCGTTTAAGATTCGCGGCCTCTAGAGCGCGCTCAACCACCAGCAGCAGGCGGTCGGACTTGAACGGCTTTTCCAGGAACTCGTAGGCGCCGCGCTTGATGGCGCTGACGGCGGTCTCGATGTTGCCGTGGCCCGAGATCATGATCACCGGCAGGTCGGGATCCAGGGCCTTGACCATGTCGAGCAGCTCCAGCCCGTCCATGCCTCCGCCCTGCATCCAGATGTCCAGCACCAGCAGCGCGGGCTTGCGGGCCCGCAAGGCCGCCAGCGCCTGGTCGGAGTCGGCCGCCACCCGCACCGCGTAGCCCTCATCCTCCAGGATGCCGGCCACCAGTTCGCGGATGTCGACCTCGTCGTCGACCACAAGCACGTCAGCGCTCATATCATCTCCTCTACGCCGTTCTGGGCGTTGGCGGCGGCGAGCCGCGCGGTCGTGGGGAACTTCAGGATGACCCGGGCGCCGGTTCCGTTCAGCGCGTCGGTCAGGACCAGTTCGCCGTCATGGTCCTCCATGATCCGCTTGACGATCGCCAGCCCAAGGCCGGTGCCCTTCTCGCGGGTCGTGACATAGGGTTCGGTCAGGCGGTCGCGGTCCTTGGCGGGCAGGCCCACGCCGTTGTCCTCGACCACCAGGCACAGGTGCTCGTCGTCCGAGACCAGGCTGGCGGCGATGCGGCCCGGCGGCTCCGGCGAGACGTGGCGGCGAGCGCCGACCGCCTCGCCGGCGTTCTTGAGGATGTTGGTCAGCGCCTGGCCCACCATCCGCGCGTCGCAGCTGACCCAGACGTCGTCGCCGGGCTCTTCGAGGGTCACCTCGGTCTCGGTGTCGACGAAACGCTGGGCGAACACCGCCTGGCGCAGCATCTCGGTCAGGTCGGCGGGGGCGAAGCGCGGGGCCGGCATCCGGGCGAAGGCCGAGAACTCGTCGACCATCCGGCCGATGTCGCCGACCTGGCGGATGATGGTCTCGGTGCAGCGGTCGAAGGTGTCCAGGTCGCCGGTGATGTCCTTGCGGTACTTGCGGCGGATCCGTTCGGCCGACAGCTGGATCGGGGTCAGCGGGTTCTTGATCTCGTGGGCGATGCGCCGGGCCACGTCCTTCCAGGCGGCGTTGCGCTGGGCGGCCATCAGGCGAGTGATGTCGTCGAAGGTCAGCACCAGGGTCTCGGCCGCCTGGCCGGCGCCGCGGAACCGCAGCCGCCGGGTCTCGCCGCCGCGCATCACGTCGATCTCGACCTCGGCGTTGGGACGGCCGCCGCTGATCTCCTGGATCACGGTCTCCAGCTCGGGCGCGACCTCGACCAGGGGCTGGCCCACGGCGCTCTCGTCCAGGGCCAGCAGGTCGCCGGCCCGGCGGTTGAGGGCGGTGATCCGGCCCGTGGCGTCCAGGCCGACGACGCCCGCGCTGACGCCGGACAGCACGGTCTCGATGAACTGCCGCCGCGACTCGGCGTCGAGGCTGGCCACCCGCAGGGCGGCCTGCTGGGCCTGCAGGTCGGTGGTCATCATGTTGAAGGCCACCGACAGGGCGCGGATCTCCTCGGGGCCGGTCTCGACGTCGACCCGGGCGTCCAGGTCGCCGGCCGACACCCGGCCCGCGGCCTGCACCAGGCCCGAGACCGGGGCGGCGATCGAGTTGGCGGCGGCGATGCCCACCCAGACGGCCGCGACCAGCACCAGCAGCGCGGTCTCGATGTAGCTGAGGCCGAAGATCACCTGGATCCGGTCCTGGTTCTTGGCCGCCTCGCGATACGAGATCAGCGATTCCTCGGACTCGATCAGGTGGGCCAGGATGCCCTTGTCGATCGGCCGGGCGACGTAGAGGTAGGCGTCGGGGAAGGCCTTCAGTCGATAGAGGGCGCGGAACAGGTCCTCGTCGACGAAGCGCTGCGAGGTGATGTCGCCGTCGTCGGTCCGCCGGAAGCTGGACGGCGGCGGGGCCAGGAACGGCGGCGCCGTCTCGCTCTCGGCCCGCGCCAGGATCCGCCCGTCACGGTCCAGCACATAGGCGGCCGAGAAGCCGTTCTCCTCCATGTGCTCCTTCATGTAGTGCCCGAAGGCGACCGGCGAATCGGCCAGGGTCGGGGCGGCCAGGTTCAGCACGCCGGCCATCGGCCCGACGTGCTGGCTGATATATTCCGTCTGTTCGCTGACATAGGAGCGCGCCACGGTAGCGGAGTTCTCGACCACGGTGCGCACGCGCTCGCTGAACCAGGCGTCGACGCCGCGATTGACCAGCACGCCGAAGAACAGGGCCACGATCACCGCCGGGGCCACCGCGGCCACCGAGAACAGGCCCACGAACCGCAGGTGCAGGCGCGCGCCGGCGTCGCTGGCCCGGGCGTCGACCATGTCCAGCAGCCGCCAGCCGACGACGCCGGCGATGCAGAGGATTAGGGCCAGGTTGAAGCCCAGGACCACGAGGATGACGGTGGTGGCCGGTCCGATCGGTCCGGTGGCTGGCGGCGACGAGGCGAGGAACACCGCCGTGGCCGTCAGGGCGATGGCCAGGCCGTAGGCGCTTCCCAGCGTAAACCGCGACCGCAGCAGCTCGCGCCACCAGGCCCGGCTGAACCGGGTCGGCGGTCCTTCAAGCTCCAGTACGGATGGAACGGACGCCATTGACCAAGTTTAAGGGGGACTGTGCCCTAAACTCAACAGGCATGTGCTAATTAAGCGTCAGCGCGCGGATCAGCCCCGGGGCGACGACCCTTCTTGGAAGGCCGTCGCCGTGAATCAGCGCCGGCCGCGGGTCATCTCCACGCCCAGGTCCTGGATCTTCTTGCGCAGGGTGTTGCGGTTGAGTCCCAGGATCTCGGCGGCCCGCACCTGGTTGCCGCGCGTGGCCGACAGGGTCAGCTGGATCAGCGGACGCTCGACCTCCTGCAGAACCCGATCATAGAGGCCGGCGGCCGGCACGCCGTCGGGCTGGTCGGCGAAGTGCGACGACAGGTGGCGCTCCACCAGGCTGGCCAGGGTGACGGGTCCCTCATCGGCGTGGGCGGCGGGAGTGTGGTCCTGCAGCTCGCGATCGACGATCCGGGCGGTGATCAGCTCCTCGGCATAGAGGGCGCACATCCGCCGGACCAGGTTTTCCAGCTCGCGCACATTGCCCGGCCAGGCGTGGCTCTTCATGCGGTCGAGCGCGCTCTGGTCGATGGTCTTGGCCGGAAGGCCCTCGCGGTTGGCGCGCAGCAGGAAGGTGCGGGCCAGGTCCGGAATGTCTTCGGTGCGGTCGCGCAGCGGCGGCAGGCGCACGGGCGCGACGTTGAGACGGAAGAACAGGTCCTCGCGGAACAGCCCCTGCTGGATCAGCCCGCGCAGGTCGCGATTGGTGGCGGCGATGATCCGGACGTTGGGACGGCGGCCGGTCTTGGGGTTGAGCACCGGCTCGGTGCCGTCGATCACCCGCAGCAGGCGTGTCTGGGCGTCCAGCGGCATGTCGCCGATCTCGTCCAGGAACAGGGTGCCGCCATCGGCCTCGATCAGGCGGCCCATGTCGCCCTCGCCGCGCCCGAACAGCTCGGTCTCGACGCGCTCGCGCGGCACGGCGGCCAGGTTGATAACCACGAACTTGCCGTCGCGACGGCGGCCCAGCTCGTGCAGGGCGCGGGCCACCAGCTCCTTGCCGGTGCCGCTTTCGCCGAGGATCAGCACCGTCAGGTCGGCGCCGACCAGGCGGGCGATCGTGCGATAGACCTCCTGCATCGGGGCCGAGCGGCCGATCAGCGGCAGGCGCTCGTCGCGCATGGCCCGGGCCTGGGCCTTGGAGGCCTCGGCGTCGGCCGGCCGCGACAGGGCCCGGCGCGCGGCGGCGGTGACGTCGTCGAGGTCGAACGGCTTGGAGACGTACTCGAACGCCCCGGCGTCGGCGGCGTTGACCGCCGTCAGCAGGGTGTTCTGGGCGCTCATCACGATGATCGGCAGCTTGGGCCGCTCCTTGCGGATGCGCGGCAGCACGTCGAAGACGTTCTCGTCGGGCATCATCACGTCGGTGACGATCAGGTCGCCCTCGCCGTCGGTCACCCATTTCAGCAGGGTCGTGGCGTTGCCCGTCGCCCGGACCTGATAGCCCAGACGGGTGAAGGCCTGGCTGAGCACCAGCCGCACCGAGCTGTCGTCGTCGGCGATCAGGATCTTCTTGCTGGCGGCGTTCATGCGTGGGCGTCTCCAGTGGAGGGGGCAAGCTTTCCGTTGGCCATCGGCAGCAGCACGCGGAACACCGTGCGGCCGGGCTCGGAGTCGAAGTCGATCAGGCCGCCGTGGCTGGTCACCAGCTTGGTGACCAGGGCCAGGCCGAGGCCCGTGCCGTTGGCCTTGGTGGTGACGAACGGCTGGAACAGGTGGTCGCGCAGGCTGGCGGGCACGCCCGGGCCGTTGTCCTGCACGCGGATTTCGATCGGCGCGCCGGCCGTGGCCTTGCCGTCGGCGCCCCGCACCCGCACGCCCGGACGCCAGGCGGTGTGGATCGACAGGATGCCCTGGCCGTCGCCGCGCGCGTGGGCGGCCTCGGCCGCGTTCTTGACCAGGTTCAGGAACACCTGGATCAGGTGGTCCTCGTCGCCCCAGACGTCCGGCAGCGACGGGTCGTAGTGCTCCTGCAGGGCCAGGCCGTCGGCCACGCCGTTGACCACCAGGGCCCGGACGCGGTCCAGCACCTGGTGGATGTTGACCGCCTCGCGTGGGCCGGGAACCTCGTCGGAGAAGGCCTCCATGCGGTCGACCAGCCGGCGGATGCGGTCGGTCTCGTCGACGATCAGCTGGGCCAGGGGCTGGTCGGCGGCGCTGGCCCCGGTCTTCAGCAGCTGGGCCGCGCCGCGGATGCCGGCCAGCGGGTTCTTGATCTCGTGGGCCAGCATGCGGCCCAGGCCGACCACCGAGCGCAGGCCGGCGGCGTCCGAGGCCCGCTCGACGCCCAGCACGCCCTTGACGTGCAGGGTCATCAGCACCGAACCGTCGCCCAGCGGCGCGGCCGCGCCGTCGGCCTCGAACGGCGGCTGGCCGAACAGGTTGACCTCGACCCCGTGCTCGCGGACCAGGGCCCCTTCGAACAGGGCCCGGTCCATCATCGAGACCAGCACCGAGCCCGGCGGCAGGGCGGCGCGGAACCGGCCGCGGGCCAGCAGCGACAGGCCCTGGCCGAACAGGGCCTCGGCCGCCTCGTTGACCGCCACCAGCGCCCCGTCGCGATCAACCACCAGGGCCGGCTCGGGGCTGAGGTCGAACGCCGCGATCTTCAGGCTGTCGGCGACCTTGGCCGAGGGGACGCGGGCGTGATCGCTCATGCGGCCAGCCTCCGGTCGTCCAGTCCCAAGTCCCCAAGCCACAGGGCGGCCAGGCCGTCCTCGATCGCGGCGGGATCCTCCAGCCGGCACAGGGCGGCGCGGGCGGCGCGGCGCGCCTCCTCGCTGTCGGGCCACGGCGCGGCCTCGATGTAGGACGCCAGGTGCTTGCGGAACATCTTCAGGCCCAGCTTGCCGCCGTAGAAGTCCAGGCTGCGGCGGAAATGGGTGACGGCGATGGCCAGGCGCTCCCCGGCGTCCGGCTCGCGGAAGCCCTCGCCCCGCAGCGCCGCCTCGATCGCCTGGGCGATCCACGGGCGGCCATAGACGCCGCGCCCGATCATCACCCCGTCGGCGCCGGACTGGTCGAGCGCCGCCTGGGCGGTGTCGCCGTCGACGATGTCGCCATTGACCAGCACTGGCACGTCGACCGCCCGTTTGACCGCCGCGACGGCCTCCCAATCGGCTTGGCCCTTGTAGAACTGGCAGCGGGTGCGGCCATGGACGGTGATCGCCTTCGCCCCGGCCTCGACGGCCCGGCGGGCGATGTCGGCGGCGTTGCGGCTGTCGTCGTCCCAGCCCAGGCGCATCTTGACGGTGACGGGAACATCCACCGCCTCGGCCGCGGCGGCCACCAGGGCCTCGGCCAGGTCGGGCTCGCGCATCAGGGCCGAGCCCGAAGCGGCGCCCTTGGTGACTTCTTTGGCGGGGCAGCCGAAGTTCAGGTCGATGATCTGGGCCCCGGCGTCGGCGGCCATCCGCGCGCCCTGGGCCATGAAGCCGGGATCACGGCCCACCAGCTGGACGACCATCAGCGGCAGGCCGTCGCCCACCGCGGCGCGGCGCACCACGTCGGGCCGGCCGCGGGCGAACTCGGCGCAGGCGACCATTTCCGTCGCCACATAGGCGGCGCCCAGGCGGCTGGCCGTTTCCCGAAAGGGCAGGTCCGAAACACCCGTCATCGGCGCGATCCATACGCGCCCGGGCACCTCGACCTTGCCGACTGTGAGACCGTTGCTCATTTTCTATACATCCCCGTCGCACTCTTTTTAGGCATATTGTGCGGCGCCGTAAAGCCTCCTTCTCTGGACAAGTTAATTTGGCTCGCTAAACAGCCCCAATGACCTTCTCCGCCGTCATCGTCGCCGCCGGTTCCGGCGTCCGGGCAGGGCCCGGCCAGGCCAAGCAATGGCGTAGGCTGGCGGGGAAAACCGTGCTGCGCTGGTCGGCGGAAGCCCTGCTGGCCGGCGGCGCGCAAAAGCTCGTGATCGTTGCGGATTCGCAGGCGCGGCCGGTCCTGGATGTGGCGATGAAGGGCCTGGCGGGCTGGACGACGACGCCCGGCGGCGCGACTCGCGCCCTCTCCGTCCAGGCCGGCCTGGCCGCCCTCGCCGACCGTCCGGCCGACGAGCCCGTCCTGATCCACGACGCCGCCCGACCCTTTCTCGGCGCCGCAACAATCAGAGCGGTACTGGAGGCCCTCGACGACGCGGATGGCGCGATTCCGGCCTTGCCCGTGGCCGATACGCTGAAAAGCGGGGCGCTCGAGTCCAACGTTGTCACGAAACCGCGAAACGACCTGTGGCGGGCCCAGACTCCGCAGGCGTTCCGTCGCGACCGCCTGCTGGCCGCCTACGCCGCCTGGGAAGGGCCCGACGAGCCCACCGACGACGGCCAGGTGGTCGAGCGCCATGGCGGCCGCGTCGTGGTCACGCCCGGCGACCCGATGCTGATGAAACTGACCTATCCGGAGGACTTCGCCATGGCCGAACAGCTCGCCGGCCGCGCCAGGCTCACCCGGATGGGCCAGGGCTTCGACGCCCATCGCTGGGGCCCGGGGGAATCGGTCTGGCTGTGCGGCGTGGAGATCGCCCATAAAGAGACCCTGATCGGCCACTCCGACGCCGACGCCGGCCTGCACGCCCTGACCGACGCCATTCTCGGCGCGATCGGCAAAGGCGACATCGGCGACCACTTCCCGCCCACCGATCCGCAATGGAAGGGCGCTTCCTCCGACCGGTTCCTGGCCCACGCGGTCGACCTGGTTCGTCAACGCGGCGGGGCCCTGGTCAATGTCGACGTGACGCTGATCTGCGAGCGGCCGAAGATCAAGCCGCACCGGGCGGCGATGCGCGCGCGCTTGGCGGAGATCCTGGACCTGCCGCTCGACCGGGTCAGCGTCAAGGCGACCACTACCGAGGGCATGGGCTTCACGGGTCGCGGCGAAGGCCTGGCCGCCCAGGCGATCGCGGTGGTCGAGACGCCGGCCTGAGCGTCGGCCACGGCCGCGCTGGAACGAAGGCCCCGATCAGCCGAGCTTGCTGACCTCGCGGACGACTTCCAGGAACGCCCGCAGGGCCAGCGGCGCGGCGCGATGTCCGGGATAGTAGACCGCCACGGCCTCCGTCGGGGGCAGCCATGCCGCCAGGACCTCACGCACCTGTCCCGCCGCGAGCGCCGCCGCCGCGGCCGGCTCGGCCACATAGGCCACGCCCAGCCCCTCGGCGGCGGCCTCGACCATCAGGTCCTCGTCGTCGAGGATGACCGATCCGGCGGTTTCGATCGTCATGACCTGGCCGTCTCGCTCGAACTCCCAGCGATAGAGCCTGCCGCTCGGCAGGCGATGGCCAATGCAACGATGGTCCCTGAGGTCGTCGGGCGTGGCGGGCACGCCGGCGCGGTCCAGATAGCCGGGTGAGGCGACGCACAGGAACCGTAGCGGACGGGTCAGCGGAACGGCGATCATGTCGCGCGGGATCGACTCTACGAGCCGCACCCCGGCGTCGAAGCCGCCGGCCACGATGTCGATCAGCGCGCCTTCGACAACAAGGTCCACGGTCACGTCGGGATGGCGTTGCGACAGGCGCGGGAGGACTTGCTGCACGATCAGCGCCGCCGCCACGCGCGGCGCGTTGATCCGCACGACCCCCGCCACCCCGCCACGGAACCCCGCCACGCTCTCCAGGGCCTCGTCGAGCGAAGCGAGCGCCGGCTGCAGGCGAACCAGCAGCTGAGAGCCGGCCTCGGTCGGTGAAACGCTCCGGGTGGTGCGGTTGAGCAGCCGCATGCCCATGCGCGCCTCGAGGGCCCGCATCGTATGGCTCAGGGTGGACGGCGCGACGCCCAGTTCATCGGCCGCGCGACGGAAGCTCCGGCGCGTGGCGACGACCACAAAGGCCGTCAGGTCGTTGAGCGAAGGTCGCGACATTGATGGCATTTTTGCATCAACTCATGCGCATTTCAAAGCCTTACCCAGCAATTGCTCGGCCTTTATCTCGCGGATCGGCGGTTCGCCCCGCCAGACCCCACGAAAGGAACGAGACATGACCAAGCCCGACGCGATCTTCCCCGCCGGTCGCCAGGCCCTCTACGAGATCTACGGATATTCGGCCGCGATCCGCTCCGGGGACCTGCTCTTTGTTTCCGGACAGGTCGGGAGCCGTGAGGACGGCTCGCCGGAACCCGTTTTCGAAGACCAGGTCCGCCGCGCGTTCGCCAATCTTCGGGCGGTCCTGGCCGCCGCCGGTTGCGACCTCGCCGACGTGGTGGACGTGACCACCTTCCATACCGATCCGGAGACGCAGATCGATACGGTGCTGGCGGTTCGCGCCGAGGAGATCGGCGATCCGCCCTACCCGAACTGGACCGCGGTCGGGGTGACCTGGCTCGCCGGCTTCGATTTCGAGATCAAGGCCATCGCCCGCATTCCCCGGTGACCGCCGGCTCGGTGCAAGCCGCGTGCTTAGGCCCTGGGCCTGGGTAAAGAGCACGTCGGGGGATGACGGACTCAGGGACGGCCGCCAAGATGGTTCCAAGGAGTCTCCCCATGTTCCCGCTCGAAATCCAGACCCTGGCCCGCCTGCTGATCGACGAGGCGCGCCAGAGGTCGCTGCGGCTGGTCACGGCCGAGAGCTGCACCGGCGGCCTGGTGGCGGGCGCGATCTGCAACATCGCCGGGGCGTCCGACGTCTTCGAGCGCGGCTTCGTCACCTACACCAACCGGGCCAAGTCCGAGATGCTGGGCGTGCCGGGCGACCTGATCGCCGACCACGGGGCGGTGTCGGAGGTGGTCGCGCGGATGATGGCCGAAGGCGCGCTGGAGGCCAGCAACGGTCACGTGGCCGTGGCGATCACCGGCGTCGCCGGACCGGGCGGCGGCTCGCCGCTGAAGCCGGTGGGCACGGTGCACTTCGCCGTGGCCCGCGCCAACCGCTCGGTCGTCCATCGCCACGAGCTGTTCGACGGCGAGACTCGCGAAGGCGTGCAGCTGGCCGCGGTGCGCACGGCGCTGGAGATGCTGCGCGAGGCGGTGGCCTAGATGCCGGAGGCCGCGCCCAGCGACTGGCGGCGCTTCGTCGGGCTGGAGCTTTCCCGCAGCGCCCTGGCCAAGGCGGCGGCGCGCAAGACCGAGCTGCGCCACGCGGTCCGGGTGTCGGCGGCGGTCGTGGCCGCCTACGCCCTGGCCACCCTGCTGCGCCTGCCCCAGGGCTATTGGGCGGTGTTCACGGCCGTGATCATCGTCCAGTCCAGCCTGGGCGCGACGATCACCGCCTCGATCGAGCGGCTGATGGGCACGGTGGTCGGCGCGGCGGCCGGAGCCGGGGCCGCCATGCTGCACGCCCGCTGGCCCGAGGCCGGCGGACCGATCCTGGCGGTCACTGCGGCCCTGCTGGCCTTTCTCGCCGCCGTCCGCCCGGCCTTCAAGGTGGCGCCGGTCACCGCCGTGATCATGCTGATCGGCACGACCACCCACCTGGACCCGCTGGTCGCCGCCGTCCTGCGCGTGGCCGAGATCACGGTCGGCAGCGTGGTCGGCATCGCCGCCACCCTGCTGATCTTCCCGGCCCGGGCCCACGCCACGGTGGTCGACAGCGCGGACACGGTGGCCGGCCTGCTGGCCGAACTGCTGGAGCATTACGCTCTGAAGCTGAAGGGCGGCGCGACCGAGCTGGAGGCTCGCGGCCACTACGACGATACGCTCAAGGCCCTGTCCAAGCTGCAGACCGCCATGACCGAGGCCGAGCGCGAGAGCGCCAGCCGGCTGAGCGACCATTCGGTCACCGACGCCCTGCCCCGCACGCTGTGGAGGCTGCGCAACGACTGCGTGATGATCGGCCGGGCGCTGCGCGAGGCCTTCCCCTCGCCGGGCCTGGCCCTGCCCTCGGCGGCCATGCTGAACGCCAGCGCGATCTTCCTGCGGGCCTGCGCGGCCCTGTTGTCGGGCGGCCCGCGCCCGGACCGCCTGGCCTTCGCCGAGGCGCACCAGGCCTTCCAGGCCGCCGTCGAGACCTTGCGGGCCGGCGGCGGCACGCGAGCCCTGGCCTTCGACGACGCGGCCCGGGTGTTCGGCCTGGTGTTCGCCATCGAAAACCTGTTCGGCAATCTCGGCGACTTCGAGGAACGGGTCGAGGAGACCGTCGGCAAGCGGGGATGAGGTGGACGCGCCGTGCGTCCTTCGAGGCCCGCTGCGCGGGCGCCTCGGGATGAGGAGCGTTTTTGCTGTAGCTCCGCCCTACCCCGCCAGGTACGGCTTGTAGCTCTTTTCCTCGACGATGTCCGAGCCCGCCAGCAGGTTGATCTGGCGCTTCACGGCGGCGCGGCGGTCGTTGTCGATATAGACGCGGCGGGCCAGCTCGACGAACTTCGGCCCGAAGTCCTGGCGGCGCTCGCAGTCCCGCTTGCCGTCCTCGATGTCCCACAGGGCGGCGTTGATCTCGGTCAGCTGGGCGATCAGGTCTTCCAGCTCCGGCGAATGCTGGAGTTCGCGGGCGGCGGTCTCCTCCAGCAAGGCCAGCTCGGCCTTGACGTTGGCCTCCTTGGCCGGATCGCCGATCCGTATCGCCTTGACCCGCAGGATGGTGATCTTGTCGATCAGCTCGCCGGCCGAGACGGGCGCCAGGATGGGCATTTCACGAAACTCCGGCGATCAGGCCTTGCAGGGCCGCGTCCACCACATCCAGCGGCAGGGCGGCCATGTCGTCTCCGTAGTCCTCCGCGACCAGCAGCTCAAGGCGCTGGGCGGCGGGGCGGAACTTGACGGCCTTGCGGCGGTCCTTCTGCAGCGACAGCAGGGGCGCGCCGCCGGCCGCCAGCATGTGGCCGGGACCGGCGTCGTTGGCCACCGCGGCGGTCAGGCGGCCGGCCAGGGCGATGGCCAGCAGCGGGCCTTTCACCTCGGGAAAGCCGTCGGTGCGATCCGCCTCCGGGAACAGGGCCTGCGGGACCGCCTCGCGCGCCGTCTGGGCGTCGGCCGCCTCGTCGGGGCCGAAGAAGAACACCGCCTTGCGGCCGGACGCCTGGATACGGCGGGCCAGCTCCAGATAGCGGTCCAGCGGCCAGCGCTTGTCCTGGCCGCCCGCGCCCGGCGCCAGGCCCACATAGACCGGGCCGCCGTAGTGGGCGGTGGGCAGCAGGGCGCGGGCGGCGTTGGCGGCGTCGGGATGGAACAGGGCCAGCGAACGCGGCGCGCCGGCGCCGTCGGTGGCCAGGGCCAGCAACCGCGCCAGGCGCTCGACCACGGCGACCGGCCAATCGGGCTTGCGCGCCTCGGCCGCGGCCGAGACGAAGCGCCCCCTGGCGGCCCGGCGGGCGACCAGGCTGCGGCGGGCGTTCTCCTGGGTGTCGATCACCAGATGGAAGGTCCGCCCGCCGAACGGCCTGACCCAGGGCAGCACGTCCAGGGCTGCGTCGCCCGTCGGGCCGTCGGTCAGGATCTCGTCGATATAGCCGGCCGTCACGGCCTTCAGCGGCCCGGCATAGACCGTCTGGCCCTTGGCGGCGCACCAGGTGATCCGCGCCTGGGGGAAGGCGGCGCGCAGGCCGGCGATGAACGGCAGCTTGATCAGGCCGTCGCCGATCACCTCGCCCATCGAATAGATCAGGATCGACTGGACCATGGCCCGGCTTAGGCCGCCGCCCGCGCCGGGGTCAACGGCGGATTGACCGATGTGAGTAATCACTTGCATCGATCCAAGGCCATGCTAAGGTCCCCCCATGAACGCCAAGCCCAGGATCGAACGCGCCGCCCTCGAGGTCTTCGTCGACCGGGGCGTCGACGCGGCCACCACCAAGCTGATCGCCGCCAAGGCCGGGGTGTCGGAGGGCGCGATCTACCGCCACTGGAAGAGCAAGGACGAGCTGGCCGTGGGCCTGTTCATGACCACCCACCGCCGCCTCTCGGACCTGATCGCGGTCAACGCCGAGATGGCGACCGGCATCCAGGCCAAGGCCGCCGCCGTGGTCCGCGCCTATTGCACCGTGGCCGACGAGGACTGGCTGCTGTTTTCCTTCCACCTGCTGCAGCTGCACCACTTCCTGCCCTACTACCAGGAGGACGGCCGCGACCCGGTGACCATGGTCGAGGGCCTGGTCAAGCGGGCGATGATCGAGACGGAACTGCCCCCGGGCGACCCGCGGGTGATCGCCGCCATGGCCATCGGCGTGATCACCCAGACCGCCCAGAACAAGGCCTATGGCCGGCTGGGCGACGACGCCCTTTCGGCCCACGCCCCCCTGATGACCGCGGCCGTCCAGGCCGTGCTCTCCGCCCGTTAACAGGAACCAGAGCCATGCGCAGCGCGCTGTTCAACGCCTACTACTGGGTGCTGTCGATCTTCTACGGCCTGTCAGCCGCCCTCTCCGCCCTGCTCCCGGGCCGCCGGCCGATCGCCTTCGCCCTGCGGCTCTACAGCCGCCGGATGATCTGGGCGCTGCGCACCTTCGCCGGGATCAGCATCGAGCTGAAGGGCCAGGAAAACCTGCCGCAGGGCGCCTTCATCATCGCCGCCAAGCACCACAGCTGGGGCGACGGCTTCGTGATGTTCGCCCATGTCGACAATCTCAGCTTCGTGACCGGCGACCATCTGGAGAAGTTCCCGCTGGTCGGGGCGATTCTCAAGAAGTTCGGGGCCATAGTCGTCGACAGCTGCGGCGGGCCCGAAGCGCGCAGGGCGCTGTCGCAAAGCGCCGCCCAGGTGGCCGCCGAGGGCCGCCGCATCCTGATCTATCCGGAAGGCCACCTGGCCGCGCCTGGAGAGCGGTTCCGCTACCGAACCGGCGTCTATCACATGAGCCGCGACTTCGGCCTGCCGGTGGTGCCGGTGGCGACCAATCTGGGCTGTTTCTGGCGGCAGACCGACAAGAAGAAGACCCCCGGCATGGCGACCATCGAGTTCCTGCCGCCCCTGCCCCAGGATCTCTCCAAGGCCGAGTTCATGGCCCGGATGGAAGACGTCATCGAGACCCGCACCAACCAGCTGATCGCCCAGGCGCGCGGCGAGCCGGTCCGGCCGTCGGTGCTGGTGGAATGGAACGGGCGGGAGAATGTGGCGGCTACTCACACCAAGGCGGTGGCTTGACGTGCTGACGCTGCTCCTCATGGAGGCTTTCTGGGCCGGCGCGATCTATCTGACTGCACGGAAATTTGGCCTGCGGCCACGACCGGTCGTCATTCCGCTCGTGCTGGCGTCAGCGTTTCCGGTGCTTGCCGCCGAGGCTTGGGCCACGGTCTTCCGCGTGGAACCTGGGTCCGCGACGGCGGATCGGCCCGACTTAGTCGTCGATATGCTCTCGTACCTGTTTTACGCCAGCATCCCGCTCAGCCTGGGCGTCCTCGCATTCGCCAAAGGGTACCGGATCGCGGCGACGGTTTTCGCCCTACCGCAAATTCCCTTGGCTTGGTTGGTCGGGTTTCTTGGCGTCATGCAAGTTACCGGCGTCTGGATTTGATCACAGCTCGACCGGGCACTCCGCCGGCACGGGCATGAACGTCCCGTCCTCCCGACGCCTGTCGAAATGCTTCGTCGCGCAGCCGGTCGAGCACAGGATCCCCGTATCCGACCAGTACAGCGGCGCATGGTCCTCGTGGCGGAAGGCCGGTGCGCCCCAGGCCAGGCCGCACTCCACGCAGGCGGGCGTCCGGGTCAGCATCAGTCCAGGGCCTCGGCCGCCGGCTGGATCGTCACGCTTTCGCCGCAACCGCAGGCGTCGGTTTCGTTGGGATTGTTGAACACGAACTTCGAGGACAGCTTGGTGGTCTCGTAGTCGATCACCGTGCCGATCAGGAACAGCACGGCCTTGGGCTCGATCAGGATGGTCACGCCCTGGTCCTCGACCACCTCGTCGATCGGCCCCTTCTCGGCGGCGTATTCGAAGACGTATTCCTGGCCCGCGCAGCCGCCGTTCTTCACGCCCACCCGCAGGCCGGCATAGGGCCTGTCGGCCTTGGCCATGATCTCCTTGACCCGCGCGGCGGCGGCCGGGGTCAGGGTGACCACCTTGGGGCGCGGGCGGCGGGGACGTTGCGAGAGAGCGGCTTCCATGTGGGTTCAACCAGCCTAGAACATGTTCAGTTGCAGCTTGGCCTCGTCGCTCATCCGCGAGGGGTCCCACGGCGGCTCGAAGACCAGGTCGACGTGGCACGACTTGATGTCCGGGATCTCCATGACCGCGTCCTTGACCCAGCCCGGCATCTCGCCGGCCACCGGGCAGCCCGGCGCGGTCAGGGTCATGTCGATGGCCACGTCCTTCTCGTCGCTGACGTCGACCTTGTAGATCAGGCCCAGTTCGTAGATGTCGACCGGGATCTCCGGGTCGAACACCGTCTTCAGCTTCTCGATCAGCTGGTCGGTCAGGCGATCGAGTTCGGCCTGAGGGATCGCGGAGGGGGCGGCCACGGAAGCGGATTGTTCGGTCATCGGGCTCAACTGAAGAAACTGCGGGCCTTGGCCAGCGCGTTCACGAACGCGTCGGCCTCGTCCAGGCTGTTATATAGGGCGAAGGAAGCGCGGGCGCTCGAGGTGACGCCGAACCGCTTCATCAGGGGCTCGGCGCAGTGGGTGCCGGCGCGGACGGCCACGCCGTAGCGGTCCAGCACCTGGGCCACGTCATGGGCATGGGCGCCCTCGACGACAAAGCTCAGCACCGCGCCCTTGCCCGGCGCCGTGCCCAGGATCCGCACGCCGTTGACGCCGTCCAGCTGGTCGACGACCCGCTGGTAGAGGGCATGCTCGTGGGCCAGGGCCGCGTCGCGGTCGATGGTGTTCAGCCATTCGATCGCCGCCCCAAGGCCGACGGCCTCGAGGATCGCCGGGGTGCCGGCCTCGAACCTGTGCGGCGGGTCGGCATAGGTGATCTTGTCCATCGACACGCTGCCGATCATCTCGCCGCCGCCCTGGTACGGCGGCAGGGCCGCCAGGCGCTCGGCCTTGCCGTACAGCACGCCGATGCCGGTGGGGCCGTACAGCTTGTGGCCGGAGAAGACGTAGAAATCGACGTCCAGGGCCTTCACGTCGACCTTGGAATGGACGATGGCCTGGCAGCCGTCCAGCAGCACCGGCGCGCCGGCCGCATGGGCCAGGCGGACGATCTCGGCGGCGTCGTTGATGGTGCCCAGCACGTTCGACATGTGGCTGATGGCCACCATCCGGGTGCGGTCGGACAGCAGACCCTTGTACGCCTCCATGTCGAGGCGGCCGTCGTCGGTGACCGGGACGAACTTCAGGACGACGCCGTAGCGCTCGCGCAGGAAGTGCCACGGCACGATGTTGGCGTGGTGCTCCATCTGCGAGATCACGATCTCGTCGCCGGCCTTCAGCGAGCGGCCGAAGGTGTCGGCGACCAGGTTCACCGCCTCGGTCGCGCTCTTGGTCCAGACGATTTCCGACGGCTGGGCGTTGATGAACTTCGCGACGGTTTCCCGTGCGTTTTCATAAGCCTGTGTCGTTTCGTTGGCCAGGGTGTGCAGGCCGCGGTGGACATTGGCGTAGCTGGTGCGGGCCAGGCCCGTCATCGCCTCAAGCACCGCCTCCGGCTTCTGGGCGCTGGCGGCGCTGTCCAGATAGACCAGCGGCTTGCCGTGCACCTGGCGGGCCAGGATCGGGAACTGGGCGCGGATCAGATCGACGTCGAAAGGGGCGTCAAAGGCCATCAGGCGCCTCTCCCCAGCTTGGCGGCCACCCAGGCGGCCGCCACCTCGCGCGCGCCCTCGTGCGCGATGCGCTCGACCACCTCGCCCAGGAAGGCCTCCGTCAGCATCGCCTTGGCTTCGGCCTCGGGGATGCCGCGCTGGCGGGCGTAGAAGATCTGCTCGTCGTCCAGCGCGCCGATCGTATTGCCGTGGGCGCAGGAAACGTCGTCGGCGAAGATCAGCAGCTCGGGCTTGGCGTCGACCTCGGCCCTGTCCGACAGGATCAGGGCGTGGTGGCCCATGCGGGCGTCGGTCTGGTCGGCGCCGGGCTGGACGATGATCCGCCCCTGGAACACGCCGCGCGCCTGGCCGTCGACGACGCCCTTGGTCAGCTGGCTGGTGGTCCCGTCGACGCCGCCGTGGGTGACGACCGTGGTCTGGTCGGCGTGGCGCTGGTCGGCCAACACATAGACGCCGTCCAGGCGGACGCGAGCATGGGCGCCGGGATGGTTGACCCGGGTCTCGATCCGCTGGCGGCGGGCCCCGGCGGTCAGGACGGTCTGGTTGAAGGTCGCGCCGGGGGCCAGGTCGACCTCTGCGGTGACCACGTCGATGGCCTCGGCGTCGTCGTCGACCAGCACGATGCGCTCGACGCGCGCGCCTTCGCCGACCGCGATGTCCAGGGCGACGTCCGAGAAATAGCCGGCCGCGCGGCCCTCGTGGCTTTCCAGCAGGACCAGGGTCGTGTCGGGCTCGACCACGATCGCGTAGGCGGCGGCGTGGGCGGTTCCCTCGCTGGCCGACACGAAGCGCAGGGCCAACACGTCGCCCGCGCCGCCGGCCGCGGCGGGGCGTTGGCGGCCGTTGACGAACAGGATTTCGTCGGCGGCCAGGCCGTCGAACGGGCTCTTGGCGACCTCGCCGTCGAAGGCTGGGGACGCCGGCGGTACGGTGCGCATCAGCCCGCGCAGGTCGGTCCAGCGCCAGTCTTCGTCGCGGCGCGACGGCAGCTGGGTCAGGTCGCCGGTCTTGAGGGCGGTGGCGAGGGTCATCGGAAGATGCTCCCCCTCTGGGGGAGCTGTCGCGAAGCGACTGAGGGGGTCGGCGCGGCGGGGGGGGGGGGGGGGGGGGGGGGGGGGGGGGGGGGGGGGGGGGGGGGGGGGGGGGGGGGGGGGGGGGGGGGGGGGGGGGGGGGGGGGGGGGGGG
>NZ_SLZL01000021.1 GCF_004342605.1 Caulobacter sp. BK020
CGTGGCGCTGGCCGCCAGCTTGCCCCGCGCGAACACCGCCGGGTTCTCCCAGTCCGGACGCGACGCGTCCACCTGCACCGGCTGCACGCGGGGCGTTTCATCCGCCCGGGCGGTGAAGCCGATCGCCAGGCCCGCCACGCCCGCCAGCACCATGCTTCGCTTCATTCCAGTTTCTCCCTGACCCACGACGTCGCTGGGCTCGGCTTGTTTTCCAACGCCTGATTCCGGCAGGGGCGGGCGCATATGTCGCTGAGACAGGCGCTCGGTCCAGTGGTCTTCTCAGGCCCTCGTGATCAACACTCTCAACGCCTGGATGAAGCGTCGTTCACCGTTGGTTGTAGCTTTCTATTTTGGCCTGACCAGTGTGGGAATATGAAAAAAAAATTCTAGATCTCGAACAAAAAATAATATACAAACCAAATCGGCTACATGAAATAGATAAACGATATCAACATCATTGTGGCTGAACGCAGGGTGCGGCACGGGGGTGGGCGTTCCGGAAATATTGTCCTGACCAGTCAATAATTTCGGTGTCGATCGATGTCGCGAAAAGGTCGGGCCAATAAGCCGCCAAGGCGATGGCCACAACGAGGAGGGAAACGAGTTGCAAGCGAAATATAGCCCGAGGCGCGTCCTGAAGGTCGCGCTCCTGTCGGCCACGATCATCGGCGGATTGCCCGCGCTCGCGGCGGCGCAGGAAGCCGCCGCGCCGCAGGCGGCTCCCCAGGACAACACGCTCGACGCGGTCGTCGTGACCGGCTTCAAGCAGAGTTACGCCAACGCCGTCCGCGCCAAGAAGAACGCCATCGAGATCACCGACGGCATCTCGTCGGACGGCCTGGGCCGCTTCCCCGATCTGAACGTCGGTGAAGCGCTGCAGCGCATCCCGGGCGTGCAGATCAACCGCGAGGCCGAGGGCCGCGACGCCACCATCAACCTGCGCGGCATGCCGGGCGAGTACGCCCGCACCACGTTGAACGGCCAGTCGTTCGCCTATCCGCCGCTGCTGCGCGACAACCAGGGCACGCCGCTGGGCGCGTTCAACTCCGACATCTTCTCGGCCTTCGTGATCCAGAAGTCGCCGATGGCCAACACCGTGTCCGGCGGCCTGTCGGGCAATGTCGACATGCAGATCGCGCCGGCCCTGTCGCGCAAGGACGGCGGCGTCGCCAAGCTCTCCTACGAGCACAACACCCTGGGCGACCTGAACGCCCCGGCCGCGACCCTGGGCTACAACAAGCACCTGACCGATGACCTCGCGGTGTTCGGGACGATCGCCTACAAGAAGGAAAACTTCCGCCGGGATACGGTCCGTCTCAATAGCTACGACTACCTGACCTCGGCGATGACGGGACTGAGCCCGACCCAGTTCAACGCCACCTACGGTCAGTACTTCTCGCCGACCGCCTGCCCCACCAGCGCGACCTCGTACTGCCGCTCGCTGGGCCAGGCCCTGGGCCTGTCGCAAGCGGCGGCCACGCCCTTCGTCACCAGCAACACCGGTTCCAAGAGCACCAACGGCGTCTGGGCCAACAGCCAGATCCGTCAGTACACGCGCATGAACGTCGGCAAGGTGTGGTCGGGCTCGGGCGGCATCGAGTGGAGGCCGAACGACAACACCAAGATCGGCCTGATCGGCTTCAAGACCGATCGCAACCTGCCCGACACGACCCAGTACTTCCTGATCAACACCGTCCTGCCGTCCTCCACGGCCGGCGCGGGCACGGTGATCACCCCGACCGGCACGCCGATCCAGACCAACGACGGCCGCTATCTGTATGAGAGCTACTCGTTCGCCAACATGAACGCGCTGTCGTCGACGCGCCTGTACTCGCAGCGCCAGAAGTCGGACGGCCTCATCGGCAATATCGACTGGAGCAACGACGACTGGCGTCTGGCCGGCGTCCTGACCGCGTCGTCCGGCTACAACGCCTCGGTCGAGACCGAGGTCGACGTCGCCAACTATACCCGCGCGGGCGGCAACGGCATCACGGGCTCGCTGACCACGGGCCTGGATGACATCGGCGCCTTCAAGTACTCAACCGCCCCGACGCCGCAGAACTCGCTCACGACCGGCCAGACCTGGACCTGGGGCGGGCCCAGCGACCCGACCGCGTTCTACAACAATGGAACCAAGGCCAACTCGACCAACCAACTCCAGATCCAAGGCACCGAGAGCTTCGCCAAGAGCGAGGTGAAGACGGCCGCCTTCGATGTGGAGCGCTTCGTCAAGTTCGGACCGATCAAGAGCATCCAGGCTGGCGTGCGTCTCGAACGCGAGAAGTTCGTATCGACCGGATACCGGATCTACGCCTACGGCGCCCAGACGCAGAACATCACGTCCGGCATGATGGTCACCGCGCCGTTCGTCGATGACTTCATGGGCGGCTCAGCCGGTGACTACAATCGTAACTGGCAGGTCCTGAACGTCCGCGACTTCATCAACGCGGTCACGCCGGTCACGCCTTATCAGGGCGGCGGCCTGTCGAGCAAAGGCTTCAACATCCAGTACGCCGACAGCAGCTATTACGACAAGAACTTCACCAACGAGAACGACGTCGATCAGTTCTATATTCAGGCGAAGTACGACACCGAGATCTTCGGTCACGGCGTGCGCGGCAACTTCGGCGGACGCTACGAAGACACCAAGAACACCATCACGACGCTGGACCGCACCACGCCGCCGACCGACTCGATCGGTTCGTCCACGGCGTTCAAGACCGACGAGTACAAGAACAAGTACCACTACTTCCTGCCGTCGGCGATCTTCGTGGCCGACGTCACCGACGACCTGGTCCTGCGCGGCGCCTACTACAAGACCTATGTGCGTCCGCACCCACGCCAGTATTCGCCGTCGACCAAGGTCAGTCCGGCCCAGATCCTCAACAGCAGCCTGAGCTCGGGGTCGGTCAGCGTCTATGACGTCTCGGTCGCGATCGGGAACAACAAGCTGCGGCCCTATCTGGCCGAGTCCTTCGATCTGTCGCTGGAGTGGTACAACCGCCCCAACGGCCTGATCTCGCTGGCCTATTTCCACAAGAACATCACCGGCCGCGTCGCCTCGACCACCGACCCGTCGATCCTCTGCCCAGCGGACGGCTCGACCTGGGGCTTCGGCGCCCTGTCGTGGGACGGGACCTACTGCAACGCCACCAGCCTCTCCAGCGCCACCAAGCAGGTGCACGTCAACGCCAGCGGCGCCTACAACCTCGACAAGCCGACCACCGTCGAGGGCGTGGAGTTCAACGTCCAGCAGAACCTCGACTTCCTGCCGGGCTTCTGGGCCAACTTCGGCGGCAGCTTCAACTACGCCTACACCACCTCCAAGAGCCCGGCGATCGCCCCGTTCCCGGGCATCTCCAAGCACAACGTCAACCTGATCGGTTACTACGAGACGCCCAAGTACGGCATCCGCGCGGTCTACAACTACCGCTCGGACTACCCGCTGAACGCCAACGGCACCTATACCGGCGCCGCCCGTTCGGTCAGGGCCCGCGGCCAGCTGGACCTGTCGGCTTCCTACAACGTGACCGACACTTTCACGCTGTCGCTCGACGCCTACAACCTGACCAACGCCAAGCGGTTCGAATACGAGAACGACACCAAGGTCTCGCGTTGGGTCGACTATGACGGCCGCACCTACACCCTGACGGCGCGAGCCACCTTCTAATCTTCATGCTCCCCGTGTGAAGGCACTTGATAGCCGGTCCATTCGTGGACCGGCTATATTTTCGATTTCAGGGAGGCTGCCGGCCGGACGTGCGTTCCGGCGGCCTTTCGTTCCGTAGCCGGAGGATCTTGATGCCCGGACTTCGCGCGAGCCTGTCGCCCCTGTTGGTTCTGGCCCTCCTGACGGCGTCCTCAACGGCTTGGGCCCAGCCCGACCGGTCACTCTACAAGCTCCCCGCGCTGACTGTCGGCCTCGGCAACGACAATGAAGGCGACACCATCCCCGGGCCGACGCGGCCCAACGGCTCCATCCATCCCTCGCCAGAAACCCCCAACCCCAGCAACGCCGGCTATAACGCGGCCGAGCCGATCAGCGGTTTCGCCCAGCTGCATTCGCAAGGGTCGGGCGGGGTGACGACCTATGGCACGTTCCTGCTGTCGCCCCAGGTCGGAACGGCGCAGTTCGACGAAGCGGCCCACCTGTCGCCCAAGGCTGAAGAGATCCTGGCCGCCGACGCCTATTCCGTCCGCCTGGCGCGCTACGACACGCGCGTCGAGGTCACGCCAGCCCACTATGCGGCCATCTATCGCCTGACCTATCCGAACACGGACCAAGCCCAGCTGGTCTTCGACGTGACCCGCAAGGTGGGGGGACTGGTCGCCTCGGACCAAGCCGACGTGAAGCTGTTTCCCGCCGAGGGCAAGATCGTCGGCCACGTCAAGGCCAAGGGCTATTGGAACCCGGCCCTGATCGACATCTGGTTCGTGGCCAGGTTCGACCAGAAGCCCACCGCCTGGGGTGTGTTCGACAAGCAGGACCGCAAGGCCGGCGCGACCGAGGGCAAGACGGGGGCGGACGAGCGCCTGGGCGCCTGGCAGACCTTCAAGACCTCTCCCGACAAGCCGTTGCTGGTCAAGGTCGCGGTGTCGTTCACCAGCGCCGAGACCGCCGAGGCTCTGCTGGACCGCGAAATCCCGGACTGGAACTTCGACCGCGTGCGCCGGGAGACCCAGGCCGCGTGGAACGACCGGCTGGGCGAAATCGAGGTCTCGGGGCTTTCCGAGGCCCAGACCCGGCGGTTCTACACGGCGTTCTACCACGCCTCGACCCATCCGCGGGATCGGTCGCTGGACCAGCCGGCCAAGGAACTGGGTCGGCCGAACTGGGATGATCATTACACCCTGTGGGACACCTATCGGACTCTGTTCCCGCTGATGTCGGTGCTGCGGCCCAGCGAATATGCAGCCAACCTCAACTCGCTGATCCACACCTTCGACAAGTTCGGCGCCGCCGACACGGCGATCATCGGCGGCCAGAACTACCATGTCGGGCAGGGGGGGGACGAGGTCGACAACGTGCTAGGCGAGGCGGCGCTGCGCGGCGCCCGGGGCGTCAACTGGAACGACGCTTGGCGCGTGACCCATTTCAACGCCTTCGAGCGTCGTCGCCCGCGCTATCTGGAGAGCGGTTATTTCGGCGTCGGGGACCTCAGTCCCGAACCGAATAACCAGCGCGCCAAGTCGGGCTCGTCGACCCTGGGCTTTGCGCTGAACGATTACTTCGCCGCGCAGGTCGCCGCCAAGGCCGGCCACGCCGGCGAGGCCGAGGCGCTGACCAGGCGGTCGCAGAACTGGCGCAGGATCTGGAACCCGAACACGCAGAGCGACGGCTTCAGGGGCTTCCTGATGCCGCGCTATCCGGATGGCAAGTTCCAGGAGATCGATCCCAAGCTCGGCTGGGACGGCAAGGTCCACAACAATGTCGGCTACTACGAAGGTACGGCCTGGATCTATTCCTATGGCGTGCTGCACGACCTGCCGGGCCTGGTCGAGGCGATGGGCGGACGGGTGCGCTTCAACGAGCGTCTCAACCACGCGCTGGACGCGGGGTTGATCGACATCACCAACGAGCCCTCGTTCGCCACGCCCTGGCTGTTCCACAACCTTGGCCGGGCCGACCTGTCGTCCTACTGGGCGGGACAGGTGTTCAAGCACTTCACCGACACCGCCTATCCGGGTGACGAGGACGCCGGGGCGATGAGTTCCAACTACGTGTTCAACCGCCTGGGCCTGTTCCCGAAGCTGGGAAGCGACCTGTTCTATCTGCACGGGCCGCGGCATCCCCGCAGCCTGGTCCACCTGGAGGGCGGCAAGACTCTTGAAATCCGCGCCGAGAACGCCGGCGCGGACCATCCGTACATCACCGCCGCCAGCCTGAACGGCAAGCCGTTGCTGGGCCCCTTCGTCTCCCAGGCGCAACTGCTGGCCGGCGGCGTGCTGAGCTTCACGATGAGCGGCGAGCCCGGCCAATGGGCCTATGACGGCGCGGTGCTGGTGGCGACGGGCGACGTTCCGGTTTTGAACGACGGCAAGACCTCGACGGTCTGGACCGCCTCAGCCGGCCAGGCGGCGGTGTTCACCCGCCCGACGGCGACCTGCCTGAAGGCCTATACGATCAGCGTCGGTCCGAACGAGGCCGATCCGAGCGGCTGGCGGTTCAGCGGCTTCGACGGCAAGCGCTGGGTGACGCTGGACGACCGTCGCGGCGAACGCTTCGATCATCGTCACGCCACCAGGACCTTCGCCCTGAAGGCCAAGGCCTTTTCCCGCTATCGGCTGGCGCTGACGGCCGGTAAGGACGTCCAGGTCGCCGAGGTCGAGCTGATCGCCGGAACCGGCTGCCACTAGGATCCGGAACCGCACGATGATCCCGTTTCTTCGAGCCGCCCTGGCCGCGTTCGTTCTCCTGTCGACGGGCTCCGCCTGGGCCGCGCCGGGCGAGCGACTCGAGAAGGTGGTGATCCTCAGCCGCCACGGGGTGCGGGCGGCGATGTCGAGCCCCGAACGGCTGGAAGAGGCCTCGGCCTGGCCCTGGCCGCGGTTCTCGGTCCCGCCGGGCCATCTGACCGCCAGGGGGGAAGCCCTGGCGTCGCTGATGGGCGGCTATTTCCATAGCCACTACGTCGGCGAGGGCTTGTTGGAGCAAAGGGGCGACTGCGGCGCGGCCTATTACTGGGCCAACGTCACTCAGAGGACGATCGCCACGGCCCAGGCGGTTGGGCGAACCCTGTCCCCGGGCTGCGCCGTCGCGGTCGGTACGGTGGGCGAGGGGCGCGTCGATCCGATGTTCGAACCGGTCAAGGCCGGCGTTGTGGTCGCCGACCCGGCTCTGGCGCGGGCGGCCGTCGCCGGCCGGGCCGGCGGTGATCTTGCTGCCTGGAGCGCCAGCCATCGCGACGCGATCGAGCGCCTGGACGCGCTGCTGATGCAATGCCCGGTCGGTCCATGCCCGCCGTCGCCCGGCAAGCGGCGGATCCTCGACGCCAAGCCCGGCTTCGTCGAGGGCGAGGACCTGGTGTCGCTGTCGGGGCCTGAGGCCTTCGCGTCCGGCGTCACCGAGAGCCTGCTGATGGCCTGGGCCGACGGCCAGGACTTCGCGGGGCAGGGGTGGCGGGGCCTCGACGGGGACGCCCTGACCCGTGTTTTCGCCCTGCACCAGGCGGAATTCGACCTGCGGCTTCGCACGCCCTATGTCGCAAAGACGCTTGGCGGTCCGCTGGCGCGACGGATTCTGGCCACGCTGGAGGGAGAGAACTCCGACGCGGCGATTGGTCCGGCGGACGCCCGGATCGTCTTCGTGGCCGGCCATGACGGCACCTTGGCGGTGCTGGGCGGCCTGCTGCGCCTCGAATGGGCCCTGCCGGGCTACCAGCCCAACCAGATCGGTCCGGGCGGCGCCCTGGTTTTCGAGCGCTGGCGTCGGGCCGACGGCGTGCGCGTGATCCGCGCCCGTTTCACCGGCCAGAGCCTACGGCAACTGCGCGAGGCCACGCCGCTGACCGAGGCCGCGCCGCCGCTGGCGGCGCCCGTGTTCATCCCGGCCTGCAGCACGGCCACGCCGGCGTTCGACTGTCCCCTGGACAGGTTCGAGGCCGTGGTCTCGCAAGCCTTGGCGTCGTGATCGGACGTCATCCAAAGTAGAAGAATTGTCACGCGTAGGGAGGCCCGGGCCAATGAACAGGTTGAAGTCTATCTGGCGGGGCGCCTTGGCGTTGGTTCTTTGTCTCGGCGCCGCCCACGCCGTGCAGGCGCAGGGCCGCCGCGAAAACGGTCCTCTCTTCACCGACAGTCTGGCGCGCGGCGGCTTCGTGCTGCTCGAGGCGGGCCGTGCGCCGACGATCGTGGTCGATCCGGCCGACGCGGCCGTCGTGCGTCACGCCGCCGACGATCTGGCGGACGACATCAAGACGGTCACCGCCCAGCCGGCGACCGTGGCGGCCGCACCTTCCAACAAGACGGCGATCCTGGTCGGCACCCTTGGCCACAGCAAGCTGATCGACCAGTTGGTCGCGGCCAGGAAGGTCGACGTCTCGCGCCTGTCCGGGGCCTGGGAGAGCTTCGTCATCGCCTCGGTCGATCGGCCGACGGCCGGCGTCGACAAGGCCCTGGTGGTGATCGGCAGCGACCGGCGGGGGACCGCCTTCGGGGTCTATGAGGTGGCGCAGGGGATGGGCGTGTCGCCCTGGGCCTGGTGGGCCGACGTGACGCCCAAGCATCGCGACACGCTGTTCGTCGCCCCCGGCGTCCACCGTTTCGGCCCGCCCTCGGTCCGCTACCGGGGCGTCTTCGTCAACGACGAGGACTGGGGGCTCTACCCCTGGGCGGTCAAGACCTTCGACCCCGAACGCGGCGACATCGGACCCAAGACCTACCGCCGGATCTTCACTCTGCTGCTGCGCCTGAAGGCCAACACCCTGTGGCCGGCCATGCACCACACGACCGCGCCGTTCAATTCCGATCCGGCCAACGCCAAGCTGGCCGAGGAGTACGGCATCGTCATGGGCTCGTCCCACGCCGAGGCCATGCTGCGCAACAATGTCGGCGAGTGGAAGGCCCCGCCCGAGACGTTCAACTACGCGACCAATCCCGACGGTGTGAAGACCTATTGGGAACAGCGCGCCAAGCTGAACGGTCAATACGAAAGCCTGTGGACGCTGGGCATGCGCGGCATCCACGACACCGGCATGGTCGGTCCCAAGACCATGCAGGACAAGGTGGCCCTGCTGGACAAGATCATCGCCGACCAGCGCGAGATCCTGGCCAGGAACGTCTCGTCGGACGTCACTAAGGTCCCGCAGATCTTCGTGCCCTACAAGGAGGTGCTTGAGATCTACCGGGCGGGGGTGAAGGTCCCGGACGACGTCACCATCGTCTGGCCCGACGACAATTTCGGCTACATCCGCCAGTTCCCGAGCACGCAGGAGGCCGGGCGCAAGGGCGGGGCGGGGGTCTACTACCACCTGTCCTATCTGGGCTATCCGCTGGCCTATCTGTGGCTGGGCACCACGCCGCCGGCCCTGGTGCAGGAGGAGATGATCCACGCCTGGGACAAGGGAGCGCGCAATGTCTGGATCGCCAATGTCGGCGACATCAAGCCGGCCGAGATCGGCGCCAGCCACTTCCTGGAAATGGCCTGGGACATCGATCGCTGGCGCGGCAAGACCCAGCGCCAGTTCCTGGAGGACTGGAGCGGGCGCGCCTTCGGTCCCGCCCTGGCCGGCAAGACCGCCGATCTGATGGACGCCTACTACCGCCTCAACTTCGAGCGGCGGCCCGAGCACCTGGAGTGGCAGCCCCAGGCCGAGACCCGGCACATGTCCAGCTATACGCCCGACGAGGTCAACGACCGACTGCGGGCCTTCCGCAAGCTGGTGGCCGAAACCAAGGCGACCAGCGCCTCCGTGCCGCCGGAATTGGCCGACGCCTGGTTCGAGCTGGTCGAGTTTCCGATCCGCATCTCGGCTGCGGCCAACATGCGGTTCTTCGCGGCCGAGCGGTACAACGAGCTGGTCGACAGCGACCAGGCGATGGCGCGCTCGGCCGGCGGGGCCGCCGTCGACGCCCAGGCTGAGATTACCGCCCTGACCGATCGCTTCAACAACCAGGTCGCCGGCGGCAAGTGGCGCTGGCTGATGCCCGAGGAGCCGGCTGACAGCCAGTGGCGGATCTATCGCGCCCGTCCGATCCCGATGCCGGGCGCCGGCCTCACCGCGGATCCGGCCAGGTTCCTGGCCGTGGTCGACGGCAATGCGCCCGCCGCCTCGCCGGTGTTCGAGGCCGAGGCCTTCACGGCCAACAAAGGGTGGCGCCTGGTGGACGGCGTCGGTCGCGGCCGCGGCGTGATGATCGCCGACGCGCCGGGCGCCGCCCTGACCCTGGCCGTCGATATCGCCAGTTCCGACGGTCGCCGCGCGCAGCTGGGCGTGCTGCCGATCTTCCCGGACGGTCAGGCTCAGGACATCGAGCTCGACGTCAGCATCGATGGCGGCGCGGTTGAGCCCGTGCGTCTGCCGCGCAAGGTCGGGTCCCCGGCCTGGGCCGAGGGCGTGCTGGACAACCTGCTGAAGGTCACGGTCGGCCCGTCGCTGTCACCGGGACGCCATACGATCACCGTGACCTCGCGCACAGGCCGCGTCGGCCTGGATCGCGTGAGGCTGGTCCTACCTGAGCAGGTGGCGGTGCACGAGAACCATTAGGGGCAGGGGCTCAAAGCCCGTTGGGCGGCGGCGTGAAGGTCGTCGCCCAGCCCGACGGCGCCGGGCCCATGGTCAGGTCCAGTACGCCGCCCTGGGCCAGCTCGGCGTGGGTGATCCAGGCGCGATCCAGCGGTTTGCCGTTCAGTTTCGCGGCCGTGACGTAGCGGTTCGCCTCCGAAGTCGCCAAAGCCTGAACCGTAAAGGTCTTGCCGCCCTCCAGCGCGATGAGGCTGCGCGCGAACACCGGCGAGGCGATGTAGTAGTAGGGCTGGCCGGCGTTCGGATAGAGCCCGATGGCGTTCCAGACATACCAGCTGGACATCGCGCCGGCGTCGTCATTGCCTGGCAGGCCCGTGCGGGTGGGCCGATAATGCTTGACCATCAGCTGGCGCGCGATCTCGGCCGTACGGTCCGGACGTCCGGCGTGAATGTAGAGATACGGCGCCAGGATGTCGGGCTCGTTGCCCTGCGAGTAGTGGCCGTCGAACAGTCGGTCCAGCCAGGCGACGAAACCTTCGCGCCCGCCGGTCTTGGCCATCAATCCGGCCACGTCCTGGGGCACATAGGTGGAGTATTGCAGCGAATTGCCTTCGTAGAACGGAGCGTCCCACCACGGGCCCGAGCGGTCGGGGTATTCGTAGGTGCAGCTGTAATTCTCGACCCACTCGCCGTTCGGGTAGCGGGGGCGGACGCAGCCCAGCGCATCGTCCCAGAGGTTCTTCCAGTTGCCGGACCGGGTCAGGTAGCGCTTGGCGTCGTCGGTCTTTCCCAAGGCCTTGGCCACCACGCCGATCGCGTAGTCGTCATAGGCGTATTCCAGGGTGCGCGAGGCCGAGCGGGTCTGAGTGAACGGCACATAGCCCAGCTTCAGATAGTCCTTCAGCACGCGGCCTTGCAGGAAGGGCTGATCGGAGTCGACCTCGCCGTTCTTTCGGATCGCCTCATAGGCCAGGGCCTGGTCGAAGCCGCCCAGACGCTTGACCACTGCGTCGGCGACCAAGATGTCGCCGTTGGAGCCGCCCTGGGTCATGCCGTTGGCGCCGGCGATGCGCGAATCCGGCATCCAGCCGGTGTGGCTGTAGGTGTCGATCAGGGAACGGATCATGTCCCGCTGCCGCTGCGGCTGGATCACGGTGAGCAGCGGATGCAGCGTCCGGAACGTGTCCCACAGGGTGTAGAAGTCCTCGTAGTGAGGCTCGTCGGATTTCCACCAGACGTTCTCGCCGGAGAGGTCGTGCGGCATGGTGTGGGCGCGGTAGAGGGCGGAATAGAAGATGCGTTGCTGCTCGTCGCCGCCGCCCTCGACCCGGATCCTGGCCAGGGCGTCGTTCCATTGCGCTCGCGCGGCCAGGCGATAGGCGTCGAAGTCCCAGCCGGGCATCTCCTCGGCCAGGTTGGCTCGCGCCTTGTCGGCGCTGATGAACGACACCGCCAGCTTCATCCGCACCTGGCGATCTGCGGTGGTGTCGAAGGTGAGATAGGCGCCCAGGCGGTTGGAGAACTCCCGTTCGGTGTCGTACTCGATCATCAGGCCCTGGCGGTTGGCCGGACTCTTGACCTGCGAACCGCCTTCCGAGCGACCGGGGCCAGGCGTGGTCTCGAACCAGCCCTGGCCTGCCTTCCAGGCCCCGAAGGTCTTGGCCGGGCGGTCGACCACCGCGTGGAAGTAGAGCGTGTAAGCGGCGGGGTTCCAGCCGCCTTCGACCGTGACCTCACCGGCCAGGGTGTGGTCGTCGATCAGCTCGACCTTGGCCAGCCTCACCCGCTGGCCGCGTCCGCGCATGGCCACCACCGAGCTAACGTCGAAGATCAGCTGGCTCTCGGCGGCGGCGGGGTAGGTCAGGCGCTGGAACCCGACGCGGCGCGAGGCCGTCAGCTCGACCTTGATCCGCTCGGCGTCGCTGTTGCCCAGGCCGACGCTGTAATAGCCCGGCGAGGCCTGCTCGTCGGTCTTGCCGAAGTGCAGGTGGTTGATCCGTAGCGGGCCGACGGCGGGCGTGACCCGGAAGTTGCCGTACTTGCCCGAACCGCCCGTGCCGCTGACATGGGTGTAGCTGAAGCCCATGATCGGGCTTCTGGAGTCGTAGCCGTTGGTGTCGGCGTTGGTGGTGTCGGGACTCAACGACACGAACCCGAACGGCACGCCCGCGCCGGGCACGGTGTTGCCGCCGGTGACCCCGCCGCCGTCCACCCCGACGAACGGATCGGCCTTGCTCGCCAGGTCGGGGGCGGGGCTCTGCGCCAGGGCCGCGAGCGGCAGCGTCGCGAGGGCGACGCCGAGGAAGAGGCCGCTCAGGGCGCGCATCGGCGATCAGGCCTTGTGGGTGCGGGCGTAGTGATCGAACGCCACCGCGGCGACGATGATCAGGCCGATCACCACCTGCTGGAAGTAGGAGCTGACATGCATGATCACCAGGCCGTTGGACAGCACGCCGATCAGCAGCGCGCCCAGGAGCGTGCCGCCCACGCCGCCCGAGCCGCCGGTCAGACTGGCCCCGCCGATCACCACCGAGGCGATGACCCGCAGCTCGTACCCGGCGCCGGCCACGGCCTCGGCCGAACCCAGGCGCGCCGACAACAGGAAGCCTGACAGGCCGGCCAGGGCGCCGATCACCGCGTAGACGCTGGTGACGATGAAGTCGACGTTCACGCCCGACAGGCGGGCGGCCTCGGCGTTGCCGCCGACCGCATAGACCTGGCGACCGTAGCGCGTATAGCGCAGCACGACGTGGCCGAGGGCGGCGACCAGTATGAAGACGGCGATCGGCGCCGGCACGAACAGGATGTCGCCGGTGCCCCACCAGCGATAGGCGGCGTCGAAGCCCGAGATCGGCCCGCCGTCGTTGAGGATCAGTGTCGCGCCGCGCCAGACCGTCATGCCGCCCAGGGTGACGATGAAGGCCGGCACGTGCAGCCAGGTCACCGCCTTGCCGTGGACGTAGCCGCCGGCCAGGCCGACCAGGGTGGAAATGCCCAGGGCGATCAGCCAGCTGACCGGGGAGGGGCCAACGACGGTCGTCACCACATAGGCCGCCGCCAGCGAGGCGAAGGCCAGCAGCGAGCCGACAGCCACGTCGATGCCGCCGATCAGGATCACATAGGTCATGCCCACGGCGATGATGCCGTAGATCGACACCTCGCTGAGGATGTTCAGCGCGTTGCGGATGGTCAGGAAGCGCTCATTGACCGCGCCGAACACGGCGATCAGCAGCAGCAGGAACAGGATGGTCCGGTGCTTGCGCGCGAAGGCCAGCGGATCGAAGCGGCGCGGCGGGGCGGCCGCCTGGTCGGCCGCCGGATCGGGGGAAAGCGTCGGGGAGGAGGTCATAGGGGGCGGTGTTCCATTCCTGGCGGCGAAGCCCGGCCGACGCCGGTCGCCATATAGGCCATCAGGCCCTCTTCGGTGGCGGTCTCGCCGTCGAGGTCGGCGACGACCACGCCCTCGCGGAACACGACGATCCGGTCGCTGACGGCCATGACTTCCGCCAGTTCCGACGATATGACGAGGATCGCCACGCCCTGGGCGGCGAACTCGGACAGCACTTGATGGACCTCGGCCTTGGCGCCGATGTCGATGCCGCGGGTGGGCTCGTCGACGATCAGGACGCGCGGGGCCAGGGCCATCGAGCGGCCCAGCAGCACCTTCTGCTGGTTGCCGCCGGACAGCTTGCCGATCGGCGTTTCCTGGCTGGCCATCTTGACTCGCAGCTTCTGGCGATAGGTCTCGACCAGGTCGCGCTCGGCCCGTTCGTCGATCCACTGGCCCAGGCGGCTCAACGGCTTCAGGCTGGGCAGGCTCAGATTGCGGCGAATGGAGTGGTCGAGGAAGCAGCCCTGCTGCTTGCGGTCCTCGGGCACCATCATGACGCCCGCCCGGATCGCGTCGCGCGGCGACTTCAATTTCAGGGGCTTGTCGTCCAGCCGGATTGATCCGGAGGCGATGGCGTCGGCGCCGAAGATCAGCCGGGCCAGGTCCGTGCGGCCGGCGCCGACCAGGCCCGCCAGGCCGACGATCTCACCGGCGCGCACCTCCAGGCACACGTCCTTCAGATAGCCTGGCGCGGCCAGCCGCGGGCGCTTGGGCGTCACGGTCTCGACCTTCAGGACGACGGGGCCGGGCGGACCCGAACGAGCCCGGCGAACGAACTCGACCGAGCGTCCCACCATCAGGCGGACCATGTCGTCGATCTCGACATCGGCGACGTCGCCGCTGGCCACATAGCGACCGTCACGCATCACCGTATAGCGGTCGCACATGGCCTTCACCTCGGCCAAGCGGTGCGAGACGTAGATGACGCTGACGCCCCGCGCCTTGAGGTCGGCGATGATCGCGTGCAGGCGGTCGACCTCGCGGCTGCTGAGGGCCGCGGTCGGCTCGTCCATGATGATCAGCCGGGCGTTCAGCGTCATGGCCTTGGCGATCTCGACCATCTGCTGCTCGGCCACCGTCAGGCGGCTGACCGGTGCGCCCGGGTCGAGCGGCAGGCCCAGCTCACCCAGCAGGGCGGCCGCGTCGGCGCGCAGGCGTCGCCAGTCGACTAGCCCCAGGCGCTTCGGCTCGCGGCCCAGATACATGTTCTCGGCGACGCTGAGTTCGGGGAACAGGTTGAATTCCTGATAGATCGTCGCGATGCCCAGCCGCTGGCGACGCAGCGGCGTGTCGCGCGGATCCAGCGGCTGACCGTCGAAGGCCACGACGCCCTCGTCGGGCGCATGGGCCGCCGACAGGATCTTGATCAGGGTCGACTTGCCCGCGCCGTTCTCGCCCAGAAGGGCGTGGACCTCGCCGCGCCCGACCTCAAGCCGGACCCGGTCGAGAGCCCGCACGCCGGGAAAGCTCTTGCTGACCTGGCTGACGTTCAGAAGCGTCATCACATCATCTGCCGCGGACTATTTCACTTCCGAGATGCGCGAGGCCTCGGCAAGGTTGGCGCTGGTGATCAGCACGGGCGTGAGGCTGACGCTCTTGGGCGCCGCGCCGGTCTTGATCTTGTCCACGGCCTCGCGAAGCGCGGTGCGGATCTGCTTGCCTGGGTTCTGCTCGACCGAGGCGACCATTTCGCCGGACTTGATCCGGGCCAGGGCCTCGGGAATTGCGTCGAAGCCCAGCACCTTGATCTTGTCCGGGCCGAACCCGGCCGCGCGCACCGCCTCCAGGGCCCCCATGGCCATGTCGTCATTCAGGCACAGGATCACGTCGGGCGGCGTGTCGTGCATCGAGGTCAGCACGTTCTGGGTGACGGTCAGGGCCTGGTCGCGTTTGGAATTGGCGGTCTGTTCGGCGACGATCTTGAACGCCGGGCCGCCGGCCGCGAGGCCTTCGTGCACCCCCTTGACCCGCTCGATCGAGCTGGAACTGCCCGGGTCGTTGGTGATCACCACCACGCGCGCGCCCGCTGGATAGGTCTTGACCACCCAGTCGGCCATGGCGCGACCGCCGGCAACGTTGTCGGCCCCGACGTGCGGTACAGGCGACTTGGCGCCGACGATGTTGCGGTCGACCGAGATCACCGCCACGCCCTGTTCGGCCAGCTCGTCGGCCGCCGTCGCCAGCGCCTTGGAGTCGGTCGGGGCGACGATCACCACCTTGGCCCCCTGCACGGCGGCGGCCTCCAGGTCGGCGATCTGCTTGGAGGAGTTGTTTTGGGCGTCCAGCACCTGAACCTTCACGCCCAGCTTGCCGGCTTCGTCTTCGAGTTCGCGGCGCATGGCTACGAAGAACGGCTGGGAAAGATCGTTGAAGCTGACCACGACTTCGGAGGCGTTCTGGCCGCCGCGCGCGCAACCGCCCAGCAGCCCGCCCGCCGCCGCCGTCAGCCCCAGTCCGGACACCAAGCCCAGGAAGCGCCGGCGCGATGTCGGGGTGCGGTTCATGGCGTTTCTCGACTCTCTAATCACATGTTTATCGAGCGTGGAGCATCGCCCGGTTTTTCTTTGACACAAGAATGGAATATAAATTCCATGTCAAGAATGTCTGGGAAGCCGTGTTTCATTTCGCTGTAGGGAGGCCGTCGCGCCATGCGATCAGCCTCCCCGATCACGCCATCCCAAAGCGCCTCATCCTCCGGCCGAGGCTACAGCCTTACGACCTGACCCGCCTTTGCCGACTGGCCGGCCGCCTCGGCGAGGGCAAGGGCTTCGACGCCGTCGACATAGCCGACCGACGGGAGGGCTTCGCCGCGGATGATCTGCGCGAAGTGGGTCATCTCGCGGCGGTAAGCTTCTGCGTAGCGATCCAGGAAGAAGTTCTGGAAGGCGTCGGCAGCCGCGCCAGCCTCGCCCCAGACCGAGACGGTGCTTTCCATGACGTTGTCGGCGCGGACCAGGCCCTTGGAGCCGAACGCCTCGATCCGCTGGTCGTAGCCGTAGCCGCTGCGGCGGCTGTTACTGATCACGCAGATCTTGCCGGAGGCGGTGCGCAGGATGATCTTGGCGGTGTCGACGTCGCCGGCCTCGCCGATCGCCGGGTCGACCAGGCAGCTGGCGGCGGCGAAGACCTCGGCCACGGGCTCCTCCAGCAGCCAGCGGGCCATGTCGAAGTCGTGGATGGCCATGTCCTTGAACAGGCCGCCCGACACCTTGACATAGGCGACCGGCGGCGGGGCCGGGTCGTGGCTGGTGATGTGCACGGTTTCCAGGGCGCCAACCACGCCGGCCGACAGGCGCGCCTTCAGGCCTTGGAAGTTCGGGTCGAAGCGGCGGTTGAAACCCAGGAACAGTTTCACGTCCTGACCGCCCAGCTCGCCGGCGGCCGAGCGGGCGCGGGTCAGGTCCTGGTCGATCGGTTTCTCGCAGAATACCGCCTTGCCGGCCGCGACGGCCTTCAGGGAGTAGTCCAGGTGCGTATCGGTCGAACTGGCGACGATGACGCCGGCCACCGACGGGTCGTTGAGGACGGCGTCCAGGTCGGCGACGGTGGCGCCGGTCTCGGCGGCCAGGCCGTCGGCGGCCGCGGCGATCGGGTCGACCACATATTTCAGCCGCAGGCCCGGCTGGCCGGCGACGTTCTTGGCGTGGATGCGGCCGATGCGGCCTGCGCCCAGGATCGCGATATCGTGCATGGGAACCTTCATGGTCTCAGGAAAGCGGGCAGGGGAGGGAGCGTGGCGTCGGCGTCTCGCGGCCAAGCTGGCGCAAGCGCGGACGGAACGATCCGCCTTGGACTACCGTTCAAAAGCGCCTCGATCATCACCGCTCCCTCGTCCGGCTCTGATGTGGCCGGGTTTTCGACTTCCTGTAACTTGGAACGAAAATTCCCTCTACGGGTAAAGTGGAATTTTGCGACATGAGCAAGGCTCTGGTGTTTGTGAGGGGAACGGATATTCTAAATTTGGACGAATTGTATCGGGGGTCGGATGACCGAAGAGATCATGGCCGCGAATGCGCCGGCAAGCGCTGATGAGCTGAGGGCGGCGATTCTCGAACGCTACGACTCGCTGAGCAAGCGGCTGCAGCAGATTGCGCGCTACGTTCTGGACGAACCCAACGAGATGGCGCTGGAAACCCTGGCGGTGATCTCCGAGCGTTGCGGGGTGCAGCCCTCGGCGATCGTCCGGTTCGCCAAGAGCTTCGGCTATCCCGGCGCCAGCCAAATGCAGCGACTGTTCCGCGACGGCCTGCTGTCGGGCCATGCGGGTCTGGGCTATGGCGAGCGGGTGCGCCACTTCAACGAGGCGGTCGCCAAGAAGCCCGAGGGCGGGGCCGATGTGCTGTCCGAATTCGTCGAGGGCAACACCTTGGCCCTGCAGAATCTCAACCAGACGGTCAGCGAGGCGGACATGGCCCGGGCCGTGTCCCTGATCGACAAGGCCGAGACCGTCTATGTGGTCGGTTTCCGCCGGTCGTTCCCGGTCGCCTCGTACCTGGCCTATTCGCTGCAGCAATTGAACAAGCGCACGCTCTTCATCGACGGAGTGGCCGGCCTGACCAAGCAGCAGGTCCAGACGATCGGTCCCAAGGATCTGCTGATCGCGGTCAGCTACCACCCCTATGCGGAAGAGACCGTGCAGGCCGTCGAGACGGCCAGCCAGCGCGGCTCCCGAATCCTGTCGATCAGCGACAGCCTGGTCAGTCCGATCGCCAAGCTGGCCAGCCTGGTCCTGCACGTGCGCGAGTCGGAGGTCAGGACGTTCCGATCGCTCGCCGCCTCGATCTGCTTGGCCCAGGCCTTGGTGATCGGTTTCGCCTTCACAGCCAGCAAGAAGAAGCCCAAGGCCGGTGCCGGCTGAACCGTCCGTTCCATTTCGCGCGAGAATGAAATGGATATTGCGAGTATTCTGATGTTGGAATATGCGTTTCATATCGCCGGTAGGGAGCCGGCCCGTGAGTGACGTGGAACCGCATGGCCCAGGACGGAAAGACCCTTGACCTGATCGCCGTGGGCCGATCCAGCGTCGACCTCTACGGGCAGCAGGTCGGCGGGCGGCTGGAGGACATGGCGTCCTTCGCCAAGTACCTGGGCGGCAGCCCGACCAACACCGCCGCGGGCGGGGCGCGCCTGGGGTTGAAGACGGGCCTGCTGACCCGGGTCGGCGCCGATCACATGGGCCGCTTCATCCGCGAGCAGTTGCAGCGCGAGGGCGTCGACGTCGCTGGCGTGCTGTCCGACCCGGACCGCCTGACGGCCCTGGTGATCCTGGGCATCCGCGACCGGGTGAACTTTCCGCTGATCTTCTATCGCGAGAACTGCGCCGACATGGCGCTGGAGCCTTCGGACGTCGACGAGGCCTGGTTCGCCAGCGCCGGGGCGGTGCTGATCAACGGCACCCACCTGTCGCAGCCGAACGTCTATGAGACCAGTCTGAAGGCCGTGCGCGCCGTCAAGGCCGCCGGCGGCCGGGTGGCTTTCGACATCGACTACCGCCCCGTGCTGTGGGGCCTGACCGGCAAGGACGCCGGCGAGAATCGTTTCGTCGAGAACCAGCAGGTGACCGCCAAGCTGCAGGAGGTCGTGGCCCTGTGCGACCTCATCGTTGGCACGGAAGAAGAGATCCATATCCTGGGCGGCTCGACCGACACCATCGCGGCCCTGCGCGCGATCCGGAAAGGCGCTCCTGGCGCCCTGCTGGTCTGCAAGCGCGGCCCTGACGGATGCGTGGCTTTCCCCGGCTCCATCCCTGACAGTCTGGACCAGGGCGTCAGCGCCCGCGGCTTCAAGGTCGAGGTGTTCAACGTGCTGGGGGCGGGCGACGCCTTCATGGCCGGTTTCCTGCGCGGATGGCTGCGCCGTGAAAGCGTCGAGACCTGCTGCGAGTGGGGCAACGCCTGCGGAGCCATCGTCGTCTCGCGCCACGGCTGTACGCCGGCCATGCCGACCTGGGTCGAGCTGCAGGCCTTCCTGAGCGACCGGCAGCGGCCGTTCCGGCTGCGTGAGGACGTCGAGCTGGAGCATATCCACTGGGCCACGACCCGCGAGCGCGTCTATGACGAGCTGACCGTCCTGGCCGTCGATCACCGCAGCCAGTTCCTGGATCTGATCGCCGAGACAGGCGGCGATCCCGCGCGCATCCCGCACTTCAAGACCCTGGCCCTACGAGCAGTGCAGCAGGTGGCGGGCCGCGACGAGGCGCGCTTCGGCATGCTGCTGGACGGCCGTTTCGGCTTCGACGCCCTGGCCCAGGCCGCCGACCACGACTACTGGATCGCCAGGCCCATTGAGCTGCCCAAGTCGCGGCCGCTGGAGTTCGAAAGCTCGGCCGACGTCGCCACCGAACTGACCGAATGGCCCGCCGGCCAGGTGGTCAAGTGCCTGGTCTTCTACCACCCCGACGACGAGATCGAGCTGCGCGAGCGCCAGGAGCGCCAGTTGCTTCGCCTGTTCGACGCCTGCCGCAAGACGCGCCACGAACTGCTGGTGGAGCTGATCCTTCCCGGCGGCATGCCTAGCGACAGCCATACCGTGGCGCGCGGCGTCCGCCGGCTCTACGGTCTGGGCATCCGGCCCGACTGGTGGAAGCTGGAGCCGCTGACCGACCCCGCCGCCTGGCGCGAGATCGAGGCCGCCATCGCCGAGAACGATCCCCTTTGCCGGGGCGTGGTGTTGTTGGGTCTCTCGGCGCCGGAAAACGAGCTTCTGGCGTCGTTCGAAGTCGTCGCCCCGATCCCGATCGTCAAAGGCTTCGCCGTCGGCCGGACCATCTTCTACGATATCGCCCGCGAGTGGCTGGCCAACCGGATCGACGACGAGGCGGCCGTGACGGCGCTGGCCGGCAAGTTCAAGGTGCTGGTCGATGCGTGGAAGCGCCTGCGCGGCGCTGCGGAGAAGGCGGCCTGAACATGGCTACAGTTCGTCTCACCGCCGCTCAGGCGACCGTCCGCTGGCTCTGCGCGCAGCATGTCCAGACCGGGCAGGGCGAGATCCCGTATTTTGCCGGCGTCTGGGCGATCTTCGGCCACGGCAACGTCGCGGGCCTGGGCGAGGCGCTGCATGGCGCGCGCGACGTCTTGCCGACCTGGCGCGCGCACAATGAGCAGGGCATGGCCCATGCCGCCATCGCCTTCGCCAAGCAGTCGCGTCGCCAGCGGGCCATGGTCTGCACCACCTCGATTGGCCCCGGCGCGACCAACATGGTCACCGCGGCCGCCTTGGCGCACGTCAATCGCCTGCCTGTGCTGTTCCTGCCCGGCGACGTCTACGCCAGCCGCCGTCCCGATCCGGTGCTGCAGCAGATCGAGGATTTCGGCGACGGCACGGTCAGCGCCAACGACTGTTTCAAGCCGGTGTCGCGCTATTTCGACCGCATCACCCGGCCCGAGCAGATCCTCGACGCCCTGCCGCGCGCCCTGGCCGTCATGTTGGACCCGGCGACCAGCGGCCCCGTGACCCTGGCCTTCTGCCAGGACGTCCAGGCCGAGGCGTTCGATTATCCGGAGGCCTTTTTCGCCAAGCGGGTCTGGCGCATCCGCGCGCCGCGGCCGGATCTGCGCGAGCTGTCCGACCTCGTCTCGCTGATCAAGGCGGCCCAGCGGCCGCTGGTCGTGGCCGGGGGCGGGGTGCTCTACGCCCGGGCCGAGGCGGCCCTGGCCGATCTTGCTTCCCGCGCCGGACTGCCGGTCACTGAGACGCAAGGCGGGAAGGGGGGCCTGGCCTGGGACCACCCGCTGAACCTGGGCGCCATCGGCGTCACCGGCACAACAGCGGCGGTGGCGGCGGCCGAGGAGGCGGACCTCGTCATCGGCGTCGGCACGCGCCTGCAGGACTTCACCACCGGCTCGCGCGCGCTGTTCGGCGCGCAGGGCCGCAAGCTGGTCCAGATCAATGTGGCGCCGCACGACGCCCACAAGCATGGAGCCGCCACCGTGGTCGGCGACGCCCTTGCGGTGGTCGAGGCCCTGTCCGAGGCGCTGGACGGTTGGCGAGCGCCCGCTGCTTGGACCGAAAAGGCGACGGGCGGCGTGGCCGGCTGGAACGCCGTCTTCGACGCGGCGACCAGGGCCGACCACCGGTCGCTGCCGACCGACGCCCAGGTGCTGGGCGCGGTCTGGCGGGCCTCGTCGGACGACGCCGTGGTGGTCTGCGCCGCCGGCGGCCTGCCGGGCGAGCTGCACAAGCTGTGGCGCACCCGCCGGCCGGGCGGCTACCACGTCGAGTACGGCTTTTCATGCATGGGCTACGAGATCGCCGGCGCCGTCGGCGTGAAGATGGCTGCGCCGGACCGCGAGGTCCACGTGATGGTCGGCGACGGCAGCTATCTGATGCTGAATTCCGAACTGGCCACCTCGGTGATGCTGGGAGCCAAGCTGATCGTCACCGTGCTCGACAATCGCGGCTTCGGCTGCATCAACCGCCTGCAGGCCGCGACCGGCGGCGCGGCGTTCAACAACCTGCTGGCCGACACCGTCCACGAGACCCTGCCGGACATCGACTTCGCCGCCCATGCCAGGAGCCTGGGGGCGTGGTCGGAGAAGGTGGCCAACCTTGCCGAGCTGGAGGCCGCCCTGCAACGCGCCAAGGCCAGCGACCGGACCTATGTGGTGGTCATCGACACCGACCCGATGCCGACCACGCAGGGCGGCGCCTGGTGGGACGTGGCGGTGCCGGAGGTTTCGGTGCGTCCGGCGGTGAACGCCGCCCGGGTCGACTACGAAGACAAGATCAAGCAGCAGCGTACGGGAGACTAGACGCCCATGACCATCCGTTTCGGCGTGAGCCCCATCGCCTGGATCAATGACGACATGCCCGAGCTGGGCGGCGACACCCCGCTGGAAAGCGTGCTGGCCGACTGCCAGGCGATCGGCTTCGCCGGCGTCGAGCTGGGCGGCGTCTTCCCGCGCGATCCGGCGGTGCTGAAGCCGCTGCTGGAGCGCTACGGCCTCGACCTGGTGGGCGGCTGGTACAGCGGCAACCTGCTGGTCCAGTCGGCCGAGGAAGAGATCGCGGCGCTGCAGCCGCACCTGGCCCTGCTGAAGGCGATGGGCTGCACCGTCTTCGTCCACGCCGAGACCAGCAACGCCATCCATGGCGACAAGAGCAAGGCCCTGTCGGCCACGCCGCGTCTCGACGCCGAGGGGTGGAAGGAATTCGGCGCCCGCCTGACGGCGGTGGCTGACTACATCGTTTCCCAGGGCCTGAAGTTCGCCTATCACCACCATCTCGGCACTGTCGTCGAGCGCCCCGAGGATCTGGACGCCTTCCTAGCCAACACCGGCCCGTCGGTCGGCCTGACCATCGACACCGGCCACGCGGCGCTTGGCGGCCTGGACCCGGTCTCGGTGATCCGCGCGCATCCGGAGCGCGTCGCCCATGTGCATTGCAAAGACATCCGGGGCGAGGTGTTCCGCAAGGTGGTCTCGGACGGCGGCGGCAGCTTCCTGGAAGGCGTTCTGGCCGGCATGTTCACCGTGCCCGGCGACGGTTCGTTGGATTACGCCGCCGTGATGCAGGCCCTGGCCGAGATCGGCTATTCCGGCTGGATCATCGTCGAGGCCGAGCAGGATCCGGCCATCGCCAACCCGCGCCAGTACGGCGAGATCGGCTTGGCGACGCTGAAGAAGGAAGCGGCCGCGGCGGGGCTGAGGGCGGCGTGATGAGCAAGCTCCTCGTCCGTCCCCACGCTCCGGATGCGTCGGGCTCCGTCCTTGAAATCACCCCCGAGAGCGCCGGCTGGACCCACGTCGGTTTCCAGGTGGTCAAGCTGGCGGTTGGTGAAACCTTCGAGGGCTCCGACCCCGATCGCGAGACCTGCGTCGTCGTGATGAGCGGGACCGCCGAGGTTTCGACCGAAGGCGTGTCCCTCGGTCACGTCGGCGGCCGGACGAGCGTGTTCGAGGACCGGGCGCCGGGCGCGGTCTACGTCCCGGCCGCGTCGTCCTACGGGGTGACCGCCGTCACCGCCGTCGAGCTGGCTCTCTGCACCGCGCCGGGCCAGCCGGGCGGCGAGGCGCGTCTGATCGCCGAGGCCGACATGCCGCGCGAGACCCGGGGCAAGGGGACCAATACCCGTCTGGTCCGCAACATCCTACCTGAAACGGCGCCGGCCGACGGCCTGCTGGTGGTCGAGGTGATCACGCCCGGCGGTCACTGGTCCAGCTATCCGCCGCACAAGCACGACACCGCCGCCGAGGGCGAGGAGACGGCGCTGGAGGAGACCTATTATCATCGCCTGAACCCGCCGCAGGGCTTCGCCTTCCAGCGAGTCTACACCGACGACCGCAGCCTGGACGAGACCGTCTGCGTCCAGGACGGCGACGTGGTGATGGTGCCGCGCGGCTACCATCCCGTCGGCGCCCCGCACGGCTACGACCTCTACTACCTCAACGTCATGGCCGGACCGCACCGGAAGTGGATCTTCCGCAACGACCCCGCCCACGACTGGATCATGCGGCAAGCGTGATCCCCGACCCATTCGAGAAGGAGCGCGGCATGCGCAGCATCCCCCACTTCGTCGGCGGCCGCGCCGTCGAGGGAACGTCCGGCCGGTTCGGCGACGTCTTCGATCCCAACACCGGCAAGGTGCAGGCCAAGGTCGCCCTGGCCTCGGCCTCGGAGCTGGACGCCGCCATCGCCAACGCCAAGGCCGCCCAACCGGCCTGGGCCGCCACCAATCCCCAGCGTCGCGCCCGGGTGATGTTCGAATTCAAGCGCCTGCTGGACGTCCATATGGACGAGCTGGCCGAGCTGTTGTCGTCCGAGCACGGCAAGGTCATCGCCGACTCCAAGGGTGACATTCAGAGGGGGCTGGAAGTCATTGAGTTCGCTTGTGGAATACCGCATCTATTAAAAGGAGAGTACACCCAAGGCGCCGGTCCCGGGATCGATGTCTATTCGATGCGCCAGGCCCTGGGCGTCGTCGCGGGGATCACCCCGTTCAACTTCCCGGCCATGATCCCGATGTGGATGTTCGGCCCCGCCATCGCCTGCGGCAACGCCTTCATCCTGAAGCCCTCCGAGCGCGATCCGTCCGTGCCGGTGCGCCTGGCCGAGCTGATGATGGAGGCCGGCCTGCCGCCGGGGATCCTCAACGTCGTTCACGGCGACAAGGACTGCGTCGAGGCCATCCTCGATCACCCGGACGTCAAGGCCGTCAGCTTCGTGGGCAGCTCGGACATCGCCCAGTCGGTGTTCCAGCGCGCCGGCGCCAACGGCAAGCGCGTCCAGGCCATGGGCGGGGCCAAGAACCACGGGATCGTCCTGCCCGACGCCGACCTCGACCAGGCGACGGCCGACATCATCGGCGCCGCCTACGGCTCGGCCGGCGAGCGCTGCATGGCCCTGCCGGTGGTCGTGCCGGTAGGCGAGAAAACCGCCACAGCCCTGCGCGAGAAGCTGGTCTCGGCGATCGGCGGCCTTCGCGTGGGCGTCAGCACCGACCAGGACGCCCACTACGGCCCGGTGGTCAGCGCCGCCCACAAGGCGCGGATCGAAAGCTACATCCAGATGGGCGTCGACGAGGGCGCGGAACTGGTCGTCGATGGTCGTGGCTTCGCCCTGCAGGGTCACGAGGACGGCTTCTTCGTCGGCCCGACCCTGTTCGACCACGTCAAGCCGACCAACCGCTCGTATCATGACGAGATCTTCGGCCCGGTGCTGCAGATGGTCCGGGCCGAGAGCCTGGCGGAGGGCATTGGCCTGGCCTCGCGCCACCAGTACGGCAACGGCGTGGCGATCTTCACCCGCAACGGCGACGCCGCCCGCGAGTTCGCCGATCAGGTCGAGGTCGGCATGGTCGGGATCAACGTGCCGATCCCGGTGCCCGTCGCCTATCACAGCTTCGGCGGCTGGAAGCGTTCTGGCTTTGGCGATCTCAACCAATATGGCATGGACGGCGTGCGCTTCTACACGCGGACCAAGACCGTGACCCAGCGCTGGCCCAAGGGCGGGGCGGTGCTGGATCAGAGCTTTGTCATTCCCACGATGCGGTGACGGGGCGACGGGCGACCGTCGGATTTTCGTTCACTTGACGTCCTCACGAGCAGGTTCCGATGTCGTCCAGGCCTTCGCGTCGCCAAACTCTCAAGCAGGCCCTGGCCGCCGTGGCCTTGACCGCGGCGCCGTCATTCGCCTCGGCGGCCAAGGGCGGGGGCGGCGGGACCGCCGCGGCGCGCGCCAGCCTCGATCGCCTGTTCGGCAAGCGTCTGGGCGGCGTCGCCCTCAGTCTCGCGCCGCGCGGCGCTCATCCGTGGTACGCGGTCAGCGGCAAGGCTGGAAAGGTCTCGATCACCGGCGACAGCCCGGTCGCCCTGGTTCGCGGGGCCTATGCCTATCTTCGCCAGGCCGGGCTGGCCCATGTCAGCTGGGAAGGCGACCGCGTCGACCTGCCGGCGCGACTGCCGGACGTCGGCGCCGGCAAGGTCGCCAGCCCCTTCGGCCATCGCGCCTACCTCAACACCTGCACCTACGGCTACACGACCCCCTGGTGGGGTTGGGCGCGCTGGACGCGCGAGATCGACTGGATGGCGGCCCACGGCGTCGACATGCCGCTGGCGATGGAGGGCCAGGAACATGTCTGGCGGGCGCTGTGGCGGGAGTTTGGCCTGACCGAAGCCGAGCTGGCCGACTACTTCTCCGGACCGGCTTTCACGCCCTGGCAGCGCATGGGCAATATCGAGGGCTATCGCGCGCCGCTGCCGAGTCGGTGGATCGACAAAAAGAAAGACTTGCAGGTCCGTATCCTGGGCCGGATGCGGTCGCTGGGCATGACGCCGATCCTACCGGCCTTCGGTGGCTACGTGCCCAAGGCCTTCGCCCAGAAGCATCCGAAGGCCCGTATCTATCGGATGCGGCCCTGGGAAGGCTTCCACGAGACCTATTGGCTGGACCCCGCCGACCCGCTGTTCGCCAAGATCGCAGGCCGCTTCCTGGCGCTCTACACCCAGACCTACGGCGCGGGGACCTACTATCTGGCCGACTCATTCAACGAGATGCTGCCGCCGATCAACGCCGACGGCGCGGACGCGCGCGACGCGGCCTATGGCGACGGGATCGCCAACGCCGCCGCGACCAAGACCAAGGTCGAGATCGATCCAGCCCTGAAAGCCAAGCGCCTGGCCGCCTACGGCAAGGCGATCTACGACTCGATCCGCCAGACCCGTCCGGATGCGGTGTGGGTGATGCAGGGCTGGCTGTTCGGCGCTGACAGCCACTTCTGGGATCCGCCGGCGATCTCGGCCTATCTGAGCCTGGTTCCGGACGACAGGCTGATGGTCCTGGACATCGGCAACGACCGCTATCCGGACGTCTGGAAGAACGCCAAGGCCTTCGGCGGCAAGCCCTGGATCTATGGCTACGTACACAATTACGGCGGCAGCAACCCGGTCTATGGCGACCTCGGCTACTATCGCCGCGACATGACGGCGATCGCCGGTAATCCCGATACGGGCAAGCTGGCCGGCTTCGGGATGTTTCCCGAAGGCCTGCACAACAACTCGATCGTCTATGAAGCCGCCTACGATCTGGCCTGGGGCGCGGGCCAGGTGTCGCAGTCGGCCTGGCTGTCGACCTACGCGCGTTCGCGCTACGGCCGCACCACGCCGGCGCTCGATTCGGCCATGGGCCAGCTGGTCCAGGCCGCCTATTCGACCCGCTACTGGTCCCCGCGTTGGTGGAAGAGCAAGGCCGGCGCCTATCTGTTCTTCAAGCGGCCGACGGCGACGATCGGCGAGTTCCCGGGCCCTCCCGGCGACCGCGTCCAACTGGACGCGGCGGTCCGCGCCCTGGCCGACCAGGCGCCCGCCTTCGCTGGCGAGCCGTTGTTCGTACTCGACCTCGTCGATGCGACCCGGCACTTGGCCAGCCTGGAGATCGACGATCATCTGCAAGCCGCCGTGGCGGCCTATCGTCGTGGCGACGCGGCGGCGGGCGATCGGGCGCGCCGCGAGATCGAGGCGCTGGCGCTTTCGATCGACGCCTTGCTGGGCGTCCAGCCCGAGACCCTGGCCACCTGGATCGACGACGCCCGCGCCTATGGCGACACGCCCGCCGACGCCGCGGCCTATGTCGCCAACGCCAAGGCCCAGGTCACGATCTGGGGCGGCGAAGGCAATCTCAACGACTACGCGTCCAAGGCCTGGCAGGGCCTCTATCGCGACTTCTACCTGCCGCGGTGGTCACGGTTCCTGGACGCCCTGAAAGCGGCGGGGACCGGCGCCTTCGACGAGCCCGCCGTCACCCGCGAGGGAATCGCCTGGGAGCGCGCCTGGGTCGTCGCCGACGCCGTCTACCGCCGTGAGCGGCCGGCCGATCCGGTCGGCGGCGTGAAGGCCCTGATCGCCCGCATCGACGAAGCCAGAAAGAACCGGAACGGATGACCAAGCCCGCACGCTTCCTGTCCCTTGACGTCTTTCGGGGGCTGACGGTCTGCCTGATGATCGTCGTCAACACCGCGGGTCCTGGCGCCGACGCCTACACCCAGCTGGTCCACGCGCCCTGGTTCGGCTTCACGGCGGCGGACGCGGTGTTTCCGTCGTTCCTGTTCGCGGTCGGCTGCTCGATGGCCTTCGCCTTTTCGCGGCCGATCCCGACGGCGGAGTTCATGGCCAAGGTGCTGAGGCGCGGCGCCCTGATCTTCCTGCTGGGCTTCCTAATGTATTGGTTCCCGTTCGTCCGGAACGTGGACGGCCACTGGACGCTGATCCCGTTCTCGGAAACGCGGGTGATGGGCGTCCTGCAGCGGATCGCGCTCTGCTACGTGCTGGCCGCCTTCGCCGTGCGCTGGCTGTCGCCGCGCCTGATCGTCGCCCTGTCGGTCGTGCTGCTGCTGGGCTACTGGGCGATCCTGCTGACCCTCGGCGATCCGGCCGACCCGCTGTCGAAACTGGGCAACGCGGGCACGCACCTGGACCTCTGGCTCGTCGGCCAGAACCATCTCTATCGCAAGGATGGCGGGTTCGATCCCGAAGGCCTGCTAGGGACCCTTCCGTCGACGGTCAACGTGCTGGCCGGCTATCTGGCGGCTCGCCTGCTAAAGGAAGCGACCGACGCCCGCCGCGCCACGATCCGCATGGCCCTGGCCGGCGCGGCGCTGATCGCCGGCGGCCTGGCCTGGGGGCTGGCCTTCCCGATCGCCAAGAAACTGTGGACCAGCAGCTTCGTCCTGCTGACCGTCGGCATCGACCTTGTGCTGCTAGCGGCCCTGACCGTCGTGCTTGAGGGGCGCAAGCCGAACGCGGCGACCCGCTTCTTCCAGGTGTTCGGCCTCAATCCGCTGGTGATCTACTTGTTCTCGGAGCTGTTCATCGTCTCGCTGAACATGATCGAGGTCGCGCCGGGAGTCGGGCCGTACGAGTGGGTCGGGATTCACGTGTTCCAGGCGATGACGCCGGGCGCGCTGGGCTCCCTGCTGTGCGCGATCGCCTACATGCTGGTCTGCTGGCTGCTGGGCTACGTGATGGATCGCCGAGGGATCGTCGTGAAGCTCTAGGCCAGCGCGGAGCAGGCTGCGCAGAACGACTCCAGATCGTCCTCGTCATGATAGATCGAAAGGCCGATCCGCAGCACGTCGTCGCGCACATCTACCACGACGCCGCGGGCCGCCAGGGCCTGCTTCCAGGCCAGGGCGTCGGGATGGCGCAGGGCCAGGAAGCGGGCTCGCGGGCCCTGGCCCGGCGGGTTCAGCACCACGGCCTGCTTCAGCGGCCCCGCCGCGCCGGCGGCGATCCGGGTCAGCAGGTTCCGTTGCAGGCCCGCCACGTGACCGGCGATCGCCGTCGTGCTCAGGCCTTCGGCCTCCAGCATCCGCCCCGCCGCCATGAAACGGTAGAGGCCCGACGGATCGAAGGTCGCGCCCAGGAAGCGGGCGGCGTCGCGCGCGTAGCCGACGCCGCCCGGCGGGCCTTCCAGGTCGCTGAATTCCGCGTACCAGCCGGTCAGGACGGGACGAGGTCCGAAACCCTCCGGCGCATGCAGGAACGCCGCGCCTTCGCCCGCCATGGCGTACTTGTAGCCGCCAGCCAGATAGAAGATCCGGTCGGCCACGGCCGAGAGGTCGGTCGGAACGGCCCGGAAGCCGTGATAGCCATCGACCACCACCCAGGAGCCTTCCGGCCGCGCGAGATCGGCAAGCTCCCAGACGCGGTCGAAGACGAGACCCGTCTTGAAGAACACGTGGCTGACGAAGACCAGGTCGAAAGTCCCGAGGCGCGCGGCGGCCAGGAACCGTTCGGCGAAGCCGGGCGCGTCGCTCTCGACCAGGGTCAGCTCGATCTCGCCGGCTTCGGCCCAGCGCTGGGCCTGGCGGCGGAAGGTATGGAATTCGCCGTCGGTCGACAGGATCCTGGCGGGGCGGCGAGGGACCGCCGACACCAGCGTCGTTAGCAAGCTATGGGTGTTGGGCGCGAAGACCACTGTGTCGGGCGAGGGCAGGGCCAGCTCGCGGGCCACCAGGCCCTGGGCGGCCGGGTAGACCTGACCCAGCGCCTTGTCCCACTTGTGGTCGGCCAGGCGGGCGGCGTCCTCCCAGGCCTCGACCTGGGCGGCCAGGGTGGCGTCGGGCCAGAGATGGTGGCTGTGGGCCGCCATGTGCATCCGGCCCGGCGCGGCGACCAGGGCCCGCGAGAACAGATCCTTGCGCGCGGCGCTCACAGCTTGGTCCTGAGCGACCACAGTTCGGGAAAGGCGCGCCGGCGCAGGGTCGAGGCCAGGTAGCCCACGCCATCGGTGCCGCCGGTGCCCGGCCGGCCGCCAATGATCCGCTCGACGGTCAGCACGTGCTTGTGGCGCCAGGTGACCAGGGCGTCGTCCAGGTCGACCAGCTTCTCGGCCAGCTGGTACAGCTCCCAATAGCGCTGGGTGTCGCGATAGACCTCCAGCCAGGCGGCCTCCACCTCGGGCGAGGGCGCGTAGGTCTGGGCGAAGTCGCGGTTCAGCACCGCGTCCGGCACGGCCAGGCCCGCCTTGGACAGCTGGGCGATGGCGACGTCATAGAGGCTCGGCGCTTCCAGCGCCGCCTGCAGTTGGGCCAGGGCGTCCGAGCCCTCGGCGTGGAACTTCAGGAAGCTCTGGTCCTTCAGGCCCAGCAGATATTCCAGCGTCCGGAACTGGTGAGACTGGAACCCCGAGCTGGAGCCCAGCTCGCCGCGGAAGCTCAGATAGTCGGCCGGCGTCATCGTGGCCAGCACGTCCCAGGACAGGGTCATCACCGTCTGGATTCGCGACACCCGGGCCAGGGCCTTGTAGGCCGGCTCGACGTCGCCCTCGGCGATCAGCCGTCTGGCCAGGAGCACCTCGTGGATGATCTCCTTGAGCCACAGCTCCTTGGTCTGGTGGATGACGATGAACAGCAGTTCGTCGTGACGATCGCTCAGCGGCTGCTGGGCCGCGAGCAGTTGATCCAGGGCGAGATATCGCGCGTAGGTCATGTCTTGCGTCATGGACCGACCCTAGGCGGTTCGCGGCGGCACGTTTGTTCTCGTTTGCGTGGCGACCCTGTTCAGGCGCGGAACGATGTTTCGCGGCATCGACATAGAGCGGAACGAACGCCCGTCCTGGAGGGGATGGAGACCGGCGGCCCTACGAGGCTTGGCGGTACGACTCCCGGCCGGCGTTCCAGCCCAGATCGCCGGTGCAGGTCATGACCCGATAGCGGACGCCTTCTTCCAGGAAGCGAACCCCCGCCTCGATTTCGCTCCGCCAGACCACGGCCGCGCGGTGACTGAAGCCCGTCCTTGGATCGACCAGTATGACATGAGAGGCGAGGTCCGCGCCTCGGCCGAGGAGGATCCGCGCGCCGCCGCTGGACACGTCGATAAGGCGGCATCGTCGCGCAAGCGCCCCGTCACCGACATAGACCGGGCTGCGGTCGCTGTAGCGAGGGTGACTGCGACGGTCAGCCCCGTCCGAACTGGAATCGTTGATCGAGATCATGACCAAAACGCTAGGCGCGGATGGTTAATCGGAATTAGCGCCCTGGTTGCGGCGTGTTGTCCCACTCGCCCAACGGGCTGGAGCGCCGCGCTTGCCAGCCTTTCTGGGCCAAGGCGGAAAGTCCGTGTCAGAGGGGCGGGCGGTTCGAGGTCGCCGGCGCGGCCAAATACCGCGCCTGGGGGCTTGACCGCGAGGCTCGCGCACATCTGCTATGGCAGATGGAGCGCCGCTAGTCTGCGCGCCTGGGGTGCGCGTTGAAGCTTCTCGTAGGGCTCAAGGGGCGAGGGTGCCGTTGACCGCTGACGCCAAAAAGATCTCGCCGATCAGGCTGATGCTGGAGACCGCCCTCGACGCCACGGTCATCATGGGCGCCGACGGACGGGTGCGGGATTGGAATCGGCAGGCCGAGATCACCTTCGGTTGGTCTCGCCAGGAAGCGCTCGGACGGCTCATGGCCGAACTGATCATTCCCGAGCCGGACCGGCTGTCTCATACCGATGGATTGCGCAGGCATCTTGAGACCGGCGCTGCGGGCATTCTCAATCGCCGCATCGAGGTCGTGGCGACGGATCGCAAGGGACGCCTCTTTCCGGTCGAGCTTTCGGTCGCCCGGATCGACGATGGCGACGATCTCGGTTTCGTCGGCTTCATCCGCGATGTCAGCGACCGCCTGACCGCGCAACAGGCGCTACAGATCGAGCGTGATCGCAACCAGAGCGTCCTGGACAACATGCTGGACGCCCTGGTGCTGATGGATCGCGACCTGCGGGTGCTGCAGGTCAACCAGGCGGCGCTCCGCATGGGGGGACGATCGGCGGAGTCCATGCTGGGCAAGACGCATGAGGAGATCTGGCCGGGCCCAGCCGCCGAGAGGTTGCGGCAAAGGTACAGAGAGGTCCTGGTCTCCCAGACCGCCCTGGCGTTTGAGGAGCCGTGGAATGACGGGCGCGGGACGATGTGGCTGGAGATCCGCGCCCAGCCGACGCCTGAAGGGGTGGCCGTGTTCTATCGCGACGTGACCAAGCGCAAGACCGCCGAGGCGGTGCTGCGGGACAGCGAGGCGCGGCTGCGAACCCTGGCCAATGTCGTCCCCGCCATGGTGTGGATGTCCTCCGATCGCGGCGAGGTCGAGTTCCTCAATGACCGGTGGTTCGCGTTCACGGGCGTCTCGCCGGATGCGGACGTCGATCCAGCGTCCCTATTGCATCCCGACGACGCTGTCCGGGCCGCCAGGATCTGGGAGGCCGCCCTGAAGAGAGGCGAGGGTTTCGAGGCCGAGCTGCGCGTACGCCGCGGCGACGGGCAGTTCCGCTGGTTCCTGTCGCGCTCTGAACCGGTCGTGGACCGCGAGGGCGGCCTGGCCGGGTGGATCGGCGCCAGCATCGACATCGATGATCGTCGCCGGGCCCAAGAACGGCTCGAGCTGATGGTCAACGAGCTGAACCATCGCGTGAAGAACAACCTCGCCGCCGTCCAGTCCCTGGCCGCCCAGACCTTCCGCGGGACCCTGTCGTTGCCCGAGGCCCGGGAGGCGTTCACCGCCCGCCTGATGGCCCTGAGCCGGGCGCACGACATCCTCACGCGCCAGCAATGGGAGGGCGCGCAACTGGCCAAGATCGCCACCGACGTTCTGGCGCCCAATCTGGCCAACCTCGAGGCGGTGACGCTGAAGGGGCCGCCGGTCTCGCTGGGACCCAACGCCGCTCTGACGCTGTCGATGGCCTTTCACGAGCTTTGCACCAACGCCCTGAAATATGGCGCGCTTTCGAGACCCGAGGGGCGCGTGGCGTTGACCTGGGCCATGGAGGCCTCGGGCATGCTGCATCTGACCTGGACGGAGACCGGTGGACCGAAGGTTTCGCCGCCGGCCGCGACCGGGTTCGGATCGCGCCTGCTCACCCGCAGCCTCGCCGCCGAACTGCGCGGGGTCGTGAACCTGGAGTTCGACCAGGCTGGCGTCGTCTGCACCATCGACGCGCCGCTGGACCATGGCCGCCTGGGTCCGGCCTCCGCCTTGCCGCAGATCCCCTGACCTCCCGAAGGCGTTCTAGAGCAAGTCGCGCGATATAGGAATCGCACGACTTGCTCTAGATTTTTGTTTTCGCATCGCTTTTGCGGAAAACCGGCGTCCACTTTTCCGCGCGATGCTCTAGGAGGGCGACCCAAGCCGCGCCCGGTCCAATCGGCCCATGGCGTAAAAGATCAGGATGCTGGTCACCACCAGCACGCCGGCCAGGGCCAGCATGGGCGCCAGGTTGCTGCCCGTCGCGTCGCGCACCAGCGGCACCAGGTTCTGGGCGATGAAGCCGCCCAGATTGCCGATCGCGTTGATCGCCGCGATGCCTGCCGCCGCGCGCGGACCGCTGAGGAAGCTTGGCGGCAGGCTCCAGAACACCGGCTGGGCCGAGAAGATGGCTGGAGCCGCGACGCAGAGCATGGCGAACTTCAGCGCCGCGCCCGGCAAGATCACGCTCAGGGTCAGGGCGATCGCCGCCACCAGGGTCGGTCCGGCGATGTGCCAGGCGCTGGCGCCGTGGCGCGCGGCGTGGCGCGGCACCAGCCACAGCGCGATGGCGACCAGCAGCCAGGGGATCACATTGACCAGGCCGTTGACGGTGTTGGACACCCCGAACGACTTGACGATGGTGGGCAGCCAATAGCTGAGGCCGTAGGCCCCGAGGGGCATGCCGATATAGAGCCCCGCCAGCAGCAGGACGCGCGGATCGAACATGGCCTTCCAGGCTCCGCGATGGTCATCGACCGCGCCGCCGCGCTCCTGGTCCAGCACGCCAGCCAGCCAGGCCTTGCCCGCCTCGGGCAGCCACTTGGCCTGGGCCGGGCCGTCAGGGAGTTTCCACAGGACGTAGGGCGCCAGCAGGACGGCCGGGGCGCCGGTGGCGAGGAACACCCATTGCCAGCCGGCCAGGCCCAGCACCTGGTCCAGGTCCAGCAATAACCCGCCCACCGCCGACCCCACGGCGTTGGCCACCGCGCTGGCCACCATGAACAGGCCCACCATGCGCGCACGATGCGCCTGGGGATACCAAAGGGTCAGCACGTAGAGCACGCCGGGGAAGAACCCCGCCTCGGTGACGCCCAGCAGGAAGCGCAGGCCGTAGAACATCGCCGCGTTCTGGGTGAAGCCCAGGGCCAGGGTCACCAGGCCCCAGGTGAACATGATCCGGGTGAACCAGACCCGCGCGCCCACCCGGGCCAGGATCAGGTTCGACGGGGCCTCGAACAGGAAGTAGCCGATGAAGAACAGCGACGCGCCCAGGCCGTAGGCGGCCTCGCTCAGCCCCAACGCCTTCACCATCTCCAGCTTGGCGTAGGAGACGTTCTGCCGGTCGATATAGGCGATCAGGTACATCAGGCAGAACAGCGGCATCAGCCGCGCGGTGATCCGGCCGATCGTCGCCGTCTCCGTTCGGGCCTCGGCGGGGTCAGACATGGGGGCGGGCTCCGTGGGTTCCGGCGTCGGGCGAGAGGTCGATGGGGCGTGGCGGCGCCGTGGAGTCCCGTCGGATCAGGGCATGCTCCAGCACATGGTCGGTCGCCGTTCCGCCGACGGGCGCCGACGAGCGCAGCGCGCGGATCAGCCGGTCCAGCGCCACCGCCGCCATCTGCCGTACAGGTTGGCGCACGGTGGTTAGCGGCGGCCAGAGCGTGGTGGCCACGGTCGCGTCGTCGAAACCCACCACGGTCAGGTCGCGCGGCACGTCGAGATGTCGGCGGTGGGCCACCGACACCGCCGCGGCGGCCATGTCGTCGTTGCTGGCGAAGATCGCCGTCGGCGCCGGATCGGTATCCAGCAGTTGCCCGGCGGCGCGCAGGCCCGAGTCGTAGGTGAAGGCGCCCTGGGCCAGGACCAGTTCGGCCCCCGCAACGGCCCCGACCGCGGCGCGGGCGCCTTCCAGGCGCTCGGCGCTGGCGGTCTGGTCGGGGTTTCCCGTGATGAAGCCGATCCGCCGGTGGCCCAGGTCCAGCAGGTGGCGGGTCATCGTCCAACTGGCCTGGCGATCGTCGATGCGGACATTGATCGCGTCGGTCGCCGGACGGCCGGCGGCGACCACGGCGACGGGCAGGCCGGCGGCCCGGAGGATGTCGCGGACGGCGGCGGATTCGCCCAGGGGCGGCGCCAGGACCACGCCTTGGACACCGGCCGCCAGCAACCTTTCCAGCTCCGCCTGCGCCGGAGGATGGCCGTTCTCGCCGCGGGCCAGGATCAGGCGCGCCCCCGCGTTGGTGGCCTCTTCGAACACCCCGACCAGGAAGTCGCTCATGAAGGCGGCGCTGGGATTGGAATAGACCACGCCGATCCGCAGCTCGCCGGCCATGACCAGGTTTCGGGCCGCCAGGTTGGGCGCGTAGCTGAGCTCCCGGATCGCGGCCTGAACGGCCTTGCGCGTCGTCTCCCGGACGCTGGCTCCGTCGTTGATGACGCGAGACACGGTCATGCGGGAGACGCCCGCCCGTTGCGCGACATCGACGATGGTGGCGCCCCGGGGGCGGTCTGGCTTGCTCAATGGGTACCCTTCACGAGGTCCGCTGGCGACGCGGTAAGCCGCCTCGGCCGTTGTGCGCGCGCTTGCGGTGCAGCCCATAGGGACGGGCGAGCCGAGCAACGCAAGCTTTGGGCGGTTCGCGGCGACGGTCTCGCCGGAATGGCCCCCCGGTCGCATCCCGGCGCGCGGATGCGCGCTACTGAGCTTCCGCCCGCGACCCGAAGCTCATCATGCGAGCCGCAATCGCCGCCTGGGTGCGGTTGTGCACGTTGAGTTTGCGCATCACGGCCGTCATGTGCGCCTTGACCGTGGCCTCGGCGATTCCGAGGTCGAAGGCGATCTGCTTGTTGAGCCGCCCGGAATTGACCCCTTCCAGGACCTTCATCTGGGTCGGCGTGAGCTCGCAAAAGCCGACGTTCAGATCCCCTTCGGCGTCACGTTGTTTCATCGCGGTCATGGTCATCCCCTGCGTTTCCTCCTGTGACCGGCCGTCTCGTCACGGTCGGGCTGCCGCCTTGATCGGTGTGCCGGTCTTTGCCAGCGGCGGTTCGTGTTCGGCGAACTTAGCGATATTAGTTGGACAGATTCAAGCGGGTTGGTCAATGTTAGCGTGCACAAATCTGAATTTTTGGCTTCCGACAAAAAGCTGTCATACAGATTTTGACCTGGAGCGCCCGTCGGGATCGATGGAAACGGCAGAGAAATGAGGAATTTGCGGGCCTCGGGGCGCGGCCTTGGGAATTTCGCGGTCCTGCCGTCGCTGAGTGAAGGAGCTGTCGCCTCGACCACCGGCGCGGCGCCGGTGCTGGCCCATGGACGTTTTTTGTGAAACTTGAAAGCGTGACCGCGCCGCGGCGACCGCGTTGGAGACCTGCCGAATGAGCCAAGGCCGCCTAGCCGACCGGGCCTATACCGCCATCGTCGAGATGATCAACACCGACGGCCTGGCCGTCGGCGATCGCCTGCCGTCCGAAGCGCGCCTGGCCGAGACGCTGGGCATGTCGCGCACCATCGTGCGCGAAGCCCTGGTGCGCTTGGCCGCCGACAGCATCACCGAGGCCCGGCGCGGGGCGGGGTCCTTCGTCAAGAACCGGCCGTCCGACAAGCTGGGCGCCTACATGCCGCTCTCCGAGCTGCCCTCCACCCTCGGCAGTTACGAGGTGCGGTTCGTGCTTGAGGCCGAGGCGGCGCGGCTGGCGGCGGCGCGGCGCTCGGCCGAGGAGATGGCCGGCATCGAGGAGGCGCTGTCGAAGCTGCGCGAGGCCCTGCTGTCGAACGCGCCGGCCCATGCCGAGGACATGGAGCTTCATCGCCGCATCGTGCAGGCCACCGCCAATCCGGCCTTCCTGGTCACGTTCGAGGCGCTGCAGCCCGACGTCGACCGGATCATGCGGGCGGGGGTGGACATATCGCGATCGCGGCCGCCGGAAGCGATCGCGGAGATGATGCGCGAGCACGAGATGATCGTTGAAGCGATCCGCGCCCAGGATGGCGACAGCGCCGCCCTGGCCATGCGCTGGCACCTCTCGCGCGGACGAAAGCGTCTAATGCCCTGAGGCGCGGACCACGGCGCCGGCATGATGCGCATCGCTTTCCAGCCAGGCGAGCGTGTGGTCGCAAAGCCGCTCGGGCGGCGCAGTGGTGTCGAGCGTGAAGATCGCCTCGTCAGGACCTGGACGTTCGAGCGTGGCCAACTGACTGTCCAGCAGGCTGGCGGGCATGTAGTGGCCGGAGCGCTGGGTGAGCCGTCGCAGCAGCTCGTCCTGGCCGGCGTCGAGCAGGACGAATCGGGTGTTAGCCCCGATGGCGGCGCGCAAGCGTTCGCGATAGCCGCGCTTCAGCGCCGAGCAGGCCGCCACGACCCGTCCGCCGCACGCAACAGCCTCACCCGCGGCCAAGCCCAGGCGGTCGAGCCAGGGCCATCGGTCGCTGTCGTCGAGGGGCTGGCCAGCGCTCATCTTGGCGACCGCCCGCGCATCGTGAAAATCGTCGCCCTCCAGGAACGGGCAGTCCAGCCTCCGGGCCAGCAAGGCGCCCAGCGTCGACTTGCCGCTGCCGCTCACGCCCATGGCGATGACGGCGAACGGGGCGAGGCGGGGTGGCGGCGGCAAGCGCGTTCCTTGATCTCCGGCCAGCCGTCGAATGATCGACAGACCGATCCCAGGTTGAGATGGGTTTCTACCGGCCGGCCGACCGGACGTAACTACGACCATGGTCGAGGATGGCCGGCGGGGGCGGTTTCCTTATCGATAAGGGATTGCGACGAGGAGAGCGGCATGAGAGCGGTCCTTTTGGCGGCGTTTCTGGCCATTTCGACGCCGGCTCTGGCCTCGACCGGCTCGGTTCTGCTCACCGCGCCGGACGATCCGCGCGCGATCACCGTCAAGGGCGTGGGCGACGGTCGCGCGGACGACACTCAAGCGGTGCAGCAGGCCATCGACGCGGCGCGGGACAAAACCGGTCATGGCCTGGTGTTCTTGCCGTCGGGCCGCTATCGGCTCAGCCGCAGCCTCCTGATCCCGCCGGGCGTGCGCCTCTTCGGCGTGGGCCCGACGCGGCCGGTCTTCGTGCTGGGGCCCAACACGCCGGGCTTCCAGAAGGGGGTCGGCACGCTGATCGTGTTCGCGGGCGGCGACCAGTACCAGGTCGGCGACATCCCCGTGCCCGTGCCAACCGTGGTCCCCGCGACGGAAAAGGTGCGCGACGCCAATTCCGGCACCTTCTATTCGGCGCTCAGCAATGTCGACGTGGAGATCGGAGAGGGCAATCCCGCCGCTGCGGGGGTGCGGTTCCGCATGGCCCAGCACGCCTTTCTCAGCCACATGGACTTTCGCCTGGGCTCGGCCTTCGCCGGCGTCTACCAGGCCGGCAACATCATGGAGGACGTCCACTTCCACGGCGGCCGCTACGGTATCGTCACCGAAAAGACCTCGCCCGCCTGGCAGTTCACTCTGATCGACTCCACCTTCGACGGGCAGCGCGACGCGGCGATCCGCGAGCACGAGGTCGACCTGACCCTGGTCAATGTGGCCATCAGGAATACGCCGGTCGGCATCGAGATCGACCGCGGCTACAGCGACAGCCTGTGGGGCAAGAACGTCCGTTTCGAGAACGTCTCGAAGGCGGGCGTCGTCATCTCGGCCGAGAACAACGTCTTCACCCAGGTCGGGTTCGAGAACGCGGTGGCGGCCAACACCCCGGTGTTCGCCCGCTTCCGCGACAGCGGCAAGACCGTGGCCGGCAAGGGCAAGGCCTACAAGGTGGCCTCGTTCACCTACGGCCTGACCCTGCCGGGCCTGGGCCAGATGGGCGAGTACAAGACCGATGTGGCCATGACCGCCCTTCCGGCCTTGCCGGCGGCCCCGGCCCCGGCGCTTCGCGACCTACCGCCCGTCGCCGACTGGACCAACGTCAGGACCCTGGGCGTCAAGGGCGACGGCCAGGCCGACGACACCGCCGCCCTGCAGAAGGCGATCGACACCCATAGCGTGCTCTACCTGCCGATCGGCTTCTACAAGGTCACCGACACACTGAAGCTGCGGCCCGACACGGTGCTGATCGGCCTGCACCCGGCCCTGACCCAGCTGGTCATCCCCGACGACAATCCGCGCCACGCCGGGGTCGGGCCCGTGGCCCCAGTGCTGGAAACGCCCCGAGGTGGGAGCAATATTCTGTTCGGCCTGGGCGTCTTCACCGGCCGGATCAACCCTCGGGCTTCGGCGCTGCTTTGGCGATCGGGCGCGAACTCCCAGGTGACCGACGTCAAGATCATGGGCGGCGGCGGCACGCCCACCATGGACGGCAAGCCGCTGGGCGCGGCCCAGGCCCGCAGCGGCGATCCGGTGGCCGACGGCCGCTGGGACGCCCAGTACCCCAGCATCTGGGTGACGGACGGCGGCGGCGGCACGTTCGCCAACGTCTGGAGCCCCAACACTTTCGCATCGGCGGGCTTCTACATCTCCGACACCAGCACCCCCGGCCACATCTACGAGGTCTCGGTCGAGCACCATGTGCGCAACGAGTTCGTGCTGGACAACGTCCAGAACTGGGAGTTCCTGGCGCCGCAAACCGAGCAGGAGGTCGGCGACGGTCCCGACGCTGTCTCGCTGGAGGTGCGCAACTCGCGCAACATCCTGTTCGCCAACTATCACGGCTATCGCGTGACGCGGTCGTATCACCCGGCCGAAACGGCGGTGAAGCTGTTCAACTCGTCGGACATCCGCTTCCGCAATGTCCACATCAACGCCGAGAGCGGCGTGGCGCTTTGCGACAAGATCGGCTGCGGCACTTATCTGCGGGCCAGCAAGTTCCCGTTCGAGAACGCGATCCAGGACAAGACCAGCAAGCTGGAGGTACGCGAGCGTGAATTCGCGGTGCTCGACGTCACCAGCAGGTCTGAGCCGGTCGCTCCGGCCGAGGAGGGCAAGGTCCAGAAGCTGGGAAGCGGCTTCTGGTCGATTTCCGGCGCGGCCGTCGGGGCCGACGGTGCGCTCTATTTCGTCGAGAAGCGTTTCCAGCGGATCTATCGCTGGACCCAGGCCAGGGGCCTGGAAGTGGTGCGCGACCACTCGCTGGATCCGACCAACCTGGCCGTGGACCGCTCGGGAAACCTGCTGGTGGTGTCGTCTTACGGACCACAGGCTTCTGTCTATTCGATCGATCCCGATGGCCCCAAGCACCAGATGACGCTCATCGCGCCCACGCCGACGGGGTCCCGGCCCGACGCCAAGACCCTGCTGCCGGTCAACTGGTGGAACAACGGCGAGTTCAAGGATCAGTACGATCCGGCCAGCGGCCAGTTCACCACCCTGGCCGAGATGTTCGCCCGCGACGTCGGCGCGCCCAAGGCGCAGGAATACGTCTCGCCCGATGGCAGTCTGTCGCTGCCGGCCTTCCGGGTGTGGCAGCAGGGACCGCCCGACCATGTCGGCTGGCGCTGGGCCGACAGCCTGCAAGCCCATGGCCTGATCGGCGGCGCGATCGGCGAGCGGGTCTTCGTCACCAACGAGTCCGAGGGCAAGACTTATAGCGGGCAGGTTGGGCCGGGCGGGACGCTGACCGACCTGAAGGTCTTCGCCAACCGGGGCGGCGAGAGCGTCGCCGTCGACGGCCAGGGACGGGTGTTCGTCGCCAACGGCCAGATCTTCCAGTACGAGCCCGATGGCCGGCTGGCGGGTCGCATCGACGTGCCCGAGCGTCCACTGCAGCTGATCTTCGGCGGGGAGGGCGGCAAGACCCTGTTTGTCCTCACCCATCATTCGCTCTACGCGGTGACGCCCTGACCCGGATCTTGAAGACGAGAGGCTGCCCATGAAGAGCTGGCTCGCCGCGCCTTGCGCGGCCCTGATCGCGCTGTTCGTGGCGGCGAGCGGACCAGCGGCGGCCTCGGTCTCGATGTTCGCGACCACGCCCGAGGATCCGGCCGCCGTCGTGGTGCGGGGCAAGGGCGACGGCCGCGCCGACGACAGCGCCGCCCTGCAGGATGCGATCGACGCGGCCGCGGCCAAGCCGGGCGGCGGTCTGGTCTTCCTGCCTTCGGGCCGTTACCGCATCAGCCGGACGCTCTTCCTCTGGCCGGGGGTGCGGATGTTCGGGGTCGGCGCTGTCCGCCCGCGGATCCTGCTGGGCGATGCGACGCCGGGATTCCAGAAGGGCGTGGCCAATATGGTGATCTTCGCCGGCGCCAAGCCCGACCCGACGCGCCGCGTGCCGTTCCCGCCGCCCGGCAGCGTGCCGTTCAACAAGGACGTCGCCGACGCCAATTCGGGCACCTTCTATTCGGCGATGAGCAACATCGACTTCCAGATCGGCAAGGGTAATCCGGCGGCGACGGCGATCCGCTTCCACGCCGCCCAGCACGCCTATCTCAGCCACATGGAATTCGACATCGGCTCGGGCCTGGCGGGCCTGCACCAGGTGGGAAACACGGCCGAAGACCTGCACTTCAAGGGCGGGCGCTACGGTATCCTGGCCGAAAAGACCTCGCCGGCCTGGGGATTCGTGCTGCTTGACTCGACCTTCGAGGGCCAGCGCGAGGCGGCGATCCGCGAGCATGAAGCGGGCCTGACCCTGGTCAATGTGGCCATGCGCGACACGCCGGTCGGGATCGACATCGATCGCGGCTACGGCGACTGGCTGTGGGGCAAGGACGTCCGCTTCGAGAACGTCTCGAAGGCCGCCGTCGTCATCTCCAACGAGAACAACGTCTACACCCAGGTCGGTTTCGAGAACGCGGTCGCGGCCAGCACCCCGGTATTCGCCCGTTTCCGCGACAGCGACCGGACCGAACCGGGACGGGGACGCGCCTATCGGGTCGCGGCGTTCAACTACGGCCTGGTCCTGCCGGGTCTTGGGCGGATGGGCGAATACCGAACCGCGATGCAGGCCGAGACCATCTCGGCCTTGCCGGCGCGGCGCGCCCCCGCGATCCGGGCTTTGCCGGCCATGTCCGATTGGGTCAACGTGCGGACCTTGGGGGCCAAGGGCGACAACGCCGCCGACGACACGGCCGCGATCCAGAAGGCTATCGACACCCACCGCGTGGTCTATTTCCCGACCGGCTTCTACCGGGTCACCGACACGTTGAGGCTTCGACCGGACACCGTGCTGGTCGGCCTGCATCCCAGCCTCACCCAGATCGTGCTGCCCGATGGAACCTCCGGCTATCAGGGCGTCGGCGCGCCCAAGGCCCTGGTCGCCTCCGCCGCCGGGGGCGATGGCGTCGTTTCGGGCCTGGGCCTCAACACTGGCGGCGTCAATCCGCGCGCCACGGCGCTGTTGTGGACGGCGGGCGCCGGTTCGCTGGTCGAGGACGTCAAGTTCCAGGGCGGCCACGGCACCAACCTGTATGACGGTACGCGGTTCAATCCCTACAACGCCAACGCCACGGCGGACGCCGATCCGGCCAAGCGCTGGGCGGGTCAGTATCCCAGCCTGTGGGTCACCAACGGCGGCGGCGGGACCTTCTCCAACCTCTGGAGCCCCAGCACCTACGCCTATTCCGGCATCTACGTGTCCGACACCCAGACCCCCGGCCACGTCTACCAGACCTCGGTCGAGCACCACATGCGCACCGAGATCAGCCTCAACCGGGTCGCCAACTGGGAGTTCCTGGCGCCGCAGACCGAGGAGGAGGCGGGGGAGGGCGAGGACACCGTCTCGCTGGAGATCCGCGACTCCCACGACATTCTGCTGGCCAACTATCATGCCTATCGCGTCACGCGGACGCGCAAGCCGGCGGCGGCCGCTGTCAAGGTCTACAATTCGCGGGACATCCGTTTCCGCAACGTGGCGGTGAACGGCGAAAGCGGCTTTTCGACCTGCGACGAAGACGGCTGCGCGACCTTCCTGCGGCTGACCAAGTATCCGTACGAGAACGCCATTCAGGACGTCACAAGCGGGCTTGAGGCGCGGGAGCGGCAGTTCGCGGTGCTTGACCTGGTCGCAGATCCGGCGCCGGTCGCGCCCTCGACCTTTCCCGTCGGCGCGCGGGTGGAGAAGCTCGCCGACGGCTTCTATTCGCTGGGCGGCGGCGCCGTGGACGCGGCCGGGACGCTGTACTTCACCGACCGCCGCCACCAGCGCATCTATAGCTGGTCCGCCGAGCGCAAGCTGTCGATCGTCCGCGACAACACGCTGGATCCGATCAACCTGGCCGTCGACGGCTCGGGGAGCCTGCTGGTGTTGTCGTCGGACGGCCGCAACGGCACGGTCTACAGCTTCAAGCCGGGCGCTCCCGACACCGAGGTCACGGTGATCGCGCCGACACCGGCCGCCGACCATCCGGCGGCGGCTGCAGTGCTGCCGGTCAACTGGTGGAACAATGGCGAGTTCAAGGACCAGCTCGATCCGCGAACCTACCAGTTCACCACCCTGGCCGAGATGTTCGCCCGCGACATGGCGCTGCCCAAGCCCAAGGCGTACGTGTCGCCGGACGGCAGCCTGGCCCTGCCGGCCTATCGCGTCTTCCAGCAGGGACCGCCCGACTTCCGCGGGCTGCGCTTCTCCGACGCGCTCGACACCTACGGCTTCACCACCGCCAAGCCCGGCCAGCGGGTGTTCGTGACCAACAGCTCGGAGAACAGGACCTATAGCGGGCTGGTCGGTCCGAAGGGCGCGATCACCGAGCTGAAGGCCTTCGCCGATCGCGGCGGCGAGAGCGTCGCGACGGACGGGGAAGGGCGCGTCTATGTCGCCAATGGACAGGTGTTCGTCTATGCGCCCGACGGCGGGGAACTGGGCCGCGTGGACATCCCCGAACGCCCGCTGCAACTGGTCTTCGGCGGGCCGGACAAGCGGACCCTGTTCGTACTGACCCATCACGCGCTGTACGCAGTTCGACGCGACTAGGCTGGGCGACGCGACCGTCACGCGCCCTTTGCCCAGCGGCCGATCGTTCGACGTACGACCATGGTCGTAATGGTTCACGCCTCTTTTGTCTGACAGTTTTCGGGCAGGCCATCGTCGATGGACTCAACGAAAAACGGGAGGCAGCAGGATGCGTGGTGTCGGACCATCCTTTTTGAGCGCTTTGTTCGCGACCAGCGCGGTCGCGGTATTCCTGTCGGCGGGGACCGCCAGCGCGCAGACGGAGCCGGCCCCGGCGCCGGCCGATCCGGCCTCCGCGACCGCCCTGTCCGAGATCGTGGTCACGGGCACCCGCATCCGGTCGACCGGCTTTACCGCGCCGACGCCGACCCAGGTTCTGGGTCAGGCCGACCTGGAGCGCGCCGCCCAGCCGAACATCTTCACCGCCATCACTCAGCTGCCCTCGCTGCAGGGGTCAAGCGGCGCGACGACGGGCACGTTCAGCACCTCCAGTGGCCAGCAGGGTCTTTCCTCGTTCTCGCTGCGCGGCCTGGGCACCATCCGCACCCTGACCCTGCTGGACGGCCAAAGGGTCGTGCCAGCCAACGTCACGGGCGTGCCGGACATCAGCCTGTTCCCGCAGTTGCTGGTCGAGCGGGTGGACGTGGTGACCGGCGGCGCCTCGGCGTCCTACGGCTCGGACGCCGTCGGCGGCGTGGTCAACTTCATCACCAACAAGAAGTTTGTTGGCTTCAAGGCCAACGTCCAGACCGGCGTCACGACCTATGGCGACAACCACCAGTGGCTGGCCCAGGTCGCCGCCGGCAAGAACTTCATGGACGACCGCTTGCACCTGCAGGTCAGTGGTGAATACGACTGGGAGGAGGGCGTTCCGGCGGGCGGCTTCGGCGAGGATGCGCCCGGCAGCCGCGACTGGTACACGACCGCCACCCTGGTCAACCGGGGGATCACCAATGACGGCTCGCCGCAGTATCTCTATCGCGAGCACGCCCAAGCCTATCAGTACACCAAGTACGGACTGATCAGCAGCGGCCCGCTGCAAGGCACGGCCTTCGACATCAGCGGCAATCCGTTCCAGTTCCAGTACGGCTCGAACGGCGTGCCGACCAAGGCCTCGACCGGTCCGACCGTCGGCCAAGTCGTCGGCTGCTACACGAACGGCGGCTTCTGCGTCGGCGGCGACCTGTCGGGCAATGTCGGCGTCGGCACCTCGTTGCAGTCGCGCATCAAGCGCATGAACACCTACACGCGCGTGGGCTTCGATCTGGACGCCAACAACGAGATCTACGCGACCTTCAACGCCGCCCGCGTGGAGAGCTCCAACCAGCCCAATCCGGGCGCGGCCACGACCGGCCTGACGATGTCGTGCGCCAACCCGTACCTGCCGGCGTCGATCGTTGCGGCCTGCGCCGCCAACGGCGTCACGACCTTCGGTTTCGGCACCAGCAACGCGCTGCTGCCGCGCAACATCTCGGTCCATCCCACGCGGACCCAGTATCGTGGCGTCATCGGGGCGGACGGCAAGTTCAACGCCCTGGGCAAGGAATGGCGCTACGACGCCTATTACGAGCACGGCGAGAACACGACGAACATCCACGTTCGCGACATCCTGCTGATGCCGCGCTATCGCGCGGCCGTTCAGGCCGTCTCGGTAAATGGCCAGATCGTCTGCGCCGACCCGATCGCGCGCGCCAACGGCTGCGTGCCGATCAACATCTTCGGCGGCCAGCGCCCCAGCGACGCCGCCCTGGCCTACATCACGCCCGAGAACGGCCCGTACCAGCACTCGGTGCAGAAGCAGGACGTCGCCAGCATCAACTTCAGCGGCGAGCCCTTCTCGCTATGGGCCGGCCCGATGTCGCTGGCGTTCGGCGGAGAGTGGCGCAAGGAGCAGTACCACGTCCAAGGCGACCCCTACGGCGACGGCAATACGGACTCTCCGAACACCGCCGACTATCCGGCCGACCCGGTTCTCAACCCGGCCGGCGCCAACTGGTTCGCGGGCAACTATCACTCCGGCGCCGGCAAGTACTCGGTGAAGGAAGCCTATGCGGAAGTGAACATTCCGCTGGTCAATTCGGAGGCCGCCGGCAAGGCCAACCTCAACATGGCCGGCCGCTGGACCGACTACAGCACCTCGGGCACCGTCTACACCTGGAAGGTCGGCGCCACCTGGGACACGCCGATCGATGGCGTCCGCCTGCGGGCCGTCACCTCGCGTGACGTCCGCGCGCCGAACCTGTCGGAACTGTTCGCCGCGCCGGTGACGACGACCCTGCCCAACTTCACCATTCCGTCGCCCGGCACGCCCCCGCCTGGCCAGCCCGCCAGCGGCTCGCTGACGGCTTTGCAGAATGTGGTGGGCAACCCGAATCTGAAGCCGGAAATCGCCAAGAACGTGACCATCGGCGCGGTGCTCTCGAACCCCCAATGGCTGCCGGGCTTCAGCGTCTCGGTCGACTGGTACAACATCGTCCTCAATGGCGGCATCTCCAGCCTGGGCGCTCAGCAGATCGTCAATTTCTGCTATGCGGGCCTCACTCAGTTCTGCGGCGCCTTCAATCTCGCCCCTTCGGGCGGCGTGACGCCGTTCATCAACTCCCAGACGTTCAACCTGGCCTCGATCAAGACCAGCGGCTTCGACATCGAGAGCAGCTACCGCTTCGAGCTGCCCGGCGTGCCTGGCCGCTTCACCATCCGCGGCCTGGCGACGAACACGCACAAGTTCGTCACCAACCCCGGGATCCCTGGGGCCGTCGCCACCGATTCGGCTGGCCAGAACTCCGGCGCCACGCCGGACTGGAAGGTCCTCGCCATCCAGTCCTGGGACACCGACCGCTTCGCCTTGAGCGTACAGGAGCGCTGGTTCAGCGACGGCAGGTTCGGCGGAACGACCACCGAGTACGTCGAGTGCAAGCCCGGCAGCTGCCCCATCTCGACCGGTAGCCGGCCGACCATCGACTACAACCACATGAAGGGCGCGACCTATGTCGACGTCAGCGCCTCGTACAAGTTCGGCAACGGCCTGCAGCTCTACGGCAAGGTCGACAACCTGCTGAACCGCGATCCGACGCCGTCGCCCCAGACCAACACCGGCCTGGACGCCAACCCGGCGCTCTACGACCTGCTGGGCCGCTTCTATCACCTGGGCCTGCGCTACAGCTTCTAACTTTAAGTCGCCCATCACCTCCCCCCTGGGCGACCGCCCGGGTCAGCACGGCTCCCCCGCCGGTCTGGCCCGGGCGTTTTCTCTTGTCGGCCATCGACTCTTGAGATGCGAGGCGCGTCGCGGCGCGTCGCGGCCGATCATTCGGCGGGTGATCGGGGAACCACGCTGATCTTGCCGCCGGCTTCCAGCGTGGCCAGCTTGACGGTTTCGATCCGGTCGACCTGTTCCATCCGCAGGCCCTCGGCGAGGTCGGCGCGGCCGATGGCGTGACGGCGCATGGCGGCCTCGTCGGCGACGCCGTCGCGCACCAGGGTCACCGGCGCGCCCTTCATCAGTCGCGCCAGGGGGCTCCAGTGCAGCGTCGCCATGGCCAGCAGGCGATGCAGGACGACGACCACCAGGGTCGCGGCCAGGCCGGGAAAGAACGGCGCCTTGCCGGTCATGGCGCGGCTGATGTTCGAGCCGATGATCAGCGCCACGATGATGTCGAGCGGCGTGATGCTCGAAAAGGTCCGGCGCCCCGCGATGCGGATGCAGATCACGCCGAACAGGAACAGGATCACCGCCCGCGCGCAGAGCTGGCCGACGGTGGCGTCGCCGTTGTCCGGACCGATCAGGAGACGGAAGGTTTCCATGCAGTCCGAACGCCCGTGGACCGGTTGTGGTTCGGTTAGACGGAATCAGGCGCCCTGGCCCCAATTGGTCTCCAGTCCGCCGTCGATGGTGAAGCTTTGGCCGGTGACGTAATCGGCGTCGGACGAGGCCAGGTAGACGGCCAGGCGTCCCACCTCGCGCGGTTCGCCGGCGCGGCGCAGAGGGATGTTCTTCCGGATCTTCTCCTGCCCCTCGGGGCTTTCGATGCGTTCCAGCGTCGGCGGCGCCCGTGTCAGGCCCGGCGCGATGGCGTTGACCGTGGTGTTCCTCGGCGCCAGCTCCAGAGCGAGGCCGCGCGTGAAGGTCAACAATCCGCCCTTGGCGGCGTTGTAAGCGGTGTATTCCGGGCTGGGCGTGACTTCGTGCACCGAGGTGATGTTGATGATCTTGCCGCCCGCCTCGCGGCGTCGCACGAACTCGCGGCTGCAGAAGAAGGGGCCATAGAGATCGACCTTGATCATCCGGTCGAAGTCGGCGGTGGGAGTCTGGGCGAACGGGGTCCGCTGGATGTCGGTGGCTCCGGCGTTGTTGACCAGAATGTCAGGCGTGCCCAGCGCCTCGGCGACTCCGTCGAATAGGGCGGTCACCGAGGTTTCGTCGGCCTGGTCCAGGCGAGTGACATAGGCTCGGCGACCGCAAGCCTCGACCTTGCGCCGGGTTTCGCCCGCGCCGGCCTCGTCGTGCAGATAGGTGATGGCGATATCCGCCCCTTCGCGAGCCAGTTCCTCGGCGATCCCTTGTCCGATCCCGGAATCTGAACCGGTGACGATCGCGATCCTGCCGTCCAGCTGTCCCATCGCCTTGACCTCCTTGGTGACCTGCCCTGTTCGCAACGCGTGACCGGAGGAAGGGGTTCGCGAACCTTTCGGACGGCGCCGGAGTTTGGAGGTCAGGAAATGGGCTGAAAAGGATCCCGCAATGAAGCGCTACGCCTATGCCTGGCTGACCGGGCTTTTCTTCCTGGTTTCGATCGTGGGGCACTGGATCTTCGGCTGGTTCGCCTTCGTCGATGAGCAGCAGGCCCTGCACCAGGCGCCGAGCCTGACGCCCTACCTGGTCGAGATGGGCCGGGACACCTTCGAGAACTGGCAGTCGGAATTCCTGCAACTGATCTGGCAGGTCGTGGGCCTGGCCTATTTCCTCTATGTCGGCTCGCCGGCCTCCAAGGAGAACGACGACCGCAGCGAGGCCAAGCTGGATGTCCTGATCCGGCTGCAGGCCGGTGAAAAGGCCGAGGACATCATCGCCGACATTGATCGCCGCTACCTCCGCAGCGGCGGGCATTCCAAGCCCCATGGGCATGTTGACGCCAACCTCGTCGCCGGCCGGGAGTAAGATCGCAGTTCGAAGGACAAGTCTGGGCGCCCGTCACGATGACGGGCGCCCAGATGTCCTGTCCCTTTCGGAAGGCGTCAGTTCAGGTCCAGCCGGTCGGCGTTCATGACCTTGTTCCAGGCGGCCACGAAGTCGTTCACGAACTTGGCCTGGGAGTCGGCGCAGGCATAGACCTCGGCGAAGGCCCGCAGTTCGGCGTGCGACCCAAAGATCAGGTCGACCCGGGTGGCGGTCCACTGCGGCTGGCTGCTCTTGCGGTCATGGCCGGCGAAGGCGTTGACGGCCGTCGGACTCCAGGTCGTGCCCATGCTGAGCAGGTTCACGAAGAAGTCGTTTGTCAGCACGCCCACCCGGTCGGTGAAGACCCCCGCCTTGGAGCCGCCAGCGTTGGCCCCCAGCACCCGAAGGCCGCCGACCAGCACCGTCAGCTCCGGGCCTGAGAGCCGCAACAGCTGCGCCCGGTCGACCAGGGCTTCCTCGGGCGCCATGAACTGCAGGCCCTCGCGGCGATAGTTGCGGAAGCCGTCCGACAGGGGCTCCAGCGGCGCGAACGAGTCGGCGTCGGTCTGCTCGGCCGAAGCGTCCATGCGCCCAGGCGTGAACGGAACCTCCACTGGCGTTCCCGCGTCCCTGGCGGCCTTCTCCACCGCGGCCGCGCCGCCCAGGACGATCAGGTCGGCCAGCGAGACTTTCTTGCCGCCGCCGGCCGAGGCGTTGAACTCGGCCTGGATCGCCTCCAGCGCCGCCAGCACCTTGGCCAGGGTCGGCGGGTCGTTGACTTCCCAGTCCTTCTGCGGCGCGAGGCGGATGCGCGCCCCGTTGGCGCCGCCGCGCTTGTCGGAACCGCGATAGGTCGAGGCCGAGGCCCAGGCGGTCGAGACCAGCTGCGGCACGGTGAGGCCCGAAGCCAGGATCTTGGCCTTCAGCGCCGCGATGTCCTGGGCGTCGACCAGCGGGTGGTTCACGGCCGGGATCGGGTCCTGCCAGATCAGGGTCTCTTGCGGGACCAGCGGCCCCAGATAGCGCCCGATCGGGCCCATGTCGCGGTGGGTTAGCTTGAACCAGGCGCGGGCGAAGGCGTCGGCGAACTGGTCGGGATTCTCGTGGAACCGGCGCGAGATCTTCTCGTAGGCGGGGTCGAAGCGCAGGGCCAGGTCCGAGGTCAGCATTCTCGGACGCTGCTTCTTCGACGGATCGAAGGCGTTCGGGATGTCAGCCTCGGCGCCCTTGGCTTCCCACTGGTGGGCCCCGCCAGGGCTCTTGGTCAGCTCCCACTCAAACTTGAAGAGGTTGTCGAAGAAGTGGTTGCTCCACCGGGTCGGCGTCTGGGTCCAGGTGACTTCCAGCCCCGACGTGATCGCGTCGACGCCCAGGCCGCTGCCGTGCTTGCTGGCCCAGCCCAGACCGGCGGCCTCGATCTGGCCGCCTTCCGGCTCAGGACCGACAAAAGACGGATCCCCGGCGCCGTGGGTCTTGCCGAAGGTGTGGCCGCCAGCGATCAGGGCGACGGTCTCCTCGTCGTTCATCGCCATGCGAGCGAAGGTCTCGCGAATGTCGCGCGCCGAGGCCAAGGGGTCGGGATTGCCGTTCGGGCCCTCGGGATTGACGTAGATCAGGCCCATCTGCACCGCGCCCAGCGCCGGATGCAGCTGGCGTTCGCCGCTGTAGCGCTCGTCGCCCAGCCACGAGCCCTCGGGACCCCAGAACAGCTCCTCCGGTTCCCAGGTGTCGGCCCGGCCGCCGCCGAAGCCGAAGGTCTTGAAGCCCATGGACTCCAGGGCGACGTTGCCGACCAGGACATAGAGGTCGGCCCACGAGAGCTTGCGGCCGTACTTCTGCTTGATCGGCCACAGCAGCCGGCGCGCCTTGTCCAGGTTGGCGTTGTCCGGCCAGCTGTTGAGCGGGGCGAAGCGCTGCTGCCCGCCGCCCGCGCCGCCGCGACCGTCGGAAATGCGGTAGGTGCCGGCGCTGTGCCAGGCCAGGCGGATGAACAGGCCGCCATAGTGGCCGAAGTCGGCCGGCCACCAGTCCTGGGAGTCGGTCATCAGGGCGTGCAGGTCGGCGATCACCGCGTTCAGGTCGAGGCTCTTGAACTCCTCGGCGTAGTCGAACGTCTCGCCCATCGGGTTGGAGCGCGGCGAATGCTGGTTGAGGCTCTCGAGGCGCAGGTTCTGCGGCCACCAGTCGCGGTTGCCCCTGGGGCGGCCGTGGCCCACCGGGCATTGGCCCGCGGCGCTGTCTTCGACCTTGGCGTCCATCGTCTTTCTCCGCGTTGGCTTTTGTCTGTTCGCCGACATCGGCGCCCGCCTAGACAACGCTCTTCCCGCCATAGGTAAAATTGATTGTTCCTATCAAATCGATAGGTGAAATCTCTACAGGCGGGAAGGGGGAAGCGGAGACTCCGCTAGATCACGACGACGCGCCTCGCGATCCTCCGTCAAGAGGACCGCAAGGCCGATTCCGATCGGGTCCGAACCCTAGGCGATCAGCTCGTAGGCCGGCAGGGTCAGGAACTCCTCCAGCGTGTCGGACAGCACCATCCGCGAGAACAGCAGAGCGGCGTCCTCCAGGCGGGGTGAGGAAAAGTCGCGGCGCAGGTCGGCCAGTTCCTCGGTCAGCAGGCTGACGAACAGCTGCGAACTCATCTGCCGGCCGTCGGCCAGGTCGGCGCCCAGGCGGATCCATTGCCACAGCTGGGTGCGGCAGATCTCGGCCGTGGCGGCGTCCTCCATCAGGTTGTAGAGGGGCACGGCGCCCCGGCCCTCGATCCAGGCCTGGGTGTAGCGCACCCCGACCCGGATGTTCTCGCGCACGCCGGCCTCGGTGCGGTCGCCGTCATGCAGCTCCAGCATCTGAGCCTGGGTGATGTCGAGATCGGCCAGGCGCCTGTCCAGCTGGTTGGGCGTCGGCATCAGGCGATCGAAGACCTCCATGGCCACGGGCACGAGATCGGGGTGGGCGACCCAGGTGCCGTCATGGCCGGCTCCGGCTTCGCGCTCCTTGTCGGCCCGGACCTTGGCGAAGGCGGCCTGGTTGGCGGCGTCGTCGCCCTTGACCGGGATCTGGGCGGCCATGCCGCCCATGGCGAAGGCCCCGCGCCGGTGGCAGGTCTGGATCAGCTTCAGCGAATAGGCGCCCAGGAAGGCCTTGCCCATCACCATGGCCGAACGGTCCGGCGTCAGGAATTCCGACCGGCGGCCCAGGCGCTTGATGAACGAGAAGATGTAGTCCCAGCGGCCGCAATTGAGGCCCGCCATGTGGTCGCGCAACTCGTAGATGATCTCGTCCATCTCGAAGGCGGCGGGGATGGTCTCGATCAGCACCGTGGCCTTGATCGTGCCGACCGGCAGACCCAGCGCCCCCTGGGCGTGGACGAACACCTCGTTCCAGAGGCGCGCCTCCAGGTGGCTCTCCAGCTTGGGCAGGTAGAAGTAGGGACCCGAGCCCCGCGCCAGCGTGGCCCTGGCGTTGTGGAAGAGGTACAGGCCAAAGTCGAACAAGGCCCCGCTCACGGGCTGGCCATCCACTTCCATGTGCTGTTCAGGCAGATGCCAGCCACGGGGGCGGATTTTCAGGACGGCCGGGTTGGGTCCCAGCGCATAGCTCTTGCCGGACTTGGGGTCGACATGGGTCAGGTCGCCGGACCAGCGGTCCTTCAGGTTGACCTGACCCTCCAGGACGTTGGCCCAGGTCGGCGAGGTGGCGTCCTCGAAGTCGGCCATGAACACCTTGGCCCCGCAGTTGAGGGCGTTGATGATCATCTTGCGGTCGACCGGCCCGGTGATCTCCACCCGGCGGTCCTGCAGGTCGGCGGGGATCGGCGCGACGGTCCAGTCGGCGGCTCGCACCTCGGCCGTCTCGGGCAGGAAGTCGGGAAGCTCGCCGGCGTCGAAGCGGGCCTGGCGGGCGACGCGCGCCGCCAGCAGGGCGCGTCTACGGGCGTCGAACCGCCGGTGCAGATCGGCCACGAAGGCCAAGGCCTCGGGCGTCAGGACCTCTACCGCGCGGCCCTCGACAGGACCGTTGATCTGGACGTTGGCGGCGATGTCGAGGGGCATGGGAAATCCTGTTGGACGCGATATCTGGGACGACAGTTTGATCCGCTCATCCCGGCGAACGCCGGGACCCAGATCCTATGGCAAATGGGATGATGGGAGGAGCTCGGCGCTTTTGGCGTCAACCTCAAAGCTCTTCCATCTGGGTCCCGGCGTTCGCCGGATGAGCGGAGACGGGGTTATCTCGTTCCGGGGCGGACGGTCGGGACGATCTGGTCGCCCCAGTTTCCGGCGCCGTCGTGGTGGCGCGAGGTGCGCACCAGCTCGACCGAATAGCCGGCCTCGGTGGCGCGCCGCACCGCCTCGTTCAGGCGGTGCGAGGCCTCGGCCACCCGGTCGACCGCCCGCTGCTGGTCGGCGGGGTTCGGCATGGCGACGGGCGCAAATCGCGTGGTGGTCATGGGATGACTCCTCGATCGGGTGGAGAGGGAAGGGGCGTCGGCTATTCGGCGGCGAACTGGTTCATGGTGTTGGCGTGGCCGCCGGCCTTCAGGGCGCGTTCGCCGGCGACCATTTCCTTGAAGCTGTCGCCGAGGTCCGAGCCGACCTCGTGCTGGTGCTTGACCGCCGAGACGCCGCGACGGATCTCCTCGCGCTGCACCGAATTGACGTAGGCCTTCATGCGGTCGTCGCCGAAATAGCCGCGCGACAGCTCGTCCATGCTCTTGGCCGTCAGGTGGAAGGTCGGCAGGGTGATCAGGTTGTGGAACACCCCGGCCCGGGCCGAGATGTCGACCTGGAAGCGGGCCAGGCGCTCGTCGGTCTCGCGGCCCAGGTCGCTGGCGTCGAACTCGGCCGACATCAGGGCCGCGCCGTCGGGATAGCTGTCCTTATGGATCTTGCCCTCGGCGATCCACTGGTCGCGGACCTGGCGGCGCAGGTTCAGCGTCCAGTTGAACGACGGCGAGTTGTTGTAGGTTAGCTTGGCGTTCGGCACGACCTTGCGAATCTCGGCCACCATCGAGGCGATCTCGTCGACATTGGGCGTGTCGGTCTCGATCCACAGCAGGTCCGCGCCGCCCTGGGTCAGCGAGGCGATGCAGTCCTCGATCACCCGCGCCCTGCCAGTGCCCTCCTGGAAGGCGAACAGGCCGTTGGGCATGCGTACGGGCTTTTCGAACCGGCCGTCACGATAGAGCGCCAGCTCGCCCGGCAGGATCGGGTTGTCGGGGGTGATGGGCTCGGTCTTCAGCCACTTGATGTAGTCGCTGGCCAGGTCGCCGGGCTCCTGGCTGACCGGAACCTTCTGGGTCAGGCCGGCGCCCAGGCTGTCGGTGCGGGCGACGATGACGCCCTCGTCGACGCCCAGCTCCTCGAAGGCCAGGCGGCAGGCGCGCAGCTTCTCGATGAAGTCCTCGCGCGGCACGGTGACCTTGCCGTCCTGGTGGCCGCACTGCTTGGCGTCCGAGACCTGGTTCTCGATCTGCAGGCAGCAGGCGCCGGCCTTGATCATCTCCTTGGCCAGCAGGTAGGTGGCGTTCTCGTTGCCGAAGCCCGCGTCGATGTCGGCGATGATCGGCACGACATGGGTCTCGAAGCCGTCGATGGCCGCGATCGCCGCCGCCTCGGCCGTCTTGTCGCCGGCCTCGCGGGCTGCGCGCAGGGTCTTGAACAGGTCGTTGATCGCCACCTCGTCGGCCTGGCGCAGCGAGACGTAGATCTCCTCGATCAGGTCGACGACCGAGGTCTTCTCGTGCATCGACTGGTCGGGCAGGTGGCCGAAACGGTTGCGCAGGCCCGCCACCATCCAGCCGGACAAGTAGACATAGGCGCCCTTGGTCGTGCCGCGCAGGCGCTTGACCGACTTGATCATCTGCTGGGCGTGGAAGCCCGACCAGCAACCCAGCGACTGGGTGAACCGCCCGGCGTCAGCGTCGTAGGCGGCCATGTCGGCGCGCATGACGCCGGCCATCTCGCGGGCGATGTCCAGGTGGGTGGAGAAGGTGTTCTGCAGCTTCAGCTGGATGATGTCGTCGACCGCGACGCCGCCGGGGGTAACGCCCTGGGGATAGCGGGCCAGCAGCTCTTGGCGGTGTTGGGCGTAGGTCTTGCGCAGCGTCATGCTCTTTTCGTCCCATCGTCGGCTCGGCCGCTGAGGCCGGGGAAAGTTCGTGGGGAGAGCTTGGGTCGCGGTGCGGTCGGCGTCGAACCTATTGAAGGCAATTTGTCACAAATCGACTTTGTAATTATTGTAAATACGTGACAACGTGACCGGATGGCGAACCACGACAAGAAGCTGTTTCTCGGCGGCCGGCTTAAGCGGCTGCGGCGCGATCTGGGCGTCACCCAGAGCCGCATGGCCGAGAACCTGGGCGTCTCGGCCAGCTACCTGAACCTGCTGGAGCGCAACCAGCGGCCGGTCACCGCCCAGATCCTGCTGCGCCTGGCCGACGCCTACGATCTGGACCTGCGCAGCCTGTCGGCTGACGATCCGGGCGGCGGGGCGGGCCTCGACGAGGTGCTGGCCGACAAGATGTTCGCCGATCTGGGCGTCAGCCGACACGAGGCGGCCGAGGTGGCCGAGTTGTCGCCGGGAATCGCCGAGGCCATGGCGCGGCTCTATCGCGCCTATCTCGACCGGGGGCGGCTGATCGACCTGGGCGCGTTCGAGCGGCCGGACGGGGCGGCGCCGGTGTCGTCCCATTCGCCGACGGACTGGGTGCGGGATCTGGTGGGCGCGCAGCGCAACCACTTCGCCGAGTTGGAGACCGCGGCCGAGCCGATCGTCGCGGCGATGAAGGCCGATCCCCAGGACCTTGGGCCCGCCGTCCGCGCCCGGCTACTGGAACGCTTCGGGATCCAGGCGCGGGTCATGCCGGTCGAGACCATGACCGGGTCGCTTCGGCGCTACGACCATCACCGCAAGCGGCTGATGCTGTCGGAGACCCTGGCCCCGGCCAGCCGGATCTTCGCCATGTGCTACCAGCTGGGCCTGATGGAGGCCGGCGAGACCTTGTCGGCCTTGACCGACCGCTTCCAGGCCCCCGACCGGGCCACGCGCCAGCTGCTCAAGGTGTTCCTCGACAACTACCTGGCCGCGGCGATCATGACCCCCTACGAGCCGTTCCTGGCCGCCATGGAGGCCAGCGGCTACGACATCGAGCGGGTGCGCTCGCGGTTCGGGATCAGCTACGAACAGGCCGCCCAGCGGCTGACCACCCTCAGCCGGCCCGGGTCGCGCGGCGTGCCGTTCTTCATGATGCGGCTGGACGCGGCGGGCAACATCTCCAAGCGGTTCGCGGCCGGTCCGTTCCCGTTCTCGCGGTTCGGCGGCGCCTGTCCGCGCTGGAACGTCCACGACAGCTTCAAGACCCCGGGGCGGATCGTCACCCAGGTGATCGAGACCCCGGACCGCGAGCGCTACTTCACCGTGTCGCGCACCGTGCGGCGGGTGTCGGGCCTGCAGGCGGGGCTGGAGGACGAACTGGTGGTGGGGCTGGGCTGCGAGCTCAAGCACGCCGGCAAGCTGGTCTATGCTCGGGGCCTGGACATCGCCGCGCCAGCAGCGGTCGAGATCGGCCCGTCGTGCCGCATCTGCGAGCGGCCGGCCTGCCCGCAACGGGCCGCCGCGCCGATCAACCGCACCCTGCTGGTCGAGGAGGCCAGCAAGGCCATCTCGCCGTTCCCGTTCGTGAGCTGAAGCGTCTCAGGGCTGCTCGGCCAGGCTGAAGATCTGCTCGGCCGGCGTCCATTTCTCGCCCGGCGCGGCCCAGGGCAGGGCCTTCTGCAGCTTGCCCATCAGCGCTTCCCAGACCTGGACGTCAGGATCGGCGGCGTCGGCGGCGGCCTTGGCCTCGGGGGAAAAGTCCGGCCCGGTCTCCATGATCATGAACAGCCGTGGGCCGGTCAGCCAGATCTGCATGTCGAGGATGCCGGCGCGGCGGATCGACTCGGTCACCGCGGCGGGCGGACCGCCGGGCGCATGCCAGCGCCGGTAGGCCGCGATGGTCTCGGGATCGTCGTGAAGGTCCAGCGCAAGACAGTGCCGCGTGGCCATGGCGTTTTCCTCCATTGAACCAGGCGCTCTTTCATATTTGACGCGCCATTTCATATGTGGTGATTTTCGTCCCAGATAAACGGGGCCGGGTCAATCGTCCCCCTGGAAGGAAGCCCCATGGAACAACGCCCATCGGAGCGGACGGCCCTCGCCCCGCTCGTACTCATCGTCGCCCTGTTCTTTCTATGGGGCGTGGCCAACAACCTCAACGACGTGCTGATTCCCCACCTGAAGAAGGCCTTCTTCCTGACCGACCTGCAGTCGGGCCTGGTGCAGATGGCGTTCTATCTGGGCTATTTCTTCCTGGCCCTGCCGGCCAGCGCGGTCATGCGCCGCTACGGCTACAAGGCCGCGGTGATCGTCGGCCTGCTGCTGTTCGGCCTGGGCGCCCTGCTGTTCTGGCCCGCCGCCGAGGCGCGGCAGTATTCCTTCTTCCTGGCCGCCCTGTTCGTCCTGGCCTCGGGCCTGGCCTTCTTGGAAACCTCGGCCAATCCGCTGATCACCGTGCTGGGCGACCCGGCCAAGGCCGAGCAGCGCCTGAACTTCGCCCAGGCCTTCAATCCGCTGGGCTCAATCACCGCCGTGGTGGTCGGTCGCCAGTTCATCCTGTCGGGCGTGGAGCCGACCAAGGCCGAGTTCGCGGCCATGACCCCGGCCCAGTTGCAGGCCTTCCAGACCGCCGAGGCCCATTCGACCCAGGTCCCATACCTGATCATCGCCGCCGTCGTGCTGGGCTGGGCCCTGCTGGTGGCCCTGACCAAGTTTCCCCACCAGGCAGGGCGGCCCGATCCCGGCGAGGACGAGGCCGGCCTGCCGGCCGCCCAGGCGATCCCGGCCCTGCTGGCCCGGCCCCGCTTCGTGTTCGGCGTGGCGGCGCAGTTCTTCTATGTCGGCGCCCAGGTCGGGGTGTGGAGCTACATGATCCGCTACGCCCAGCATGAGCTGCCGGGCCTGGGCGAGAAGGCGGCGGCGGCCTATCTGTCCTGGTCGCTGGTCGGCTTCATGGCCGGACGCTTCGTCGGCACGGCCGCCATGAGCCGCGTGCGCCCGTCGCTGCTGATGGGGCTTTTCGCGGCGATCAATGTCGGCCTGACCCTGGTGGCCGCCCTGGTCGGCGGCAAGGTCGGGCTCTACGCCCTGGCCTCGACCAGCTTCTTCATGTCGATCATGTTCCCGACCATCTTCGCCGGCTCGCTGAAGGGCCTCGGGCCGTTGACCAAGACCGGCTCGTCGTTCCTGGTGATGAGCATCATCGGCGGCGCGGTGCTGACCACCCTGATGGGCGCCGTCTCTGACGCCACGGCCATCGACCTGGCCATCCTGGTGCCCTGCGCCTGTTTTGCGGTGGTCGGGCTGTTCGGCTTCACGGCCGGCCGCGCCACTCGCGAAGACCTGAAGACCGCCCCAGCCGGAGCTCACTGATGATGGACGCCCTAGTCTGCGCGGCTCCGGGACACCTGGTCCTGGAGCGGCGCCCCATCCCCGAGCCGGCTGATGGCGAGGTGCTGATCCGTGTGCGCCGCGTGGGGGTGTGCGGCACCGACATGCACATCTATCGCGGGACCCAGCCCTTCCTGGCCTATCCGCGCGTGATGGGCCACGAACTGGCCGGCGAGGTGGTCGCGGCCCCCACGGGCGGCGGCCTGGTCTCGGGGGATCCGGTCTATGTGATGCCCTACATGTCGTGCGGGACCTGCGCGGCGTGCCGCAAGGCCAAGCCCAACTGCTGCATGAACATCCAGGTCCTGGGCGTACACTGCGACGGCGGCATGGCCGAGTACCTGGCCGTGCCCGAGGGCTTTGTCCGCAAGGCCGAAGGGATCAGCCTGGACGAGGCGGCGATGGTCGAGTTCCTGGCCATCGGCGCGCACGCCGTACGCCGGGCCGCCATCACGCCGGGACAGTCGGTGCTGGTGGTCGGCGCCGGTCCTATCGGCATCGCCGCCGCCCTGTTCGCCAAGCTGCAGGGCGGGGTCGTCACGGCGCTGGACAGCCGCCAGGACCGCCTGGACTTCTGTCGCGACCACCTGGGCGCCGACCATGTGGTGAGCCTGGGCGACGAGACGCGGCAGGCCTTGTCCGACCTGACCGCCGGCGACTTCTTCGACGTGGTGTTCGACGCCACCGGCAACCCCAGGGCCATGGAGGCGGGCTTCGCCTATGTCGGTCATGGCGGCGCCTATGTGCTGATCTCGGTGGTCGGGGCCAACATCGCCTTCTCGGACCCCGAGTTCCACAAGCGTGAGACGACGCTGATGGGCAGCCGCAACGCCACCCCCGAGGACTTCGACGCGGTGGTGGCGGCAATGCGGGCGGGCAAGGTCCCCACCAAGGCGCTCAACACCCACGCCGCGACCCTGGCGGAAGTCGCGGAAGCCCTGCCAGGCTGGATGGAGCCTCAGGCCGGGGTGATCAAGGCGATCGTCTCGTGCTGATCGACGCCCACCAGCACTTCTGGCGCGTGGGCGAGAACGGCTTTTCCTGGCCTCCGCCGGACCTGGCGGCGATCCACCGCGATTTCGGCCCCGCCGATCTGGCGGCGGTCGGCGCGGCGGTCGGCCTGGCGGGCAGCGTGCTGGTGCAATCCCAGCCCGATGACCGCGACACCGACTGGTTGCTGGCGTTGGCGGCGGACGAGCCGTCGGTGCAGGGCGTGGTGGGATGGGCCGACCTGGCGTCGTCCGCCGCCCCGGACCGCATCGCGACGCTCAGCCGAAACCCCAAGCTGCGCGGCTTGAGGCCGATGCTGCAGAGCCTGGACGACGACGCGTGGATCGCCGCGCCAAGCCTGGACCCGGCGTTCGACGCCATGGTCGCCCACGGCTTGTCGCTGGACGCCCTGGTGCTGATGCGCCACCTGCCGCATCTGCTGGCCCTGGCGCGCCGCCGGCCCGACCTGGCCATCGTCATCGACCACGGCGCCAAGCCGCCGATCGCCGCCGGCGACCGCGACGGCGCGTGGGCGCGGGGCATCGAGGCCCTGGCGAGCCATCCGCAGGTGTTCTGCAAGCTGTCGGGTCTGTTGACCGAGGCCGCGCCGGGGCAGGGGGACGGGGCCTTGTCGCCCTATGTCGCCCATCTGGTCGCCGCCTTCGGCCCGGAACGCCTGATGTGGGGCAGCGACTGGCCGGTGCTGAACCTGGCGGGCGACTATGCCGGCTGGCTGGCCCTGGCGCGGGACCTCAGCGGCTTGACCGATCCGACCCATCTGGAAGCCCTGTTCGGCGGGACATGTCGCCGCTTCTATCGGATATAGGGCCATGACCGAGTCCGAAGAGACCTCCGCCAAATATCGCGCCCCGGCCCTCGAGAAGGGCCTGGACGTGCTTGAGCTGCTGGCCGCCCGCGGCGAGCCCATGGGCATGGTCCAGATCGCGGCCGCGCTGAATCGCTCGGTCAGCGAGCTGTTCCGGATGGTCCAGGTGCTGGAGCAGCGCGGCTATGTCGCCAACACCCCCGCGGGGGACGGCCTGGTCCTGACCAACAGGCTGTTTTCGCTGGGCATGACTCGGGCGCCGGCCAAGAGCGTGCTGGAGGCGGCCCTGCCGGTGATGCGGCGCCTCTCGGAGGTGATCGGCCAGTCGTGCCACCTGGCGGTGGCCAGCGCCGCCGAAATGGTGGTGGTGGCCAGGATCGAGGCCCCCGGCAACCAGGGCTTCTCGGTGCGCGTCGGCTATCACCGCCCCCTCGTCGAGGCGACGTCGGGTCTGGTGCTCTACGCCTTTCAGCCCGAGAGCGTGCGCGAGGAGTGGCGTGCGCGCCTTGAGCCCACCGTCAGCCGGAGCGTCTGGGCCAAGTTCGAAGCCAAGGCCGAGAAGGCCCGCGCCGACCGGCACGTCCAGGCTTCGAGCGACGTGACCCGGCTGGTGGTCGACCTGTCGGCGCCGATCTTTGGACCCGAAGGCGTCGCCGCGGCCCTGACCTCGCCCTATGTCGAAACGCCCACGGCGATCCCCGCGCCCGACACCATTGCGGCGATCCAGGCGGCGGCCGACGAGATCTCTGTCGAACTTGGAGGCCAATTCCAGTGACCGTCGCCGACGCCGTGCAGGCCTCTATCCCTGGTCGGGCGGAGCGTCCCGGCCGATTGAACCTGCCGCCGCTGGGCTTCGGGGCCGCGGCGATCGGCAATCTCTACGCCGCCGTGAGCGACGCCGCCGCGCGCGAGACCGTCGACGCGGCCCTGGCCGTCGGCCTGGCCTATTTCGACACCGCGCCGCATTACGGCTTCGGCCTCAGCGAGACCCGCCTGGGCGCGGCGCTGCCGATGAACGTCAAGGTCTCCACCAAGGTGGGCCGGCTGTTGCGCCCGGCGCCGGAGGCCGATCCGGCGGCCGAGCGCCACGGCTTCGTCGGCGCCGCGCCGTTCGAGCCTGTGTTCGACTATTCGTACGACGGGGTCATGCGCTCGTTCGAGAGCAGTCTGCAGCGCCTGAAGCGCGACCACGTCGACGTGCTGCTGGCCCATGACCTGGGCGCGGTCACTCATGGTGAGGACGACGCCGCTCGGCGGCGCGAGTTCTTCGGCGGCGGCTACAAGGCGATGCGCGCCTTGCGCGACAGCGGCGTCGTCGGCGCCATCGGCCTGGGCGTCAACGAATGGGAGATCTGCGACGCGGCGCTGGACGAGGGCGAATTTGACGTCTTCCTGCTGGCCGGACGCTACACCCTGCTGGAACAGACGGCGCTGGACCGCTTCCTGCCGCGCTGCGCCGCCCGGGACGTGTCGATCATCGTCGGTGGGCCGTTCAACTCGGGCGTCCTGGTCGAGGGCGTCAAGCCGGGCGCCCACTACAACTACGGTCCGGCCTCGGCCGAGATTCTCGACCGCGTCCGGCGGCTGGAGGCCGTCTGCCTGGCCCACGCCACGCCGCTGGCCGCCGCGGCCCTGCAGTTCCCGCTGGCCCACCCGCAGGTCGTCAGCGTCATTCCCGGCATGTCGAACCCGGCGCAGGTGCGTCAGGCCCTGGCCTGGGCGGCGCACGCCATTCCCGACGCCCTGTGGGAGGATCTTCGCGCAGAGGGTCTGCTGCATCCGGACGCGCCGACGTCCACGGAGTCCCGATGAGTCTGATCCTGCTGCATCCCGACGATAACGTGCTGGTGCTCAGCGCGCCGGTGCGCGCGGGTCAGGCCCTGATGATCGACGGCCAGGCCGTGACGGCCGCCGTCGATGTCGGCGTCGGCCACAAGCTGGCCCGCCGGGCCCTCGTGGTCGGCGACAAGGTGCTGAAGTACGGCGCGCCGATCGGGTCGATCACCGCGCCGGTCGCGGCCGGCGGCCACGTTCACCTGCACAACATGAAGAGCGACTACATCGCCAGCCACACCCGGCAGGCGACGGGCGCGAAAGGATCATGACCATGTCGCACCCGTTGCGCGGCTATCTGCGCGCCGACGGCCGCAAGGGCATCCGCAACGTCGTGGCCGTCGCCTATCTGGTCGAATGCGCCCACCACGTGGCCCGGGCGATCGTCACCAAGAGCGACGACACCGAGGTTCACCTGATCGGCTTCCCCGGCTGCTACCCCAACGCCTATGCGCTGAAGGTGATGCAGGCGATCACAACCCACCCGAATGTCGGCGGGGTGCTGCTGGTGTCGCTGGGCTGCGAAAGCTTCAACCGCGAACAGCTGCGGGCGACGATCGAGGCCAGCGGGCGGCCGGTCGAGACCCTCGTGATCCAGGAGAACGGCGGCACCGCCAGCACCATCGCCAAGGGCCTGCAGGCCGTCGCTCGCTTGCGGGCGGTCGCCAGCCAGACGCCGCAGGCGCCGATGGCGGTCTCGGAACTGGTGATCGGCACCATCTGCGGCGGCTCGGACGGCACCAGCGGCATTACCGCCAACCCCGCCGTCGGCCGGGCCTTCGACCGGCTGGGCGCCGAGGGCGCGGCCTGCGTCTTCGAGGAGACCGGCGAGCTGGTCGGCTGCGAGACGATCATGGCCAGCCGGGCGATCACGCCCGAACTGGGCCTGGAGCTGGAGAAGAGCGTCCAGAAGGCCGAGGCCTACTACACCGTCATGGGGTACGGCAGTTTCGCGCCGGGCAACGCCGAGGGCGGGCTGACCACCCAGGAAGAAAAGTCGATGGGCGCCTATTCGAAGTCGGGCTCGGCGCCGATTGTCGGCATCCTCAAGCCCGGCGACCTGCCGCCCAGCGGCGGCCTCTATCTGCTGGACGTGGTGCCGGACGGAGAGGCGCGCTTTGGCTTTCCCAACATCTCGGACAATGCGGAGATCGTCGAGCTGATCGCCTGCGGGGCCCACATCACCCTGTTCACCACCGGGCGTGGCTCGGTGGTCGGTTCGGCGATCTCGCCGGTGATCAAGATCTGCGCCAATCCCGAGACCTATCGCAAGCTGAGCGGCGACATGGACGTCGACGCCGGGCGGATCATGGAAGGGCGTGGGACCCTGGACGAGGTCGGGACCGAGATCTACGACCTGGTCCTGGCCGTGGCCGGCGGCGAACGCACCGTCTCCGAGGCCCTGGGCCATCAGGAATTCATCCTCACCTACAAGGCCTTCGACCCGATCGGTCCGGCCTGTCTTCCGCTGCGGCGGGCCAGTTAGCGAGTAATCGAGATGGGAAGACTTTCCGGCAAGACCGCCCTGGTCACGGCGGCCGCGCAAGGCATCGGCAAGGCCAGCGCGGAGCTGTTCGCCCGCGAAGGCGCGCGGGTGATCGCCACAGACGTCAATGAAGCCCTGCTGGCCGAAGTGGCGGGCTGCGAGACCCGCCGCCTGGACGTGCTGGACCCCAAGGCCATCGCCGACCTGGCCGCCGAGCTGGGGCCGGTCGACGTGCTGTTCAACTGCGCCGGTTTCGTGCACTCCGGCACCATCCTCGACTGCGACGAGGCGGCCTGGGCGTTCTCCAACGACCTGAACGTCAACGCCATGTACCGGATGATCCGCGCCTTCCTGCCGGCCATGCTGGAGAACGGCGGCGGATCGATCGTCAACATGGCCTCGGTGGCCAGCTCGATCAAAGGCGTGCCCGGCCGCTTCGCCTATGGGGCGACCAAGGCGGCGGTGATCGGCCTGACCAAGGCCGTGGCCGCCGACTTCGTGGGGCAGGGCGTGCGCTGCAACGCCATCTGCCCGGGCACGGTGGAGACCCCCTCGCTGAACCAGCGCCTGGCCGACACTGGCGACTACGAGGCCGCCCGCCAGGCTTTCACCGCGCGCCAGCCGATGGGCCGCCTGGGCAAGCCCGAGGAACTGGCGCAACTGGCGCTGTATCTGGGCAGCGATGAATCGGCGTTCACCACGGGCCAGATCCACATCATCGACGGCGGCTGGATCAACTGACCGGTGGTTCTCCACAGACTTTGTGTTGAAGCGGCTCGCTCGTCATAGCAAAGCTTCTCTAAGCGGCGCCATCCGTTAACCGTGCCGCGCTAGGGTTGCGGCCATGCGATCAGATGTCGAATCACGCGCGCTTGAGCAGCGGGCCCACGCCCGCACGCCGACCAAGCGCAAGGCCTATCTGGTCGAGGGCCGCAAGGCCTGGAAATGCTCGCTGATCGACATCGCCGACGGCGGGGCGCGGGTCTCGCTCACCGACATGGGGCTGCCCGAGGAGGGGATCTTCCTGGTGGATTCGATCGCCAAGCGGGTTCACCTGACCCGCGTGGTCTGGCGGTCCCAGAGGGAGGCCGGCCTGCAGTTCATCGAGAGCGAGGCGCTGGACGGCCCGGCCGGCGGCAAGGACGGCGCGGTGACCATCGCCACGCGCTTCGCCTGGCGGCTGAACGGCGCCTGACCGCCGTCTTCGCCCCGTCGTCGCTCGCCAACTGGCGGCAAAGATGCGGCGGCGCAGGTTTCGACCTTGAAATGCGCCCGTAACGTGACCGGGCAAGTAAGGCTGTGAGCGACCGCCCGAGCGGCCGCCCAACGCGACCGTATGGGCATCGATTTCGCCACTGTGGCGTTTCGTGCCTGGGACATCGGTAGCGTTCGTCCGTCTCCACAGCCACGCGCCCGAGATCTCGATGACCGACCCCCACCGACCGATCCGCCCCGTCAGCCGCAAGGCGCAAGTCATCGGCGGCGCGATCGCCCTGGCGGTTCTGGCTGGCGTGGTGTGGCTGGCCTGGAGCCTGATGCACGCGCCGCGCGGCGAGGGCGAAGGGGGAGGCGGCCCGGGCGGCCCCGGCGGCGGTTTCGGCGGTGGACGGCGCGGCGGTCCGGCCAGCACCGTGGCGGTGGCGACCGCGACCCAGACCGACCTGCCGGTGGTGATCGAGGCCCTGGGCACGGTCACGCCCGCCGCGACGGTCACCGTCCGGCCGCAGGTGGCCGGCGTGATCACCCAGGTGCTGTTCAAGGAAGGCCAGATGGTCCGCGCCGGCCAGCCGCTGGTGCAGATCGACCCCCGCCAGTTCCAGATGGACCTGCTGCAGGCGCAAGGCAACCTGACCCGCGACGAGGCCCAGCTGGCCAACGCCCAGGTCACCCTGGCCCGCTACCGGACCCTTCTGGCCCAGGACTCCATCGCCCGCCAGGACGTCGATACCCAGGCGGCCACGGTCAAGCAGCTGCAGGGCACGGTGATGGCCGACAAGGCGGCCGTCGGCACGGCGCGGCTGAACGTCGGCTATGCGCGCATCGTCGCGCCGGTCAGCGGCCGGGTCGGCCTGCGTGTCGTGGACGTCGGCAACTATGTCGGGGCGGGCGACACCAACGGGGTGGCGGTGATCACCACCATCTCGCCGATCGACGTCGAATTCACGGTCCCGCAGGACGACGTGCCGCGGATCGGAGCGCGGGCCGACAGCGGCGCGACGCTGCCCGTCATCGCCCTGGATCGGACCCGGACCACCACCCTGGACACTGGCAGGTTCTCGACCCTGGACAACGTCGTCGACACCGGCACCGGCACGGTCAAGGCCAAGGCCCGGTTCCCCAACGCCGGCGGGACCCTGTTCCCCAGCCAGTTCGTCAATGTCCGCCTGGAGTTGGACACCATCAAGGGCGCGGTCGTCGTGCCCGCCACCGCCCTGCGCCAGAGCAGCGACGGCGCCTTCGTCTGGGTGCTGGACGCCGACCAGACGGTGCACAAGCGCAAGGTCGTCGCCGGCCCCTCGACCACCATCCAGGTGTCGCTGACCAGCGGCCTGAAGGTCGGCGAGAAGGTGATCACCGAGGGCGGCGACCGCTTGCGCGAGGGCGGCAAGGTCCAGCTGCCGGGCCAGGCCGCCGGCCGCGCCGGCCGAGGCAAGGGCCAATGGGGCGGCAAGCGCGGCGAAGGCGGCCAGGGGCAGGGCGGCGAGCATCGCCACCGCCGTCAGCAGCAGGCCCAATAGGCCCGCGCCATGAACCCCTCGCGTCCCTTCATCCAGCGACCGGTCGCCACGGCGCTGTTCATGGCGGCCATCGTCCTGGCCGGGCTGGTCGGCTTCCGGCTGCTGCCGCTGTCGGCCCTGCCGCAGGTCGATTATCCGACCATCCAGATCCAGACCCTCTATCCCGGGGCCAGCCCCGAGGTGATGAGCCAGACGGTCACCGCCCCCCTGGAGCGCCAGCTGGGCGAGATGGCCGGCCTGTCGCGGATGAGCTCGGTCAGCACGGCCGGGGCCTCGATCATCACCCTGCAGTTCAATCTCGGCGAGAGCCTGGACGTCGCCGAACAGGAGGTGCAGGCGGCGATCAATGGGTCGAGCAGCCTGCTGCCCGCCGACCTGCCGGCCCCGCCGGTCTACGCCAAGGTCAATCCGGCCGACGCCCCGGTCCTGACCCTGGCGGTGACTTCCGACACCCTGCCGCTGACCGAGGTGCAGAACCTGGTCAACACCCGCCTGGCCCAGAAGATCAGCCAGGTGTCGGGCGTGGGGCTGGTCACCCTCAGCGGCGGCCAGCGGCCCGCCATTCGCATCCAGGCCGACACCCAGGCCATGGCCTCGTACGGCGTCACCCTGGCCAATGTGCAGAGCGCGATCAGCAGCGCCAACGCCAACAGCGCCAAGGGCAGCTTCGACGGGCCCACCCGCGCCTACACGATCAACGCCAACGACCAGCTGCTGACCGTCGGCGACTATTCGAACCTGATCGTCACCTACAAGAACGGGGCTCCCATCCGCCTGCGCGACATCGCCCAGGTGGTGCAGAGCGCCGAGAACACCCGCCTGGGCGCCTGGGCCAACGAGACGCCGGCGATCATCGTCAACGTCCAGCGCCAGCCGGGCGCCAACGTCATCCAGACCGTCGACGCCATCAAGGCCAAGCTGCCGGAGCTGGAGGCCGGCCTGCCGGGCAGCCTGGACGTCAAGGTGCTGGCCGACCGCACCACCGGCATCCGCGGCTCGGTCCACCACGTGGAGATGGAGCTGCTGTTGGCCGTGGTGATGGTCGTGGTGGTGATCTTCTTCTTCCTGCACAGCCTGCGCGCCACCCTGATCGCCGGCCTGGCCGTGCCGATCTCGCTGATCGGCTCGTGCGGGGTGATGTACTTGCTGGGCTTCAGCCTCAACAACCTCAGCCTGATGGCCCTGACCATCGCCACCGGTTTCGTGGTCGACGACGCCATCGTCATGATCGAGAACATCAGCCGGCACCTGGAGAAGGGCGTCAAGCCGATGGCCGCGGCCCTGCAGGGCGCGCGCGAGATCGGCTTCACGATCATCTCGCTGACCGTGTCGCTGATCGCCGTGCTGATCCCGCTGCTGTTCATGGGCGACGTGGTCGGAAGGCTGTTCCGCGAATTCGCCATCACCCTGGCGATAACCATCCTGATCTCGGCCGTGGTCTCCCTGACCCTGACGCCGATGCTGTCGGCCCGCTGGCTGAAGCCGGCCGGAGAAGGCGAGGGCGAAGAGCCCCAGGGCCGGATCGCCCGCAAGTCGCAGGCGGTGTTCGAACGCGTCGAGCGCCAGTACGAGAAGGGTCTGGCCTGGGTGCTGGAGCGCCAGAAGGCGACCCTGGTCGTGGCCGTGGCGACCTTCGCCCTGACCGCCTTCCTGTATCTGGCCATTCCCAAGGGGCTGTTCCCGACCCAGGACACCGGCCAGCTGCAGGCCCGCACCGAGGTCGAGCAGTCGGTTTCCTACGACCGCATGGCCGGCCTGCAGCAGCAGGCGGCCAAGGCCATTCTCGACGATCCGGCGGTGGAAAGCCTCAGCTCGTTCATCGGCGTCGATGGCGCCAACAATGCGATGCTCCACACCGGCCAGATGCTGATCAACCTGAAGGCCGATCGGGGCGGCTCGCAGGAGAAGATCATGCAGCGGCTGCGCGACCGCGTGGCCGCCGTACCGGGGGTGACGCTGTACCTGCAGCCGACCCAGGACCTGACCATCGACGCCGAGACCGGCCCGACCCTCTACCGCCTGTCGCTGGAAGGCGCCGACACCGCCACGGTCAAGGAATGGGCCGGCAAGCTGGCCGCCCGCCTGGCCAGCGTGAAGTCGGTGCGCAACGTCTATAGCGACGCCGACGCCACCGGGGCGGCGGCCTATGTCGACATCGACCGCGACACCGCCGCGCGGCTTTCGATCACCGCGTCCGACATCGACGACGCCCTCTACAGCGCCTTCGGCCAGCGGATCGTCTCGACGATCTTCACCGAGACCAACCAATACCGGGTGATCCTGGAGGCCAAGCCCGGCCTGCTGACCGCGCCGCAATCCCTGGGCCTGCTGAACCTGAAGACCGGCGGCGGCTCGCCCACGCCGCTGTCGGCGATCTCGACGATCAAGGAACAGACCGCCCCGTTGCAGGTGACCCACGTCTCTCAATTCCCGGCCACCACGATCGGCTTCGACACCGCGCCGGGCGTCTCGCTGGGCAAGGCGGTCGACGACATCCGCGCGGCGATGAAGGACATCGGCATGCCGACCGCGGTCACCCACACGTTCCTGGGCGCGGCGGGGGCCTACGAGAACTCGCTCAGCAACCAGCTGTGGCTGATCCTGGCGGCGGTGGTCTGCGTCTACATCGTGCTGGGCGTGCTCTACGAGAGCTACATCCACCCGCTGACCATCCTGTCGACCCTGCCGTCGGCCGGGGTGGGCGCGCTGCTGGCCCTGTGGATCACCGGCAACGACCTGGGCGTGATCGGCATCATCGGCATCATCCTGCTGATCGGCATCGTCAAGAAGAACGCGATCATGATGATCGACTTCGCAATCGACGCGCAGCGCAACGAGGGCAAGAGCCCGCGAGACGCCATCTTCCAGGCCGCCATCCTGCGCTTTCGCCCGATCCTTATGACCACCCTGGCGGCGCTGTTCGCGGCCATCCCGCTGATGCTGAGCTTCGGCGAGGGTGGCGAGCTGCGCCGGCCGCTGGGCATCGCCATCTTCGGCGGCCTGCTGGTCAGCCAGCTGCTGACCATGTTCACCACCCCGGTGATCTACCTGGCCTTCGACCGCTTCGCCCCGGCCGATCGAGGGATGCGCCATCACGACGACCACGTCGCGCCGGAGCGGCTGGATCCGGACCCGATCCCCGGAGCGCCGTCGTGAACCTGTCGGCGCCCTTCATCAGGCGGCCGGTGGCCACGGTCCTGCTGACCATCGGCCTGGCCCTGGCCGGCATCGCGGCGTTCTTCGTGCTGCCGGTCTCGCCCCTGCCGCAGGTGGACTACCCGACCATCTCGGTCTCGGCCAACCTGTCGGGGGCCAGTCCGGAGACCATGGCGTCCAGCGTGGCCACCCCGCTGGAGCGGCGGCTGGGCGTGATCCCCGGCGTCACGGAGATGACCTCGCAGAGCAACACCGGCTCGGCTCGGGTGACCCTACAGTTCGACCTCAACCGCAACATCGACGGCGCGGCGCGCGAGGTGCAGGCCGCCATCAACGCCGCCCGGTCCGACCTGCCGGCCACGCTGCGCAGCAACCCCAGCTACCGCAAGCAGAACCCGTCCGACGCCCCGGTGATCATCCTGGCCCTGACCAGCGAGACCAAAACGCCCGGCCAGATCTACGACGCGGTGTCCAACATCGTGGCCCAGCGCCTGTCGCAGGTGACCGGGGTGGGCGACGTCGAGATCGGCGGCGGCTCGCTGCCGGCCGTTCGCGTCTCGGTCAATCCGTTCCTGCTCAACAAGTACGGCGTCGCCCTGGAGGACGTCCGCGCCGCCGTCCAGTCCGCCAACGCCAACCGGCCCAAGGGCCAGGTCGAGGGGGGAGGGCGGCGGTTCCAGGTCTATACCAGCCCTGGCGGGCGCAAGGCGGCCGACTACGCCGGCCTGGTGGTGGCCTGGCGCGGCGACGCCCCGGTGCGGTTGAAGGATGTGGCCGATGTCACCGACAGCGTCGCCGACACCCGGACCCTGGGCCTGTTCAACGGCAAGCCGGCGATCATCATCCTGGTCACCCGCCAGCCGGGAGCCAACATCATCCAGACGGTCGACAGCGTCCGCGCCACCCTGCCGGAGCTGCGCGCCCAGCTGCCCGGCGACATCAATGTGGCGGTGGCCAGCGACAGCACCAACTCGATCCGCGCTTCGCTGCACGAGATCGAGGTGACCCTGCTGATCTCGATCGTGCTGGTGGTGCTGGTGGTCAGCGCCTTCCTGCGCAGCGCCCGCGCCACCTTCATCCCGGCGGCGGCCACCATCGTCTCGCTGCTGGGCACGTTCGGAGTGATGTACCTGCTGGGCTTCTCGCTCAACAACTTGTCCCTGATGGCCATCACCGTGGCGACCGGCTTCGTGGTCGACGACGCCATCGTGGTGCTGGAGAACACCGCCCGCCACATCGAAAAAGGCATGGACCGCTTCCGCGCCGCCCTGCTGGGCGCGCGCGAGGTGGGGTTCACCGTGCTGTCGATCAGCATCTCGCTGGTGGCCGTCTTCATCCCGCTGCTGTTCATGGGCGGCCAGGTTGGGCGGCTGTTCCGCGAGTTCGCCGTCACCCTTTCGGTCGCCGTGATGATCTCGCTGGTCATCTCCCTGACCACCACGCCGATGATGTGCGCCTACCTGCTGCGCCCGCCGAAGGAGGGCCGGAAGGAAGGCCGGGTCGCCCGCTGGTTCGAGGCCGGCTTCGCCCGCATCCACCGGACCTATGAATACAGTCTGGACTGGGCCCTGGCCGCCAAGCCGCTGGTGCTGCTGATCCTGGTGGTGGTGGTCGCCATGACCGCCTGGCTGTACGTCGCCGTGCCCAAGGGCTTCTTCCCCCAGCAGGACAGCGGCCAGATCCAGGCCGGGCTGCGCGCCGACCAGAGCGTGTCGTTCCACGTCATGCAGGCCAAGCTGCGCCAGGTGGTCGACATCATCCGCAAGGACCCGGCGGTCGATACCGTGGTCGGCTTCACCGGCGGCGCCCGCGCCGGCGGCGGCTTCATGTTCGTCAATCTCAAGCCGCTGGGCGACGGGCCCGGCGAGCGCAAGGAGAAAGGGTCGGTGGTGATCAACCGCCTGCGGCCCCAGCTGCAGCGGGTCACCGGCATCAGCGTCTTCCTCAACCCCGTCCAGGACGTGCGGATGGGGGGACGGCAGAGCAACTCCACCTACCAGTACACCCTGACCAGCGACTCCAGCGACGCCCTGAAGGCCTGGGCGCCCAAGCTGGCCGAGGCGATGAAGGCCCGGTCCGACGTGATGACCGACGTCGACAGCGACCAGTCCGAGAACGGGGTCGAGACCTTCGTGACCATCGACCGCGACAGCGCCTCGCGCATGGGGGTCACGCCGCGCGCCGTCGACAATGCGCTCTACGACGCCTTCGGCCAGCGCCAGGTCGCCACGATCTACGAGGACATCAACCAGTACGCCGTGATCCTGGAGTGGGACCGCCGGTTCTCGCGCGGACCGGAAGCGCTGAACGACGTCTATGTGCCGACCAATCCCAGCGGCGCGGCGGCGACATCGACCAGCGGCGCGGCGGTCAATCCGGCCCTGCGCGACGCCTCGACCGGTGCGGCGCTGAACACCGCCCTGACGCCGATGACCCCGCTGACCGCGATCTCCAGCGTCGCCCAGGCCGCCACCCCGACCTCGATCAACCACCAGAACGGCGAGCTGGCCACCACGATCTCGTTCAACCTGGCCGACGGCGTCTCGCTCAGCGACGCCCAGGTCGCCATCAAGCAAGCCGAGGCCGACATCGCCCTGCCGACCAATGTCCGCGGCAGCTTCCAGGGCAGCGCCCGCAGCGCCCAGGACCAGAACAGGCAGCAGCCGTTCCTGGTGGCCGCCGCCATCGTCGCGATCTACATCGTGCTGGGCATTCTCTACGAAAGCTACGTCCATCCCCTGACGGTGCTGTCGACCCTGCCTGCGGCCGGCGTCGGGGCGATGCTGGCCCTGCTGGTCTTCAAGATGGAGTTTTCGGTGATCGCCCTGATCGGGGTGTTCCTGCTGCTGGGCATCGTCAAGAAGAACGCCATCCTGATCATCGACTTCGCGCTGGAGGCCCAGCGTTCGCGCGGGCTGACGGCGCTGGAGGCGGTGCGCGAGGCCAGCCTGCTGCGCTTCCGTCCGATCCTGATGACCACTTTGGCCGCCGCCCTGGGGGCTCTGCCCTTGGCCATCGGCTTCGGCGAGGGGGCCGAGCTGCGCCGGCCGCTGGGGATCACCATCATCGGCGGCCTGATCGCCAGCCAGTTGCTGACCCTGATCACCACCCCGGTGGTCTACGTCTATCTCGACCGCCTGCGGGGCAAGGCGCGCGATGAGCGCTACCTGGCCCACATGCCCTCCGCGCCGGAGCCTGTCTGATGCCCGCCCTGAAGTCCCTTGCGCTCGCCGGTTCCGCGCTGATCCTGCTGTCGGCCTGCACGGTCGGCCCGGCCTATGAGAAGCCGCAGGTCTCGACCGCCACCCTGCCGGCGACCTACAAGGCCCTGGACGGCTGGAAGGTCGCCACGCCCGGCGACCTGCTCGATCGCGGCGACTGGTGGACCCTGCTGGGCGACCCGCAGCTGGACGCCCTGGTCGCCAAGGTCAACGTCTCCAACCAGACCATCGCCGCCGCCGAGGCCAACTACCGCCAGGCCCGGGCCCTGGTGCGCGAGCAGCGGGCCAGCCTGTTCCCGACCATCGACCTGTCGGGCTCGGCGACCAGGTCGGGCGGGGGCGGCTCGACGACCTCAAGCTCCGGCGGCTCGGCCCGCGGCCAGCGCTACCAGGCCAGCATCGGCGCCAGCTGGGAGCCGGACCTGTGGGGCCGCATCCGCCAGGGGATCAACGGGGCCAAGGCCTCGGAGCAGGCCAGCGCCGCCGACCTGGCCGGCGCCCGCCTGTCGATGCAAGGCGAACTGGCCGTGAACTATCTGGGCCTGCGCCAGACCGACGCCGAAATCGCGCTCGTCGCCAAGACCGTCGAAGGCTATCAGCGCAGCCTGCAGATCACCCAGAACCGCTACGCCGCCGCCATCGCCCCGAAGTCCGACGTGCTGCAGGCCACCACCCAGCTGGCCGGCGCCCAGGCCGACCTGGAGAGCCTGCGCCAGACCCGCGCGACCTATGAGAACGCCATCGCCACCCTGGTGGGCGAGCCGGCCAGCGGCTTTCGCCTGGCCGCCGATGCGAGCTGGAACGCCCGCGTGCCCGAAATCCCGGCGGGCGTGCCGTCGACCCTGCTGGAGCGCCGTCCCGACATCGCCGCGGCGGAGCGCCGGGTCGCCGCCGCCAACGCCGACATCGGCGTGGCCCGCGCGGCCTTCTTCCCGACCATCGGCCTCAGCGCCCAGGGCGCCAGCGGCGCCTCCAGCCTGGGCGACCTGTTCAAGGCCTCAGCCAACACCTGGTCGCTGGGCCTGACCGCGGCCCAGACCCTGTTCGACGCCGGGGCGCGCAAGGCGCGGGTGGAAGAGGCGAGGGCCTCCTATGACGCCTCGGTCGCCGACTACCGCCAGACCGCTCTGGCCGCCTTCGAGGACGTGGAGAACCAGCTGACCGCCGCCCAGGTGCTGGAGCGCCGCTACGCCTTGCTGAAGACCAGTTCCGACGCCGCCGACCAGACCGAGCAGATGCTGCTCAACCAGTACAAGGCCGGGCAGGTGGCCTATACCGACGTGGTGACGGCCCAGGCCTCGGCCCTGTCGGCCCGACGGGCGCTGCTCACCGCCGCCGTGGCCCGGCAGACCACGGCCGTCGCCCTGATCCAGGCGCTGGGCGGCGGGTGGAAGTCCGAGGGCTAGACGCGCCTCGCGGCCCCTGTGGCGACTTGCCCGCTCGTTCGGCGCCGCTATTTCAGGCTAGGCTGTGCAAATACCAGGCTGATCGAGCAACTCCGACCCCAATGAACCTTCGCCGCTCCCACCTGTCGCCGGACGGTCTTAGGGCGAAGGGCATGCGCGTTCTTGTCATCGATCCCGATCCCGCGCGCGCCGCCCTCGTGGCCGAGGGGCTCGCCGGCGTGCAGCCGCTGGAGGTGCGTCGCGCGGCCGTGTTCGACGAGCGCGAGGCCGCGGCCTTCGCGCCGGACGTCGTGGTGATCGCGGCCGACAGTCCCGATCGCGACACGCTGGAAAGCCTGCGCGAGGCCGGCCAGCACAATCCGCGGCCGGTGGTGATGTTCGTCGACCGCTCCGAGCCGGGCTTGGCCGAACAAGCGGTGCGGGCCGGCGTCGCGGCCTATGTGGTCGACGGCCTGGCGCCGGGGCGGGTGCGCTCGATCCTGGATGTGGCCATGAGCCGCTTCGCCCTGACCCAGCAGCTGCACGGCGACCTGGCCAAGGCCAAGGCCGACCTGGAATCGCGCAAGACCGTGGAACGGGCCAAGGGACTGTTGATGAAGGAGCGCGGGCTGGACGAGGACGGCGCCTATCGCCTGCTGCGCAAGCTGGCCATGGACCGCGGCAAGCCGATCGGCCAGATCGCCGCCGACCTGCTGGCCTTCGCCGGCGTGCTGAAGGGCGACGCCTCGTGAGCGGACTGGCCGACCTGACGCTGGGGTTCATCCCCCTGACCGACTGTGCGCCCCTGGTCGTGGCCAAGGCGCAGGGCTATTTCGCCGAGGAAGGGCTGGAGGTGGCGCTGAGCCGCGAGGCGTCGTGGGCGACCATCCGCGACAAGGTCGCCGTCGGCGCGCTGGACGGCGCCCACATGCTGGCCCCCATGGCCCTGGCTCCGGCCGGACTGGAGGCCGGGTCGATGCTGGCTCCCCTGGCCCTGAACCAGAACGGCAGCGCCATCACCGTCTCGACCCAGCTGGCGGCGTTGATGGCCGAGGCCGATCCCGCCGCCCTGGCCGCGCCGCTGGTCACCGCCCGGGCCCTGGCCACGGTGGTCGCGCGCCGGCGGGAGCAGGGCGCTCCGCCGCTGACCTTCGCGGTCGTCTTCCCCTATTCGATGCACAACTATTTCCTGCGCTACTGGCTGGCCCAGGCGGGGATCGATCCCGACCGCGACGTGCGCCTGGTGGTCACGCCGCCGCCACGCATGGTCGAGCACCTGCGCTCGGGCGAGATCGACGGCTTCTGCGTCGGCGCGCCATGGAACGCCGCCGCCGTCGACGAGGGCCTGGGCGAGTCCCTGATCAAGGCCTCTCAGTTCTGGCCGGGCGCGCCGGACAAGGTGTTCGGTGTCACCGCCGCCTGGGCCGAAAGCCATGGCGACGAGCTGCGGGCGGCCCTGCGCGCCCTGATCCGCGCCGCGGCCTGGGCCGACCAGGCGGGCAACCACGCCGAGCTGGTGGCCCTGCTGTCGCGTCCCGATCATGTGGGCGTCGAGCCGGAGATCGTGGCCCGGGCCCTGAAGTCCGAGATCGTCTTCCACCGCGACGCCGCCGGCCTGCCGCGCCGCGAACACGCTCTGTGGTTCCTGTCGCAGATGGTGCGCTGGGGGCAGGTGGCGGCCGACCTCGATCTGGCCGCCGTGGCCGACCGCGTCTACCGGCCGGACCTGTTCCGCGAGGCGGCGCTGTCTCTGGGACCGGTGCTGGAGCCGGCCCAGGTGTTCGCCGACGCCGCGCCGCCGGCCTCGGCCCTGTTCGACGGCGCACGTTTCGATCCCGCCGATGTCCGCGGCTACGCGGCGTCGTTCGCGGTGGGGCGCATCTCCTAAGCGCCGCCTATCGGGGTGAGACACCGCGCTCCGTCTCGAGGCTTCGCCTGGAGTCGGGGGGACGGGATAAACACCCGCTTCATCGGCGCCTATGCCTTTTGCTCATGCTTCGAGCAGGTGGCCTGCCTGTTTGCCAAGCAATTGCGCGATGGGGCTCTAGGTTGCGCCGCAATGCAGCACGGCGCGTGACTCGGTCGGCGGTCTGACGCTTCACTGGCATCAAGCCTTCGGACAACGGCGTCCGCGGCTGCCAGAGACGACCGCTCGGATGCGGTCACCCGCCCGGGGCCCCACGCCTCGCTCTCGCAGACACGCAAAGCCGAGTATCATCATGATCTCTCGTGATTTCCTGAAGGCCGGCCACGCGCCGACCCTGTTCGCCGCGTTCCTGTATTTCGACCTCAGCTTCATGGTCTGGGTGATCCTGGGCCCGCTGGGCGTGGCCATCGCCAAGGACTTCCACCTCGATCCCGCCCAGAAGGGCCTGATGGTCGCCGTCCCGGTCCTGGCCGGCGCGGTGCTGCGTCTGGTCAACGGCGTGCTGGTCGACCGCATCGGCCCCAAGAAGACCGGGATGGTCGGGCAGCTGGTCGTGCTGACCGGCCTGGCTCTGGCCTGGTCGCTGGGCGTCCACAACTATCACCAGGTGCTGGCCCTGGGCTTGGTGCTGGGCGTGGCCGGCGCCTCGTTCGCCGTCGCCCTGCCGCTGGCCTCGCGCTGGTATCCGCAGGAGCACCAGGGCCTGGCCCTGGGCATCGCCGGCGCGGGCAATTCCGGCACCGCCCTGGCCGCCCTGTTCGCGCCGATCCTGGCCAAGACCTTCGGCTGGCAGAACGTGATCGGCATGGCGGCCATCCCGCTGGCGATCGCCTTCGTCGTCTACATGCTGTTGGCCAAGGACGCCCCCGAGCAGCCGGCGCCCAAGAAGCTGGCCGAGTATCTGGACGTGCTGAAGGTTCCGGACGCCTGGTGGCTGATGCTGCTGTACGCCGTCACCTTCGGCGGCTTCGTCGGCCTGGCCTCGTCCCTGACCATCTATTTCAACGCCGAATACGGTCTCTCGCCCGTCACCGCCGGCTTCTTCACCGCCGGTTGCGTGTTCGCCGGGTCGTTCATCCGCCCGGTCGGCGGGGCCCTGGCCGACCGCTTCGGCGGCGTGCGGACCCTGAGCGTCGTCTTCGCCCTGGCCGCCGCCGGCCTGGCCACGGCCAGTTTCCAGATGCCCTCGGCCTATGTCGCCCTGGCGGTGCTGATGTTCTCGATGCTGGCCCTGGGCGCCGGCAACGGTGCGGTGTTCCAGCTGGCCCCCCAGCGGTTCCGCAGGGAGATCGGCGTCATGACCGGCCTGATCGGCATGACCGGCGGCGTCGGCGGCTTCTACCTGGCGTCCAGCCTGGGCATGGCCAAGAAGCTGACCGGCTCCTACCAGGTCGGCTTCCTCGGCTTCGCGGCCCTGGCGGTATTCGCCCTGGTGGCCCTGCACAGCCTGAAGGCCCGTTGGCGGGCCGTCTGGCCGACCCTGCACGGCGACTCCGCCGTCCCGGTCCGCGTCTGATCCTTTTCCCAGTGAGCAACACCATGACCAAGGAAAAGCTGGTCGTCATCGGCAACGGCATGGCCGGCTGCCGGGCGGTCGAGGAAGTCCTCAAGCGCGATCCCGACCGCTACGAGATCGCAATCTTCGGGACCGAGCCGCGGGTGAACTACAACCGCATCATGCTGTCGCCGGTGCTGGCGGGGGAGAAGTCCTTCGCCGACATCGTGATCAACGACGAGGCCTGGTACGCCGACAACGGCATCGCCCTGCACGCCGGGCGGGCCGTGACGGCGGTCGACCTGGAAGGCCGCAAGGTGGTCGCCGAGGGCGGGCTGGAAGTCGCCTACGACAAGCTGATCCTGGCCACGGGCTCCGATCCGTTCCGTCTGCCGCTGCCGGGCATCGACCTGAAGGGCGTGGTCACCTTCCGCGACCTGGACGACGTCGAGGCCATGGTCGCGGCCTCGGGCAAGCCCGGCGCCAAGGCCGTGGTGATCGGCGGCGGCCTGCTGGGCCTGGAAGCCGCCTACGGCCTGGCCCGCCGCGGCATGTCCGCCACGGTCGTCCACCTGATGGACGTGCTGATGGAGCGTCAGCTGGACGAGAGCGCCGGCTTCCTGTTGCGTGAGGCCCTGGCCGAACGCGGCGTCGAGACGGTGCTGGGCGCCCATTCCGAGGAGATCGTCGGCGAGAACGGCCAGGTCACCGGCCTCAAGCTCAAGGACGGCCGCACCCTGCCGTGCGACCTGCTGGTCATGGCCGTCGGCATCCGCCCGAACGCCGCCCTGGCCAAGGCCGCCGGCCTGCAAGTGAACCGCGGCGTGGTCGTCGACGACGCCATGCGCACCTCCGACCCGGCGGTGTTCGCGGTCGGCGAATGCGCTGAGCACCGGGGCAATTGCTACGGCCTGGTCGCGCCGATCTGGGAAATGTGCCGCGCGCTGGCCGAGTCGATGACCGATGGGGAAGGCGCCTATGAAGGTTCGGTCCTGTCGACCCGCCTGAAGGTCTCGGGCGTCGACGTGTTCTCGGCCGGCAAGTTCGCGGGCGGCGAGGGCTGCGAGGATATCGTGTTCCGCGACGCCGGCCGCGGCGTCTACAAGCGCGTGGTCATCGAGGACGGCAAGGTGGCCGGGGCGGTGCTGTTCGGCGACGCCGCCGACGGCAACTGGTACTTCGACCTGATGCGGGCCGGGACCAGCGTCACCGACATCCGCGAGACCCTGATCTTCGGCCAGGCCATCACGGAGGGGCTGTCCGGCCTGGACCCTAACGCCGCCGTTGCGGCCATGCCCGACACGCAGGAAATCTGCGGCTGCAACGGCGTCTGCAAGGGTTCGATCGTCTCGGCCATCACCAGCCAGGGGCTGACCACCCTGGACGACGTGAAGGCGGTCACCAAGGCCTCGGCCTCGTGCGGCTCGTGCACCCCGCTGGTCGAGCAGGTGCTGAAGTTGACCCTGGGCGACGGCTTCAAGGAGCAGACCGGCCCCAAGCCGATGTGCAAGTGCACGCACAAGCCGCACTCCGACGTCCGCAAGGCCATCGTCGAATGGGAGCTGAAGTCCATGCCGGCCGTCATGCAGGCCATGGAATGGACCACGCCCGACGGCTGCTCGTCGTGCCGACCGGCCCTGAACTACTACCTGCTGTGCGCCTGGCCGTCGGAATATCGCGACGACAAGCAGTCGCGCTTCATCAACGAGCGGGTGCACGCCAACATCCAGAAGGACGGCACCTACAGCGTCGTGCCGCGGATGTGGGGCGGGGTGACCACGCCCAACGAGCTTCGGGCGATCGCCGACGTGGCCGACAAGTTCGCCATTCCGACGGTCAAGGTCACCGGCGGCCAGCGGATCGACCTGCTGGGCGTCAAGAAGGACGACCTGCCGGCCGTCTGGGCCGACCTCAACGCCGCGGGCATGGTCAGCGGCCACGCCTACGCCAAGGGCCTGCGCACGGTGAAGACCTGCGTCGGCAGCGACTGGTGCCGGTTCGGCACCCAGGACTCCACCGGCCTGGGCGTCCGCCTGGAGAAGTTCCTGTGGGGTTCGTGGGCGCCGGCCAAGGTCAAGCTGGCCGTGTCGGGTTGCCCGCGCAACTGCGCCGAGGCCACGTGCAAGGACTTCGGCGTGGTCTGCGTCGATAGCGGCTACGAGATCCACATCGGCGGCGCCGCCGGCCTGCACATCCAGGGCACCCAGGTTCTGACCCGGGTGGCGACCGAGGATGAGGCCGTCTGGGTGATCGCCGCGACCATGCAGCTGTACCGCGAGGAGGGCTGGTACCTGGAGCGGGTCTACAAGTGGATGGCGCGCGTGGGCCTGGAGAGCATCCAGGCGCGGGTCACCGACCCCGACCAGCGCAAGGCCCTCTATGACCGCTTCGTCTTCTCGCAGCGCTTCGCCCGCATCGACCCGTGGGCCGAGCGGGTGGCCGGCCGCCACACCGAGGAATTCACCCCCATGAGCCGCCGGATGGAGTTCGTCCCCGCATGAACGCTCACGTTCCCACTCCCGTCTGGGTCGATGTCGGCGCGGTGACCGACATTCCCCGCCGCGGCGCCCGCCGGGTGCCCAGCCCGCGCGGCGACATCGCCATCTTCCGCACCGGCGACGGCGAGGTGTTCGCCCTGATGGACGCCTGTCCGCACAAGGGCGGGCCGCTGAGCCAGGGCATCGTCCATGGCCGGGCGGTGAGCTGCCCGCTGCATGCCTGGAACATCGACCTGGCCAGCGGCGAGCCGATGGGCGCCGACAAGGGCAAGGGCTGCACGCCGGTGGTGCCGCTGGAGGTGCGCGACGGCCGCCTGCTGCTGAGCCTTGATGTCCATGGCTGACGGATCGGCCGCCGCGCTCGTCAAGACGACCTGCCCCTATTGCGGGGTGGGCTGCGGCGTGTCGGGCGCGGTCGGCCAGGCGCCGTCCCTGGACAGCCGGATCTTGTCGGTGGCTGGCGACACGGCCCACCCGGCCAACCTCGGCCGCCTGTGCTCCAAGGGCACGGCGCTGGGGGCGACGGTGGGGCTGCAGGGCCGGCTGCTGGAGCCGACGATCAACGGCAGGGCCGCCAGCTGGGCCGACGCCACGGCCCTGGTCGCCAAGCGTTTCCGGGACACCATCGCAAAGCACGGCCCCGACAGCGTGGCCTTCTACGTCTCGGGCCAGATCCTGACCGAGGATTACTACGTCGCCAACAAGCTGATGAAGGGCTTCATCGGCTCGGGCAACATCGACACCAACAGCCGCCTGTGCATGGCCTCGGCGGTGGCGGCCCACAAGCAGGCGTTCGGCGCCGACCTGGTGCCCGGCTGCTACGAGGACCTGGACCTGGCCGACCTGGTGGTGTTCAGCGGCCACAACGCCGCCTGGACCCATCCGGTGCTGTTCCGGCGCATGGAGGCCGCGAGGGCGCGCGGCCAGAAGCACGTGGTCATCGACCCGCGCCGCACCGACACCGCCGAGGGCGCCGACCTGCACCTGGCCATCGCCCCGCAGAGCGACGTGCGGCTGTGGAACGGCCTGCTGGCCGAGCTGATCCGCCGCGACGCGATCGACCGCGACTACATCGCCGCCCACGTCAACGGGTTCGCCGAGGTCGAGGCGACCCTGGCCGAACTCGACCAGTCGCCGGCCGCCGTGGCCGCCGAATGCGGCGTGGCGCTCGCCGATTTGCTGATCTTCTACAATCTGTTCATCGAGAATCCTAAGACGGTGAGTCTGTTCTCGATGGGCGCCAACCAGTCGGTCCAGGGGACGGCCAAGGGTCTGTCGATCCTGAACGCCCACCTGGCCACCGGCCGGATCGGCAAGCCGGGCGCCTGCCCGTTCTCGATCACCGGCCAGCCCAACGCCATGGGCGGGCGCGAGACCGGCGGCATGGCCAACACCCTGGCCGGCCATATGGACTTCGCCCCGGCCGATCGCGATCGCGTCGCCCGCTTCTGGGGCGCGCCCGACACCGCCCGCGCGCCCGGCCTGAAGGCCGTCGACATGTTCGAGGCCATCCACGCCGGCAAGATCAAGGCGGTGTGGGTGATGGCCACCAATCCCGCCGTCAGCCTGCCTGACGCCGGCCGCGTCCGCGAGGCCCTGGACCGGTGCCCGTTCGTTGTGGTGTCCGACTGCGTCGAGACCGACACCACCGCCCTCGCCGACGTCAAGCTGCCGGCCCTGGCCTGGGGCGAGAAGGACGGCACGGTCACAAATTCCGAGCGCCGGATCTCGCGCCAGCGCGCCCTGTTTCCCGCGCCGGGCCAGGCCCGCGCCGACTGGCGGATCGTGGCCGACGTCGCCAAGGCCATGGGCTTCGACGGCTTCGGCTGGTCGTCGCAGGCCAGCGTGTTCCGCGAATGGGCTCGCCTCACGGCCTATGAGAACACCGGTGAAGAGGATGGTCGCGTCCTGAATCTGGCCGGCCTTTCGACTGTAACGCCAGAGGTTTACGCCCAACTCCTGCCGGTCCAGTGGCCGGTGCTGACGGACGGGCAGGGAACGCCGCGCCTGTTCACCGACGGCCGCTTCCAGACCCCCGACGGCCGCGCCCGGATGGTCCCGACTCGGCCCAAGGGTCCCGCCGACGCGATGGACGCGGCCTATCCGTTGTCGCTGAACACCGGCCGCATTCGCGACCAGTGGCACACCATGACCCGCACGGGCCTGGCCCCGGACCTGTGCCGCCACGCGCCCGAGCCGTTCGTCGAGGTCCATCCGGCCGACGCCGAGGCCCTGGGCGTGGGGGACGGCGCCCTGGCCCGGGTGATCACGGCCCGCGGCGAGGCCGTCGCCCTGGCCAAGGTCACCGAGCGCCAGCGGCCCGGCGGCCTGTTCATGCCGATGCACTGGACCGACGCCTTCGCGCCGTCCGGCCGCTCCAACCCCCTGATCGCCCCGAACCTGGACCCCACCTCCGGCCAGCCGGAGTTCAAGCACACCCCCGCCCGGCTCCGCCCCTATCGCGAGACCTGGAAGGGCTTTTTCCTCACGCGGGACAGCCTCGCCCTTCCGTCGGGTCTGGACCTCGTCTGGCGGCGCATTCCACAGGACGCCTGCCAGCAACACGAGTTCGCCGGCCGGGGCGACGAAGTCGAGCGCGCCGCCCTGCGCAGGGGGCTCGTCAAGGGCCTCGTCGGCGAACTCGTGACCTATGAGGACGCCGCCACCGGCGCGCGGCGCGACGCCTGGGTGCACGACGGCCGGCTGGTGGCGGTCCTCTACATCACGATCAACGGCCGGCTGCCGCCGCGCGACTGGCTGGCCGAGCTGTTCGCCGAGCCCGAGCTGAGCCAGGAGGCCCGCTCGGCCCTGCTGTTCGGCCGCCCGCCCGGCGCGCCGGTCGACAAGGGGCCGCTGGTCTGCGCCTGCCTGAAGGTCGGCGCCAAGGCGGTGCAGGCCGCCATCGCCGCCGGGGCCGCCAGCCCCGATGCGGTCGGCGCCGCCACCGGGGCGGGGACCAATTGCGGGTCCTGCCGTCCCGAGATCGCCCGGATGATCGCCGCGACCGCAGCCATTCCCGCCGAGGAGCCCGTCCATGTCTGACGCAGCCAAGCTGCAGGCTCAAGTCCTGCTCGTCGGAGCCGGTCCTGGTCCGGTCGACCTGATGACCCTGCGGGCCGTGCGGGCGGTGGAGAGCGCCCAGGCGCTGCTCTACGACGCCCTGATCAGCGAGGAGGCCATCGCCCTGGCCCCGGCCGGCTGCGTGCGCATCCAGACCGGCAAGCGGGCCGGCAAGCCCAGCATGCACCAGGACGAGATCAACCGCCTGATGCTGCGCCTGGCGCGCAAGGGGCTGCGGGTGGTGCGGCTGAAGGGCGGCGACCCCTCGGTGTTCGGCCGGGTGGGCGAGGAGGCGGCCTTCTTGCGCGAGCACGGCGTGTCGGTCGAGGTGGTGCCCGGCGTCACCGCCGCCTGCGCCGCCGCCGCCCAGTTCGGCTTCCCCCTGACCCACCGCGGCGAGGCCCGGCGCGTGGTGTTCACCACAGCGCGCCTGGAGGAAGGCAGGCTCAGCGGCGACTGGAACGCCGCCGCCGATCCCGAGGCGACCCTGGCGGTCTATATGGGCGGCGAGGTGGCCCAGGCCCTTTGCGCGCGGATGATCGCCGCCGGCCGCGCGCCCGGCACGCCGGCCGTGGCGGTCGAGCAGGCCGGCGGTGCCAACGCCAGGATCTTCCACGGCACGCTGGAGACCCTGCCCGAACGCCTGGACAGCCGCGGCGGTCCCGTGGTCATCGTCGTCGGCGAGGTGGCGGCGCAGGCGCGGGGCGTTGCGGCCGACGCGGCGCCCATGGCGCGGACGGCCTAGCGAAGGCCGGGGACATGCCCTTGCGGCGTGTCCCCAAGATCAAGCGCCGAGCATGCGGATGGGGACGCGCCGCAAGGGCATGTCCCCGGCTGGGCTTGACGGCGCCGCCCATTGCGCCCGCCATGGGGCATGCCGAACGCAACATCGACTCAAGGCCCGATCGCCCGCGCCCTGGCCAAGGCGCCCCCCTGGGCCTTCGCCCTGTACGGCGGGCTGGCGGCCTTCGCGGCCTATTTCTCGATGTTCGCCTATCGCAAGCCGTTCACGGCGGCGCATTACGAGCACATGGCCGGTTGGCCGTTCGCCATCGACTTCAAGGTCGCTCTGGTGATCGCCCAGGTCGCAGGCTACGCCGTGTCGAAGATCATCGGGATCAAGGTGATCTCCGAGATGCGGCCCGAGCGGCGCTGGCTGGCCATCCTGGCGCTGATCGGCGGGGCCGAGCTGTCGCTGCTGGGCCTGAGCCTGGGCCCGGCGGTCGTTGGTCCCCTGGCCCTGTTCGTCAACGGCCTGTGCCTGGGCATGATCTGGGGGCTGGTGTTCGGCTTCGTCGAGGGGCGGCGGCTGTCGGAGGTGCTGGGCGCCATGCTGTGCGCCAGCTTCATCCTGGCCTCCGGCGTGGTGAAGTCGGTGGGCAAGGGCCTGCTGCTGCAGGGCGTCGACGAGCGCTGGATGCCGGCGCTGGCGGGGCTTCTGTTCACCCCGCTGCTGCTGCTGGCGGTGGCGGCCCTGACCCAGCTGCCGCCGCCGTCGCCGGCCGACGAGGCCGCCCGCGTGCGCCGCGCGCCGATGGACGCCAGGGCCCGCGCCGCCATGTTCGCCGCCCATGCGCCCGCCCTGGTGCTGCTGGTGGCGGTCTATGTCGTGCTGACCGCCCTGCGCGACTTCCGCGACAACTTCGCCGCCGAGATCTGGGCCGAGCTGGGCTTCAAGAACGCCGCGGCGATCTTCTCGCTGTCGGAAATCCCGGTGGCGGCCGTCGTCCTCGTCGGGCTGGGCGTGCTGAGCCTGGTGCGCGACAACCGCCGGGCCGTCGGCTTCAACTTCGCCTTCGTGGCCCTGGGTTTCGGCCTGCTGGGCGTCGCCACCCTGGGCCGACAAGTGGGGCTGCTGGGGCCCGTGACTTGGATGATCGCCACCGGCGCGGGGATCTACATGGCCTACACCCCGTTCAACGGCATGCTGTTCGACCGGCTGATCGCCGCCACGGGGCAGGTGGGGACGGCCGGATTCCTGATCTATGTCGCCGACTCCTGCGGCTACGTCGGCAGCGTCTCCCTGCTGCTGGCCCGCTATTTCGCCCACCTTGAGCTGGCCTGGAGCGGGTTCCTGGCCGGCGCGGCCTATGCGACCTCGGTGATCGGCGTCGCCGGGGTGGGGCTGGCGTGGATGCTGCTGAGATTGCCGAAGGGCGCGGCGGGCTAGGGTTCAAAGCTGTGCGTGGTCCTCGTTCTTCGACAAGCTCAGGATGAGGACCATTCGCAGGCCCCGCCAGTAGAAACCTCATCCTGAGCTTGTCGAAGGACGAGGTTTCGGCCTCCCGAGTTGAAGACCGATACGCTCTAGGTTCTAGTGACGATTTAGGATTCCCGTTGGGCCGGAGTTCTGATTCAACGCTGCTTTTTGGAGGCGGCGTTGGAAGGCGAAGTTCTGC
>NZ_SLZL01000022.1 GCF_004342605.1 Caulobacter sp. BK020
AGGGACCGGTGGCCACCGGTCCCTTCACAGCTCAAAGCCATCACGCCTTCGAGCCGCGATCCAGATACAAGGGGTCCCGGGCACAAGGCCCGGGACGACGGTTAAAAGCAAGGGATGGAGGCTCGAAGCCCTCAGTCCACCATCGCCTCCAGCGCCGCGCGATCGCGCAGCAGCACCTTGCGGGTGGTCGGCAGGGCGATCAGGCCGTCGTGCTGGAACTGGGTGAAGGTGCGCGACACGGTCTCGATGGTCAGGCCCAGATAGTCGGCCATGTCCTGGCGGGTCATGGGCACGTCGAGCAGGGCGTCCGCGCCGGTCCGCTCGGCCAGGTCCAGCAGAAGGGCCGCGACCCGCTCGCAGGCGCTGCGGCGGCCCAGCATCAGCACGTGGTCCTGGCAGCGGCGCAGGTTGTCGGTGGTCAGCTCCAGCAGCCGGCGGGCCACGTCGGCATGGTCGTGGGCCAGGGCCTCCAGGGCCGAGCGCGGCAGGACCCGCACCTGGGCCGCGCTCAGGGTCTGGGCGGCTACCCGGTGGGTCTCGCCGCCTTCCAGGCCGAACACGTCGCCGGCGAAGTGGAACGCCTCGATCTGGCGGCGTCCATCGCGCAGGATCCGGCAGGTCCGCAGGCTTCCGGAGGTCAGCTGATAGACCCGGTCGGCCCGCTGGCCCTCGTCGAAGATCGTCTCGCCCGGGCCGTAGCTTTGGCGCAGGCCGTCCAGCACGATCGTCGCCGGCGGGCGTGTGACGAGGGGGGCGGCGGTCTGGATCACGGACAGCATGGCGGTTTCCCGATCTCTTTGGCCCGCCCAATCTCCGTCGCGGGAGCCTGGCGGTACAGTCGGGGCCTATGCCTAAGGAGGACTACCTAGGCTGGCTTGAACACCGCGCTCGCCCCCTGTTCACCCCCGCCGGATCGACAGGGTCATGCGCACCAGGGCGGCCAGGTTGTCGGCGTGCATCTTGGCCATCAGCTTGGCGCGATAGATCTCGACCGTGCGCGGACTGATGCCCAGCTCGCGGGCGATCACCTTGTTGGGCTGACCGTCGACGACGCCCTCCAGCACCTGGCGTTCGCGCTCGGACAGGGTCTCCAGCCGCTGGCGGACCAGGGTCGCCTCGTCCGAGGCGGAGACCGTCGCGCCGCTCTGAGCCTGGGGCGGCGGCCCGGCCTCCAGGGCCCGGTTGAGGGCGTCGAGGATCCGGCTTTCGCCGAACGGCTTTTCGATGAAGTCGGCCACCCCGGCCCGCATGGCCTCGACCGCCAGGGGGATGTCGCCATGGCCGGTGATCATGATGATCGGCACGCGGCAGCCGCGGGCGTTCAGCTCGCGCACCAGCTCAAGCCCGGTCATGTCGGGCATGCGCATGTCGGTGATCACGCAGCCGGCCCCATCCAGGGGCAGGGCGTCCAGCAGGGCCAGGGCGGAGGCGTGGCTGACCACCTCGAAGTCGGCGGCCTCCAGCAGGAAGGCCAGGGACTCGCGGGCGCTCTCGTCGTCGTCGACCACGTGGACCACGGCTTCACTCATCGATCACGTCCCTGGCCTGTTTATCGTCGTCGTCTTCTCTACGCGGCGGCAGGACGAAGTGGAACACCGTGCCGCCCTTGGGATTGGGGTCGGCCCAGATGCGCCCGCCATGCGCCTCGATGATCGACCGCGAGATTGACAGGCCCACCCCCATGCCCTCGGCCTTGGTGGTCATGAACGGCTGGAACAATCGCTCGCGGAAATCGTCGCTGATCCCCGAGCCGGTGTCGGTGACGCTGACCTGGACGGAGCCGTTGTCGAGCCGCCGGCTGGCGATCGTCAGTTCACGGCGGGGAGCGTCGGCCATGGCGTCGACGGCGTTGCGGATCAGGTTGACCAGCACCTGCTGGATCTGCACCCGGTCGGCATAGACCGCGTCGGCGGCCGGGTCGAGCTGCAGGCGGGTTGCCACCAGGTGCTCGCGCGCGCCGATCAGGGCCAGGGCGGCGGCGTCCTCGACCACCTTGGACAGGCTCTCGGGCGCGCGCTCGCTGGCTCCGCGCCGGACGAACTCGCGCATGCGGTGGATCACGTCGCCGGCCCGCAGGGCCTGGGCCGAGGCCCTGTCGATCGCGTCGCGGACCTTGGCCTGGTCCTCGGGCCGGCCGCGGTCGATCAGGCGGCGCGAGCCGGTCAGCAGGTTGGCGATCGCCGACAGCGGCTGGTTCAGCTCGTGGGCCAGGGTCGAGGCCATCTCGCCCATGGCCGTCAGGCGCGAGACGTGGACCAGCTCGGTCTGCAGGTCGCGCAGCCGGGCCTCGGTCTGCTGGCGTTCCGTCAGGTCACGGATGAAGCCGGTGTAGAACGGCTGCAGGCCCCGGGTTTCGCCGACCGCCAGCTCCATCGGAAAGGTGGTGCCGTCCTTGCGCTGGCCCACCACCACGCGGCCGACGCCGATGATCCGCTTCTCGCGGGTCTGGGCGTAGCGGGCCAGGAAACCGTCGTGGGCGCCGCGGTCGGGTTCGGGCATCAGCAGGCTGACATTGCGGCCGATCGCCTCGGCCGAGGTCCAGCCGAACAGACGCTCGGCCGCGGGGCTGAACGAGGTCATCACGCCGGCGGGATCGATGACGATCACCGCGTCGGGGGCCGAATCGAGGATCGACTGCAGGTGATGGGTCATGGCCGCGGCGCGCGAGCGGGCGGCGTGGAACCAGCCGCCGCCGACCGACATGCCCGAGCCGATCATCACGAACACCAGGCTGGACAGGGCGGTGGCCTGGTCGGGCCGTCCCTGCACCTTCAGCGCCCAGACCGCGCCGGCGGCCAGGACGGTGGCGAACAGGCCCGGCGCCAGGCCGCCGACCGCGGCGCTGATCAGCACGGACGGCACGAACAGCAGGAAGGCCGAGGGCGCCGTGAAGCCGGGGGGAAGGGCCAGCTGGATCAGGCCGCAGGCCAGCACCGTGGCCATGGCCGCCAGATAGGCCCTGGGCCGCAGGTCGCTGTGCAGCGTCCCGGCCGAAACCGTGGTCATCACGTGATAGCGCTCTCCGCTGCGCAAGGTGGCCTACCCCATAGCGCGGGGCGGAGCGATTGGCAGTTCCCGATCGCACAGGGCGCGCGGGGCCGGGCGGTGGCTGACCAGCACCAGGCCCTGGCCGGTGCGCTTCAGGCGGGCGTCCAGGCGCGCGACGACCAGGGCCTCGGTCGCGGCGTCCAGGCCCTCGGTGGGCTCGTCCAGCAGCAGCCAGGGCGCGTCGCGAAGCAGGGCCCGGGCCAGGGACAGCCGCCGCCGCTCGCCGCCCGACAGCCGCTCGCCGTTCTCGCCGATCCAGGTGTCCAGGCCTTGCGGCAGGGCGCGGACCCGGGCTTCCAGCGCCGCGTCGGCCAGGGCGTCCCACAGGGGCTCGTCGGGGTGCGGTCCGGCCAAAGCGAGGTTGGCGCGCACCGTGCCGGCGATCATCGCCGCGTCCTGCGGCGCGTGGGCGACGGCGGCGCGGAGGGCGGCGGGGTCGAGGGTTTCGATCTCCCGCCCATCACACATCAACCGCTCATCCCGGCGAATGCCGGGACCCAGATGGAATGGCTTTGAGGTTGACGCCAAAGCGCGCTGAGCTCCTCCAATCATCCACCCCGCTATGGGATCTGGGTCCCGGCATTCGCCGGGATGAGCGGAGTTTGAGGCGCGCAAACCCAGCAGCCGTTCAAGCACCGTGGTCTTGCCGCAACCCGAAGGACCGGTCAGGACCAGCCGTGAACCCGGTTCTAGGGTGAGATCGCCGAACCCGAGGCTAGGGCGATCCGGCGACGCCTGAGCGTCCGCCGTGACAGGCCCACGCCCCAGCACCGCATCCAGCCGCGCCGCCGCCGCATCGGCCCCGGCCTCCTGCTCGAACGCCTTGCCCACGCCCGCCAGGCCCTCCAGCGCCATGGCGGTCGCCAGGCCGGCCATGGCCGCCAGGGGCGTGGCGGCGTCGTGGGCGAAGGCCAGGACCAGGGCGACGGCCAGGCCGAGGATCGCGCCTTGCAGCACCGCCAGCCTCCCGCCGGCCGCCACGGCCTGGCGCTTCAGGTCGTCCAGCCGCGCGCCCTTGGCGGCGATCTCGGCGGCCGCGCGGTCCTGGACGCCATAGACCCGCAGCTCGGGCGCGGCGGCGGCGTAGGCGGCCAGGGCGTCCTTCAGGTCGCCGGCGGCCTGCTGGATCGCCGGACCCGCGCGGGCCATCAGGCGGCGGGCCAGGGCGCGGGTTCCGAGCACGGTCGCGGCCACGGCCAGGGCGACGACCACGGCCGACGCCCAGCCGGCGGGGGCCGCCATGGCCAGGCCGGCGGCGACGGCGGCTCCCGCGCCCCAGGGGGCGGAGAGGCGGATCAGACGGGTCTCGACCGCGTCGACGTCCTGCACCAGCCGCGCCGAGGCTTCGCCGCGCGACAGGGCCAGGGCCTGGGCGGGCGGGGCGGCGGCCAGGGATGCATAGAGCGTCGGGCGGATGGCGGCCAGGGCCTTGAGGGCGGCGGCGTGGCCCGACAGGCGCTCCAGATAGCGAAAGGCGGTGCGCAGGATGGCCAGCAGGCGGATGCCGGCGCTGGGCAGCAGCACGTTGAAGGTCTGGGCGGCCGCCAGTCCCGCCAGGCCGGCGATCGCCGCGCCGGTCAGGAACCAGCCCGACAGGCCCAGCAACAGCACCGACCCGGCCCCGACGATCGCGGCCGAGAGCGCGGCCAGGCGCAGGCCGTCGGCATGGCGCTTGCGCTGCTGGCGGATCAGGGCGGCGAGGGGGCCGCTCACAGCCGCACCACCCGGTCGGCCAGGGCGGCGACGGCCTCGGAGTGGGTGGCGATCAGGGTCGTGCGGCCGCGCGCCGCCTGACGCAGGATCGGCAGCAGGGCCAGCTCCGAGGCCGCGTCGAGGTCAGCGGTCGGCTCATCCAGCAGCAGGATTGGGGCCGGCTTGAGCATCGCCCGGGCCAGGCCCAGCCGCCGCCGCTCGCCGCCCGACAGGCCGGCGCCGCGTTCATCGAGCTCAGCGCCAAGACCTCCGCGCCCCTGCAGCACGGCATCCAGGCCGACGGCCCGCGCGGCCTGCTCCAGCGCCTCCCGCGTCGCGCCGGGATGGGCCAGGGCCAGGTTGTCGGCCAACGTCCCGGGCAAGATCACCGGCGACTGTCCGGCCCAGGCGGTCGAGGCGGCGATGGATTGCAGGTGCGACAGGCGCTGGTCGCCGACCATCACCTCGCCGCCGCTCAGCGGCGCCAGGCCCAGCAGCAGGTTCAGCAGGGTGGTCTTGCCGCTGCCGCTGGGACCGAGCAGGGCGACGGTCTCGCCCGGGGCGACAGCGAGGTCGAAGCTCTCGAACACCGAAGGCTCGCCGGCCTCATAGGTCACGGTCACGGTCTGGAAGCAGATAGCCGGCGGAGCGTCGAAGACTGCGACCGGCGGGGCGGGCGCGGGGGCGGGCAGGGCGGCCAGGGTCAGGGCGGCGGCCTCGGCGGCCTGGCGGTCGTGATAGGCGGCGGCCAGCCGGCGCAGCGGGGCGTAGACCTCCGGGGCCAGGGCCAGGGCGAAGAAGGCGCGCTTCAGGTCCAGCTGTTCGGGGACCGGAAAGGGCAGCAGCCGTAGCAGGTTGAAACCGCAATAGACCGCCACCAGGGCCACAGACAGGGCGGCGAAGAACTCCAGCGCGCCCGACGACAGGAAGGCGACCCTCAGCACACGGATTGTCCGCTTGGCCAGGTCGTCGGCGGCGACGGAAAGGTCGCGGGTCACGGTCGCTTCGGCCTGGAAGGCCAGCACCAGGGGCAGGGCGCGGACCCGATCGAGGAACAGGCTGGACAGCCGCTCCAGCGCCAGGAACTGCCGCCGCGACTCCTCGGCCGCGGCCCCGCCGGCCAGGGCCATGACCAGGCCGAACGGGACCAGGGTCGCCAGCAGGATCGCGGCCGCGACGGGGGTGGCGACGGCGATGGCGGCGATGACCAGCAGCGGCGCGACGGCGGCGGCCAGGCGGGCGGGCGCGAAGCGGGCGACGTGGCCGTCCAGGGCCTCGACCCCCTCGACGACGGCCGACAGCGCCTGTCCGCCCGTGGGCCGGCCGCCGGCGCCGCCCAGCACCGAGGCGATCGCCTCGCGCCGGGCCCGGTCCTTGGCCGCCGCGGCCGCCCGGGCCCCGGCATCGGCCGCGCGCCGGCCCAGCAGGCCGCGCGAAGCCGCCGCCAGGGCGAGCAGGACCAGCCAGGGCGCGGCGGCGGCTAGGCCGCGCGGCAGGGCGTCGACGGCCAGGGCCAGGCCCGCGGCGAACGCGACGGCGGCCGGCGCGTCGGCCAGCAGCCAGAGGGCGGCGGCCGTCGACGCCCGGTCGCCGGACCGGGTCAACGCCTTCAGCCAGGGTCGCGCGACGGCGTCGAGCTGGGCGGTGAAACTCGCGGACATGGACCGTCGTTAGGGGGCGGGGACGGGCGCGTCCTTGATCCGGATCAAAGCGCCCTAGCCACGAGGCGTCTAGGGGTGGAAAGTCCTGGCGCGATCGATCGCCAACGACCTCCGGAGCGCTGCATGGACCCCGCCGTCGTCGACCTTTCCCGCCTGCAGTTCGCCCTGACGGCGCTGTACCATTTCCTGTTCGTGCCGCTGACCCTGGGCCTCTCCTTCATGCTGGTGATCATGGAGAGCGTCTATGTGATGACCAAGCGGCCGATCTGGCGCACCACGACGCGGTTCTGGGGCACGCTGTTCGGTATCAACTTCGTGCTCGGCGTCGCCACCGGCCTGACCATGGAATTCCAGTTCGGCATGAACTGGTCCTACTACTCGCACTATGTCGGCGACATCTTCGGCGCGCCGCTGGCCATCGAGGGACTGATGGCCTTCTTCCTGGAGGCCACGTTCGTGGGCCTGATGTTCTTCGGCTGGGACAGGCTGAAGCCGGTGCAGCACCTGCTGGTCACCTTCCTGGTCGCCCTGGGCACCAACCTGTCGGCCCTGTGGATCCTGGTCGCCAACGGCTGGATGCAGAACCCGGTCGGCGCGGCCTTCAATCCCGACACCCTGCGCATGGAGGTGACCGACTTCCGGGCGGTGCTGTTCAACCCGGTGGCCCAGGCCAAGTTCGTGCACACGGTCAGCGCCGGCTACACCATCGCCGCGGTCTTCGTGCTGGGGGTCAGCGCCTTCTATCTGCTGAAGGGTCGCTACGTCAGCGTCGCCAAGCGCTCGCTGACCGTGGCCGCCGCCTTCGGCCTGGCCTCGTCCCTGTCGGTGGTCGTGCTGGGCGACGAGAGCGGCTACGCCCTGACCGACAACCAGAAAATGAAGCTCGCGGCTCTCGAGGCCATGTGGGAGACGGAGCCCGCGCCCGCCGGCCTGACCGCCTTCGGCATTCCCAGCCTGGCCGACCGCAAGACCCACGCCGAGATCAAGATCCCCTACGTCCTGGGCCTGATCGCCACCCGCAGCCTGGACCGGCCGGTCGCGGGCATCTTCGAGCTGGTGGCCCAGGCGCAGACCCGGATCGAGAGCGGCGTCGTCGCCTACGACGCGCTGGAAAAACTGAAGGCCAATCCCCAGGACCTCGCGGCGCGCGGCGTCTTCGAGACCCACCGCCGCGACCTGGGCTACGCCCTGCTGCTCAAGCGCCACGTCGCCGACCCGCGCCAGGCCGACCTGGCGCTGATCCAGAAGACCGCCTGGGACACCGTGCCCAACGTGCCGGTGATGTTCTGGTCGTTCCGCATCATGGCCGGCGTCGGCTTCCTGATGATCGCCCTGTTCGCCACCGCCTTCGTGCTGGTCACCCTGCGGCGGCATGACACCCGCTGGTTCCTGATGCTGGCCGTGGCGGCCATCCCGCTGCCGTGGATCTCGACCGAACTGGGCTGGGTGCTGGCCGAGGTCGGGCGCCAGCCCTGGGCGGTGGAGGGCGTGCTGCCCACCTTCCTGGCCCCCTCGTCGCTGAGCGTGCCCCAGATCCTGACCAGCATCGTGGTCTTCACCCTGCTCTACGGCGCCCTGGCGGTGGTCGAGGTCGGACTGATCCTGCGGACCATCAAGAAGGGCCCCTTCGCCGAGCAGGAAGCCTTCCCCGCCGGACAGGCGGCCCCCGCCGGCGAAGCCGTGGCCTAAGGAGATCGGATCCATGGAACTCCCCCTCGACTATCCGACCTTGCGCCTGATCTGGTGGGGCCTGCTGGGCGTGCTGCTGATCGGTTTCGCCGTGACCGACGGCTACGACATGGGCGTGGGCGCCCTCCTGCCCTTCGTCGCCCGCACCGACGAGGAGCGCCGGATGGTGATCAACACCGTCGGCGCCACCTGGGAAGGCAACCAGGTGTGGTTCATCACCGGCGGGGCCTCGATCTTCGCGGCCTGGCCGCTGGTCTATGGCGTCAGCTTCTCGGGCTTCTACCTGGCCATCTTCGCGGTGCTGGTGGCGATGATCCTGCGGCCGGTCGGCTTCAAGTACCGGTCCAAGCGGCCCGATCCGCGCTGGCGGACGTTCTGGGACTGGGCGCTGTTCACCGGGAGCTTCGTGCCGGTGCTGGTGTTCGGCGTGGCCGTGGGCAACGTGCTGCAGGGCGCGCCGTTCAAGCTGGATGGCGACTTGCGGGCGACCTATCACGGGGCCTTCTTCGGCCTGTTCACCCCGTTCACCCTGGTCTGCGGCCTGTTGTCGGTGGCCATGCTGGTGCTGCACGGCGCGGCCTGGCTGGGGATCAAGGCCGAGGAGGGCGTGGTCGGGGACCGGGCCCGCCGGTTCGGCGCGGGGGCCGGGATCGCCACCCTGGCGCTGTTCCTGGTCGGCGGCCTGCTAGCCACGCGCCTGGGCTTCCGGATCGAAGGCGCCTTCGATCCCGCCGCGCCGTCTAACCCGCTGCGGACAGCGACCGTCGCCGCGCCCGGGGCCTGGTTCGACAACTTCGGCCGCCATCCCTGGATGCTGGTCGCCCCGCTCATGGGCTTCGGCGGCGCGATCCTGGCGCTGGCGGGCCTGTGGCGACGCTCGGCGGTCCTGGCGTTCGGCGGCTCGTCGGCCTCGGCGGCGGGGATCGTGGCCACGGTCGGCCTGTCGATGTTCCCGTTCATCCTGCCCAGCACCATCGATCCGCGCTCGAGCCTGACGGTGTGGAACGCTTCGTCCAGCCACCTGACCCTGTTCATCATGCTGATCGTCGTGGCGGTGCTGATGCCGGTCGTGCTGCTCTACACCGCCTGGGTGTTCAAGGTGCTGTGGGGGCGGACCAGCACGGCGGCGCTCAAGACCGACCCGGCCCTGTACTGAGGAGTTTCGAGCCATGTGGTACTTCACCTGGATTTTGGGCCTGGGCCTGGCCGTCGCCTTCGGCGTGCTGAACGGCGTCTGGTACGAGTTCAACCTGACCGACGAGGGCGATGTGGGGGCGTCCGAGCCCTGACCCTTCCCCCACAGGGGGAGGCGCTCCAGCGCGACAATTCGACGCCGCCCCGCAAGCGCTGCATTAACCGTTATTAAACGGCGGCCGGGCTCTTGTGACGGGTGACGCGAAACCGCTTTCGGCCTTCGCCGCAAGACCTTTCGAGCCTCGGGACCCGACCATGACCGACCACGCCGAACCCGCCCTGGAGCTGATCTCGTTCTGCATCGGCGAGCAGGAGTTCTGCATCGACGTCAAGACTGTCCGCGAGATCCGCGGCTGGACCCCGGCCACCCCGATCCCGCACGCCCCGGCCTTCCTGAAGGGCGTGATCAACCTGCGCGGCGCGATCATGCCGGTCATCGACCTGCGCAACCGCCTGGGCCTGGGCGTCACCGTCCCGGAGACCCGCCACGTCATCGTCGTCGTCGAGTGCCAGGACCGCCTGGCCGGCATCCTGGTCGACGCGGTCAGCGAGACCTTCACCGTGTCGCGCGACCACCTGCAGCCGACCCCGGACCTGGGGACCGACGAACTGCGCTTCATCCAGGCGATCATCTCGCTGGACAGCCGCCTGATCACCTATCTGCGCATGGACGACGTCTTCCCCGCCCAGGTCAGCCAGGCGGCGTAAGGCTCCCATCCAGGGCGGTAACGAAAAGGGCGGGCCAGTGGGTCCGCCCTTTTTCGATTCAGCACCCGGACTGGGGACAGGCACATGTGCCTGTCCCCGACCGAGGCGACTTACTTCCCGCGCACGATCCGGGCGGCCGCCGCGTGGAAGGCGGCTTCGGTCTCGGCGGCGGCGGCCACGGCGTTGTGGCGGTCGGCGGCGACGGGCATGGCGGCGCGGCCGGTGGTGGGAGCGGCGTAGCTCTGGGCCACCTTGCGGGCGTCCTGGGCGCGCAGGGCGGCGTTGCTCGAGGCTGTCTCGTGCCAGTGGGCCAACTGCGCCGCCGTCAGGGCGCCGTCGGCCGGCAGGTCGGCGTGATGGACCACCTCGCCGAAGCCGATGGCCACGAAGCCGTGGATGACGCCGTAGTCCTCTTCCGACAGCAGGAAGGTGATCTGCCGCTCCTCGACCTGGCCGGTATAGACGTCCTGCTCCGGATCGAACTCGCGCAGCACCAGCACGTCGCCCACCGCGAACTCGCGGTCGTTGCGGCGGATCTCGAAGCGCTTCTTGCCCGAGCGGACGGCGGCGAAATACTGGGGCCAGGTCTTCAGTTCGTGACGGGTCATGGGGACTTCTTCGGAAAGGGAGGCGTGGCCTTAACGGGCGGACGTCGCCGGAAGGTTAAGGCTTGAGAGGACGGCTGTGGATTTTACTCGATCCGCTCATCCCGGCGAAGGCCGGGACCCAAGCGGAATGTCAGGATAGATCCCAGACGATCGGAACCATAGGACACACGCCCAAGCTCGGCTTGGGTCCCGGCCTTCGTCGGGATGAGCGGTGTTTTTTTATGACAAGCAGGTCCGGGCGATTTCGGCGCGCAGTTCGGGCAGGCCGTAGCCCTTTTCCGACGAGGTCGCCATCACCTTCGGGAAGGCGGCCGGACGCTTGGCGATGGCCTTCAGGGTCTTGTCGACCGTGGCGTCCAGCTCGGCCTGCTTGATCTTGTCGGCCTTGGTCAGGACGATCTGGTAGGAGACCGCCGCGATGTCCAGGGCGTCCAGGGCCTCGGCGTCCACGGCCTTCAGCCCATGGCGGGCGTCGATCAGCAGGTAGACACGCTTGAGGTTGACCCGGCCGCGCAGATAGGCGCGGCCCAGGTCCTGGAACTTGTCGGCGATGCTCTTGGACACCCGCGCGAAGCCGTAGCCCGGCAGGTCGACCAGGCGCAGCTTCTCGGCCAGCACGAAGAAGTTGACCTCCCGCGTGCGCCCCGGCGAGTTGGAGGCGCGCGCCAGGTGGTTCTGGCCGACCAGTCCGTTGATCAGGCTGGACTTGCCGACGTTGGAGCGGCCGGCGAAGGCCACTTCCGGCAGGGTCGGGGCCGGCATGCCGTCCATCCTGACCGCGCCCATCATGAAGGTCGCCGGCTGGGCGAACAGCACGCGGGCGGCCTCGATCTCCTCTTCGCTGTAGGCGAGTTCGTCCATCAGGTGGCCCCGACGGACTTGCCGCTGAAGCGGGCGATCAGCTTGTCGATCGGGTTCTCGACCTTGTAGCGGTGCATGATGATGTACTGCTGGATGATCGTCAGCACGTTGCTCCAGCACCAGTAGATCACCAGGCCCACCGCGAACTGCGACAGGGTGAAGGTGAAGACGATTGGGAACAGCTGGAAGATGCGCTGCTGCATCGGATCGCCGGCCGGCGGGTTCATCGCCGTGGTCAGCCACATGGTGAAGCCGTACAGCAGCGGCCAGACGCCGATGTGCAGCGGCCCGGCCAGCAGGCCGCCGATCAGCGGGGCCGTCGCCGGATCCCAGTGGATCAGGCCGAACAGGGTGGTGAAGGTCGACGGGTCGCGGGCCGACAGGTCGGTGATCCAGCCGAAGAACGGCGCATGCCGCATCTCGATGGTCACCGTCAGCACCTTGTACAGCGAGTAGAAGATCGGAATCTGGATCAGCATGGGCACGCAGCCCATCATCGGATTGATCTTCTCCTTGGCGTACAGCTGCATCATCTCCTGCTGCTGCTTGGCCGGATCGTCCTTGAACTTGGTCTTCAGCTTTTCGACGTCGGGCGCGATCTTCTTCATCTTCGCCATCGACTCGTAGCTCTTGTCGGCCAGCGGGAAGAGGATCAGCTTTAGGGCCACGGTCAGCAGCATGATGGCCACGCCGAAGTTGCCCACCAGCTTGTAGAAGATCTCCAGGATGTTGAAGATCGGCCGGGTGATGACCTCGAACATCCCCCAGTCGACGGCCTTGTCGAAGCTGGGGATGGCGGCGGCCGGACGGTTCCAGAACTGCCACCAGACCACCGGCTTGCCGCCGTACTCGTAGCGGGTCAGCAGCGGCACGGTCTTGGCGCCGGCGAACAGGCGGGTGGTGTTGGTGATGGTCGCGCCTGCCGCCAGCGAGCGCGGCGAGCCGGTGAAGGCCGACTCATAGACGTCGACGCCACTGACCGGCTTCACCTGGAAGCGGCCCTTGATCATCTCGGACTGCTGGGGAACCAGGGCCGCCAGCCAGTACTTGTCGGTCATGCCGATCCAGCCGCCCTTGGACTCCAGATTGTCCTGCAGCGGCTTGTCCTTCTTCCACTTGGGGTACTTGGCCTTGTTCTGAAGGATGTACTTGCCGCCCTCGACGCTATCGATGCCGCCCAGGACGCCGATGCCGCCTTCGTAGACGATCTGGGTCTTGCCCAGGCCATGCGGGCCTTCGGTGGGGATGCCCTGGCGCTGGACCGAGGCGTAGGGCGCCAGGGCCACGGCCGCGCCGCCTTGGTTGCGGACGGTGTCGGCCACCGTGAACATCGCGTCGGCGTCGACCGAGATGGTGCGGGTGAACACCAGGCCCTGGCCGTTGTCGTAGGTCAGGACGACCGGGGTGTTGGGGCGCAGCACCTGGCCGGGCGCGGCGGTCCACACGGTCTGGGGCGTGGGCAGGCCGGTCATGCCGGCGATCCCAGCCCAGCCGAAGTCGGCGAACCAGGCGTGCTCGGCGCCCTCGGGGCGGAACAGCTCGACCGGCGGCGAGTTCTTGTCGGCCGTCTGGGTGTAGCGCTTGAGCCAGAGGTCGTCGATCCGCGCGCCCTTCAGGGCGATCGAGCCCGACAGGGCCGGGGTGTCGACGGCGATGCGCGGGCTCTGGGCCTTGGCGGCGTCGCGCGACAGCTTCAGCGGCTGGGGCAGGCCGTCGGCGCCCAGGGTCATGCCCGGCTGGGCCGCGATCTGGGCCTCGGCGGCCTTCTTGGCGCGAAGCTCGGCCTCGGCCTTCCTCTGTTGCGGACCCAGCACCAGGAACTGGTAGCCGATCAGGATCGCGAACGCGCAGACGATGAACATCAGCGTGTTTTTGTTGGAGTCGTTCTGCATGGGTTGGACTTAACCAGAAACGGAGGAATCGGACGCGGCGGGGGCGTGCGGAGCGGGTGCGGCTGCCGGGCCCGCGCGATCGAGGTCGGCGGCGAGGCTTATCAGCGCGGTTTTGACATCGTCAAGCAAACGCCCCCATGGCCGCTGGCCGGTTCCGCCGCGGGCGATGAACACATAGTCGCAAGACGGGCGGCCATGAAGGGGGAGAAGCAGCCTGGCGGCCTCGCGCAGGCGTCTTTTGGCGCGATTTCGCTCGACCGAGCCGCCGATCTTCTTGGTGGCGGTGAATCCGACCCGGATCAGCGGGTCGTCGTCGTGGCGCGGACGCATCTGCAGGAACACCGCCCCGCGCGCCAGGTTGGGCGCCTTGGCGGCCTTCAGGAAGTCGGGGCGCTTCTTCAGGCGCTCGATCTTCGGCGGCGGAAACGGGGTTCCGGTCATGAAAAAAGCCGCCCTTTCCGGCGCAGGCGCTGGGCCTGGTTCGAGGAAAGGGCGGCTTCCATCATGGTCTTTTCCCGCCGAGCAGCGGGGAGAAGAAGGCTGTTAGGCCGTCAGGCGCTTGCGGCCCTTGGCGCGGCGACGCGCGACGATCTTCTGGCCGTTCTTGGTGGCCATACGCGCGCGGTAGCCGTGACGGCGGGCTCGCACGAGCTTCGACGGCTGGAATGTCCGCTTCACGAGGTGGCTCCGAATACAATAGTGGGACGCGAAAGCCGCGAGGCCGCCGCGAGTGAGGGGCGGTGGATAAGGGAACGGGCGGGCGCTGTCAACATGAGTCCGACACGAAGCCGAGTCGGTTCAGGGGCTTGGCGGGGCTGATCGACCTAAAGCCTCTTTGGGTCGTCTTGGCCGGGCAGTTTGATGTGTAGCACAAGCACGTTTCCCGCTGTCGCGTTCTCTCCGGTGTCTGGCGTGACCTCGAAGTAGATCGTGCATCCGCTGACGATCCGCTCACGCACGCCGTCAAACCGCAGACTAGCTCTGAAAGTCACCGGCGCGTGCACCAAGCCCCGAATGGCTTCAATCAGGGCTTCCTGGCGTTTTAAGGCTTGGGGTGTTGCGCCCGCATAGGCGAAGAAGCGGTCCGCCGCGGCGACAATGTCGGCTTCCGCGCGCGGCGAAACGACCAGCTCGCGGGCCAAGCGGCGTCAGTCGCGTTTGGATGTCGCGGCGGCGACACGCGCTCGAGCGTCGTCCAGTACCCGAGATAGAAAAGCCTCCGCGTCCTTGCCGCGCAAGCCGAGGCCAGCGTCACAATCGCGACGCGCTTGAGCCAGGATCGCGGCTGTCTCCAGATCTTCAGCCGAACGCGCGGGGTTCTCCGAAGGCTGTGAAACGGCGAGGTCGTGACGAGTAGCCATGAGGAGATCATAACGCGAACAGGGAGCGATGGAAACCACGCTCTGCTCCTGCGTGGTCTCACAGATCAGGCCGGATCATCGCCTTGCCCACCACCTTCCGTCCCGCCAGCAGGTCGAACGCCTCACGCCAGCGGTCCAAGGGGAGTTCGGCGTGCACATGAGGGCGGATGACGCCCTCGTCCGCCATCCGCCACACCGCGTCGGCGTTCTCCCGTCCCTTCTCGGGAAACCGCCGACCGTACTCCCCCGCCCGTACGCCCATCACCGAGAAGCCCTTGATCAGCGGCAGGTTGACCGAGACGGTCGGGATGCGGCCCGAGGTGAAACCGATCACCAGCAGCCGGCCGTCGAAGGCGATGCAGCGCACGCTCTCGTCGAACACGTCGCCGCCGACCGGGTCGTAGATCACGTCGGCCCCGCGCCCGCCGGTGATCGCCTTGACCTGCTCGCGGAAACCGCCGGTGACGTTGACCACGGCGTCGGGGGCGTACAGGTGCTGGACCTCCGCCAGCTTGGCGTCCGAGGCCGAGGCGGCGATCACCCGTGCGCCCAGGGCCTTGGCCAGGTCGACCGCCGCCAGGCCGACCCCGCCGGCCGCGCCCTGCACCAGCACCCATTCGCCCGGCTCCAGCCGTGCTCGACGCACCAAGGCCACATAGGCGGTCAGATAGGCCGCGCCATAAGCGGCGGCCTCGCCAAACGACAGCCGGGCCGGCTTGGGTTTTAACGTCTCGGCCGCCAGCACGGCGTACTCCGCGAACCCGCCCAGCCGCGCCCCGCTGACCACGGCGTCGCCGACGTCCCAGCCCGTGACCCCCTCGCCCAGGGCCGCGATTTCCCCGGAGAGGTCCAGGCCGGGCGTGAAGGGCAGGGGCGGCTTGAACTGGTATTCGCCCCGGGTCATCAGCAGGTCGGGGAAATTGACGCTGGCGGCGCGCACGCGGACCAGGACTTCGCCGGGACCAGGCTGCGGCATGGGAACCTCGCGGATGGCGCAGCCGGCGAAGTCCTCGCTCAGATGCTCAACGACAAGGACGCGCATCGTCTTATCCATCACCTCTCCAACTTCCGCTCATCCCGGCGAACGCCCGTAGGCGGCAAGTTTAGAACAAACGCCCCTCTGTGATCGTCATTCCCGCCCTTGTGGCGGGAACCCCTCTGTCCGCCGCAGGTGCGAAGATGTGGCCCGCCAGCGGGCCAAGGCACCTCACCGTCAGCTGAACCAGGGGTTCCCGCCACAGGGGCGGGAATGACGAGACAATTTGAAAGTTCGTGGATCGGCGAAAGGCCAAGGTCCGCCAAGAACCTCGATGCATCTAACTGACCGCCCATGGGCGAACGCCGGGATGAGCGAATTAGGTTTGGCCGTGCATCAATCGACCCAATAGTCGAACTGCTCCCGCACCAGCCGCGCGATCTCCCGGCAAGCGGCATCCGCCGCCGGCACGGCGCCGGTGAAGGCTGTAAACCCATGGGCCAAGCTATCGTAGCACCGGTAGCGCACGGACACGCCCGCCGCGATCAGCCGTTTGGCGTAGGCCTCGCCCTGGTCGACCAGCGGGTCGAAGCCGGCGGTGATCACCACGGCCGGGGCCAGGCCCGACAGGTCGACGGTCTTGTCCGGCGACAGGCGCGGATCGGCCGGGTCGGCGTCGGGACCCATATAGTGGCCCATGAACCAGTCCATGATCGGCCGGCTCAAGGGATAGGCGTCGGCATAGGTGGTCATCGACGGCGTCTCGCTGGCCACGTCGACGGCGGGATAGATCAGCAGCTGCAGGGCCGGCTGGGCCTCGCCCGTCCGCTTCATCTCCTGGGCGACGATGGCGGCGAAGTTGCCGCCCATCGAGTCGCCGCCGATCGCCGCCGTCCCGGACGCCGCCCCGAAGCGCGCGGCGTTCTCCCGTCCCCAGCGGAACGCGGCCAGCACGTCGTCGAGGCCGGCCGGGAAGCGGTGGTCCGGCGCCAGTCGATAGTCGACCGACAGCACCGCCGTGCGGGCGATCCGGGCCAGGATGCCGCAAAAGGCGTGGCAGGTCTCCAGGTCGCCGATCACCCCGCCGCCGAAGTGGGCGAAGACGATCAACGGCGTGGCGCTGTCCTGGTCGGCGGGGCGATAGGCGCGCAGCCGGACCGGCCCATGCGGGCCGTCGATCGACAGGCTCTCGTTGCGCACGCCGGGCTCCGGCGGGCCGCTCACGGCGACCAGGCCCTTGGCGCTGGCGGCTCGGACCTCCGCCGGCGACAGCGTGGTCACGGACGGCGTCCTGGCGGCGGCCGCCGCCAGGAACTGGAAGCGCGGATCCAGGGTCCGGCCGCCGCGATAGACCGTCCCGCCGCCCGACATCGCCCGCAGCACCGGGCTGGGCAGGGACATCAGCGCCTTGAGAATGAATTTCTGGACGGCGGGGTCGGCCATTCGGGCTCTTTCTTATGGGTTGGAGAACGTCTTCAGGGACGCGGCAGGGCGGGCAGTCCGCCCAGGATCATCCGGACGGCGAAGTCGGCGGCGCCGTCCACGTCGACCGGCCGTCGCTCCAGCATCTTGTCGCCGACCTCGCGGGCGACGGCGATGCAGGCGGCGGCGAAATAGTCAAGGTCGACCGCCGGGGCGTGGTCGTGCTCCAGCACCTTGGCGAAGGCCGCGTGGACCTCGTCGAACACCGCCTGGATCTCGGGGGTGGCGCGGGCGTGGGGAAACACCTCGCCGGCCGGTCGGTTGATCCGCCAGCTCTCGTGCTCGGCCGCCAGGAAGTCGAAATAGGCGCGGACCGCGCCGCGCAGGAAGCTCTCGAAGTCGACGGCCTTCTCGAATTCGGTCCGCAGGAGCGGCCGGAAGCGCCGCGCGCCGTCGTCGGCCAGGGCGTCGAACACCTCCTCCTTGGACTTGTAGTAGTTGTAGAAGGTGCCGGAGGCCAAGCCGGTGCGGCGGATGATGTCGCGCACCGTGGCGGCCTCGTAGCCCAGCTCGCCGAACACCGCTCGCGCCGCGTCGAGGATCGCCTGGCGGTTGGCCACCTTGGTCCGCTCGCGCTTGCCGGGGCGGTTGTCCTCGGCCGGACCGCGGACGGGGAAATAGGCGATGTTCGACATCGGACGCGACTCGTGGCGAGGCCCAGATGACGCCCCGTCACGATTTCAGCCTCATTCCGCCGCCAGTGGCAAGGCGTCCGGCGCTCGCCCCGGCACGGGCAGGACGCCGCTCGCCGCGCGGGCCCGCTTCTCGCCGGCCGCGATCTCCTTCTTTAGGTCGGCGCAATAGACCCCGAAGTCGACCTGGATCGTGTGGCGGGCCGAGGCGTAGTAGTGGCCGGTGTGGCGCTCCTCGTCCCTGGCGGTGATGCGTTGCATCTCGGCGAGCGAGGGCGGGGCGTAGCGGCCGGTCAGGTAGGCGGCGACCAGCTTGGACTGCTGCTCGGCGAAATTGACCAGGGTCGGCAGGGCCTGGGCCAGGCCCATGTAGAAGAGGTCGGGCACGCCGGGCTTCATCATCCGCTTGAACAGCGGCAGGCGGTGGTCGGCGTCGGGAACCAGGGCTGGATCGTCGAGGAACGGGAAGCTGATCCTGTAGCCGGTGGCGAACACGATCACGTCGACGGGCTCGACGCTGTCGTCGGCGAAGCGGACCTGCCGACCCTCCAGCGCCTTGATCGCCGGCTTGAAAGTGATGTCGCCGCAGCCGGCCCGGGTCAGGAACTCGCCGCTGACCGACGGGTGGGCCTCCAGCGGTTCGTGGTCGGGCTTGGGCAGGCCGTAGTCCTCCATCCGGCCCACATGCTTGCGGACCAGGGCGCCGACGATCTTCAGCCCCAGCTTGCGCGGCATCCAGGGGGGCATGGCCGACTTGTCCGACGGCTTGCCGTTCAGATATTTCGGGAACACCCAGACCCCGCGCCGGGCCGAGACGATCAGCTTGCCGGCGATCGGGCGCTGGGCCAGCTCGCTAGCGATGTCCATGGCCGAATTGCCCATGCCGACCACCATCACGGTCTTGCCGCGCATATCGACCGGGTCGAACGGGTCGCTATAGGCGTGGGCGTGGAAGGCGACGCCGTCGAAGGTTCCGGGATAGTCGGGAACGCGCGGGTCCCAGTGGTGGCCGTTGGCGACGATCAGCACGTCGTAGAGCCGGGTCTCGCCGGTCGACAGGCTCACCGACCACAGGCCGTCCGCGTTGCGCTCGGCGCGCAGCACCTTGGTGTTGAAGGTGATGGTCTCGCGCAGGCCGAAATGGGCGACATAGGCCTTGAAATAGGCCAGGACCTGGCTGTGGTGCGGGAAGTCGGGCCAGTCGGGCGGGACCGGAAAGTCCTCGAAGGCCAGGCGCCACTTGGACGTGTCGATGTGCAGGCTTTCGTAGCAGGCCGACAGCCCGTTGGGGTTCCTGTAGTACCAGTTGCCGCCGATGTCGTCGGAGGCCTCGAAGCAGTCATAGGGCACGCCGGCGTCCTTCAGCCGCTTGGCGGTGGTGAAGCCGCTGCAGCCCGCGCCGATGATGCAGACCTTCGGAAGCCGCTTGGCGGCCATCTGGGCGGCCATCTGGGCGCTCATCGCGCGCCTCCCTGACTTATCGTTGTTCAGGTGAGCGTATCAGCGTTATGCGAGCCGTCAAACTGCTCTTCTTCGGCGCGATCAGTTGCCGAGCGGTCGTGGCGAATAGGTGGCCGTGCAGCGCGACTTGCACTGCATCCACTGGGTCGGGCAGCTGTCGTCGTCGCCATTGGCCCGGCAGAAGAAGTAGGTGCGGTTGCAGGACGCGCGGCACTGGTCCGGATCGCGCGCCGGGGCCGCGCCGGTCAGCGGGATCAGCGGCGGCGGCAGGGCAGGGGTGTCGCTCGGGGCGGGGGCCGGGGCTTCCCGCGGCGCTTTTGGAACGACGCGCATCGGCTTGGCCGTCTGGGCCGCGGCGGAGCCGGCCAGGGCGGCGAGGATCAGCAGGCAGGCGAGGGCGCGGCGCATGGCGGCAGTCTAGCCGCGCCCCATTGAGGTTCGGTTAACCACGTTTGGCGCCCGCTTCGCCGTTCGCGGAACTTACGGCTGCGAGGTCGCCAGGAAGGCGTCCAGCCCGTCGGCCAGGTGGTCGAACATCGCCCGCATCCGCAAGGTCGTGCGCAGGTCCTCGTGCATGACCAGCCAGACCGGCAGGTCGAAGCCGATCTGGCCGGGGCAGACCGGGACCAGGTCGGGCTCGCGGCGCGCCACGCCGTGCTGGACGAAACCGATGCCGAATCCGGCCCGGACGGCGGCCAGCTGGGCCAGGTCGCTGTCGGCGCGGAAGGAAAAGCCGCGCGGTGGCAGGGGCACGCGCTGGACCAGGCCGCGCAGGAACGGCGTGCCCCTGTCGAAGCCGATCAGCGCGTGGTCGGCCAGGCCGTCGAGGGTGGCGGGCGCGCCCTCGGCCTCGACATAGCGCCGGTGGGCGTAGAGGCCCAGGTGGGTGTCGGCCAGGCGGCGGGCGACCAGGGCGTCCTGGGTAGGGCGGACCATGCGCACGGCGATGTCGGCCGCGCCGCGCAGCAGGTCCTGCTGCTGATTGTCCAGCGACAGCTCGACCGTCACGGCCGGATGCCGCGGACGAAACTCCGCCAGAAGCGGCGGCAGCACCTCGGCGCCGATGATCTCGCTGGCGGTGATGCGGACCACGCCGCGCGCCGTGTCGCCGGCCCCCGACGCCGCCCGGACCAGGGCGCTGGCGGCCCCGGCCATGGCCTGGGCGTGGGGCCTGAGGTCGAGGGCTGCGTCGGTGGGTTTCAGGCCCTGGGGCGACCGGGTGAACAGGGCCACGCCCAGGGCGTGCTCCAGGGCGGCGACCTGGCGGCCCAGGGTCGGCTGGGTCAGGCCCAGGGCCCGCGCCGCGGCCGACAGGCTGCCCTCGGTCATCACCGCCAGGAAGGCGCGGTACAGGCTCCAGTCGGGATCGCTCATGCATTAATGCATGGCAGATCAAGACAGTTCGTCAATTCTCGTTTGGTCTGGGCTGGCCGATCTTACCGTCATCAACCCGATGGAGATCGACATGACCACGACCCAACGCATCGCTCTGGTGATCGGCGCGACCGGCGGCATCGGCGGCGAGGCCGCCTCGGCTCTGATCCGCCACGGCTGGACCGTGCGGGCCCTGACCCGCCGCGCCCAGCCGGCCCGGTCCGGGATCGACTGGATCCAGGGCGACGCCATGGTCGCGGCCGACGTGGCTCGCGCCGCCAAGGGCGTCCAGCTGATCGTCCACGCCGCCAACCCGCCCGGCTACCGCAACTGGGGCCAGCTGGTGCTGCCGATGTTGGACAGCACCATCGCCGCGGCCAAGGCCGAGGGCGCGCGGATCCTGTTGCCGGGCACGGTCTATAATTTCGGTCGCGAGACCTTCCCGCGGATCGACGAGACCGCGCCGCAGGCCCCAACCACCCGCAAGGGCGGGATCCGGGCCGAGATGGAGCGGCGGCTGCGGGCGGCCTCGGCCGAGGGGACACCGGTGCTGATCGTCCGGGCCGGCGACTTCTTCGGACCGCACGCCGGCAACAACTGGTTCGGCCAGGCGGTGGTCAAGCCGGGCGGGGCCCTGACCTCGGTGACCGAGCCGGCGGCCCGGGGCGTCGCCCACGCCTGGGCCTATCTGCCGGACCTGGCCGAGACCATGGCCCGGCTGCTGGACCAGGCCGACCGCCTCGCGCCGTTCGAGGTCTTCCATTTCGGTGGCCATCAGATGGCCTGGGGCGAGATGGCGAGCTCGGTGCGGCGGGTGACGAGCCAGCCGAACCTGCCGGTCAAGGCCTTTCCCTGGTGGCTGGTCAGCGCCCTGTCGCCGGTCGTGCCGCTGTTCCGCGAGATGGCCGAGATGCGCTACCTGTGGCGCGAGCCCCTGGCGCTGGATGACCGCAAGCTCCGGGCGTTCCTGGGCGACGTGCCGCACACGCCGCTGGATCGGGCGGTGGAAGACAGCCTGCGGGGATTGGGATGCTTGGAGAAGGAGGCCGGGGGCGAAGGAGGGGACACACACTCACGTCGAGGCCTCGCCATCTCGGCTGGGGCCCTTGGGTGACTGTGTGTCCCCCGTTTCGGGCGCGGCGCTACTTCAGCTTCTCGATCAGCGCCATGGCGGCCGCCGGGTTGCGCACCTTCGCGCCGGCGATGAAATAGGCGAAGACGTCGCCGCGCTGGGCCCAGGCCTTGGTCTGCTTGGCGATGGCGTCCAGTTCGTCCGAAGTCATGCCGGTGGGCTCGTCAGGCTTGCTGGACATCAGGCGGGCATAGGTGAAGTCGGCGGTCGGCTGGTCGATGCAGGGCCAGGTCGGCTCCTCGTCGTCGACGGCGTAGACGATGGCCGCGCCGTACTGGGCGGCCAGGTCGTAGAACTGCTGGTCGGCGAAGGTCGGGCTGCGGACCTCCAGGGCATGACGGGCCGGCCGGCCGCCGATCTCCTTGGGCAGCAGTTTCAGGAAGCCCTCGAAATCGACCGGGTCGAACTTCTTGGTGGCCATGAACTGCCAGTTGATGGGGCCCAGCTTGGGGCCCAGCTCCTCCAGGCCCTGGGCCAGGAACTTCTCCAGCGAGTCGTTGTTCTCGGACAGCACCCGGCGGTTGGTGCAGAACCGGCTGGCCTTGACCGAGAACACGAAGTCGTCGGGCGTCTCGTCGCGCCACTTCTGCCAGCTGTTGGGCTTGAAGGTGGAATAGTAGGTGCCGTTGATCTCGATGCTCGTCACCTTGGACGAGGCGTATTTCAGCTCGTCCTTCTGCTTGAGATCGTCGGGATAGAAGGTCCCCCGCCAGGGCTCGTACGTCCAGCCGCCGATGCCGGCGCGAATGGTTCCGGGCATGCAGATGTTCCCTTCCTGTTCTCGCGGCGCACCGTATTGGGGAGCGACGTTATGCGCAAGTCCGGCGATCACTTGCCCCCTACGGATCGCTTCGCGATCGTCTTCCCCCAGAGGGGGAAGAGCGCTCCGCCCCCTCGCCGCGACAGACCGCGTAGCGGTCAGGTGGGGGCAAGTCAGCGTGAACCAGGCCCTCTCAGCATTCCACCCGGTTCACCGACAGCCCCACCGCCAGGCCGCCCAGCGAGGTCTCCTTGTAGATCTCGCTCATGTCCTCGCCGGTGCGCTTCATGGTGGCGATCACCTTGTCCAGCGACACCGAGTGCTGGCCGTCGCCCAGCAGGGCCAGCCTCGCGGCGTCGATGGCCTTGATGGCGCCCATGGCGTTGCGCTCGATGCAGGGGATCTGGACCAGGCCGCCGATCGGGTCGCAGGTCAGGCCGAGGTTGTGCTCCATGCCGATCTCGGCGGCGTTCTCGATCTGGTCGTTGGTCCCGCCCAGGGCGGCGCAGAGGCCGGCCGCCGCCATCGAGCAGGCCACCCCCACCTCGCCCTGGCAGCCCACCTCGGCCCCGCTGATCGAGGCGTTGCGCTTGTAGAGCGCGCCGATCGCCGCCGCCGTCAGCAGGAACACCCGCACCCCCTGCGGCGTGCCGTTGTGGAAGCGGTGGTAGAAGCGCAGCACCGCCGGGATCAGGCCGGCCGCGCCGTTGGTCGGGGCCGTAACCACCCGGCCGCCGGCCGCGTTCTCCTCGTTGACCGCCATGGCCCACAGGTTGACGAAGTCCATGGCCGACAGCGGGTCGCTGATCTGGCGCTCCAGCCGGCCCTGGATGGTCTGGTGGATCTGGCGGGCCCGGCGCTTGACGGCCAGGCCGCCGGGCAGGGTCCCGGTCTCGCGCATGCCGCGGTCGATGCAGGCCTCCATGGCCGCGAAGATGCGGTCCAGCCCGGCGTCGAGCTCGGCCTGCTCCATCCGCGCCAGTTCGTTGGCGCCCATCACCCCGGCGATCGACAGGCCGGCGTCGGCGGCCCGCTGCAGGAGGTCGGCGCCGCTCTCGAACGGGTGGGGAACCGGCGGACCCTCGTCCGGCGGGGTGTTGCGGCCCATCTCGCTCTCGTCGCGGACGAAGCCGCCGCCGATCGAGAAATAGGTGCGCTCAGCCAGCACGGCGTCGGCGCCGTCGTAGGCGGTGAAGGTCAGGCCGTTGGGATGCTGCGGCAGGCGCTCGTGGCCGGCCCAGACGATGTCGCGCGCCTCGTCGAAGGCGATGTCGATCTGGCCGCCGAGAAGCAGCGACTGGGACGCCTTGGTTTCCAGCAGGGCCGCTTCGCCGATGTCGGGATCCAGTTCGGCGGGGATGTAGCCCATCAGCCCCAGGATCACCGCCCGGTCGGTGGCGTGGCCGCGCCCGGTCAGGGCCAGGGAGGCGTAGAGCCGCGTCTCGACCCGGGCGACGTCGGGCAGCCGGCCGGCGTCACGCAGGCGGCCGACGAACAGGTTGGCGGCCGTCATCGGCCCCATGGTGTGGCTGCTCGACGGGCCGACGCCCAGCTTGAACAGGTCGAAGACGGAGGCTGTCATGATAAATTCCGCTCATCCCGGCGAAGGCCGGGACCCAAGCTGAGCTTGCAGGCCTGGTACCGACGCGCCGCTTGGGTCCCGGCCTTCGCCGGGATGAGCGGAGCAAAAAAGAGACTATTTGCGATCCGCCTTGCTCTGGTCCCGCAGCGCCTTGAACTCCGAGCCCGCCTGCCATTCCGGCCAGGCCTTCGAATTGGCCAGGTCCGCGCCCACCTCGTAGAACAGGCCGATGTCCTGGGCCTGGCCGGTCAGGTCCCAGTCGGCGCGCCACTCGTCGGCCGGCTGGTGGTAGCGGTTGGTGGTGTAGTCCTCTTCCGCCTTCTGGCCGGCCGCCTTGCCGCCGTTCACCAGGTCCTCGCCCGAGCCGACCGAGATGGCCGGCACGCCGCGCTTGGCGAACGGGAAGTGGTCCGAGCGATAGAAGTGGCCGGCCTGGGGCGACGGATCGGGCGTGAAATAGCGGCCGTGGGCCTTGGCCTTGGCGACCAGCAGGTCCTGCAGGTCGACCTTGCCGTCGCCCGAGGTGGTGATGTCCTTGGCCGGACCGGTGGCCGACAGGGCGTCGATGTTCAGGTCGGCCACGGTCTTGGACAGCGGGAACAGCGGGTTGGCGGCATAGTATTCCGAGCCCAGCAGGCCGCGCTCCTCGGCGGTGACGGCCAGGAACAGGATCGAGCGCTGCGGAGGCGGCTGGCTCTTGAAGGCGCGGGCCAGTTCCAGGATGGCGGCGATCCCGTCGGCGTTGTCGATCGCGCCGTTATAGATCCTGTCGCCGCGGGCGTCGGGCTGGCCGACGCCCAGGTGGTCCCAGTGGGCGCTGTAGATCACCGTCTCGTCGGGGGCGCGCGTCCCCTTGATCCGGCCAGCGATGTTCTTGGACGTGATCACCGAATGATCGACGGCGTAGCGGGCCGAGAAGGTCGCGCCCTTCAGCTCCACCGGCTTGAAATCGCGCGTCCGGGCCTGGGCCTTCAGGGCGTCGAAGTCGAGGCCGGCCGCCTTGAACAGCTCGACGGCCACGTCGCGCTGGATCCAGGATTCCAGCTGCGGATGGCTCTTGGCCGGATCCTTGCGGACGATGTCGAACATCGTGTTGGTGTTGGAGTTCTTGACCGTGGCCCAGCCATAGGAGGCCGGGGCGGTCTCGTGGACGATCAGCACCCCCGCCGCGCCCTGGCGGGCGGCTTCCTCGAACTTGTAGGTCCAGCGGCCGTAATAGGTCATGGCCTTGCCGCCGAAATCGCCGGAACCCGTCTCGAAGTCGGGATCGTTGATCAGCACCACCAGGATCTTGCCCTTCAGGTCCTGGCCCTTGAAGTCGTCCCAGTTGCGTTCCGGCGCCTTGACGCCGTAGCCGACGAAGACGATCGGGGCGTCCTTGATGGCGACGTTGTCGACATTGGTCATGGCCGCGCGGATGGCGATCTGCTCGCCCTGGGCCAGAGGGACGGCCTTGTCGCCGACCGTGAACTGGGCGGCGACCGGGCCCTTGATGTCGAACTTGGCCAGCGGCACGTCCTGGGTCCAGGCGCGGGTTCCATCGGCCTTGGGATCGCCGGCCGGCTCCAGGCCGATGGCCTTCATCTGGCCGACGATGTAGTCGACCGACTTGGTCTCGCCGGCCGTGGCCGGGCCGCGGCCCTCGAAGTCGTCGGACGACAGCACCTTGATGTGGGCCGACAGCCGGGCGGGGTCGATCTTCGGCGCATCTGCGGCGTGCGCGAGCATGGGAGCGACGATCAGGGCGGTCGCGAGCAGCAGGCGTTTCATCGGGTCTCTCTTTTGGAGCAGATCTTGGCGCGGACCCTAGCGGGAGTGTTGGGCGGCGGCTAGGCGCCCTGCGTCCTTCGAGGCCCGCTTCGCGGGCGCCTCAGGAAGAGGAAGTCAAAGCCCGCCCAACGTCCTCATCCTGAGGTGCGAGCCGATAGGCGAGCCTCGAAGGACGCACGGCGGTCACAGCTCCCCCGCCAGCACCCGCCCATACAGCGCCGGATCCACGTTGCCGCCAGAACAGACGATCGCCGCCGCCTGGCCCTTCAGGTCGATCTTGCCGGCCAGGGCCGCCGCCAGGGCCACGCAGCCGCCGGGCTCGACCACCAGCTTCAGCACCGAGAAGGCGTAGCGCATGGCCTCGGCCACCTCGGCGTCGGTGACGGCGGCGATCCCTGACAGGGTGCGGCTGTTGATCGGCCAGGTCAGCTCGCCCGGGATCGGGGTCAGCAGGGCGTCGCAGATCGAGCGGGCGTCTGGATCGATGGTTTCGCGCTTGCCCGAGGCCAGGGAGCGGCGGGTCTCGTCGAAGCCGCCCGGTTCGGCGCCCCAGACCTGCGTGGCCGGCGACAGCGCCTTGACCGCCGTCGAGACGCCGGCGATCAGCCCGCCGCCGCCGACCGGGCTCAGCACCCTGTCCAGCGCCACGCCCAGGGCTTCGGCCTGCTCGACGATCTCCAAGCCGACCGTGCCCTGGCCGGCGATGATGTGCGGGTCGTCATAGGACGGCACGACCACGCAGCCGCGCTCGGCGGCGATCTGGGCGGCGATGGCGACCCGGTCCTCGGTGAAGCGGTCGTAGAAGCGGATCTCGGCCCCGAAGCCCCGCGTGCCCTCGACCTTCACCGCCGGCGAGTCGGACGGCATGACGATCAGGGCCGGGCAGCCCAGCAGCTGGGCCGCCAGGGCCACGCCCTGGGCGTGGTTGCCCGACGAGAAGGCCACCACCCCGCGCCGGCGCTCGTCGTCGCTCAGCCGCGACAGGCGGTTGTAGGCGCCGCGGAACTTGAAGGCCCCGGCCCGCTGCAGGGTCTCGGGCTTGAGCAGCACCCGGCCGCCGAGTCGCTCGTTCAGCGCCGGGCTCTCGATCAGCGGCGTGCGGACGGCCTGGCCTTGGAGGCGGGCGGCGGCGGCTTGGATGTCGGAAAGGGCGATGCTCATGGCGCCCAGGTCTATCGTTCGGCGAGCGGCGCCGAAACCCTTTGCGAGCGGCGCCGTTCACGCCATAAGAGGACCAACAAGACCGCTGGGGACTACACCGTGAAAAAAGCCCTGTTCGTCGCCGCGGCCTGCGCCGCCGTGGCCGCCGCCGCGCCCGCCCTGGCCGGCGAAGCCTTCGTCGGCGTCTACAAGCACGACGTCACCTTCATCGGCGACGCCGTCGGCCTGGGCGCCGCGGGCCGCGAGGACGGCGTGGACGTCCATCTGGGGTACCGCACCAACCGGATCGAAAGCCTGCGCTGGCTGGGCAAGCCCCAGGTCCACGCCATGGTGTCGATCAACAGCGAGAACACCTCCAACTTCGTGGCCGCCGGCTTCGACTGGCGGATCGAGCTGGGCCAGCCGGGCGGCTTCTACCTGCGCCCCGGCATGGGCCTGGCCTATACGGACGGCGAGACCGGCCTGCCGCCGGCCAACGCCCCGAACATCAGCGACGAGGAACGCGCTCGCCGCACCTATCTCTATTATCACCGCATCGACTTCGGCTCGAAGGTGCTGTTCGAGCCGGAGCTGGCCCTGGGCTACGACATCAACGACAGCTGGTCGGCCGAACTGTCCTACACCCACCTGTCGAACGGCCAGATCTTCCACCAGGGCAAGAACCAGGGGCTTGACGACGCCGGGGTCCGGCTGGTCTACAAGTTCTGAACCGGACGGCCCCCTTGGAGGCGGGCCGTCACGCCGATCACAAGAGATGAAACGTCCGCCGCCGAGTCCTGTCGAAGGGCCGCGGGCGCCCTTCGGCAGGTGATAAGGCATATCTGAACATGGCCAATGTGACCGTTGTCGGCGCCCAGTGGGGCGACGAGGGCAAGGGCAAGATCGTCGACTGGCTCAGCAACCGGGCCGACGTCGTCGTGCGGTTCCAGGGCGGCCACAACGCCGGCCACACCCTGGTGGTCGACGGCAAGGTCTACAAGCTGGCCCTGCTGCCGTCGGGGGTCGTGCAAGGCAAGCTCTCTGTCATCGGGAACGGCGTGGTCGTCGATCCTTGGCACCTGCTGAGCGAGATCGACAAGATCGCCGAGCAGGGGGTGGCGATCACCCCCGAACTGCTGGTGCTGGCCGACAACGCCTGCCTGATCCTGCCGCTGCACAAGGATCTGGACCAGGCCCGCGAGGCCGCCTCGACCCAGAAGATCGGCACCACCGGCCGCGGCATCGGCCCGGCCTACGAGGACAAGGTCGGCCGCCGCGCCATCCGGGTCGCCGACCTGGCCGATCCGGAAGCCCTGAAGCCGAAGATCGAGCGGCTTCTGGCCCATCACGGCGCCCTGCGTCGCGGCCTGGGCCTGCCGGAAGCCGACGCGGCCGAGCTGTTCGACGCCCTGATGGCCCTGGCCCCGCGCATCCTGGCCTACGCCCAGCCGGCCTGGCGCCTGCTGGACAAGGCCTACAAGGACGGCCGCAAGATCCTGTTCGAGGGGGCGCAAGGCGCTCTCCTGGACGTCGACCACGGCACCTATCCGTTCGTCACCTCGTCCAACACCGTGGCCGGCCAGGCCTCGGCGGGCTCGGGCATGGGACCGGCGGCCACCGGCTACGTGCTGGGCATCGTCAAGGCCTACACCACCCGCGTCGGCGAAGGCCCGTTCGCGGCGGAACTCGACGACGAAGTGGGCAAGCACCTGTCGACGGTCGGCCGCGAGGTCGGGGTCAACACCGGCCGGGCCCGCCGCTGCGGCTGGTTCGACGCGGTGCTGGTGCGCCAGTCGGTGGCCATCAACGGCATCCACGGCGTGGCTCTGACCAAGCTGGACGTGCTGGACGGCCTCAAGACCCTGAAGATCTGCGTCGGCTATCGCATCGGCGACAAGGTCGTCGACTACCTGCCGGCCGGCATGCGCGACCAGAAGGCCGCCCAGCCGATCTACGAGGAGCTGGAAGGCTGGAGCGAAAGCACCGCCGGCGCCCGTTCGTTTAAGGACCTCAACGCCAACGCCATCAAGTATGTGCGCCGGGTCGAGGAACTGATCGGCGCCCCGGTGGCCCTGCTGTCCACCAGCCCCGAGCGCGACGACACCATCCTGATGCGCGATCCGTTCCAGGGCTGATCGGACTCCCGTCCTCCGGGCGCTCGGCGGGGCGTCCTGAGGACGGCGAAAAAGCCGCGACAACCCGCCGCACGGTAAACGCTTGTGAACCTTGTTCGGCCAAGCTTCGCGCGAATTCAGGCGTGAAGGGACGGCGAGTGGGGCTGCGCGATTTTCTCGACGACGGCCGCGACAGCGACAGCCTCGCCATGAGCCGGCGGGGGCGCAACGGCCGCCTGATCGCCATGGTCGTGATGGCGGGTTTCCTGGCCGCCATGTTCGGCCCGCCGCCCGCCCTGGCCTGGGTGGCGACCAATCTGGGCCTGGAGCTGTGGCTGGTCCGGCTGCAGCATGGCGTCGATGCGCGCGCCGAGCGGCCGCTTCCTCTGGTGACCAGGTTGGCGCCGGCCCTGATCTTCAGCAGCGTCTGGTCCGTGAGCGCCTTGCTCGCCTGGTGGCATGGCCTGCCGATCATGAAGTTCGCGGCCCTGCTGACCCTGCTGGGCCTGATCGTCGAGAGCCTGAAGTACGCCGCGCTCAGCCGTTCGGCGACGGTGTCGCTGCTGCCGCCGCCCGTGATCGCCCTGGCCGCCATGCCGTTCTCGGCCGACAAGCCGCTATGGATGGAAATCCTGGCCTCGTCCCTGGCCCTGCTGGGCCTGGGCGGCTACCTGGTCGACGCGGCCCGCCTGCTGCGCGCCAACGCCCTGGCCCTGGAGCAGGCCCAGGTCGAGGCCCAGGAGGCCAGCCGCGCCAAGTCGGCGTTCCTGGCGATGATGAGCCACGAGTTGCGGACCCCGATGAACGGGGTGCTGGGCATGGCCCACGCCCTGGGCTCGACCGAGCTCGACGCCCGCCAGGCCGACTATCTGGAGACCATCGTCGAGTCGGGCGACGGGCTGATGGCGATCCTCAACGACATTCTCGACCTGTCGAAGATCGAGGCCGGCAAGCTGGAGCTGGAAGCCATGCCGTTCGAGATCCGGGTCCTGGGGCGCCAGCTCGAGCGGGTGTGGCGGGAGACCGCCCGCGCCAAGGGCCTGGCGCTGTCGCTGCAGATCGCGCCAGACACCCCGCGCTGGCTCCTGGGCGACCCGATCCGCGTCCGCCAGATCCTGCTGAACCTGGTGTCCAATGCCCTGAAGTTCACCCAGGAAGGCCGGGTCGACATCGTCATCGCGCCTCACGCCGCCGGCGGCGTCGAGATCACGGTGTCCGACACCGGGGTCGGCATGACGCCCGAGCAGCAGGCCAAGCTGTTCACCCCTTTCGTCCAGGGCGATCGGTCGATCGCTCGACGGTTCGGCGGCACCGGCCTGGGCCTGTCGATCTGCCGCGAACTGGCCGAGAGGATGGGCGGTCGCATCGGCCTGGTCAGCCGGCCGGGCGAGGGCTCTACCTTTACTGTCGTCCTGGGCCTGGCGACGACCGAGGCGCCGGCGCCGGAAGCCGCCCCGGACGTCGCGCTGGACGTGGCCGGCGCGCGAGTGCTGGTGGTCGACGACAACCTGGCCAACCAGGCCGTCGCGCGGGCCATACTGGAGGCGGTCGGCGTGCTGGTCGCCACGGCGGGCGATGGTCGCGAGGCCCTGGCGCGGCTGCGGGTCGAGAACTTTGACGTGGTGCTGATGGACGTCCACATGCCGGTCATGGACGGCGTCGAGGCCCTGCGGCGCCTGCGGAACGGCGAGGGCGGCCGCCCCGACGTGCCGGTCGTCGCCCTGACGGCCGATGCGATGTCGGGCGAGGTCGAGCGCCTGATCGGTCTGGGCTTCGACGACGCCCACCCCAAGCCAATCCAGCCCGCCGGCCTGATCCAGGCCATCGCCTGGCGGCGTGCGCCCGCGCCGGCCAAGCCTATTCCGGTCAAGCTTGCCACGGATTAGCGATTGCTTAGCTGGCCAAGGTTTATGACGGCCAGGATCCTAACGGAGGTTCGCCGCCCTTGGCCCTCGCGCGTCGCCTGATGAAGTCCGCCAACAAGGCTGATCGCCTGACGCGCAGCCTGCGGGCGCTGGATCGCGAGGCCTCGACCAGCCGCGTCCTCAACCTGCTGGCCATCGAGGCCCGCAGCGGTCATCGACCCGAACACGGCGAGGCGCCGCTGTTTCGCAACCGCATCCTCAATACCGCCCTGGTGGTCAAACACCGTTTGCGGGCCGACGACATCTTCCTGTTCGACGAGATCCGGCCCAACGCCACCAAGATCATCATCCCGTTCGAGCGCAGCGACCTGGGCCTGGGCGGCCAGTCGTTCTTTGTGGGCCAGCGCGGCTGGGTCGAGCTGCTGCGTGAGGCCTGCAACGAACAGACCGACATGGCGCGCGACCTGGCGACCCTGCGGCTGATCGACCAGCTGCCGTCCCTGGACCCGTTTCTGCTGCGCGAGCACCTGCGCCGCCATGGCCTGTCGGTGGCCGCCACCTATTTCGCCCTGTCGACCGCCGACATGGAGCAGATGCAGAGCTTCGTCTCGGCCCAGATCTCGCTGCTGATCGACCTGGCCTATCGCGACGCCGGCCGTGCCGTGCCCGGCGCCCACGCGGCGCGGCTGGTCGAGGCCCTGCTGTCGACCGACGTCGACGAGCGGCTGGAGCCGCTGCGCGAGACGCTGATCATGGACGGCGAGAGCTTCAAGGAGGGGGTCTTCAGCTGGAAGGGCTTCCTCTATTACAAGTGGATGCTGACCCGGCTGTGGACCGAGCTGGACACCGTCGGCGGCGAGATCACCCGGCTGACGATCACCGGCAACCGCGACGCGGGAACCCAGCGTTATCTGGACGACACCCGCAAGCGCCTGCGGCGCGGCATATTGCTGGAGCGCCGGGCGATCATGCGGGCCCTGGAGGTCTATGACCGGGCCTTCGACGACCTGATCGACAACGGCAGGCCCCAGGCGTTCCGCGAGTTCCTGCTGCGCGCGCCCGACATGTTCCTGTCGCTGGGCGAAAAGGTCGGGGTGATCGCCCATATCGCCAGCTTCTGGCGCTACCGTTTCCCGGCCGGCATGCCGCTGGTCGCCGACATCGAGGACGCGATCGACCTGCTGCAGGACTTCGACTCCGGCCTCAGCGTCAGCCTGGCGGCCTGAATCCGGGACTTTCTGTCGCAACGGGCGAAGACTAAGCGGATTTTTACCATCGCCCGGCTAGTCTGCGGACAAGTCATTTTCTGGAGCTTCCGGGTCCCGTGTTCGACGGCAACATCCGCACCTTGCAGCGTATCGCGGCGAAGATGCAGCGCGTGCTGATCGTCGACCCGAACACCGCGGCCGTGCGCCTGCTGGCCGACCAGCTGCGCCATGTCGGCAACGTCCAGATCTTCCACGCCGTCTCGGCCGAGGCCGGCTGGGGCATGGCGCGCACGATCGACCCGATGCTGATGTTTGTCGAGCACGCCTCCAGCGGCTGCGACGGCCAGGCCCTGGCCCGCAAGATCCGCCGCAGCGACCTGGCCTGCCGCGAGAACCCGATCATCATGTGCACCGCCGAGGCCACGGCCGACGCGATCTTCGGGGCCCGGGACGCGGGCATCCACGAGTTCATGCGCAAGCCGTTCACGATCAAGGATCTGGAGCGCCGGCTCGAGGCGGTGACGCTGAAGCCCCGCGACTGGGTCGAGGCCGTGCAATATGTCGGTCCCGATCGCCGCCGCTTCAACTCGGCCGAATACAAGGGCCCGCGCAAGCGCAAGGCCGACGCCACCGGCGCACCGGCCGCCCGCCTGTCCCAGGCCCTGCGGATCGTCAAGTCGGCCGCCCAGGCCCTGGACAGCGATCCGGCCCAGGCCCGGCGCGCCCTGGTCGCCCAGGCGGTCGAACTGAAGAAGGTCGGCGAAGCGATCAAGGACGTCCGCCTGTTCGAGGCCGCCGCCGCCCTGGAGGCCTGCACGGCCGGCGGCATGGCGCGGGCCGAACTGATCCAGCGCATCGATAGCCTGATGGGCTTCCTGGTCGAGGACAGCGGCGACCGCGGCGCGGCCTGACGCTTCAGCGCAGGCCCAGGGCCTTCTCGACCGCGCGCCACGACACCATCTTGAAATTCTGCGCCTGGGGGCTGTTGTCGCCGTCCTGGGCCACCATCAGGCCGCCCGGGAAGTCGGGACCGAAGTCGCCGGCCGCGATCTCGACGCCGTCGGTGTCGCTCGTGCCGTCGACACCGCCATGGGCGACGATGCGGAACCGGCCGCGATAGGCGCCGTCGCGCAGGTTCCAGACCGCATAAGCCGAATCGCCCTGGCTGGAACCGACCAGATAGCCGCCGTTCCGTCCGCGCGGCAGGATCGCCAGGCCCTCGGAGTCCGCCACCAGCCTCACACCGTCGACCTTGGCGAAGGCGTCCCGATGGTCGCCGCCGTCCGGCGCGGCCGAGAAGCGCCACACCCCGACGTCCTCCTCGGCCACGTACAGCTGGCCGGTGCGATCGTCGGCCACGCAACCTTCCGATTGGGTGGCCAGCTTCATCTGCCGGACGACGGCGGCCTTGGGCGCCGGGCCCGAGACGTCGATCGACAGCTGGCTGATCAGGCCGTCCTTGCCGACCACGAAGGCGAACAGCGCGCGATCGGCGGCGCGGCGATAGAGGCAAAAGCCATAGGCCTCGCCGACCTGGGCGGGCAAGGCGCCAAGGGCGGTGAGCGCGGCGGTGCGGGTGTCCAGCGCGAACAGGGCGACCTTGCCGACCGTACGATCGGTCCGGTCGCTGGCCGCCACCAGCACGCCGGGCGCGCCGTGGATCACGACGTCGCCGCGCAGGTCGACATTGTTGACCCGGCCCGCCTCAAGGAAGCCACGCGTCTTGCCGTCCAGGCCATAGACATACAGGCCGTCCTTCTTGTCGGTGGCGACGATCAGGGAGTTCTCGGGGCGCCGGACGTCGCGCCAGATCGCCGGGTCGTCGGCGGCGTCGCGCTGAGAGGCGACGGCCGCGGTCTCGCGCAGGGCCGGGATCTCGGCCGTGACGACGGAGGCCGTCGTCGCTGGAGGCCGCGTCGCGCAGGCCGCCGTCACAAGCATCAAGGAGATGCAGATCGGCGGCAGTCCACCCGTAATTCGCATGATTGTCCGATCTCCATTCTATCGGTTCGCCATGCGGCAGGTCATTGTGTAAGTCAATCGCGCTCAGACATCCAAGTTGCATCATCGGAACCTGCCGATGTAGTCACGTCGGCGATATACAAAACTGACATAAATCTGTCGTCGACTTGACGCGCGGGGCCAATACCTGACAGCCGCGAGCCCAGGAAGGGCGGGCCAAGGGGATTCAACATGTCGGTCGGTATCAAGGGCGCCCTGCTGCGCCGATGCAGCCTCACGGCGATGGTCATGGCCGTGGCGGCGACGCCGGCGATGGCCGCCGAGCTGCGCGGCCAGGTGGTGGACAGCCGCGGCGCGCCGCTGCCAGGCGCCTCGGTCGAAGCGGGTGGACGCTCGGCCGCCGCCGGTCCCGACGGCCGTTTCGTGCTGACCGGCGTGGCGCCCGGCGCCATGGACGTGACCGTCGCCTATGTCGGCTACGGCGCCTCGACCCTGCCGGTCACCGTGGCCGAGGCCGGCGGCGAGGTCACGCTGACCCTGAAGGCGGCCGACGCGGTGTCCGAGGTCGTCGTCAGCGGCGCCCGCGCCGCCGAGCGCCGCTCGCTGCAGGTCAAGAAGGTGGCCGACAACTTCGTCGAAGCCCTCTACGCCAACGATGTGGGCAAGCTGCCCGACCAGAACGTCGCCGAGGCCGTGCGCCGTCTGCCGGGCGTGTCGGTGGCCAACGACCAGGGCGAAGGCCGCTACGTGATCATCCGCGGCGTCGATCCGCGCTATGTCAACGTCACCGTCAACGGCCAGACGGCCGCCGCGCCCGAGCCCGACAACCGCCAGGTCAAGCTGGACGACATTCCCTCGGCGATGATCGGTTCGGTCAAGGTGATCAAGAGCCTGACCGCCGACCTCGACGCCAGCGCCATCGCCGGCCAGGTGGACATCGTCACGCTCAGCGCCTTCGACCGTCACGGAACCTTCGGCAGCGCCCGGGCCGCCTATGGCCGCTTCGACCTCAACGACAAGAACCCCTACGAGGTCGACGGCGCGCTGGGCGGCACGTTCGGCCCGGGCGGCCAGTTCGGCGCGGTGGTCTCGGCCAACTATTCCAAGCGCCCGGTCGAGTCGCAGAACGTGGCCGGCGCGTCGTGGACCACGGACACCGGAAAACCTGGGGGCAACCCGATCCCGGCCGACTTCGACAGCCGCGACTACAACCTGACCCGCGAGCGCACCGGCTTCGTCGGCAATTTCGACTGGCGTCCCAGCGACGACGTCCAGCTCTATCTGCGCAGCGCCTATTCGAAGTTCACCGATCACGAGACCCGCGACCGCTTCCGCCTGCCGATCGCCGGCACGATCGTCTCGACCTCGGCCACGACCGGCTCGTTCACCAAGGCCACGGGCACGCGCTATGTCCGCCGCCGCGACGAGGACGACAACACCAAGACCGTGTCGGTCGGTGGTCGCTTCAATCTGCCGGTCGGACGCCTGGAGGTCGACGCCGCCTACAGCCGGGCCGAGAAGACCGATCCGCTGCGCAGCGAGTTCCAGTTCGCCACCGGCAAGACCATGGCCGGAATCTTTGACCTGTCGCAGGTGCTGTTCCAGGTCACCCCGACGGCCACGGCCTACGATCCGGCCAACTACGTCTTCAAGAGCGTCAACTACGATCGTCGCCAGGCGGTCGAGACGCTGAAGCAGGCGCGCGCCGACTACGCCTTCCCGCTGGCGGCGATCGGCGATGGCGGCGAGGTAAAGATCGGCGCCAAGCTGATCGACCGGTCCAAGACCAACGACCGCGACTATACGACCTTCGATCCGGGTTCGACGACCTTCACCCTGGCGGCCCTGAACCCGCCCAGCCTGGCCTCGACCTATGAGGGCCGCTACGCGTTCGGCCCCAAGGTCGACTATAACGCCGCCCAGGCCTATGTGACCGCCAATCCGGCGACGCTGAAGCTGAACGCCGCCAAGTCGCTCAGCACTGCCCTGCTCAGCGACTACGACGTGTCGGAAAAGATCTATGCCGGCTACGCCATGGCCACGCTGAAGATGGGGCGGGTGACCCTGGTTCCCGGCCTGCGGGTCGAGACCACCGACGGCGACTACACGGCCAAGACCTTCAATAACGCCACCGGCACGCGCGGCGCCGACACCGCGGGCTCGAACAAGTACACCAACTGGTTCCCCAGCCTGAACGCCAGAATGGACATTACCGACCGCCTGGTGCTGCGCGCGGCGGCGACCACCGCCATCGGCCGTCCGGACTATGTGTCGCTGGCCCCGGCCATCACGGTCGACGCCACCGCCGACACGGTCACCCAGGGCAATCCGGACCTGAAGCCGCTGCTGTCGGCCAATCTGGACGCCGGCGTCGAGTACTACCTGCCCGGCCAGGGCCTGCTGTCGGTCTCGGCGTTCTTCAAGGACATCCAGGACCCGATCTTCACCCAGACCCTGCTGAACCAGAACGGGACCTTCGGCGGCGTGGCCCTGACCGGCGCGGCGGTGACCACCCCGCTGAACGCCAGCAAGGCCAGCGTGCTGGGCGTCGAACTCAACGCCCAATCGCAGCTGACCTTCCTGCCGGACGCCCTGAACGGCGTCGGCGTGGGCGTGAACCTGGCGCTGATCGACTCGACCCTGCGCGGCGTGCCCGGCCGCTCCGCCGACAGCCTGCCGCTGGCCCAGCAGTCCAAGACCGTGGCCACCGCCCAGCTGTTCTACGAGAAGTACGGCTTCTCGGCCCGGCTGGCCTATTCCTACCGCTCGAAGTTCCTCTACACGATCGGCGCCGCCCAGGGGTCGGACGTGTGGTGGGACGACCACGGCCAACTCGACGCCCGCGTCGCCTACGCCTTCGGCAAGACCGCCAGCGTCTTCGTGGAGGCCAGCAACCTCAACGACGAATCCTGGCGCACCTTCGTCGGCAACGACCGCCGGCTGGGCGAGAACGAGCGCTACGGCCGGACCTTCCGCACGGGCGTGCAGCTGAGTTTCTGATACCAAGCGCCTTCATCTGACCGCTCCCGAAAGGGATCGTCATTCCGGGCCTTGTGCCCGGAACCCTTGGTTCAGCTGACGGTGAAGCGTCTTGACGCGCCGGCGCGCCACGCCTCCGCGCCCGCGACCGACAAAGGGTCCCGGGCACGAGTGTTCAGTCCGGGGACATGGCGGACACCTGTTCGGGGAGATAGCGGACACATCATCATTGGCATTAGGCGCGACGGCGAGCGGAAGCGGGGCGTTTCCCCTGAACCGCCGCTAGCGCGCCAGCCAGCGACGCAGGGCGGCGTTGACCGCGTCGGGCGCTTCCATGGGCGTCATGTGGCCGGCGTTCGGGATTACCACCATGTGCGTGCAGCCGATGGCGTGGGCCATCTCATGCTGGCCGGCCAGCGGGGTGATGGCGTCGTGCTCGCCGCAGATGATGACGATCGGACAGCGCAGGGCCCGCAGGGCGGCCGCGCCGTCCTCGCGGACCAGGCCGTTCTGGTGCAGGAACACCTCGCGGCCCAGGCGCTGGGTCATGGCCTGGATGCGGCCGGTCAGGTCCTTGTCGCCCAGGCGCGAGGCGTCGACATAGCTGGCCATCAGCCGGTCGGCGACGCCCAGGAACGCCCCCTCGTGGCTGGCCGCGGCGTTGACCGCCCGGCGCTGGGCCGCCCGTTCCGGGGTGTCGGCGCGGATGGCGGTGTCGATCAGGGCCAGGCGTTCGATCCGCTCGGACGCGATTCGGGCGATCTCCTGGGCCACGTAGCCGCCCATCGAGAAGCCGGCCAGGGCGAAGGTCGGCTCGGCTCCGGCCAGAACCTGCTCGGCCAGCTCGCGTAGGCTCTCGCCCTGCGTCAGGTCGGCCACCTGGCAGCGGGCGACGTCGGCCAGGCCGCTGATCTGGTCACGCCACAGTTCGGCGTCGTTCAGCAGGCCGGGCAGGAGCAGGAGTTGGGGGCGGGTCTCTGTCATCGAAAAACGCCCCGGGCCTTTCGATCCGGGGCGCTCCAGTCCTTGAAGGTCGAAACGGTTCTAGGCCTCGACCATGTTCTTGGCGATGGCGGCTTCGCGCATCGACTTCTGCAGCTTCTCGAAGGCCCGGACCTCGATCTGCCGGACCCGCTCGCGGCTGACGCCGTATTGAGCGGCCAGGTCTTCCAGGGTGGTGGGCTCGTCCTTCAGGCGCCGCTCGGTCAGGATGTGGCGCTCGCGGTCGGTGAGCTCGACCATGGCCTCCTCCAGAAGAGTCATCCGCAGGGACTTCTCTTCGTTCTCGGCGACCACGGTCTCTTGGCTGACCTGGTTGTCGTCGGCCAGCCAGTCCTGCCACTCGCTCTCGCCGTCGGCGCGCAGCGGCGCGTTCAGCGAGGCGTCGGGGCCCGACAGGCGGCGGTTCATCGAGACGACCTCGCTGTCCAGCACGCCCAGCTTGGTGGCGATCGCGCTGACCTGCTCGGGACGCAGATCACCGTCCTCGAAGGCGCTGATCTGGCTCTTGGCCTTGCGCAGGTTGAAGAACAGCTTCTTCTGCGCGGCGGTCGTGCCCATCTTCACCAGCGACCACGAGCGCAGGATGTATTCCTGGATCGAGGCGCGGATCCACCACATGGCGTAGGTGGCCAGGCGGAAACCCTTGTCGGGCTCGAACTTCTTGACGGCCTGCATCAGGCCGACATTGCCCTCGGAGATCACCTCGCCAATCGGCAGGCCGTAGCCGCGATAGCCCATGGCGATCTTCGCCACGAGGCGCAGGTGCGACGTCACCATCTTGTGGGCGGCTTCGCTGTCCTGATGCTCTTTCCAGCGCTGGGCGAGCATGAACTCCTCGTCCTTGGCCAGCATCGGGAACTTGCGGATTTCGGTGAGATAACGCGACAGGCCGCCGTCCGGCGACATCACCGATAGAGAATTCACGGCCATAAAAACTATCCCCTTGGTGCGGATCCGCCCGTCAATCGCGCGCCGTCATCCCCACCGGAATGGGTCAGATAGGAATGCGTTGCGGCGAAGGTAAGGTCGATAACGTATTTGTAATGTCCGACACCCGGACTCGGGTATTGGCGCTTCGGAAGTGAGAATGAACGTTCATTCTCAAAAATTCAAGCCAAAAATGTCAGGCAGACGCGACGTCACCGTCGGACGGTGAACGGGCCTTGCTCACCGCAGGCGAGGCGCGCATCTAATGGTGGTGCTTGACGCCCGGGAGGCTTGTCGTGATCCGCTTCATCGTCCGCGCCCTGATAGCCGCCCTGGGCCTGTGGCTGGCGTCCAGGATCGTGCCCGGGATCCGGGCGCCCGGCGGCTGGACCAGCCTGCTGATCGCCGCGGTGCTGCTGGGCGTGGTCAACGCCATCGTCCGGCCGGTGGTCGTGGTGCTGACCCTGCCGTTCACGGTGGTGACCCTGGGCCTGTTCCTGCTGGTCGTGAACGCCGCGATGCTGGGCCTGGTCGGCTGGCTGCTGGAAGGCTTCGTCGTCAATGGCCTGTGGGCCGGGATCTTCGGCTCGGTGGTGGTCGGCGCGGTCAGCTGGCTGGGCCATCTGCTGATCGGTGACGGGCGCGAGCGAGCCTAGCTTAGGCGCTCACCGCCGTCGCCGCCAGGTCGCGCCAGCCGCGGGCTTCCTTGCGGAAGTGCGAATGGGTCTTGGCCAGGCGCTTGTCGATCTCGGCCAGGGCCTCGCGGGCCTCGTCCTTGCGGCCCGTCTGGGCCAGGAACACCGCGTAGCGGGCCATGCCCTCGAAGCCCGGCAGATGCGCCGCCGCCCAGCGCAGGGCGGTGTCGGCCTCGGAATGACGGCCCAGCGCGTGGTAGGCGCGACCCATGGCCAGGGCGACGTTCGGCGTGCGGGCGGCCGGCGACTGGGCGCTCAGGCCCTCCAGCAGCGGCAGGGCCTCGGCGGCGCGGTCCAGTTCGATCAGGGCGTTGGCCCGTCCCAGCAGCAACTGCGGATCGTCGGCGTACATGCCCTGCAGAGACTCGGCGTACAGACGCTCGGCCTCGGCGTGCCGGCCCAGGCCCGAGGCCGCGGCGGCCAGCCGAGTGCGATTGGCGACCGTCGGCGCGTCCTCGACCGCCTTGCCGGCTTCGCGATATTCGCGTTGCGGGTCGAGGACCTGCCGCGCGGCCTGCCGCGCCTTCTGAGCCTTGGCGCCGCCCAGGAAGTCCGGCGCGACGATGGCGATCAGATAGACCAGCCCGCCCAGGGGCTGGAACAGCAGGATGATCATCAGCCAGTACATCTGCTGGCCCGTGCGGACCACGTGGACGCACAGGGCGATCGAGAACAGCAGCGACAGACCGAGCAGGATCATCGGAAGGGGAGCTCCAAGCTTGGCGTTGGCCAGGTCAAGGCTGGTTATGTGTGGGCTGGAGCCGGCGGCGTCAATCAGCCGTGTCCTACTCGGCCTGGCGCGCGGCTTTCTTGGGATCGGCCTTGGGCGCGGGGGCCAGGCGCAGCACCTCGGCTTGATAACGCTCGTCGTCGCCGGCCGCCGCGAAGGGCAGGGCGTCGGCCAGGGCGTCCAGCATCGGGTCCAGCCACTGGTGCTCGGCCTTGTGGAAGTCGCCCAGCACATAGTGCATGACCGCGTCCTTGTGGCCCGGATGGCCGACGCCGATCCGGCCGCGCCGGAAGGCGTCGCCGATCTGGCTGGTGATCGAGCGCACGCCGTTGTTGCCCGCCGCCCCGCCGCCGGCCTTCATCCGGAACCGGCCCGGCGCCATGTCGATCTCGTCGTGGAACACGATCACGTCGCTAGGGGCCAGCTTGAAGAACTTCATCGCCTCGCCCACGGCGCGGCCGCTCTCGTTGTAGAAGGTCCTGGGCTTGAGCAGCAGCAGCTTGACCGGACCGTTCGGAGTGGAGACCTGACCCTCGCAGGCCAGCCCCTGGAAGCGCGAGCGCCACGGCGCCGTGCCCCATTTGCGGGCCAGGGCCTCGACGGCCATGAACCCGACATTGTGCCGGTTCTTCTCGTATTTCGGCTCGGGATTGCCGAGACCGGCGAGGATCAGCATCGCTGAGGCTCCGTGCGTCCTTCGAGGCCCTGCCGGGCAAGGCGCCGCTAAACGAAAAACGGGCGGGCCGTGAAGCCCGCCCGTTTCGATAACTCAGATCGGAAACCCGACCGAAGGGGTTCAGCCTTCGACCGTGGTGTCGCCTTCGCTCGATTGCGAGGCGGCCGAGGCCTTCAGGTTGGCGATCACGAAGTCACGGTCCTGGGCCGGACGCACGCCTTCCGGCAGCTTCACTTCCGAGATGCGGATGACGTCGCCGATGTCGTGCGAGGCCAGGTCGATGACCAGCTCTTCGGGGATCTTGTCGGCCGGGCAGGCCAACTCGACCACGTGGCGGATGACTTCCAGCGTGCCGCCCTTCTTCAGGCCGACCGAGATGTCGTTGTTCTTGAAGTGCACGGGCACTTCGATCTTGATCAGCTGGTGCTCGTCGACGCGGTACAGGTCGAAGTGCAGCGGCTCGTCGGTGACGGGGTGGAACTGCACGGCCTTGGCGATGACCGACTGCTTCTCGTCGCCGTATTGCAGGGTCACCAGGTGGCCCAGCAGCTTGCCGGTGTAGAGCGCCTTGCGGAATTCGTTGCCCTTCACGGCGATGTTCACCGGGGCCTTGGCGCCGCCGTACAGAACGCCGGGGACCTTGCCTTGGCGGCGGGTTTCGCGCGAGCCGCCGGTGCCGGCGCGGTCGCGGAGTTCGACGTTGAGAATGATCTCGGCCATGTCTTGTCTCTCTGGAGAGCCCCATGCTCTCGAAATGCGAAGCCGCCGCACAAGACTGGATTGCCTCGCCCGGTCGACGTTTTTGGGTCGCGCTCCATACACGCAGCGGCCGCCCGATGCAACGGGGCCAGGAATCGCCCTTCTCCCCTTGCGGGAGAAGGGCGCTGGCTAGCTCTTCTTCTTCGCCGACGCCCTCTTCTTGGCGACGGGCTTCTTCTTGGTCACCACCGGTTCGGGCTTGGGCGGGGGCGGGGGCTCGTAGGGCAGGGCGGCGCCCGAGGCCTTGAGCACGCACATGCTGGTGTCGATCATGATGTGCTGGCCCAGGCAGAAGACGTCCTCGTAGTGCGGCTTGGCGACGGCCAGGCACTGGTAGAGGTTCAGCTTGGCCATGTTCAGGCACATGGCGCTGGCCGGCTCGACCATCACCGCGTCGATGGTCGCCAGGTTGTTGTCGCCGGCCGCGCCCAGGGCCGCCAGGGCGGCCACGGCCAGGCCGCGGATCACCAGGGGCTTGTAGGGCGGCGGGGCCGAACGGGGGCCGGAGACTGTGACGGCGGCGGCGGGAGCCGCCGGCGGGGCGGGCACCAGCGGCACGCCGCCCATCGAGGCCTGCTGCAAGGCGGCCACGTCGGCGCTGTCGGCCAGGGCGGGGGTCGCCGACATGGTCTTGGCGTAGGCCAGGCGGCCGTCGCGGTCCAGAACCGGCAGGGTCGACCACTTCGCGCGCTGGACGTCGTAGGCCGCCTGCTTCACGGCCTTGCCCGCGGTGTAGAGCCTGAGGCCCTCCGCGCCGAGCGTGTCGATGATCCGGCCGGCGGCCGTGTCGCTGCCCTTGAAGCCGACGGCGTAGGCCGGGTCGGCGATGATCTGGTTGATGATCGACTGGCGCTGAACCGGATCGGTGGCGAACGACCGGACCGAGGCCACATAGGTCGGGTCCTGCAGGGCCAGGACGGCGGCGTAGGCCGTGGCGCCCGACAGGAACTGCTTGGGCTCGTAGGCGACGCCGACCTTCAGCGAGGCCTGGATCTGGTCGCCGTTCTCGAAGGTGGCGCCGATCGCGCCGGCCCGCTGCATGTAGCCGCGGAAGGCGCTGGCCTTCTCGACGATGCTGGACGACAGGGTGATCGGCGGCGGGGCCGGCGGGGCGGCGACCAGGGGCGGAGGCGGAGGCGGGGGAGTCTCGCAACTGGCCAGCAAGGTGGCGGCGACCACGACGATGGCCGTCAGCGCGGCGCGCGTACGCGTGGTGGAAAGCATGCCGAGAACATCCCTAATGACATAAAGCGCCCGCCATACCACCGGCGCGCGGGCGATATTGTGACAGTCAGTCTGTTAACCACGTCTTGACAAGCGGGGCTGTCAAAACCCGTTTTGGTTCTCGGGAGATCGTCGGCGGAGCGTCCTCAGTCGAACAGCTTGGAGACCGATTCTTCGTTGGCGATCCGGCGGATGGCCTCGCCGATCAGCGGCGCGCACGACACGTAGCGCACCTTCTTGCAGGCCTTGACGGTGTCGGACGCCTCGATCGAGTCGGTGACCACCAGCTCGGTCAGCACCGAATTGGCCACCCGGTCGGCGGCGGCGCCCGACAGCACCCCGTGGGTGACATAGGCCGAGACCGACTTGGCGCCGTGGGCCATCAGGGCGGCGGCGGCGTTGCACAGGGTGCCGGCCGAATCGACGATGTCGTCGAACAGGATGCAGCGACGGTCCTTCACGTCGCCGATGATGTTCATCACCTCGCTCTCGCCGGGGGCCGAGCGGCGTTTGTCGACGATGGCCAGGTCGGCGTCGTCCAGGCGCTTGGCCAGGGCCCGGGCCCGCACCACGCCGCCGACGTCGGGCGAGACGACCATCAGGTCGGGACCCATCTTGTAGCGCTTGTGGATATCGTCGGCCAGCAGGCGCGAGGGCAGCAGGTTGTCGGTCGGAATGTCGAAGAAACCCTGGATCTGGCCGGCGTGCAGATCCATCGTCAGCACGCGGTCGGCGCCCGAGCGGGTGATCAGGTTGGCCACCAGCTTGGCCGAGATCGGCGTGCGGCCGCCGGTCTTGCGGTCCTGGCGGGCGTAGCCGAAGTACGGCAGCACGGCCGTGATCCGCTTGCCCGACGCGCGCTTCAGGGCGTCGATGCAGATCAGCAGCTCCATCAGGTTGTCGTTGGCCGGATAGCTGGTCGACTGGATGACGAAGACGTCCTCGCCCCGCACGTTCTCGTCGATCGTGACGAAGACCTCGAGGTCGGCGAACCGGCGCACCTGGGCGCGGGTCAGCGGCATGTCGAGATATTCCGCGATGGCCTGGGCCAGGGTGCGGTTCGAGTTGCCGGACAGCAGCTTCATGGTTTTGTCTCGGGGAGGGGTGTCGCCGTTGCGGGGGCTTCTAGCAGCCCCCGGCGTGGGAACAACCCCGAGTCTCGCCAGATTCTGCTTATTCGGCGTACTCACGCTTCGAGGGCGATCGCCGACAGAAGCCGTCCGTAGTCGGACTCCCCGGCCAGGAAGGCCCTGCGGTTCGAAAAGAACAGCTCCGGCTCGGCGCGGGTGTCGCGGCCGATCCATTCGCTTTGGCCAATGCCGGCCGTGGCCAGACGGTCCAGGACGAAGGCCGGCAGGTCGAACAGGCGCTTGTCGTCGGTTGCGCCCGGCGCGAAGAATCGGCCCGAGCCGGGGCTGTCGGCCTCGAAGCGCTGCAGGAACTCCAGGCCCACCTCGTAGGACTGCGGGCCGATGCAGGGGCCGACGGCGGCGACCATGCGCGAAGGTTCGGCCCCCAGGGCGGTCATCTGGTCGACGGCGGCCTGGACCACGCCGTCCAGAGCCCCGCGCCAGCCGGCATGGGCGGCGGCGACCACCTTGGCGACCGGATCGGCGATCAGCACCGGCGCGCAGTCGGCGTGCAGGGCGCCGCAGACCACGCCCGGCGTCCGGGTCACCACCGCGTCGCCCTGCGGCCGCACGTCGCCCCACGAGCCGTCGGCGACGATGGCGATGGTCGAATGGATCTGGAAGCAGGTGTTGAGGTCTTCCGGCGCGGCCCCGAACCAGGCGGCGGCCCGGGCGCGGTTCTCGGCGACGTCGGCCGGCTCGTCCTTGCTGCCGCGCCCGACGTTGAGGCTGGCGTAGACCCCGGTCGAGACCCCGCCCTGGCGGGTAAAGAAGGCGTGCCGGACCCCGGCGACGGCGGCCAGCAGGGGCGACTGGACGATAGGCAGGTCGATCATGGTCGAGCGTCCTCGAAAAGCGGAGGAGAAAGTCCCGGGGCGGACAGGCAGGCCGCCTTGAACAGCCGTCCCATCTGCGCGGGGCCGGTCAGGCGATCAAGCTGCCGGGCCAGCCTGTCGGCCTGGTCGGGCCGCGCGGCGGCCAGGGCCTGGGCGCGCTGCTCGATCCCCAGGCCCTGCAGGAACGCGCCCTGGGACAGGATGGGTCCCGTCGCGGCGCCGGCCTCGGCGGCGGCGGCCAGCACGGCGGGAAAGTCGGCCCAGACGGTCAGGTCGGCCTGACCGGGCTCGGCCAGCGGCGAGACCTTGGTGTGGGCCTTCAACGCCTGCAACGTGTCGCCCGGTCCTGGGGCGTCGCGGCCGTAGTCGATCAGCAGCGCCGCCCCGCCGTCGCGGGCGACGCGGTGGCCGATCTCCGAGCCCAGGGCGGCCTGAGCGGGGGAGGATTCGACGACGGTTCCGGGAGAATAGCCCCCTTCCCCCTCGGTGGGGAAAGGGTTGGAGATGGGGGTGAAAGCGTGCCCGGATCTGGCGAGGCCGGCGTGAGGTCCGCCGCCGTGGCCACCCCCACCCCCGGCCCCTCCCCCATCGAGGGGGAGGGGGGATTGCAGCGCCCGCAGTCCGAACGCCAGGTTCCCGGCTTCGTCGAGCCCCACCATCCGCTCGGCCCAGCCGTCTTCGGTCCGCACGAACTGGTGGGCGGGCAGGCAGTCCAGCACTTCGTTGGCGACCAGCAGCAGCGGCGCGCCGGCTGGCACGGCCTCCAGGCGGTCGGCCCAGTTCGGCGCCAGGGGAGCGGTGGCCAGGCGCTCGGCCTGGGCTTCCCGCAGCGGCGGCGAGACCTCGACCAGCCAAAGGTCGGCGGCGGCCAGGAACTCCGGCAGCAGCCGGGCTGCGCGCAGGATGTCGGAGATCAGGGTCCCGTCGCCCGGGCCGAGCTCCACCAGCCGCACCGGCGCGGGCCGGCCCATGCGGGCCCAGGTCTCCAGGATCCACAGGCCGATCAGCTCGCCGAACATCTGGCTGACACCCGGCGCGGTCAGGAAGTCGCCGCCTTCACCGAGCGCGGGCCGGGTGGCGTAATAGCCGTCGCGCGGGTCGTGCAGGCAGCGGGTGAAGTATTCGGCGACGCTGATCGGGCCGTCCTGGGCGATCTGGGCCCGCAGGCGGTCAAGCAGGCTCATGGTCGTCCGCGGCGGGGGCGGGAACCGGTTCGCGCAGGGCTCGCCACAGCAGCCAGCCGCCGATCAGCAGCATCGGGATCGACAGCATCATCCCCATGGTCAGGCCGAACGGGAAGTGGGGCATGCCGAGGTCGGGGTTGCGCACGTTCTCCAGCAGGGCGCGGAACAGGCCGTAGCAGATCAGGAAGGTCGCCACGAGCGCGCCGCGCCGCTGCAGCCACTTCAGCCGGTGGACCGCGAGGTTCAGGATCAGGAATAGCAGGACGCCCTCCAGCGCGGCTTCGTACAGCTGGCTGGGATGGCGTGGCAGCTCGCCGGCCGGACAGGCGCCGCGGTTGGCGGCGCGGATGGTGTCGTTGCAGAACACCATGCCGAACGGGTGGTCGGTGACCCGGCCCCACAGCTCGCCGTTGATGAAGTTGGCGCAGCGGCCGAAGAACAGGCCGATCGGCGCGACCGGCGCCACCAGGTCGCCCAGCCGGAGGATGTCGATCCTCTGCTGGCGGGCGAACAGGGCGACCGCCGCGCAGACGCCCAGGAAGCCGCCGTGGAAGGACATGCCGCCCTCCCAGATCTTGAAGACTGACAGCGGATCCTGCGCCAAGGCCGCCCGCTGGCCCTCGTTGACCAGCATGTAGAACAGGATGTAGCCGATCCGGCCGCCCAGGATGATGCCCAGGGTGATCCACAGCACCAGGTCGTCGATCTGCACCGAGGTGGCGGTCGGCTTCTGGCCGCCCCAGAGCCTGGCGTCGCGGACCAGTCGGATCGCGTACTGCCAGCCCAGCAGGATGCCGGCGACATAGGCCAGGGCGTACCAGCGCAGGGCCAGCGGCCCCCATTGCAGGGCCCAGGGGCCGATGTGGACGATGGGGTCGATGTCGGGGAAGATCACGCCGCGAGCGCTCCGGACGGACAGAGGGTCGCACCTCTACCGCGTTCGCTCTTCGCTTTCATCCTTCCTTTCCCATATAAGACCCGCGACGAACCACGCCGCGCCCCCCCGCCGGGCTTTGGAAATTTCGATGCATAGCCAAAACCCCTTCCTCGACGAATTCGCCAAGCTGACCCAGGCCGCCATGGGCATCGCCCAGACCGCGGGCGAGGAAGCCAAGACCGCCATGCGGGCGCAGGCCGATCGCCTGGCCGCCGAGTTCGACCTGATCCGGCGCGATGATTTCGAGGCCCTGAAGGCCGAGGTGGCGGCGCTGCGCGCGGAAGTCGCGGCGCTGAAGGCCAAGAAAACGCCGGCCAAGAAGGCCAATCCTGGTAGCGATAACGCGGCCGAATAGGCGAGTTTCGTTCCCGTTCGACGTGAAGGCGGTTGTGACGCCGCCCGCGAAGCAGATTAGAGTCCTCCAGGTGGGTGATTTGGTCGGGTCCCGCGACCCGTCTCTCCCCGGGGGTCAAAGGGTCTCATGGACACCCAACCGGAAGAAGACGACGTCCTGCTGGCGATGGATCCGCTGGAGGTGGTCGAGCACGTGCTCGCGGCCGAGAACCTGACGTTCGACCGCACCGAGGACGGCGACCTGGCCTTCGCCCTGACCGGCGACTGGAAGGACTACGAGCTGTGGTTCGCCTGGCGGCCCGAGGCCGACTGCCTGCAGCTGTGCCTGTCGCTCGACCTGCGCGCCAGCAAGACCAAACGTCCCAGCGCCTACCAGCTGCTGTCGATGATCAACCAGCGCGTCTGGCTGGGCCATTTCGAGGTCTGGACCGAGGACGGCGAGGTGGTGTTCCGCCACGCCCTGGCCCTGCCGGCTGGTGAGCGCCCGACCATGGCCCAGGCCGCCTCGATGATCGACGCCGCCGTCGAGGCCGCCGACCGCTTCTATCCCGCCTTCGACTTCCTGCTGCACGGCGCCAAGACGCCGGACGAGGCCATGGCCGCCTGCATGTTCGAAACGGTGGGCCAGGCTTAGGGCTGGACTTTCCTTCTCCCCTTGCGGGAGAAGGTGGCCTTGCGAAGCAAGGTCGGATGAGGGGTTTCTCGACGCTTGAGCAGAGTCGCCGGCTCGCCGCCGCGCGACCCCTCATCCGTCGCTTCGCGACACCTTCTCCCGCAAGGGGAGAAGGATTTCAGAGCGGAGCCGCCCATGACCACCCCCATCCTCCTCCTCGGCGCCGGGCGCATGGGCGGGGCCCTGATCGCGGGCTGGGCCAAGGCCGGGGCCTTCGCCGCCGCCGACCTGATCATCCGCGACCCGAACGCCGACCCCACCGCCTTCCCGGGCGCGACGGTCAATCCGCCGCTGGAAGCGCTGGCCGTCGCCAAGACCGTGCTGCTGGCCGTCAAGCCGCAGATCTGGCGCGAGGCCGTAGCCGACGTCGTTCCGCACCTGGCGCCCGACGCGGTGATCGTCTCGATCGCCGCCGGGGTGCGCGCCGCCGACATCTCTGAAGCGTTCGGCGGCCGCGCCGTGGCCCGGGTGATGCCGACCACCGCCGTCGCCATCGGCCTTGGCACGGCCAGCATCGTCGCCGATACGATCGAGGCCCGGGCCCGGGCGCACGCCCTGCTGGACCCGGTCGCCGCCACGGTCGACCTGGAGGACGAGGCGCTGATGCACGCCGCGACGGCGGTGTCCGGCTCGGCCCCGGCCTATCTCTACGCCTTCATCGAGGCGCTGGAGGCCGCCGGCGTGGGCCAGGGCCTGGACCCGGCCGACTCGGCCAGGCTGGCGCGGGCCACCATCGTCGGGGCGGCGGCCCTGCTGGGCCAGGGCGGCGAGGAGCCGGCCGAGCTGCGTAGGCAGGTCACCTCGCCTGGGGGCACCACGGCCGCGGCCCTGAGCGTGCTGATGGGCGAGGGCGGTTTCGGCGACCTGTTGCCGCGCGCGCTGGAGGCGGCGGTGAAGCGGTCGGTCGAGCTGGGGGGCTAGAAACCCCCTCAGTCGCTTCGCGACAGCTCCCCCAGAGGGGGAGCATCTCGGCGGGCTCGGCGTAGATCCTCCCCCTCTGGGGGAGGTGGCCCGAAGGGTCGGAGGGGGCCTTGTGCGGCGAGGCTTGGTGCGCCATCTCCGTTCCATGACCGCCGCCGCTGAAGATATCCTCGACCGCGCCGCCGCCGCCGCGCTCGCCCTGGCCGCCGACCGGCCGTGGACGCAGGTCACCCTGCGCGACATCGCCCTGAAGGCCGAAGCGCCGTTCGCAGAGCTCTACGCCCGCGCCGACGGCAAGGGCGCGGTGCTCGACCACCTGGCCGCCCGCTTCGACCGCGCGGCCCTGGCCACGGTCTCGGCGGAAGACGCCAGCACCCACGACCGGCTGTTCGACGCCGCCATGGCCCGCATCGAGGCGATGGAGCCGCATCGCGCCGCCCTGATCGCCATCAGCCGCTCCGAGAGCGTGGTGGTCTCGGCCCTGCGCTTTCCCAGGACCGCCCGCGCCGTGCTGGAGGCCGCTGGCCTCGACGCCACTCCGGCCCGGCTGGCCGCCATGTCGGCGGTCTGGGGACGCACCCTGCAGGTCTGGCGCGACGACGAGGGCGCCCTGAACCGCACCATGGCCGAGCTGGACAAGCGTCTGAAGCAGATGGCCCAGGGCCTGGAGAAGCTAGGCCTCTAAGATTGGCCGAAGGCCCAACGAAAAAGCCCGCCAGGATCGATCCCGGCGGGCTTTGCCGTTTCAGGCTGGAGGTCCGATCAGCCCTTGGTCTGGTTGGTCGGCAGCTTGCAGCCGCCGCCCACGCCCTTGGCCTGCAGGCACGAGAGCAGTTCGGCCGGTTTGGGCGCGCTCTGGTTCAGCGGATAGGCCATGACCCAGCCCGGCAGGCCGTCCGAGCAGGCGACCTCGACGAAGCCCTGGGTGGCGGTCTGACCGATGATGCGCGAGCCGGAAACGGTGCAGCTGCCCTTGCCCAGGCCCTTCAGGTCGGCCGACAGGCGCGGATAGACCGCGTCCGGCTTGGTGAAGCTGCAGCGATAGCCGTTCATTTCCGACGTCACGCAGTCGTAGACCGTGTTGCTGGTGGCGGTGAAGATGCCGATGCCGCCGTCGGGGCGGTTGGAGCACTTCAGCTCGACGATCTCCTTGCGGGGGTCGTTGCTGGGCAGCATGCCGTACTTCTCGACCTTGCAGTCGAAGCCGGCCTTGGTGGCCAGCTTGCTGTAGAGGCCGGCCTGCTCGGTCTGGGCCGCCACGGCGTCGCTCAGGGTGCAGCCGCCGCCGACGAAGCCGGCCTGGGCGCAGTCGATGGCCTTGACCAGGGCGCCGCCGGCCGAGGCCTGCTGCAGCACGTAGCCCTTGCCGTCCTGGCAGGCGACTTCGAAGTAGTTGTCGGTCTTGGTGCTGAGGATGTAGCGCTTGTCCTTGATCGCGCAGTTCTTGCCCGCCGCGGCGTTCAGCTGGTCGACGACGGCCAGCTGGGTGGCCTTGTCGGTCAGCTTGCAGCTGACATTGCCGCCATCCTCGTACAGCAGGCAGCTGTTGACCGTGACGTCCTGGTCGACATTGATCGGGGCCGAGGTCTGGACGATGTAGCCGGCGCCGCCCTTACAGGCGACTTCGAAATAGGCGTTCTTGGCGCCGGCGCCGATGGCGCGGGCGTTCTGGATGTCACAGGCGGTGTTGGCCTTGGCCAGGTACGGCGCCAGGCCGGTCTTGGGGTCGGCGTTGCCGGGCAGGATGCAGGCCAGGGCGCTCGGCTTGCCGTCGGCGCCGGGCTGACCGGTCTCCAGGCAGCTGTAGGCCTGGGGCGCGGCGTCCTTCTTGGCGAGCAGGGCGAAGCCCAGGCCCTGCTGGCAGGCGACTTCGTAATAGTCGGTGCTGGTCTTCTTGTCGTTGCCGATCAGGCGGGCGTCCGTGACGGTGCACGAGATGCCAGCGGCCTTGGCGACGTCCGGCGCGGCCTTCATGCCGGCCTCGCGGGATTTGGCGTCGACGGCGGCCGGCTTTTCCTTGTCCTTCGCCGCCGAGATCACGGTGGCGGGAACGAGCGCGGCGAGCGCGAGGGCGGCCGTCAAGCCGATCGCGATGGGCCTCATGGGGTACGTCTCCTGGGGTAAATTCCTCGCGGCGGACTTAAGGCCCGCTTGCATCGAGGGTCAAGATGTCGTCCGACGGGGGCGCAATCATGACGACGGCCGCGACCGGAGGACGCAAATGCGGGACGGGATCGAGGAAGATACGGCCGAACCGCCCGGGAAAACGCCAAGGCCCAGGCTGGTCTATCCGTTCGAAACGGCGCCGGAGGCTGGATCGGGCCAGGCCGTCGAGGTCGCGCCCGGCGTGCTGTGGCTGCGCCAGCCGCTGGGCGGTTCGCTGGGCTTCATCAATGTCTGGGCGATCGCCGACGGCGAGGGCTGGGCGGTGGTCGACACCGGTTTTCAGACCAAGGAGACCTCGCAGGCCTGGCGCGCGGCCTTCGCCGGCGCCCTGGGCGGGAGACCGGTCACCCGGGTGATCGTGACCCACCTGCATCCCGACCACGTGGGCCTGGCGGGCTGGATCGCCCGCAAGTTCGACGTCCGCCTGTGGATGACCCGGCTGGAATACTTCCAGTGCCGGATGCTGGTGGCCGACACCGGCCGCGAGGCGCCCGAGGACGGCGTGCGGTTCTTCCACGCCGCCGGCTGGGACGAGGAGGCGATCGAGAACTACAAGGCGCGGTTCGGCGGCTTCGGCAAGATGATCTATCAGCTGCCCGACAGCTATCGCCGGATGACCGACGGCGAGGTCTTCGCGATTGGCGACCACGCCTGGCGGGTGGTGACGGGGCAGGGCCATTCGCCCGACCACGCCTGCCTGTGGTGCGAGGACCTGGGCGTGCTGATCTCCGGCGATCAGGTGCTGCCCCGGATCTCGTCCAACGTCTCGGTGTTCCCGACCGAGCCGGACGCCGATCCGCTGACCGACTGGCTCTCTTCGCTGGCCAAGGTGAAGACGGTCGTGCCGGACACGGTGACGGTGCTGCCGGCCCACAACGATCCGTTCCAGGGTCTTCACGCCCGTATCGACGGTCTGATTTCGGGCCACGAACGCGGCCTGGCGCGGTTGGCCGGCAAGCTGGCCGAGCCGAAGCGGGCGATCGACGTATTCGGCGCCCTGTTCGCCCGGCCGATCGGGCCGGACCTGCTGGGTATGGCCACCGGCGAGGCCCTGGCTCACCTCAACTGCCTGATCGGCCGCGGCTTGGCGGTGCGCGAGACGGATGGCGCCGGGGTGAACTGGTATCGGGCGGCGGACTAGATTGGGGACAGGCGCATGCGCCTGTCCCCAACCGATCTCAAGCCGACAGCCGCTGTTCGTACTCGCCCTTGAGCTTGCTCCAGCTGTCCCAGAACGACGCCGTCTGCGGCTTGCCGCTGATCTTGGTGACCAGCACGTCGAGGTGGGCGTGCCAGCCGGCGCTGACGTTCAGCAGCTGGGCGCGGTCGGGCAGGCGGCGGTGGACGATCGTCAGCAGCACCTTGTCGCCGGCCGGCTCCAGCTCGAACGACACCTCGCCCTGGTTCCAGGCGATGGCCAGCTTGCGGTTCGGCTCGAGCGCCAGAATGCGGCTCTCCAGGCGGTGCTCGGTCCCGAAGCCCTCAGGGCGCCTACCGGGCGGGTCGCTGAGCTCGTCGTTGCGCCAGACCAGCTCGAACGGCGCGCCGGCCTTCATCTCCATCTGGCCGGCCGCCAGCCATTGGCGGCGCAGCTCGCTTTGCGTCAGGTAGGCCCAGACGCGGTCGACGGGGCCGGGCAGCAGGCGCTGGATCTTCAGGGTCAGCGGCTCGATCAGTTCGCCATAGGCGGAAAGGGTGGCGGCTTCGGTCATTGGTCGTCTCCTTGTTTCGGGGGCGGGGCGTTGCGGGCGTCCTCCTCGCGAAGGAGCCGGTCCAGCACGTCCAGACGGCTGGTCCAGAAGCGTTCGTAGAAGTTCAGCCACGCGTGGGCAGTGGCCAGCGGGCCGGGGTCGAGACGGCACAGGTGCGTGCGGCCGCGCACCTCGCGCTGGATCAGGCCGGCGCCTTCCAGAGCCTTGATGTGCTTGGAGGCGGCGGCCAGCGAGATCGAGAACGGCTCGGCCAGCTGGCCCACCGTCCGCTCTCCGTCGGCCAGTTCGCGCAGCATCCGGCGGCGAGTGGCGTCGCCGAGGGCGTGGAAGATGCTGTCCAGTTGGGGGGCAAGTAATTCAACCATGTGGTTGAATATGTGGGGCGCGGTCCCAAGAGTCAACCAGTTGGTTGAATATTCCCTATCGAAACATTCGTTTGATATTTCGTGCGCGAACTATAATCTCGCGCGATGACCACGCCTCCCGACCGCCGCCTGGTGTTCCTGCTCAATGTCGCGCACCGCCGGGTGCAGCGCTATGTCGAGGCCAAGATGGCGGCCAAGGGCGGGCTGACCGCCGCCCAGTCCGGGGCCCTGTTCGTGCTGGGCCAGAAGGACGGGGCGCTGATCGGCGAGGCCGCCGAGGCCCTGGACCTGGCGCCTTCGGCCATGACCGGCCTGGTCGACCGCATGGTCCGCGCCGGGCTGGTCGAGCGCCGGCCCGATCCAAGGGACGGCCGCGCCTTTCGCCTGCACCTGACCTCTCATGGCGAGGCCGCCCGCGAGGAGGCCAAGGCCGGGGTCGAGGGCCTGAACGCCCATCTCATCGACGGCTTCACGGACGACGAGATCGCCGTGGTGTCGCGCTGGCTGTCCAGCCTGCAAACCAAGTTCCCCAAAGGAGATCCTCAATGAGCACGCTCGAATCTGGGCACGTCCAAGTGGCCGTCGACGCCGGCGTGATGACCATCACCCTGGCCCGGCCGGACAAGAAGAACGCGCTCAGCAACGCCATGTACGGCGTGCTGGCCGACAGTCTCGAACGGGCCGAGAGCGACCCGGCCGTGCGCGTGGTGGTGTTCCAGGCCGACGGCGACAGCTTCAGCGCCGGCAACGACCTGCAGGACTTCGCCGCCCAGGCCACCGGCGCCTTCGAGGGCGAGCGCCACGTGATGCGCTTCCTGAAGGCCCTGGCCAGGGCCAGGCGGCCCCTGGTCGCCGCCGTGCAAGGCCAGGCCGTGGGCGTGGGCACGACCATGCTGCTGCACTGCGACCTGGTGTTCACGAGCCCCGACGCCAGGCTGACCACGCCGTTCGTCAACCTGGCCCTGGTGCCCGAGGCCGCCTCCAGCCTGCTGCTGCCGGCCCGCATCGGCCACGCCCGCGCCTACGCCATGTTCGCCCTGGGCGAGGCGCTGGACGGCGAAACCGCCGCGGCCTGGGGGCTCGCCAACGCCTGCGTGCCGCTGGAAGACCTGCGCGCCCGGGCCCGTGCCGCCGCCGACCAGCTGGCCAAGCGTCCGCTGGGCGCCCTGACGGCCACCAAGGGCCTGATGCGCGACGCCGAGACCATCGCCGCCCTGATGGACAGGGAGGGCGAGGTGTTCGGCCAGCGCTTGCAGACCGCCGAAGCCCGCGAGGCGTTCATGGCCTTCGCCGAGCGCCGCGCGCCCGACTTCAGCAAGGTCGGCTGAAGCGACGCGCCGGGGACACGCCCTTGCGGCGTGTCCCCGGCCTTGCCGGAAGGCCGCGGAAGGATCAGGGTCGCGGCCGCTTCGTGATCGTTGGAGAGGCCCCATGAGCCTGGCTGGCAAGACCCTGTTCATCACCGGCGCCTCGCGCGGCATCGGCCTGGCCATCGCCCTGCGCGCCGCCCGCGACGGCGCCAACATCGTCGTCGCCGCCAAGACGGCGGAGGCCCATCCCAAGCTGCCGGGCACCATCTACACCGCCGCCGAGGAGATCGAGGCGGCCGGCGGCAAGGCCCTGCCGCTGGTGGTCGACGTGCGCGAGGAGGCCAGCGTCCAGGCCGCGGTCGACAAGGCGGTCGAGACGTTCGGTGGCATCGACATCTGCGTGAACAACGCCTCGGCGATCTCACTGACCGGCACGCTGTCGACCGACATGAAGCGCTACGACCTGATGCACCAGATCAACGGCCGCGGCACGTTCCTGACCTCGAAGATTTGCCTGCCGCACCTGAAGAAGGCGGCCAACCCGCACATCCTGGCGCTGTCGCCGCCGCTGGACATCAAGCCGCGCTGGTTCGCGCCGCACGTCGCCTATTCGATGGCCAAGTACAATATGAGCCTGGCCATGCTGGGCATGGCCGAGGAGTTCCGCGCCGACGGCGTGGCCTGCAACGCCCTGTGGCCGCGCACCGCCATCGCCACCGCCGCCATCCAGTTCGCCCTGACCGGCGAGGAAGGGCTCAGGCACTGCCGGACGGTCGAGATCATGGCCGACGCGGCCCACGCGATCTTCGAGAAGCCTTCGCGCGCGTTCACCGGCCAGTTCGTGATCGACGACACCTTCCTCTACGCCGAGGGCGTGCGCGACTTCGACAAATACCGCGTGGATCCCACCGCCACCCTGATGCCGGACTTTTTCGTGCCCGAGGACAGCGTCCCACCGCCGGGGGTGGTCATCGGGTAGGGCCTCCAAGTTCGCAAAAGGCGAACTTTTTTACACATCCCCTTTATCATGTTAAAAATATCTCGATTCTTTAACATGGTGGCGACGTGTTACGGCCGACCTACGGAATTCCGGACCTCCCACCGGCCGCGGACCTTGAGACCGTGGCGGTCTTGCGCGAGGCGGCGCGGGCGCATCGGTACCTAGCGGAGCTGAAGGGACGAGCGGTCGCGATCCCCAACCAAGGCATTCTCATCGACACGCTGTCGCTGCAGGAAGCCCGGGCCAGTTCGGAAATCGAGAACATCGTCACGACCCAGGACGAGATGTTCCAGGCCACGCTGTTTCCTGACAGTCCAGACGGAGGGCCGGCAAAGGAGGTGGCGCTCTATCGGGACGCCTTGAAGCGAGGTCACGACCGACTGATCGCGCAGCAAGGACTGCTGACCAACAATACGATCGTCGAGATGTTCCAGGTGCTCAAGCGGACCAGGGGCGAATTTCGGACGACGCCGGGAACGGCGCTGCGTAACGACGCCTCCGGCGATCTGGTCTACGTCCCGCCGCAGGACCATGGGGCGATCATCGCTTACATGACGGCGCTTGAACGCTTCGTGAACGACGAGGCGGCCAGCGATCTGGATCCGCTGATCAAGATGGCGTTGATCCACCATCAATTCGAGAGCATCCACCCGTTTCCCGACGGCAACGGCCGGATCGGGCGAATCCTGAACGTACTCTATCTGACCAAGGTCGGGCTGCTTGAGATCCCGATCCTGTACCTCAGCCGCTACATCAACGCCCACAAGTCAGATTACTATCGCCTGCTGCAAACCGTGCGCGACACAGGGCAGTGGGAAGCCTGGCTGCTCTACATGCTGCGGGCCGTAGCGGCGACCTCCCGGCAGACGCTGGCGTTGGTCGAGGGCGTCGGCGCATTGATGGCCGACTACAAGCAGAGACTTCGCGCGGATCATCCACGCCTGTATTCGCAGGACCTGTTGAACAATCTTTTTCGCCACCCCTACACCCGGATAGAGTTCCTTCAGAACGAGCTAGGCGTCGTCCGGCAGACGGCGGCCAGGCATCTGGACACGCTGGCGAACGCGGGTCTTCTGGAAAAGCACAGCCAGGGGCGCAACAACTACTATGTAAACCGGCCTCTGGTGACCCTGCTGCTAAGTGTGTCGGAGCGGCCGGCCTGACGTCAGCGTTTGCGCTCTTTCCGCGCCGCGGCCACGGCGATCGAGCGTCTCGCCCAGGCGACCATCAGCTCCGGATCGTCCAGGGCCTCGGCTGGGGCGGTCCAGTAGGCCATCGGACTCATGCCGAACGGCGCGAACTGGAGGCTGCCGGCCGCCTCAAAATCGGGCCGCAAGGTCTCGTCGCCCTTCAGGTACAGGGTGTCGTCGTCGACCAGGGCGAAGAACAGGCCCTGGGCGTAGAGCCCGACTCCGCCGAACATCCTGCGCGAGCTCAGCGGCCCGACCGGGGCCAGCTGTTCGAGCACGAAATCCAGATAGTCCGAAGAGACCGCCATATGTCCGTCCCCGCCAAAGTCTCCGTGCGTCCCGCCGTCGCCGCGGACAGCGCCCTGATCCTGCAGTTCATCCGCGACCTGGCCGAGTACGAGAAGCTGCTGGACGACGTGCGGGCGACGCAGGACGACGTCACGGTGGCGCTGTTCGGCGAGAATCCCAAGGCCTTCTGCGACATCGCCGAGATCGACGGTCAGCCGGTGGGGCTCGCCCTGTGGTTCTACAACTTCTCGACCTTCGTCGGCCGGCACGGGATCTATCTGGAGGATCTGTTCGTGCAGCCCGAGGCGCGGGGTTCGGGGGCGGGCAAGGCCCTGCTGGCCAACCTCGCCAGGCGCTGCGTCGACGAGAAGCTGGGCCGGCTGGAATGGGCCGTGCTCGACTGGAACGCCCCGTCGATCGCCTTCTACGACAGCCTCGGCGCGGCGGCGATGGACGAGTGGACCGTGCGGCGGATGACCGGCGAGGCGTTGCGAAGGTTGGCGGGGGTGTAGTCGAATCCACGGCTGGGGACAGGCACGTGTGCCTGTCCCCGTCCCGCGCACGGCCTCTATTCCAGCCGGTCCGCCTTTCTCAGCTCCGGGAACATCCGCGCCCAGGCGCCGGTGACGATCAGCGCCCCGACGCCGCCGAAGATCGCCGCGCCGACCGGGCCCAGGAAGCGGGCCGCGACGCCGCTCTCGAACTCGCCCAGCTCGTTGGAGGCGCTGATGAACAGGCCGGAGACGGCGGCGACCCGGCCGCGCATCGGGTCGGGGGTGACCAGCTGGACCAGGGTCTGGCGGATATAGACCGAGACCATGTCGGCCCCGCCCAGCACCGCCAGGGCGACCACCGACAGCCACATCCATTGCGACAGGCCGAACACCACCGTCGCCGCGCCGAACACCGCCACGGCGCCGAACATCAGCAGGCCCGCGCGGCGGCGGATCTGGTGGCTGGCCAGGACCACGGCCACCACCGTCGCGCCCACGGCCGGGGCGGCGCGCAGGATCCCGAAGCCTTCGGCCCCGACATGCAGCACGTCGCGGGCGAACACCGGCAGCAGGGCCGTCGCGCCGCCCAGCAACACGGCGAACAGGTCCAGCGAGATCGAGCCGAACACGATCTTGTTGCGCCAGGTGTAGACCAGGCCTTCCTTGATCAGCGTCCAGCGCGAGCCGGGCTGCACCACCGGCTTGGTCGACTTGCGGACGCCCAGCAGGCACAGGCCGCCCAGCAGGAACAGCCCCGCCGAGACGCCGAACGCCGCGGCCGGCGAAATGGCGCACAGCAGACCCCCCAGGGCGGGGCCGATGATCGAGGCGCTCTGCCAGGACAACGAGTTCCAGGCGATGGCGCGCGGCAGCAGCGGACGCGGCACCAGCATCGGTCCCATGGCGCTGGAGGCCGGGGACAGGAAGGCGCGCCCGGCGCCGAACAGCACGGCGATGGCGAAGATCGGCCACAGGGCGGTGTGGCCCGACCAGGCCAGCAGGCCCAGGCCGCCGGCGCACAGGATGTCGAGACCGATCGCTGCGGTCATGATCGCCTTGCGATCGTGACGGTCGGCGGTCTCGCCGGCGGTCAGGGCCAGGAAGAACAGCGGGACGAACTGGGCCAGGCCGACCATGCCCAGCAGGAAGGCGCCCTGGCCCTCGTCGCGGCCGGTCTCGCGGGCCAGGGTGTAGACCTGCCAGCCGATGGTCACGGCTTGGATCTGCACCGCGAGGGTGGCGACGAAGCGCGCGGTCCAGAAGAACAGGAAATCGGTCTGCCTGAGCAGGGCGCGCATGGAGGTGTCCGTCACTTCGATGGCCGAAGGGACGGAGTCGGTGTCGGGGGGAAGGTCGGTCATCGGCGCGGACCATGTCCCCAGGCGCGCGCCGCCGCAATCGCGTTTGTTTGATGCGACAGTTGATTTCATTGACGCCATGCGCCCCAGGCCCTATTCCGCGCCCTCCAACGGAAGGAAGCGCCGCCATGCGACGCCTGCGACGAACCTGCGCCGCGCGGACCGGAGTCCGCCTCTGAACGCCCCGGGGGCGGCCGTCTCGGCCGCGTCACGAACCGGGGCTATGTCCCCTTTCGTGTTCCGGATCGTTTAGCGCCCATGTCGTCTTCCGCCGTCGTCCCTTCGCCGCTGTCGCCCTCCATCCTGCTCGAGCGGCCCGAGCACGCCCGCGCCGTGGAGGTGCTGGTCGACCGCGCCTTCGGCCCCGGCCGGTTCGCCAAGTCGTCCGAGCGACTGCGCGAGGGCAACCGCAAGCTGGACGACTGCTCGTTCGTGGCCCTAAGCAACGAATGGGGGCACGAAGGAAGGGTGATCGGCAGCGTGCGGCTGTGGCCGGTAAGGGTGGGCGACAAGCCTGTCGCCTTCCTCGGTCCGCTGGCGGTCGACGCCGGCGAGCGCAAGCACGGCCTGGGCCAGGCCCTGGTCGAGGCCGCCTGCGAAGCGGCCGCCAAGGCCGGCTGGCGCGCGGTGCTGCTGGTCGGCGACGCCCCTTATTTCGGTCGCATCGGCTTTTCGGCCGCGCCCGCCGCCCAGGCGATCATGCCCGGCCCGGCCGACCAGCGGCGGGTGCTGGCCAAGGCCCTGGTCGAGGGCGGCGACGCTGAGCTGGTCGGGGCGATCCGGATCGGGTGAAGGCCCCCTCAGTCGCTTCGCGACAGCTCCCCCAGAGGGGGAGCAACTCGTACTGTGTAGGCCCGAAAGGCCGGAGGGGGCTCGCGAAGCGAGCCTTGAGCCCGACGCCCGCTTGCCCTACCTGAACGCCATGACCGCCGATCCCACACCCTCTGGCCTGGCCGGTGTCACCGCCGCCGCCAAGAGCGCGGGCGAGCGCGGCCTGCCGCCGGTGCACCTGTGGCATCCGGAGCATTGCGGCGACATCGACATCCGCATCCGCAAGGACGGCGTCTGGTTCCACGAGGGAACGCCGATCGGCCGCGAGGCCCTGGTGCGATTGTTCTCGACCGTTCTGCGGCGGGATCCGGACGGCTACCACTTGGTCACCCCGGTCGAGAAGCTGAAGATCCAGGTCGAGGACGCGCCTTTTATCGCCACGCGCGTCGATCAGGTGGGCGATAGTCTCCGCTTCGAAACCAATGTCGGCGACGTGGTCGAGGCGGGGCCGGACAACGCCATCCGCGTCGAGACCGACGCGGCGACCGGCGAGCCGCGGCCCTATCTGCACGTGCGGCGCGGGCTGGAGGCGCTGATCGCCCGGCCGGTGTTCTACGAGCTGGCCGAGCTGGCGGCCGAGCGCGACACGCCGGAGGGGCCGCGCCTGGGCGTCGCCTCGCACGGCGCCTGGTTCCCGATCGCCCCGGCCGGGGCGCACCGGCCATGACCCTGACCCGCGACGAGCGCCGGGCCTGGATCGCCAGCAAGCTGGACCCGATCAGCGCCTATGACCCCAGCCTGGACGCGGCGCGCTCGGACTTCGACCTCAATCCCGGCCTGCGGCCCGACAATCCCCACGCCCTGAGGCCGGCCGCCGTGCTGGTCGGTCTGATCGAGCGCGAGGCGGGCATGACCGTCCTGCTGACCCGCCGGGCCGACACCTTGCGCAGCCATACCGGCCAGATCGCCTTTCCCGGCGGCCGCTGCGATCCCGGCGAGACGCCGTGGGAGACCGCCCTGCGCGAGGCCCGGGAGGAGGTCAAGCTCGACCCGAAGTTCGTGACCCTGGCGGGCCTGCTGCACGGCTACCGCACGGTGACGGGCTTCCATGTCACGCCGGTGGTCGGCTTCATCGATCCGGCCGCGACCTTCGAGGCCAGTCCCGATGAGGTGGCCGACGTGTTCGAGACGCCGTTCGCGTTCCTGATGGATCCCGGCAACCACCAGCGCCAGCACCGCGACCTGCCCGACGGCGAGCGACGGTTCTTCTACGCCATGCCCTGGAACGAGCGCTTCATCTGGGGCGCCACGGCCGGCATGCTGCGGGCGCTGTACGAGCGCCTGCACGGCGAGGAGGCCGCGGCGTGAAGGCTGTCCGGCTCCGTTCGGACTTGCCGGATTGAACCAATCGTTTGAAATGCCAGCCCCGCGCAACGGGGATGGCGGGGGTGTGGGGATCAGCGTGAACACCGAGACGATAGGCGTGGCGCCGTGGATGGCGCAGGCTGAAACCCAGGCGGTGATCGCGGGGCTGGAGGCGCGGGGCGGTCCCGGCTGCGCGCGCTTCGTGGGCGGCTGCGTGCGCAACACCCTGATGGGCAAGCCGATCGACGACATCGACATCGCCACTGTCCTGACGCCCGACGCGGTGATCCAGGCCCTGGGCGCGGCCCGGCTGCGGGCCGTTCCCACCGGGATCGACCATGGCACCGTCACGGCGATCTCGGGCGGCCGTCCCTACGAGATCACCACCCTGCGCCGCGACGTCTCGACCGACGGCCGCCGGGCGGTGGTGGCGTTCACCCAGGACTGGAACGAGGACGCCCAGCGTCGGGACTTCCGCTTCAACGCCCTCTACGCCGACATCCACGGCCGGATCTACGATCCGACCGGCGAAGGGGTGAGCGACGCGCGCGAGGGCCGGGTGGTGTTCGTCGGCGATGCGGAGACCCGGATCCGCGAGGACTATCTGCGCATCCTGCGGTTCTTCCGCTTCCACGCCTGGTACGGTCGCGGCGAGGCCGACCAGGAGGCCCTGGCCGCGTGCAAGGCCCTGAAGGGCGGGATCGAGACCCTGGCCGCCGAGCGGATCCACAAGGAGCTGCTGAAGCTGCTGGCGGCCGAGGAACCCCGACCGGCGCTGCGGCTGATGGCGGCCACCGGGGTCCTGTCCGAGATCCTGCCGTTCGTGCAGTCCCTGGCCCGGTTCGAGGGGCTGATGACCATCGAGACCGAGCAACTGTTCCAGAGCGATCCCGAGCTGCGCCTGGCCGCCCTGATCCCGGACGATCCGGAGATCGCCAGGCAAGCGGCAGAACGGCTGCGGTTGTCCAACGCCCTGAAGGAACGGCTGGTCCAGGCGGCGGGAACCTCGCCGCGCATCGTCAGCTGGATGAGCCCGCGGGAGACGCGCCGGGCGGTCTACGCCCTGGGCCTGAAGACCTTCAGCGACCGGGTCAAGCTGGCCTGGGCGGCCTCGGGCCGGTCAGCGGCCACCCCGCAATGGCGCGGCCTGCTGGCCCTGGGCGAGAGCTGGACGCCTCCGTCCTTTCCGCTGACCGGCGAGGAGGTCCTGAAGGCGGGAGTCCCCAAGGGCCCGATGGTCGGCCAGGTGATGCGCGAGGTCGAGCTCTGGTGGATCGACCAGGACTTCATCGACGACAAGTTCTCGATCATCGAGCGGCTGAAGGCGGTGGCCCAGGGGATGGTGTTCTGAGGCGCGTCCTGCGTCCTTCGAGGCCCGCTTCGCGGGCGCCTCAGGAAGAGGACCTTTTGCTGAATCCCTCATCCTGAGGTGCGTCGCGAAGCGAAGCCTCGAAGGACGCACGGCGCTCGCCTATATCGACGGAGCGAACCTGGAGACCCCCGCCCATGAAGATCGGCCTGCTCGAGACCGGCGAACCGCCCGAGCCCCTGCAGCCGGTGTTCGGCCGCTACGCCGCGATGTTCCAGGACCTGCTGGGGCCCGAACACGACTATGTCGTCTACGACGTCCAGGCGGGCGTGCTGCCCGCCGATCCGGCCGAGTGCGACGCCTATGTCGTCACCGGCTCGTCGGCCGGGGTCTATGACGACCTGCCGTGGATCGCGCCGCTGAAGGCGTTCCTCGTGGACGCCGCCCGCCAGCCGCTGGTCGGGGTCTGCTTCGGTCACCAGGTGATGGCCGAGGCGTTCGGCGGCAGGGTGGTGAAGTCCGACAAGGGCTGGGGTGTGGGCCTGCACCGCTACGAGGTGGCTGAACCGCAGCCGTGGATGGACCTGGAGCGCGATCCCGCGGGCGTGGCCGTTCCCGCCTCGCACCAGGACCAGGTGGTGGTCGTTCCACCGACCGCGAGGGCCGTGGCCGGCAGCGCCTTCACGCCCGCCGGCGTCCTGGTCTATGACGACCGGCCGGCCATCTCGATGCAGTTCCATCCCGAGTTCGAACCCGCCTACGCCCGGGCCCTGATCGAAGCCCGGCGCGGCAGCCGCTTTACGGACGCGGAGGCCGACGCGGCCATCGCCAGCCTGGATCAGGCCAACGACCGGGCTCGGGTGGGCGGCTGGATCCAGGCCTTTCTCGCCCGCCAGGCCTGAAATCCGGCAACCTGGACCGCGGGCCGACCGTTTGGGCTGAAACGCGGGAGACAGGACCATGAGAGCCGCAACCGTCGTACTCGCCGCCGGTTTGCTGATGATCGGCGGCGCGCTGCTGCCGGGTGTCCGCGCCGACGCTCCGGCCACCGCGCCCGGCGCGTCCGCCCAGACGTTGAAAAGCGCCGCCGACTTCGCCTCGATCAAGGACCCGGCCACGCGCTCGGTCGCCCTGTTCACGGAAGCCGGCAAGGTGATCGAAAGCCCGCGCTGCATGAACTGCCATCCGGTGCAGCGCGCCCCGACCCAGGGCGACGACCGCCATCCGCACAATCCGCCGATGGTCGCCGGCCAGAGCGGTCACGGGCCGGTGGGCCTGCCCTGCGGCGCGTGCCACGGGCCAGCCAACGTCGAGACCTGGGGGCAGGACATCAAGTCGATCCCCGGCGATCCGAAATGGGCCCTGGCGCCGGTCGAGATGGCCTGGCAGGGCAAGTCGCTGGGCGCGATCTGCGCCCAGATCAAGGACCCGACCCGGAACGGCGGTCGCTCGCTGGCCGAAATCCACCACCACATGGCGGAAGATCACCTGGTCGGCTGGGCCTGGAACCCGGGCGACGGCCGGGTCCCCGCGCTAGGGACGCAAGCGCGGTTCGGCGAGCTGGTGCAGGCCTGGATCGATACCGGAGCCAAGTGCCCGAAGGCTTGATTAGGGTCGGGGACAGGCGCACGCGCCTGTCCCCAGCCAGGCCCTGGGCGGCCCCCTACGGCCACCTCACCTCGGGCGGCATCGAGCTGAGGATCGACTCGACGTTGCCGCCGGTCTTCAGGCCGAACATCGTGCCGCGGTCGTAGAGCAGGTTGAACTCCACGTAGCGGCCGCGCTGCACCAGCTGCTGCTCGCGCTCCTCGGCCGTCCAGGCCTCGCCCATCCGGCGGCGCACCAGGGTCGGGTAGATCTCCAGGAACGCCCTGCCGACGTCCTGGGTGAACGCGAAGTCCCTGGTCCAGCTACCGCTGTCGTGATGGTCGTAGAAGATCCCGCCGATACCGCGGGGCTCGTTGCGGTGCGGCAGGAAGAAGTACTCGTCGCACCAGGCCTTGTACTTGGCGTACCAGGCCGGGTCGTGGGCGTCGCAGGCGCGCTGGTAGGCGGCGTGGAAGTCGATGGCGTCCGGAAAGTCCTGCCGGCGCTGGTAGCCGAGCAGGGGGGTCAGGTCGCCGCCGCCGCCGAACCAGCTTTTCGTGGTGGCGATGAAGCGGGTGTTCATGTGCACGGCCGGCACGCGCGGGCTGCGCATGTGGGCGATCAGGCTGACGCCGGTGGCGAAGAACCGCGGGTCCTCGGCCGCGCCGGGCATGGTCTTGGCCATTTCGGGCGTGAAGGTCCCGAACACCGTCGAGACGTGGACGCCGACCTTCTCGAACAGCCGGCCGCGCATCATCGACATCACCCCGCCGCCGCCGGCCTCGCGGTCCCAGGGCTTGCGGACGAAGCGGGCCGGCTCGCCGGCGTAGAGCTCTGCGGGCGCCGCGTCCTCCAGGCGCTCGAATTCCGCGCAGATCTGGTCGCGCAGGCTTTCGAACCAGGCGCGGGCGGCGGCTTTCTTGGCGTCGAGATCGAGGTCGTCTGTCATGCGAGCGGATTACGAGGTTGGAGCGTCTGGTGCAAATAGGGAGCGCCGCCTAAGGGGTTCTGCGGAGGCTGACACTTGCCCCCACCTGACCGCTTCGCGGTCTGTCCGCCCCCACAGGGGGCGGAGCGCTCTTCCCCCTCTGGGGGAGGAGGGCCGAAGGCCCGGAGGGGGCAAGTGTTCGCCGCGCCGCCCCTATCCCGGAAACCCGTCCGTCTGCCGCAACGCCTCGCCCAGCGCCATGGCGGCCGTCGTCGCCAGGTTCATCGAGCGGGCCTCGGGGCGCAACGGGATCGTCAGGCGCGAGAAGGCCGCCGCGTGAACCTCCGGTGGCGCGCCGCGGCTCTCATTGCCGAACAACAGGGTGTCGCCTGCCTCAAACTCGAACTTGTGGAACGGGGCGGTCGCCTTGGTGGTGAACAGCAGCAATCGCCCTTCGCGGCGCTCCGGGGCGGCCAGGAACGCCTCCCACGAGGCGTGGCGGATCATGTGCGTCAGCGGGCCGTAGTCGAGGGCCGCGCGCTTCAAGCTCTTGTCGTCCAAGGGGAAACTGCAGGGCTCGATCACGTCCAGCCCCACCCCCAGGCAGGCGCCCAGGCGGATCGCCGCGCCCACGTTCTGAGGAATGCCGGGTTGAAAAAGCGCGAGCCGCATTCTAAGCGAACCAACCATAAAGCCAGCAGGGGCATTTGCTGCGAATCGAAAGGGCTTGCGGACTTCGTCCGCGCGTCCGATAGGACGATCCGCTTTTGCCTGTTGTGGCGAAGACCCGCTTGCGGGTCCAGACAGTATGCGCCGACAGGCGTTTCTCCAGGCCGGGCCGTCTTTGGCGGCGCGGCGGCATCGAAGGGTGACTTGGGTGGCCGACACCGCCGTGGGCGCAAAAACTGATCCGGCGCATGGGGAAGACCCCAGCCGCCGGGATTTCATCTACATCGCATCGATGGCGGTCGCCGCTGGCGGCGCGGCCGCGATCGCGTGGCCGTTCATCGACCAGATGAACCCCTCCGCCGACACGCGGGCCCTGGCGTCGATCGAGTTCGACGTCACCAAGGTGCCGGAAGGCCAGCAGGTCGTCGTCAAATGGCGCGGCAAGCCGCTGTTCGTGCGCAACCGCACCAAGGCCGAGATCGCCAAGGCGGTGGCCGACGACGCCGCGTCGATGAAGGATCCGGAAAAGGACGCCGATCGCGTGAAGCCGGGCAAGGCCCAGTGGCTGATCGTCGGCGGCAACTGCACCCACCTCGGCTGCGTCCCCACCTTCGGCGGCGGCGAGTACGGCGGCTGGTTCTGCCCCTGCCATGGCTCGGTCTATGACACCTCGGGCCGTATCCGTAAGGGCCCCGCGCCCAAGAACCTGGTGGTTCCGGAATACGCCTTCCTGTCCGACACCAAGGTCAAGATCGGTTAAGCGAGATGAGCGGACATTCGACCTACGAACCCAAGACCGGTATCGAGCGCTGGCTCGACGCCCGTCTGCCGATCGTGCGCCTGGGCTACGACAGCTTCGTCGACTACCCCACGCCGCGTAACCTGAACTACTGGTGGACCTTCGGAGCCATCCTGTCGCTGTGCCTGGCCTCGCAGCTGATCACCGGCATCATCCTGGTGATGCACTACACGCCCAGCGCCGACCACGCCTTCGCCTCGGTCGAGCACATCATGCGCGACGTGAACTACGGCTGGCTGATCCGCTACATGCACGCCAATGGCGCATCGATGTTCTTCATCGCCGTCTACATCCACATGCTCCGCGGCCTCTATTACGGCTCCTACAAGGCGCCGCGCGAAGTGCTGTGGCTGCTGGGCTGCGTGATCTACCTGCTGATGATGGCCACGGCCTTCATGGGCTACGTCCTGCCCTGGGGCCAGATGTCGTTCCACGGCGCCGTCGTGATCACCAACCTGTTCGGCGCCCTGCCGCTGGTCGGCGAGAGCATCACCACCTGGCTGTGGGGCGGCTTCGCGGTCGACAACCCCACCCTGAACCGCTTCTTCTCGCTGCACTACCTGCTGCCCTTCATGATCGCCGGCGTGGTGATCCTGCACATCTGGGCGCTGCACGTGGTGGGCCAGAACAACCCGACCGGCGTCGAGCCCAAGTCGAAGGCCGACACCGTGCCCTTCACCCCGTACGCGACGGTGAAGGACGCATTCGCGCTGAGCGTCTTCCTGATCCTGTTCGCCTGGTTCGTGTTCTTCATGCCCAACGCCCTGGGCCACGCCGACAACTACATCCCGGCCAACCCGCTGGTGACGCCGTCGCACATCGTTCCGGAATGGTACTTCCTGCCGTTCTACGCGATCCTGCGCGCCGTGCCGGACAAGCTGATGGGCGTGCTGGCCATGTTCGGCGCCATCGCCTGCCTGTTCGCCCTGCCGTGGCTGGACACCTCGAAGGTGCGCTCGATGCGCTACCGCCCGACCGCGAAGATCCACTTCTTCATCTTCGTCGTGGCCTGCTGCATCCTGGGCGTCTGCGGCGCCAAGCTGCCCGACGACCAGGTCATCCCAGGCGTGACCACGTTCCAGCTGATGGCGTCGGACCTGAACAGCTTCGTGTGGCTCAGCCGCGTGGCCGCGCTCTACTACTTCGCTTTCTTCCTGGTGATCCTGCCGGTGCTGGGCCTGACCGAAAAGACCCTGCCGGTGCCGGACTCCATCGCCTCTCCCGCCCTGTCGCACCCGGCCGCCGCGCCGGCCGAAGCGACCGCCGCGCCTGAAATGAAGGGCTGATCCCGATGCTGCGCAAACTCTCCGTCATCGCAGCGGTCGCGGGTCTCCTGACGGCCGGCGCCGCCGGCCCGGCCCTGGCGGCCCATGGCGCCCTGCCGGCCAAGGAAGTCCACTGGTCGTTCGACGGCCCGTTCGGCAAGTTCGACCAGGCCCAGCTGCAGCGCGGCTACAAGGTCTATCGGGAGGTCTGCTCGGCCTGCCACTCGATGAATCTGGTGTCGTTCCGCAACCTCGGCGACAAGGGCGGTCCGTTCTACGACAAGAAGTACCCGAACTCGAACGACAACCCCTACGTCAAGGCGATCGCCAAGGACTACGAGGTCGCCGACATCGACAACGAGACCGGCGATACGATCAAGCGTCCGGCCACCCCGGCCGACCGCTTCCCCTCGCCGTTCCCGAACGAGGCGGCAGCCCGCGCCAGCAACGGCGGCGCCCTGCCGCCGGACATGTCGCTGCTGGCCAAGGCCCGCGAAGAGGGGCCCAACCACATCTATTCCATCATCACCGGCTACGCGGCCCCGCCGCCCGGCCTGAAGATGGACGCGACCCAGCACTATAACCAGTACATGGCGGGCGACCTCAGCTCGTACTGGTCGGGCGACCACAAGCACGTGCCGCCCGGCGGCTTCATCGCCATGGCCCCGCCGATCAAGGCCGGCCAGGTGACCTTCGACGACGGCACCCCGTCGACCCTGGACCAGGAAGCCAAGGACGTCGCGGCCTTCCTGATGTGGGCCGCCGAGCCCAAGCTGGAAGAGCGCAAGCAGACCGGCTTCGCCGTGCTGATCTATCTGGTGCTGTTCGCGGGCCTGCTCTACGCCAGCTACCGCAAGGTCTGGAAGAACGAGTCGCACTGACCGGCTCTTGAAGACCTGAAGAGATCGGGCCCGGCGGCGACGCCGGGCCCTTTTTCATTGTCCGAGCTACCGGGAGGCCGCCGGGACGGGCGTCAGCCACAGGCGTCGGGCCTTGGGATCCAGCCGCAGGCGGTAGGCCGCCAGGACCTGGACGCCGATCGCCCCGACCACGCCGTCCGGAAGGTCGCCGGCCACCACGGTCGGCAGGTTCTGACGCAGAGTCCCATCCAGCGACAGGCCGCGCAGGGTTCCCGCCGGCTTCTGGCGCGGCCCGTCGGCGGCGCCGCGGGCCCGGACGCCGCCCGCCGAGGCGGTGTCCAAGGCGAAGGGACCGGAGACGCCCCTGAGGCCGTCCGAGGCGGCCGCGCGGACGGTGGGCGTCCCGCCGACAAGGGTGACGGGCAGGCCTCCCGCCCGGGCTCGTCGCAGCTCGCTCGGGCGTTCCAGCCTCAGGCGGCAGGGCGAGAAGTCCAGGGTCAGGGTGTAGCGGTCCAGGATGTCGGCCCCGATCACGCCGGTGATCGGGGTTCGGAAGCCGACGGCGCGATAGTCCAGGCTCTGGACGGCGACCGGCGCCGCCGCCACGCTCTCCCCCGCCAGGCGCACCGGCAGGGTCAGGGCGGTCTCCACGTGGCCGGCGCCCTGGGCGATGTCGCGGTGCAGCAGGGTGTGCGGGGCCGACAGGTCGATCACATAGTCACCGGCGATGCCGCCGACGGCCGCCGGGGCCACGACCGCGCCGTTCTCGAACCAGCAGGCGGTCTCGCCAGCCGCCGCCGGGCCGCCATGCGTCGCCAGCAGGGTCAGGAACAGCAGGGGGGCGGCGCGACGCATGCGGCGATCCTAGCCAAGGTTTTCCCGCGCGGCGAGCGAACCTAGAGCGGGTTGAGGTTTAGCTGAATCGCGGGATTCCCAAATCAGCTGGCGTCTGATTCAAGATGCTGGCTGGGAAGGAGGCCAGCATGGATG
>NZ_SLZL01000023.1 GCF_004342605.1 Caulobacter sp. BK020
CATCTACAAGCGGGGCATACGTCCAGTCGAGGAAACCATCGCCGAGGTCCAGGCCGCCGCCGCCGCGATCTCTCGCGAAATCCAGGGCGTCACCTGACTACTCATCGGCGAATTTCGCGCCATCACCGGATCGTTGCGATCTCGTCCAGGCCGCGGAACGAGGCGGCTTTGTGTTCAGCCTGGGACCGCACCAGATTTCGACGAGCATGCCGCTGTCGTGCTCCCGCAGGAGTGCGTTGCGGTGTCGACGGGCGGCGCGCCTGCCCTCAAGAACAGCAATCATAAAGAGCGCCGCACCATCGGTCGTGATCCCAAGGAACGTATAAAGCGTTTTCCACGGCGGTCGTCCGAGGTCCAAACGCCCAGGCGCGCGTCACTATAGTATAGAAGGGTTCGCCGAAATCGGTGCTCTGGCTGGGCGTGTACTAAATTCAGACTTGCCAGGAGCGCCGCCCTGCCGCCCTCTAGCCGTCAGAAGGACGCCTCGCCGAGAGTCTCGCCATTCTGCACCACCATCATCACGACTGGACCCTTGTCTGCCTTTCCCTGCTCGTGGCGGTGTTCGGCTCCTGGGTGGCGCTCGACCTGGCCAGTCGGGTCCAAACGCATCTGGGGCGAGCCAGGCTGACCTGGACCAGCACGGCGGCGATCGCCATGGGTTTGTCGATCTGGTCCATGCACTTCATCGCCATGCTGGGCTTCGACCCTGGCGCGCCGGTCGTCTACGCGCCGGGGCTGACCGCACTTTCACTCGTCCTCGCGATCGGCTCCACCTGGGGCGCCTTCGTCGCCGCAACCCGGCCCGGCTCAAGATCGGGTGATGTGACGCTGGCCGGAGCGGCGATGGGGCTGGGCATCTGCGCGATGCACTATGTCGGCATGGCCGCCCTGCGGACCGCCATGACCCTGGACTATCGCCCGGGCCTTGTCGCCTTGTCCCTGGCGATCGCCATTCTCGCGTCCACGACCGGCCTCTTTGTCGCGCGCCAGCCCAGGACGGCGATCTCTCGCCTGCTGGCCGCCAGCCTGCTGGGCGTGGCTGTCGCCGGCATGCACTACACCGCCATGGCCGCGCTCGAACTGACGCCGATCCCTGGCGCGGCCTTCATCGCGCCGATGGGCGTTCCGCCGTTCCTGCTCGGCGTCGGCGTAGCGGCCGGCACCCTGCTCATCCTGTTTCTGGCCATCATGGCCTCGCTCTACGACCAACGCGGCAACATCCTGCAGGCCTTGGACGCGGGCGGCGTCGGCTATTGGGAATATGACCTGCGCAGTCAGTCGTTGCAGGCCTCCAGCCAGGTCAAGGCGCTGTTCGATCTGCGTGGCGACGAGGACCTGACGCTGGAGCACTGGCTTGGAGCCCTGTCGCCGGAGGACCGAACCCGACGGGATCGCGCCGTCGAAAGCGCCCAGCGCACCGGCGACGACTACGATCACGAATACCGGCTGATCGCCCAGGACCGATGGGTCAATGTTCGTGGAAAGGTGATCTACGATCAGCGCGGCCGGGCGGTTCGGATGATCGGGGTGGTGCTGGACGTCACCGACCGACACGAGGCCTTCGCCGCCGTCACCGCCAGCGAGCAACGTCATCGCCTCCTGACCAACGAGCTCAATCACCGGGTCAAGAACACCCTCGCGACCATCCAGTCGATCGCCAGCCAAACCGCCCGGGGCGCCGCCTCGCTGAGCGATTTTCGGAAAGCGTTCGAAGATCGCCTGATGGCGCTGTCGGCCACCCATAACGTCTTGACGCAAGCCAGTTGGGAGGCGGCGGCGATCGGCGACCTGCTGGCGCAAGAGATGGCCCCCTACCCGGCCGAACAGGTTACGCTGGTCGGCCCTTCGCTCCGGCTGCCGGCGCGCCACGCCCTGGCGCTGGGAATGGTCCTTCATGAACTGGCCACCAACGCGGCCAAGTACGGCGCGCTCTCGACCCCCACGGGCCGCCTGGAGGTGCGATGGGCGACTTTCGACGTCGAGCGTCCGGCGCCAATGCTGGTCCTGGAATGGCGCGAGACCGGCGGGCCCGCCGTCCTGCCCCCGACCAAGGTCGGCTTCGGTTCGCGCCTGATCAAGGTCAGCGTCGAGAAGGACCTGGGGGGCGCGGTGGCGCTGGACTTCGGCCCGAGCGGGCTCGTGTGCCGCATCGAAGCGCCGCTTCAGCCGATTTCCGAAAACCCTGCCCGCCTGGACGCCTAAAGCATTTTCCGACGCATTGAACGCCCTTCACCGCGAAGCATTCGGCGGCTTTAATGCCTGCCGACCCGACGTGCAAATGTCGCCAGAAGATCATTGAAGTATTCGGCGCGTTCGAATTGCGGTGTATGACCGCAAGCATCGACCAGCACCAACTGCCCCATCACCGGCAGGGGCGATTGCTCGGACCGTTGAAACGGCAGCACGACATCCTGCTTGCCATGAACCAGCAGGACCGGGCAGGTCGCCGCCTCCAAGAGCTCCAGGCTCTTTCGCCAGACGGTTTCGTGGACGCCCGCCAAGGACATGGTCCGGCGCAACGTCGCCAATAGCGCCTTGGCCGCCCCCGGCTTGTGAACATTGCGCCAGACGACCGCGCGAAGATCCTCCGTCACCACGGTCGGATCATGGAACAACGCCGACAACTGGTGCTCCACCGACGTCTTGCTCGGCTTGGTCATCAGCTCACCGAGCAGCGGCAAGGACATTATTCGGAACGGCAGGAAGACCTCCGGGCCCAGCATGGCCGGCGCGACCAATACCAGGCCCGCGATGCGACCGGGTGCCAGGCCCGACAGGCGCAAGGCGATCGTCCCGCCCAGCGAGTTGCCGACGGCGATCACTCGTTCCAAGCCGAGCACCTCCAGCAGGGCCAGGGCGAAGGCCGCATAGCTGTCCGGATCATAGAGCTGGCGCCCCATGTCCGACAGGCCATGACCGGGATAGTCCCAGGCGACCAGTCGATGGCTTCCCGCCAGCGCCTCCAACTGCCTTGACCAAAGCTCCAGCGAGCCGCCAATGCCGGAGCAGAAGAAGAGCGGGACGCCCTCGCCTCCCGTATCGACATAGCGAATCTTGACGCCACCGACGACCGCCATCCGGTCAATCATGCGAGCCCCCAATCAAATCGGCCGACGCCGCGCGAACTCGCTGGACGACGTGAAGGGGACTTGAGCACGAGCGCCCAGGTGGGGCTTGTCCAGGCGCGAAGACGACTTTGACAGGCGCGAACTCGGGCGCCGTTTCCACCGCCGCCGACCAGCGCAACGCCTATGCGTACGGCTGTCTATCGCCCGTCATTTTTGTCCGGAGTCGAGCCGTCCGTTCCCTCGCGACGGAGCTTGGCGAGCAGCCGGCTGAACTCGGCGCGTTCGACCTCCGTCAAAGCCGCGAAGGCTTCTCGATCGTGCGCGAGCGTGGCCTCCTCGATCCTTTTTCGCAGGGTCTCGCCGGCGGCCGTCAAGTGCAGGGCGTTGGTGCGGCGGTCACGGCCCGGTCGGCGCTCGATCGCGCCAAGCGCCTCCAACTCGTCGACGGCCTTCATCGTGCTGGCCCGGTTGATGCCCAGGGCGCGCCCCAGGGTGACCTGATCACAGCCGGCGTTCAGGGCGATGTAGACGACCGCCGTAGCGCGCGCCGGGGTCACGTTCAGGGGCGTCAGGCGGGCCGTCAGTCCGGCCATGATTCGCACATCCGTCGAGTGCAGCTGCAAGCCCAGCCGTTGTCCCAGCACACCGAAGGCGGCGGTCTCTTCCATGGTCGACAAACCCCGATTGGCACGCCAAGCAAACTGTATCCTGATTGCATCTAAAGCGCTTCTCGCGGGACCTCCAGCAGCCTTTGCGCAGTACCGCCGCGTCAGTCGGCGCGAATGGTCCACGCGGCGCCCAGCGGCGAACCCGCGCTGGCCGCCGCCTCGAAGACCTTGGCGTTGCGGATCGCCGCCAGGGCGTGGTCACGCATGATCCGTTCGGCCTCGTCGGCGTCGCCCCGCGCGACGGCGTCCAGCACCGACTGATGCTGGCGGTGGGCGGCCAGCAGGTGCTCGTATTCAGCCGCGAGATCCGTCAGGTCCAGCGCCAGGGCGCCGGCCCCCGCGAAGGGCTCGAAGCTGTTGCGCGCCAGCGCGCCCTCGACCGCGCCGTTGCCCGCGGCGCTCACCAGCGTGTCGTGGAAGGCCTGATTGTAGGCGGCGTAGCGATCCACGTCCTCGGCGGCCAACCGTCCCGTCGTGAACAGCGTCTCGCCCTCCGCGATCAGGCCGGCCAGTCGTGCATGGGTCTCGGAACTCATGCCCCGCTCGGCCAGGCATCGCGCCGCGAAGCCTTCAAGGACCCCCCGCACCTCGATGGCGTCGCGGATCTGGTCGCTGGATACGCCCCGCGCCGCATAGCCCCGCGCGCCCAGCCGCACCACCAATCCTTCCTGCTCCAGGCTGCGCAGCGCCGTTCGCACGGGCATGCGCGAGACGCCCAGCGCCGCCGCCGTCGGGATCTCGGCGATCCGTTCGCCGCTCTTGATCTCGCCCGAGGCGATCATCTTGCGGAGGGCCATCATCACGCGCTGGCCCGGCTTCATGCTCGGCGTGTCCATGGCCTCGACTCTAGCCGACGCCCCGAGACGCCCACAAGCTTTCGATTGGATCCAATCTTGACGTCGCTGCAATTGCGATCAAGATTGGATCCAATAGGTCGCCAGACCAGGACGCGAGGAAACGACGATGGGTACCGAAACCGTGGCCAAGGCCGCGCCCTGGCCGCTTGACGCCTGGTACGTCGCCTGTACGCCCGACGAGATCGCCGACAGGCCGCTGGGCCGGCGCATCTGCGGCCAGGCCATGGTCTTCCACCGCGGCAAGGACGGCCGCCCGGTCGCCCTGGAGGATTTCTGCCCGCACCGGGGCGCGCCCCTGTCGCTGGGCTTCGTCCGCGACGGCGAGCTGGTCTGCGGCTATCACGGCCTGACCATGGGCTGCGAAGGCCGCGCCACGTCGATGCCGGGCCAGCGCGTCGCCGCCTTCCCCGCCATCCGCGCGTTCCCGGTGCTGGAGCGTCACGGCTTCGTCTGGGTCTGGCCCGGCGACCCCGCCCAGGCCGATTCCGCCAAGCTGCATCCGCTGTTCTGGGCCGACAGCCCCGACTGGGCCTATGGCGGCGGCCTCTATCACATCGCCTGCGACTATCGGCTGATGGTCGACAACCTGATGGACCTGACGCACGAGACCTATGTCCACGCCACCAGCATCGGCCAGAAGGAGATCGACGAGGCGCCGGTCACCACCCGCCTCGACGGCGACGAGGTGATCACCAGCCGGTTCATGGAGGGCATTCACGCCCCACCCTTCTGGCGCATGGCGCTGCGGGGCGCGGGCCTGCCCGAGGACGCCCTGGTCGATCGCTGGCAGATCTGCCGCTTCTCCCTGCCCAGCCATGTGATGATCGAAGTCGGCGTAGCCCTGGCTGGCCACGGCGGCTATGACGCGCCGGCCGACAAGAAGGTCTCCAGCGTCGTCGTCGACTTCATCACCCCCGAAACCGAGACCTCGCACCATTACTTCTGGGGCATGGCCCGCAGCTTCGCGGTCGCCGACGCGGCCCTGACCGACACCATCCGCGAGGGCCAGGGCAAGATCTTCTCCGAGGACCTGGAGATGCTGGAGCGGCAGCAGAAGAACCTGCTCGCCTATCCCGACCGCAAGCTGCTGAAGCTGAACATCGACGCCGGCGGCGTGCGCTCGCGCATGGCCATCGACAAGGCCATCGCCGCCGAGGCGGGCGCGCAGGCGGCGATCGCCGGATGATCAAGGTTCGGGTGGCGTCCCGCGCCCGGGCCGCCGAGGACATCGTGCGGCTCGAACTGGTCTGCGCCGAAGGCCGCGACTTGCCAGCGTTCGAGGCCGGCGCCCACGTCGATCTGTTCCTCGGCAACGGGCTGACGCGGCAATATTCGCTATGCAACGACCCAGCCGATCGTGGCCACTACCGGATCGCCGTGCTGCGCGAACCGGCCTCGCGCGGCGGCTCGACCTTCGTCCACGAGGCGCTGACCGAAGGCGCGACGCTCAAGATCAGCGCGCCGCGCAACCTGTTCGCGTTGGACGAGGCCGCCGAAGAGCACCTGCTGTTCGCCGGCGGGGTCGGCGTGACGCCGATCCTGGCCATGGCCCGTCGGCTGCACGCCGTGGAGCATTCGTTCGCCTTCCACTACTGCGCCCGCGACCGCTCGCGAGCAGCCTTTCTGGACGAGCTGGCCGCGGCGCCCTTCGCCGACGCGGTGCATCTGTCGTTCGACGCCGAGCCGGAAACCCGGCTGGATCTCGACAGCGCCCTGGCCGATCCCGCTCCCGGCCGCCGCCTCTATGTCTGCGGGCCCGGCGGGTTCATGGCCTACGTCATCGACGGAGCCCTGGCGCGCGGCTGGCCCCCCGACCAGATCCGCAAGGAGCACTTCGCCGCCGCGCCTCCGCCTGAGGGCGCGAACCGGCCCTTCGAGCTGGTCATCGCCAGCAGCGGACAGGTGGTGCCGGTGGCGGCCGACCAGACAGCCGCTCAAGCCCTGGAGACCGCGGGCGTCTTCGTGCCGGTCTCGTGCGAGCAAGGCGTCTGCGGCACGTGCCTGACCCGCGTGATCGAGGGTGAGCCCGACCATCGCGACCTCTTCCAGACTGATGACGAGAGGACCGCGAACGAACAGTTCACGCCTTGCTGCTCGCGGGCCCGCACGCCGCGCCTGGTGCTGGATCTCTGAGCTAAAAGAGGCCCGGCGCGGAGTCCGCGCCGGGCCAAGAGATGCGAAGGCCTGCCGAAAGGATCAGACCATCCGCACCACGGGCTTGATCACCCGCCCCGCCTCGCCGTCCGCGACGGCCTGGTTGATCGCCGACAGCGGATAGAACCGGATCAGCCGGTCGAACGGGAACCGGCCGGCCTGGTGCAGGGCGATCAGCTCGGGGATGAACACGTCGGGATCGGCGTCGCCCTCGACCACGCCGCGCACCACCTTGCCGCCGCTCATCACCGACACGGCGTCCAGCGGCAGCTCGTCGCCCATCCTGGATGCGCCGACCAGGCCGCAGACGCCGCGCGGTCCCAGGCAGTCCACCGCCTGGCGCATGACCTTCAGATTGGCCGTGGTGTCGATCGAGAAGTGCACGCCGGTCCCGGTGATCGCCTGGATCTTCTCGACCACGCCGCCCTCGGCCCCGTTCAGGACATGGTCGGCGCCGAGCTCCAGGGCCAGGTCCAGGCGCTCGGGATTGATGTCGACGGCGATGACCGGCCCCGCGCCGATCGCCTTGGCCGCCAGCACCGCCGACAGCCCCACCGCGCCGGCGCCGAACACCACCAGCGAACGACCGGCAGGAACCTTCAGAGCGTTCATCACCGCCCCGGCGCCGGTCATCACCCCGCAACCGAGCGGGCCCAGGATCTCCAGCGGCGCGGCCTTGTCGATCTTCACCGCGTTGCGCTCGTGGCACAGGGCGTAGGTGGCGAACGACGACTGGCCGAAGATGTTGGCGTGGATGGTCTCGCCGTCGCGCGACAGCCCCGACGATCCGTCCTCGCGCGCGCCCATGAAGTTGCGCGGGAAAAACTCGTGGCAATAGGTCGGCGCGTGGTCGGCGCACGACGCGCATCGGCCGCAGGAGTTGAAGGTCATGACCACGTGGTCCCCGGCCGCCACCTTGGTCACGCCCGGCCCGACCCGCTCAACCACGCCCGCCCCCTCGTGGCCCAGGACCACCGGCTGCGGCGTCGGCAGATGCTGGTCGCGCATCACCATGTCGCTGTGGCAGACGCCGGTGGCGACGACCCGGACCAGGACCTCGCCCGCGCGAGGTTCCTCGATCTGGAGCGACTCCAGGCTCAGCGGTCCGGCCGGGCTGCGCGTGACGGCGGCGGTGATCTGCATGCGGACGAACTCCTCCAAAGCCGCTGGTCTAGAACGGATAGGGCGTGGCCACGGCCTTGACCGTCTCCCACCGCCAGGTGGTGAACTCGTCCAGGTTGGCGGGGCCGCTGATGCGGGTTCCATTACCGGACGCCTTCAGGCCGCCGAACGGCGCGTGCGGCCCCGCCTCGACCGTCTGCTCGTTGATATGCAGGTGTCCCACCTCCAGCGCGCTCCCCAAGCCCATGCCGCGCCCCACCGAACCGGTGATGATCCCCGCCGCCAGGCCGTAGGGACCGTGGTTGGCGAGACGCGTGGCCTCGTCCAGCTCGTCGAAGACGGTGATCGCCGCCACGGGACCGAAGATCTCCTCCTCGAACGCCCGCATCCCCGGCTTCACCCCGTCCAGCACCGTCGGCGCGTAGAACAGGCCGTCATGCGTCCCGCCAGCGACCAGCCTGGCGCCGGCCGCCACCGTATCGGAGACGATGGCGTGGACCCGCTCCAGCTGGCTTCGGCTGATCAGCGGACCCAGCGCCACGTCGCCGCGCATCGGATCCCCGACCGGCAGGTGCGCGGCCTTGGCCGCCAGGCGCTCGACCACCGCGTCGTGGATCCCGCGCTGGACCAGCAGCCGGCCGGCGGTCATGCAAATCTGGCCCTGGTGCAGCCACGCGGCCCAGGCGGCGTTGGACGCGGCGACGTCCGGATCGGCGTCGTCGAGGATGATCAGGGGGTTTTTGCCGCCCAGTTCCAGCGCGACCTTCTTCAGGTGTCCGCCCGCCACCTCGCCGACCTTGCGGCCCGCGGCTGTAGAGCCGGTGAAGGCGATCATGGCGATGTTCGGATCCCGGCACAGGGCGTCGCCGGCCTCGGCGTCGCCGGGCAGGACGTGCAGCAGGCCCTCCGGCAGGCCGGCCGCCTCGAAGACCCGGGCGATCAGAAAGCCGCCGCTGATCGGCGTGCGCGGGTCGGGCTTGAGCACCACCGCATTGCCGGTCGCCAAGGCGGGCGCGACCGCGCGGATCGACAGGACCAGCGGGAAGTTGAACGGCGAGATCACGGCGACCACGCCCAGCGGCACGCGACGCGCGATGCTGGTCTTGCCCGAGGAGGCCGGCAAGACCAGCCCGGCGGCCTCGGTCGCCATCACGCCGGCTTGCCGCACGAAGCCCGCGGCATGTTCCAGCTCAACGGCGGCCTTTCCGCCGACCGAACCGCTCTCGCGCATGATCCACTGCGCGAGATCGGCGGCGTGCTCTTCCAACAGGTCGGCGGCCCGTAGCAGCACTTTCTGGCGTGCGTCGACGGTCATAGCCGCCCAGGCGGACTGAGCCGCCTTGGCCGACGCAGCGGCGCGGGCGACGTCAGAGCGATCGGCCCTGCCCACGCGGGTCAGCACCGTCTCGGTGGCCGGCTCCTGCACCTCGATCACGCCGCCTTGCGCTGTCCGCCAGCCGTCGGAGAACAGTCGCTCGTTCCATTGGTCGGCCGAAAGCAAGGGCGCGTCGACCAACACGCCGGGTCGATGACTCATGTCGTTCATGGCGTCTTGCGCTCCCAATCCATCGAGCCCCGAAGGGCGAAAAGGGGCGAACGGCGGACGCGTTCGCCCCGCCTTCATCAGAACGTCACGCCGAGGCGGACATAGGCTTCGCGCGGCCGGCTGTAGGTGCCGAAGATGGCGCCGGCGGCGATGTTCTCGTTGCCCGTGGTCAGGTAGCGCTTGTCGGTCAGATTCGTGCCGCCCACCGTGAAGGTCCAGGCGCCGCCAGGGTCGGCGTAGGCGAGGCTGGCGTTCACCACCTGCACGGCCGGACGCTTCAGCAGATAGGTGCGCTGGGCGTTGTTCCAGATGGCGGAAGTGTAGGTCCAGTCGCCGATGGCCGTGATCGACCCGCCGTTGGCCAGCTTGAATTCGTAGCGCGGGCTGACGTTGATCTTCCACTTGGGCGTCTTGGGAAGCGGGGCGCCGACGAAGGTGCCCGCCTGGAAGGGGTTCGGCCCGCTGACCGCCAGCACGCCGGCCAGAACGTCGGTGTAGCGGGCGTGCAGATAGCCCACCGAGGCGTTTACGGTGAGCCCGTCCATGGGCACGGCGACCGCTTCGACCTCCACGCCCTTGATCTTGGCGTCGCCGGCGTTGCGAATGGTCGGCGAAGTGCCCTGCTGGAAGTTCAGCTGGATGCCGTCGTACTGGGTCTGGAACACCGAGCCGTTCAGCTGCAGGCGGCGGTCCAGCAGCTTGGACTTGAAGCCGGCCTCCCAGGTGGTGGCGGTCTCCTCGCCGAACGGCTGGGCCAGCAGCTGGGGATTGGTCAGGCGGGTCGTCCAGCCGCCGGTCTTGTAACCCTTGGACCAACTGACATAGGCCATCAGGTCATCGCCCGGGTGTAGCTGCACCCCGACCTTGGGCGAGAAATTGCTGAACGTCTGCTCGTTGACGCCCGGCGCGTAGACCCGCACTGGATTGCTGGGGTCCGGATAGCTCAGACCCGTCTGGCATGAGACCGGCGCCAGGGGGAACGGCCCGTTCGGCGTGATATTGCCATTGGCGTCCGAGCAACCGAAGAGCTTGTAGTTGAAGCCGTTCAGATCCTGCTGCCCGCCCTCGAACAGCTTCTTTTCCTTGGTGTAGCGGCCGCCCAGCGTGACCCCGATCAGGTCGATCGGCCGCCAGTCGATCTGGCCGAACGCGGCGTAATTCTTGGTCTCCAGCTGGTTAGGACCGTCGACCTGCAGGATGCCCTCGTCGAACGTGACGTAGTCGTGCAGAGAGCCCTTTTCCTTGAAGTAGTAACCACCCAGCACGTAGTTCAGCTTCTTGTCGAAGGCCGAGCCCAGCAGTTGCAGTTCCTGGCTGAACTGCCACTGCTTCATGTCGAAGCTGAGCTGGCCGATGTTCAGCGGCGAGCCGTCGGCGTCGGTGCCACTCTTCCACAGCAACTTGCGGTAGGCGGTGATCGACTTCAGGGTCACATCGTCGGTCAGGCTGTGCTCGACCGTCAGGCCCGTGCCCCAGTTGACCAGGTTCGAGAAGCTGTTGCCGGTGGCGTAGCTCTTGTCGATGTCCTTGCTGACGAAGCGGCTGTCGTAGGGCAGCCGGTCGTTGTTCGGGTCGGCGTCGACATTGACGCTGGCCAGCGAAGCGACATGAAGGTTGGGGCTGTACTGCGTGCCGCGCACGCCGCAGAGGGCCTGGGCGTTGCGGGCGGCGATCTGGGTCGGGGTCGCGCCGATGCAGAAGTTGTAGAGACCGCCAAACAGGAAGCCCGTGGTCCCCGTCGGATCGAAGGCCGTGCCCGGCAGGTTGGTCGTGCCGGCGAAATTGCCCGGAACCGTAACGGTCGTGCCGATCAGGGTATTGGCCAGGCCGTCGCCATCCTCGTGGGTGTAGTCGGCCGCCAGCACGACCTTGGTGGACTCACCCTTCCACTTCAGCTTTCCACGCAGGTTCCAGCTGTTCTCGCCGCCTTCCCTTGACGCCGTGTTGAAGTCGGACGACGGAAACGCCGTATAGGAGGTCGTGTTGCGGGCGCGTGCGTCCGGATAGGGGATGCGTTCGACATAGCCCTCGCGGCTCTTGATCCCGAAGGTGATCGACGAGGACAGCCCCTCGGCCAGCGGCAGATCGGCGCTGCCGCGAGCCTGCATCAGGTTGAAGCTGCCGACGGTGACGTCGCCCTTGAACTTGAACTCGTCCCCCGGCTCGCGGGTCACGATCGAGATGGCGCCGCCGATGGTGTTGCGGCCAAACAGCGTGCCTTGCGGACCTTTCAGGATTTCGATGCGCTCGACGTCCAGCAGGTCCTGGTTGGCGCCGACGGTGCGGGCCAGATAGACGCCATCGACATAGATGCCGACTCCGGGGTCGATGTTGAAGGCGAAGTCGTCCGAGCCGATGCCGCGCACATAGGCCGACAGCACCGAGGGCGAACCCGAGAACGGCGTGCCGCCGTCCAGGGTGACGTTGGGCGCCAGATTGGAGAGCTGGGCGACGTTGCCCACGGCCCGCTCCTGCAGCGCGTTTTCCGTGAAGGCCGAGATGGCGATCGGCACATCCTGGACGTTCTCAGCCCGCTTCTGGGCGGTGACGACCACCTCCTCCACGACGGCCTGGCCATGCGCGGCGCCGGCCGCCGCCAGGGCTAGCAGGGACACCGCCCCGAACACCTGTTGTAACCAGAGCTTACGCCCCATGGCCCGAACCTCCCTTTTATGTCGTTGTCGACAGAGGAGCACGGGCGGCGCCGTCAAACTTGGCCAGGCGCGAAGGCGACTTTCACGGATGCGAAGCCCGATGTGGTTTTCGCGGACGTTCGCGTCGCAAGGGGTTCAACTGGCCCGGAACTCGCGCGGCCCGACGCCATAGAAGGCCTTGAAAGCGCGGCTGAAATGCGAAAGGTCGTTGAAGCCCAGGCCGAAAGACAGGTCCGTGATGTTGCAGGCCTGCCCATCCTCCCGCAGGGTTCGCGCCGCCCGCTCCAGCCGTCTACGCCGGATATAGGCCAACGGCGTGGTGGCCATGCCGGCAAACACCATCTGGACATAGCGCGGCGAGACGCCCAGCGCGCTCGCGACGCGCCCCACGCTGAGATCCGGGTCGCAGAGGTTCTCGTCGATGAAGCGCTTGATCCGCGCGCCCGCGCCCTGGCCGGCGTCGAGGTCGCGGACAGCCCTAGCCTCCCCCTCGTTTTCCCGGGCGACCGCGCTCAGCAGAGACAGGGCCGCCTCCTGCACCGCCTCGCCGACGGGCGCGGCGCCCTGGCCGGCGTTGGTCCACAGCGTGCGAATGAACGAGGTCAGCAGGGCGCCGGCCAGGCCGTCTCCGGCCAGCCGGCGGCCGCACAGGGCCTCGGGGTCGCCCATCCGGTCAGCCAGTCGCTCGGAAGGGATCCTGAGCACCAGCATGCGGTTGGGGTCGTCGAACCGGATCGTGTAGGGCCGCGCCGGGTCGCACAGCATCAGGTCGCCCTCGTCCAGCACCGCCTCGCGCCCGTCCTGCAGGTTCTGGCTCCGGCCGACGTCCTGGACGTGCAGCTTGAAATAGGGCCGCTGGGCTATAGCCGATCGGCCCCGCCGCACCACCGCGGCGCTGGAGGCGACGCAGGACAAATCCATGCCGCCCAGGTCGCGCACGTCCATGCGGCCCTCGAACCCTTCCCGGTCGGCGTCGACCACAAGGTTGTCGAAGGTCGATGCGACCACCGCATTCCAGGCCTCGAGCCCAATCCCGGTCCGGGTCGCGCCGCCCTGTTCGTCGAGACTCGACGCCATCTCATCCTCCCTCAGGCTCGCCGGTCGCTCCCCCCAGAGACCGCCGGCGTTCAGGTTCTTGGATCCTGGCCGAGCAACCGCTCACGCAGGACCGTCTTCTGGATCTTGCCCGAGGCCGTGCGCGGCAGCGCGGCGACCAGGGTCAGGGCCTTGGGCAGCTTATACCGCGCCAGCCGATTTTCGAGATGGTTCAGGATCAGGGTCAGATCCAGCTCGGCGCCGTCGCGGCAGGTCACGACCAGATGGCCGATCTCGCCCCAGCGCGGATCGGGCACGCCGACGACGGCGCACTCGGCGATGGCGGGATGGTCGGCCAGAGCCGCTTCGATCTCGGCCGGATAGATGTTCTCGCCGCCCGAGATGAACATGTCCTTCTTGCGGTCGACCAGCCAGTGATAGCCCTCGGCGTCAGCGCGGGCGATGTCGCCAGTGCGGAACCAGCCGTCGGCGGTGAAGGCGCGGGCGGTCTCGTCCGGTCGCCGCCAATAGCCCCGGAAGACGTTGTCGCCCTTCAGCAGCAGCTCGCCGGGCACGCCGGGCTGGCAGTCATTGTCGTGCTCATCGACGATCCGGGTCGCGACCGAGGACATGGCCAGCCCCGCCGAGCCGGCCCGGGCGTCGATCAGCGCCAGGTCGGCCGGCATGCCGAACACGGTTCCGGCCTCGCTCATGCCGTAGCCGTCGACCACCGGGATCCCGTCGGACAGCCAGGTGCGGATGTCCGCCGCCGGATGAGGCGCGCCGCCGGTGAAGATGGCCGTCAGCCGCCGCAGCGCCGAGGCGTCAAAGTCCGGATGGCGGTGCAGCATCGCGGCCATCTGGGGCACGCAGAAATAGTGGGTGACGCCCAACGCCGGATCGCTCAGGCGGCTTAGCGTGCGGCCAGGCTCGAAGCCGTCGGACACCAGGATGGTCCCGCCATGCATCAGGGCCGGACGGACCGAGGTCACCAGGCCGATAATGTGGAACATCGGCGCGTCGACCAGGAAGACGCTCTGGTGGGTGACCTTGCCCAGACGGCCGAAATTGATCGCCGTCTGGTCCAGATTGCGCTCAGACAGCAGCACGCCCTTCGGACGGCCCGACGTGCCCGAGGTGTAGAGGATCAGCGACGGGCGTTCGCGGTCGGCCCGGGTCGCCGTGTCGGGATCGGCCTCGTCGATCTCGGCCTGCAGGATGTCGAGATCGAGGCCCTCCAGACCCACGGCGCCGAGTTGAGTATCGCCGACGATGAGGGCCGGCTCGGCGTCCTCGACCAGGGTGGCGGTCTCGCTGGCGCTAAGCCGCCAGTTCAACGGGACGAACATCGCGCCCAGCCGGGCGCAGGCCAGGTGTAGGATGGCCAGCAGGACCCGGTTCTTGGCCAGCACCGCCAAGCGGTCGCCCTCGCCTACCCCGCGCCGCCGCAGCACACTCGCCGCGCGGGCGACGCCGAGGTCAAGCTCGGCATGGGTCCAGCGACGGCCGCCGGCCAGTTCGACGGCCGCCATCCCTTGCGGCTGGAGGCGCGCCTGGAGGGCGACATGGTCCATTGGGGTCATCTGCTCGTCCCTCCCGTCGTGGCCTCCTCCCCCGCCTCGTCTCAGCTCTGCTTGGCCAGATCGTAGGCGCCCAGGCCGGGCTTGTAGGTCTTGTCGTCGATGAACTGCTTGATGCCCTCCTTGCGACCATCGTTGTCGTAGGAATTGGCCGCCTCCTGGGCCCGGACCAGGTAGTCCTCGGCGTTGTCGTAGGTCATTTCCTTGACCCGGCGGACCGCGTCCTTGGTCGCCTTCAGCGCCACGGGGTTCTTCTTCAGCAGCACCTCGGCCAGCTCGCGCACCCGCGCCTCCAGGCGTTCCAGCGGCACGCTCTCGTTGACCAGTCGCCACTCGGCGGCCTTCTGGCCGTCGATCAGCTCGCCGGTCATGGCGTGGTACATGGCGTCGCGCAGCGGCATCAGGTCGACCACCACCTTGGTGGCGCCGCCGCCCGGCAGGATGCCCCAGTTGATCTCGGACAGGGCGAACTGGGCCTCGTCGGCGGCGATCGCCAGGTCGCACGAGTAGAGCGGCCCATAGCCGCCACCGAAGCACCAGCCGTTGACCATGGCGATGGTCGGCTTCTGGTACCAGCGCAGGCGCCGCCACCAGCCGTAGGACTCGCGCTGGGCCTGACGCGTGGCGCCCAGGCCCTTGGCCTCGGTCTCGCGGAAGTACTCCTTCAGGTCCATGCCCGCCGACCAGGCCGAGCCTTCGCCGGTCAGGACGAGCACCCCGACATCGTCGCGAAACTCTAGTTCGTCCAGCACCTCCATCATGCGGCGGTTCAGGGTGGGGTTCATGCAGTTGCGCTTGTCGGGACGGTTGAACTTCACCCAGGCGATGCGGTTCTCGACTCGGAAAGTCGCGGTGTCGTTGGTGTCGGTCATCATGGATCCTTGGAAATCGAAAGGGGCGCGGGGAGGCGCCGAAATGGCGTCAGATCGGGAAATGGCCGGGTTGGGTCTCGACCGTGATCCAGCGCAACTCGGTGAAGGCGTCGATGCCGGCCTTGCCGCCGAAGCGGCCGTAGCCCGAGGCCTTGACGCCGCCGAACGGCATCTGGGCCTCGTCGTGCACGGTCGGGCCGTTGACGTGGCAGATGCCCGACTGGATCCGTCGCGCCACCTTCAGGCCGCGAGCGATGTCGCGGGTGAAGACCGAGGCCGACAGGCCGTACTCGGTGTCGTTGGCCAGGGCGATGGCGTGCTCCTCATCGCGGGCGCGGATCACGCCGACCACCGGGCCGAAGCTCTCCTCACGGAACAGGCGCATTGTGGGCGTCACCTTGTCGACGACCGTGGCGGGCATCAGCACACCCTTGGCTGGGCCGCCGCTGACCTGGACGGCCCCGGCGCTCACGGCGTCGTCGACCAGGCGCTGGACGTGGGACACGGTCTTCAGATCGACCACCGCGCCCAGCGGCGTCTTGCCCTCGCGCGGATCGCCGACCGCGAGGCTGGAGGCCTTGGCGGCGAACTTCGCGACGAAGGCGTCGGCAATCGCGTCGACGACGATGATCCGCTCGGTCGACATGCAGATCTGACCCTGGTTCATGAAGGCTCCGAAGGCGGCGGCCTTGACCGCCTCATCCAGGTCGGCGTCCTCCAGCACGATCAACGGCGCCTTGCCGCCCAGCTCCAGCAGCACCGGCTTCAGGTGTTCGGCCGCGCGCTTGGCGATGATCTTGCCCACGGCGGTCGAGCCGGTGAAGTTGATTCGCCGCACCGCTGGATGGTCGATCAGGGCGCCGACCACCTCGGCCGCGTCCTGAGGCGCGTTGGTGACGATCGACAGAGCGCCCTCGGGCAGGCCCGCGGCCGCGAAAGCCTCGGCGATCAGGGCATGAGTGCGCGGGCAGCTCTCGGAGGCCTTCAGCACCACGGTGTTGCCACAGGCCAGCGGCGTGGCGACCGCCCTCACCCCCAGGATGATCGGCGCGTTCCAGGGGGCGATGCCCAGGATGACCCCGACCGGCTCGCGCACGGCCATGGCCAGGCAGCCCGGCTTGTCCGACGGGATCACCTCGCCGTTGATCTGGGTGGTCAGGGACGCGGCCTCGCGGATCATCGAGGCGGCCAGCATCAGGTTGAAGCGGGCCCAGCCCTCGGTGGCGCCGATCTCGCCCATCATCGCGGCGACGAAGTCGTCAGCGCGCGCTTCCAGCGCCTCGGCCGCCTTGGACAGCAGGGCGCGGCGGGCGTTCGGCCCCAAGGCGCTCCAGGCCGGCAGCGCGGCCTGGGCGGCGTCGACGGCGGCGCGCGCCTGATCGGTGGTCATGGCGATGGAGGTGGTGGCGACCGCGCCCGTGACGGGGTCACGGCGCTCGAAGACGGCCTGGGTCGAGCTCATGGTCGTTCCTTCCCTTGGCGCGAAGGCGCTTGGCGGCGCCGCTTATTTGTACGCTCGCCATTTTGTACGCTGAGCAAACAATGTGTGCAAGTCACTAACTTGGATGCGGACTGTCGCTAGACGATCGAAGACGCGTGCGTTGATCGCTCGACCCGATAACGCTTGGGCGAAACGCCTTCAGCCTTAGCGAAAAAACGCGAGAAGTAGGCAGGGTCCTCGAAGCCTAGATGATAGGCGACCTCGGCGACGGTCATGTTCGAGTACAGCAGCGCACGCTTAGCCTCCAGCAGCAGCCGATCCCGCACCAGCCGCAGCGGCGAGGCGCCCGCCGCCCGCAGGCAGGCGGCGCGGAGGCGCGCCAGCGTGACGCCCAGTCGTTCGGCATAGGTTTCCATCGGCAGGCCCTCGCGATAGTGCGCCTCGACCAGTTCGCGGAACCGGGCGACCAGGGTGACGTGCCCGCCCTGGACAGCCGGCGCGGCGGCCTCGTCGCGGACCAGCCGCCGCACGGCCTCGACGAGGATGGTCAGCAGATGTCCCTCGACCGCCGCCCCGCCGGCGGGCGCGGTCCACACCAGCTCGCGCGACAGCTCGCCCAGCGAGGACGCGATCCCCGACCGCGCATCCAGCGGCAGCTGACGCGGGGCCCGGAACAGATCGGCGAAGGCCGGCTCTCGTGCGGTCAGGTCGCGCAGATAGCTGTCGGCGATGGTCAGCACCGAGCCCGCCGTCTCGACCTGGTAGGCGAAGCCGTGGACCCTTCCGGATGGAACCAGCAGCAGGCATGGGGCGCCGAAGGCGATCGCCTCGTCATCCACATGCATGACCCCGCCCCCGGCCGCGATGTGGAACACATGGTTGAGGTCCGCGTGGGCGTGGGCGCGGATGTTCCAGTCGTTGGGCCTGGTGCGATCGTCCAACTCTTCCAGGTGGATGAACTTGCCCTCAACGGTTCGCAAAGGCTCACCGAACAGGAAGAAGCTTGGAACTGCGTGCGTTTTCGACAAGCCCGGACCTCCACGCCCTGGCCAGCCCGAGATCTGACCCGTTCGAAAAGTCCAACTTTTGTGATGCTCTGTCCATCCTAAAAGCGGACCGTCAGGGTCAGGTTTGATGCAAGTCGCGGGAAGCGGCGTCAGGGCGGAGAGCTCCATCGTGCGAACCCAGATCGCCATCATCGGCGCTGGCCCGGCCGGGCTGTTCCTCGGCCATCTGCTAAGGCAGGCCGGGATCGACGCGGTAATCCTGGAGCGCAAGGATCGCCCCTATGTCGAGGGCCGCGTCCGCGCCGGCGTGCTGGAGCAGGTCACCGTCGACCTGATGGAGCGCCTGGGCGTCGGCGATCGGATGCGGCGCGAGGGTCTGGTCCACGCCGGGACCAACCTGGCCAGCGACGGCGAGATGTTCCGCATCGACATGGCCGACCTGACCGGCGGCTCGACCGTGATGGTCTATGGCCAGCAGGAGGTGATGAAGGACCTGTTCGACGCCGCCGAGCAACGCGACCTGCGGATCGTGTTCGACGCCGAGGACGTCCAGCTACACGACGTCGATGGCGACCACCCCCATGTCACCTGGCGCCAGGACGGCGCCGAACATCGGCTGGACTGCGACTTCATCGCCGGCTGCGACGGCTATCACGGGGTCAGCCGCGCGGCGATCCCGGAGAACGTACTCAGGACCTTCGAGCGGGTCTATCCCTTCGGCTGGCTGGGCATACTGACCGAAGCCCCGCCCTGCGATCACGAGCTGATCTACTCCAACCACGAACGCGGTTTCGCCCTGGCCTCGATGCGCTCACCGACGCGCAGCCGCTACTACGTGCAATGCCCGCTGGACGATCGCCTGGAGGAGTGGTCCGACGAGCGGTTCTGGGATGAGGTCTCGATCCGCCTGGGTCCCGCGGCCGCCGCCCGCATCGTTCGCGCACCCTCATTCGAGAAGTCGATCGCACCGCTTCGCAGCTTCGTCTCCGAGCCAATGCGACACGGTCGCCTGTTCCTGGCCGGTGACGCCGCCCACATCGTGCCGCCCACTGGGGCCAAGGGCATGAACCTCGCGGTCTCCGACGTGATCATGCTGTCCGACGCTCTGGTCGAGCACTACCATGAGCGCTCCAAGGCCGGGATCGACAGCTATTCCGCCCGCGCCCTGGCCCGGGTGTGGAAGGCCGAGCGGTTCTCCTGGTGGTTCACCAGCCTGACCCACCGCTTCCCCGACCGCGATGGCTTCGACCGCAAGATGCAGGTCGCGGAACTGGCCTATATCAAGGGCTCGCGCGCCGCCCAGGTGACGCTGGCCGAGAATTACGTCGGCCTTCCCCTGGTCTAGAAGGCTCTGGAGCGTTCCATGAAGAACAAGATCTACGACAGCGCCGCGGCCGCCCTGGAGGGCGTGACCTTTGATGGCATGACCCTGATGTCGGGCGGCTTTGGTCTATCGGGCAATCCCGAGACCCTGATCCCGGCGTTGAAGGACACGGGCGTCAAGAACCTGACCGTGATCAGCAACAACTGCGGGGCCGACGGCTTCGGCCTGTGGATGCTGCTCAACAACGGCCAGATCCGAAAGATGATCTCCAGCTATGTCGGCGAGAACAAGCTGTTCGAGCAGCTCTATCTGTCGGGCGAACTGGAGCTGGAACTGAACCCGCAGGGCACCCTGGCCGAGCGTATCCGGGCCGGCGGCGCGGGCATCCCGGCCTTCTATACCAAGACTGGCGTCGGCACGGTGGTGGCCGAGGGCAAGCCGGTCGAGGACTTCGAGGGCGAGACCTATGTCCGCGAGACCTGGCTGCGCGCCGACCTCGCCATCATCAAGGCCTGGAAGGCCGATCCCGAGGGCAATCTGATGTTCCGGATGACGGCCCGAAACTTCAATCCGGTGATGGCCACGGCCGGCAAGGTCACCATTGTCGAGGTCGAGGAGATCGTCGAGGCGGGCGAACTGGACGCCAACGCCATCCACACGCCGGGCATCTATGTCGACCGGATCATCCGTTCGACCATCAACGAGAAGCGGATCGAGAAGCTGACCACCCGTCCTCGCGAAACCACCGGGGAGACCGCCTGATGGCCTGGACCCGCGACGAGATGGCGGCCCGCGCCGCCCGTGAGCTGCAGGACGGCTTCTACGTGAACCTGGGCATCGGCATCCCGACCCTGGTGGCCAATCACATTCCCGAAGGCGTGCACGTCACCTTGCAGAGCGAGAATGGCATGCTGGGCATGGGTCCCTTCCCCTACGAGGGCGAGGCCGACCCGGACCTGATCAACGCCGGCAAGCAGACCATCACCAAACTGCCGACCTCCAGCTTCTTCGACAGCGCCCAGAGCTTCGCCATGATCCGCGGCGGACACATCGACCTGACGGTGCTGGGCGCGATGGAGGTGGCCCAGAACGGCGACATCGCCAACTGGACGATCCCGGGCAAGATGGTGAAGGGCATGGGCGGAGCCATGGACCTGGTGGCCGGCGTCAAGCGGGTGATCGTGGTCATGGACCACGCCAACAAGGCCGGCCAGAGCAAGGTGCTCAAGCGCTGCGCCCTGCCCCTGACCGGCGCGGCCTGCGTCGACATGGTGATCACCGACCTCTGCGTCTTCGACCTCGACCGGTCAAAGAACGGAAAAGAGGGAGGCGGCCTGACCTTGCTGGAACTGGCGCCGGGCGTCACGCTGGATGAGGTCAAGGCAAAGACCGAGGCTGACTTCGAACTGGGAGCCTTCGCATGACCACCGCCTACATCTGTGACGGCATCCGCACCCCGATCGGCCGTTACGGCGGCGCGCTGTCGAAGGTCCGCGCCGACGACTTGGCAGCCATCCCGCTGAAGGCCCTGGCCGCGCGCAACGCCGGCCTGGATCTGTCGGCCGTCGACGAGGTGGTGCTGGGCTGCGCCAACCAGGCGGGCGAGGACAATCGCAACGTCGCCCGCATGGCTCTGCTGCTGGCGGGCTATCCCGTCGAGGTCTCGGGCGTGACTGTCAATCGGCTCTGCGCCTCGGGCCTGGAAGCCGTCGGCTACGCCGCCCGCGCCATCCTGTCGGGCCACAACGATCTCCTGATCGCTGGCGGTGTCGAGAGCATGAGCCGCGCCCCGTTCGTGATGGGCAAGGCCGACAGCGCCTTCTCACGCAGCGCCGAGATCTTCGACACCACCATCGGCTGGCGCTTCATCAATCCGGCCATGCGCAAGGCCTATGGCGTCGACTCCATGCCCGAGACCGCCGAGAACGTCGTGGCGGAGCATGGCGTCAGCCGCGAGGATCAGGACGCCTTCGCGCTACGCAGCCAGCAGCGGGCGGCCGCAGCTCAAGCCAGCGGCTTCCTGGCCGGCGAGATCACCCCGGTCGAGATCTCCGGCAAGGCCGGTCCGACCATTGTCGACCGCGACGAGCATCCGCGCGAGACCACCCTTGAGGCCTTGGCCAAGCTGAAGCCCGTGGTCCGCGAAGGCGGCACGGTCACGGCCGGCAACGCCTCGGGCGTCAATGACGGCGCGGTGGCGCTGGTCATCGCGTCCGAGGACGCCGTGAAGCGCCACGGCCTGACGCCGCGCGTCCGCATCACCGGCTACGCCACCGCCGGCGTCCCGCCGCGCGTGATGGGGATCGGTCCGGTCCCGGCCGTCCGCAAGCTGCTGGCCAAGACGGGCCTCTCGATCGGCGACTTCGACGCCGTCGAGCTGAACGAGGCCTTCGCCGCCCAGGGCCTGGCGGTGCTGCGCCAGTTGGGCCTGCCCGACGACGGGACGCATGTGAACGCCAACGGCGGGGCCATCGCCCTGGGCCACCCGCTCGGCGCGTCCGGCGCGCGGCTGGTGCTGACCGCCCTGCGCCAGCTGGAGGCGACCGGCGGTAAGCGTGGCCTCGCCACCCTCTGCATCGGCGTCGGTCAGGGCGCGGCCCTGGCCTTCGAGCGCGTCTAGGAGCATCCGATGAACCCGAGCTTCAAGCGCGAGGACGCGGGCCAGCCGCCGTCGCTGCATCCGCCCTACGCCTCGACCGTGCCGCGCTCGCCCCGCCAACCCCTGGTCAGGATCCCGCACACCCTGACCGAAACGACCGGCCCGGCCAACGCCTGGTCGAGACTGATGGGCGGGGCGATGGCCGACCTGACGACCCAGCACAAGGACATGCCCCAAGGCCAGCGGATCATCGTCTCGGGCCGCGTGCTCGACGAGGACGGCCGCCCCGTGCCCAACACCGTGATGGAGATCTGGCAGGCCAACGCCGCCGGCCGCTACATTCACAAGAAAGACCAGTGGGACGCTCCGCTGGACCCCAATTTCACCGGCGCGGGCCGGGTGATCACGGACGACGACGGCCGCTACCAGTTCGTCAGTGTCCGGCCGGGGGCCTATCCGTGGGGCAACCACCACAACGCCTGGCGGCCGGCGCATATCCACCTGTCGTTGCTGGGCCCGGCCTTCGCCACGCGACTGGTGACCCAGATGTACTTCCCCGACGATCCGCTGATCGAGATCGATCCGATCGCCAACGCCGTGCCCCTGCCCTATCGCCAGCGCCTGGTCTCGCGGTTCGACATCGAGACCACCCGGCCCAACTGGGCGCTGGGCTACCTGTTCGACGTGGTGCTGCGGGGCCGGGATCAAACCCCGTTCGAGGACGACCATCATGACTGACCAGGTCAATCCGGCCCCGCGCCTCGACAACCAGGATCCGGCCCTGTTCGGCCAGACGCCCTCCCAGACCGTCGGCCCGTTCTTCCACTACGGCCTGCCCTGGAAGGGCTGCGCCGACCTGATCGGCGACAGCGACATCGGCGCTCGGCCCGAGCTGTTTCCGGCCGAACACTACGTCCTGGCCTCCCCCAGCGCCAAGGGAGAGGTGGCGGGCGAGCCGATCGTCATCGAGGGCGTCGTGCTGGACGCCGACGGCAAGGCGGTGCCCGACGCCATGCTCGAGATCTGGCAGGCCGACGCCGCCGGCCGCTATGCCGACGGGTCCAGCAATACCGGCTTCATCGGCTGGGGCCGCGCCTCGACCGCCGAGGACGGCGTCTATCGCTTCGTCACCATCCGCCCCGGCCGCATCGACGGCCGCCAGGCGCCGCACATCGCCGTCGGCGTCTTCGGGCGCGGCATGATCAAGCGGCTGGCGACGCGGCTCTATTTCGAGGACGAGGCCGCCAACGCCGCCGACCCGATCCTGACCCTGGTTCCGGCCGAGCGCCGCGAAACTCTGATCGCCCGTAAGGTCGGCCAGGTCTGGCGCTTCGACATCGTCTTGCAAGGCGACCGCGAAACCGTCTTCTTCGACATCTGAGCTGGAAGGGAATCGCCCGCCTTGAGCTGCCTGCTGCGCGACCGTCCGGCCTCGACGCCCGAAATGCTGACCACGTTTGGCGACGAGGCCCTGCTGCGCGCGGCCCTGGCCTTCGAGGCCATGCTGGCCAGGGCCCAGGCGGACGTGGGCCTGATCCCGGCCGCTGCCGCCGAGGCGATCGCGGCCGCCTGCGCCGAGCTTCCCGACGTCGAGGCCCTGGCCGAAGCCGCGGCCCACGCCGGGACCCTGGCGATCCCACTGGTTGCCCTGCTTCGCGAGCGCATCGCCGATCCCGAGGTCGCCAAGCTGGTCCACAAGGGCGCGACCAGCCAGGATCTGGCCGACACCGCGCTGATGTTGCAGGCCAAGGCTGGCGCGGCCTTGGTGGTCCGAGACGCCCGACGCCTCGCCGACGCTTTGGCGGTCCTGGCGGAGCGGCACGCGGCCACGCCCATGCTGGGACGGACCCTGCTGCAGGCCGCCCAGCCCATCACCTTCGGGCTCAAGGTCGCCAACTGGCTGCAAGGCGTCGCCGGCGCTCTGGTCCGCTTCGAGCGCGAGACCGCCGCCATCCAGTTGCAGTTGGGGGGCGCGACAGGCTCGCTGGTTGGTCTGGAGGAACGGGCCGATGAAGTCACCGAACGTCTGGCCGCCCTGCTTGGCCTGCCCGCGCCTGAGACCCCGTGGCACGCGCGCCGCGAAGGCCTGGCGGGCCTGGCCTCCAGCCTCGCCATCCTGACCGGGGCGGTGGGCAAGATCGCCGGCGACGTCGCCCTGCTGGCCCAGAGCGAGGTCGCCGAGGCCTTCGAGCCCAAGGTCCCCGGACGCGGCGGCTCCTCGGCCATGGCCTACAAGCGCAACCCCACCGGCTGCCAGGTGGCGCTGTCGGCGTCGGTCCGCGCACCGCACCTGGCCGCGACCATCGTGTCGGCCCTGCCCCAGCAGCACGAGCGCGGGCTAGGCGGCTGGCAGGCCGAAGGGTCGGTGCTGGCCGAGCTGTTCGAACTGGCCCACGGAGTTCTGACGGCCATGGCCGTGGTGGTCGAGGGGCTCGAGGTCGATACGGATCGCATGGCCGCCAACCTCGCGGCCGCGCGGGTCGGAACCGACACCGGCGAATCCGAGCGCCTGGTCACGCGCGCCCTCGCAGCCTACCGAAAGGACCGCTGATGCCATTCGCCGTTTCGCAAGGCGCCCGGATCTATTGGCGGGCCGACGGCGCGGCCGACAAGCCCGTGCTGGTGCTGCTGAATTCGATCGGCTGCGACCTGTCGCTATACGACCCGGTCGTGCCGCTGCTGACGCCCGACTTCCGCGTCCTGCGCATCGACACGCGCGGCCACGGCGCCTCGGACGCGCCGGCCGGCGACTACAGCCTCGACCTGCTGGCCGACGACGTGCTGGCGGTGATGGACGCGGCGGGCGCGGCCAAGGCGACGATTTGCGGCACCTCGCTGGGCGGGATGATCGCCATGGCTCTGGCTCCCAGGGCGCCGGAACGGGTCCAGGCCCTGGTCCTGGCCTGCACCTCGCCAGCCATGGATCCCTCGACCTGGGACCAGCGCCTGGCCCTGATCCGCGCCAAGGGCCTCTCCGCCATCGTCGAGGCGGTGATGGGCCGCTTCTTCTCCGACGATTTCCGCGCCCTGCGCCCTGAGGTGATCGAGACCGTCCGCGCCGGCATGTTGGCCCAGAATCCCGATGGTTATTGTGGCTGCGGCGCGGCGATCCGCGACATGGCCCTGCTGGAGGTCCTGCCAGCCATCACCGCGCCGACCCTGGTGCTGACCGGCGCCAAGGACGTGGCGACGCCGTTCGAGGGCCACGGCGAGCGGATCGTCGCGGCCGTTCCCGACGCCCGTCGCGCCGTGGTCGAGGGCGCCCACCTGCCCAGCCTGGAGGCCCCCGCCGCGTTTGCCGGCGCCGTGCGCGGATTCCTGGCGGAGGTTCTGCACGGGACCGCCGTCCGGGACGCCAAGGACGTCCTGTTCGAGGCCGGTCTGGTCACCCGCCGCAAGGTGCTGGGCGACGCCTGGGTCGACAAGTCGCTGGCCAAGCGCACGACCTTCACCGCCGACTACCAGGCGATGATCACCCGCTATGCCTGGAACGAGATCTGGGGCCGCCCCGGGCTGGACCATCGCACCCGCCGCCTGCTGGTGCTGGCGATCTGCGCCAGCCTGGCGCGATGGGAGGAGTTCCGCCTGCACGTCCGCGCCGGGCTGGAACAGGGCGGCTTCACCCAGGACGAACTCAAGGAGGTGCTGATGCAGATCGCCGTCTACGCCGGCGTCCCCGCCGCCAACACCGCCTTCACCGAGGCCGCCGACGTGATGGCCGAACTCGGCTGATCGGAACCGACATCAACCCGATCGAACCGAAGAGTTCGACGTCGAGGAAGCACCAGGAGACCCGATGACCGAACACCCCGCGTCCCGGATCAAGAGCGGCCTCGTCGCCGTCGCGGTCTGCTGCCTTCTCGCGCTGTTCGAGGGGTTCGATCTCCAGGCCGCCGGCGTCGCCGCGCCACGCCTGGCGCCGGATCTTGGCCTGAAGCCCGAGGACCTCGGCTGGTTCTTCAGCATCAGCACCTTCGGCCTGATGGCCGGCGCCGCGATCGGCGGACGGCTGTCCGACCGCTTCGGTCGCAAGGCCACGCTGCTGGTGTCGGTGGCGGCGTTCGGCGTGCTGTCGATCGCCACGGGCCTGGCTCATGACCTGAAAAGCCTGCTGCTGGCCCGTTTTCTGACCGGAGTGGGCCTGGGCGGCGCCCTGCCCAACCTGATCGCCATCGTGGCCGAGAGCGTTTCGCCCAGGCTGCGCGGGCGCGCCGTCGGTTTCCTCTATGCGGGCATGCCTTGCGGCGGCGCCGTGGCCAGCCTCGTGAGCCTGGCCGGGGCCCATCCCTCGGACTGGCGGATGATCTTCTTCGTCGGCGGCGTCGGACCGCTGCTGGCCCTCCTGCTGGCCCTGGCCCTGCTGCCCAATCCCCCCAGGGTCCAGGCCGCCACGATCGGCGGCCAGAAGTCGGGTTTCGTCGAAGCCCTTACCGGCGACAGCCGAGGCCTGACCACCCTGCTGCTATGGATCGCGTTCTTCCTGGCCCTGCTGATCATGTACCTGCTGCTCAGCTGGCTGCCGTCGCTGATGATCGGCCGAGGCCTGAGCCGTTCCGACGCCGGCCTCATACAGATGGCCTTCAATCTGGCCGGCGCGGCTGGCAGCATCCTCACCGGCTGGCTGATGGATCACCGCCGTTGGCGCACTTTGACGATCCTGGGCGCGTTCGGCGCATCCGCGGCGGCCGTGATGACGGCGGCCGGCGCGCCGGCCTCGCTGGCGGTGTTCCTCGTGGTCGGCGCGGCGCTGGGCGCCACCGTGTCGGGCGTTCAGTCGGTGGTCTACGGCCTGGCGCCGGGCTTCTATCCCGCCCGCCTGCGCGGCACGGGCGTGGGCGCGGGCGTGGTCATGGGACGGCTCGGCTCGGCGGCCGGCCCGTTGCTGGCCGCCACCCTCATCGGCGCCGGCGGATCCTCCAACCAGGTGCTGCTGGCGCTGTTGCCGGTCATCGCCGTGGGCGGTCTGGTCAGCCTCTGGCTGGCGACACGCCCGCGTTCCGAGGACTGACGCCCCGGTTCACACTGCTCTCGGCGCGAGATCAAAGGGCGGCGATCCGCTCCAGAGCCGCCAGCATCTGCGCCTTGTCGACCTTGCCGAGGGCGTCGAGGACCTTGCGGTCATGCTGGGCGTGCGCGGCCTTGGCCTTTTGAAGCAGCGCCTCCCCCGCGACCGTCAGCGACAGGGCGTAGGCGCGGCGATCTCCTGGAACAGGCCCCCGCCGCACCAGCCCGCGGGCCTCAAGCTGGTCGATGATCGTCACCAGGTTGGAACGCTGGACACGCAGCACCTCGCCGATGACCCGTTGCTGCAGGCCGGGCGTGGCTTCGATGACCAGCAGGACGGAAAGATCGGTGACGCGCAGGTCGAACGGCTTCAGCGCGGCCAGTAAATCCTTGAACACCGCCACCTGAGCCAAGCGCAGCAGGAATCCGACCGTGGTTTCCAGGCCGCCAAGCGAAACCTCTTCGCTGATGGAGTCCTTGCGCTCCCTCGCCTCGATCATCGGCTCTTTCCCGTCTTTTCCATTCTCGTACCACGTCGCGTGGATTCGCGGCGTGACCTCAGCTGTCGCCAGTGGCCGTCGCGCAACAACGTTCTTCGAATGGACGCGTGCCTGCTCGTCGCCCATTGCATCAGGCATACAATCATGATCTGAGATAGTTAGCACTCATAACAAAATGCGCGTGCCGGCGGACACCTCGGGATCCGTCGGGAAAAATCGACGTATGAGGAGGAAACAGATGCCCAGGAATAAGAATGCTTCCGGCCGCCTGTGCGCCGGTGGTCTGCTGATCTGCGCCGCCGCCGGGGTCCAAGCGGTCGCGTCGCCCGCCTTCGCCCAGAACGCTGAAACGCCGGCCGTCCAGATTGAGGAAGTGGTCGTCACCGCCCGCCGCCGCGAGGAACGGCTGCAGGACACCCCCGTCGCCGTCACCGCCCTCGCCGGCGAGGCGCTGGAAAGTCGGGGCGTCGAGAGCGTCGACCAAATCGCCAAGTTCGCCCCCAGCATCCGCTTCGACGGCGCCGCGGCGCTGAGCGGCGGCAACTACAACGCCACCGTCTTCATCCGGGGCGTAGGCCAGAACGACTTCGCCATCTTTAGCGACCCTGGCGTGGGGGTTTATGTGGACGGCGTCTACTACGCCCGCTCGATCGGCGGCACGCTGGACGCCTTCGACGTCAGCCGCATCGAGGTGCTGCGTGGGCCGCAGGGCACGCTGTTCGGCAAGAACACCATCGGCGGCGCGGTCATCATCACCACCGACCAGCCCAAGGACGAGTTCGGCGGCAAGATCGAGGGCGTCACGGGCAGCTACGACCGGCTGGATGTCAAGGGTCACGTGGATATCCCGCTGAGCGAGAAGGTCGCGGTTCGGCTGTCGGCGGCCCGACTGACCCGCGACGGCTATGGCAAGCGCCTGCTGACCGGCGACGACCTGGGCGACCGCAACGCCACCGCCGCCCGCGCCCAGCTGCGATGGGAAGCCTCTGACGCGGTGACCGTCAGCCTGTCGGCCGACTACACGCGGGCGCGGGAACACTCCGCGCCGCAGAAGCTGCTGGTGATCGGCGCCGTCCCCGGCTTCGCAGTCGGGCCGTTCATGGCCAACTTCAACACCTATGTCGCGCCCGGTCTGGGGATCACCGCGCCGAACGGAGCCAAGACCCTGAACACCTCGTTCCTGACCGACAGTCCGTTCACGACCTACGGCACGGGTCCCAATATCAATGACCTGGATCTCTGGGGAACGTCGGCGACGATCGACTGGGATCTCGGCGGCGTCAGCTTCAAGAGCATAAGCGCCGTGCGTGGCCTGAAGGCGACCTTCGCCCGCGACGGCGACAACACCCCCTTCACCTTCCGCGAGACCTTCAATCACGACGTCCAAGCGCAATACAGCCAGGAATTCCAGCTGAGCGGCCTGTCCTTTGGCGACCGCCTGACCTGGGTGACAGGAGCCTACGTCTTCCGCGAGCGCGGCACCGATTCCGGCTACGCCAAGCTGGCGCTCGGCTTGGCGCCCGGAGCGTCGCCGCCGCCCTACAGCCCGTCGGCGGCGGTCTACACCAAGGTGACCAGCACCACCTACGCGCTGTTCGCCCAGGGCAGCCTGAGCCTGACCGACCGCCTCAGCGCCACGGTGGGCGCCCGCTACAATCGCGACGAGAAGGACTACGTGCTGGACCACCGCCGCATCCGCGACGGCGGCGTCATCGCTCAGGTGAGGCCAAGCGGATCCTGGAACTCGTTCACGCCCAAGATCGGCCTGGAGTTCAAGGCCACGCCCGACGTGCTGCTCTATGCTTCCGTCGGCAAGGGCTTCAAGAGCGGCGGCTTCAACGCCCGGCCGCTCAACGACGCCAGCGAGGTGACCGAATACCAGCCCGAGACCCTGCTGACCTATGAGGCCGGCGCCAAGACCGCCTGGCTGGACCGCCGCCTGATCCTCAACGTCGCCGGCTATTTCAGCGACTACCAGGACATCCAGGTGACGGTGAACCAGACGCCGCGCAACTTCGTGGCCAACGCCGCGGCGGGCGAGGTCAAGGGCGTCGAGGTCGAGCTGCAGGCCAAGCCGACCGCCCACTGGAGTTTCAACTTCGGCGGCGGCTACATGGACGCCAAATATACCGAGGTCGGCACGGGCCTCGCGGCGGGCCAGGTGCTGCCGATCACCCTGACCACTCACTTCGTCAAGGCGCCCAAGTGGACACTGAACGGCGGGATCGAGTACGGCGCCGACCTGCCGAACGGCGGTCGCGTGATCGTCCGCGGGGACTGGACGCACTACAGCACCGTCTACAACGACGTGGCCAACGATCCTGATCTGACCCAGCCCGCCTACGACCTATTCGGCGCACGGATCGCCTATGCCTCGCCCGACAAGGTCTGGCAGGCGGCGCTGTTCGGCACGAACCTGTCGGACGAGCGCTACATGGTGTCGGGCAACGCCTCGAGCGGCTTTGGCCTGAAGGAGGCCAGCTTTGGCCGTCCCCGTGAGTGGGGGTTCAGCCTCAGTCGCAAGTTCTGATCCTCGTCCAACGCCCGACGGGCGAGACGAAACGTGGCGGCCCCGGGATGGATGAACTCCGCCCTGGGGCTTGCCGAGACGTTGGCGCCCTTGCTCGCGCGGCGTCCGGCGACGTCGAATAGGCGCCAGGCGCCGTTTGGCGGTGCGCCAAAAAGCAGGCCCGGCCGTGCGGGCTGGCGCTCCCGCCCCTGTCCGAGCGATTGCGCCCAAGCCCAAATCCCTTGACGCACGTGACTCAGGTCAGGCCGCCGAGACCCGCGCCTGGATCAGCTTGATCGCCTCGTGCGCCGACAGCGCCGCGCCCTCCTGCCAGGCGTTGATATAGCTCATGTGCTCGCCGGCGAAGTAGAAGGCTCCGTCTGGCTTGCAAAGCTCGGCATAGTCAGTGGCGCGCTGCTCCTCCTTCCAACCGACAGCGACGCCCTCGCTGTAGGGCGTCTGCATCCACGACACGGTAAAGGGCTTGGTCAGTTCCTTGCCATGGCCGGGGTGGAACTTGTCGATCACCCGGCGCGAAATGGCGAACCGCTCCTCGAACGACAGGGCGGCATATTTCGGCGGCGCGTCGGGGCCCGAGAAGCCGATCGAATAGGCCCCGACGAGGATCCCCGTCTTCTCGCCGATGCCGCCGCTGGGATACCAGACCAGTTCGTTGGCTTCGTCGGTCCAGCCCAGGCCGCCGTACTGGAAGTCGTCCTGCTCCCAGAACCGCCGGCTCTCCCAGGCCACCTTGGTGCCGTGATGATATTCAGCCGCGGCGATCGCCTGCTTCACGCGCGGCGCGAAGTCAGAGGGGATCTTGGCCAGCACCGGCAGCGGGATGGTGCAGACGCAGAAATCGGCTTCGAGGGTCTTGGGGCCGCTCGCATCGGTGTAGTCGATCTTCACGCCTTTTGAGGTCTTGCGCAGGGCCTTGACCACGGCCCCGAACCGCACGGCGGGCTTCACCTGTTCGTAGAGCGCGTAGGAAATCCGATCCATGCCGCCGACCGGCTGTAGCATGGTGGCCTGCATGTCGATGATCTCCTCGAAGATCAGGCTGGCGCCCCAGAACCGCGCCTTCATCATGTCGGTCATGCGCAGCGGGTCGCCGCCCTTGGGTGGATGGTCGTAGCCGCCCGGCGAGGCGCTGAAGCCCGCGCGGGTCGAGCCGCCATAGGCATTGCCCTTGCCGAGGTCGCCATAGGCCGAGAGATAGCCCAGCAGCTTCTGCTTATCGATCCCCGTCAATTCCTGATCCAGAGCGCCCTTGTCGACGGCCTTGGCCAGCAGTTCAGTAAAGGCGCCGCGCGTGTCGTTGACCGCCTGGCGCTCGGTGACCACCTGGCCAGCGAAGTCCAGCTTGGCCGAACGATTGGCGTTGACCATCACCTCCAGCGGCACGTTCAGCTCTTGGCAATAGCCAAGGACCGCGTGGTGCCACTGCGGGATACGGGCGGGGCCGGCGTTGAAATAGGCGTTCCTGCCCTCCGCCCAGTCGACGGTCTGGTCGGGTCGCCCGGTCTGGACGATCGTCGATCCGCCCCTCACGGACCAGGCGCGGCCGCCCGGACGGTCGCGGGCCTCCAGCACCGTCACCGCATAGCCCGCCTTGCGCAGCTCGTAGGCAGACACCAGGCCGGCGATCCCCGCGCCCAGGATCGCCACCGACTTGCCCGCGCCGCCGCCCGCCGGCAGCTTCGGCGGACCGGCATAGGCCCGAGGCGCAGCCAGCAGGCCCATGCCCATCATGGTGGTGTAGAGGGCGCCGTAGCCGCCGGCCTTGCCCACGGAGGTCAGAAAGCGCCGTCGTGAAATACCCATCGTCTCTTCCCCCATATTAGACTTGAAGGCTGAAGGTCGGCGTGAAGCCGCAGGCGCCGTCGCAGCAGGAAGCGCGAGCTTGGGCCAGGAAATCGGGTTCGTGCCACCAATATTCGGCCGGGACCTCGCAAACGAAACGCCGACCGCGGTCGAGGGCGGCGTGCTGGGCATGGTCTGCGAACGGGTCGATCAGGTCGGCGACCGTGTGGACCTCGCCGTGCTTGATCACCTTGGCGACCTTGGCCGCGTCCTCGATCCGGGCCAACGGGTCGCCGTCCACGACGATCAGGTCGGCGTAGTGGCCGGTGACGATCGCCCCGAGCGGTTCGTCCAGGTACGCGCCCGAGGCGCTGGTGGCGGTGACAAGCGCCTCGTACGGCGTCATGCCGTAGCGAACCATGGCCCGCAGGTTCATGTGCAGGCTGACGGCGTTGAAGTCGATCGGCGAGTCCGTGCCGGTGACGATGCGGCCGCCCGCCCGGACAGTGCGCGCCACCTCGGCGACATTGCGGGCCAGCGAGGCCAGGATCGGCGCGCGGTCCATGGCCGCCATCTGCTTGGCGCGCTCCAGCAGCCGGGCATATTCCCACGGCGGATAGAGCGCCTTGATGCGCGGATCGTCGACCAGCGACCGGTCGTCGCCCAATAGCGCCGTCGAGGTGAATAGGGTCGGTGTCCGCGCCGCCTTGCTGGCCACGAAGGCGACGTTGACGTCCTGGTAGATGTTTCCCAGCGCGCTGACGGTGCGCGAATAGCCAGTGCGGCTGGTCGCGCCCAGATGCTCCATGCCGTCCATGCCCAGCCCAAGGGCCGGATAGTGATAGTGCGAGGTCAGCGGCAGACCCTTGGCGTGGGCCCAGGCGATGACCTCCTTTTGGCGCTCGCCCGACAGGCGGACATAGGTCTTGATCAGGTCGTATGAGAGCGCCTCGACCCGCTTCAGCTCCAGCGCCATCTGGCCGGGCTCGGTGACCGGCCGCATGAAGTTGTAGAAGATCCGCGACCCGTCGATCGCCTCGCCGGTGGCGTAGTAGCGCGGGCCGATCCGCTTTCCGGACTCGATCGCCTCCTGATCCTCAACGGTGTGATAGGCAGGGCCGCCCGGCGAGCGGGTCGTGGTCACCCCCAGAGACAGCCACAGCCGCCCTTCCCGGTCGCCATAGCCGTAGCCCTGCATCTGGCGATGGGTGTGCATGTCGATCAGGCCCGGCATCACCGTGCCGGCCGGCGCGTCGACGATCTTCACGTCTGCCGTCACCTCGCCCTTGGGCGCGAGCCCGGCAATGCGACCGTCGGAGATCAGCACGTCGACGTTCTCACGAAGCGTCGGCGACTTGCCGTCCCACAGGCGAGCGGCGCGGACCACCATCCGCCCCTTGGGCCGGACATTGGCCCAGGTGAGGCCGTGCGGCACGGTCTTGGGCGCGCCGCCGGTCGTCGAGATCAGCTTCAGCTGGCCGGCGGAAAGATAGATCAAGCTCTTGCCGTCGCCGCTCCAGTTGACCGCGTCCGTGACCTCGTCATTCAATGCCTTGGGCGGGCCCAGCAGCTTGCCGGTCTCGTCCACGGGCGAGACGTGCAGGCGGCTGGCGAAGACATAGGCCAGGCTCTTGCCATCCGGCGACCAGACGGGACCGTCGTCACCGCGTGTGCCCAGCGAGCGATCGGGCGCGATCGGGGCGTAGGTCCCCTTCCCGCTGGCCACGTCGATGGTCAGGATCTCGCTCAGGCCCTCGCGGAAGCGGGCCGAGTAGGGCTTGAAGGCGGCGTAGGCGATGGTCTTGTCGCCCGGCCCCCAGCTCGGCTTGCCCGGTTCCCACAGGTCGCCATAGACGCGGTGGGTCTCGCCGGTCGCGGCGTCGGCGACGAACAGCCCGCCGTTCTGGCTGAGAAAGGCGATCGACTTGCCGTCCCGCGACCAGGCGCTGGACACCGCCGCCCCGTCGAAGTGCGTCAGTTGCTTACTGGCGCCGGTGGTCATGTCGCGCAGCCAGATGTCCAACGAACCGCCCTTGTCGGTTGAATAGGCCAGGATCTCGCCGTCCGGCGACCAGGCTGGATCGACCTTGCTGAAGCTGTCCTGGGTCAGCGCCTTGGCCGGTCCGCCGCCGATATCGAGCAGGTAGAGGTCGTTGAGCGCCCGGAACACCACTTGGCGGCCGTCGGGCGACAGGGCCGGACTGCCAATTCCAATCACCGGCCGGGTCTTGGCGGACAGGAAGTCTCGGCTCTTCTTGGTGTAGCGTGGGGTCAGCACCGGGACGGTGGCGGTGAACGCGATGGTCTTGGCTGGGCCGCCGGCTGCGCGGCGCTTGATCTGGCCGTCAGCAGTGTACAGGAACTCATCCGAGCCCAGCCACGACGTCCGGAACGGGAAGACATCCTCGCCCTCGACCACCACGCCGGCGGCGTTGCGCAGCTCGGCCTTGCCGTTCTCGATGGCGGTGAAGACCACGTCCTGACCGTCCGGGGTGAAGGCTGGGCTGGCGACCGAGGCGGGGTTGAAGCGGTCGGCCGAGGCCTTGACCTTGGCCACCGTCCGCCGCGCCCCGTCCAGGGCCTGGATGTCGATCCGGACCTTGTCGACCGTGAAGGCGAGGCTCTTGCCATCCGGCGCCCACGATGGCTCGAACTCGTCGCCGGGCCCCGCGCTGAAGGCGGTGATCGCACCGCTGGCGACGTCCAGCAGGTGGACGCCGTAGCGCCCGCCCCGGTCCGACGAGAAGGCGATCGTCTTGCCGTCCGGCGACCAGCGCGGCTCACGGCAGTCGAACACGCCCTTGGTCAGTTGCTTCAGGCCCGCCCCGTCCACACCGATGGTCCAGACGTGGAAGTTGCCGTCGCGGTAGGACTGGAAGGCCAGCGTCTTGCCGTCCGGCGACCAGTCCGGCTGGGCGATCTCGTAGATCTCGTCGGTCAGCCGCCTGGCCGGACCGCCGTCGATCGGGACCAGCCACAGCATGGCGTAGACGTCGAAGGCCACGGTCTTGCCGTCGGGCGAGACGGTGGCGCAGATGTTGGTGCCTTCTGTGGCCGTGACGCTCCGCGTGTCGGCGACCAGCGGCTGGTCGGCCGCCTTCGCACCCGGAGGCGTCAGCGCCACGACGCCCGAAGCGGCGATCGCCCCGCCGCCGATCGAGAAAAGCCGGCGGCGGCTGACGCCGCGCTTGGAACTCTTGGTCATCGTGAACTCCGAGAGGACCGGCCCGGACCTGCGCCCGGACCGGCGGCAAGCCTAGAACCGGGCGGCGACGCGGGCGTAGTAGAAGCCGCCGCTGATCCCGTACGGAGAGTACTGATTGTAGTAGGCGAAGGCGGGCGTGCCGCGATTGGCGGCGCGAACGCTGTCCGGATAGGCGTCCAGCAGGTTGTTGGCGCCCACGCTGACCGTGATGTTGTCGGTCGCCGCGTAGCTGAGGTCGAGATCGACGATCAGCTTGGGGCTGACGGTCTCGTCGTTGGTCGCCAGGGGCGTGCGCTGGATCACCTCGCCATAGCGGGTCAGGCGCAGGTTGGTGTCGAACTTTCCCAGCGTCCAGTCGGCGCCCAGGATGTACTTGTCCTTGGGCGTGCCGACGGTCAGGTCGCCGATCTTGACGCGATCGATGTAGACGATCCCGGCCGCCGCCAGGGCCGCCGGCGGCTGCACCACCCGGGTGAATTCGTTCTTGGTGTGGTTGGCCGAGAAGGTCCAGCGTACGGATCCGAGGTCGCCGAAGTCGGTGCGGTAGTCGACCACGAAGTCGACGCCGCGCGTCTTCGTGTCGGCGAAGTTGCCGTAGTAGAAGGCCGCCTGCTGCGGGTTCAGCCCTTGGCTGGCCAGGGCGTTGCTGACGGCCGCGTTCGGGCCCAGCGTGCCGCTCTGCAGGATTCGGTTGTCGATCTTGATCTGGTAGACATCCAGCGTGACGTTCATTCGCGAGATCGGCTGGGCGACTAGGCCGACCGAATAGTTGACCGACTTCTCCGGACGCAGCGGCTTGGCGCCCAGGGCGATCGCGGCCGGATTGTCCGGCGGCAGCAGTTGCACCGGATAGAGTTGGGTCGTCGTGGCCGGCGGTACGATCACGCCGATGGTGCTGGACGAGGCGTAGTGCTGCTGCTGAAGCGACGGGGCCCGGAAGCCCGTGCTGGCCGTCCCCCGGATCGCCAGTCGGGGCAGGATCGCGTAGCGGCTGGACAGCTTGAAGGTCTTGGCGTTCCCGAAGTCGGAATAGTGCTCAAAACGGCCTGCCAGGGCGAACTCGAGCTTGTCGGTGACCTTCTGCTCGACGTTCAGATAGGCCGAAATGTTGTCGCGCGAGAACGACCCGGCCGAAAATGGCGGGAAGCCCGTCACGCCTTGCGAGCCGCCCGCGAAGACGACGCCGGCCTGCGGGCTGCCGGCCGGCGCGACATAGCCGCCATTGACATAGGAGGCCGGCTCGCCCGCGACGATCTCGAACTTGTCGTCGCGATATTCGGCGCCCAGGGCCACGAACAGCGGCTGGGCGAAGACGCCGGTGTCGACCTCGCGCGTCAGGTCCAGGTTGCTGGTCCACTCCTGAAACTTCAGCGCGCCGATATAGAAATAGGTCGGGCTGGCCGGGCCCAGCGAGGCGTTCAGCGAGTTCTCGTAATAGTCGACGTCGTCGCGGCTGAAGGTCGTGGACAGATCCCAGTCGAAGCCCAGCAGGCCAGCCCCCTTTGCGCCAAGGGCGACCTGGAAGTCGCGGTCCTTGAGGAACAGGCGCGGCGTATAGCCGTCGGGATTGATGGCCGTGATGTTGTTGGCGGCGTTCGGGTTGCGGAAGGTCAACCAAGCGGCGGTGTTACGGCTGGAGAAGGTGCCGAACGAATAGAGGTCGATGTCGTCGCTGATCGGCGAGCCGGCGCTGTAGCCCAGCGAGAACAGTTGCACCTGCGGCGAGCCGGGATGGCTGGTGTGGCGATTGGCGGTGGCCTCGCGCGGATCCGGCGTCGCGCCGGCCGTCCCCACGCGCACGGGGCGGCCCAGGGCGTTCAGGGGGAAGTACATCTGGGTGGTGTTCAGCGTCTTGTCGCCCCGGTCCGTCGGGTCGGTGAGACGCACGTCGGCGGTCAGGTTCAGATAGCCGGCCTCGCCCAGCTTCAGGCCGATATTGCCCGAGACTTGGCCCGTCTCGCCGTCGCCCTCGGCCGTCTTGCCGTAAAGCGCCGTCATCGAGCCGCCTTCGGGACTCTTCTTCAGGATGACGTTGATCACCCCGGCCAAGGCGTCGGAACCGTACTGGGCGGAGGCGCCGTCGCGCAGCACCTCGATTCGCTCGATCGCGGCCGAGGGGATCAGGTCCAGGTCCGGCGGCGACTGGCCGTTCTGGGTGGTGCCGTTGACGAACAGGATGGCGGTGTTGTGCCGGCGCTTGCCGTTGACCAGCACCAGGGTCTGGTCGGCCGACAGCCCGCGCAAGGACACCGTCTTGATCGCGAAGCTGGCGCCCGCGCCGCTGTTGGAGGTGTTGGCCGACGGCACCAGGGTCGAGATCAGGTCGCGCGTCGACTGCTTGCCGCTCTTGGTCAGCTCTGCCGACGAGATGACGTCGATCGGCGCCATGCTCTCGGTCACCGTGCGGGAGGTCGAGCGGGTGCCGGTGACGATCACCGCCTCGATGATGCTGGGTTCTTCTGGCTTGGGTGGGGGAACGGGTTCGGCGGCGGGCGGCGAAACCGCGCCAGCGGCGCCCGACCAGCCCGTCCGGATCAGGCCGGTGCGCGGCGGCGCCAGGACGATCGTCTTGCCGTCGTTGGAGACCACCGCCAGCCCGGTGCCGGACAGAAGTTGCTCCAGCGCGCGGTCGACCGGCCAGGCGCCCTTCACGGGCGCGGTGCGCTTGCCTTCGGCGGCCTCGGACTGGACCAGGATCTGCACGCCAGCCTGACGCGCGAACTGGCGGATGCCCGCCGCCGCCGGTTGGGCGTCGATCCGGAACGGCATGGCCTGGGCCAGGGCGGCGCCGGCGCTCAGCGCCCAGATGGCCGAGGCCGCACAGAGCAGCCGCCGCCTGGCGGAACGGTTCGTCCAGTCACCCATCGACAATCCCCCATCGTTCCGAGGTCCGCCATGCGCGGCCTCCTGACAGGACGAGGGATCGGACGCAGATTTCCGGTGGGCGTTCACGCGATTGGTTCGATCACGGTCCAACTCGCCCGCTTTCGCGCCAGCTTCGGCCCTGGGCGCCCGTTTCGCATGCGTGCCGACAACGCCGCCCCCCGGCGCGGAAGTCTTGCTCCCGACGCCTTCTCCGCCTTGAATTTTCATGGATGCTCCGCCGCAAAGATCGGGGGAGAGTAGGACAACAGAACTCGTCTACACCGAGTCAGTATGCTTGCGGATATCCACAGGTTTACTCATATCGCCACATAGAATAGGCGACATTCCATTCAGTGATATAGAAAGCAGAAGTACGATCAGGAAGTACGGCCGCGACTGATCCGGATGGAACCCGCGTCATCATTGACGACCGCGCCGAGTGTGGCCGCGACCGCGGCGGCGAAACTCTCTGGCTCGTTGGTCTGGAACAGGCCAACGAAGCGTTCCCGCGCCAGGACCGGATCCTCGATCACGATTTGACGGTTGTTGTAGCGGTTGAACAGCCGCGCGGCCTGTTCGAGATTTTCACCATCCAGGGCGATCTCGCCGTTGCGCCAGGCCAGGCTGCGCTCGATCTCGGACGGCGACTCCGCCACGGTCGGCGACACGGCGCTGGCCAGGACGATGCGACTGCCCGCCGACAGCTGCCGGCGAGGGGCCGGGTCGCCTTCGATCCAGGCCTCGACCACGCCCTCGGTGACCATCACATCGACGCCGGCGGCCGCCTCGTCGCCGCGTCGTACGGAGAAAGCGGTGCCTACGGCCCGAACCCGCACGGTCCCGGCCGCCACGATGAACGGGCGCTCGGGGTCCTTGGCGACCTGGAACCAGGCTTCGCCCTCGCGAAGCACGATCCGGCGCGACCTTGGCCTCATGGCCACATCCAGCGCGGTCTTGGTGTTGATGGCCACCAGGGACCCATCGGCCAGCGGCACCCGCCGAATCTCGCCCAGGCGCGTATCCAGCCGTTGCGGCCGCGCGGCCCACAGGCCGACGCCGCCTATCAACGCAGCGGCTATTCCCCCCGCCCCGGCGATCAGGGCGCGGCGGTTCGGCCGACCGGCGACGGCCTCGACCGATGGCGCCGCGCCAGCCAGGGCCCGACCGCGATCCAGGAAACTGATCGCCGCCTGGGCGCGCAGCAGCGCGCCGGCCCGGCGCGCGTCGCCATCCAGCCAGGCCAGCAGTTCGGGATCCCGCTCCACGTCCAGGCCACGCGCATCGACACGGACGGCCCAGTCGGCCGCCTCGTCGTCAATCTCGCTTGCGGACCGGGTGGAGCTCATGAGCCTTGCCGCCTGCCGGATGATCTTGTGCGTCCGTTTCCGATAAGGCCCGCAGGATTAAACGCAAGCCCCGCGCCGACTGCATCTCCACGACATTTTCCGTCACCCCCAGGCGCAGGGCGGTCTCCCGCTGGGAAAGACCGTGGATCCGGCGAAGGGTGAAGATCCGCCGACATCGCTCGGGTAGCTCCTCTATCAACCGCCGTATCCGGCCCAGTTCGCGACGGCCCGCGACCACGCGTTCCGGAGACGGCTCATCATCTACGACGTTCAGGGCGTCGATTTCCGTGACGCAGTCGATGCGAATGATGCGCGCGCGGCGAATTTTCTCGATCGCGATGTTGCGCGCGGTCCGGAAGAAGTAGGCGCGACCGCTGGCGATGTGGGCGACGCTGTCCAGAGCGGCCAGGCGGCAATAGGTCTCCTGGACCACGTCGTCGATGTCGGCCGCGGCGCTGCCGGAGCGGCGCAGCCACGCGCGCACGTCGGCTTCGTGCGGAAGGATCTGGCCGCCGACGAAGGCGACGATTTCAGCGCGACTCTGTTTCAACGGGCCCTCGACAGCGACAAACCCCGGCGACGAGAAAGGTTCGAAGCTCTTCCCTCCCCGGGCAACACGCCCCACGAGAAATATCGGTCGATCGCCGGCCGACGCTGAGCCACGAAGCACAGCCGCGCCCCTAGCGCCTAGGTTCTGCGCCCCGGCAACGCAGCGCCCTCAGCGGCAAGCTTGTCGTCGAACAGTGGGCCTGGGGAACGCGCGGCTTAAAGATAGCTGGACCTTGAAGACGCTTGCATCGCGGACCCCGCGCTCCGCCGATCGCTAGGCCGGAGCCGTCCAGAGCTGCCCTCACCGGGGAAAGGCCGCCGGTTCAGGCCAGGCCGTGGTGGCGACCAGGGCGTCGAATTCGTCTGGCCAGCGTGCGCGCCACTCGGCCTTTTGGTCATCAGCGGCCCAAGAGCCATCGACGCCGTTCAGCATCATCTCGCGCAGGTCGGCCATGTCGTAGCCCAGATGGCTGTGCATCAGCTCCCAGGCCCCGCCGGGCGTGACGTTGTGCAGTGTCGGATCATCGGTATTGGGATGCAGCTTCAGACCCAGGCGCGACATCCGCCGGATCGGATGGTCGACGGCCCACCGCTCGGGTTCCAGCGTGCGCAGATAGTAGGAGTTGGTCGGCACGATCGTGAACACCAGGCCCCGCTCGGCATAGCGCTGCGCCAGATCCGGATTGTCGACTATGGTGTAGCCATGGTCGACGCGGTCGACCTTCAGCAGGTCGACAGCCGTCTCGACATTGGTCCAGGGCATGCCGAACTCGCCGGCGTGGGCGGTGGCCTTCAGGCCGTGGCGCCGCGCCAGGGCGTAGGCTTCGTGGAAGAGCTCGGGCGGGCGGTCGTTCTCGCGATAGTCGATGCCGATGCCCGGCACGGCGGGATCGCGACACTCCAGCATCAGTTCGACCATCTCCAGCGCACTGGACGCCTCGGCCTCGCGGTCGATGCTGGGGATCAACAGGCCGCTGACGCCAAGGTCCGCCCGCGCCTCGCGTACACCGGCCAGGATTCCGGCCTGCGCCTCACGATAGGTCAGGCCCCTATCGCGAACGGTGGCGGTCGGGTTCCAGAAGAACTCGGCGTGGCGTACGCCCTCGGCCGCCGCGTCCTCTAGATACTCGTAGGCGATCCGGCGAAAATCGTCGGGCTCAAGCAGCAGATACCGCTCCAGCGCCCGCAGCACGCGCAGCACGCCGATCGGCTTGGAACCCCGCTCGTAAAAGACGGCGATCTCGGCCTCGCTGATCGGCGCGCCACGCCGGCGAACGAGGTCGGCGAAGGTCTCGCGCCGCACCGAGCCCAGCAGGTGACAATGCAGCTCGACCTTGGGGATCGCGCGAAACACGGCGCGTTGGGCGTCGGTCGTCCGGCGCCCCAGCGTGGTCGCCGGAACGGCTCCGATGGATTTGGCGATGTCGGTCATCAGTGCGTGGCGGCCGTGTAGAAGTAGTATCCGAGCGGAACGGCCAGGATCAGAAGTCCGATCGGGATCTCGCGCGCCTTGCCGGCCAGCACCTGGACGATCACGTGGACCAGCAGGCCGCCGGCGATGCCCGTGCCGAAGCTGTTGGAGATTAAGGTCAGCAGCACCATGGCGATGGCTGGGAACAGGTCGGTCACGGCTTCGCTGCGCAGGTGGCGGATGGTGCCAAGCATCGAGACGCCGATCAGGATCAGCGCCGGCGCCGTGGCCTGTTTCGGAATGGCCATGGCCAGCGGCAGCAGGCACAGCGCGCCCAGGAAAAGCGCCGCGGCGGTGACGGGCGTCAGGCCCGTACGGCCGCCTGCCTCGACCCCGGCGGCCGACTCCACCAGGGCGGTGCCGGCCGGGATGCCGATCAGCGGCCCCAGGGCCGCGGCGAACGAGTCGACCAGGAACGGCCGCTCGATGCCCGGCAGGTTCCCCTCCCCGTCCGTTAGGCCCGCCTTGGCGCCGATGGCCAGGGTGGTGCCCAGGGTCGAGAAGAACTCGGCGGCGAAGAAGGCGAAGACGTAGGGCAGCGCGGCGATCGTGAGGGCCGACATCATGTCGACCTTCAGCGCCACCGGCGTCAGGACGTGCGGTGCGGAGAAGACCGCATCGGGCAGCTTGGTCAGGCCAAGGGGAACGCCCGCCAGGGCGGCGGCGGCGATGCCGGCCAACACCGCGCCAGGGATCTTGCGCGCCTGCAGGGCCAGGGCGACGGCCAAGCCGATCAGAGCCACCACAGGGCCGGGTTGGGAGAAGTCGCCCAGCTTCAGGGCCATGGTCTTGACGTTGACCGCCACCATGCCAGCGTCGCGGCAGCCTAGCATGGCGATGAACAGGCCAATCGAGGCCCCCAGCCCCAGCTTGATCTGCGGCGGGATCATCTTGACCACCAGCTCGCGCGCGCCGGTCAGGGTCAGGACCATGAACAGCAGGCCCGACGTCATGGCGATGGCCAGGCCGGTGGCGAGCGGCACGTGCTCGTTATGCGCTAGGGTCACACCCAGGATCACCGAGCCGCCGATGCCGGGCCCGACGATGAACGGCAGGTTGGCGTAGAGGCCCATGGCGATGCTGCCCAGAGCCATGACCAGGATCGCGGCGGTGGTCGCGGCGCCGCGATCCATGCCGCCGGTCGACAGGAGCGACGGGATGACCACGATCAGGTAGGCCGCCGCCAGGAAGCTGGTCAGGCCGGCCATCATCTCGCGGCCGGCCGTGGTCCCCCGCGCAGTCAGGGCGAAGCGACGGTCGAGGATAGCGTGGACGTGGCTCATTCGGAGGCCTGGGCGACGAAGGTTTCGACAAAGCGGGGCACATCGATCGCTCGCACAATATGGACCTCGCGCTCGCCGGTGTTGGGCGCCATGTCCGCCTTCCAGACCACCGGCTGGCCGTACGACGGCCCGGCGAAGGTGTCGACGTCCATGCGCGCCACCAGCTCCTCCGTGACCAGCGAGCGGTCGATGGCGACGGAGACGGTGATCTCGTCCCACAGCGGCTGGCCGATACGGGCGTAGGTCTTGACGTAGGTCGCCACCGGCGTGCCGGCTGCGCCGATGCGATCGACCACCTCTTGCGTCGCCCTGGCGGCGGCGGTGACATTGCCCATCACCGTGATCTTCCTCCACGGGGCGGTCAGCACGATGTGCGCGGCTTCGGGGTCGAAGATGAAGTTGAAGTCGGTGGCGTAGTCGGTGTTGCCGGTGACCCGCGCCACGGCGGTGTCCAGCTTGCCAGGCTCGATGACGATCTCCTTGGCCAGACCCGCGATGTCCGGCGCGATGCGCAGGGCCAGGGCGATATTGGTCAGCGGGCCGGCGCTGACCACCGTCACCTCCCCCGGATGGGCGCGGACGTTGCGGATCAGGGCGTGCACGGCGTCCTCGTCGGACGCCTCGAGGGTTGGCGCGCCCTCCGGCATCGGCGGGATCAGGTCGGGATCCTGCGGATGATAGGTGCGTCCCGGACGGGGCGTGCTCCAGGCGCCCTTGAACGGCACCTTGCCATAGCGCGCCTCCCAGTTGGCCATCTCAGCCTGGGTGCGGATCAGCGGCATCTGCGCGCCCAGATGGACAGGCGCGCCGGGGCGCTTGGCGATCTCGAGGAAGCGCAGGGCGTGGGCGGCCTCTTCCTTCAGCCACGCGTCGCCGGTGACGACGCCGATCCCCAGCAGCTTGACCCGGTCGTCGCGCAGCAGCGGGATCAGCGACTGGATGTTGCTCTGGCCGGGGCCCAGGAAGTCGTTGTCGAAGAAGATTGCGACCTTGCCCTTCGGGATGACGTCCTTTGGGGGCGGCGAGGTCGTCTGGGCGAATGCGCCGCCCGCGAGCGACAGGCTCGCGAGCAGCGCCGCCAGGCCAAGGGCTGCGGTGCGCAAACAAGGGGGGAAGCGACAGGGCAGCATGGAAGGATTCCTTGGCCTGGACGCGGGAGGACCTACGCCCCTCCCTCGTCTGGATCAGAAGCGCGCGGTGGCGCCGACGAACATGTAGCGCCCCAGCGAGTCGTACATCCCCGCGAAGAAGGCGCCGTTCGAGGTCTGGCCGCCCGTGCTGGCGGTCAGCGGCGGATCCTTGTCGAAGGCGTTGTTGACCCCGACGCGCAGGGTGACCTTCTCGGTGACGTTGGCCGAGGCGGCGAAGTCGACATAGCTGACGCTGGGCATCTTCAGATCATAGGGCTGGTAGGTCCCGGTCAGGTAGATCGAGCGGCTGGACTTGTCGTTCTTGGTCCCGCCGATATAGCGCCAGGTGGCCGACAGGTTGACGCCGCCGCGCGAAGTCCAGTCGGCGACCAGGCGGTGACGCCACTCGGGGACCGGCTGGCCGCAGGTGACGCCGAAATAGCCGTCGCAACGATACGGAGCCAGACCCGGCAGGATCTGGACCTCGTAGCGATCGGTCCGGGTTCCCGCGAGGTTCAAGCCCAACCGGCCCATGTCCCGGCCGAACAGCGCGGGCAGGTCATGCGAATAGCTGGCCGCGAAGTCCAGGCCCTTGGTTTTCAGATAGCCGGCGTTGACGCTGGTGGTGATCACGTAGCCGCTGGTCACCAGCGAGCCGGTGGCGGCGTTGCGCTTGATCAGCTCGCAGGCGATGCCGGCGTTGAGGCACTGGTTCAGCTCGATGCTGGCCGGCACCGTGGTGATCAGCTTCTTCACGTCGATGTCGAAATAGTCGATCGAGACGCTCAGGCCTTGCACGAAGCGCGGCATGAACTGGACGCCGAACGACTTGGTGTTCGAGGTCTCGGGATCCAGGTTCGGATTGCCGCCGACCATGGCTCCGGACTGCTGGCCGGCCGCCGGGGCGATCGAACCGTATTGGGTCGCCGTGACGCCGGACAGCGCGCACTGGGCCGCCGTCGCCTTCGGTGTCGTCCCTTCACACGGGTCGCTGATCGCCGCCGTCACCACGCGTTGGGGACCGAACAGCTCCACCAGGTTGGGCGCCCGCACGGCGCGCTGGTAGCTGGCGCGCAGGCGGATGTCGCTGATCGGCGTCCATTCGCCGCCGCCCTTGTAGGCCCAGGTGTCGCCGGCGATGCTGTAGTCGGAGTAGCGGACGCCGCCCTCGACCGACAGGCTCTTGAAGAACGGCTTGTTCTCGACCAGCGGCACGCGGATTTCGCCGTAGGCTTCCTTGACGTCGAACGAGCCGGCGATCGGGTATTCGCCGCCCGAATTCCCCGCCACGTCGCGGCTGCTGTAATAGCTGTCGGGCTGGAAGCTGATCTTCTCCTTGCGATATTCGGCGCCGATGGCCACGCCGATCGGATACGAGGCCAGCGGGCTGGTCAGGCCAAGGTCGCCGGTCAGAGCGCCGCTGAGGATGCTCTCCTCGGTGTAGCCGCTCCGGCGGACGATGTTCTGGACATAGTTCAGCGCCGCGGGGGTGATGCCGTCGACCTGGAACAGGTTGATGGGCACGCAGGACGGGTCGGTCCCGTTGGCCGCCGACTCGCAGACGATCTGGCCGCTGCTGTTGGTCACCGCGCGCAGGGCCTTGGCGAACTTGGCCAGCGAATAGTCGCCGGTCAGCCGCGAGCTGTAATCAGTTCGGCCGTATTGCGCATAGACGTCGTAGCGCCAGTGCGAACTCAGGTCGCCGCGCAGGCCCGCGACGCCGCGATACGAGATGTGGTCGGTAGAGTCGTGGCGCGAGCCCCCCAGGGCGTTGCGCTGCGAGACGATGACGTTGGCGCTCTGCGCATCGGTCAGGCCGACCGAGGTGCAGATCAGGTTCTTTTCCTGGGCCGACATCAGCGGGTTGTTGCAGTTGATCTTCTCGGAGACCGTGAACACGGCGGTGGGCGATAGTTTGATGTCGGCCTCGTCGTGCATGTACATCAGCTCGCCATAGGCCTCGGCCTTGTCCGAGATCTGGTAGCGGCCGAACAGGTCGGCGTTGTATCGCTTGTCGGGCGACTGGAGGTCGTAGGTCTTGCCGTTGTTGAAGCCGTCGGTGGAGCGATAGGTCCGCAGCGTATTGCCTTCCAGGGCGTAGCTGCCCCGGGTCGCGCCCGTGGTCGGATTGGTCAGCTGGAACTGCACCGGATAGGTGGCGCTGGACAGCGAGCAAGCATAGCCGGCTACGGTGGCCGACAGGTTGCAGGTGGAGAAGTCGCGATCCTTGGTGCCGACACCGTCGATCTTCTTGTAGCTGAAGAAGCCGGTGATGTTGCCTCGGCCGTCGGCGAAGTTCTTGCCGGCGGTGATCGAATAGCTCTGCTGACCGCCGTCCAGCTCGCGACCGATCGCCGGCGCCTGGCCCGCCGCCTTCGCGACCGAGGCGATCGAATTGTGGTTGTTGTGCATGTACAGGCCGCCCTGCACATCCAGCTGCACGCCTTCGAAGTCGCGCTTGAGCATGAAGTTGACGACCCCGGCCAGGGCGTCTGAGCCGTAGACGGCGGAGGCGCCGCCCGTGACCACGTCGATGCGCTGGATCAGGGCCGCCGGGATGTTGTTGATGTCCGCCGCCTGCGCCGCCGAGCGGGCCGGGTCGCCCTGCATCAGGCGACGGCCGTCGATCAACACGAGAGTCCGCTGGTTGCCGAGGTTGCGCAGGTTGATGGTCGCCGTGCCGCTGGCGCCGACGGTGCCGCCGCGATTGCCGCTGCCCTGGTCGGCGAAGGCCTGAGGCAGGGTATTGATCAGATCCTCGACCCGCACGACGCCGCGACGCGAGATTTCCTTGTCCCCAACGGTGCTGACCGGGCTGACGCTGGTGGCGTCGGGGCTCTTGATGCGCGAGCCGGTGACGACGATCGCCTCGACCTGGTCGACGGGCGCTTCCTGGGCGGCGGCCGCGCCGCCGCAGGCCAGGGCCGCCAGAACCGCGATGGAGGCGATCCCCAGCCATGAGGCCTTGGAGCGAGGACGGGCGAAAACAGGATCAGGCGCGAAACCGGCGACGGACGACATCGAAGAACCCCCTTGGTTTGTTGGCGCGCCTCGCCGACAGCCCTCCCCGCCGTCACTCTTTATCGTTGTTCACCAATAAGTAGAGATGATCAAAATTCGCACTGCTTTGTGCGAAACTTCGACCCTCCCTGCACTTTATTTATACTGTTGGGCGGAAGCGCGATGAAGGCACGCTAGCGAGCCCTCTTAGAAAGGGAAATTCTTTGTAATTATCTCGCTATAGATCGCGCTTATAGCCGTTGAGAGCGCGCGATCCAGTCTTTCTGGAAGCTCCCGTGCAGACCTTCTCGACCGCCACGCGCCCCCGCCCATCCGCCCGCACCCAGGCCATTTCCCTCCGCCAGCTGAGGTTCTTCACGGCCCTGGCGGAATCGGCCAATTTCAGCCGCGCCGCCGAGCGCATGACCGTGTCGCAACCGGCGCTCAGCGCGGCGATCCGGCAGATCGAGGAGCATATGGGCCTGCGGCTGTTCGATCGTAGCACCCACCATGTCGCCCTCACCGAAGCTGGCGCGGCCTTTCTGCCCCATGCCCGCCGCCTGCTGACCACGGCCGACAACGCCTTCATCGACATGAGCGACGCGGCCACGCGCGGCAAGTCGGTGGTGCGGGTCGGCGTCATCCCTTCGGTGGTGCCCGCTGCGGCCGAGGCGATCGCACGCCTGGGCCAGGAACGCCCCGACGTTTGCTTTCACCTCTGCGACGGCAAGAACGACAGCCTGATGGCCGACCTGCGCTCGGGGCGGCTGGACATCGTCGTCGGCGTCCTTGGCCGCATCGAGGACGACGTCAAGGCCAGCCTGATCACCGAGGACGAGATGATGCTGGCCGCTCCGGTGGGCCATCGCCTGGCCTCGCACGCCGAACTGCCCTGGAGCGCCCTGGAAGGCGACGAGATCGTCCACTTCACCGGCGGCAGCATCGGCGAGTTGAGTACGGCGGCCATGCGCCAGAACAATCTCTCGCCGTCGCAGCGTTTTCGGGTCGATCAGGTCGGGTCGCTATTCGGGCTGGTCGGCTCGGGCATGGCCCTGGGCGTCATCCCCCGCCTCTACGCGCGCGGCTATGAGACTGACAAGATCCGATTGATCCCGCTGACGTCACCGGCCATCCGGCGCAAGCTGATGCTGTTCCAGCGATCCAAGCTGAAAGAGGAACATCCCAGCGCGTTCGGTCTCGCCGCCGCCCTGATCCCCGCCCTCGCCAATATTCTCGCTTCCGAGGCTTAGCTGGCCACGCGCTCCCCCTGTTGCCGGAGTGAGCTGTTGGACGCCCGGATGAGCGTCGATCCTGCACCTTGGGATCGGCTCAGGGATCGGCTCAGCAGGCGGACCTAAAAGCGCACTGTTGTCCCCGGAAAGACTTCAGAGGCCGTCTCAAGGGCGAGATGGCCTCGATTTCTCAAGGTAAGGAAGCCTCAGTCAATGGTCGGGCGCCCCTCTGGGTTCTCCAGCGCCTATCGCGATACGCGCAAATCCTCATGTTATCGCGCTTGTCCCCCTACTGCGCCGTTCAGTAGTGTGCGGGCGGAGTCGAGGGAGTGGTTGTGGCGCTGTCGCGTAGCGAAATCGAGGCGATGGCGCCGGACCAGAGCGCGTTGAAAGCGGCCGCGGGGCTGCTGAAGCCGGCCAAATGGTCTTCTCGAGGCGTTTCTGGCGGCCTGATTTGGGGCGAATGCCAGGGCTCTGGAGCAAATCCCTATCGGGTTGCGGCCGATACCATCGACATCGGCAGCAAGTGCACCTGCCCGTCACGCAAATTTCCCTGCAAGCACGCCATCGCCCTGATGTGGCTGCACGTCGACGAACCAGGCGGCTTCGCGCCCGCCGAGACGCCCGACTGGGTCATCGAGTGGATGGGGCGCCGGCGCAAGTCGTCCAGCGGCGCGGCGCCTTTGGCCGCCAAGCCGGAGGGCGGCTCCAAGAGCCTCGACGCCGCCACCGAGGAGGTGGTCGTCGAGGCGCTGGATCCCGCCGTCGAGGCCAAGCGCAAGGCCGCCGCCGAGAGGCGGGCCGGCGACGTCCGGCGACAGGTCGAGACGGGGCTGGACGACCTGGAGCTCTGGATTTCCGACCAACTGCGCACCGGGTTGGGCGCCTTCCTGGCCGAGACGGCCGACCGTTGCCGACGGATCGCCGCCCGCCTTGTCGACGCCAAGGCCGGCGCCCTGGCCAGCCGGCTGGATGAGACGCCCTCCCGCCTGCTGCAACTGCCGACGGAGGAGCGCATCGATGCGGCCATTATTGAACTGGGCAAGCTGACCTTGCTGGCGCGAGCCTGGCGCGCCGAGCCCCTTGATCCGGAACTTCGGCGCGAGGTGGTTTCCACCGAGAGCCGCGAGGAGCTGATGACCGCCCCGGACGCGCCGCGCCACGCCGGGGTCTGGGAAGTGCTCGGAGAGCAGATCGCCACCCGTCGCGACGGGCTGGTCAGCGTCTCGACCTGGCTGCTGAACCTCGACGCCGAGGGGCCGCGTTTCGCGCAGTTGCTCGACTACTTCCCGGCTTCGGCCGGGCGACGCAGCGGCGCGTTCGCGGCCGGCGGCCGTTTCCGGGCCGAGCTGGTGTTCTACCCGGCGCGTTCGCCGCTGCGTGCGCTCATCATCGAGCGTTCCGAGGTCGATACGCAGGAGACGCGCGACAAGGCCTGGCCCGATCCCGCAACGGGAGATCCGCTGGCGCCCTACGCCGAGGTGCTGCTGGCTGCGCCCTGGACCTTGGCCGCGCCGGTGGCCTTGCCGTCTGGACGGATCGCCGAAGACGCGGCGGGGCGCTCCTGGTGGCGGGGTGAAACCGGTGCGCTGCCCATCGACGGCGCGACCTCGGACATCTCCCTGGGCGCACGGCTGGACGGCGCCGCAGGCCTCTGGAACGGAGCGAGGCTGACCCTGTTGGCGGCACGGACGAACTGGGGGCGTGTCGGCTTCGATGCTTGAACTCGAGGACCATCTCGCGCGGATCCGGGGCGCCTGGATGGCGGGTCGGGGCGCGGTGGATCATGCGCCGCCCGCCTGGCGCGACGCCGTGGGGGTGGGCGCGGGCGCCGAAGCGGCCTTGGTCGCACTGGCCGGCCAGGCGTTACAGGTGCTGTTCCCGCCCGCCGCGCCGCCGCTGACGACCCGCGCGCTGTTGCCGGTCTTGTCGGCGCCGACGCCCCCTGAGACGGCCCGCGCCCGCATCCGGCGACTTCTCGCCGCGCGCCGGACCGAAGAGGGCGGGATCAGGTCGCTGGTCCAGTTCCTGGCCGCTCGCGGCTACGTGATGCATCCGGCCGATTGGCTGCCACGCCCGACGGACGACTGGGCGCCGGCCATCTATGGCCCCTGGATGGCCTGGGCGGCCTCGGAGACCGCGAGACCATCCTCGGACGCGCTGACCGCCGAAAACTGGGATCATTGGCCCTGGGCCGAGCGACGGGCGGTCCTACTCGCCCTTCGCCGTAGCGATCCGGCCGCCGCGCGGACGCTTGTCGCCGCCAAGGCCGGCGACGAGCCCGCCGAGCGCCGCCTGAAGTTGCTGGAACTCCTCGAGCAAGGGCTGTCGCCGGACGACGCACCGGTGCTCGAGGGCTTCGCGGCCGATCGATCGGACCGTGTCCGGGCGCTGGTGCGGCGGTTGCTGGCGCGACTGGGGCGGGGCGACGCCGACGTTGCGTCCGCCCAGGAACTGGCCAGCATGGTGGAGCTAGCGCGAGTCGGCCTGATCAAGCGCCGCAACCAGCTGAAGCTGAAGCCCCTCAAGAACCTCACGCAGGAGGCCCGCCGATACGCCCTGCTTGAAACCGTCACCCTGGCTGACCTGGCCAAGGCGTTGGGCGTGGACGAGGAGACCTTGCTGGAGACCATCCCCGTCGGCGAGCCTCGGGTCATGAGCGGGTTCATGGCCATGGTCGAGGCCACCGCTTCGCCGGGTGCTTGGCGCACGCTGTTCGACCTGGTTCGGGGCGACGCCGGCGTATCGGTCGAACTGGTCGCCATCCTGGTCAGGCGGGCCTCGCCGGACGAGCGGCGCGCCGCCTTGCAGATGGTTCTTGCGCGAGAGGACGCCGCGACCTTCCAAGGCAGTCTCGCCGTGGCCGGCGACATGCTGGGCGTCGCGGGTATCAAGTCCGTGGTCCAGTCCCCGGCCTACAAGGCGCTGCTCGCGCTCCTGGCCGAGAGCCTATCGGCGGAAAGCCGCGCCCAATCGCCGATCCTGGCCGTCGGCCTGGCGAACCTCGGCCTGCTGGTCGACCCGAACGCAGCCAAGGCAATCATCGACGCCTGCGTCGCCAGCGGACTTTCAGCCGCCGATCCCCAGCTGGACCACCTGCATCTCAACATCGCCCTCGAACCGGAGCGTCCGACTTGACCGATATTCTGCGATTGCCGGCGGAGACGATCTACGCCGCCGAGCTCGACGCCCTGAAGCGCAAGGACGACGCCCCGCCCCCGCGCGGCTGGGCGATGTCGCCCAAGGCCGTGGTCACCTACCTGATGGGAGGAAAGGCGGCGGACGGCACGCCGATCACCGCCAAGTACGTCGGCGACCGCCGCCTGATCGAAACGGCGGTGGCGACCCTGGCCACCGACCGGGCCCTGCTGCTGCTCGGCGTGCCGGGCACGGCCAAGTCGTGGGTGTCGGAGCACCTGGCGGCCGCGATCTGCGGCGATTCCAGCCTGGTCATCCAGTGCACCGCCGGCACCGACGAGAACCAGATCCGCTATGGCTGGAACTACGCCCAACTGCTGGCCAACGGTCCTTCGCGCGAGGCCCTGGTGCCAACGCCGCTCTACCGGGCGATGGACAGCGGCAAGCTGTGCCGCCTGGAGGAGCTGACGCGGATGGGTTCGGACGTGCAGGACACGCTGATCACCGTGCTATCCGAAAAGATGATGCCGATTCCGGAGCTGAACGAGGCCGTCTACGCGCGGCGCGGCTTCAACCTGATCGCGACGGCCAACAACCGCGACAAGGGGGTCAACGAGCTGTCGTCGGCGCTGAAACGGCGATTCAACGTCGTGGTGCTGCCGCTGCCGGACGACATGGAGGAGGAGATCTCCATCGTGACGCGTCGCGTCGGCGAGATGGCCCAGAGCCTCGACCTGCCGGCGCCCAAGAACGTGACCGAGGAAGTCGCCCGCGTCGTCTCGATCTTCCGCGAGCTGCGCGGCGGCTCGACCCTCGACGGCAAGGTGACGCTGAAGACGCCCTCAGGTTCGCTGTCAACCGCCGAGGCGATCGCGGTCACCGTTGGCGGGCTGAGCCAGGCCGCCTATTTCGACAATGGCAAGTTGAGCGCGGAGGGCCTGGCGCCCAGCCTGCTTGGCGCCATCGTCAAAGACCCGGTGCAGGACAAGGTCGTGCTTGAGGAATACCTCGAGGCGGTCCTGAAGAAGCGTCCGGACTACGCCGGCTATTATCGCGCGTTGGTCGACCTGGTCTGATCACGTGGCCGCTGACGTCCACTATTTCGGAATCCGGCACCATGGGCCGGGGTCGGCGCGGCGGCTCGTCGACGCCCTAGAGGCGTTGCGCCCGACGACCGTCCTGATCGAAGGTCCGTCCGACGCGTCGGACCTGCTGCCAATGCTGGCCGACCCGGCCATGGTTCCTCCGGTGGCGCTGCTGGTCTACGCCTCGGACGATCCGGCCCGGGCCTCGTTCTGGCCGTTCGCCGTCTATTCGCCGGAGTACCAGGCCGCCTGTTGGGCGGTGCGCAACGGCGCGATCGTGCGGTTCATCGACGTTCCCGCCGCCTGGAACCTGGCCCCGCCCGCCGAACCGGCTTCCGCGCCGGAGACCGAATCTACCGAAGGGGCGAACGCGCCTCCGCCGCTGGACGAGATCGCGGCGCGCCTGGAACGCGACCCGATCGGACTGCTGGCCGAAGCCGGCGGCTACCAGGACGGGGAAAGCTGGTGGCGGGACGTCATCGAGGAGAGCCCGGCGTCGGAGGCCGTCTTCGCCGCCGTCGCTGACGCCATGGCGGCCCTGCGCTCCGCCGCGCCGGCCGCCATGGGACGCGAAGCCCTGCGAGAGGCGCACATGCGGCTTGAGATCGCCAAGGCGGCCAGGGATTCGGAAGGCGCGGTGGCCGTCGTCTGCGGCGCCTGGCACGAGCCCGCGTTGAAAGCCAAGATTCCGCTGTCGCAGGATCGTGATCTGGTCAAGGGCGCGCCCAGGCAGAAGATCAGCGCCACCTGGGCGCCCTGGACCTCGCCGCGGCTCGCGTTCCAGAGCGGCTATGCCGCCGGGGTCGCCGCGCCCGGCTGGTGCGGCCATCTGTGGGAGACGCCGCGCCAGGAGGTCAGCATTCGCTGGCTGGGCCGCATCGCCCGGGCGCTGCGCGAGGCCGGCCACATCGCCTCGACCGCCTCCTTGATCGAGGCGCAGCGCTTGGCTGTCGCCCTGGCGTCGATGCGCGACCGGCCGCATCCCGGCTTCGAGGAACTGCGCGAGGCTGCGATCGCCTGCCTCTGCGATGGCGAGCGGCTGGTCTGGGAGACGATCGCCGCCAAGCTGCTGCTGGGTGACGCCGTCGGCGAGATTTCTCCGGACGCGCCACTGGCTCCGTTGATCGAAGACCTCCAGCGCGAACAGCGGCGCACCCGGCTCAAGCCCGAGGCGCTGGAACGGGAACTGGCCATCGACCTGCGCAGCGAGAGCGGGCTGGATCGCTCCACCCTGCTGCACCGCCTGTCGATCCTGGACGTTCCGTGGGGACGCCAGGTCGACGCCGGCCGCAGCCGGGGCACCTTCCGCGAGCGCTGGCAACTGCGCTGGGAGCCCGAGTTCGCCGTCCGCCTGGTCGAGAACCTGGTCTATGGCCCGACCCTGGCTCGGGCCGCGGCCGGCCGCCTGACCGCGCGCTTCGCCGAGGCGACGGATCTGCCGACGCTCTGCAGCCTGACCCTGTCGGCCCTGACGGCTCAGTTGCCGGACGCCGCCCATAACGGGGTTGAGCGGATCGAGCATCGGGTGGCCCTGACCAGCGACTGCGGCGAGCTGTTGTCGTCGCTGGCGCCGCTGGGCGACATCGTCCGTTACGGCCAGGCTCGGCGCACCGACGCCGTTCAGCTGGAAACCCTGTTTGGCCGCATTCTATCCCAGGGGGCGCTCGCCCTGCCCTACGCGGCCCGGGGGCTGGACGCCGAGGCGGCCAAGGCCCTGCGCTCGGCCGTGCTGGCGGCCGACGCGGCGGCGGTGCTGGCCGAGGCGGAGTTGACCGATTGGCGCGGGGCGCTGTCGACCGTGGCTTACGACGAGCAGACCACGCCGCTGCTGGCCGGCGTGGCCTCGCGGCTGTTGTACGAGGCTGACAAGATCGCGCCCGAGGCGGCTGCCGATTTGCTGGGCCGGATGCTATCGCCCGGCCGAACCCTGGCGGAGGCCGCCGGGTTCTTCGAGGGTTTCTTCGACAGCGCCGGCGAGCGACTGATCTACGACGAGGGGCTGCGGGCGGCGGTCGATCACTGGATGTTGGCGCTGGAGGAAGACGACTTCACCGCCTTCCTGCCGCTATTTCGTCGGGCGTTGGGCAATCTGGACCGCATGCAGCGGCGGCGGCTGCTCGAGGCCATATTCGGCCGTGGCGGCGGAGGTCTGCAGGGGCGCGTCCTGGCCGCCGACGCCGAGGCGGTCTGGCCCGCCCATCTGCAGCGCTTGACCGACATCCTGACCGCGAGGCCGGCCACATGAACGAGGAACGCGAACGGCGCTGGCGGCTGGCCGTCGGCGGTGAAGACGAGGCCCTGTCGTCCAGCGACGACCAGCGGCTCTCCGGCGCCCTGACCATGCTCTACGGAGAAGGCGACGGTCCTGACGGCGCGGGGGGCAAGGGACGCGGCGGCCTGGGGCGATCGGCGCCGAGCGTCGCCCGCTGGCTGGGCGACATCCGCCAGTTCTTCCCAACGCCTGTCGTCCAGGTGTTGCAGAAGGACGCCATGGATCGCCTTGGCCTGCAGCAGATGTTGCTTGAGCCGGAGTTGCTGGGGGCGATCGAGGCCGACGTGAACCTCGTCGCCACGTTGATCAGCCTGCGCAACGTCATGCCGGCCAAGACCAAGGCGATTGCTCGCGAGGTGATCGCCAAGGTGGTCGCCGCGTTGATGGAGCGGCTGGAGAAGAAGACCGCCGAGGCCGTGCGCGGCGCGGTCGACCGCCGCCGTCGCACCGGCCGTCCCCGTTTTTCCGACATCGATTGGCCGCGCACCATCCAGGCCAATCTGCGCCACTATCAGGCCGAGCACCGCACCGTGGTGCCCGAGCGGCTGGTCGGCTTCATGCGCCGCCAGCGCCGGCTGGCGGACCTGGACGAGGTCGTGCTCTGCGTCGACCAGTCCGGCTCGATGGCGCCGTCGGTGGTCTACGCCTCGATCTTCGCCGCGGTGATGGCCTCGCTGCCGACGGTAAAGACCAAGCTGGTCTGCTTCGACACCGCCATCCTGGACCTGACGGACGACCTGGCCGATCCGGTGGAGGTCCTGTTCGGCGTCCAGCTTGGCGGCGGCACCGACATCAACCAGGCCGTCGCCTACTGCGAAGGCCAAATCGAAACCCCCGCCAAGTCGCACCTGATCCTGATCACCGACCTCTACGAGGGCGGCGACAGCGCGGCTCTGGTCGCCCGATTGGCGCGGCTGGTCGGCTCGGGCGTCAATGTCGTCACCCTGCTGGCGCTCAGCGACGAGGGTCGTCCGGCCTACGATCCGCGCCTCTCGGGCCGGGTAGCGGCGCTGGGCATACCGGTCTTCGCCTGCACCCCCGATCAGTTTCCCGACCTGATGGCCGCGGCCCTGAAACGAGAAGACGTCCTGGCCTGGGCGGCCAAGGCCGATATCAAAGCGATCCGGGCGGACGCATGAGGTGTCGGGGCGCTGCGGCCCGAACCGCACCGCCCAGCCGCGGGCGCGCAATCCCTGCCCGGTGCGGATAGAACTGCCCCTCCGACCAGTTTTTCCGCCTGCGTGAACACTGATTAGAGAAGCTTGGCCTCGTCGGAGGAAATCTCGGTTTCAATCTCCACCACTTCAATAGGAATTATGCCGCGAACGAAACCGGCGTTTCGCGGCAGGACGCGCGACGCCGACAAGCGGGGATTTGTCGTGATCAAGCGTCTTCTCATCGGAACGGCCGCCGGCGCAATCGGCGCGGCCTTCGCCGGCGCAGCCTTCGCCGGCGCAGCGCCGGAAGCGCCCGGGGACACCGCCGTGGAGCAGGTGATCGTCACCGCTCAGCGTCGCGAGCAGTCGGCTCAGGACGTGGGCGTGGCCTTGTCGGTGATCTCGGGCGACCAGCTGGCCGCACGCGGCGTGGCCACGGTCAACCAACTGCAGTACGCTACGCCCAGCCTGGAGATCACGCCGCAGTTCGGCAGCGGCCAGCCCAGCTTCCGCCTGCGCGGCGTCGGTTTCGACGACTACGCCTCGAACAACTCCTCGACCGTGGGCGTCAGCGTCGATGAGGTGGCCTATCCGATTCAGGCCCAGACCCAAGGCCTGCTGTTCGATATCGCCCGCGTGGAAGTGCTGCGCGGCCCGCAAGGCACGCTCTACGGCCGCAACACCACCGGCGGCGCGATCAACTTCGTCACCCATCGTCCGACCAGCACCCCGTCGGCGGGGATCACCGCCGAATATGACAACAACGGGGAATTCAAGGCCGAGGGCTTCGTCTCGGGCCCAATCAGCGACACCCTGAGCGGCCGTCTGGCCTTCGTCACGGACCAGGGCGGCGCCTGGCAGAAGAACCGCACGACCGGCGAGAAGCTGGGCGACAAGGACACCGCCTCGGTGCGCGGACAGCTGGCCTGGACGCCGACCGACAAGACCGACATCCTGCTCAGCGTCCACGCCGGCTACGACAAGTCCGAGCCGACCGGCCTCTATCTGTTCAATCCCCTGAGCTACAACGCCAGCCTGCCGACCATCGCCGCCGACGGCAGCCGCAAGAACACCGGCTGGGGCGGCTCGGCCGCCTTCGCCAGCCTGACCGGCATCGCCACCAACGCCAAGCCGTTCCACGACACCAAGAGCGGCGGCGTCTCGCTGCGCGCCCATACCGAGACCGACAGCGTCGACCTCGTTTCGATCACGTCCTACGAGACACTGCACCGCAAGGAGTACAACGACTGGGACGCTTCGGCCTATGCTTACGCCGGGACCTATTTCGACACCGACGCCAAGGTGTTCTCGCAGGAACTTCGCGCCTCGTCGAAGACGGAAGGCCCGCTGCAATGGCTGGTCGGCGGCTACTATTCGCGTGAAACGATCGACGAGGCCTTCTATTCCGACTTCTACCAGTCGCTGCTGTTCGACACCCGCACGACCTACAGCCAGAAGGTCCGCTCGGCCTCGCTGTTCGGCCAGCTGGAATATGCACTGAGTGACAAAGTGAAGCTGATCGGCGGCCTGCGCGGCGAGAACGAAAAGCGTAACCAGGACGACTTCGTCACCGCCGGCGTCTTCGCTCCTGGCGCGCCAGCGACCAACTTCAGCCCGACCGCGGACAAGGCGCTGCACAACAAGACCCTGACCGGCAAGCTCGCGATCGAGTATCGCCCGGTCGACGGCGTGCTGATCTACGCCAGCGCCAGCAAGGGCACGAAGTCGGGCGGCTTCACCTCCTACAATGTCGGCGACTCCTCCGCCGTCGACGGCTTCCGCCCTGAAACCCTGTGGGCCTACGAGACCGGCTTCAAGTCGACCTTCGCCGACAACACCGTCCAGCTGAACGGCTCGGTCTTCTATTACGACTACAAGAACCAGCAGGTTCAGTCGGCGATCTACGACATCAACAACGGCCCGATCGGGGCCATCGTCAACGCCCAGAAGTCGCACATCTATGGTGGCGAACTTGAGCTGACCTGGCGTCCGACGCCGGCCCTGCGGATCGGCCAGTCGCTGGGCTACAAGACCGGCAAGTTCGACAAGTACACCAACGACCTCGACATCCCGGCCAGCGTCGCGGCCAGGAAGGCGGTCTATATCGATCGCACTGGGGCCAAGGTCGGCTTCCCACCGCTCAGCTATGGCGGCGACGTGTCCTACACCTGGACCGTCGGCGACTACGAGGTCGAAGCTCAGGGCAACTACGCCTTCCACGACAAGACCAAACCGCTGCTGCTGGGCTCGCGCTACGACGTCGACAGCTACTGGCTGGCCAACGCCAGCGTGACGGTGTCGCCGGCCAAGGGCCCGTGGGCGCTGACCGCGTTCGCGCGGAATGTCTTCAACACCAAGTACGACCTGACGCGGAACTTCTTCCTGCCGCTGATCGATATCGCCGCGCCCGGTCAGCCGGCCACCTATGGCCTCCGCGCCCAATACCGCTTCTAGTCACGGCCGGCCGCTCAGGAGCGTCGAACATGTTGAAGATCCTGCTCTCGATCCTGGGCGGCCTGGCGGCCGTGGTGGTGCTCGCCGGCTTCGTCGGCTGGCTGCTGCTGCGCGGCCCTGACATCCCCTACGAGACCCTGGAAGCCAAGTACGCCACCAAGGCCTCGCACTATGCCGACCTGCCCGGCGGCGTGCGCCTGCACTACAAGGACGAGGGCAAGGCTGACGGGCCCCTGCTGGTTCTGGTCCACGGCTTCGGCGACTCGCATTTCTCGTGGGAGGGCTGGGTCGCGCGGCTCTCCGACCGTTACCGGATCATCACTGTCGACCTGCCCGGCCACGGCCTGACCCGCGCGCCGGCCGGCTATGTCGCTTCCGCTGATGGGGCCGCCGATCTGATCGACGCCTTGGCGGCCCGGGAAAACCTCCCCAAGTTCGCCATAGCCGGCAACTCGATGGGCGGCGGCGTCGCCTGGCAGGTGGCCGTGCACCATCCAGACCGCGTCAACGCCCTGATCCTGGCCGACGCCGCCGGCTGGCCGGCCACCACGCTGAAGAAGCCGCCTCTGGCCTTCAAGCTGCTGAAGTACTCGTGGGGCCGCGCCTTCCTGCGATCGATCGACAACAAGCCGCTGATCCGCACGGGCCTGCGCGGCGAGGTCGGCGATCCGGCCGTGATCACCGACGCCTTCATCGATCGCTGGGCCGAACTGCAGCGCGCCCCAGGCCACCGCGCCATCCTGATGTCGATCCAGCCGGGCAAGCACAGCCAGGCGACCAAGGAGGTCCTAGCGACGATCAAGGTTCCGACCCTGGTGCTGTGGGGCGAGATCGACCCGCTGATCGAGGTGGCCGGGGCCAACAAGTTCGCCCAGGCCATCCCCGGCGCGAAGCTGATCACCTACTCCAAGGTCGGCCACCTGCCCCAAGTCGAGATCCCGCAGCGCTCCGCCGACGACGTGGCCGCTTTCCTGGCCGCCTCCAAGATCCAATAGCTGGCGCGGCCGCCCGGTCCTTCTAGAGTGCTTCCATGCGTACCGACTATCTCGGCAATCCGGTCAGCGGGACCTCAGACGCGGCCCTGGCGGCCATCGACAGTTTCGTCGACGGCTTCCTCAGCTACGAGACCCGGGCGGCCGAGGTGATCGGCGCGGCCGAGGCGCATGCGGACCATGCGCTGCTGAACGCCTATGCCGCGATCCTGTGGCTGCTGTTGGAAGCACCGGAAGCCGCCGAGCGCGCCGCGCCCTACCTGGCCCGGGCGCGGACGGCGGCCGCCGAGGCTCATCCACGCGAGAAGGCGTTCGTCGATTTCGTGGCCGCCTGGTCGGCCGACGATATCCCCAGCGCCCTGGCCATCGCCGACACGATCCTGGCGGCTTGGCCGCGCGACCTGCTGGTGCTGAAGCTTCGGCATTATCACGACTTCAACCACGGCGACTTCCCGGCCATGCTGCGCGCCGCCAGCGCCGCCTTGCCGCACGCCGACGACGTCGCTCACCTCCACGGCATGCTGGCCTTCGCCTATGAGCAGTGCCACCTGCTAGACGAGGCCGAGGCCGCCGCCCGCCGCGCCCTCGACCTCAAGCGCAAGGAACCTTGGGCTCAGCACGCCCTGGCCCATGTGATGCTGACCCAAGGCCGCGTCGCCGAGGGCGTCGCTTTCCTGGAGGGCGTGCAGGACACCTGGACCGGCCTGAACTCGTTCATGGACACGCACCTGTGGTGGCACCTGGCGTTGTTCTATCTCAGCCAAGGCAGGTTCGATGCTGCGCTCGCCGCCTATGACGACCACTGCTGGGCGCAGGAGAAGGGCTATTCCCAGGATCAGGTCGGCGCGGTGTCGCTGCTGGCCCGGCTGGAGCTGGCGGGCGTCGATGTCGGCGAACGCTGGAGCGACCTGGCCGATTATCTGGCTGTTCGCGCCGACGACCTGGTCCAGCCGTTCCTGACCCTGCAGTATCTCTACGGTCTGGCCCGCGCTGGACGACCGGAAACGGACACCTTGCTGACCGCCGTGCGTCGCGCGGCGCTAGAGGCCCCCGACCACGTCCGTGAGACCTGGCGCGAAGTCGCTTTGCCCGCCGCCGACGGCCTGGTCGCTCACACCCGCGGCGATTATGCGACCGCCCTGCGAGGCTTGCGCGCCGCCCTGCCGCGCCTCTCTGAGATCGGCGGCAGCCACGCCCAGCGCGATCTCTTCGAGCAACTGGTCCTCGATGCCCTGATCCGGACCAATCGCCTGTCCGAGGCCCAGCAGGCGTTGGAGCTAAGGCGCGGTTTCGACCCCAACGGCGTCCCGCTGAACCGCGCCCTGGCCGACGTCTACGACCGGCTGGGCCTGCCCGGCGAGGCCGCCAAGGCCCGGGCTCGCCTCGCGTGAGCTTCCGCTCGCTTCTCGGTCTCGCGGCCGCCTGCCTGTTGGCCCTTGCCCCGACCGCCCGCGCCGCGCCCAGGGACACGGTGACGGTCGCCCTTCAACTGGAGCCGCCGAATCTGGACCCGACTTCGGGCGCGGCCGTGGCGACCGACGAAGTGGTCTACGGCACGGTGTTCGAGGGCTTGGTCCGGCTCGACGCCCAGGGCGCGATCAAGCCCCTGCTAGCGACCTGGTGGGAGATCTCGCCCGACGGCCTGACCTACACCTTCCACCTGCGCGGCGGGGTGAGGTTTCAGGACGGAACGCCCTTCGACGCCGGCATCGTGAAGTTCAGCCTGGAGCGCGCCATCGCCCCCGCCTCGACCAACGTCCAGAAGCAGGCGCTCAGCGTCATCCGCCAGGTCGAGGTCGTTGATCCGCGAACGGTGCGCCTGCAACTGGCCAGCCCCGACAGCGATCTGCTCTACACCCTGACCTGGGGCGACAGCGTGATGGTCTCGCCAAGATCGGCGGGCAGCCTCGCCACCGCGCCTGTCGGCACCGGCCCGTTCAGATTCACCGGCTGGCGACGCGGCGACACGGTCAGCCTCGCCCGCAACGACGGCTACTGGGGCCAGCCCGCCAAGCTGAGGACGGTGCGCTTCAAGTTCATCGCCGATCCCGCGGCGGCCTTCGCGGCGATCAAGACCCACGAGGTCGACGCCTTCCTCGACTATCCAGCCCCGGAGAGCCTGGCCCAGTTGCGCGCCGATCCGGCCCTGGAGGTGGTCACCGCCTCCAGCGAGGGCGAGGTGATCCTGGCGATCAACCAACGCACCGGCCCGCTGGCCGACGTGCGGGTGCGCCGCGCCCTGCAGCACGCCCTCGACCGCCGGGCGATCATCGACGGGGCGATGTACGGCTACGGGACGCCGATCGGCAGCCATTTTCCGCCGCAGAACGCGGCTTATGTCGATCTCACCGGCCTCTATCCGCACGATATTGCCAAGGCCAAGGCGCTGCTGGCGCAGGCCGGCTACCCGAACGGCCTGGACCTGACGCTGAAACTGCCGCCGCCGAACTACGCCCGGCGCAGCGGCGAGATCGTCGCCGCCCAGCTGGCCCAGGCCGGCGTGCGGGTGAAGATCGAGAACCTGGAATGGGCCCAGTGGCTGGATCAGGTCTACGGCCGGCACGCCTTCGACCTCACGATCGTCAGCCACGCCGAGCCGATGGACTACGCCATCTACGACAAGGCCGACTACTATTTCGGCTATCACAGCGAAGCCTTCCACGGCCTGATGCAAGCACTGAAGGGCGCAACCGACGAGGGCCAGCGCACGGCGATCCTGGGCCAGATCCAGCGGCGGATCGCCGAGGACGCGGTCAACGGCTTCCTGTTTCAATTCCCGCGCCTGGGCGTGTTCGATGCGCGACTGAAGGACTTCTGGGTCAATTCACCGACCCAGATCATCGACCTGCACGCGGCCTCCTTCGAGGGCCCCAGGGGGACGGAGACGATCATCGACGCCAAGTCCGGATCGGCCGGCGCGATCCTTGGCGGCGTCCTGGCGCTCGCGGTCGTCGGAGGCCTGGCCCTGCTCGCCGCCCGCTTCGGCGCCGTCTGGCTGGGTGGCCGGGCGGTGGTGATGGCCCTGACTCTGCTGACCGCCAGCGTTGTGGTCTTCGCCATCATCCAGGTCGTGCCAGGCGATCCCGCCGCCTATATGCTGGGCCTGAACGCCAGCCCCGAAGCGATCGCCAACCTGCGCCACCAGATGGGGCTCGAGGGCCCGACCGCGCAACGCTACCTGGCCTGGCTGCTGGGCATGCTGCACGGCGACCTTGGCGTCAGCTACACCTACCAGACTCCCGTCGCGGCTCTGGTGGGCGAGCGGATCGGCGTGTCCCTGCCGCTGGCCCTGCTGGCCATGGCGCTGTCGATCGTCGTCGGCGCGCCGATCGGCGCCCTGGCCGCCGCCCGGCGCGGCAAGGCGGCCGACACCGTCGTCATGGGCTTGACCCAAGTAGGCGTCGCCATTCCGAACTTCTGGTTCGCCGTGCTCTTGGTCATGGTCTTTTCGATCAGCCTGCGCTGGGTCTCGGCCGGCGGCTTCCCGGGCTGGGAAGCGGGCCTTGGTCCCGCCCTAGGAGCCCTGGCCCTGCCCGCCCTGGCGCTGGCCGCGCCGCAAGCGGCGATCATCGCCCGCGTCACCCGCTCGGCCCTGATCGACACCCTGGCCGAGGACTACATGCGCACCGCCCGCGCCAAGGGCCTGACCGCGAGACGAGCCCTCTGGCGACACGGCCTGCCCAACGCCCTGATCCCGCTCCTGACCATCCTGGGCCTGCAGTTTCCATTCCTGCTGGCCGGCGGGGTGATCATCGAGAACGTCTTCTTCCTGCCGGGCCTGGGACGCCTGGTCCTGCAGGCCGTCACCCAGCGCGACCTGATCGTGGTGCAGGGGGTGGTCATGCTGCTGGTCTTCGCCGTCGTGGCCACCAACTTCCTGGTCGACGTGGCCTATGTCCTGGTTGATCCCAGGCTGCGGAAGCGACGCGGATGAGCCGGTCACGTCTCCCGCCTACGCTCATCGCCGGCGCCGCGATCAGCGCCGGCTTCGTGGTCGCCGCGCTGCTATCCCTGGTGTGGACGCCCTATGACGTCACAGCCTTCGACATCGGTCACCGCCTGCAGGGCCCCTCGGCCGCCCACTGGCTGGGCCTGGACCACTTCGGCCGCGACGTCGCCTCGATGATCCTGCTGGGCGCCCGCAACGCCTTGTCGGTTTCGCTGGTGGCGGTGCTGCTCGGCGCGGGGATCGGCGTGCCGCTGGGCCTGCTGGCCGCCGCTCGCCGGGGCTGGACGGACGAGCTGCTCATGCGCGGCTCCGACGTGGTCTTCGCCTTCCCGGCCCTGATCCTGGCCATCCTGATCACCGCCGTCCTGGGCCCCGGGGCAATCAACGCCGTCATCGCCATCGGCGTCTTCAACGTGCCGGTCTTCGCCAGACTGACCCGAGGGTCGGCCCTCAGCCTGTGGACCCGCGACTACGTCCTGGCCGCCCGCGCGGCCGGCAAGGGCGCCGCACGGATCTCGCTGGAGCACATCACACCAGGCCTGGCCAGCACGCTGATCGTCCAGGCGACCTTGCAGTTCTCGCTGGGCGTCATCGCCGAGGCGGGGCTGTCGTATGTGGGCCTGGGCGCCCAGCCGCCGGCCGCCAGCTGGGGCAAGATGCTGGCGGACGCCCAGACCCTGGCGGCCTTCTCGCCCCTTCAGGCCGTCTTTCCGGGGCTGGCCATCGTCATCACCGTGCTCGGCCTGAACCTGCTGGGCGACGGCCTCCGCGACCGGCTCGACCCGCACCTGACCGAGGACGGCTGATGCTGGAGATCCGCGACCTCAAGCTCATCCTCGGCGACAAGCCTATCCTCAAAGGCCTGACCCTCACCCTAGAGGCGGGCCAGGTGCTGGGCGTCGTCGGCGAGTCCGGCTCGGGCAAGTCGATGACCGCGCTCTCGATCCTGGGCCTTCCGCCGGGGGGCGCGAAGATCGAGGGGACGATCCGCTTCGAGGGCGGCGACCTTGTCGGCCTGTCCGAGGCCGAGCTGACCCGTCTGCGCGGTGATCGCATCGGCATGGTGTTCCAGGAGCCAATGACCGCCCTGAACCCGGTCATGACCATCGGCGAGCAGGTGGCCGAGGTCGTGCGCGTGCACCGTAGGGTTACACGCGCCGAGGCCAAAGCCGCCGCTCGCCAAGCGCTGGATCGCGTCGGGCTGAAGGACATCCCCTCGGCCCGCTATCCGCACGAGCTGTCGGGCGGCCAGCGCCAGCGCGTAGCCATCGCCATCGCCCTTGTTCTGTCGCCGCGCCTGCTGGTCGCCGACGAGCCGACCACGGCCCTGGACGTCACGACCCAGGCCCAGATCCTCGACCTGCTGCTGCGCCTGGTTCGTGAAGACGGCGCGGCTCTGATCCTGATCAGCCACGACCTGGCCCTGGTCGCTCAGGCCGCTGACCGGGTGGCCGTGATGAAGAACGGCGAGATCGTCGAGCAGGGCGAAACCGGCGCCCTCTTCCAGGCCCTGGCCCATCCCTACACCCGCGCCCTGGCGGCGGACGCCGAGCACGCGCCGGTTCGCGCGCACCGGCCGGACCCAGGCGCCCCACCGGTGCTGGAGGCCCGCCAGGTGGTCCGCGACTATCCCGGCCCGCGCGGCTTCCTGCGCGCCGGTCCGCCGATCCGTGTGCTGCCCGGCGTCTCGCTGGAAATCCGCCCCGGCGAGATCGTCGGCCTGGTCGGCGAGTCCGGCAGCGGCAAGTCGACCCTGCTACGGGCCCTGCTGGCGCTGGAGCCGGTGCAAGGCGGCGAGGTGCGCCTGGCCGGCCAGCCGTTCACACCGGCCTCGCCCCGCCGCAGCCGCCGCGCCATCCAACTGGTTTTCCAGGATCCGACCGGCAGCCTGGATCCGCGCTGGACGGTCGAGCGCCTGGTCGCCGAGCCGCTGCACCTGCTGGACGCCAGGCTCTCGCCCACCGAGCGCCGCGCCAAGGTCCAGGCCATGCTGGTCAAGGTCGGCCTGCCCGCCGACGCCGCCGACCGCTATCCGCACCAGTTCAGCGGCGGCCAGCGCCAGCGCATCGCCATCGCCCGCGCCCTGATCGTCGAGCCGGAGGTCATCGCCCTGGACGAGGCGGTCTCGGCCCTGGATGTTACAGTTCGCGCCGAGGTGCTGGACCTGCTCGCCAAGCTCTCTGACGAACTGGGCGTGGCCTATCTGTTCGTGACGCATGACATGGGCGTGGTGCGCGGCCTGACCGACCGGGTGCTGGTCATGCGCAAGGGCGAGATCGTCGAAGCCGGCCCGACCGCAGAGGTTTTCGCCAATCCTCGGCATCCCTATACAGCCCAGTTGATCGCCGCGACGCCGAACCTGGCGCGCGCGCTGGCGGCGCGGGCCTAGAGCATCGCGCGGAAAAGTGGATGCCGGTTTTCCGCAAAAGCGATGCGAGAACAAAAACCTAGAGCCTGTTGAGATTAGGCGGCGTAGCCTGAGTTTCTGAGATAGTTGGCGCATTCTTCTGGTGGGAAGGCGTTGAGGAGCAAGCCGGTGGC
>NZ_SLZL01000024.1 GCF_004342605.1 Caulobacter sp. BK020
CGCTACGACAAGCTGGCGGCCACCTTCATGGGCTTCGTAACCCTCGCCGCCATCATGCTATGGCTCAAATAGCTAAATCGTCACCACAGCCTAGTACTTGTAATCCTTGCCGCCCGGATAGCCGCCGCCGCCATAGGCCGCGTCCAGGGCGGCGTAGTCGGTCGGTCCCGCCGGGGTGCGAGGAATGGCGTCGGCGAACTCCACCCAGCGTGGCTTCTTGTACGAAGCGATCCGGGCGCGGCAGTGCTCGATCAGGTCGACGTCGGCGACCTCCGCGCCCGGCTTGCGGACGATGATCGCCTTGACGCTCTGGATCCAACGCGGATCGGGCACGCCGATCACCGCGGCGTCGGCCACGGCCGGGTGGCTCTTCAGGCACCCCTCGACCTCGGCCGGATAGATGTTCTCGACGCCCGACTTGATCATCTGGACCTTGGGGCCGACGAAGTTGATCGACCCGTCCGGCTCCCGTCGGCCCAGGTCGTTGGTCAGCCACCAGCCGAACCGCGTGCGGCGGGCGTTGATCTCCGGACGGTTCCAATAGCCCAGGCCGACCGTCGGTCCACGGGCCCCAAGTTCCCCCACCTCGCCGTCGGGAACCTCGTTGCCGTCCTCGTCGAACACCCGCACCACCGCGACCGGGCTGGTGCGGCCGAAGATGCTGACGGCCTTGCGATCGTAGTGGGCCCAGGTCACCAATCCGCCGACCTCGGTCTGGCCATAGCCCATCATCGAATAGTCCTCGGTCGGCAGGGCGGCCGAGCGGAAATGGGTCAGGTCGTAGCGGCCGTCAGCGTTGAAGGCGTGCAGCTCGTCGATCGTCTTGGGCACCAGGAAGGCCAAGCTGCACTTCTCGGCGTGCAGGGCCTCGGCGATCACGGCGACCTCGGTCCGACGGATCATCACATTGGCCCCGCCGGCGTGGAACACGCCCAGCGTCACCATCAGGGTGCCGATGTGAAAGTGCGGCCCGGAGTTCAGGAAGATGGTCCCCGAGGTCAGCCCCTGGACCAGCATGATGTTGACGTTCTGGGCCATAACGCCGGCCTGGCTGAGGATCGCCCCGTTGGGCCGACCGCCGAACGCAGCGGTGTAGATGATCACGCAGCCGGCATGGACGTCGATCGCGCGCTCCCGCAGCGCCGGATCGGCCGCCTGCAGCCTTCCCTCGTACCCATCGGGGCCGGGTTCGTCGAAGTGAATCCAGGTCCCCTGCTTCCACTGGGCCAGTTCGCGCGCGGCTTTCACCGCCTCGCCGATCTCGCCCTCGTGCCACAGCAGCACGCGCGGCTGGAGGTCGTCGATCACGAAGGCGATCTCTTCCGGCGACTGGCGCCAGTTGAGCGGACAGAACATGGCCCCGAGAACCGAGCAGGCCAGGATCCCCTCGAGCACGGCCAGAGAATTCTGACCCAGCCACAGCACGCGCTCGCCTGCCCCGACGCCCAGCGACTCCCACAGGTTGACCAGCCGGTTCACGCGGTCTTCCAAGTCGGCGTAGGTGTAGCGGCGGCCTTCCTGCACCAGGGCCGTGCGGTTTGGATAGGACCGGCGGTGCTCCTGCAGCACGTCCAGCAGGGTCAGGGTATGCAGCGGATCGGACATGGGGGTCTCTACATCAGACGCTGGGTTGGCGTGGCTTGAACACAGGCGCAATCCGGCCGTCGTGAAGCGGTCGGAAATCGACCTCGACCGGGAGGCCGCAGGTCAGGGCCTCAGGCGGGCAATCGACCAGATGCGCGAACATGGCGAAGCCTTCCGGCAGTTCGACGGCCGCCAGCACGTACGGCGTGGCCATGCCCGGGACCGGGGCGCGATGGATGGTCGTATAGCTGTAGACCTCGCCCTGGCCCGCCGCCTCGACCCAGCTCCAGTCGGTGGAGAAGCAATGGGTGCAGGCGACCTCGGGGGCGAAGAAGAACCGCTGACAGGCGTTGCAGCGCGGGGCGATCAGGCGCCCCCGCGCCGCCGCTTCCCAATAGGGCCGTGACAGGGTCGTGACAGGAAAGTCGAACGCGGCGTCGGCCATGGCTCAGCTCCCGGTCAGGAGGAGGGTTTCTAGATGCTGGGCGCCGGAGCCGGCGTTGGTGACCAGCGCCACCTCGGCGTCCGTGACCTGACGCGCACCCAGTCCGCCGCGGATCTGGCGCACGCCCTCGATGACCTTGCCGGTCAGTTGGCTGGTGCCCGTCCAGCTTCCAGCCAGCATGCCGCCGTCCAGATTGGTCGGGCAGTCGCCCTTCAGGGTCAGCCGGTCGCCGGCCACGAAATCGCCGCCCTCCCCTTCGCCGCACAGGCCCAGCATCTCGAACTGGCGCAGCACCTCGAACGAGCAGGGATCGTAGATACAGAACACGTCGACATCGGCGACCGACAGCCCTGCCTGGCCGAAAGCCCGCGCGAGCGCCGCCTGGCCCAGGGTCCGGACATCGCGGTAGAGCGGCGGGTTGATGTAGTTGCCCTGGGCGAACTCCATGGCGCCGCCCGCGACTCGCACGCCCTTGACCGCCAGGTCCCTGGCCCGTTCGGCGGTGGTCATGATCAGGGCCGCGCCACCCTCGTTCATCAGGCAGCAGTCCAGCCGGTGCAACGGATCGGCGATCATCGGCGAGGCCAGGATGTCCTCGATCGTCACCGGCTCGCCGCCGTACAGCGCCGCCTCGGGGTTGGTGCGGCCGTGATTGCGGATCACCGCCGCCACGTGGGCCATCTGCTGGGAGGTCGTGCCGAATTGGTGCATGTGCCGGCGGGCCACCAAGGCGAAATAGGCCATGGTCGAGGCGCCATAGGGGTCTATCCACTCCAGCCCCATGCCCGACCCGACGGCCGCGCCGGTGGTGTTGAACGGTCCCGCCCGCGCGCTGCCGATCACCACGGTGTCGCACAGCCCCGCCGAGATCGCCGCCCCGGCCTTGAGCACGCCGCGCACGCCCGTGGTGTCCATGAAGTGGCTGTCGACCCATTTCAGCGGCGCGCCGAAATAGGGCGCCCAGCTGGCGGAGTCGCCTGGCGCGCCGCCCGGACCGGGCCAGTCCAGCGCCACGCCGTCGATATCGCGGCGGTCGATCCCCGCGTCGGCGATCGCCCCCTTCACGGCCTCGATCAGCAGCTCGTGCGACGTCCGGCCCGGCAAGGTCCTCGCCTGCTGGGTCAGATAAACCCCAACCACCACCGGATCGCGCGCCGAAGCCATCGTCAGTCCTGATCGAACGGGCGCCGAACGGGCGCCATCATAGGGTTTGTCCGTTCGGCGCCGGCTCGGGTCAATGCGCGGCCATCGCTCGGAGCCACAGGATCAAGCATGCGATGAAGCGTGGATCGCCCTCAGCGCCACCTTGTTGACCTTGCCGCTGGGCAGGGTCGGAAAGGCGTCGAGGAACAGGACCTGCTTGGGCTTCTTGTAGCTGGCGATCAGACTGGCCGTGTGGGTGATCAGGTCGGCGGCGCTAGCTTGCGCGCCCGGGTGCAGGATGACGGCCGCCACCACCGCCTCGCCCCACTTCTCGTCCGGCGCGCCGATCACCGCCACCTGGGCCACCGCCGGATGCTCGGCGATCGCCCGTTCGACCTCCTGCGAATAGATATTCTCGCCGCCGGAAATGATCATGTCCTTCTTGCGATCGACCAGGAACACCCGCTCGCAGGCGTCGAACCGGCCCATGTCGCCGGTCTTCAGCCAACCGTCGTGAAAGGCCTCCAAGGTTGCGGTCGTGTTGTTCCAGTAGCCCGTCATCACCGCTTCGCCGCGGATCCACAGTTCGCCGACCTCGCCGACCGCGCAGTCGTGGCCGTGGTCGTCGACGATCCGCACCTGCGTCAGCGGATAGGCGTTGCCGATCGAGCCCAGCAGTTCGACCATGGGCCCATCGACGGCGTGCAGATGCTTGGGCAGGGCCGTGCCCGTGCCCTCGGTCTGGCCCCACGCATTGACGAACACCGGGCCGAAGCGGGCCAGCGCCCGGCGCAGCACCGGCACGGGCATCGGCGCGGCGGCGTAGAGGATGGTTTCCACGCTGGAGACGTCGTGACCGTCGAAATCCGGGTGATCGACCAGCGCCTGCACCATCAGCGGCACCAGGTGGAGATGGGTGATCTTCTCGGTCTCGATGGCCTCGAGCACCGCCTTCGGATCGAAGGCACGGTGGATGTGAATCTCCCCGCCTCGCCACATCTGGGCCAGCATGCTGGACTGGGCGCCGGCGTGGAACATCGGCATCACCTCCAGCATCCGGCCGCGCGGCCGCACGTCCATGGCCAGGCAGACGCATTCGCCCATCGCCAGCTCGGCGCGGTGCGAGCGCATGACGCCCTTGGGCCGGCCCGTGGTGCCGGAGGTGTAGATGATATGGGCGATGTCGTCGGGTCGGGCCTCAAACGGCGCGCCCTCGGGGTCGCCGGTCTGGAGAAAGTCCTCGTAGGCCACAGCCCAGTCCGGGGCCTCGCCGATGCAGACGAAGATCTCGATCGACGGCAGGGCGTCCTTCAGCCCCGCGACCACCTCGGCATATTGGACCTCGAACACCAGGGCGCGGGGCGCGGTGTCGCCCAGGACCCAGGCGATCTCCGGCGAAGCCAGGCGGAAGTTGACCGTGCTCAGGATGAAACCCGACAGCCAGGCGGCGCTGAAGGCTTCGGCATATTCGGTGCAGTTCATCGCCAGGACCGCGACGCGATCCTGGCGCGCGCAGCCGGCGCGGTGCAAGGCCGAAGCCAACCGCCGCGCCCGGTCAAGATGCTGGGCATGGGTGAACCGCCGCTCCCCATGGACCAAGGCGACGTCGTCGGGTGAGAACCGCGCCGCGCGGGTAATCAGGTCGCCCAGCGTCCTCATGCGACCGCCTTTCGCGACCAGGCCGCGAAGCGTTCCAGGTGCAGGTCGATCGAGCCGAAAAGGCCACGGGCCAGGACCGCGCGCTTGTAGAAATGGCCGACCACATATTCCTCCGTCACCCCGATGCCGCCGTGCATCTGGATGGCCTCGCCGGTGACCTTCACGGCCGCCTCGGCGATCTGGACCTTGGCGGCGGATACGCCGGCCCGGCGCGCCTGCGGATCGGGATCCGACAGCGCCGCGATCCCGCGCAGCAGCATCGACCGCGCCAGCTCGGTCTCGACCAGCATGTCGGCCATCCGGTGCTGCAGAGCCTGGAAGGTGTTCAGGGTGACGCCGAACTGCTTGCGCGTCGACAGGTAGTCGCGGGTCAGCCACAGGGCCGCGTCCATGGCGCCGACGCATTCGGCCATCAGGGCGATGACTCCATGATCGACGGCCAGCTCGATCCCCGGCAGGGCCCCGCCCTCCGGACCGATCCGCGTCGCATCGCTCACCGCCACGTCCGTCAGCACCAGGTCGGCCACCCGCCGGCCGTCGACCGCGTGATAGGCGGTGACCTCCAGCCCCGCCGCACTGGCGGGGACCTCGAACAGGGTGACGCCGCCCGGGGTTCTGGCCGACACCAGCAGAATGTCGGCGCTGGAACCACCCAGCACGAAGGTCTTGCGCCCGCTCAGTCGCCAGCCGTCCGTTGTCCGCTTCGCCTCGGTCCGGACGGCCGCGTCGTCGCCGCGCATCGCCGCTTCGTTATGGGCCAGGGCGATCAGTTTTTCGCCCGCGACCAGCGGCGCCAGCAGGGTTTCCTTCTGGGGCGGATCGCCCAGCGCCACGATGGCCCGCGCAGCGATGATTGCGCAGGACAGATAGGGTTCGACCAGCAGCACGCGGCCGAACTCCTCCTGCAGCAGGGCCGTCTCGACCGGTCCGCCGCCGTAGCCGAAGTCGTCCTCCGACAGGCCCGCGCCCAGCCAGCCAAGGTCGGCGAAGGTCTTCCACAGATCGCGCGAGAAGCCCTCGGCGCCGCGCATCCGATGGCGGCGCTGCTCGAAGCCGTAGTCGCGCTCGCAAAGCCGCCGCGCGCTTTCCTTCAGGGCGGCCTGTTCCTGGGTTGGAGAGAAATCCATCGTCCTATGCCCTCACAGACCCAGCACCGACTTGGCGATGATGGTGCGCTGGATCTCGTTGGCCCCGCCATAGATCGTGGTCGCGCGGCGGAACATCATGCGCGATAGCCAGCCGGCGGCGTAGTCGGGCGCCGGCGGGACCGGAGCCAGGACGTCCATGTTGTCCTGCCCCTCGACGTCCGGGAACACCGCCAGCCCATGGTCGCCCAGAGCCTCGACGGCCAGGTCGGCGATCCTTTGGCGCAGCTCGGAGCCGCGCAGCTTCAGAACCGAGGCGGTGGCGTTCAGCGCCGGGTCGTTGTCGCCCATGTGCAGCACGCGCAGGACGGCGGTTTCGAGAGCCCGGAGCTCGATTTCGAAGCGGGCTAGCCGGGCGGCGAACAGCGGATCCTCGATCAGCGGCCGCCCGCCGCGCATCTCGACAGCGGCGATCTGCTTGACCTGTTCCAGGTCGAAGGCCGTGTGCGGGGTCTCCGCGCTCATGGTCCGCTCGTTGGTGAGCAGGAACTTGGCGTAGCCCCAGCCGCGGTTCTCATCGCCGACCAGATTCTCGGCCGGGACCCGGACATTGTCGAGGAACACCTCGTTGACGCTGAGGCCTTCGTTGATCGTGTAGATCGGCCGGACGGAGACGCCCGGGCTCTTCATGTCGATCAGCAGGAACGAGATGCCCGCCTGGGGCCTGGCCTCGCCGTCGGTGCGGACCAGGGCGAACATCATGTCGGCCTTGTGGGCCTCCGACGTCCAGGTCTTCTGGCCATTGACCAGGTAGTGGTCGCCGTCTCGCACCGCGCTGGTCTTCAGCGACGCCAGGTCCGAGCCCGAGTTCGGCTCCGAGAAACCCTGGCACCAGAAGGTGTCGGCGTTGAGGATCGCCGGCAGGTAGCGGGCCTTCTGGACCTCGTCGCCGAACGTGTAGATCACCGGCCCGACCAGTTCGAGCGCAGCCTGATCCGGCACCGGCGCGCCCGCCGCCCTCAGCTCGACCTGAAACAGGTGCCGCCGCAGCGGCGACCAGTCGGTGCCGCCGTATTGCCGGGGCCAATGCACCGCGGCCAGGCCACGGGCGTTCAGAATGCGCATCCACGTCTGGACGTCGTCATGCGTCGCATGGAAGCCCTGGCGGCCGCGTCGGGCGATATCCGCCGGCAGCGCCTGGCGGATGAAGGCGCGCATCTCCGCCTGGAACGCCGCGTCGGCCGGATCGAGATCGAAGTTCATGGCCCGACCTTACCCCACTCGCGACCGATGCAAGCCGCCCCCGCCTCGCCAATCGCATGGGCGATCCGACGATCTGCCCGAAGGGTTCAAAGTTCGCCCACGCGGGGCGCGGCATGCATCTCGCCCGGGAACAGGTAGATCTCCTGCGCCACCGACGCGACCAGTCCGCCGGACTCGTCATAGATGCGGCCCTGGGCCAAGCCCCGCGCCGAGCCCGCCCAGGCGCTGGACATTTCGTAGAGCAGCCAGTCAGTCGGCTGGGCGGGCGCGTGGAACCAGAGGGCGTGGTCGAGGCTGGCGATCCGCTGCCGCACCGCCTCGGGATGCGGGGCCTTGGCGACGCCGCCGAGCCAGAAGTCGGACAGATAGGCCAGGCCGCAAGCGCGCAGATCGACCTCGTTCAGGGCTTCGCCCCGGGCCCGCATCCACAGCTGGCGCTCGGCTTCTCGCGCGCCCGGTTCGGCTGGAACCAGGCGGCGTTCGACCAGCGGCAACAGAGTTCGCGGCGTCGGATCGTCGGCGCCGCGCGCCGCCGTGATCGCCCGTTCGAAGGGATCCTCGGCCGAAACCTGGTCCGCACCCAGAACGGCAGGCGCAGGTTGGGCGTGGGCGACGCCCTCGGCGCCGTCGTGGAACGAGGCCTCCATGTGGAAGATCGGCACGCCCTTCTGTCGGGCGATGACCCGCCGGGTGGTGAAGTTGCGGCCGTCGCGTGTGCGCTCGACCTGGTAGACGACGGGCTCGGCCTCGGCGCCGGGACGGATGAAGTAGCCGTGCAGCGAATGGACTGGCCGCCCGTTCACCGTGAACTGGCTGGCGCGCAGCGCCTGGGCCAGGACCTGGCCGCCGTACAAGGCTCCGCTCAGGTTCGGCTCGGTGCGGCGCGAGCGGAAATAGTCCGAGCCGATGTCCTCCAGGTCGAGGAGGTCGTGCAGGGTCAGCGGCGACATCATCAGCCCGTCGCGCCAGTCTTGGCTTGGATCATCCGCCAGTAGTCGGTCGCGTCGACTGGCACGGTCAGCTTGGAGGCGTCGCGAATGGCGTCCCAATGGGCGGCGACGCCCTCGGGCGAGAAGTCGTCCAGCAGCACGCCTTCGTTGACGGCGACCACGGCGCGGCTGATCCAACCGCAGCCGGCGTTGAAGATCTCGCCCGAGGCCGGGCAGCTTTCGTGGGCCAGGGCCAGCACCAGCGGCGAGACCCGCGCGGTGGACATCGGATCCTCCTCAGGCGACTTCGGCTCGGCAGCCTCGCCCGACATGCCGGCCGTGGCGGTCAGCCGGGTGGCGGCGGTCGGGGCCAGGGCGTTTACCTTGATCCCGGCCTTGGCGCCCTCGATGGCCATGACCCGCATCATGCCGACGATACCCAGCTTGGCCGCGCAGTAGTTGGCCTGGCCGAACGCCCCGAACAGACCCGACGGCGAGGCTGTCATCACGATGTTTCCGCCACCGTTCTCGCGCATCCAGTTGAACGCCGGCTGCACCGTGAACATCGTCCCGCGCAGGTGGACGTCAAGGATGATGTCGAGCTCCTCCTGGCTGAGCTTGGAGAAGCTGCGATCGCGCAGGATGCCCGCATTGGCGATCACCGCGTCGATCCGGCCATAGGCGTCCAGCGCCGTCTTGATGATGTTTGCCCCGCCCGCCTGGGTGGCCACACTGTCGAAATTGGCCGTCGCCTCCCCGCCTGCCGCACGGATCTCCTCGACCACCCGGGAGGCGGCCGACTGGTCGTCGCCCCGGCCGTCGGTGGAGCCGCCCAGGTCGTTGACCACGACCTGGGCGCCACGCTGGGCCAGTTGCAGCGCATAGGTGCGGCCCAGGCCGTTGCCCGCGCCGGTGACGACGACGACCTTGTCGTCGAAGCGGATCGTGTCTGACATGAAGGTTTCCTCGCTCGCGGCCGTCGTTCGGCGCGTCAGGTGTGCTTGAACTTGGGGCGGCGCTTCTCGATGGCGGAGGCGCGCTTCTCGGCCGCGTCCTCGGTCGCCTGGCTGGCCAGCACCGCGCGGTTCTCCAGCTCGATGGCCGCTTCCAGACTGCCGGCGCCTTGGTTGAACCACAGCGACTGCTTGGTCAGCCAGATGCCGACCGGGCTGTTGACGGCGACAGCGTCGGCCAGGGCCAAGGCCTGGTCCATCAGGACGTCGTCGTCGACCGCGCGCAGCACCAAGCCGATGCGCTCGGCCTCGTCCGATTGCACCGCCCGCGCGGTCAGCAGCAGCTCAGCCGCCCGCTGCGCACCGACGGCGCGAGGCAGCAGATAGCTCATCCCCAGCTCGGCGCCGGTCGCGGCGTTGTGGATGACGTTGACGAACTTGGCCGACCGCGCGGCCAGCGTCATGTCCGAGGCCAGGGCCAGCGCGTAGCCGATGCCGGCCGCCGTGCCGTTGACCGCGCAAATGATCGGCTGGGGCATGGCCCGCATCAGGACGGGGATCTGGCCCAGCACTCGCATGGTGTACTTGCCCGACTGGATGCGCCCCAGGCCCGGCCGGACCCAGGTAGGCTTGCCGCCCACCCGCACGTCGTGGCCGGCGCAGAAGGCTCGCCCCGCGCCGGTCAGGATGATCACCCGTACGTCTGGATCGTCGCGCAGGCTCTCGAACGCCGCGATTAGCGCCTCGTACATGTCGAAGGTGAAGGCGTTCAGCGCCTCGGGCCGGTTCAGCGTGATCCGGGCAACGCCCTCGGCGGGTGTATCGACCAGAACTGCGGCGGAGGTCTCAGTGTCGGTCATCGGCGATCCTCAGCGCGGCAGGCCGAGCGCGCGCTCGGCGATCATGGTCTTCAGGATCTCGTTGGCGCCGCCCGAGATCGTCCACGCGTAGCTCAGCAGGAAGTCGTGCATGGCGTTGCCGGTCTGGTGCCCGCCGCCCAGGATGATCGGCTGACGAAGCTGGCCCGACAGCCCGCCTAGCTTCAGCCGAAACTCGGTGTAGCGCCGCAGCAGCTCCGAGAAGTGCACCTTGATGTAGGTCGGCATCGTGGTCGAACCCATATGCGGGTCGGTCTCGATCTCCTGCATCAGGGCGCGGATCATCAGGCGCAAGGCGACCATGTCGTTGTAAGCGCGGGTGAAGGCGCGGCGGGCTTCGTCGTCCTTCAGCCAAGCCGCGTCGGTTCGCTTGGCATCGGCGAGGTCGGCGTCCAGGGTCCGCGCCATGCGCTCGGACAGTTCGAAGATGATCAGGCCGCGCTCGGCCGACAGGGTGGACTGGGCGATGGCCCAGCCGGCGTTCTCCTCGCCAATCAGGTCGCTGACCGGGATCTCGACATTGTCGAGGAAGATCTCGCAGAATTCGGCCTGGCCGGTCGCCTGACGGATCGGCCGCACCGTGACGCCCGGCGCCTTCATGTTCAGGATGAAGTACGAGATGCCGGCCTGCTTCTTAGGGGCGGTCGGGTCCGTGCGGGCCAGCAACAGGCAGTAGTCGGCGAAGGCGCCGTACGAGGACCAGACCTTCTGGCCATTGACCACATAGACGTCGCCCTTGCGCTCGGCGCGCGTCCGCAGCGAAGCCAGGTCCGAGCCCGATCCGGGTTCCGAGAAACCCTGGCACCAGACCTCGCCACGCTCCTTGACGCCCGTCAGGTACCGGTCGCGCTGCGTCTTCGAGCCGTTCCCGAACAGCGTGGCTGGCAGGTGGTAGAGCGAGATCACGAACATGTCCGGATTGGGCGCCTGGGCGCGGGCGATCTCCTCGAAGATGATGACCTGATGCCGGATGCCGATATCGGCGCCGCCCCAGTCGCGGGGCCAGTGCGGCGTCGCCAGGCCCACCTTGCCCATCTCGGCGAACCACCAGCGCTGGAAGGCGACATAGTCGGCCTCGCTCGCGCCGGTCATCCGCGCGCGCCAGTCGGCGGGCACCACCGCCTCGAGCCAAGCCCGCACCTCGGCGCGGAAGGCGTCCAAGTCATCCTTGCGGGCCAGCGGGTCAAACCGGCGGGTCGCGGTTGATGGGTTCGTCGCGGTCTGGACGGACATGGTCATGCTCCCTCAGGCCGCCGCCAAGAGCAGGTCGGTGACCCCGTCGAGATAGGCCGCCGGCCCGCCGAACAGCTGCTCGTTCAGCTTGGCGCGCTTCAGATAGAGATGGCAGGGATGCTCCCAGGTGTAGCCGATGCCGCCGTGCAGTTGCACGGCGTCCTGGGCCACGCGGGCATAGACCTCGCTCGCCAGGGCCTTGGCGGCCAGGGCGTAGCGACCGGCCGCGGAATCACCGCTCGCCGCCTTGGCCACGGCCTCGGCGACCAAGACGCCCGAGGCGACCAGGGCGATCTTGTGATCGGCGCATCGGTGCTTCAAGGCCTGGAACGAGCCGATCGGCTTGCCGAACTGCTCGCGGGTCTTCAGGTAGTCGAGCGTGATTTCGAAGATGGCGTTGGCGCCGCCTCGGGCGTCGCTCGCCAGAGCCAGAGCCGCGTGGTGCAGCAAGGCTTGCGCGATCTCGTCCGCATCTCCGGTCAGCACCCGACCGGCCGGCAGGACCACGCGCTCGAACCGCGCCACGCCCAGGTGTCGAGTGCGATCGACGGTGGCGGCCTTTTCGACCGTGACGCCGTCGACAGCGGGCTCCACCAGCACCCAGCGCAAGCCCTCGCCCTCGCGGGCCAGCAACAGCAGGACATCGGCCGCCGCGCCATCGAGCAGGTTCTCCACCACGCCGTCGAGCACCACGCCGCTGCCGGGGCCTGTCGATAGCGTCAGGGTCGGTGCGGGAGCCCCGGGCGCCAGCATCGATACCGCTCCGGCCAACTCGCCGGCCGCGAGTCGGGGGATCCAGGCCGCCTGCTGGTCAGCGTCACCGCCCCGCGCCAGGGCTTCGACGACCAGCATCGTCCCCAGAACCGGCAAGGGCGCGACGGCGCGTCCCAGTTCCTCATAGATGACGGCAAGCTCGGACGGCCCCAAGCCCAGACCGCCATGCGCCTCGTCGGCGAAGAGCGCCAGCCAGCCCAGCTCGGCGGCCTGCGACCACAGCGGCTGATCGCGCACGCCCTCCGCGTTGGTGAAGGCGGCCACCTTCTCGTGCGAGGCCTGTTCCGACAGCACCGTCCTCACGCCGTCGCGCAGGGCGTTCAGGTCCATGCCGTCGGTCGAATGTCCGTCGCTCATCGCGGGCCTCTCAGAACAGCACGTCGGTGGTGAAGTCGGGGGGACGCTTTTCTTCCATGGCCTTCAGCGCCTCCTTGGCTTCCGCGCCGGAGAAGTTGACCATCTCGAACGCGGCCGACAGGTCGAAGATCGCCTCGTTCTGGCGCAGCCAGTGGTTCAGCACGTACTTGGTCATCCGCACCGCCGTCGGCGCGGCGGCGGCCAGCTCGAGCGCGACCTCGATCGACGTCGCCTCCAGCGCCTCGGCCTCCACCGCCAGGGCGACCAGATTGTTGCGCTCGGCCTCCTCGCCGGTCATCGGGCGGTTGGTCAGCAGGTAGTATTTGGCCTTGGCCATGCCGCATAGCAGCGGCCAGACGATCGCCGCATGGTCGCCCGCCGCGACGCCGATGCGGACGTGTCCGTCCAGCAGCTTGGCCGTTTTGGCCGCGATCGGCACGTCGGCCAGCAGGGCCAGAGCCAGGCCCGCCCCGACCGCCGCGCCGTTTACCGCCGAGACGATGGGCTTGCGCGACGCGATGATGTTACGGACCAACCGGGTGGCGTTGTTGAAGTCCTGCGAGAACTGCTGGTTGGCGTCGAGGGCGCCCGCGACCGGCATGTCGTCCAGCGCTCCGCCGGCGCAGAAGGCGCGGCCTTCGCCGGTGACGATCGTCACCCGCGTCTCGGGATCGGCGTCGATCGCCGCCCAGACCTCCTCCAGCTGACGGTGCATGGTCGGCGTCACGGCGTTGGCCTTGCCCGGATTGCTCAGGGTCAGGCGCAGCACGCGCGGCGCGGGGCGGTCGAACTTCAGGCGGTCGAAGGCGGCGTAGCGGTCGGTCATCGGTCGATCTCGAACAAACCGGCGGCGCCCATGCCTCCGCCGATGCACATGGTGACGATGACACGCCTGGCGCCGCGGCGCTTCCCCTCGATGAGGGCGTGTCCGGTCAGGCGCGACCCACTCATGCCGTAGGGGTGGCCGATCGCGATCGCGCCGCCGTCGACATTGATGCGCTCCGGGTCGATCCCGAGCACGTCGCGGCAATGGACGACCTGCACGGCGAAGGCCTCGTTCAGCTCCCACAGGTCGATGTCGTCGACGCCGAGACCATGCCGCGCCAGCAGCTTGGGAACGGCATGCACGGGCCCGATCCCCATCTCGTCCGGCTCGCAACCGGCGACCGCGAAGCCCTTGAACCGACCCAGCGGGTTCAAGCCCCGACGCGCGGCCTCGTCGGCGGACATCACCACGCAGACGCTGGCGCCGTCCGAGAGCTGAGAAGAGTTGCCGGCCGTAATGAAGGCTTCCTCGCCGTTGATCGGCTTGAGCCCGGCCAGGCCTTCCAGCGTCGTTTCCGGCCGGTTGCCCTCGTCCTTGGTCAGCAGCACCTCTTCCTCACCGATCACCTGGCCTTGCTTGTCGGTCAGTTGCTTGAGGCTCTTCAGCGGCGCGAGCTCGGCGTCGAATCGGCCGGCGGCCTGGGCGGCGGCGGTGCGGCGTTGGCTTTCCAGGGAATAGGCGTCCTGGATTTCCCGGCTGACCCCATAGCGGCGCGCGACGGTATCGGCCGTGGCGATCATCGGCAGATAGATGTCGGCCTTGTGTTCGACCAGCCAGTCGCTGCGATTGCGGTGGCGGTTGAGGTGATGATGGGTCAGCGAGATGCTCTCCACGCCGCCGGCGACGAAGATGTCGCCTTCGCCGGCCAGCAGGCGCTGGGCCGCCAGGGCGATGGCCTGCAGGCCCGACGAGCATTTGCGGTCCAGCGTGAAGCCCGGCACGGTCACCGGGCAGCCGGCGCGGATCGCCGACTGGCGGGCGATGTTGTTGCCGGTCGGCCCCTCGGGCGTGGCGCAGCCCAGGATGACGTCCTCAACCTCGCCCGGCGCGACGCCCGCGCGCTCCAGCGCCGCGGCGATGACATGCCCGCCGAGATCGGCCCCATGAGTATTGTTGAACGCGCCCCGGAAAGCCCGGCCGATCGGCGTTCGGGCGGTCGAGACGATGACGGCTTCGGGCATGCGCCCTCCCCTTGCAAATCCAGTCACGCGGCGTCGGACCGCCGGGCGAGTTCGGGCCACAGGCCGTCAGGCCCCAGTCCGGCGACCCGCCGCCCCAGCCGTTGCGCCCAGAAGCGGTCGCTGCCGAATTCCGAACGCCATCCGGCCAGGCGGCGCGTCAGGCGGTGCAGCGGATGTTCCTGGGTGAAGCCGATGGCGCCGTGCACCTGGTGAGCCAGGGCCGCGCCCTGCCCGGCCGCGATGTTGGCTCGAAGCTTGGCCGCCGCGAATTCGAAATCGGCGACACCCGCATCGGCGGCCCTGGCGGCCGCCTGGCCAGCGGAGTTCACCGCCGCCGCCTCGATCGCGAAGATCGCCAGGGTCTGCTGGACGGTCTGGAACTTGCTGATCGGCTTGCCGAACTGCACCCGCTCGTTGGCGTAGGCGATCGAGGCGGCCAGGGCCGCGTCCAGGGCGCCGGCGATCTGAGCCGTCCGCAGGAAGGCGCCGCAAGCCAACAGGTCGATGTCGCTCGGCGCGGCTTCCGCGACCGCGCCCTCGAAGGTCAGCGTGTCGCGCGGCTCGCCCACCGGGCTGTGGCCAGATTCGATCCGGCAGTCTGTCGTCTGCAGCCTTAGCAGCGACCCAGCATGCGTCGCGACGACCGTCTGGGCCGCGCCGCCCCAGGGCGTCGCCTTCAGGCTGCCGGTGAACCGGCCGTTCTCGACGCAGCCGTCGACCGCGGGCGCGATCGTCGCCAGGCCCTCGGCCGGCGTCAGGCCCGCACGCGTCAGCGCCCAGGCCGCCACCGCCGCCTCGCCGACCGGCGCCGCCAGGGCGTGCGATCCGGCCAGTCGCGCCACCGCGAACAGGTCGCCCCAGTCGCCGCCGAAACCGCCTTCGTCCTCGCCCAACAGCAGGCTTTCGAAGCCGGCCTCAGCGATTGAGGGCCAGACCTCAGCAAACGGAGCGTCGGGATGGGCCGCGAGGTCCGTGAACAGGCGATCGGCCGTGTCGGTGAGCAGAGTCCGTGTCTCGCTCATCTCAGACCCAGCCCCCTGGCGATGATGCCGCGCAGGATCTCGCGCGTGCCGCCGCGCAGCGAGAACGACGGTGAGACCTGCAGCAGCAGAGCCAGGACTCGCGTCAGGTCGGTAGCGGCCGACAGATCCTCGGCGCCGTCAAGCGCGGCCTGGATGGCGCGCGGCAGCTCCTGCTCGAAACTGTTGCCCAGATCCTTGACGATCGCCGCCTCCAGCGCGGGATCCTCGCCCGCCGCCAGCTTGGCGGCGGTGGATTGCGACATCTGCCGCAGGGTCCAGAGCTCGGCGGTCAGCCGCCCGATCAGGACGGCCAGCACCGGCTCGGGGTCCGGCCCCGCGAAACGGATCAGTTCGACCAGGGCGGCATAGCTGGACAGGTAGCGTTCGGGTCCCGACCGCTCCAGCGACAGCTCGGCCGTCACCTGTTTCCAGCCGTTGCCTTCCGGACCGACCCGGGCGCTGTCCGGCACATGGACGTCGTCGAGAAAGACCTCGTTGAAGTCGTGCCCGCCGACCAGGTCGATGATCGGCCGGACCGTCACGCCGGGGGTGTCCAGCGGGATCAGGAACTGGGTCAGACCCTCGTTGCGCTGCGAGCCCTCGACCGTCCGAACCAGGGCGATCATCAACTGGGCGTTATGGGCGTTGGTGGTCCAGACCTTCTGGCCGCTGATGCGCCAGCCGTCGCCGTCGCGAACGCCCTGGGTGCGGATGGACGCCAGATCCGACCCCGCCCCCGGCTCGCTCATGCCGATGCAGACATAGGTTTCGCCGGCCGCGATGCTGGGCAGATGGGTCCGTCGCTGTTCCTCGGTCCCGTAGCGCAGCAGCAGCGGTCCGCTCTGGCGGTCGGCGATCCAGTGCATGCCGACCGGCGCGCCGGCGGCCAGCAACTCCTCTAGCACGACGTAGCGATGCAGCGGATGGCGAGCGTGGCCGCCATATTCGACCGGCCAGGTCATGCCGATATAGCCGGCCTTGCCCATCGCCTTGCTGAAGTCCGCGTCACAGACGGCCCAGCAGTTCGCGCGGCTGGCGGCGTCGGATTTCGGCGCTTCGCGAGCGATGAAATCGCGCACCTCGCGGCGTAGCGTCGGAACGCCGTCCGGCGGGTCGAAGGGATGGGCGTCGAAGGTTTGCACGCCGCCAATGTGCCCGCCGCGTCGCACGTCGCAAGGACGGCCGGGCCCCTATCGCAGCCGCGATATGGGGAAGAACAAGGGTCCTGGGCGGGTCGTCACCGCCTCAGGCGCGGTGCTATGCCTTGAAGCCAGAGTTTAGGAGACCAACCGACATGGCGATCGATCTGAGCATCGAAAACGGCGTCGCGACCGTGACCATCAATCGGCCCGAGCGTAAGAACGCCATCCTGCTGGCCATGCGCACCGAGATCGAGAATGCGTTCCTGAAATGCCAGGACGACGACTCCGTGCGGGTGATCATCCTGACCGGCGCGGGCTCGGACTTCAGCGCCGGCGCCGACGTCGGCGAGATGGGCGGCGGCGGGATCAGCGGCTCGCTCTATCGCATGCGCCACCTGCACCGCATGGCCCGCGCCGTGGCCAACACCAACAAGCCCGTGATCGCCGCTGTCGAGGGCGTGTGCATCGGCATGTCCTGGGCCCTGGCCCTGGCCGCCGACATCACCGTGGCGGCCGAGAACGCCCGGTTCCAGTTCGCCTTTCGGCACATCGGCCTGGCGCCGGACGGCGGCGCGGCGTTCCTGCTGACCCGCTACGTGCCGATCCAGCGCGCCAAGGAGATCATGTATTCGGGCCGCTTCGTCAGCGGGACCGAGGCCCATCAACTGGGCCTGACCCTGCACGCTACGGCCCCCGGCGAGGCCCTGGCCAAGGCCCGCGAGGTCGCCGCCAGCTTCGTCAACGCCCCGACCATCGCCTTGGCCATGGCCAAGCGCCAGTTCGACGCCGCCCCAGCCCAAACCTATGACCAGGCCCTGGACTTCGAGGCCAACATCCAGCCGCTGATGGTCCAGACCGAAGACTTCCGGGAGGGGACCAACTCCTTCAAGGAGAAGCGCAAAGCCCAGTTCGTCGGCAACTGACCGATGGACGTCACCCATCCGGACGCCGAGTTCCGCGCCTTCCTGGCGCAGGGCCGGTTCATGATCCAGCGCTCGAAGGGGGACGGCGCCCATGTCTTCTATCCGCGCGTCGTGGCGCCTGGGACCGGCGCACGGGACTTGGAATGGGTCGAGGCTTCGGGCCGTGGCGTGGTCTACTCGACCACGGTCGTGCGCAAGAAGCCGCCCGAGCCTAGCTACAACGTCGCCCTGATCGATCTGGCCGAAGGGCCGCGCATGATGAGCCGGGTCGAGGGTGTGGATCCCGCCGCCGTCGCGATCGGCATGGTCGTCCAGGCGCGCATTGTCGACCAGGATGGCGAACCGGTCGTGGTCTTCGACCTGGCGGAGCAGCCGGCATGAGCGACTTCCCCCGCGGCCGCACGGCCATCGTCGGCGCCGCCACCTTCGGCCAGGGCAAAGCGCCGGGCTACGAGTCCTCGGACCTCGCCGCGATCGCCAGCGTTATGGCGCTGGAGGACGCCGGGCTGTCGCTGGCCGATGTCGACGGCCTTTTCTTCTGCCACCCCACCGACACCATGGGCGGACTGTCGTTCGCGCAGTACCTGGGCATCCGGCCCAAGGTCACCGACAACAATCGCACCGGCGGATCGGCCTTCCAGACCTATGTCGAGCATGCGGCCTATCTCCTGGACGCCGGCGCCATCGACTACGCCCTGATCGCCTACGGCTCGAACCAGGCGACGGCGACCGGCAAACTGGTCTCGACCGTCCAGCCCATGCGCTACGAGGCGCCCTATCGTCCGCTCAACCCGGTCAGCTCCTACGCCCTGGCCGCCGCCCGTTACATGCATCAGTACGGCGCGACGCGCGAGCAACTGGGCGAGGTGGCGCTGGCGGCCCGACAATGGGCGATACTAAATCCGGAGGCGTTCAAGCGCGATCCCCTGACCATGGACGACTACCTGGCCTCGCGGATGGTTTCGGACCCGCTGTCGGTGCTCGACTGCTGCCTGGTGACCGACGGCGCCGCCGCCGTGGTGATGACCCGAGCCGACCGGGCGCGCGACCTGAAGCGGGCGCCAGTCAAAATCATGGGCGCCGCCGCCGAGACCCACCACCGCGAGATCGGCTGGCTTGAGGATCTGACGGTCACCGCCGCCGCCAGGTCGGGCGCGCGGGCCTATGAGCGGGCCGGCCTGACGCCCGCCGACATCGACGTCGTCCAAGTCTACGACGCTTTCACCATCAACACGATCCTGTTCCTGGAGGATCTCGGCTTCTGCGCCAGGGGCGAAGGCGCCCGCTTTGTCCAGGACGGGCGGATCGCGCCGGGCGGGGCCCTGCCGGTCAACACCAACGGCGGCGGCCTCTCGTGCTGCCATCCGGGCATGTACGGCCTGTTCCCGATCGTCGAGGCCGTGCGCCAGCTGCGGGGCGAAGCCGGAGATCGCCAGGTCGCGGACGCCAGCTTCGCCATCGCCCACGGCAACGGCGGCGTCCTGTCCAGCCAGGCAACGGTCATCCTGGGCGCAGCTGACGCCTGACGAACGCAAAAGCGGCCGCACCCCAGGGCGCGGCCGCTGTCGCCGACATGAGAGATGGATGATCAGGCGGAACGACGTTCCGGCTGGGCGGCGCCGACGTCCAGAGAACGTCCCAAGGCCGGATTGTTCAGGCGAGCGATGGCCCCGCGCACCATCTGCAGTAGCCAATCTTTGTTGGCTTCGAAGAACGCTCTGTCCCCGTGGATGTTGAGCGCCAAGGCGTGGGCGTCGCGCAGTTGCGAAACCAGCATCGACAGGCTGGCCTGGTCGCCGTCCACATGCTGGGCGTAGCCCTGGATCCGGACCTGGCGCAGCGCCTCCCCGAACTCGACGGCGCAGATGCGGTCGGTCCCCTCCGGCGCCTCGGCGTTGATCCGGTGGACCAGCTTCCGCACCAGAACCGGGTCGAACGTGGCCAGCAGCACCTTGCCGGCCGATGAGGCCGCCAGGCCGGCGCTGGCGTCGATGTCGGCGGGCGCGTCGCCGCCGCGCACCACGTGGATGTGCTGCACTGACATGCCGACCTTGTGGGCCAGGGTGACGGTGACGCCGGCCTCTTCGGCCAGGTGGTCGAGAATGGCCAGCAGGCGCCCTTTGCGGAACAGCTCAGGCTGGACCGACGAACCGATCACCGCCACCCGGGCCGTGGGCCGATAGGTGCGCTGATCGCGATCACGGCTCAGATAGCCCAGCGAAACCAAGCAGTTGAGAAGCTCCGACGTGCTCGACTGCGGATAGCCCATGGAGCGGGCGATATCCATGACGGTGGCCGTCGGCCGCGCGTCGGAAAAATACTCCAGCACTTCGAGCGCGCGTTGGGCCGACTTGATCTTCTTCGGATCCAATGACTTCACCACGGCAACCTCCCTTCGTTTCTTATGACGTTATGTTGTCATAACAACTTGGGAGTCGCAACGTTCTTTTTCGGTTTTTTGAACGTCGTTCGAATTTTACGGATGTCTCGTTGCGGACCGTGGAGTGCTCAACCGGCGCGACCGTCGGCGTGGAACTCGATGACGTAGCTGTAGCGGGCGGGGTGGTAGCGCACGAACACCACCTCGATCGGCTGGCCGCTAGCCAGGTAATAGGCGCGGGTGACTAGCAGCACCGGATCAGCGGGCCGCAGCCCCAGATGGGCCGCGGCGACCCTGCCGGCCACCCCAGACTCGATCCTCTGCTGGGCGCGAGCGACGCGAACGTTCAGGCGCCGCTCGACGGCGCGAATGATTGGCACGCCCGCCGTCACGAAGTCGAGCTGTTCAAGCTTCCCACCGACCTCAAGCGGGAAATAGATCTCCAGATAGGCCGCCGGCTCGCCGTCGATGCGACTGATCAGTTCCAGGCGCGTCATGCCGGCGTCGTCGGGCAGGTTGAGGATCGCCGCCGCCTCGGCGTTGCGCACGTCATGTTCGAGCGACAGCCGGTCCGGCTCCATCACGCCGGCGCCGGCCAGGAACTCGTCCAGCGACCCTTTGAGGGAAATGGACCGCGAGCCGACCTTGCGCTCGGCCACGAACGAACCCACGCCGCGACGCCTGACGATCAGGCCTTGGGCGATCAGGGCCTCCAGCGCTCGCCGCACGGTGATGCGGCTGACCCCATACTGCTCGCACAGGCGCTCTTCGGTCGGCAAGGGATCGCCGGGGCCGAATTCACCGCCATGCAGACGCGACCGCAGATCCTGTTCCATCTGGTGGTAGAGTGGAAGTGGGCCGGTCTGGAGTTGCATTGGGTTTCCATGCTTCGCGTCGGGCGCGACGACATCGAACAGGTTAGCCGTGCTCGGGTTCTCGGCAAAACGAAGAAGGCGACTTGCCGCGATCATCGCCTGGTCGATAAGCGGTCAGTCCTCGCGCAGCCGGATGACGCCGTCGCCGAACGGCGCGTCGCGGTTGGTTAGCGCCGTCTTCAGCCCGTGCTCGGCCATGTCCGCCTTGAACTGTGTGCGCCGGGGTCCCTTGGACAGGTGAGCCCGGGCGTCGTTCTCGGCCGCCAGGCGCTGGATCGTCCGGGCGCCCATGCCTTCCAGGGCCAGGTTGACGATGCGCTTGTGGGCGGAGAGCAGTTCGTTGTCGACGAACGACAGCCGCCGGGCCAGTTCGTCGACCACCGCGTCCAGCTGGTCTGCCGGCGCCGACTCGAGGGCGAGGCCGATCGTAACGGCATCCCTGCCCCGGATGCTATCGCCGGTCATCAGGATGCGCTTCGCCCACTGCGGCCCGCAGTGATAGATCCACATGTGATTGGGCGGCGAGCCGTTGGCGCGGGCCGCCGGGAAGCCGATCTTGGCCTCGTCGGAACAGATGACGAAGTCGCACATCAGCGCCAGGTCCGTGCCGCCGGCCAGACAGTTGCCCTGCACTCGCGCGATGACCGGCTTGTGCAGGTCGAAGATTACCGTGGTCAGGGCCTGCTGGCGCTCCATGAACCAGGCGTCGTCGTCGTAGCTGCCGGACGAGCTGCGATAGCTGGGCGCCTCCGTGGCGGCCGCTTCCCCTTCGGCCTTGCGCCCGGCATAGACCCCGCCCAGGTCGTAGCCGGCGCAGAAGTCCTTGCCGGCGCCCCGCAGGATGACGACATTGACGTCGAGACGATCGTCGGCCTCCAGCAGGGCGTCATGCAATTCCTGCAACGTCCGGGGCGACAGGGCGTTGCGCTTGTCGGGCTTGTTCAGGGTGATGCGCGCGACCCGCTCGGACACCTCGAACAGGATCTCCTCGGGCTGGTCCAGCCACTTGCCGCTGTAGGTCATGCGTCGGCTCCCGAGCCAAATGGTCTTGGCGACCTTGTCATACGCGGCCGACGACCGGCAGCAGAGCTCCGGTCACCGCGCTGGCCTCGCTGGAGGCCAGGAACAGGATCACAGCGGCCAGCTCCTCGGGCCTCACCCAGGTCGAGAAGTCGGCGTCCGGCATGTCGGCGCGGTTGGCCGGCGTGTCGATGATCGAGGGCAGGACCGCGTTGACCGTCACCCGCCCCTTGTACTCTTCCGCCAACGCCTCGGTCAGCCGATGCACGCCCGCTTTTGAGGCCGCATAGGCCCCCATGCCGGTCGTCGCCTTCTGCGCGGCGTTGGCCCCGACATTGACGATGCGCCCTGCGCCACTGGCGACCAAGTGGGGCAGAGCCGCCTTGGAGGCGTTCAGCGTCGTCATCAGGTTGAGGCGGTGCAGCCGCTCCCAGGTGGCGGCCTCCCCCTCGCCGACCGTCTCCCACGCGAAACCGCCCGCGATGTTGACCAGCACGTCGATCCGCCCGTTGGCCTCGACGATCGCATTGATCGCACTGGTCGCCGCGCCCGCGTCCGACAGGTCCACCCCGCCCTTGAACAGCGCTCCCTCGCCCAGCGCGGAGACAAGGTCGCCTGGCGCCGAGGCCGCGTAGTCCACGGCGACGACCCGCGCGCCACGCGCCGCCGCTCCCAGGGCGACCACGCGCCCCAAGGCGCCGAACGCGCCGGTCACGATCACGACCTTGTCCTTCATCGCTCCAACCTCCCGGTCACGCGCCCGCCGGTCACGCGCCGGTGAACTGCGGCTTGCGCTTCTCGGCGAAGGCGCGAATGCCTTCCTTGTAGTCCGTCGATGCATAGCAGGTCTGGAACATCTCCTCGCACTTGGCCAGATCGCGATCGGCGGGATCCTTCAAGATTGTGGCCAGGGTGTACTTGACCTGCTTGGCGGTCAGCGGCGCGCCACCGGCGATCTGGGCGGCGGTCTTGGCGATGAAGGTGCCGAACGCTTCACCTTCGGGCAGGACCCGGCCGACCAGTCCCTTGGCGAAGGCCTCCTCCGCCGTGAACTGCAGGCCGCCCAGCAGCATGTCCTTCGACGCCGGGACACCGATGATGTCGACCAGCCGCGACAGGCTCTTGTAGCGATAGCCGATGCCGTAGCGCATGGCCGGCTGGCCGAACTTCGACTTGGAGGAGCAGTAACGCAGGTCGCACGACACGGCGACCGAGATGCCCCCGCCGATGCACCAGCCGTCGATCGCGGCGATCGTCACCTTCTCGCTGTTGTAGATCGCCGACAGGCCGCGCTCGCCGGTCTGGGCGTAGTGCTCCTGGGCGTTCTCGCCCATGCGCTCTTCCTCGTACTTCGAGACGTCGGCCCCGGCGATGAACGACACGCCGCCCGCCCCCGAAATGACGATCACCCGGATGTCCGGATCGGAGTCGAAGTCGGCCATGATCGTCGACATGCCTTCCCACATCTCCAGCGAGATGGCGTTCAGCTTGTCGGGATTGTTGAAGATCATGTGGCCGATCGCGCCGTCCTTGCGGCTCAGGATCTTGTCGGTCATGGCGAATGTTCCTTCTGAAAGTCGTGGCGCGGACGCGCGCCTACAAAGTCGGATGATCAGACGACACCGGCGTGCCGCAGACCTTCGATGTCCTTTGGTCCGTAGCCGGCGGCGGCCAGAATCTGGTCTGTGTGCTGGCCCACCAAGGGTGGCGCGACGTAGTCGGTGATCGGGGTTTCGGAGAACCGGATCGGGTTTCTCAGGGTCTTGATGGGACCGGCGACAGGGTGCTCGACGTCCTGGAGCATCTGGCGATGCACGATCTGTGGATTGGCCAGGGCGTCGGCGATGTCGTTGACCGGGCTGGATGGCACATCGGCGAGGTCGAGCCGCTCCAGCCAGTCGCCGGCCGGCTTGGTGGCGAACACTGCGTCCAGCATCGCCAACAGGGCGTCGCGGTTGCGAATGCGCCCGGCGGTGTTGTCGAAGCGCGGATCCTTGGCGATGTCCGGTCGGTCCAGCGCCAGGCACAGGCGGGTGAACTGGGCGTTGTTGCCCGCCGTCAGGAAGATGTCGCGGTCGGCGCAGCGAAAAGTCTGCGAAGGCACCCCACCATAACCGCCGTTGCCCCGCCGGGCGGGGATCTGGCCCGACACCAAGTAGTTCATGGCGAAATGGCTGAGCGAAGCGACACCGCAGTCCAGCAGCGACAGGTCGATGTGCTGGCCCGTTCCACCGCCCACGTCGCGATGATGCAGGGCGGCAAGGATGGCGTTGGAGGCGTAGAGGCTGGTCAGGATGTCGACGATCGATATGCCGACCTTCATCGGGCCGCCGCCCGGAGCGTCATCAGGCAGCCCCGACACGCTCATCATCCCGCCCATGGCCTGAAAGACGCCGTCATAACCGGGCTTGTGGGCCAGGGGGCCGGTTTGGCCAAAGCCGGTGATCGAGCAATAGACCAGACGCGGGTTGACCGCCTTCAGGCTCTCGTAGTCCAGGCCGTACTTCTTCAGCGCGCCGGTCTTGAAGTTCTCCAGCACCACGTCGCTGTCGGCCGCCAGCCGGCGCACGATCTCCTGGCCGCGCGGCGAGGCCAAGTCGACGGTCACGGATCGCTTGTTGCGGTTGCAGCTGAGGTAGAAGGCCGCGTCGGAGGTTGGGCTGCCGTCGCGATCCTTCAGGAAAGGCGGGCCATAGTCGCGGGATTCATCGCCCGTGCCGGGGCGCTCCACCTTGATCACGTCCGCGCCGAGATCTGCGAGCATCTGGCTGGCCAACGGCGCCGCCAGCACGCGGCTCAAATCCAGGATCCTGACACCTTCCAGGGTCTTGGACGACATAGGACAACTCCCTCCCCACGCCGCCGGCGGCGCACGTATCAGAGCGTCATCGTCGCGATGCGCCATCGCGTGACAAGGTGACGGTCGGGGTCATCGTGTGGGTGATATGTCACCTCTAAAGCCGCCATGACGCTTGTCCCGGCCTGCGTTTGGGAATGGTTTGCCTCAAATCCGCAGATGGAAACCGTCACTTCATGCGCGACCCCTTCGTCCTCTACGAGACCCGCGGCCGGATCGCGATCCTGACCCTGAACCGGCCCGACACCCGCAACGCCATCGGCGAACACGCCGACTGCGCCGAACTGGTCGAGGCGGTCGAGCGCGCCAATGCCGACCGCTCGATCTCGGTGCTCGTCCTGACCGGCCTGGGCGCGTCGTTCTCGGCCGGCGGCAACCTGAAGGGCATGCGCGATCGCGACGGCATCGGCCCGCTGGCCACACCCGCCGATACCCGGGACAACTACAAGAAAGGCGTACAGAAGATCGCCCTGGCCTTCGCCGGCCTGGAGATCGCCAGCATCGCCGCCGTCAACGGTCACGCCATCGGCCTGGGCTGCGACCTCGCCTGCCTGTGCGACATGCGCGTCGCCTCGGACGCCGCCAAGTTCGCCGCCAGTTTCGTCAAGATGGGCATCGTGCCCGGTGATGGCGGCGCCTGGATTCTGCCGCGCACCATCGGCTACGCCCGCGCCGCCGAGATGATCCTGACGGGCGACACCTACACCGCCGCCGAGGCCCGCGAGATGGGTCTGGTCAACAAGGTCGTCCCCGCCGACCTGGTGATGGACGAGGCGCTCAAGCTGGCCGAGCGCGTGGCGGCCAATCCGCCGCGCGCCGTTCGGCTGGCCAAACGCCTGCTGCGCGAAGGCCAGCATTCCCGGCTGACCGACGTGCTGGAACTGTCGGCCGCCTTCCAGGCCCTGGCCCACGAGACCGCCGACCACAAGGAGGCCGTCGAGGCCTTCCTCGACAAACGCCCGCCCGTGTTTACGGGCGCCTGAGGCCAAGCCATGACCCAGACCGACACCCTAGCCCCCCGCCCCGCCCTGCCCTGGATCCGCCTGGACGGGCCCGAGCCTTTCGTCGAGGGCCGCCTCTGCCGCGCCTGCGGCGCCCGCACGGCGGCGACTCATCTGGCCTGCCCGGCTTGCGGCGCGCGCGACTCGATCGAGACCTATCGCGCGCCGACCACCGGCAAGCTGCTCGCCTATTCGATCGTCCGGCGCTCCTATCCCGGCGTGCCCGTCCCCTTCATCTCGGCCATCGTCGATCTGGACGACGGCCTGACGCTGAAGGGCAACCTGATCAATGTCGCGGCCGAGCCGCAGGCGCTGCCGGTCGGCATGCCGGTCCGGATGGTGTTCGGCGACGCCCTGGGCCGCACCGACAAGGACGGCGCGTCCTATGTCGCCTTCTTCTTCGAACCTTCAGCCTGAGGTCCGCCATGAGCGAGAACGTCTACATCCTCGGCATCGACATGCTGAAGTTCGGCAAGTATCCGGACCGCACCTTCGCTCAGTTGGGCGGCGAGGCTGCCCTGCTGGCTCTCGATGACGCTGGACTGGGCGTCCACGACGTCCAGGCCATGTACTGCGGGTCGGTCTTCGGCGCATATGACATGACCGGCCAGGCGATCATGCGCGAGATCGGCCAGACGGGCATTCCGGTCACCAACATCTCCAACGCCTGCGCCACAGGGGCCTCGGCGTTTCGCGAGGCCTGGATCGCGGTCAAGTCGGGTCTGTACGACGTGGTGCTGGCCGTCGGCGTCGAGAAGATGCCACGCGGCATGCTGGGCGCCGGCCACGAGACCGGCATCTCGCTGGAGGGCCTGTTCGGCTCGGCCTCGATGCCGGCCGTCTTCGCCGAGTCCGGAATGGAGCACGCGGGAAAATACGGCACCACCTTCGAGCAGTTCGCCAAGGTGTCGGTGAAGAACCACCACCATTCGACCATGAACCCCAAGGCCGTCTACCAGAAGGAGACGCCGCTGGAGGAGGTGATGGGCTCGGAGATGATCGCCTATCCCAACACCAAGCTGATGTGCTCGGTGAACGTCGACGGTTCCGCGGCGGCCGTCGTGGTGTCCGAGAAGAAGGCCCGGGAACTGGGCCTGACGCGGGCGATCCGCGTCCTGGCCTCGGCCCTGGCCTCCGATCCCTGGAACCCGCGCAACCCGATCATGCCCGACGTCAACGGCTGCACCCAGCTGGCGGCGAAGTCGGCCTACGAGCAAGCCGGGATCGACCCGCTCGACGTCAGCCTAGTCGAGCTGCACGACTGCTTCGCCACCGCCGAGCTGCTGCACTACGAGAACCTGCAGCTGTGCGGCCTGGGCGAGGCCGGGCGGCTGATCGACGAGGGCGTCACCGCCCTGGGCGGGCGCGTGCCGGTCAATGTCTCGGGCGGACTGCTGTCCAAGGGCCATCCGCTGGGCGCGACCGGCATCGCCAACATGTACGAGGTCGCGCTGCATCTGCGCGGCGAAGCCGGCGCACGCCAGGTCCCCGGCGCCAAGATCGGCCTGACCCACGTGGTCGGCCTAGGAACCGCGTCCGCCGTTCACCTGTTCGAGAAGGCGTGAGCACCCACCGATGAGCAAACCGAGCCAGGCCGATGCCGAAGCCGCTGTACGGACATTGCTGGAATGGGCCGGCGATGATCCCTCGCGCGAGGGGCTGCTCGACACCCCCGAACGCGTGGCCAAGTCGTATCGCGAACTGTTCTCCGGCTACGAGACCGATCCGCACGGCTATCTGGAGCGGACCTTCCAGGAAGTGGCCGGCTATGACCAGCTGGTAGTGCTGAGCAACATCCGCGTGGTCAGTTTCTGCGAGCACCACATGCTGCCGGTCACCGGCGTCGCCCATGTCGGCTATCTGCCCACCAACAAGGTGGTCGGCATCTCCAAGCTGGCGCGGGTGGTCAACGGCTTCGCCCGGCGCCTGCAGATCCAGGAGAAGCTGACCGCCGAGATCGCTCAGGCCATCGAGGACGTTCTGCAGCCGCAAGGGGTCGGGGTGGTGATCGAGGCCGAGCACAGCTGTATGACCCTGCGCGGGGTCAACACGCCGGGCTCGCGGCTGACCACCAGCAGCCTGCGCGGCGTGGTCCGCGACGACCCGCGGACCCGCGCCGAATTCCTGCGCCTCGTCCGCCAGGGAGCCGCCGCATGACCGAGGCCCGCAAGCCCCAGGACGAGCGCCGCGAACACTACGGCTGGTGGGTGGACATTCCAACGCGCTGGGCCGACGGCGACCCCTACGGCCACGCCAACAACGTCATCTACTACAGCTGGTTCGACACCGCCGTGACCCGGATGCTGTTCGAGCGCGGCGTCATCTGGCTGCCGGACTCGCCGTCGATCGGCCTGTGTGTCGAGAGTCGCTGCAGCTTCCTCGCTCCCGTCGAGTTTCCGCAGACCGTCCAGGCCGGGGTGCGCATCGGAAAGCTGGGCGACAAAAGCATCCGGTTCGAGATCGGCCTGTTCGTCGAGGGCCGCGAGGCGCCGGTGGCCGCCGGCTATTTCGTCCATGTCTATGTGGATCGCGCGGGCCGGCGGCCATCGCCGCTGACCGAGACGCAGAAGGCCTCGGTCGCCGATCTGGTGGTGGGCTGAACCCGCAGGATCGCATGCGCGATCCCCCTGCGACCGCCCGCGACCTTGACACCCACACCGCATGCGCAGAAAATTGAACGATATTCAGTTTTCTGTAATTCCAGCCGAACGCGGCGAGGAGCCTTCCATGACCGACACCGCCATCGCCCCTGAGCACGCGACCGGCAGGCGCTACACGGGTCCCATCTTCGACGCCGACACCCACCTCTATGAGACCCCGGAGGCCTTCGACGTCTATGTGCCGGCCAAGTACAAGGAAGACTGGGGCCTGAACTACAAGGTCGCCGACGACGGCCAGTTCGCCCTGCACGTCGGCAAGCGCAAGGTCGAGATCAGCGCCGACTACATGACCGAGGATTTCAAGATCCCGCCGCCCGGCAAGCTGCACGAGTGGCTGCGGGCCCAGAAGGAAGGCAAGGCCGAGGTCGACATGCGGGTGCCGATCACCCCGACCATGACCGACCCGGCAGAGCGGGAGAAGGTTCTGGACAGGTGGGACGTTCGCTCGTCGATGCTCTATTGCGGCAACTTCGTCAGCGCGATCAGCTATCTGGACGAGCCCGATCCGGCCTACGCCATCCTCAACGCCTATAACCGCTGGATGCTCGACCAGTGGAAATTCAACTACAAGAACAAGATCTTCAGCTGCCCGGTCCTGACCCTGGCGGACCTGCCCCAGGCGATAGAGCAGGCCAAGTGGGCGGTGGCCAACGGCGCCAAGTTCGTGCTGATGCCGATGGGTCCCTACAACGGCAAGGCCCCAGCCCATCCCGACCATGACCCCTTCTGGGCGATCCTGAACGAGGCCGGCGTCGGCGTGGTCTTCCACGTGTCCGAGGCGATCTACCTGAAGGACCACATGGCCGTTTGGGGCGAGCCGATGCAGAAGTCGCGCCTGCGTCAGACCGCGTTCATGTGGATGCACGGCTATTCGGAACGGCCGGTGATCGAGACCCTGTCCAGCTTCGTCCTGCTGAACTTCTTCGAGCGGTTCCCCAACATCACTTTGATCTCGGCCGAGAACGGCGCCGAATGGGTGCCCTCGATGCTGGTCAAGATGGACAAGGTGCGCGGCATGGCCAAGAACGGCTACTGGCCGGCCGGCCAGCTGAAAGAGCGGCCGAGCAAGATCTTCAAGCGCCACGTCAAGATCGTCGCCTATCCCGAGGACAACATCAAAGCCATCGTCGACCAGACCGGCGACGCCGACTGGCTACTGATGGGCTCGGACTATCCCCATTCGGAGGGCGTCGAGGAGCCGCGCATCTTCGCCGACGAGGCGTGCAAGGACCTGAGCGACGCCGATACGGCCAAGGTCATGTACGAGAACGGCATGAAGCTGGCCGGCCTGCCCCTCTAGCGGAGAGCCCGATCGCTTCGCGACAGCTCCCCGAAAGAGGGAGCGTCAAGCGGCCGCCATGCCTCCCGAGGCGTGCGCGGCCGTTTTGACGACCGCGGCCACCAGCGCGTCCTGGTTGGCCACAAGCCGATCCGAGGGGGCGCCTAGTGAAACCGCGGCCAGGACCCCGCCGTCCGGCCCGAACACCGGCGCGGCCACGGCGGCGGAATCCTCCACCGACTCCCCCAGGCTGACCCAGAAGCCCTTCCGGCGGACCTCCTCCAGCTGACTTCTTAGGACCTCGCGATCGGTATTGGTCCGGGCGGTCAACGGAGTCAGCTTGGCCTTGGCGACGTAGTCGTTCTGATAGTCGGGCGACTGATAGGCCAGCAGCACCCGCCCCGCCGCCGTCGAATAGAGCGGACCGCTCATGCCCAGACGCACCGTGTAGCGCACGGGACGCGGGCTTTCGAGGACGTCGATATAGACGAACCGGTGGGTCTGGTGGTCCAGCACGGCCAGATTGACCGATTCCTGCGTCGCGTCGGCCAGGGCGCGCAGATAACCCCTCACAAGTCGTGGCAGGTCGTAGGCCGAACCGACGGTGGCCGCCAGGCGGAAGGCGCGCGGCCCCAACCGGTACAGCGGCCCCTCGACGACCAGGAAATCGTCGCTGACCAGGGGACGAAGACTGTTGAGCAGCGTGCTCTTGGGCACGCCGAGCGCGACGGAGATGTCGGCAAGCGGTAGGCCCACCGGGGCGCCAGCCAGCAACTCCAGCAGGGCCAGCACCCGCCCCATGGCCCGGGGCCCGCCGCTGTCGCGTTCCAGGATCTCAGAATCGCCGGTCATGTCATCTCCGTCCAAGGCCAGACTAGGAGACCCGCTTCCCGAAAAACACCCCATGCGGAGCTCGGCTGATCGCGTCCGCGATCCTGGCCGGGCTCGACTTCAACCCGCGCCGATCCCGTGTTTACGCTGGTGCATGGACACAGTCGAATGCGTAGTGATCGGCGCCGGGGTCGTCGGTCTTGCGGCGGCGCGCGCGCTGGCCGTGGCCGGCCGCGAGGTGGTGATCCTGGAGGCGCAGGATCACATCGGCTCGGGGGTCAGCTCGCGCAATAGCGAGGTGATCCACGCCGGCATTTACTATCCCAGGGACTCGCTGAAGGCGCGGCTGTGCGTGGAAGGCAAGGCCCAGCTCTACGCCTATTGCGAGAGCCGCAATATTCCGCACCGGCGCTGCGGCAAGCTGATCGTCGCCAGCCATGTCGACCAGATCCCGGAGCTGGAACGCATCCGGCAGGCCGCCCTGGCCAACGGCGTCGACGACCTGACCTGGCTCGACGCCGACGCCGCCCGGGCGATGGAGCGGGCCCTAGCCTGCGTGGCCGCCCTGCATTCGCCGTCGACCGGCATCATCGACTCTCACGCCTACATGCTGTCGCTCCAGGGCGAGGCCGAGGCGCGCGGCGCGATGACGGCCTTTCTCACCCCCGTGACGGCGATGCGTCTGGACATTGACGGCGTCGCCCTGACCATCGGCCAAGACCCCGCACCGTCCCTGAAGGCGCGACTGGTGGTCAACAGCGCCGGCCTCGGCGCTCCAGGCCTGGCGGACGCCGCCGAGGGACTGCCGTCCCGTGCCAAGGCCACGGCCTTCTACGCCAAGGGCAGCTATTTCACCCTGTCGGGACGGTCTCCCTTCAGTCGCCTGATCTATCCCACCCCCGAGCCCGGGGGCCTCGGCGTCCACCTGACGCTCGACATGGGCGGGCAGGCCAAGTTCGGGCCCGACGTGGAATGGGTCGAAGAACCCGACTACGCGGTGGATCCCCGACGCGCCGAGCGCTTCTACGGCGCGGTGCGGCGCTACTGGCCAGGCCTGCCTGACGGCGCCCTGACGCCGGGCTACGCCGGCGTTCGCCCCAAGATCTCGGGCCCGGGCGAGCCAGCCGCCGACTTCCGCATCGAAGCCAACCCCGCCGAACCGGGCGCCGGCCTGATCAACCTGTTCGGCATCGAAAGCCCCGGCCTGACGGCCTCCCTGGCCATAGCCGACGAGGTGGCCCGACTGGCCCGCGAGGTGCTGCATGCGTGAGTTCGGCGCCTTCGACTACATCATCGTCGGCGCGGGCTCGGCGGGCTGCGTGCTGGCCAACCGGTTGAGCGCGAACGGCAGGTATGAGGTTCTTCTGCTGGAAGCGGGGGGCGAGGACAGCAATCCCTGGATTCACATCCCGCTGGGCTACGGCAAGCTGTTCGTCGACCCCAAGGTCAACTGGATGTTCCAGACGACGCCTCAGCCCGGCCTCAACGACCGCAGGATCAACCAGCCGCGCGGCAAGGTGCTGGGAGGATCCAGCTCGATCAACGGCCTGGTCTATGTCCGTGGCCAGAAGGAGGACTTCGACGCCTGGCGACGGCTGGGCAATGTCGGCTGGTCCCATGATGACGTCCTGCCCTATTTCCGCAAGGCTGAGGACCAGGTGCGCGGCGCCGACGCCTTCCATGGCCAGGGCGGTCCCCTGCCCGTTTCGGACCAGGCCGAGCCTCACCCGCTGTGCGACGCATTCATCGCGGCGGCGCAAGAGGCGGGGCACCCGCGCAACGACGACTTCAACGGCGCGACCCAGGAAGGCGCCGGCTACTATCAGACCACTTCGCGGCGCGGCCTTCGCGTCAGCTCCGCCGTGGCCTATCTGCGCCCGGCGCGCCAACGGCCCAACCTGACCGTCGTGACCCGCGCTCACGCCACCCAGCTGGTGCTCGAAGGACGTCGGGCGGTGGGCGTGGAGTGGCGCCGCGACCGCGAACTGGCGCGCGCGACCGCCCGCGGCGAGGTCGTCCTGGCCGCCGGCGCCATCGGCTCGCCCCAGCTGTTGCAACTGTCCGGGGTCGGGCCGGGCGACCTGCTGAGCGCGCACGGCGTACCCGTGATCCATGATCTTCAGGGCGTCGGCGCCGACCTCCAGGATCACCTGCAGGTGCGGATGGTCCTGCGCTGCGCCCGGCCCATCACGTTCAACGACGACATGCGCAGTCCGTGGCGGATGGCGGGCGTGGGGCTGAAATTCGCCCTGCAGCGCCGCGGGCCGCTGACGGTCAGCGCCGGCTATGCCGGGGCTTTCCTCAAGACCGACCCAGCCGTGGCCCTGCCCGACACCCAGATCCACTTCATCAACTTCTCGACCACCAAGATGGGCGACAAGTTGCACGCCTTCTCGGGGTTCACGGCCTCGTCCTGCCAGCTGCGACCCGAGAGCCGGGGAACACTCAAGATCGTCAGCCCCGATCCGTTCACACCCCCCGCCATCGATCCGAATTACCTGGCCACCGAAACCGATCGCCGCGTCACGGTCGGCGGACTGAAGGTGCTGCGCGACATCATGCGCCAGCCCGCCATGCTGCCTTTCGTCGAAAGCGAGGCCGAGCCGGGCCTGGACTGCGCGTCCGACGACCAGCTCCTGGCCTACTGTCGCGAACGCGGCAGCACGATCTATCACCCCACCTGCACCGCACGGATGGGAAGCGATCCGGGCGCGGTGGTGGACAAGCGGCTGAAGGTTCACGGGATAGCCGGCCTGCGGGTCGTGGACGGCTCGATCATGCCCTCTGTCCTCTCGGGCAACACCCACGCCGGCATCGTCATGATCGCGGAGAAAGCCGCGGACATGATCCTGGAAGACGCGCGCGCCGTCTGACGACGGCCAGAACGAAGGCTATTTCCATGACCACCTACACCGCGCTCGAACTGTTCATCGACGGCCGGTTCCTGTCGGGCGAAGGCCGGACAACCGAGCCCGTGTTTGATCCCGCCACGGCGCGGCCGATCGCCGACCTGCCGCACGCCTCGGCAGCCGACCTGGACGCGGCCCTGGACGCGGCCGCGCGAGCCTTTCCGACCTGGTCGGCGACTACCGCCAGCGAACGCGCCAAGGTGCTGCGCCGAGCGGCCGACCTCATTCGGACGCGCATCGAGGCCATCGCCACGGTGATGACCCTGGAACAGGGCAAACCTGTCGCCGAGTCGCGCGGCGAGATCGCCTACGCCGCCGACGTCATCGAGTGGTACGCCGAGGAAGGCCGCCGCACCTATGGCCGGGTGGTCCCCAGCAGGGTTCCCGGCGTGGTCATGACAGTGACCCAGGAACCCGTCGGCCCCGTGGCCGCCTTCACGCCGTGGAACTTCCCGGCCCTGACGCCCTGCCGCAAGATCGGCGGCGCCCTGGCGGCCGGCTGCACCCTGGTCCTCAAGGCGGCCGAGGAAGTGCCCGGCACGGCGGTCGAGATCGCTCGCGCCTTCGCCGACGCCGGCCTGCCGGCAGGCGTGCTGAACCTTGTCTTCGGCAAGCCGTCCGAAGTCTCGGCCCACCTGATCGCCTCGCCGGCCATCCGCAAAGTATCGTTCACCGGCTCTACCGCGATCGGCAAGCATCTGATGGCCCTGTGCGCTCGTGATCTCAAGCGCACCACCATGGAGCTGGGCGGCCATGGACCGGTCGTGGTGTTCGACGATGTCGACGTCGAAGCGACCGCCGAACTGGTCGCGACGGCGAAGTATCGCAACGCCGGCCAGGTCTGCATCTCGCCGACCCGCTTCTTCGTCCAGGACGCGGCCTATGACCGCTTCGTCGCCCGCTTCACCGATGTGGCCAAGGGCCTGAAACTGGGGAACGGCCTGGAGGCCGGCGTGCAGATGGGCCCCCTGGCCAATCCCCGCCGGATCCAGGCGATGGAGGCCATCGTCCAGGATGTCCGCGACCGTGGCGGCCGGATCGAGACGGGCGGCGCCCGTCGCGGCAACGAGGGCTGGTTCTACGAACCGACCGTGGTGACGGGGATCGGCGACGACGCCCTGGTCATGACCGAGGAGCCCTTCGGCCCCGTCGCGCCGATCGTGCCCTTCACCGACTTCGACGAGGTGGTGCGACGCGCCAACAGCCTGCCCTACGGCCTGGCCGCCTACGCCTTCTCGACCTCGGCCCGCCGCATCGCCGACATCGGCGCCGCGCTGAAGGCCGGCATGGTCGGGCTGAACACCCTGGCCGTCTCCAATCCCGAGACCCCGTTCGGCGGCGTTCGCGATTCCGGCCACGGCCAGGAGGGCGGCGTCGAGGGGCTGCAGGCCTATCTGGACGTCAAGTTCACCGCCTCGGCCTGAGCGGCCACAAGGCGTTACAGGGCCGTATAATACCCGCCGTCTACATTGACGGTCTGGCCGGTCACGTAGCGCCACAGGTCGCTGCACATGGCGACGGCGGCTGGTCCGATGTCGTCGCGCATGTCGCCCATCCGGCCCAGCGGAAAGCTCTTCATCGCCTCGCGGGTGCGTTCGGGGTCGGCCTCGAGATAGGCCTTGGCCGCGTCGGTCAGGGCCGCCGGCGCCAGGGCGTTGACGACGATGTCGTGCGGGCCCCATTCGCGGGCCAGCGCCTTGACGAACCCGCGCTGCGCCGCCTTCAGGGCTGTATAGGCGGGGTTCATCGCTCCGCCATGCTGGCCCTGGGCCGACGAGAGGACCAGGAACCGGCCCCGCCCCGTGCCCCGCAGATAGGGCAGCGCGGCGTGCGCCAGATGATGCAGGGCGTCCAGCGAGACGCCCGCCTGCTCGGCCCACAGCGCGTCGTTGATCTCTTCCAGCGGCGTGGGACGCGCGAGAGTGCTCGCGGCGTTGTGCACGACGATGTCCAGGCCGCCGAAGATCTGTACCGTCGTCGCGACCGTGCGCCGCACCGCCTCGGCGTCGCAGACGTCGGTGGCGACGAAAAGACCTTGTCCGCCTTCAGCTTGGATCTGGGCGACCGTCTCCTGGCCGCCGGCCGGACCGCGCGCCGCCACGACGACCCGGGCGCCGGCCAGCGCCAGGGCGCGGGCCAATCCCCGGCCGACGCCGCCGCTGGCGCCGGTGACGATGGCGACGCGGCCAGTCAGCAGGCCCGCCGCCGAGGTCCAGTCCATGCCCGTCATGGGACCATCCACTCACCGCCGTCGATCATCAGGGTCGCCCCCGTCACGCCGCCGCCGGCCGGACTGGCCAGCCAAGCGGCCAGGCCCGCGATCTCGGCGCGCGCGTCCGGTCGTCGGCCAAGCGCGATCGGCACGGCGTCGCCCTTGGCCGCCAGTTCGGCGGCGTCGAAATGCGAGGACAGGGCGCGCGGCGCCGCCGCCGCCCAGTTCAGGGTCACGCCGCTCGCGCCCCATTGCCGGGCGACCGATTTCATCAGGCCGCGCTGGCCTTCCAGCGCGGTGCTCAAGGCCACCATGCCCGGGCCGCCAACCAGCGACAAGGATGGCGCCAGGAACAGGATCGCACCGCGTCCCGCCGGCTTCATCCGCCGACCCAAGGCGGTCAGGACGCGCATCGCGATCCGGATAGGGTCGGACGCCGCGCGACGCCAGGTCACGAGGTCAGTTTCGTCCAGCGGCTTCAGCGTCGCCGTGGCCTCGCCCAGCAGGCTGAGGACGACTAGCACCGGCGCGAGGTCCGGTCCCAGGACGGTCGCCAAGGCGGCCTCGACCTCTTCCTGAGCGTCCGCTAGCCGTGGATCGTGCAGCGTGACGACCTCCGCGCCGACGTCCTCAAGCCCCTCGGTGATCCCGGCCATCACCGGCAACCCTAGTTCGATGACCAGGACCAGCTGGCCTTCGAGCGATGACGAGGGCGTAACCGGTCCGGTCATCCCCGCTCCATCTCCAGGTCGATCAGCGTCAGCTGGCGGAAGCCCCGTCCGACCGGATGCTCTTCGGTCACCCCTATACCGCCATGCAGCTGGACGGCGGTCTGGCCAACCAGCTTGCAGGATTTTCCGACCACGGATCGAACCTGCGCAAGAGTCTTGCGACGTTCCTCCTGGTCGGCGTCCTCGACCGACAAGGCGGCCAGCATCGCCATCGACCGCGCCTGCTCCAGGGCCACCAGCATGTCTGCCGCCTTGTGCCGAAGCGCCTGGAACGACGCCAAGGGTTCGCCGAACTGGCGGCGGGTCTTCAGGTGTTCCAGGGTGGCGTCCAGCAAGGCCTGCATCAAGCCAACCGCCTCCGCCGCCCGGAAGGCGGTAAGGTGCTCGCGAACACGCTCCATCAGCACGATGGCTTCGCCGCCGCTGGCCAAGACCGCCGACGCCTCCGCCGTCACCTCGTAGAAGCTGATCTCCGAGGCCGGCGTTCCGTCGAAGAGCTGGTAGTCGCGGCGCGAGACGCCCCGCGCATCCGACGGGATCAGCAGCACCAATTGGCCGCCGTCGATCGTCACGGTGACCGCCAGCCGGGCGGCGTCGGCGGCATGGGCGACATTGATCTTGCGTCCCGTCACGATCCAGCCGTCGCCAGTGGATCGCGCCCGCGTCCGCCTGGCCTGGTCGCTCGGCATGCCCAGCTCCTCATGGGCCCAGGCCAGACGCACCTCGCCGCCGGCCAGACCGGAGATCAGTGCCGAGGGCGGGGTCGTCGCAAGCCGCAAGGCCGTGCCTGCGGCGGCGATCACGCTGGCGTAGGGCGTCAGAACCTGGGCTCGCCCCGCCGCCTCGGCCAGGATCATCGTCTCCACGGGCCCGAGGCCAAGTCCACCATCTTCCTCGGCGAACGGCGCGGCCAACAGACCCAGCTCGGCCATCCTGGCCCACAGGTCGCCGGACGAGTCGCCAGCCGCCTGGGCGAACAGACGCTCGGCCGTGTCCTTCAGCATCGCCTGGTCTTCGGAAAGATCGAAGTTCATCCCGCCCTCACAAGCCCAGCACGCTCGAGGCGATGATGTTCTTCTGCACCTCGCTGGCCCCGCCATAGATCGAGGCCGCGCGCAGGGTGAAATAGTTCGACGCCGCCTCGGACGGCGCCTCGCCCTGACCTTCGTAGGCGAAGGCGTAGCCGGCCGGTCCGACCACGCGCAGCAGCAGCTCCGAAGCCGCCTGGCGCAGTTCGACGCCCTTGATCTTCAAGATCGACGAGCGCGGATCGGTCTGCCCGGCCTGCTGCGCCGCCAGGACCCGAAGCTGGGTGATCTCCAGAGCCCGGAGCTCGGCCTCGATCGCGGTCGCTTCCACAGCGTGCCGGGCTTGCGCGGCTTCGGTCAGGCCCGCCTCGACGCTGGCCAGGGCGTCGGCGACCCGCGCCAGAATCCGCCGGGTCATGCCGATCCGAGCGATGCCGGTCCGCTCGTTGGACAGCAGGTACTTGGCGTAGGTCCAGCCCTGGTTCTCCTCGCCCACCCGGTCGCCGACCGGCACGCGCACATCGTCCAGGAACACCTCGTTGACTTCGTGGCGGCCGTCGATGGTGATGATCGGCCGGATGGTGACGCCCGGGCTCTTCAGGTCGATCAGCAGGAAGCTGATGCCGCCCTGCTTCTTGGCCGCCTTCGGATCGGTGCGCACCAGGGTGAACATCCAGTCGGCCCGGTGCGCCATGCCTTGCCAGAGCTTCTGGCCGTTGACGACATAGTAGTCGCCATCGCGCACCGCAGTGGCGCTGAGGGCGGCAAGATCCGATCCCGCTCCAGGCTCGGAGAACCCCTGGGCCCACCAGATGTCCAGGTTGGCCGTCGCCTTCAGGAAACGCGCCTTCTGCGCGTCGCTACCATAGGCGATCAGAACCGGGCCGATCATCGAGACGTTGAACGATAGCGGCTCGGGCGCGCAGGCGGCGTAGAGTTCGTCCATGAAGATGTAGCGCTGCACCGCGCTCCATCCCGGACCGCCGGCCGACGCCGGCCAGCTGGGCGTGGCCCAGCCGACCCGATTCAACGTTCTCTGCCACTCGACCACATCGGCCTTGTCCAGGGCCCTGCCCTGCTCGACCTTGCGGCGGGTATCCGGCGACAGGTTCTGGGCCACGAAGGCGCGGACCTGGTCCCGAAACGCGATGTCCTCTGGGGAAAAGCTCAGGTCCACGGGTCAGCCGATCCGCACCAAGGCGTCGCCGACCAGGGTCACGGGGCCGTCGACGACCGTCGCCCGCAGCGTCAATTTCGCCAGCCGCTCCCCCTCCTGCTCGATGATCTGCTCGACGATCCCGTCACAGGCGACCGAAGCGCCCAGCGGCGTGATCGCGGCGAAGCGAACACCGAACTGGCGAACCGCCGTCGCCCCGGCCCAATCGGTCAGGGCTCGCCCTAGATAGGCCATCGACAGCATGCCGTGGGCGAAGACGTCGGGGAAACCGGCGGACACGGCGAACGCCTTGTCCACATGGATCGGATTGTGGTCCCCCGACCCGCCCGCGAACAGCGCCAGGGTCAGGGGCGTGATCGGCCCCGTGGTCAGGGTCGGCAAGGCGTCGCCGGCTTTCAGGGTCGATAGGTCTTGCGTGCTCATGCCGGCCTCAGTTCCTGATCACTGCGACGCTCTTCAGGGTGGCGCACACGACGTCGTCCTGGTTGCGCGCCAGCGTTTCGAGCACAATGAACTCCAGCGCCCCGTCCTTCTTGTCGTAGATGTCGGCCACGGTCTGGCGCATGCGGATGGTGTCGCCGACCTGGATCGGGTGGTGATATTCGAACACCTGCTCGCCGTGCAGCATGCGGGCCAGATCGGCCTCGATCACGTCCAGGACCAGATTCTTCTTGAACGGGCTGAGGTTCAGCAGGGTTTGGGGATAGGTCGGCGGGGTGGGGATCCGCTCTTGACCGACCGCCCGCGCCGCGTCGGCGTCGAGGAAGACCGGATTGGTCTCGCCGATCGCCTGACAGAACAGACGCAGTTGGCTAAGCTCGACATCGATCGAGACCTCTTCCGTCGTGGCGCCGATATGCTTTCGGTCGATCATGGAACTCCCCGCGGACCGGACTGTCTGTTTGAATCCCACGGGCGCGAGGCGGGAGCGAGTCCGCGCCAAAGGCTATCGCTGTTGCGATCAAGCGCCTGGCGCCACGCGACGGCGCGAAGACCATCGCCTACCTAGATCGGGGGATCGGACGGGATCGAGATCATGACGCGACTGGCAGGCCTGGTTTCCATCATCACCGGCGCGGCGTCGGGCATCGGCGCGGCGACAGCCGAGCTGTTCGTGGCGCAGGGCGCGCGGGTGGTCATCGCCGACATTGCGCTGGATAAGGCCGAAGCCCTCGCCGAGCGACTGCGCGCCGGCGGCGGCGAGGCCGTCGCCATGGCTTGCGACATCGGCTCGGAGGGCTCGGTCAAGGCGGTGATCGCCGAAACGATCGCCGCCTTCGGCCGGATCGACGTGGTGGTCAACAACGCCGCCGCCACCTTCCTGTCGGCCACCCAGGACGGCCCGCTACTGAAGCAGACCGTCGAGCTGTGGGATACGCTGATGGCCATCAACCTGCGCGGTCCGATGCTGGTGTGCCGCGAGGCCGTGCCGCACATGGCGCGCCAGGGCGGCGGCGCGATCATCAACATCTGCTCGAACTCGATGTTCCTGGGCGACCTGGGCAACACGGCCTATGCCTGCTCCAAGGCCGGCCTGGCGACCCTGACCCGCTATGTCGCCGCCCAGCACGGACCGGACGGCGTGCGCTGCAACGCCATCTCGCCCGGCTACATTCCCACCAAGCCCGTCACCGACGAGCGCCGCGCCAAGCTGGAAAAGGCCCTGCTGCGCCAGAACACCGTGCCTCGCGGCGGGCTGCCCGAGGACATCGGCTGGATGGCGGTCTATCTTGCCTCGCCGGAATCCGCCTTCGTCAATGGCCAAGTCTACAGCGTCGACGGCGGCGCGCAGTCCCATGCGCCGCACATGCCCGACCTGCGCGACTTCCTGGCGGGTTGATCAGCTCGCTGCCGGGTGACGCGTGATCGCCGAGACGTCCGCGTCGCCCCAGAAACTCCTCCAGGTCGGAAACCGCGGCAGCATCATCGGCGGGCTATGCTTGGGCGTTGGCCCTGGCCAGCGGGCGAAGTCGGCCTCCTGCGGCCGCTCCATCACGTCGCAGGTGTAGAAGAAGTCCTCGATCCGCCGGGCGAAATACCAGACGCCTTCGCGCCGCTCATAGGTGTCGAAATAGCAGATGGCCTGCACGATCCACTGGTCGCCGAACTCGTGCTCGGCTCGGCAGTAGACGCGGCCCTCGGCGACGTCGCCATCGATGCGGTCGATGGCGTGGCCGGTGATCGTGTGGACGGTGCGATAGAAGTCGCGGACGGCCGGCTCTATAAAGCCGCGCAGGGCGTCGCGCCCCTTGCCACGACGGCCACAGTCGATGTCCTCGACGAACATGCCCAGCCATTCGTCGATGTCGCGTCGGTCGACGGCCATGGCGTAGCGGACGGCCAGCTGCTGGATCGCCAGGTGGGACTCGATCCGGTCCAGCCGCTCCAGCAGGCCGGCCTCGGTCATGTCCCGGCCTCCAGCTTCACGCCCCCGTCGGCGACCTGCCCCCGGAAGCCCGTGTCCACGCGGTCATAGCGGGCGGCGCGCTTGGGGCCCGACGTGACCAGGATGCGCCCTTCCCCGTCGGTCTCCAAGATCCATTCCGCTGTGTCATAGGCCGCGGCCTCCTCGTCCGGCCCGGCGATCAGGATCAGCGGACCAAGGAGCGTCATGCGGCGCGGGCGCAGCTTCATCGCCTGCAGCGCCGAGGCGGCCGCACCCCGCGCGCCAACCACCGGCACGGCGGCGAACACCTTGGCCGCATCGAAGCCGAACACGGCCATGCCTTCGACCGTCTGCGGGCTGACGCCGAGCACGGCGCGCAAGGGGAAGCGCCGGGTGTACATCTCGATGCGCCCGACATCCCAGGGCGTGGCCATGCCGTTCATCACCTGCGCGCCCAGCCGCATCCCGGCCAGGTAGTAGGGCCAGAACTGACCGCACTCGCTGTAGTTATGCACCAAGTCGACAAGCGAACCCGCCTCGACGCCCAGAGCGCGCAACTGCCCCTCGGCCCAGTCGACGTCGGCCATGACGTCGCGGTTCGAGAGCGGATAGTGGACCAGGCCGCCAGCGACGGGCGCGCTGCCGACGCCCCAGATCGCGTCCGGCGCGTCGAAGGTCAGGGCGGCCGAGGTCACGGGCGGAGCATCCAGCACGGCTGCGGTCATCCTCAGGCCTTTGCAACGCGGGGGATCTTGTGGGGCGGGCCCAGCTTGATCAGTTCACTGTTGGGGATCAGCTCGACATGCGGGCGAACCTTGATGCGCCCCTCGACCTGGTCGGCCACCCGACGGGCGACGTCATCCAGGTCCGGCTCGCCGTCGTAGCCGACGCGGAGCTTCAGTTCGGTGAGTTCGCGCTGCGGCCGGATGATCTGGAACAGGGCGGCGGCGGTTTCCGGCACCTCCTCGACCGCCGTCCAGATGTCGCGCGGCAGGATCGAGACGCCGTCGACGATCACCTCGTCGCCGAGTCGGCCGGCCAGCCACAGGCGCACATGCTCGCGGCCGCAGGCGCAGGGCGCCTTGGTGTAGCGGACGAAGTCGCCGGATCGGTAGCGGATCAGCGGGTCGGTCTTGTTATGGATGGCTGTAACGACCAGTTCGCCGCCCTCCCCGTCGGCGACATGGCGATCACTGCCGGGTTCGAGAACCTCGACGATGGCGATGTCCTCCCAGGCGTGGAACCCGTCCTTGGCCTGGCATTCCCAGATCGTGCCGGAGTCTCCCAGGCTGGAGAATTCGAACACCTTGACGCCCCAGCGGTCCATGGTGCGCTGCATGCGCGGCCCGATCGGCTCGCCGCCGTAGATGCAGGCCTTGAAGCTGGAAAACAGGTCGACCATGTCGATCCCCTTTTCCCGCTCCAGCCGCTCCAGGCCGTAGATCACGGGCGAGGACAACATGAAGAAGATGGTCGGCCGATACTTCAGGATCCACTCGACCGCCTGCTCGACCTCGTTGGGATCGTGGTTGAGCATCAGCGGAATGGCCCCGGCCGCCCGGGTGATGCGATGGGCCACGCCGCGCAGGACCGTGCTCAGCTCCAGCACATAGTCGCCGGGGCGCAGGCCCAAGTGCCAGTACTCCCGCGGCGTGAAGGGCCCCTCATAAGGCCGGTTCCAGCGTTCGGCGAACAGGGTCGGATCCCCGGTCGTGCCCGAGCTTGACCCAATGTTGTGAATCTCGGCCCGATCGACGCAAAGCACGCCGCCGAACGGATCGTCGTGGCGGTCGCGGAAGTCCCGGAGCGTGTCCTTGTCCATGAACGGCGCGCGAGCCTTGAAGTCCTCCAGCGACGTGATGCTCAGCGGGTCAACCCCGGCGGCGCTCCACACCTCGCGCACGACCGCCGATCGCTCCGCCACCCAGGCCAGCTGCTCCAGCAGCTTCTTTTCCTGCAAGGCCTCGATCTCGGCGCGAGAGGCGGTTTCCACGGCGTCCAGGAAGGGCCGGTCGCTCCACTTGGCGACGTTCTCCCGCTGGTAGGCGACGCTGTTTCCCGAAGGATTGAGAGTCATCGCATCGGAAGGATCGGAGGCGTCGTCGAGCATGCTCGGTGTTCCCTAAGGCCCGCGGGCGCGCCGTCTGATGCGGCGTTGTCGCAGAGCTATATAGTGCCCCCGCCCCCTGTCTGAAGCCAGCAGCGCGGTTGATCGGCCATGCGATAATCGCTCCGGCCGGGTGGCGACCGCGGGCTCTGGACGTCACGATCCGCCTCGAAGGCGCGGCCGAGGAAGACGAGATGACGGACGGTTCCGGCGATGACCAAAGCCCGCTGTTCCAGCCGCTCGTCGTTGGCCCGCTGACGCTGAAGAACCGGGTCGTGATGGCGCCGATGTCGCGCTACTTCTGCCCCGACGAGATCCCGCACGACGATGTGGTCCAATACTACACCCGCCGGGCCCGCGGCGGCGTGGGCCTGATCGTCACCGAGGCCACCTATATCGGCCACCCCTCGGCGCACAGCTACGAGAACGTGCCGCGGTTCTATGGCGAGGCGTCGCTGGCCGGCTGGAAGCGCGTGGTCGAGGCCGTGCACGCCGAGGGCGGCAAGATCATGCCGCAGCTGTGGCACACCGGCAGCTTCCGCGAGATCGGCATGGCGCCCGATCGCGACGTTCCGGGCTTCGGCCCCTCCGAGAACCTCAACGCCTTCGAGAACACCACCCACCTGACCAAGCCGATGAGCGAGACCGACATCGCCGACGTCATCGACGCCTATGCGGTGGCGGCGGCCAACGCCCAGGCGCTCGGCTTCGACGGCGTCGAGCTGCACGCCGCCCATGGCTATCTGATCGACACCTTCTTCTGGCACGAGACCAATCGCCGAAACGATCCCTGGGGCGGCCCCACCCTGGCGGCCCGCGCCCGGTTCGGGATCGAGGTCGTCAAGGCGATCCGGCGCAAGGTGGGTCCGGACTTCCCGTTGTCGTTCCGCTGGTCGCAGTTCAAGCAGCAGGATTATCGCGCCCGCCTGGCCCAGACGCCGCAGGAACTGGAGACACTGCTCGGGCCGCTGTCCGACGCCGGAGTGACGATCTTCCATGCCTCGACCCGGCGCTTCTGGGAGGTCGGCTTCCGCGACTTCTCGGAAAAGACCCTGGCCGGCTGGACCCGTGAGATCACGGGCAAGCCGGTGATCGCCGTCGGCAGTGTCGGCCTGGCCGGCGTGGCCTCGACCGCAAAGACCGCGCCGGGCCAGATCAACAGCGCGACCGTCAGCTTCGCCGATGCGGGGCTCGATGGCGTCGAGCGGGTCGAGGCGCTGATGGCTGCTGGGGAGTTCGACCTGATCGCCGTCGGTCGCGCCTTGCTGGCCGACCCTGACTGGACCGACAAGGTCCGCGAGGGCCGACTGGACGAGCGTATCCCGTTCGAGAAGGAGCTTCTGGCCAGCCTCTACTGATCGCCGGCCGCCTCCGACGGCATCGCCCATCCGATGCCTTCGGCGCCCGGGTCGCCGGGTGCAAGGCGGACCGCTATCGCCTTGGCGAAACAGGAGATTCCCATGAGCTCTGCCCTCGACCTGACCGGCCGCATCGCCCTGGTGACCGGCGCCTCCTCGGGCCTCGGGGCACGGTTCGCACGGATGCTGGCGGCGCAAGGCGTGAAGGTGGTCGCCGGCGCCCGCCGCCTCGACCGCCTGGAAGCCCTGGCCGAAGCGATCCGCGCTGACGGCGGCCAGGTCGAACCGGTCGAGATGGACGTGGAGGACGAAGCCTCGATCAAGGCGGCCTACGATCGCGCCGAAGCCACGTTCGGGACGCCCGACATCGTCATCGCCAACGCCGGGGTCAACGCCCAGGGCCCCGCCACCGAACTGCCGGCCGACGACCTGGGCCAGCTTTTGCGGATCAATGTCCAGGGTGTCTACCTGACGGCGCGGGAAGGCGCGCGCCGGCTGATCGCCTCGCCGGACGCCTCCCGGGGCCGGATCATCCTGCTGGGCTCGGTGGGCTCGCTGCGTCCCTTGGCGGGCCTGACCGCCTATTCCGCCTCCAAGGCTGGCGTGGCCATGCTGGGCAAGGGCCTAGCCAGGGAGTGGGCCCGCTACGGGATCAACGTCAACACCATCTGCCCCGGCTGGATCGTCACCGAGCTCAACGCCGAATGGCTGGCGGGCGAAGGCGGGCAAAAGCTGATCAAGACCTTCCCGCGCCGCCGGGTCATGACCCCCGACCACCTGGACGGGCTGGTCAGCTTCCTCGGCTCCGACGCCTCCAGCGCCATCACCGGCGGCGTCTTCGCGGCCGATGACGGCCAGTCCCTGGCCTAGCGGCGGCGTCCGATCCCCGCGGCATCGTAAGCGCGATCAGAGCCTCCAGACGGACGGGTTTGGTTGAGGCGGCCTTCCCGCCGCGCGTAAGACAGGACGTCAGCTTCGGGAGTTTCCATGTCCGCCGTCGAATACGCCGTCGAGAATGAGGTCGCGGTCCTCACCGTCGCCTACCCGCCCGTCAACGCCCTGAGCCTAGCCGTCCGCACGGGACTGGGCGAAGGCGTGGCGCGCGCTCTGGCCGACGATGGCGTCAAGGCCATCGTGGTCATCGGCGGCGGCTCGACCTTCATCGCCGGCGCCGACATCAGCGAGTTCGGCACCCCCAACAGCGCGGCCGAGCCCCGGCTGCAGACCCTGCAAGCCCAGTTCGAGGCCAGCCCCAAGCCGATCGTCGCCGCCATCCATGGCACGGCCCTGGGCGGCGGGCTGGAACTGGCGTTGACGGCCCATGCCCGGGTCGCCGTCGCCTCGGCCAAGGTCGGCCTGCCGGAGGTCAAGCTGGGCCTGCTGCCCGGCGCCGGTGGCACGATCCGCCTGCCCCGCCTGACTGGGGTGGAGGTCGCCCTGGAGGCCGTCGCCACCGGTCGCCACATCGGCGCCGGCGAGGCCGAGCGGCTGGGCATTCTCGACGCCATCGTCGACGACCTGCGGGCCGGTTCCGTCGCCTACGCCCTGAAGCTGGCGACCGAAGGCGCGCCGCCCCCAGTGCGCGACCGCAACGACAAGGTCAGCGGCGTCGATCCCAAGGTCTTCGAGGACTTCCGGGCCAAGAACCGCAAGAAGTGGCGCGGCCAGATCGCCCCCGCCCGCATCGTCGACGTGATCGAGGCGGCGACGAACCGGGGCTTCGACGAGGCCAAGGCCTACGAGAACCAGGCCTTCGCCGAGCTGATGGCCAGCGACCAGCGCAAGGCCCTGATCCACTACTTCTTTGCCGAGCGCGAGGCCCGCAAGATCCCCGACGTTCCGGCCGAGGTGAAGCCCCTGCCCGTCCGCAAGGTCGTGGTGATCGGCTCGGGCCTGATGGGGGGCGGCATCGCCATGTCGTTCGCCAACGCCGGCATCGCGGTCAAGCTCCTGGACGTCAACACCGAGGCGCTGGAGCGCGGCATGGCGACGGTGCGCAAGACCTACGAGACTTCGCTGTCGCGTGGCTCGATCACCCAGGCCCAGATGGACGATCGGCTGGGCCGCATCCAGCCGATCGGCGGCTATGACGACCTGGGCGACGTGGACATGGCCATCGAGGCGGTCTTCGAGGACATGGCGCTGAAGCAGGAGATCTTCGCCCTGCTGGACAAAGCCACCCCGCCGCACGCGATCCTGGGCACCAACACCTCGTCACTGGACATCGACCAGATCGCCTCGGCCACCAATCGGCCCGACAAGGTGATCGGAGCCCACTTCTTCAGCCCGGCCAATGTGATGAAGCTACTGGAAGCCGTGCGCGGTTCTAAGACCAGCGCGGAAACGATCGCCACGGTCATGGCGCTGGGCAAACAGATCGGCAAGGCTCCGGTGCTGGCCGGCAACTGCGACGGCTTCATCGGCAACCGCATGCTGCAGTACTACACGGTCAACGCCGAATACATGCTGGAGCGCGGGGCGACGCCGGAGCAGATCGACCGCGTGGCCGAGGCCTTCGGCATGGCCATGGGGCCGCTGGCCATGCGCGACCTGGCCGGCATGGCCCAGGCGGTCAACGTCCGCGCCGTGCGCAAGAAGACCCTGCCCTCCGACGAGCGGATGCCCGAACTGGTCGAGCGGATGGTCGAGGCGGGCCGCATCGGCCAGCGGTCGGGTTCAGGTTTCTACCGCTACGAGGGCCGCGACCGCCTGCCTGACCCCGAGGCCATCGCGATCATCATCGCCGAGGCCCAGCGCCAAGGGATCGAGCAGCGCACCTTCACCGATGAAGAGATCCTGGCGCGCCTATTCCATCCCCTGGTCAACGAGGGCGCCAAGGAGCTGGAGGAAGGGATCGCGATCCGCGCCAGCGACATCGACGTGGCCTGGGTCAATGGCTACGGCTTCCCGATCCATACCGGCGGCCCGATGTTCTGGGGCGAGCAGATCGGCCTGGACAAGGTGCTGGAGACCGCGCGGACCCTCGGCGCCGAGAACGGCCAGACCCGATGGGGCCCCTCCAAGCTCCTGGAACGCCTGGTCGCCGAGGGCAAGGGCTGGAAGGACGCCCCGGCCCTGATCGCCCAAGGCCTGTAGGATCACAGTCCATGGCCTTCCTGCTCGACGACGACCAGCGCCAGATCGTCCGGGAGGCCGAACGCCTGCTGGCCGACAATTTTTCGCCCGACCGGCTGCGTGACCTGCTGGAGCGGACCGGAAGCCATGACCAGGTCTTCTGGACGGCCTGCCGCGATATGGGCTGGACGGCGATCACCATCGCCGAGGAGTACGGCGGCCTGGACCTGGGCCCTGTCGAGCTTTGCCTGACCGCCCAGGTCGCCGGCCGCTTCGTCGCCGGCGCGCCGTTCCTCTCGACCAGCTTCGGCGCCAGCGAGGCCCTGCGTCGGCATGCAACGCCTGAGGTTCGGGCCAGGCTTCTGCCGGGCTTGGCCGCGGGCGAGACCATCGGCGCGGTCCATTTGTCGGCGGCTCTCGACGCCGACGCGACGCCACAGCTGCGTGACGGCGCTCTGCATGGTGCGCTTGGTCCCGTAGCGGCCGGCCTGCAGGCTGGCTTGCTGGTCACGCTGGCCCATGACGTGGCGACGGAGACCGACGTCATGGTCCTGGCCGAGCTCGACGCTCGGACTCGCCGCGCCCCGGTCCAGACCTTCGACAACAGCCGGGGCTACGCCGATCTGGCCTTCGAAGGCGCCCCGGCCTCGATCCTGACCACGGCGGACGCCCGGAAAGCCGCGCTGGACCTGCTGGCCGGCGTGGCCGTGGTCGTCGCCTTCGAGCAGTTGGGCGTCGCCGAGGCCTGCCTGGAGCGGGCCCGCGCCTTCGCCAACGAGCGCCAGGCCTTCGGTCAGCCGATCGGCAAGTTCCAGGCGATCAAGCACCGGGTCGCCGAGATCTATGTCGCCACCGAACTGGCGCGCGGCACGGCCCTGAGCGCCGTCCTGGCCTTGCGCGACAATGCCGACGACTTGGTGATCCGGGCGGGGGCGGCGCGGCTCTGCGCCATCGAGGCCAGCGAACTGGCGGCGCGCGAGGCGATCCAGACTCACGGCGCGATCGGCGTCACCTGGGAGCACGACCTGCACCTCTACTATCGCCGAAGCCGGGCCTTGGCCCTCGAGCTGTGCGCCGCCGGGCGCTGGGAGGACGTCGTGGCCGAACGCTTGGTCGCCCATCACGCCAGGGACCTGACCGCATGAGCGCCCTCTCGCCCGAGCTGGAAGCGTTTCGCGCCCGCGTCGTCGCCTTCATGGATCCGCATGTCGCCGAGTTCGGCCAGGCCGCGCGCCTGGGTCTGTCCCTGGACGACGACGTTGCGCTCGCTCGTCGCTGGCAGGCGACCAAGGCGGCGGCCGGGTTCGCGGGGCTGACCTTCCCCGTCGAATATGGCGGCGCGGGTCTCAGCCAAATCGAGCAGGTGCTGTTCGTCGAAGAGGAAGCCGCGCGCGGCTTTCCCTCGGCCTATTTCGTCATCAGCCTGTCGATGCCGATCCCGATGGTGCTGCGCTACGCCACGCCCGAGCAGAAGGCCCGCTTCGTGCCGCCGGCCCTGCGCGGCGAGCAGATGTGGTCGCAGCTGTTTTCCGAACCCTCGACGGGCTCGGACCTGGCCGCGGTGCGCACCCGCGCCGTTCGGGACGGCGGCGACTGGATCCTGTCCGGCCAGAAGGTCTGGACGACCTTTGCCCAGTACTCGGACTACGGGGTGATCGTCGCCCGCTCCGATCCCGACGCTCCCAAGCATCGCGGCCTGACCTATTTCTTCGTGGACCTGAAGGCGCCGGGCGTCACGGTCCGGCCGATCCGTCAGTTGCACGGCGCCGAGGAGTTCAACGAGGTCTTCTTCGACGACGTCCGCATCCCGGACGCCTGGCGCCTGGGTGAGGTCGGGGCAGGCTTCCGCCTGGCGGTCGAGACCCTGATGATCGAGCGCTATACGGCCGCCGCCGACGAGACCGGCTTCGGACCGCCGTTGGACGCCCTGGTCGCTTTGGCCCAGGAAACCCAGCTGAACGGTCGGCCGGCCAGCCAGGACGGTCGCGTGCGCAGCGTCATCGCCCGCGCGTTCGCGACGCAGCAGGCCCTGTCGGCCATCCACGAAAAGTCGGTGCTGGAACTGGCCGCGGGCCGCGAACCCGGCCCCGAGGGCTCGATCCACAAGCTCGTCGGCGCGCGGGGCCGACGCGAGGTCGCGATCTGTGCGCTGGACCTGATGGGCGCCGACGGACTACGGTTCGACGCAGCCGCCCATCTCCGCCCCAAGACCGACTTCGCCATGTCGTGGATGGACCAGCCGACCCTGCGCATCGCCGGCGGCACCGACGAGATGCTGCTCAACACCGTGGCTGAACGGATCCTGGGCCTGCCGCAGGACTACCGCCCGGACAAGGCGTCGCGCTGAACCGTCTTAGGCGCCTCGCACAGACAAGAAAAAGGGCGGAGATCGTATCGATCTCCGCCCTTTCTTTGCCGAGGCAGCTAGGGCCTGGAGGTGATCCTCCAGGCCCTTCAGCATCTTAGAACTCGTACTTCAGCCGCACGCCGTAGGTCCGCGGGTCGCCCGGGGTCCGGGCGCTGAAGCCCAGCGAGGAGAAGACGTCGAGCATGGCGAAGTCGTACTTTTCGTTCAGGGCATTGTTGACGTAGAGGCCGATCGAGGCGTTCGTCCCGCCCACATTGCGGAGCTCGGCCGTCAGATTGACCAGTTCGTAGCCGTAGGTGACTTGGGTCGGCGCGGCGCCGTCATTGTCGACGAAGCCGTCGCTGTGGAAATAGCTGGCCCCGAACGACAGCTCGCTGCCGATCTTGTCCGGGATCGTCGGCGTGAAGCGGGCCGACAGGCTGTAGACATTCTTGGGCGTGCGCGAGAAGGCCGTGGCCGAAAGGTCCACGCCATTAGGATCGATGAACTCCTTGAACTTCCCGTCGGCGTAAGCCCAGAAGCCCGACAGCTCGACCGACTGGACCGGCCGGAACAGGAACTCGAACTCCCCGCCCTGGACCTGGGCCTTCTGGGCGTTGGCGGTCACCGTCGTGATCGGGATCACGGTGTTGTCCTGCAACAGCCGCTGGATGTCCTTGTACTGGCTGCTGTAGAGGGCCAGGTTGGTGCGCAGGAAGGCGCCATTGAAGCGCCAGTCGGCCTTTACGCCGACTTCGACGTCATCGACGATCTCGGGCTCGAAGGTTCGGCGCAGGCCCGCCTCCGTCGAGGCGCGGGCGCCGAAGCCGCCGGTGCGGTAGCCGTGGCGGTGGGCGACATAGACCAGCTTGTTGTCGCCAAACTTGTAGTCGAGGCTGACGTTATAGGTCGGCTCGCTGTACTTGACCGCCAGCGGCAGGTCGCAATCGGCCAGGGCCGGTCGGGTTTCGGCGGTGGCCGGGTTGTGGTCGGCGTCGATGGTGAAGCGGCAGGCCGTCGCCGTCCGGCTCAGGATGTCGGCCTCGCGCTTGTCCCAGTTGCCACGGACGCCGGCGGTCAGCGACAGTCCCTCAACGCTCGGGAAGGCGTAGGTGCCTTGGGCGAAGACCGCGTAGCTGGTGTTCTTGGCCTTGATCCAAGTGTTGGCCCAGCCCGGATAGGCGAAAACGCTGGTGGGCTGCACGTCGCCGAAGTCGACCGCGCCGGTGACGCTGGCGCCCTGGTCGGAACCCTTCTCACGGAAATAGTAAGCCCCGGCGATCCAGTTCAGGTTGCCGGTCTGGCCGAGGACCTGGAACTCGTCGGAGAACTGATGCTGATCGAAGATCCGCTCGATCTCCAGCAGCGGGATCGGCAGGCCGTCGGTGTCTTCGTAGCTGTGCGATTTGACGTCACGGTAGCCGAGGATGTTCTTGACCGAGATGTGGTCACCAAGGTCGTAGACCGTCGAGTTGGCGACGGTGACGGTTTCCACCTTGGAGAAGGACGGCGTGCCGCTGGCGGTCTTGAGCGTGCCGCGCGCCTGCTGGTCGGCCAGCATCTGCTGCAGCGTCGGATAGTTGCGCGGGGTCCGGACCGGCGCGGAATTGAAGACCCCGTTCGGATTGATGGCGCGGACATAGGAGCCGGCGCCGCCCTCGTTGGAGTGGTAGGCGTCGACCACCAGGGTGTTGGTCAGCGCGTCATTGGGGTCCCACTTCAGCGAGAACCTCAGCGCCTGATTGTCGGTGAAGTTTACGTTGCGGCCCAGCAGGACGTCATACAGGTAGCCGTCGTCCTTGTTGCTGACCACAGCCAGGCGGGCGGCCAGCTTATCGCCTAGCGGCATGTTGACGACCGCCTCGGTGTTCAGGGTTCCGAAGTTGCCGACCGTGACGCCGACCGAGCCGCCGGCTTCGTGGGTTGGCGCGTTCGGGATCAGTTGAACGATGCCGCCTGTCGAGTTGCGCCCGAACAGGGTGCCCTGCGGCCCCTTGAGCACCTGGACCGAAGCCAGGTCGAACAGGCCGCCGTTGGCGCCTTGCGAGCGCGGGGCGACGATGTCGCCGATATAGAGCGAGACCGACGGGTCGGCCAGGATCGTCAGCTCCTGCTGGCTCTGGCCGCGGATGGCGAAGGTCGGGGTGCTCTTGTTGGCGCCGGCGCCCGGGACGATGATCAGGGCCGGAGCCTGGGTCCTGAGGCCCGACACGTTGGTGATATTGGCGCGTTCCAGGGCCTGGGGCGGAACGGCGGTGACGGCCAAGGGCACGTCCTGGAGGCGTTCCTCCCGTCGCCGGGCCGTGACGATGATGTCGTCGACGGTGGTCACGGTTTGCGCGGCCGGCGCCGTCTGGGCGGGCGCGGTCGGCGCGTCCTGCGCCAAGGCAATGGCCGGCGCTCCGCACAAGGCGGTTGTCGCGCAGGCTAACACACGCCAATTCCCTCGAATGCCCATCGGGCTCCCCTTCTGCGTTTCGATCCCTGGCCGCCGCTTGTCCGGCGAGCGAGGCCCGTTCTCTTTTGGCGGGCTCTCGACTATCCACCTTATCCCCGGCGCTCGCCTTGCCTATGCGACCCCATGTCCTGATCGCGTCAGCGATATGCCTAGCTTGGCGAGCGCGACGACTGGACGCGGCCAGCACGTCGGGAAAGGCTGAGGCGGACGCTGTCCAGGCGCCGCCAACGAGGCTTTCGATGGTTTCTCCCAAGGCATGGCTTATTACCGGCGTGTCCAGCGGGCTCGGGCGGGCGATCGCCGAAGCGGCCCTCTCGGCCGGCCATGTGGTCGTCGGCACGCTGCGCAAGCCCGACCAGTTCGCCGCGTTCGAAGCCCTGGCTCCGCGACGCGCCCATGCCTTGGCCCTGGACGTCACCGACGCCCAGGCGGTCGGTCCCGCCGTCGATGCGGCGGCGGCCCTCGCTGGCGGGCTTGACGTGGTTGTCAACAATGCGGGCTATGGCCTGGTCGGGGCGGTCGAGGAGCTGACCGAAGCCGAGGCCGCCCGGGAGATGGACACCAATTTCTTCGGCGTGTTCAGGGTCGTGAAGGCCGCGATCCCGCACCTGAAGGCGCGTGGCGGCGGCTCCATCATCAACATCGGGTCCGTGGCCGGGGCCCGAGGCTTTCCCGGCATGGGGCTCTACTGCGCCTCCAAGTTCGCCGTCGCGGGCCTGAGTCAGGCCCTGGCCAAGGAGCTCGCACCGTTCGGGATCCGGGTGACGGTGGTCGAGCCGGGTGGTTTCCGCACCAATTTCGGCGCGGGCAGCATGGCGTGGGCGCAGGCCCCCCTGCCCGACTATGCGGCGATGACGGCGCGCATGCGGGAGTCGATGGAGCGTCCCACGGTCCCCGCCCCCAATGATCCGGCCCGTGGCGCGGCGGTGGTCCTGACTCTGGCGTCGATGGACAAGCCGCCCGTTCACCTGGCGCTGGGCGCCGACGGGCGCAAGTACATCCGCGATGCGATCCACGCGCGCCTGGCCGACTACGACCTGCATGTCGACCTGGTGGAATCGACGGCCTATCCAGCCTAGGTTCGGAGCGGCCGGACCACCAGCGGCGGCGGAGAATAGGACTTGTCCAGCACCGTCGCGTGGGGCCCGTACAGCCGCCCGACCACCTGGAACGGTCCCGTCGGGACAGGCAGCCAGTCGCCCAGGCGATCAGCTGGAGGCGGCGCGTTCTGGAGCAATAGGGTGAAGCCGCCGTCGGCGTTGCGGCGGATGTCGGCGTCGCGGTCCCCGCGCTTGTAGCGCCCCGACGGATGCGGAACGAGCAGCCGCGTCGCCGCGTCATAGACCGTATAGGACCAGAAGCCGTCGACCGGCGGCGCCGCGTCGAAGGTCATCTCGTAGGCCGCGGCCGCCCCGTCCAGCGGCGCGCCGGCGGCGTCGACCTCGGCGACCATGTAGACCACCTCCGAAGCCCCCGGCCCCCAAATGGCGTAGCGCGCCGCGACCGCCCGGGCCAGATAGGCGTCGGACGAGCCCGTCAGACGGTCGCGACCGCCGCGCAGGTCCAGGGGATAGACCCAGCCGTTGACCGGCGTGTCCAGGTTGGCCAGCCGATGCTCGATCCTGGCCCGCCCGGCGTCGATCCCGGCCTGGATCGCCGCCGCTTGCTCGGTCGTCAGCGCCGAGGCGTCGAAATCCGCGCCGGGCGCCACGCCGAGGCCGGCGAAACGCTCGAACAGCGCCGCCTCGTCGGGATGGACGGCCGCCTGGGTCATCAGGTGGTTGAAGGTTGCGATGAACTCGGGCGACGGCTGCTCGAAGAACCCTCGCCCCCGAAGGCCGGAGGCGGGCGGGGCCGGAAACTCGACCGCCGGCGGCGCGGGCGGCTGGGTCAGACCCAGGAACTGGCTGAGCGGGATCAGGGCGTATCGGTCCTGCAGCGCATGGATGGCGGCCTCGTCGCCAGGCCCCTCGACGATGATCCGGGTGAAGAGCTTGATGATCCAGCTGTCGGCCGTCACCACCTCGTCGACACCGGGCGGCGAAGGACCACGCCAGTCCGGCCCGGTCAGCAGATAGGTCCGCGCCGCGTTGCCCACGTCCAGCGTGCCGCGGGTGAAGAAGTTCATCGTGTACCAGTCGGCGGCCTGCACGTTCTGGAACCGATGCCCTTCAAACTGCGGAACCTTCAGCACCACGGGCTCCCGCCGCAGATCCAGCCAGGCGGCCGAGTACAGCGTGTCGGTGTTGATCCAGGGAATGACGTTGTTGAACGTCGGGCTGCCCAGGGTCCGGAAGTGGGTGAACCGTCCGATCGCCTGCTTCTCGGGCGTGTCGGGGCCCATGGTCTGACGATGGAAGAAGCCATAGGCGATCATCATCGGGAAGGCGTAGACATAGGCCTCCTCGGCGATGGCGGCGATTTCGTCGGGCGACAGGGCGGGATCGATCGGCGAGGTCATCGATACTTCCTCAGCCCGCGAACCGGCGATCGACGGGAATGGAAAAGCGGTCCTGGTAGAAACCCAGGCGGCGGCGCAGGTCGCCGACGTCGAGACCGAAGTCCTCGGCGGCGTAGTCGTGGCCGCCGTGCTTGCCCTGGCGATTATCGTCGATCCAGGCTTGCATCGCGGTCTCGGCCTCGGGGCTCAGCACATCCCCGGCGACCGCATAAATGCGTCGCACGCAGCCCAGGGGATCGGCGATCAGGTCCGTGAACTGGATGTCGACGAAGCGTCCTTCATCCTTCGGCCGGTCCTCCACGCCCTTGCGGAGCAGACGCTCGACGATCGAGGCCATGTCGGCTCCGACCGCGTGGGGATTGGGGTGGTCGTAGTAACGTCGTCCGCCATAGGTGGTCAGGCTGGCCAGGGAGATGACGGCCGGCACGGGATCGCGATGGGTCTGCACCAGGATGGCGTCCGGAAAGACGGTAAGCAGCGGTCCGAGCTGTTCCAGATGCTGCGGCGCCTTCAGCACCCAGCGCTCTCCGCCGCGCAGCCACTGCAGGGTTTGCAGCACCCGGCGGAAATAGCGGTAGCCTTCGGTATGGTCGAAGGCCTGGTGCCAGCGGCTATAGCTGGGAACCCTGTAGCTCCATTCGAACTGCAGCGAGGCGAAAGCGAAGATCAGCAGGCTGATGTCCTCGTCCGGCTGGTCGGCCGTCAGTTCGTGCATCAGCTTCAGATCGGGCACGACCGTGTCCAGCATGTCCAGGGACTGACGCATGCGGACCAGGCGCGGGTCGGGGTCAGGCTGCGGCGCCGTCGGATCGCCGTCCGGCAGCGGGGCGACCTGCTCCCAGAACGGCGACGAGCGCTTGGCCGGATCCCGCGACAGCAGGCGGTGCAGGATGGTCGTTCCGCTGCGAGGCAGGCCGATGACGATGATCGGGCGTTCGACCGGCTGATCCAGGATTTCCGGATGGCGCCGCCAAAGGTCCTCGAACCGCAACCGCAGGGTTAGGAGGCCCGCAAGCTGGTTGAACAGCTGCAGCCGGCCCAGGGCGTGGAACTGGATCTCGTCGTTCAGCGACCGGCACAGAACCGCGAGCGGTTCGTCCAGCGGCGCGGACCCGAAATCGACGGGTCCGCCGGCCCTGCGGATCGCCTCGGCCTTCAGAGCCTCCGGGGTTATGGCCAGCGCCTCCGCCAACGGGATCGCGCGGCTTAGGGCGGCTAGCCCCGCGGCCGTGTGCTCAGGGTAGGCCAAGGCCCGGGCGCGCGCCGTCAGGACGCTGTCCGGCGGCAGGGGCGTGGACTTCAGCATCCGGTCAGCTCCAGGCCACGTCGAGGCCGGTATGGCCCCAGTACATCCACGTCCGCACCCGGCCGCCGACGCCCAGCAGGCGCAGGTTGGGCAGGCGCTCGATCAGCCGCTCCAGCGCGATCCGCGCCTCCAGCCGGGCGACCGGCGCGCCGAGGCAGAGGTGGACGCCCGAGCCGAACGACAGGTGCTGGCGCGCCTCCGGCAACGGCCGATCGATCCGGAACTCGTCGGGAGCCTCGAACACCGCCGGGTCGCGATTGGCTCCGCAGATCGAGAACATCAGCTTGGCCCGCTCGGGGACGTCGTGGCCGTGCATCTGGGTTTCGGAGAGGCTGGTGCGAAAGTGCGCCAGCACCGGCGGATCGAAGCGCAGCGACTCTTCCACGGCGTTGTCGATCAGCGACGGATCGGCCTTCAGCTGCTCCCAGCGCTCGGGCGCCTCCAGCAGCCGCCGCAGCAGGTGGCCGATCAGGTTGGTCGTCGTCTCCTGGCCGCCGGTCAGGAAGGCCAGGCAGATGTTCAGCATTTCCTCGTGCGTCAGGCGCCGGCCCTCGACCCGCGAGACCAGGGCGCGCGACATGAAGTCGTCCGGCAGCACCGTGCCCAGATGCGACAGGTCCGGCTCCTCGATACCCGCCTCGACCAGCATGGCCTTGCGCTGCTCGATCAACATCGTGAAGTGTGGATAGATCTCCCGCAGCACCACCTCGTAGGAGCCGGGCTCGGGATCCTCGAAGGTCAGGAACTGCAGCGTGTCGCTCCAGCGCTTGTAGTTCTGGTAGTCGGCTTCCGGCGCGCCCAGCATCCGGCACATCATACGGGCCGGCAGCGGCAGGGCGAACAGGCTGTAGAAGTCGCCCTGGCCCTCGGGGATGGCCAGCATCGCGTCGACCAGCTCATCGACAATGGCCTCGATCTTCGGGCGCCAGGCCTTGACCATCGGCGGGGTCAGGCCGCGCTGCACCACCATGCGGAAAGCGGCGTGGAAGTCGCCGTCGGTCTTGAAGCCGACGTCGCTGATCGAGTCCTTCATCGCGTTGCCGAACCGGAACGACCAGATCGGATTGCCCTGCAGGATGTCGGTCTTGATCTCGGCGTGATCGCTGAGGACGTAGTAGTCGGGACGACCCGCCTGGGCCGGTTGGTGATGGAAGGGACAGGCGGCGCGCAAGGCGCCATAGGTCGCACCGGGATCGGCCAGCGCGTCGTCGTCGAACGGATCGAAATGGATGTCAGACGCCATGGTGTCCTCCTGTTGTCAGTCCAGACGCCGCGCCAAGCCGGCGGCGCGATGCGACAAGTGTTGGCGGCGTTCCGCCGGCGTGACCCAGCGCATGTCGGCTGGCAGGGCGCTCGCCAGGGCGTTCAGCTTCACGACGCGTGACGCGCGCACCGAGCGCTCGGAGTCGAACCCGCCGTCGGGCAGGCCCTGCCAGCGATGCAGCATCGCCCCCTGCTCCAGCCCCGCGGGATCCAGCCAGTTGTGGACGCCCGGGTCGGACAGCGAGACGACATAGGTGATCGTCCCGTCGGCCGAGCGGTGGGCCTGGTGCTGGTTCAGGCTGCTGGTGTGAGCGCCATAGTCGATCGAGGCGCCCCAGGGATCGGCCAGCTGGACGCCCAGGTACCGCGCGCCGCAGGGATCGATGGTGACGACCAGGGCCTCGTCGGGCGCCAGGCGAAAGCGAGCCTCGCTGGTGGCCTGCTGCGTATAGGAGAAGTTCTTGGCCCGGCCCTTGGCGATGTCGTTGAACGGGGCGGCGAACCACTGGGGCATCAGGCGGAGCCAATAGTCGATGGACGCGCCGACGGCTTCGAGCGCCTCGGCGACCAGTTGGTCCTCATTCCGCGTCGCCACCTCAGGCCCGGCGGTGCGGGTGACGCCCAGGGAGACCGGCGTTTCCGCTCCCCAGTCCTGCAGGGAGTCCCGCACGAAGATCAGGCGGGCGGCGCCGGGCCAGGCCTGGAGATGGTTGGCGCGATCGCCCGCCGCGTCAGGGCCGACCGTGAAGCTGAACCGGCCATCAGCGTCCCTGTCCAGCTGATCCAGGACCAGCACGCCCTGGGACTCGCTGTCGACGCCGGACCCTGGATAGGCGTTGAACAGGGTGAAGCTGACATCGGCGCCGGGACGGTCGTTGATTTGGCCGTCGATGCGGAAGGAGCTGACGTCGTCCACGGCGATGACACGATAGACGTTATCAGGATTGTCCACGCCGTGCCGCGTTCCGGGAATGCGCAAGCCATCGCGCTCGTGCGGCAGGTTCAGCGTCCAGAAGGGCGTCGAACGGCCTACGTCCATGGCCACCACCGACACTACGGCGCTGAAAGCCATTTCCTCCAGGTTCAGCGGCAGGGTCGTCCGACCGGCCGGCGTCTGCGCCAGCGGGTGGGCCTCGAACGCCGCTCGCTTGGCTTCGACAGCCGCCTGGACCGCGGGGTGCGTGAACAGCCGCACGGCGTCTGCCTCGATGGCCAACTGGTCGGGTCCGTTCAGCACCGATCGCGCGGGCATGTCGCTCTCCTGGGTCCTGGCCGCCTCAGATCTCGTAATCGATCTCGCCTTCGAGCCATGCGACGATGCGCTGTGCGGCCTGGACGGGGTCGAGCTTGGTGGTGTCGATGCGCAG
>NZ_SLZL01000025.1 GCF_004342605.1 Caulobacter sp. BK020
GCCACCGGCTTGCTCCTCAACGCCTTCCCACCAGAAGAATGCGCCAACTATCTCAGAAACTCAGGCTACGCCGCCTAATCTCAACAGGCTCTAGACCAGCGCCTTGCGCGCCGCTTCCCAGTACTGCGCCCCGGTGATCAGCGTCACCACGGCGGCCAGCCACAGCAGGCCGTGGGTCGCGTAGGTGGCCGGGGTCACCACCGACGACGCGGTCGGCAGGTGGAAGGCCGACCAGGAGGCCAGGATCATCTCGGCTCCGATCGCCACCAGCTGCAGGGTGGTCTTCCACTTGGCCAGCAGGGTGACGGGCAGCTTGACGCCCCTGCCGGCCCCCACCTCGCGCAGGGCGCTGACGGCGAATTCCCGGAACAGGATCAGACCCGACGGCAGGATCACCAGCGGATTGGGGCCCAGGGCCATCAGGCCCAGCAGGGCGCCGCAGACCAGGATCTTGTCGCCGATCGGATCGAGGATCGCGCCCCAGACGCTGACCGCGTCCAGCTTGCGCGCCAGCCAGCCGTCGAAGAAGTCGGTCACCGCGGCGATCACAAAGGCCCGGAACGCCCAGCGCTGTAGCGACATCTGCTGGTCCACGCTCAGCTGGTCGCTCAGCCACGGCACGCCGCCAGCCGCCGCGGCCAGGGCCACGAACATGAACAGCGCGATGATCAGGCGCGCGGAGGTCAGGATGTTGGGCAGGGCTTTCATGGCGCCGGTTCTAACGCATGAAAGCGGCGAAGGGCTATGGGGGGCGATTGTTAGGCGTGATATCAACTGATATCATGTTCGGATGGCTCAGCTCCTGGTCAGAGAAGTTCCCCGCGACGTCGTCGAAGCGTTGAAGCGTCGCGCCGCCGCGAACGGCCGCAGCGCCGAGGCCGAGCATCGCCTGATCCTCGAGGCGACCCTGAAAGCGGGGCGATCCGCGTTTCGGGAGCGGGCCGCGGTCCTGCGCGAAAAGACCCAGGGCCGTATCGTCGGCGAATCGGCCGACCTGATCCGCTTGGATCGCGACAGCCGGTGACGCTGGTCGTCGATGCTTCGGTTGCATTGAAATGGGTGCTGGCCGAGCCTGGCCAGGCCGCCGCCGACGCCCTGCTCGACGAAGATCTGATCGCCCCGTCCCTCTGGCTTCTTGAAGCCGCCAACGCGCTTTGGAGGCGCAGCCTGAGTGGGGAACTCAGCGCTGGCGAGGCGGACGAACGGCTGTCGGAGCTGTTCAACGCGCCGGTGACCTCGGTCCCGATCGAAGACGACCTGTCCGCCGCCGCCGCCCTGGCGTGGCGTCTGGGTCATCCGGTCTATGATTGCCTGTATCTGGCTTTGGCCGTGCGCGAACACAGTCAGGTGGTCACCGCCGACCGGCGTTTCTGGGCCGCCGTGCAGGCCGTGCCTGAGCTCGTCGACAAGGTACGTTTGCTGGGCGATTGAGAATGTTCGGTGGTGGAAGATCTCACCTCATATCGCAGCTTCCAGTAAGGTGAAGCGGTCTTTTCCGCCGCGCTCCCGCTTGTTGTGGGTTATTTCTCCTTCCGGGAGGTTGACGGCGCATGGGCGGCCGGCCAAGGCAATGGCGCAGTTTCGAGGGCGTTATGGCCAGCACCACCACCGAACCGACCGCGACCAATTCCCGCCGTCGCGTGCTGACCGCCAGCCTGGTCGGCACGGCGGTCGAGTTCTACGACTTCTACATCTACGCCACCGCCGCCTCGCTGGTGTTCGGGCCGCTGTTCTTTCCCTCCAAGTCGGCTTCGATGCAGCTGATGGCCTCGTACGCCAGCCTGGGCGTGGCGTTCCTGGCCCGGCCGCTGGGCGCGGCGGTGTTCGGCCATTTCGGCGACCGGATCGGGCGCAAGTCCACCCTGGTGGCCTCGCTGATGCTGATGGGCGGCTCGACCCTGGCCATCGCCTTCCTGCCGACCTACGCCATGGCCGGCTGGCTGGCCCCGACCCTGCTGTGCCTGCTGCGGTTCGGCCAGGGCTTCGGCCTGGGCGGCGAGTGGGGTGGGGCGGCGCTGCTGGCGGTGGAGAACGCGCCGCCGGGCTGGAAGGCCCGGTTCGGCATGTTCCCGCAGCTGGGCGCGCCGGTCGGCTTCATCGCCGCCAACGGGCTGTTCCTGGCGCTGGGCGTGATCCTGACGCCGGAGCAGTTCCAGGCCTGGGGATGGCGTCTGCCGTTCCTGGGCAGCGCGGCCCTGGTGGCGGTGGGCCTGTGGGTGCGGCTGAAGCTGACCGAGACGCCTGACTTCGCCGCCGCCATCGCCCACGAGGCCCCGCCGGCCGTGCCGCTGGGCGAGCTGCTGCGCGACCACTGGAAGGCCACCCTGTGCGGCACGCTGGCCACCATCTGCTGCTTCGCCGTCTACTACCTGATGACCGCCTTCGCCCTGGGTTACGGCGTGAACATCCTCGGCTACGGCCGCACGGCCATGCTGGGCGTGCAGCTGGGGGCGATCCTGTTCATGGCCGCCGGCATCGTCGCCGCCGGCTACTGGTCGGACGCGGCCAATCCGCGCCGGGTGCTGATGGCCGGCTGCGCGATGACCGTGGCCGTGGGCGCCCTGCTGCCGGTGATGATGGGAGCCGGCGCCCTGTTGCCGATCTTCGCCTTCCTGTCGCTGGGCCTGCTGGTCATGGGCTTCGTCTATGGCCCGCTGGGCGCTCTCCTGCCCGACCTGTTCCCGGCCCGCGTCCGCTACACCGGCGCCTCGGCGGCCTTCAATCTCGGCGGCATCCTGGGCGGCGGCCTGGCTCCGATGATCGCCCAGGCCCTGGCCGACAAGGGCGGTCTGGCGCCGGTGGGCGTCTACCTGGCGGTGGCGGCGGGCTTGAGCTTCCTGGGCCTGCTGGGATTGAAGCCGAGAACCGCGCGCTGACCCGGATCCGCAAACGCCCGTTTGCCTCGGCCGCCGGTCCGCGCCACTCTGCCGTCCAACGATAAGATCCTGGGAGGCGACCCGATGAACCCCAACGCCGAATTCGACGTCGTCGTCCACGGCGCCAGCGGCTTCACCGGCCGGCTGGTGGCCGAGCACTTCGCCCGACGTCATCCGGACCTTCGCTGGGCCATGTCGGGCCGGAGCGAGGCCAAGCTGGCCGCTGTCCGCGACGAGATCGGGGCCGCCTCGACGCCGCTGATCGTCGCCGACGCCGACGACCCCGCCTCGCTGGGGGCCATGGTCGCGCGGACCAAGGCGGTCCTGACGACCGTCGGCCCCTACCAGCTCTACGGCTCCGACCTGGTGGCCGCCTGCGCCAAGGCCGGAACCGACTATCTGGACCTGTGCGGCGAGCCGGCCTGGATGCGCCAGATGATCGACGCCTACGAGGCGGCGGCCAAGGCCAGCGGGGCGCGGATCCTGTTCTCGTGCGGCTTCGACTCCATCCCGTTCGAGCTGGGCGTCTGGTTCGTGCAGCAGGAGGCGGCCAATCGGTTCGGCGCGCCCGCCACGCGGGTCAAGGGCCGGGTGCGGGCCATGCGCGGCACGTTCTCGGGCGGTACGGCGGCCAGCCTGAAGGCCACCCTCGCGGCGGCCGCCCGCGACCCCCAGGTGCTGGAGTACCTGAAGGACCCCTTCGCCCTAACCCCCGACTTCGCCGGCCCCAGGCAGCCGCACGGCGCGGCCGTGGCCTACGACGACGACCTGAACGCCTGGACCGCCCCGTTCGTGATGGCGGCGATCAACACCCGCAACGTCCACCGCTCCAACTGGCTGATGGGCCAGCCCTACGGCGCCGACTTCGTCTATGACGAGATGTTCCTGACCGGCCCGGGCGAGGCCGGCGAAGCGGCCGCCAAGGCCGTGGCCGCCGGTAACGCCGCCATGGGCGCCGAAGGCGGTCCCAAGCCGGGCGAGGGGCCCAGCCTGGCCGAGCGCGAGGCGGGCTTCTACGACCTGCTGTTCGTCGCCCTCGCCCCGGACGGTCGTCAGGCCCGGGCCGGCGTTAAGGGCGACAAGGACCCCGGCTACGGCTCGACCAGCAAGATGATCGCCGAGACGGCCCTGTGCCTGATCGACACGCCCGACCTGGCCGGCGGGGTCTGGACCCCGGGCGCGGCCTTGCGCGGCAAGCTGGTGGAGCGGCTGCGGGAGACGGCGGGGCTGGCGTTCGCGGTGGAGTGAGCCTGAGCCTTTCCGCCTGAAGGGCGGCTGGCGAACCGTTGCCGACAAGCGGCCGGCTCTGCTACGCCGAACGGCGAGGCGGAGGTCTGGAGACATGCTGATCTTCGAATGGATCCTGGCCCTGCTGCTGGGCGCGGTGCTGCTGGCGGCCCTGGCCCGGCGGATCGGCGCGCCGTATCCGGCCCTGCTGGCCTTGGGCGGGGCGGCTGTGGCCCTGGTCCCGGGCGCGCCCCGGCTGACGCTGGAGCCGGAGCTGATCCTGGCCCTGTTCATCGCCCCGGTGCTGCTGGACGCGGCCTACGACTCCTCGCTGCGGGATCTGAAGGACAACTGGCGGCCGGTGTCGTCGCTGGTTCTGGTCGCCGTGGGCCTGACCACCGTGGGCGTGGCCTGGGTGGCGCGACTGCTGTTTCCCGACATGCCCTGGCCGGCTGCCGTCGCCCTGGGGGCCATCGTCGCCCCGCCTGACGCCGTGGCCGCCCTGGTCGTGCTGCGCGACGTGCGGCCGCCGCATCGGGTGCTGAAGATCCTGGAGGGCGAGAGCCTGCTCAACGACGCCTCGGCCCTGCTGATCTACCGGCTGGCGGTGGGCGCGGTCGGCGGCGGCTTCAGCCTGGCCCACGCCGCCCCGACCCTGGCTTTGGTGGCGGTGGGCAGCGTGGCGGCCGGTTACGGCCTGGCGCGGCTAACCGGCCTGTTTTTCCACCGCATCACCGACGTGCCCAGTTCGGTGATCGTCCAGTTCGTCACGACCTTCGGGGTGTGGCTCCTGGCCGAGCGGCTGGGCCTGTCGGGGGTGGTGACCATCGTCGTCTACGGCGTGACCATCGCCTGGCGCCCGGGCGCACAGCTGTCGGCGCGGCTGCGCGTCCCGTCCTTCGCGGTCTGGGAATCGGTGACGGTGGTGCTGAACGTGCTGGCCTTCACCCTGATCGGCCTGCAGATCCGACCGATCCTGGAGGCGCTGTCGCCCCACGACCGGCTCGACTACCTCCGCGCGGCCGGGGTGGTGCTGGCGGCGGTCATCGCCATCCGCCTGGCCTGGGTGATGAGCTACAACACCGGCGTCCGGCTGAAGAACCACTGGTTCGGCGTCCACCTGGCGCGGTCCAGCATGGCCGCGCCGACGGCGAGGGGCGGGCTGCTGGTGGCCTGGTGCGGCATGCGCGGCATGGTCACCCTGGCCGCCGCCCTGGCCCTGCCCGGAGGCTTTCCCTATCGCGACTTCATCCAGTTGACCGCCTTCACGGTGGTGATCGGCACGCTGGTGGTCCAGGGCCTGACCCTGAAACCCTTGATCAGGGTGCTGCGCCCACCCGACGACGATCCGGTGCGCAAGGAGCTGAAACTGGCCAGGGCCAAGGCGCTGAAGGCGGCGCTGGCCGAGCTGGACGGCGACACCTCCCAGGCCGCCGAAGCCCTGCGCCGGGAATATGGCGCGGCCCTGCAGCAGACTAGGAAGGGCGCCGACGCCCGCGACTCCGCCGAGAACGCCCTGCGGCGGCGGGTGGTGGCGGTGTCGCGCGAGGCCATCGCCGATCTGCGCCGGCGCGGCGAGATCGGCGACGACGCCTATCGGGCGCTGGAGGAGGAGTTCGACTGGCTGGAACTGTCGGCGCGGGAGTAGCCCGTCGTCGGCGCGATCGACACCACGGGCAGGGCCGCGGCCGCGCTGGCGAACACGCCGGCGGTGCGCCAGGCCTCGTGGCGGCCGACGATGTACAGCGCCTTCTTGGCCCGGGTCACCGCCACATTGAGGATGTTGGGCGCGCCGCCCGCCCAGTTGCGCGATCCCCGGCTGGCGTCGGCGCTGGCCCCGAGCACCAGGATCACGGCCTCGGCCTCCTTGCCCTGGAAGGTGTGGACCGTGCCGACGTGGGTCTCGCCCCAGCGCGGGTGCTGCTTGGAGGGGACGCCCAAACGGTCGAGCACGCCGCTGCGCAGGACCAGGGTCCGCAGAGTATCGGCGACCTCGCGGAAAGGGGCGATCAGGTAGAGGTCGGGATCGCACAGGCCCTGGTCCGCCAGCCGGTGCAGCAGGTCCAGCACGACCTGGCCCTCCTGCGGGCTCCACTTGGCCGAGCTGGAGGCGACGTCCAGCCAGCAACTGGCCGGCGCGATTCCGGCCAGGGCCTCGCGGATGGGCGAGGGCGAAGGCGTGGTTGCGTGGACCATCAGGCCGTCGTAGGCGATCGTGTTGGAGATCGAGAACATCGGCTCCTGGCAGCGGCGGTGCACCAGCAGGGGCAAGCCGATCCGCCGGGCGTCGGCGCCCCAGCCGACGGCGGCGATCAAAGGACTGGCGGCGTCGGCCAGGGTCTGGACCGAGGCCCGTGGCGCGGCCCAGAGGTCCGGATGGGCGCCCCGGCTGTCGAAGATCGATCGCACCAGGCCGGCGGGAACGGTCGAGACCGGCTCGATCTGCAGCGGGTCGCCGATGATCAGCGCGCGCCGCGCCCGCCACAGGGCGCCGGCGGCGGCCTGCGGCGTGGCCTGGCCGGCCTCGTCGACGATCAGCCAGCCCACCGAGGCCTCGCCCAGGCTGTCCATCAGCCGGTCGAAGGAGGCGAAGGTGGTCGAGACCACGGGCACGACCAGGAAGAAGCTGTCCCACAGGGCGTCGAGGTGGGCGGCGGCCCCGGACGGCAGGCGCTTGCCCTTCAGATGGTCCATCATCAGGCCCAGGTTCGACTTCATCGGGCGGGCGGCGGCGTCGAGGAAGGCGCGGTGCAGGGCCATGGCCGCGGCGAACAGCTGATCGCGGGCCTCGATCAGCGCCGCGTCGGCCCAAGGGCTGGCCGTATGGATCGCCGCGTGACCGCTTTCCCAGAAGGCGGGGCCGATCTGGTCGCCGTAGAGGGCCTGGCCCTCGGCTTCGCGCCGCCGAAGCGCCGCGCTATGCTCCATAGCCTGGGTCCGCGCCGCCTGGGCGAGAGCCGCCCTGGCCGCGGCCTCGGCCGCCCGCCGTTCGGCGGCGTCCTGCTCGGCGCGCGCCGCCGCCACGTCCGCCATCGCCCGCTCCAGCAGCGCCTGGACGCGGGCCTGGGCCTGCCGCCACGCCGAGTCCTGGCCGAGGAGCCGCGCGACAAAGCCGGGGCGCAGGGCCGCGCCGCCATCGTGCAGCCGACGGGCGTCGACCAGAGCTTCCTCAGCGCGCGCCAGGGCCCGGGTGGCGGCCTCCCGGGTCTGTTCCGCCGCCCGCCCGTCGGCCTGGGCGGCGGCGTCCGCGGCGAGGGCGTCCTCTACGGCCTGCTGGGTCGCGGCGGCGGTCGTCAGCGCCAGGCGCATCTGCTCGCGTCCGGCCAGCAGCCGGGCGACGGCGGATTTGTGCTGGCGATAGTCCATCTGGGCTCGCCGCCAGCGCTCCCGGGCTTCGGCGCGTGTACGCGGCGGCGCTTCGGCGGCGACGATGGCCGGCGGCTCGGCCTCGACCCGCCCGTTGGCGGCCGCGAGATACTTTTCCAGGCCCCAGTCGGGATCCCACCAGGCGCTTTCGACGAACTCGGAGCGGTTCCTGCGATTGCCCAGCACCGCCGCAACCAGGCCCCAGCAGTCGGCGCCGCCGCCCTGGGCCGCCCGCGCGGCGCCGGCGAAGTAGCGGATCGCCGCCGGATCGTCGACGGCGCCGGCCAGAGGAAGCTCGGCGCTGACGTTGCGGACGGCGGCGTTGTTGGACGAGGCCACGACGACGCCGTGACCGGCCAGGGCCGCCGGCGGGCGATAGAGCGTGCGCTTGTGGCCGCTCTCGGCGACCAGATCGACCGGCGAGAAGGCCGAGGCGGGATCGTCGAGCGCGACCAGGGCGTCGGCGCGCGCTTCCAGCACTGCGGCGATCACGTCGCGCAGCAGGGTGGTCTTGCCGGTGCCCGGCGGCCCGTTGATCGACAGCAGGCCGCCATCGGCCAGGTCGCGAATCGCGGCGTTGACCGCCGCCTGCTGCAGGGTGACCAGCCGGGCTGGACGAGGCGCGGGCCACCGCGCGCCCGGCGTCAGGGCCGGCGCGACCAGGCTTTCCAGCACCGCCTTGTCGGCCAGGACGTCCTGCCGCTCAGCCGGCTGCGCCTGGCCCAGATAAGCGGACAGGGTCGCGCCGCCGCCGCCCGTCTGAAGCGCCGTGCGCACGCGGTGCAGGTCGCGCAGATAGAAGCTGTTGATGATCTCGACCGGATCGTTGTCGGCCTCGCCGAACACGCGGATCGCCACCCGCGGCCGCTCCAGCAGGTCGGCCGGCAGTTCGAGGGCGGCCATGATCGCGGCCATGCCTTCGAGGAACCGTTGCCGGGACGTGGCGATCTTGCGTCCGTCCAGGTCCAGCTGGACCAGCGCCTGTCCCAGCTGGTGGCGCAGATCGTCCTCAAGGTCGACAAAGGCGTGCAGGTGGTCAATGTCGCCGGCCAGCACGCGTCCGCAGGCCCAGCCGAAGCTGGACAGCAGCAGGTTGGACGGAAGCGCCCGGCCTGCCTCGTCGAAGGCCGCCAGGGCCAGCACCGCCACCCCCGCGCCGCGTTCGCGTTCGGGCCCCTGGGGCTGGACCTCTGTCACCAGCCGTTCGACGGCCGGCTCCATTTTCACGAACCCCAGCGGCACGTACCAGACCAGGCGGTCGTCTTCGGACATCGCCAACTGCTGGCGGTCGCCCTCGGAACCATCCCAGGGCATCTGGCCGCTGGACAGGTCGAAGGGAAACAGGGCCCGGGGCAACGGCGCGTCGCGCCGCCCCTTGACCCGGCGCTTGGCGGGCGGCGGCTCGCGTCCCAGCAGGTCTTCCTGCGTCGCGAAGGTCTGGGGCTGCAGCGCCTCGACCGCCAGCCAGGCGTTGATCAGGGCGACCGGGTCGGGACTCTCGGTTGGCGAGGCCTGGCCGGACGTGTTTTGGGGGGACGCTACCATGGCGCACTCGGCAAGCCTGGACGGAGAACCGCGCCGTCTCAGGATTGCACTGTTGCGGCTGCACGCCTGGGAAGTAAATGGCAGGGCCCCCTTTTCTCAGCTCCTGCGGAAGAAGGCGTGGATCCGCTCGGCTAGCGGCTGGCTGACGCCATCGACCTTCATCAGGTCCTCGACCCCGGCCCGGGCCACGCCCTTGGCCGAGCCGAAGGCGTGCAGCAGGGCCTTCTTGCGGCCTGGGCCCACGCCCTCGATCTCGTCGAGCGGGTTTTTCTTCAGGTCCATCGAGCGGCGGGTGCGGTGCGCCCCGATCGCGAACCGGTGGGCCTCGTCGCGCAGCCGCTGCAGGTAGTAGAGCACCGGCGACTTGGGCTCGAGCATGAACGGGACCGCGCCTGGCAGGAAGAACCGCTCCAGCCCGGCGTCGCGGTCCGGGCCCTTGGCCACGCCGACGATGGCGATGTCGTCGACGCCCAGGTCGGCCATCACCTCCAGCGCCGCGTCCAGCTGGCCCTTGCCGCCGTCGACCAGCACCAGGTCGGGGCGGGCGGAGCTGTCGCCCTCCTCCTCTTCCTTGACCAGGCGGGCGAAGCGGCGGCGCAGCACCTCCTTCATCATCCCGTAGTCGTCGCCCGGCGTCAGCTCGGTCGAGCGAATGTTGAACTTGCGGTACTGGCCCTTCATGAAGCCTTCCGGCCCGGCCACGATCATGCCGCCCACGGCGTTCGTGCCCTGGATGTGGCTGTTGTCGTAGACCTCGATCCGCTCGGGCGGGGCCTCCAGCCCGAACGCCTCGCAGACTCCGGCCAGCAGCTTGGTCTGGGCCGAGCCTTCCGCCATCTTGCGCCCCAGCGCCTCCTTGGCGTTGGTCAGGGCGTGGCCGACCAGGTCGGCCTTCTCGCCGCGCTTGGGCGTGCTGATCTCGACCTTGCGGCCGCTCTTCAGGCAGAAGGCCTCGGCCAGCAGGTCGCGGTCGGCCGGCTCCAGATTGGTCAGGATCAGGCGCGGGATCGGCTTGTCGTCGTAGAACTGGCCCAGGAAGGCGGTCAGGATCCGCTGTTCCTCGGTGACGCCCTCGTCCTCCTCTTCGGCGTTGCCGGCGGTCCGGGGGAAGTAGGCGCGGTTGCCCCAGTTCTGGCCGGCCCGGAAGAAGAACACCTGCACGCAGGCTTGGCCGCCCTCGACGTGCAGGGCCACGACGTCGGCCTCCTCCACGGTCTCCGGATTGATCTGGCTCTCCTGGGCCACGGCGGCCAGGGCGCGGATCCGGTCGCGCAGGCGGGCGGCGCGCTCGAACTCCAGGTCCTCGGCCGCCGCTTCCATCTGTTGGGCGATCAGCGCCATGACCGCGCGGGACTTCCCTCTCAAGAAAGCCTCGGCCTGATCGACCAGCGCCTGGTAGTCGTCCTTGCCGATCAGGCCGGTGCAGGGGGCCGCGCAGCGCTTGATCTGGTGCAGCATGCAGGGCCGCGAGCGGGTTTCGTAGACGCTGTCGCTGCACGAGCGCAGCAGGAAGGCCTTCTGCAGGGTGTTGAGCGTGCGGTTCACCGCCCCGGCGCTGGCGAACGGCCCGAAATAGTCGCCCCTGATCGTGTGGGCCCCGCGGTGCTTGCGCAGCTGCGGCGCGTCGTGATCGCGACGGATCATGATCTCGGGGAAGCTCTTGTCGTCGCGCAGCAGCACGTTGAAGCGCGGCTTCAGCGACTTGATCAGGTTGATCTCGAGCAGCAGGGCGTCGGCTTCGGTGCGGGTGGTGACGAACTCCATCGACCGCGTGGCGTCGACCATGTGGGCGATGCGGTTGGTGTGGAAGCGGCCCTGGGCGTACTGGATCACCCGCTTCTTCAGGCTCTTGGCCTTGCCGACGTAGAGCACTTCCTCGTTCTCACCGATCATCCGGTAGACGCCGGGCGCGTCGGGCAGGCGCGAGACCTCGTCCTTGATCAGGGCGGCGCCCTTCAGGGCGCTGGCGGCGGGGGTGTCGGTGGTCGCGTCGGTCACGGGGGAGATATAGGCGAGTCTGGTGGGTTCAGCGATCTTCCAGGCCGTGGTGAATGCGCGCGATGATCACGCTGCTGACAGTTACGGAATAGGTGATGACGTAACTCCAGGTGCGGAATGGCACGATCAGTTCGCGCAACTCGCCGAAACCGGAGTGACGGCCCCGCGTGGGAAAATCCCGCAGACTCTCAATGGCGTCATCCAGCGTGTCTCCCAGATCAGAAGCGTATGGCGCGCCGTTGTCTACAAGCCAGGCTTCCAAGCGATCGAGATCGATCCATGCAAGCCTGGAAAGCTCAATACGATGCACGGATTAGCGCTTCTGGCCGAAGTTTCGCAGCCTGGCCTGTGCCTGTTCCCAGGGAATCCCGCCGTCACGTTCAGTCTCGTCGCAGATGCGCTGAACCTCTTCCCAATAGGCTTCATCGTGCTTGCGTGGATCAAGGCCTGTGAACGCGTCTAGAAGCTGTGTGGCGTATTCGTCCAAGCTCTTGCCGAGATCGTCAGACACAGCCTTCATCCGCTCGGCGAGCGCTGCATTGATCTTCAGGGTGTGATCGCCGTCGGCCATGTTCCGACTATGTTCCAACCGCCATTTGTCGTCAATCACGAGGGGCTGTATGACCCGCCCATGACCACTCGCCCGCTCTTCGTCACGCCGCTCTACGAAGCCAGCCTCACCGGAGAGACGGGCTTCGAGGCCTTCATCGACGATCTGCACGACGCCTGCATCGCCGTCGCCGAGGACGACGAGGCCGGCCAGGCTTGGGCCGAGAAGAAGGGCTATCTGGGCTATACCTCCTACGCCTCGCTGGACGACCTGCCTCAGCGCGACAGCCTGTTCGCCGACCTGAAGAAGAAGCTCGACCGGCACGCGGCGGCCTTCGCCCGAGACCTGCATTTCGACCTCGCCGGCGGCAAGCTGGTCATGGACAGCTTCTGGATCAACATCCTCGAGCCGGGCGGCTCGCACAGCGGCCACATCCACCCGCACAGCGTGATCTCCGGCACGGTCTATGTGACCATCCCGCCGGGCGCCTCGGCATTGAAGTTCGAGGATCCGCGCCTGCCGATGATGATGGCCGCGCCCACTCGGCGGGACGACGCGCCCGAAGGCCTGCAGCCGTTCGTCTACGTCCAGCCGGAGCCGGGGACGATCCTGATGTGGGAAAGCTGGCTGCGCCACGAGGTGACGCCCAACCAGGCCGAGGAACAGCGGATCAGCATCAGTTTCAACTACGCCTGGCGTTAGCCTGGCCGTGAACCGCCCGTAGCCGACGGGGGTTTCTCCTGAACGACAGGAGAGCTCCCATGCCCCACGCCCATACTCCCGACCATTCCGGTGCGGCGATCACCATGCTGAAGGTCCAGCCGTTCGGCGAGGACACCCTGGTCCTGACCACGACGGCCACGGACCGCGACGGCCGCCTGGCCGACCGCCACAGCGCCTATCACGACAACCTTTCGCCGCCCCTGGTCTGGACGCCGGTCGTGGGGGCCGGGGCCTATGCGATTATCGTCGAGGATCCGGACGCGCCCCGCGAGCGCCCCTTCGTGCACTGGCTGATCTGGAACATCCCCGGCGAGGCCACCAGCCTGCCCGAGGGTCTGCCGGGCGAGACCAGCCTCGGCCTGATCGGCGGCGCCACCCAGGGCGTGAACGACAACGGCTCGGTCGGCTGGTTCGGCCCGCGTCCGCCGGTCGGCCACGGCGTGCACCACTATCATTTCCAGATCTTCGCCCTGGTCGAGCGGCTGCCGTTCGACGAGAAGACGCCGCTCGCCGATCTGGTCAACGCGCTGAAGGGCGACGCCCTGGCCTCGGACGACCTGATCGTCACCTACGAGGCGGCGGGGGCGTAGTCGGGGTCGGCGGAATCGCCGTCTCCTGAAGCGGTCGGCGCGTCGCGCCCCCGCCAGTGGCGGTCCAGGCAGAAGGCGGCGATGGCCAGCCACAGCAGGCCCAGGGCCGCGTGGCCGCGCTGCCAGAAGCCGACGTCGTTGCCGGTGCGCACGTTCCACACCCCGGTCAGCAGCGCCAGGACCAGCAGCAGGAAGAAGAACCAGCCCAGCGAGAAGCGCGCCAGCCGTCGGTGCGCCGGCTTGCCCCACAGGGCCCAGGCGGTGAACAGGGGGGCGAACTGGATGGCCAAGCCCACGCCGCAGGCGCGGTGCATCGGGTCGGGCCAGTGGAACAGGCCGGCGAACAGGGCGCCCAGGCCGGTCATCGCCACCCAGAGCCCCGCGAAGGCCGAGACCTGGCGGCGGCCGCCGGCGTGCTCCAGGGCCTGGGCGAAGCCCGCCCCGGCCGCGACGCCGGCCAGGCCGGCCAGGATCATGCCGATGTTGAAGATCTGCGGATTGGGGGCCTTGGGGCCGCCCAGCTCGCTGATGAACTGGGCGCCGGGCCGAAAGCCGGGAAACATGTGTTGGGCCACCAGGACGTCGGCCACCATGATCGCGGGCACGACCAGGCCGATCCTCAGCAGGTTTCCAACACTGATCACGCGCCCTGTCTCCGGCCGATCGCAGCCGCCTAGATCGCGCCGGGCGGGGGCGGGGTCAAGAAGGGGATGGCGCGCCTGTCCCCAACCTCTCAAGCATCGCGCCTATTTCTTCCCGAACAGCGTCCCGAAGAAGTCGCCCTTGTTCCAGCTGGGGCGCGCCGGGGCGTCGGCCAGTTCGCGGGCGATCTCGTAGTTGACCAGGGCGAAGCGGGCCCCGGCTTGGTAGTTGATCGGCTGGTTCAGGTCGTCGTTGGGCTTGTGGTAGTGGGTGGCCAGGAAGTCCTTGAAACCCTTCTCGCCGCCGTTCTTGAAGCCGGTCATCAGGAACACTGACGGCACGCCCTGTTCGACGAAGCGGTAGTGGTCCGAGCGGGTGAACAGGCCCTCGTCCGGCAGCGGATCGGGCGACAGGCCGATGCCGACGCGGCCGGCGGCCCGGGCCACGGCCGGACCGATCGACGAACGATTGGCCCCGAAGGCGATCACGTCCTGGAAGTCGTACAGCAGGATCGGCATGTCCAGATTGACGTCGGCGGCGATGCCGGCCTTGGGCACGGTCGGGTTGTGGGCGAAGTATTCCGAGCCGATCAAGCCCTTCTCCTCGGCCGTGACCACCAGCAGCACGATCGAGCGCCTAGGCTTGGTCCGGGCCTCCTTGAAGCCGCGGGCGACCTCCAGCAAGGTGGCCACGCCCGAGGCGTTGTCCAGGGCGCCGTTGTTGATCTTGTCGGCGTCCTTTCCGTGGACGCCCAGGTGGTCGAGGTGGGCGGAAAGGACGATGGTCTGCGCCTTCAACTTCGGGTCCGAGCCTTCGATCAGCCCGACGACGTTGCTGCTCTGGCGCTTCTCGATCTCGGTCTTCAGCTGGATGGTGACGTTGGCGGGCAGGGCGAAGCCCTTGACCAGGCCCTCCGGGGTCTCGGCCGCGGCCAGCGCCTCGTCCAGGCTGGTGGGCGCGCCGGCGAACAGCTTGGCCCCGCCCTTCAGGCTCAGGCTGGCCAGGCCCGGCGCCTCGGCGCCGCGCACATAGGGCACGCCTTGGGCGTCGTTCCAGGTCATCTTCCATTCCTGGTAGCCGCCGACGCCGCGCGCGAACGGACGGCGCTTTTCGTAGCTGGTGGTCGGCAGGGTCAGCACGCCGACCGCGCCACGCCTGGCGGCTTCGGCCCGCTTGACGTTGGCGTTGCTGTAGTGGGCGCGGATCTCGGTCTGCAGGCCGCTGGGGGCGCCGCTGAGAACGACGACGATCTTGCCCTTCACGTCCAGGCCCGCATAGTCGTCGCGGCCGCGTTCCGGGGCGACCATGCCGTAGCCCACGAAGACCAGCGGCGCGGTGATCGAGGTCTCGGCCTGGCGGGCCTGGGCCGAGGGCAGGTAGTCCTCGCCGAACACCAGGGCGCCCGACTTGCCGTCCGCGCTGGTGTAGGAAACCCCGCCCTCGTTGGCCGGCCGGAAGGCCGTCAGGGGCACCTGCTGCAGGTACGAGCCGTCGTCGCCCGCCGGCTTGACGTGCATCAGCGCATATTGCGAGGCCACGTACTGGGCGGCGATGTCGTAGCCTCGCGTGCCGGCTTCGCGCCCTTCCAGCAGGTCGTCGGCCAGGAAGGTCATATGGGCCTTGATGGCGTCGGCTGACGGCGTGAAGCCGGCGGCCTTGGTCGCGGCGGGTTTGGACTTGGTGGTCGCGGCGAGGGCGGGCTGGGCGGTCAACAGCAGGGCGACGCCGGCGAGGGCGGCGCGACGGGAGAACGGCATCAAGGCAGGCTCCAAATACGGGCCGGGCCCGCGCGAGCGCGAACCTTGGCCAGACAGCGCCGGCTTGTCGAGATTTGGCGACCTGAACGTTTTGTAATCTTCGCGGAAAAACGGTGTCGAAATAACGCGTTATCTCAATGTCGGCGGCATTTACCGTCTTTGGTCAAGCGCGCTTAAGGGTTCGCGACGAGGCTGCACGGCGACCTCGAAGGAAGACGCCGTGCAGATCTCCGCCGTCCGTTCCAGCGCCAATCTCCCGCGGCCGACCGTTCCAGCGCAGAGCGCCCCTCCGGTCGATCTTACGCAGTTGGCCGTGGCCCAGACCAACGCCAAGATGACCGCATCGGCCGGCGCGGCCCTGGCCCAGGTGACCGGTGAGCTGACCGGAACGCTGGTCAATATCAGCGTCTAGGCTTCGTCCCCGGGAAACAGCGGTTAACCGAATAACTTCACCGTCTTTGCTTAAGGCGGATTAACCGATGCGCCCGACATTGGCCCGGCAACCAGGGAGATGGGCGTGCAGGTCCTCAACACCGCCGCCGCCGGCATGTTCGCCGCGGCCGACCGACTCAGCGCCAGCGGCCAGCGCACCGCCGCCTGGGGCCTGGAGCAGAGCCAGGCCGAGCAGAAGGTCGACCTGGCCCACGAGGCCGTCGAGCAGGTCTCGGCCAAGACCGATTTCAAGGCCAACGCCGTCGTCATCAAGACCGCCGACGAGATGGCGGGCGCCCTCCTGGACATGAAGGTCTAGGACGGACGTCCGTCCCTCGGCGCGAGCCGGTCCGGGCCCACCCCGCATTCCCCCCTGCGCGGGTCCGGACCCGCCGCCCTCCGGTCCTACCGGGGGGCGGCGCCTCCCTTTTCGGCGTCAGGGGCCGGCTTCCAGCCCGCGGCCCGGGCCTTGGCCTCGCCGGCCGCGTCCAGCGGCGCTCCGGCGATCATGGCGTCGACCGTGGCCAGGATGGCCGCGGGCGTCTCCGAGCCGGCCATGCGGTAATCGCCGGTCGGGCCGGGACCGGCCGGGCTGACCGCCCGCACGCGCCAGGCGTCCGGATCCCGACAGGCCAGGCCGGCGATCGGCGAACGGCCCGAGGCCTGGAAGGTCCGGCAATAGACGCCCGACGCGGTCTTGAACGACAGCTTGACCTGCACTGGGCCGGCGGCCTGGCCCGCGCTCTGAGTGTTCAGGGCCTGGGCCAGGGGGCCGGCGGCTATCGGGGCGGGATCATCCCCCCCGCTGAGGGTCACGGGCGGCGGCGCGGCCAGGCGGCCGACCACCAGGCCGGCGACCAGGCAGGCGGCCAGGCCGATCCAGGCGGGAACGCCCCGTCCCGCCGCGCCGGGCGGCTTCGGCAGCCTTGGCTCGCGCGACTTGGCCTTCTCCCTGGCCTTGCCCTTGTTCTTGGCCCCGGGGAAAGCGATCACCTCGGCCGGCCGAGGCGCGGGTTGCGGCCTGGCCGCGACCGCCGCGCTCAGGGCCTCGGGCGGCGTCTCGCGCATGACCCCGGCATGGGCGCCCGACAGCAGCCGGCGCAGCGCGCGCTGGGTCTCGACCCGCAGGGCCAGCTGCGGGTCTGTCGCCATGGCCGCCTCGATGCGCGCCATGTCTTCCGGGGGCAGCTCGCCGTCGACAAAGGCGAAGACCTCTTCGTCAGGAACGGTCATGGCTGGGCTCCTTGGTCGATCAACGCAGTCTGCAATGTGGCGCGGCCGCGGGCCAGACGGCTGGTCAGGGTGCCGATCGGCACCTCCAGGCTCTCGGCGGCCTCCTGGTAGGACAGCCCCTCGATCAGCACTAGCGCCACCGCGACGCGCTGGTCTTCGGGCAGGGCGTCCAGGGCGCGCTCCACCGCCGAGGCCTCCAGTCGCGCCTCCAGCGAGGGCGCGCTGGGATCGGCGGCCAGGGCGCCCGCCTCGGGCGGGGCCAGGACACGACCCTGGCGCTGGCGGGCGCGGGCTTCGTCGATCCAGGCGTTGCGCATGATCCGAAACATCCAGCTGTCCAATCGCGTACCGGGACGCCACTGGTCGCGGCGCAGCAGGGCGCGCTCGACGGTCAGTTGCGTCAGGTCGTCGGCGTCCGCCGGTTCCCAGGCCAGAACCCGCGCCATCCGGCGCAGGCGCGGCAGCAGGGTCAGCATCTCCGTCTGGAAGAAATCCAAGGTTCGCCTTCGTCCTATGGAAGAAACGTTTCGTCGGGGACGTTTAATCCCTGAGCCTAAACTTATTTCATGCCCGTCGCGATGCGGCCATTGTGACGTTCCGTTCGACTGGGAGACCCCGACCCGCCATGCGCTTTCGCAACGCCCTGATCCTGATGCTGACCGGCCTGGCGATCCTGGGCGGCGCGCCGGCCGACGCCCAGCTGCTGCCCGCGCCGTCGTCCGTGGTCGGCCGGACGGGACTGCCGCTGCCGCAACTGCCGCTGGCCGACCGTCTGACCCGCGATGTCGACGCCCTCGCCGACCGCCTGACCCCCGACGCCCTGGCCGCGGCGCGCCTGGACCGGTTGGCCGCCCTGGTCCGGGCCCATCCCCGGGCGCTGGAACTGGACGACCAGGGCCAGCCGGTGGTGCGCGGCGAGGTGCTGGCCGTCTCGCCCACGCCCGAAGCTCTGGCGAAGATCACGGCGGCCGGCTTCGCCGTGGCCCGGCAGGCGCGGTCCGACGAGCTGGGCCTGTCCCTGGTGACCCTGACCCCGCCCAAGGGCCTGAGCGCCCGGGCGGCGGTCAAGCGGCTGCGTGAGCTCGATCCCGACGGCGCCTACGACTTCAACCACGTCTATGCCGACGCCGGACTGGGCGCGGCCCTGACGGCCTCGACCGCCGGGCCGGTCGCCGCCCAGGGCGGCGGAGGACGCGCCGGACTGCTGGACGGCGGCGTCGCGGCCGACCAGCCGGTGTTCACCCGCGTCCAGCTGGAGCAGCGCGGCTTCGCGGACGGCGGGGCGCGGCCCAGCGCCCATGGCACGGCCACCGCCTCGCTGCTGGCCGCGGCCGGCGTCGACCGGATCCTGGTCGCCGACGTCTACGGCAAGGGACCGGCCGGCGGCTCGGCCTCGGCCATCGTCGGGGCCCTGACCTGGATGGCCCAAGCTCGGGTTCCGGTGATCAATATCAGCCTGGTGGGGCCGCCGAACGGCGCGCTGGGGGCGGCGGTCAAGGCGCTGCTGGCCCGGGGCTGCCTGATCGTGGCGGCGGTGGGCAATGACGGCCCGGCCGCGCCGGCCCTCTATCCGGCGTCCTATCCGGGGGTGATCGCCGTGACCGGCGTCGACCGCCGGCGCCGGCTGCTGCCCGAGGCCGGACGCGCTGCCCACGTCGACTTCGCGGCCTACGGGGCCGAGGTCAAGGTCGCCGCGCCCGGCGGGCGTCCAGCCAGCGTGCGGGGCACCTCCTACGCCGCGCCGGTGGTGGCCGGCCGGCTGGCGGGCCTGCTGGCCGCCCCCGACCCGGCGGCCGCCCAGCGGGCGGTGGCGCGCCTCGCGGCCCAGGCCGTGGACCTGGGCGCGCCGGGGACCGACGACGTCTATGGTCACGGCCTGATCGAGGCGCGCCAGCCCTGAACCTTCTCCGGGGAAGGGTTAGGCGAGGCCGTCGACCCACCCCGGCAGTTCCGAAATCGATCCCAGCTCCACATAGCGCGCGTGGTCCTTCGGCGCGGTCGCCGCTTCGTGCGCCCACACCAGCGGGTAGGGGATCAGGGCGGCCCAGGCGCCGGCGTCCAGGGCGGGGATGATGTCGGACTTGACCGAATTGCCGGCCATCACCGCCTGCCGCGGTCCCGAACCGTGGCGGGCGAACACGCGGCGATAGGTGTCGGCGTCCTTCTCCGAGACGATCTCGACCGCGGCGAACAGGTCGCCCAGGCCCGAGCCCGCCAGCTTCTGCTCCTGGTGCAGCAGGTCTCCCTTGGTGATCAGCACCAGGCGATAGCGCTGGGACAGCTGAGCCAGGGCCTTTTCCACGCCGGGTAGCGGCTCGACCGGTTCGGTCAGCATCTCGCGCCCGGCGGCCAGGATCTGGCGGATCACGCCGATGCTGACCTGGCTGTCGGTCAGGTCCATCGCCGTCTCGATCATCGACAGGGTGAAGCCCTTGGCCCCATAGCCGTAGAGCCGCAGGTTGCGCTTCTCGGTCTCGGCCAGCCTGGCGTCGATCTGGGCCTCGTCGCCGTAGGGGGCCAGCAGCTCGACGAACCGTTTGTGGGTCAGGCGAAAGAGGGTCTCGTTGTGCCAAAGGGTGTCGTCGGCGTCGACGCCGACGGTGTTGACGGGCATGGAAAGCTCTCCGGATCCGCGCCGGTCATACGCCGCGTCGCCGCCCGAGGCCAAGCCGCAGCGAACGGCGCTCAGCCGTCTTCGCCGCCGCCTTCGAGCTCGTCGCTACGGAATGTCCGCTCCTCCAGCTTGAGGCGTTCTTCCTCGAACCGGTTGGTCAGGTGGAGCATCTGCTGGGTCAGGTTCGCCGAAATGACCGAGGCCGGCTCTTCGGCGAAGTCGTCATAGGAATTGGACATGCAAAGGCACAAACACAGCTAGGGCGCCCCCGCCCATGCCGACCCAAACGATGTCGGCTACCCGACGTTCCCAAGGCCAAGATAGGTTTTTCGGATCGAGCTCGAATCTAGAAGCTCTGTGTCACGAAGATCACGGCGCTGATCGGCGCCGCCACCGCCAGCAGCACGCGCAGGCTGGTCTCGACCAGGCCGTGCCAGTCCGTGGCGGCGGGGGCGATGCGGGCGACCGGCGGGTTCATGCGACCAACTCCTTTGAAGCTCGACCATGAGCCTCAAGGCGTTAACGCGTCGATCGCGCCAACGGACGCAGCCCCGCGACAAGTTGTTCCAGCTGTGGCGCCGAAGCGACGCTCCCTGGGACCAGCGTCAAGCCCACGCTGGCGGCTGCCTTTCCCGAGGGGGCGGCCGTACGGCGGCGCAGGCCGGATGGGCCTTGTAGACACGCTTCAGAGAAGCGGGGAAACGGTGCAGGGCCGCGGCCGGTCGGATCGGCCGGGCCGACAAGTCGCCGCCGCAGTTGGGACAGATCCCGGAGAATCGCGTTTCCACGCAGTCGGCGCAGAAGGTGCATTCGAAGGTGCAGATCCGCGCGTCCGCGCTGTCGGGCGGCAGGTCGCGATCGCAGCACTCGCAATTGGGACGCAGTTCGAGCATGGGCCGTCCTCCCGTGTTCTTATGCTGATTGTGGCGCTTAACCCTTCCAGCATAGGGGCTTTGAGGCCGCCAGCGCGAGGGGGCTTGGTGGCCGATCACGGGAATGTGGGGCCACGCTCGGACTCCCGTGATCAGAGGGGTTGACCCCCCCGTCATACCCCCCTAGACACGCCGCCGTTTGCGCGGCGGTCGGGCCAAAAGCCCGACCGCCTTCTTGCGAGCAGGGTCCGGCGGTAGCCGGACGCGGGTTGGGGTTACTCCCGGCCCGCCTTTTTGCGAAAATGATCCGCCCGTTCCGGGCCACGCGTTCAGGAGGCGCTTTATAGAATGTCCCAAGACCTTCTTCCCGGCGTCACTGGCGTTCTGGTCCTGGCCGACGGCACGGTCCTGCAGGGCGTCGGCTGCGGCGCGGTCGGCGATGCGGTCGGCGAGGTGTGCTTCAACACCGCCATGACCGGCTACCAGGAGATCCTGACCGATCCCTCGTACATGGCCCAGATCGTCGCCTTCACCTTCCCGCACGTCGGCAATGTGGGGACCAATCTGGAGGATCTGGAGCAGATGAGCGGCGGGGCCGAGACGGCCGCCCGCGGCGTCCTGTTCCGCGAGGTTCCGACGGACGCGGCCAACTGGCGGGCCAACAGCGACTTCGACGCCTGGATGCAGCGGCGCGGCGTCATCGGCCTAGCCGGCGTCGACACCCGCGCCTTGACCCGCAAGATCCGCGAGACCGGCATGCCGCATGGCGTGATCGCCCACTCGCCGACCGGTGCGTTCGACCTTCCCGCGCTGATCGCCAAGGCCAAGGCCTGGGCCGGACTGGAAGGCCTGGACCTGGCCAAGGACGCCTCGACCACCCAGACCTTCACCTGGGACGAGGGCCTGTGGTCGTGGCCGGAAGGCTACGCCAAGCTGGACCAGCCCAAGTACGAGGTCGTGGTCCTGGACTACGGCGTCAAGCGCAACATCCTGCGCGCCCTGGCCCATGTCGGGGCCCGCGCCACGGTGGTGCCGGCCAATACCTCGGCCGAGGACATCCTGGCCCGCAATCCCGATGGCGTCCTGCTGTCCAACGGCCCGGGCGACCCGGCCGCGACCGGCGCCTACGCGGTGCCCGAGATCCAGAAACTGGTCGAGAGCGGCAAGCCGGTGTTCGGCATCTGCCTGGGCCACCAGATGCTGGCCCTGGCCGTCGGCGCCAAGACGGTGAAGATGGAACAGGGGCACCATGGGGCCAACCACCCTGTAAAGGACCTGACCACCGGCAAGGTCGAGATCGTCTCGATGAACCACGGCTTCACCGTCGACAGCGCCAGCTTGCCCGCGGCCGTCACCGAGACCCACGTCTCGCTGTTCGACGGCACCAACGCCGGCATCGCCCTGACCGACAAGCCGGTGTTCAGCGTGCAGCACCACCCCGAGGCCTCGCCCGGCCCGACCGACAGCCTCTATCTGTTCGAACGCTTCGCCGGCCTGATGGACGCGGCGAAGTAGGCGGCCTAACGGCTCCGCTTACACAAAACAAAAACCAAGCTGTCATGGCCGCATCACGCTCCCCGCCGGGGAGCGTGATAGCCTCTTCGCGTTCCGGTTCACCTGCGACCCTTCGACGACGAGGATCCCATGGCCTACGAACGCATCGGCGGCGAGACGATCGCCAACGCCGCCCTCGACGACTTCTTCCAGCGCGCCCAGGACGACGACCTGCTGACCCATCTGGTCGGGCCGGTGATCTCGCCCGGCGTCCGGGCCTTCATGGCCGCGGCCCTGGATCTCGGGAACGACGACGAGGCGCGCCTGGCGCCGGCCCTGGCCTGGCTCTCGGACAGCGGCCCCGAGGACGAGGACCTGGACCACATGATCGGCCACCTCGCCCTGGCCCTCGAGGCGCAAGGGATCGGCGACGAGATCATCGCCGAGATCGCCGACCGCGCCGAAAGCCTGCGTGACGCGGCGCTGGGGGTCTGGCCGGACGACGAGGATGAGGACGAGGACGACGAGGTGGCCGCCTAAGGCGTCGACCCCCTCAGTCGGCGGAGTTTATCCTGCGGCCGGCCAAGGGCCGGTCCGGAGGGCCGACAGCTCCCCCAAGGGCCGGAGGGGGCGCGCTACCTAGGTCCCGAACTGCGTGAACGGGACCTTGTTGAACAGCTCGCGCTCGGCGCCGCGCGGGTCGTCTTCCATCCGCGTGGCGTTGTCGAACACCAGGGTCTGGCGCCGGGGCAGGGTGTAGGGCTCCCACTTCGGGATCGACGGGTTGTTGGGATCGCCCGTGCGGGCGAAGGCCACGAAGGTGTCGGCCAGCCGCTCGTGCATGGCCACGGCGTCCGGTCCCGAGCCGGTGATCACGCCGGGCGCGTCGAAATTGCCGAACACCAGCTGCATGTCCAGGGTGTGGGGCGCGCCCCAGACGCCGCCGTCCTTGGGCGCGCGCCAGTCCAGCTGGTAGGCCCAGGCCGGGGCGCCGGCCTGGGCGCGTTCCTCGTCCTGGATGATCGCCGCCTTCCACGAGCGGCCGGCCGTCGACGCCGCGAAATAGACGTCGGCCGGGGTGTAGTGCGGATAGATCCTGCGATAGGCCGCCACCACGGTGGCCGGGTCGATGTCGATGCGGGCGTTGAACTGGGCCGGCAGCCTCTCGATCACCTGCTCCCAGGTGAGGTTCATCAGGCTCTTGTCGTAGCCGACGAAGCCGCGGGTTTCGTCGTGGGTGTTGCCGACCATCATCGGCACGGAGAGCCCGTCCGGCGCCGCGTCGGGGAAGAACGGGTGGCGGGTCAGCGAGCGCTCGTCCAGCACCGGGCCCATATAGACCCCGCCGCCGCCGGCGATCGGGTCGATGGCCTTCAGCCCAGCCAGGAACTGGTCGGCGGGCAGGGCGCGCAGGGCGGCCAGGTCCTTGATCCCAAGCTTGTCGACGAAGCCCCTGGCGCGTCGGGTGGCGTTGAACGGGCCGCCGACGGTGACCTGCTGACCGCTCATGGTCGCCGCACGGTGGAACAGGCCCTTGGCGGCCGGCATGGCCATCAGGGTGGCGATCTTGGCTCCGCCGCCCGATTGGCCGAACAGCATGACCTTGCCCGGATCGCCGCCGAACGCGGCGATGTTGTCGCGCACCCATTGCAGGGCCAGGACCAAGTCCAGCTGACCCACATTGCCGCTGTCGGCAACGCTCGGGTCGTCGAACAGGCGTGCCAGGTACAGGTAGCCGAAGGCGTTGAGCCGGTGGTTGACCGTGACCACCACCGCCTCGCCGCGCCGGGCCAGCTTGGTTCCGTCGTACCAGGGGCTGGCGCCCGAGCCGGTGTTGTAGGCGCCGCCGTGGATATAGACCATCACCGGGCGCTTGACCCCGTCGGCCAGGCCGCTCTTGCCCACCTTGGCCGGGGTCCAGACGTTGAGGAACAGGCAGTCCTCGCTCAGCGCCTCGCCGTCCTCGCCCTTGCCCTGCGGACAGGCCGCGCCATAGGCCCGGGCGTCGGCCACGCCGGTCCAGGGCCGGGGTGGCTGGGGCGGCATGAAACGCAGCGGCCCGGTGTCGGCCCCGTAGCGCACCCCCTTGAACACCTGGACGCCGTCGCCGGCCGCGCCGCGCACCTTGCCATAGGTGGTGGCGACCACCGGACCCGACTTGGCGGCGGCGAGGGCCGGGCCCGAGGCCAAGGCGAAGGCCGCGCCCGTGCCGGCGATCAGGCCGCGGCGATCCAGGTGAAGCTGATCCATGGGTTTCCTCCGGCGCGATTGGGCTCGCGCTCGGCGGATTGGCTACCACGGATCATGACACCGGTGACATCCACTTTTTTAGCGCCGGTAGAGCCCGGCGCGGACCCGCAGGTTCACATCGGAGATCGAAAGCTGCTAGCCCGTCTCGGGGGTAGGTCTGCGAATCCTGGAGACTCCATGCCACGACGCCTGATCGCGCTGATCGCCTCGACGGTTCTGGCCACGGGCGCTCACGCCCAGCCGAGCCAGGGGGAGCTCGACCGTTTCGCGGCCACGCTCGATGTGGGCTACCAGGTGCTCGACAACCGCCCAGGTCCCGCCGCCTGCGCGCCCGCTCTGGGCTGCCATCTGGCCGAGCTGACCCTCGCCGCGCCCCAGACGCCTGCCGCCGGTTGGTCGCTGTATTTCAGCAGCGTCACGCCCATCCTGCGGGCCGACAGCGACGCCTTCGCCCTGAGCCACGTCAACGGCGACCTCTACCGCCTGACGCCGACGCCGGCCTTCGCCGGTTTCGCGGCGGGCCGCCCGGTTCGCATCCCGCTGAAGCTGGAAGGCCACCAGCTGTCCGAGCTCTATCCAATGCCCAACTATTACGTCGCGGCCGACGGCCTGGCGGCGCGGACCATCGCCAGCACCCGGCCGATGATCGATCCCGAGACCGGCCTGGAGACCCTGCCTTTCGTCGCGCCGTTCACCGACGAGGCCCGGCTGGCCGGCGGTTCGACGGCCGACGCCACGGTCTGGGCCACCGCGCCCAGGGTCTACGCCGCCAACGCCGCGGCCGGGGCCAGCCTCCAGCCGATCCCGCGCGCCGCCGTCCTGCCCACGCCGCTGAGGACGAGGCTGGATCCGCGCGGCGGCGAACTGGACCTGACGCGCGGCGTGAAGGTGTCGATCAGCGGCCTTCCACGCGCGGCGCTGGCCGCCGCTCTGGCGTCCCTGGCCAAGGCCGGCGTCGGCGAGACGGCCGGCGGCGTCCCGCTGCGCATCCGGCTGGCGCCCGGCGACAAGCTGGCGGCCGGCGGTTACCAACTGACGATCAAGGCGGGCGGCGTCGCGATCGTCGCCTCCGACCCGGAAGGCGCGGCCAATGGCCTGGCGTCGCTGACCCAGCTGGTGGGCGCGCCCCGCACAGCTCCGCTGCTGACCATCGACGACGCGCCGCGCTTCGACTTCCGCGGCCTGCACATCGACGTGGCGCGCAACTTCCACTCCAAGGCCGAGATCCTGGCCATCCTCGACCAGATGGCGGCCTACAAGCTGAACCGCCTGCACCTGCACCTGGCGGACGACGAGGGTTGGCGGGTCGAGATCGCCGGCCTGCCGGAGCTGACCACGATCGGCGCGCGCCGCTGCCACGATCCGGCCGAGCGGACCTGCCTGCTGCCGCAGCTGGGCTCCGGGCCGGACCCGTCGACGCCGGTCAACGGCTTCTATTCCCGCGCCGATTATGTCGAGATCGTCCGCGCGGCCCAGGCGCGCCACATCCAGGTGATCCCGTCGTTCGACATGCCCGGCCATTCGCGGGCGGCGATCAAGGCCATGGAGGCGCGGGCCGCCCGCCTGCGCGCCGAGGGGGCGCCGGAGGCCGAGGCCGGCCGCTACCTGCTGAGCGAAGCCGCCAACGCCTCGGTCTACAGCAGCATTCAGCACTACAGCGACAACACCATCAATGTCTGCCTGGACAGCGCCTACGCCTTCCTCGGCAAGGTAGTGGACGAGATGGCGGCCCTGCACGCCGCCGCCGGCCAGCCCCTAACCCGCTACCACATCGGCGCCGATGAGACCCCCGGCGCCTGGAGCGCCTCGCCGGCCTGCGCGGCCTACGAGGCTCGCACCGGGGTCAGGCCGGCCGAGCTGGGCGGGCACTTCATCGAGAAGGTCTCGGCCCTGCTGGCGGCGCGGGGCGTGGTGGTGGCCGGCTGGAGCGACGGCATGAGCCACGCCGAGCCCGATCGCATGCCGGCCAAGGTCCACTCCAACAACTGGGGCGCCTTGGCGGGGGAGGGGCCCGCCAGCGCTCACCTCCAGGCCAACCAGGGCTGGGAGGTGGTGATCTCCACGCCCGAGGTCCTGTATTTTGACAGCCCCCAGGCGGCCGATCCCAAGGAACGCGGTTACGACTGGCCCTCGCGCGCCACCGACACCCGCAAGGTGTTCGACTTCATGCCCGAGAACCTGCCCGCCCACGCCGAGCTGTGGCCCGACCTGAGCGGCAAGCCGCAGGCCTCGAAGGACGACCATCCGCTGGAACCCGGCGTGCGCTTCAGCGGCCTGCAGGGCCAGCTGTGGAGCGAGACGATTCGCTCGGACACCCAGGTGGACTACATGCTGTATCCGCGGATGCTGGCCCTGGCCGAGCGGGCCTGGCACGGCGCCAGCTGGGAGACGCCCTATACGCCCGGCAAGGCCTACGACCCGACGACCGGGGCCTTCACGGCCGAGATGCGGGTCCGGCGCGACGCTGACTGGAGGGCCTTCGCCAACCTGCTGGGCGGGCGCGAGCTGGCGCGGCTGGACGCGGCGGGCGTGGCCTATCGCATCCCGACGGTCGGAGCGGTGGTCGAAAACGGCCGGCTGCGGGCCAATGTCGAGTTCCCGGGCCTGCCGATCGAGTATCGGGTCGATGGCGGCGCCTGGCGGCCCTATGCGCCCGACGCGCCGGTCGTCGGCAAGGTCGAGGTGCGGGCTCGTTCGGCGGACGGCAAACGGGCGGGACGGGCGGTATTTATCCCCTGAGACGGTCGCCGGGCGCCGCAAAGGCGCCCCAATCATAATCATCGCGCTGCACAAAAATCATGGCCGGCGCCATCCAAAGGGGCGCCAAGACCCCTCAGGACGTCCGTTACGATCCGATGATGGCCGTGGCGCTTGCGGAAATTTCACGTTCGACGAACTGTTTCCGTCGCGACCTTGGTCGTGATTTGTGTCTGTATTCGCGTAAAAAAACAAGAACACGCTTACCGGGAAACGCCACAGAGGAGAATAACAATCGCGCTTAGATAGCGCCTGAGGGGGTATTATGAATAATCGTTCGCGAAACATCCTGCTCGCGGGAGTTTCCACCGTCAGTATCGCTTTTGCTTATGGCGCAAATGCTTATGCGGCCGATACGCCCGAGCCTTCGCCCGAAGTGGCCGAACTTGAGGCCGTGATCGTCACCGGCACGCGCACCACCGGCATGAAGGCCGTGGACAGCCCCGCGCCGATCACCGTCCTGGGCAACGATGTCCTGAAGAAGACCGGCCAGCCTGACATGATCCAGGCCCTGGCCCAAAACGTGCCGTCCTTCAACGCCCAGGCCTTCGGCGGCGACACCGCGAACCTGACCCTGTCGGCCAAGCTGCGCGGCCTCAGCCCCAACCACGCCCTGGTCCTGGTCAACGGCAAGCGCCGGCACGGCACGGCGAATCTGGCGGTGCTGGGCGGGCCTTTCCAGGGCGGCGCCTCGGCCGACCTGAACTTCATTCCGCTGGCCTCGGTCGACCACGTCGAAGTGCTGCTCGAAGGCGCAGCCGCCCAGTACGGCACCGACGCCATCGCGGGCGTCATCAACATCATCCAGAAGAAGTCGACCACCGGCGGCGAGGTCGTCCTGTCGGGCGGCAAGTATTTCGACGGCGGCGGCGACACCGGCGACTTCACCGCCAATGTGGGCTTCGCCCCCAACGACAAGTCCTACCTGAACATCACCGGCGAGACGAAATATCACGGGTTCAGCTTCCGCGGGGACTCCGACCCGCGCACCCTGAACACCCCCTACAACACGACCTCAAGCTCCAGGCTCTCGAACTATCCGGAAATCGCCAACGCCAGCGACTATCCGTACATGAACCGGATCGCCGGCGACGCGCAGTACCGCCTCAGCACCCTGGCCTACAACTTCGGCTACGAGGTGACGCCGGACATCGAACTCTACAGCTTCGGCACCTACGGCTACAAGAAGAGCCAGGCCTATGAGAACTACCGGGTGCCCAGCCTGGTGGTCGGCAAGGACGGCACGCGGGCGCGTCCGCTGGGCTTCAGCCCCAAGGAGTCGATCACCGAGCACGACTACGCCGTCACCGGCGGGGCCAGCGGCGTGCTGGCGGGCTGGAACTTCGACCTGAGCACGACCTACGGCAAGGACGACGAATCGGTCAATGTCCTCAACTCGCTGAACCGCTCACTGTACATCGACAGCTCGACCGCCACGACCAAGGGCTTCTCGCCCAGCGACTTCCACGCGGGCGACTTCATCGGCTCGCAATGGTCGACCACCCTGGACGTGACCCACGACTTCGACGTCGGCCTGGCCGGGCCCCTGACCTTCGCGGCGGGCGCCGAGTACCGCGAGGAAACCTACGAGATCAAGGCGGGCGACGAGGGGTCGCGCTACAAGGAAGGCTCGCAGTCCTATCCGGGCTTCTCGCTGACCGACGCGGGCAAGCACGATCGCGACAACAAGGCCGTCTATGCCGACCTGGCCGTCAAGCCGATCGAGGCGCTGCAACTGGACGCCGCGGTTCGCTACGAGAAGTTCAGCGATTTCGGCGACACCACGGTCGCCAAGCTGACCGGCCGCTACGACTTCTCGCCAGCCTTCGCCGTGCGGGCCACGGCCAGCACCGGCTTCCGGGCCCCGACCCTGGCCGAGGAGTTCTACTCGGCCACCAACGTGTCGCCGACTTCGGCCTTCGTGCAGCTTCCGCCCAACTCGGCGGCCGCCAAGCTGGTGGGCGTCAACGGTCTGAAGCCGGAGAAGTCGGATAACTACAGCGTGGGCTTCGTGACCCACCTGGTCCCGAAACTGACGATGACGCTCGACCTCTACGAGATCAAGATCAAGGACCGCATCGTCGGCTCCGGCTCGTTGTTCGGCTCGGGCGGCGCGATCAACTCGCCGGCGGTTCTGGCGGCGATCATCGCCAATGGCAATGTGCTGGACTCCACCGTCACCCAGACCGGCATCAACATCTTCACCAACGGCCTGGACACCCGCACCAAGGGCGCCGACTTCGTGGCCACCTACAGCAGCGACTTCGACGACTGGGGTCATGTCGACTGGTCGCTGACCGCCAACTACACCAAGACCGAGGTCACCCGGATCGCTCCGCCGCCCTCGCAATTGGCGGCGGGCGTGTCGCTGTTCGACAAGACCGCGATCTCCAACCTCGAGGACACCGCGCCCAAGTATCGCGTCGTGCTCGGCGAGCTGTGGTCCAAGGACAAGTGGACCGTCAACCTGAAGGAGTCGCTCTACGGGCCGGCCTCGCAGTGGGCCAGCCGCACTGGCGCGACCTACTACAAGACCGAGATCAAGGCGGCGGTGCTGGTCGACCTCGACGTCAGCTACCAGGCCCTGGAGTCGGTCAAGCTCAGCATCGGGGCCAACAACCTGCTCAACAAGTACCCCGACCGGGTGAACGGCGGCCTCAAGGACGACTTCTTCCGCGCCAACAGCAACGGCTACGTCACCAAGTTCCCCAGCTTCTCGCCGTTCGGCATCAACGGCGGCTACTATTACGGGAAGATCACCTACAGCTTCTAGGGCCCAGAGCGGTTCCGGCGTCCACGGTTCGGATGTCGGGGCCGCGATCGGACCAGATCATCGAGCCGGACGTTCGCGTCCGGCTCGTCCTGTTTCAGGGGCGCGGAGGCTTTTTCGGCCCTCGGGCGCTGCGCCAATGATCAGAAGACCGCCAAAAGCCGCGACGGGCGCCGTGCAATGGGGCGCCGGGGCGGATCTGACGCCGCCTCGTCATCCATTAACGGTTACGCCCATTGCCGAAGGTTCCCCCCTGATGAAGTCTTCAATCGGCGGCGGTCGGCCGTCCGCTGTATATGTCGAGGCAGCTGAAAGACACTTCTTACGGTTGATAGAGTTCGAAAACCGAAAAACAAAAAATGCGTGGGGAAGATTCCGCGGGAAGCGAAGCTCATGCGCGCTTGTAGCGCCACCAGGGGATCTTAATGAATAAATATTCGCGAAATATCCTGCTTGCCGGGATTTCAACTCTTTCGATCAGCATGGCGAACGCCGGCTTGGCCTATGCCGCCGACACGCCGGCCGAGCCGGCCGTCACCGAGGTCGAGACGGTCATCGTCACCGGCACCCGCGTCACGGGCCTGAAGGCGGTCGACAGCGCCGCGCCGATCCAGGTCGTCGACTCCGCGTCGCTGAAGCGGGCCGGCAAGCCCGACCTGATCGCGGCCCTGGCCCAGGCGATCCCGTCGTTCAACGCCCAGTCGTTCGGCGGCGACACCGCCGCCCTGACCTTGTCGGCCCGGCTTCGCGGCCTGAGCGCCAACCACACCCTGGTGCTGATCAACGGCAAGCGGCGGCACGGCACGGCCAACCTGGCGGTCCTGGGCGGACCCTACCAGGGCGGCGCGGCCGCCGACCTGAACTTCATCCCGCTGTCGGCCATCGACCATATCGAAGTGCTGACCGACGGCGCCGCGGCCCAGTACGGCACCGACGCCATCGCCGGCGTGGTCAACATCATCCTGAAGAAGAACACCTCGGGCGGCTCGCTGGACGTCACGGCCGGCCGCTATTACGGCGGTGACGGCAAGACCGGCAACGTGTCGGGCAATATCGGCCTGTCGCCGTTCGCCAATTCCTACCTGAACCTCACCGCCGAGACCCGCTACCACGACTTCAGCGACTGGGGCGGCGACGACCAGCGCGTCGTGCGGGCCGTGGCGGCCGGCGCCGACTGGGCCACCAGCCTGGCGGGCTATCCGCACACCAACAAGATCTCGGGCGACGCCCGCTATCAGCTGACCACCTTCGCCTACAACAGCGGCGTCGAGATCGGCGACCTGGAGCTCTATTCGTTCGGCACCTACGGCCACAAATACGCTGGCGCCTACGAGAACTTCCGCACGCCCACCCGCCTGCCGCAGCTCTATCCGCTGGGCTTCAATCCGATGGAGACCATCAAGGAAGAAGACTACGCCGTCACCGGCGGGGTGAAGGGCAAGGTGTTCGGCGACTGGGACTGGGATCTGAGCTCGACCTACGGCCGCGACTTCGACGACATCAATGTCACCAACTCGGTCAACAAGGACCTCTATCTCGCCCCTTCGTCCGTTCCCGGCCATGGCTCGACCCAGTCGGCCTTCGATGCGGGCGCCTTCCTCGCCACCCAGTGGACCACCACCCTGGACGTCAGCCGCCCGTTCGACATCGGCCTGGCGGGGCCGCTGAACGTCGCCTTCGGGGTCGAGCAGCGCCACGAAACCTACAAGATCAAGGCCGGGGAATACGCCTCGCGCTACAATGGCGGGTCGCAATCCTATCCGGGCTTCTCGCTGACCGACGCCGGCAAGCATGAGCGCGACAACGTCGCCACCTATCTCGACCTGGCGGTCAAGCCAGTGGAGGCCCTGCAGCTGGACGCCGCCGTCCGGTACGAGCATTTCAGCGATTTTGGCGACACCACCGTCGGCAAGTTGACCGGCCGCTACGACTTCTCGCCGGCCTTCGCCCTGCGCGGCACGGCCAGCACCGGCTTCCGCGCTCCGACCCTGGCCGAGGAGTACTATTCGGCCACCAATGTCGGACCGACCTCGGCCTTCGTGCAGCTGGCCCCCAACTCCGCCGGCGCCAAGCTGGTGGGCGTCAACGGCCTGAAGCCTGAAAAGTCGACCAACTACAGCGTTGGCTTCGTGGCTCACCCGGCCTCCAGCCTGACGGCGACCCTGGATGTCTACCAGATCGAGATCGAAGACCGGATCGCCGGCAGCGGCTCGCTGTACGGGGCCGGCGGCGCGGTGAACTACCCGGCGGTGGCCGCTGCCATCGCGGCCAACGGCAACTCGATCTCCGACGACGCCACCGACATCGGCATCAACATCTTCACCAACGGCCTGGACACCCGCACCCGCGGCGCCGAGGCGGTGGTCACCTATGCGACGAGCTTTGGCGACCTGGGTCGCGTCGATTGGAGCTTGGCGGCCAACTACGGCAAGACCGAGGTCACCAAGATCGCCGCCGCGCCGCCCCAGCTGTCCGGCGCTTCGCTGTACGACAAGGCCGCCATCTCCGACCTGGAAACGGCTTCGCCGCGGTACAAGGTCTCGGCCGGCGCGCTCTACAATCGTGGGCCGATCACCGTCAACCTGCACGAGACGCTGTACGGAAAGTCGTCCGAATACGCCACCTATGACGGCGGCACCTACTGGCTCGAAAAGATCAAGCCGGCCTTCATCACCGACCTGGAAATCGACTGGCGGGTGATGGAGCAGTTCAAGGTGTCGATTGGCGCCAACAACTTGTTCGACAAGCACCCGGACAAGAAGAGCGCCGCCGAACTGAAGGACGAGGCCGACAACGGCAACGGGGCCCAGGACATCTATCCCAGCTTCTCGCCCTACGGCCTCAATGGCGGCTACTACTACGCCAAGTTCGCCTACAACTTCTGATCTCTGGAAAGTGTTGTGAAACAAGGAAAAGCCGGGCCTCGCGCCCGGCTTTTCTGCTTTTTCGTCAAAGATGGTCGCCGCGAATTTTCCGTCGGCGAAATCTTTGTTTTTTTCGTGAAATTTCAGGTCGCCCGCTCTCCGCACAGGCCAGGTCGCGGGCGCCCAAGGGCGCGGCGCCAGTACGTTTTCTCATAAGACGGACGAGTTTTTCGCATTGTTGTCGGACGGGCTTGGCCTGACATAGCCAGGGCGATCGCCTGCCTCGCAGGCGCCTTTCGCGACAACAAAAAATCGGGGATGCGGTATGGGTGATCTTTCGACGGCCGCGCCGGCGAGCGGGGCTGGCGGCGTACTGACGCGGCGGCGGTTTTTCGAGAGCCTGGCGGCTTTCGGCGGGGTGTCCCTGGCCATGGCCGGCATGGACGCCCTGGGCTTTGGCTTCGCGTCGGCCCAGGCGGCTCCGCCCAAGCTGGAGGGCGACGCCAAGGGGACCAAGGTCGTGGTGCTGGGTGCGGGCCTGGCCGGCATGACGGCCGCCTACGAGCTGACCAAGGCCGGCTACCAGGTGCAGGTCATCGAGGCCCGATCCTTCGCCGGCGGCCGCTGCCAGACGGCCCGCAAGGGCTTCCAGCACACCGACCTGGTGGGCAACAACCAGACCTGCGAGTTCGACGAGGGGCTCTACATCAACCACGGCCCGTGGCGGATCCCGTACCACCACCGCTCGACCCTGCACTACACCAAGCTGTTCGGGGTGCCGCTGGAGAGCTTCGTCAACGACAACGACGCGGCCTATGTCTATTTCGAGAAGGGCGACGGACCTCTGGCGGGCAAGCCGATCCGCAAGGGCCAGATCGCCGCCGACGCCCGCGGCTACGCCGCCGAGATGATCGCCAAGGCCGCCTCCAAGGGCCAGCTCGACGCGCCGCTGACCCCGGCGGACCGCGACCTGTTCGTGGCCTACATGATCAATGAGGGGCGGCTGTCGCCGACCGACCTGGCCTATACCGGCACGGAAGGCCGCGGCTTCGACGTCCATCCCGGCGCGGGCGTGGATCCCGGCCCGGGCAAGCCCTCGACGCCCTACAGCCTCAGCGACGTGCTGCACTCCAACGCCTGGCGCGTGCTCACCTCGGTGTCCGGCTACGAGCAGCAGCGCACCATGCTGCAGCCGATCGGCGGCATGGACCAGATCGCCAAGGGCTTCGAAAAGCGCGTCGGAACGCTGATCCGCTACTCCTGCGTGGTCGACAAGATCAAGCAGGGGCCCAAGGGGGTGGTCGTCACCTACACCGACAAGTTCGGCGAGCAGGACACCATCACCGCCGACTACTGCGTCTGCACCATCCCGCTCAGCGTGCTCAAGAACATCGACGCCGACTTCTCCAAGCCGTTCAAGGCGGCCATGTCGGGCGTGTCCTATGCGCCGGTCAACAAGATCGGCCTGCAGATGAAGACCCGGTTCTGGGAGGAGAACCACCACATCTACGGCGGCCACATCTACAACGACATGCCGGGCATCGGCACGATCACCCTGCCGTCTACCGGCTGGCAGGGTCAGAAGGGCGTGTTGCTGGGTTACTACGCGTTCGGCGGCGAGGCGGCCAAGATCAGCGCCAAGAGCCCGGCCGACCGCGCCGCCTTCGCCGTGGCCGCAGGCCAGAAGGTGTTCCCCGAATACGCCGAGAACTTCGAGAACGCCTTCTCGTTCAGCTGGCACCTGGCGCCGTTCAACCTCGGCGGCTGGGCCGAGTGGGGCGAGGAGGGGCGCAAGGCCGCCTATCCGGTGCTGTGCGAGCCCGACGGCCGGGTCTATCTGGCCGGCGAGCACCTGACCTATCTGGGCGGCTGGCAGGCCGGGGCCATCGAATCCGCCTGGCAGCAGATCGGCAAGCTGCACGCCCGCGTGCTCCAGGCGTGAAGGCGCGCTATGGCTGTTCCAAGGTTCTCTGGGGAGTTTTCATGAGTCGCTCGATCACCGTCTTCGTCCGTCTTGCGGGCGGCCTGCTGGCCGCCGCTGCGGTCTCGGCCGCCGCCCACGCGGCCACGCCTTCGGCCCTGTTCAACGACAACTGCTCGGCCTGCCACCAGACCACCGGCAAGGGCGTCAAGGGCGCGTTTCCGGCCCTGGCCGGCGACCCGTTCGTGCAGGGCGATCCCGGTCCGATGATGGCCACGGTCCTGGCCGGCCGGGCCGGCATGCCGTCGTTCAAGGACGACCTCTCCGACCTGGAGCTGGCCTCGGTGCTGACCTATGTCCGCACCTCGTGGGGCAACAAGGGCAAGCCGGTCAGCGCCTCCGACGTCGCCGCCGCCCGGGCCGCGATCAAGGCCGGCAAGAAGCCGGCCAGCCTGCAGGCGCACTAACAAGAACAACAAAGATCCGCTCGTCCCGGCGAACGCCGGGACGAGCGGTCAAGAAGACGGTTTCGATCCTTCGAACAAATTCAACAGGAGACGACCATGAAGCGCCTGATCCTCGCCGCCGCCGCTCTCGCCAGCCTCGCCGGAACCGCCGTCCACGCCCAGGAGATCGTCCGGGGCGGCGCGCCGACCTCGCCGATCGCCAGCGTGGTCACCGTGCCGGCCGGCTACGACACCATCTATGTCAGCGGCATGACCCCGCCGCCGCTTGATCCGAAGGGCGACCCGGCCCTGCCCGCCACCTTCGGCGACACCAAGACCCAGACCATGGGCGTGCTGACCCGCATCCAGGAGGCCCTCAAGAGCCAGGGCGCGACCATGGGCGACGTGGTGATGATGCGCGTCCTGCTGGTCGGCGACCCGGCCAAGGGCGGCAAGATGGACTTCCCCGGCATGATGGAGGCCTACAAGACCTTCTTCGGCACCGCCGAACAACCCAACAAGCCCTCGCGCATCACCAGCCAGGTCTCCTCGCTGGTGGCCGGCGGCATGCTGGTCGAAATCGAGGTCCAGGCGGCGCGGAAGCCGAAGTAAGCGACACGGCTCCGCCCCCTGCGGGGGCGGACAGACCGCGCAGCGGTCAGGGTGGGGGCAAGTGGTCGCCGCGCGGCGGTGAACACTTGCCCCCTACGGGCCGCTTCGCGGCCGTCTTCCCCCTAAGGGGGAAGAACCTCTCCAAGCGACCTTTCGCCACGCGCGCAAGCGCCCCCTGTTAATCCTCCCTAACTGGCTGTTAACCATGGCGGGCGATGGTGCGAGTCACCTGAAGTCCCCCGCGTTGACCGCGTAGTTAGAGGCCATCCGATGAGCGGAGCCGAAGTCCTGGATGTCGGCCGCGACGCCATCTGGCTGACCCTGCAGCTCTGCGCGCCGATCCTGATCGTCGGCCTGGTGGTCGGCGTGGCCATCGGCCTGTTCCAGGCCCTGACCCAGATCCAGGAAGCCACCCTGGTCTATGCGCCCAAGATCGTGGCGATCTTCATCGCGCTGCTGCTGTTCCTGCCGCTGATGGGCGCGCTGATGTCCGGCTTCATGAGAGAGATCGCCGCCAAGATCGCCGGGATGTAGGGGGCAGGACTTGGACAGTTTCGCCACCGTTCTGCAGGTCTATGCCGACGGCCTGGTCTTCGCCCGGATCGGCGCGATGGTCATGCTGATGCCCGGCGTCGGCGAGACCGTCGTGCCGCCGCGCATCCGGCTGTCGTTCGCCGTGCTGATGGCCATGCTGCTGGCTCCCCTGGTCTCCAAGTCGATCGTGACCGTCCCCTCCAGCGTCGGCGCCGTCGGCGGCGCGGTGCTGCACGAGGTGCTGGTCGGCCTGATGATCGGGGCGGTGCTGAAGCTGTTCGTCACGGCGTTGAGCACGGCGGGCGAGATCATCTCGATCCAGACCACCCTGTCCTTCGCCCAGACCACCAACCCGGCCGGCGCGCCCAGCAGCACCTCGGTGGCCACCTTCCTGTCGATGCTGGGCCTGACCCTGATCATGGTCACCGACCTGCACCACCTGTTCATCGGGGCGATGGCCAAGTCGTACGACCTGTTCCCGTTCAGCCGCCCGGTGCCGGTGGGCGACGCGGCCGAACTGGCCGTCCGCACCGTCGCAGACTCGTTCAAGCTGGGCCTGCAGCTGGCGGCCCCGGTCCTGGTGTTCTCGATCGTCTTCAACCTGGCGACCGGCCTGGTCGGCCGGGTGATGCCGTCGTTCCAGATCTTCTTCGTCACCTCGCCGCTCAGCGTCATCCTGGGCCTCTCCCTGCTGGGCCTCTCGCTCGGCGGCATCGCCATGGTGTGGACCGATCACTATCGGGACCTGCTGGCGGTGTTCAACTAGGGGGACGCCGTGGCCGACGAGCAGGACGACGCGTCAAAGACAGAAGAACCAACAGCCAAGAAGCTGTCGGACGCGCGCGCCAAGGGCGACGTCCCCAAATCCGCCGACATCTCGCAGCTGGCCTCGCTGTCCGGGGCGTTCGGCGTGGTGGTCATCGCCGGCGGCTGGCTGACCCGCGACATGGTCAATTCGCTGACCCCGTTCCTGGCCCATGCCGGCACCATGGACGTCGAGGGCGGCATCCGCGCCATCGCCAAGACGGCGGTCATGGCCGCCCTGCCGGCGGTGGTGCTGGTGATGGTGGTCTCGGGCCTGCTGGGCGCGGCGGCCAATGTGGCCCAGTCGGGCTTCATCCTGTCGGCCGACAAGATCAAGCCGGACCTCAAGAAGCTGGACCTGATCAAGGGCCTCCAGCGGGTGTTCGGTCCCGACGGCTTCGTGCAGTTCGCCAAGTCGGCCCTGAAGTTCCTGGTCACCGGGATCATCGCCTGGTTCGTGGTCAAGCCCGACGCGGCCCAGATCACCACCCTGGTCGGCATGGACGTGGCGGCGATCGCGCCGATGGCCCTGAAGCTGTGCATGAAGCTGTTCTGGATGGTGCTGATCTTCCTGGTCGCCACCGCCGGCTTCGACTGGTTCTGGCAGCGCCTGCGCTTCAACAAGCGCATGCGGATGAGCGTCCAGGACGTCAAGGACGAGATGAAGCAGTCCGAGGGCGACCCGCACATCAAGGGCAAGCAGAAGCAGCTGCGCATGCAGCGCTCGCGCCAGCGGATGATGGCGGCGGTGCCCAAGGCCACTGTCGTGGTCATGAACCCGACCCACTACGCCGTGGCGCTGAAGTACGAGCAGGGCGAGACCGCCGCGCCGATCTGCGTGGCCAAGGGCGTCGACGACCTAGCCCTGAAGATCCGCGCCGTGGCCGAGGAGGCCGGCGTCTACGTGCTGGAAGACCCGCCCCTGGCCCGCGCCCTCTACGCCGCCATGGACATCGACGAGCAGATCCCGGCCGAGCACTTCGAGGCTGTGGCCAAGGTCATCGGCTTCGTGATGAGCAACAAGCAGGCGAAGAAGCGGGCCTGGGCGGACTGAGCGTCTTCGCCTGAAGGTTGACCTTTCCCCGCAGGCCATGCGGCATGGACGCGTACGGTGGGGAAGGGCGGGATGGTCAAGGCGGCATACCTTGCGATCGGGTTGGTGTTGGGCGTCGCCGCCGTGGCGGGGCCGGCCTTGTGGCTGTACGATCCCGTCGACACGCCGAACCACATCGCCCGCGAATGCCGCCTTATCGCCGCCCTTGAGCGTGAACGCATGACGGGTCATGTCGAGCGAGCGCGTGACACGCCCTTGCCCTACCTGGTTCTCAGGGCCGAGCGCGTGAGCGGCGCGCCGACCGCTTTTGAACCGAAAGCCTGGCGCTGGAAGATCATCGATCGGGTCCTTGCGGCGCGCGCCCGCAAGGCCATCGCGCCGATCGCCTGCGCCGCGGCGATGGACAGGGCCAGGGCGCCGAAAGCCGTCCGCTACTTGCCCGGCCGCCCAGTGGAGACGTCTCAGCGCTCAGCCTATTCGCGCGCCGTGTTCTGGCCGGGCGACCACTACGCCCTGATCACTTGGAGCAGTTGCGACCTTCTTCCGCGCTCTTGGAGCCAGACCCGAAACGTCATGCTTCTGCGCCGAACGGGCGGAGTTTGGCGGTTGGTGGAACAAAAGGAGGTGCTCTTGATGCTGGCGGCGCGGTCTTATCGGGGGGCGGCGGAATGCTTCGCTCAAGATGCCGTCACACCACATTTCCGTCATGGAATCGGGAATCGATGACGAGCCGCGCTCCAAGGCTGGTTAAAGAGTATTCTAAACCCGAATCGACGGGCCTTCAGGCCCGCAAGGCTGAAGAAGGATTTCGGTCGACCATGACCGAGACGCCCATGAAAGACTTTGGCGCGGCCGACCCCGCCGGCGCCGGCAAGCGCCGCCCCGACCTGCTGATCTGGGGCGCGGCGGTCTTCCTGGTCCTGGCCGCGGTGTTCGCCGCCGCCCCCGCCCTGCGGGCCGGCCCCGCCACCTTGGCCGGCCTGCTGCTGCTGGGCGGCGTCGCCGGCGTGGCGATCCTGGGCCTGGTGGCCATTCGCGCCTCGACCGCGACCGGCGACGCCGAGCCCGAGGGCGCCGAGGCCTTCGTCGAGGCCCTGTCCGAGCCGGCCGCCGTCACCGCCGCCGACGGTCGCGTGCTGGCCGCCAATACCGCCTGGATCCAGGCCGTGGGCGACGCCCGGCGCCTGCCTCGCGGCGCGGCCGGAGCCCGCCTGTTCGCCGCCCTGGTCAAGGCCCGCGACGGGGCCAAGGGGGAGGGCGGGCGCGCCGAGGGGACGCTGGTCATCGCTGGCCAGGAGCGCCGCGCCGAGGCCGCCCGCCTGCGCGGCGGCCGCCTGCTGGTCCGCCTGCTGTCCGTGGTCGAGAAGGAGGTCTTCGTTCCGACCGCCGCCCCGGCTCCGATGGTCGCCCCGTCCGCCCCGGCCCCGCGGTCGCTGGACGCCTTCTCCGGCGCCTCGCCGTTCGGCGCGGCCCTGCTGGAGGGGCTGGACCCGTTCAACTCCCGCATCCTCGAGGCCAACCCGGCCCTGGCCGCCATGACCGGCCCCGTGCCGTCGGGCGCGCTGTTCGGCGCCCTGATCGACCCGCCCTCGCGCGCCGAGGCCGAGACCCGCCTGGCCGAGGGCAAGAGCGGCCCGTTCGAGGTGCGCCTGGCCCGCGACCCGGCCCGCATCGCCCACCTCTATCTCTACCGCGCCGACGGGCGGCTGGTGGCCTATCTGATCGACGTGTCCGAGCAGAAGCAGATGGAGCTGCAGCTGGCCCAGGCCCAGAAGATGCAGGCCATCGGCCAGCTGGCCGGCGGCGTGGCGCACGATTTCAACAACCTGCTGACCGCCATCCAGCTGCGCCTGGACGAGCTGCTGCATCGCCATCCGGTCGGCGACCCTTCCTACGAAGGCCTCAACGAGATCCGCCAGACCGGCGTGCGCGCCGCCGACCTGGTCCGCAAGCTGCTGGCCTTCAGCCGCAAGCAGACCGTGCAGCGCGAAGTGCTGGAGCTGGGCGAGCTGATCAGCGAGTTCGAGGTCTTGCTGCGCCGGCTGCTGCGCGAGGACGTCAAGCTGGTCACCGACTACGGCCGCGACCTGCCGCAGGTGCGGGCCGACAAGAGCCAGCTCGAGACCGCCGTCATGAACCTGGCCGTCAACGCCCGCGATGCGGTGCGGGCGGCCAAGGGCGGCGGCGTGGTGCGCATCCGCACCGCCCGCCTGACCCAGGACGAAGCCCAGAGCCTGGGCTTCCCCGGGGCCGAGGGCGACCAGGCCTTCATCGAGGTCAGCGACGACGGCCCCGGCATCCCGCCCGAGGTGATGGGCAAGATCTTCGACCCGTTCTTCACCACCAAGCCGGTGGGTGAGGGCACGGGCCTGGGCCTGGCGACCGTCTACGGCATCGTCAAGCAGAGCGACGGCTGGATCCATGTCCACAGCCGTCCGGGCGAGGGCGCGGCCTTCCGCATCTTCCTGCCGGTGCACGAGCCGACCCCGGCCCAGCAGGCCGTCGCCGCGACCGCCGCCGCCGCTCCCGAGGCCAAGCCGCGCCCGCCGCGCGACCTGTCGGGCGCCGGCCGCATCCTGTTCGTCGAGGACGAGGACGCCGTGCGCGGCGTCGCCGCCCGCCTGCTCCGCGCCCGCGGCTATGAGGTGCTGGAGGCCAGCGACGGCGAGGAGGCCCTGATCATCGCCGAGGAGCACGCCGGCACGATCGACCTGTTGATCAGCGACGTGATCATGCCCGGCATCGACGGGCCGACCCTGCTGAAGAAGGCCCGCGGCTATCTGGGCAACGCGCCGGTGATGTTCATCAGCGGCTATGCCGAGGCCGAATTCAGCGACCTCCTGGAAGGCGAGACCGGCGTGACCTTCCTGCCCAAGCCGATCGACATCAAGACCCTGGCCGAACGGGTCAAGCAGCAGCTGCAGGCGGCTTAGGGCCGTACAGCCGACAAATCCCTCCACGCCGCGATCCGGAGGCGTGGAGCGGTTCGGCGGCCCAGGGGGCGCTCGGCGAAAAAATCGCACGGTCACGGAAGAAAACGCGCGGTCCGGTCGTTGGACGGATCAGGAAGCGGTGGAAGCGCCGCTCCGAGCCATCTTCAGGAGAAGACCATGCGCAAGATCTCGTTCTTCATGACCGCCACGGCCGCCGCCATGCTGATGGCCGCGCCGATGGCGCAAGCTCAGATTCTCGGTGGCGGCGGCGGCCTGGGAGGCGGCCTCGGCGGAGGTCTCGGCGGCGGCTTGGGCGGCGGCCTTGGCGGGCTGACCGGACAGGGCGCCGGCGGGCTTACCGGCTCCGGCCAGTTCGGGACCCCCGACATCGGCGGCGTCGCCTCGCGCGCCACCGAGGCGACCGGCCGCGTGCGCGACCGCGCCACCGACGCCACCGGCCGGGTTCGCGACCACGCCGATCGCGCGACGCGGCGGGCTCGCGACACCGCCGGCGGCGTCCAGGGCCTGGCGCAGGGCGCGACGGGCAGCGCCGCCGCCAGCGGTTCGGCCGCCGGCTCTGGCTCGGCCTCGACCGCCGGCCAGTCCCTGACCGGCGTCCTGTCGGGCAATGGATCGGGCAGCGGTTCGCTGACCGCTCCGGACGCCAGCGGCGTGGCCTCGCAGGTCGCCGGGACGGGCCGCAACGCGGTCGGCGGCGCCCGCGACCGGGCGACCTCGGCCGCCTCGCGCGGAACGAGCACGGCCCGCAACGCCATCGGTTCTGCCCGCGATAGGGCGGGTTCGGCCAGCGCCAACGGCTCAGGCGACGCCGACGCGGCCGGCGGCCTGACCGGCGACGGCCTGTCCGGCTCGCTGACCGGCTCGGGTTCGAGCAACGCCTCGACCAGCCACGGCTCGACCGGCAACAGCGGCTCGCTGGGCCTGTCCGGCTCGGCCTCGCGCCACGGCGCCAGCGCCTCGGCCAACGGCGCCGGCTCGGGCGACGTCAAGGTCGGCAACTAGCCCGACCGCTCCGTCGGACGTTCAGGCGGCTCCGAGAGGGGCCGCCTTTTTTCGGGCGCGAGGCCCCCTCAGTCGGCTTCGCCGACAGCTCCCCAGAGGGGGAGCAGCCCACAGGAAAACGCCCGCCCGGTTTCCCGGAGCGGGCGTTCGATCTTCGAACCGCTGGAACCCTTACGAGTCCAGGAACGACCGCAGCTTGCGCGACCGCGACGGGTGCTTGAGCTTGCGCAGGGCCTTGGCCTCGATCTGGCGGATCCGTTCGCGGGTGACCGAGAACTGCTGGCCGACCTCTTCCAGGGTGTGGTCGGTGTTCATGCCGATGCCGAAGCGCATGCGCAGCACGCGCTCCTCGCGCGGCGTCAGCGAGGCCAGCACGCGGGTGGTGGTTTCCCGCAGGTTGGACTGGATGGCCGCGTCGATCGGCAGGATGGCGTTCTTGTCCTCGATGAAGTCGCCCAGGTGGCTGTCTTCCTCGTCGCCGATCGGCGTTTCGAGCGAAATCGGCTCCTTGGCGATCTTCAGGACCTTGCGCACCTTTTCCAGCGGCATGGCCAGCTTTTCGGCCAGCTCTTCGGGGGTCGGCTCGCGGCCGATCTCGTGCAGCATCTGGCGGCTGGTCCGGACGATCTTGTTGATCGTCTCGATCATGTGCACCGGAATGCGGATGGTCCGCGCCTGGTCGGCGATCGAGCGGGTGATCGCCTGGCGGATCCACCAGGTGGCGTAGGTCGAGAACTTGTAGCCGCGGCGGTACTCGAACTTATCGACGGCCTTCATCAGGCCGATGTTGCCCTCCTGGATCAGGTCCAGGAACTGCAGGCCGCGGTTGGTGTACTTCTTGGCGATCGAGATCACGAGACGCAGGTTGGCCTCGACCATCTCCTTCTTGGCCTGGCGGGCCTCGCGTTCGCCCTTCTGCACGGTCTGGACGATGCGGCGATAGTCGTCGATCGGCACGCCGGTCTCGGTGGCCAGGGCGGCGATTTCCTGGCGGATGTCGCTGACCGAGTTGCTGTCGTTCTCGACGAACTTGGTCCAGCGCACGCCCATGGCCTTGACCTGCTCGACCCAGTTCGGGTTCAGCTCGGAGCCGAAATAGGCCTTCAAGAACTCGCCGCGGCTGATGCCGTAGCTGTCGGCCAGGCGCAGCAGCCGGCCTTCCAGCCCGATCAGGCGCTTGTTGATCGCATACAGCTGCTCGACCAGCGCCTCGATGCGGTTGTTGTTCAGCTTCAGCGTCTTGAGGTGCTGGATGATGGTGTTCGACAGGCTCTCATAGGCCTGGCGGTCGGCCTCGCTGAGGTCGGCGCCCTTCAGGCGGCTGCCGACCAGCTTGTCCTGCAGCTTGCGGAAGGTCTCGAACTCGCCGGCGATCGCGTCGAGGATGGCCATCACGCCTTCGCGCAGTTCGCCTTCCATGGCGCTGACCGTGGGGCCGGCGCCGTCGTCGAAATCGTCCTCGTCCTCGCCTTCGCCCTCGGCCTTGGCCTCGCCGCCGGCTTCGTCGTCGACCGGCTCGGCCGGCTCGTCCTCGGCGGCCGGGGCGGCGGCCACGCCGTTGATCGCGGCGTAGGTGCCTTCCAGGTCGATCACTTCGCGCAGCAGGATGCGGCCGGTGCCCAGCTCCTCGCGCCAGACCATGATCGCCTCGAAGGTCAGGGCGCTTTCGCACAGCCCCCGGATCATGGTGTCGCGGCCGGCCTCGATGCGCTTGGCGATGGCGATCTCGCCCTCGCGCGACAGCAGCTCCACCGAGCCCATCTCGCGCAGGTACATGCGCACCGGATCGTCGGTGCGGTCATAGGCCGCGGGCTTGTCGCTGGTGATGACCGCCTGGTTGTCCTCGCGCGCGACGACTTCGCCGCCTTCCGAGGTCTCGGCGTCCTCTTCGGCCTCGACCACGTTGACGCCCATCTCGCTCAGCATGGCGAGGGTGTCTTCGATGGCTTCCGAGGTGACTTCCTCGGACGGCAGGACCTTGTTCAGCTCGTCCATCGTGACGTAGCCGCGGGCCTTGGCCTGCTTGATGAACTTCTTGACGCCGGCGTCGGTCAGGTCGAGCAGGGGCCCATCGCCGCCGGTGGCTTCGGGCGCTTCCGTCTCGGCCGAGGAATTGGTGCTCATTCAGGTCTCCGAAACGACGCGGCGCCGAAACGTGGCGCACGTCGAGAATGTGTTCGTGATGGGTCGCCTGCGCATCGCGCCCTGTCGTCCGTGCAAGCTGTCCAATGAACCGCTGAAAAAAATCTCAAGATAAACGCCTGACGCGCGCGGAAGAGCCATGGGCTAACGCTCCGCGAGCATGGCGCTTTGCGGAGGCGTCTTGTTCACGCGCGATCAGCGTCGACCCTTGAGGGTTTCGGCGGCCACTGGGACCTGGCGGCGGCGAGGGTGACATCCTGTTTCAGGGAGGGCGCGCGCATGAGAATGGCGGCCCGAGCGATGTCAATCAGCAGCGTGGCAAATCCTTGAGTCGCCAGATGGCGTTGCGTGACGCGCGAGTCAAGATGGAAGGCGTTCCGTATCGCTCTATTTCAGACGCCCGTCGCCTGGTCCCGGTCTCAGCTGGCCGCCTGCCAGAATTCCAGCCCGCTGATCTGGCGCTCCAGCGCCGCGATCCGGGTGCGCAGGTCGCGGGTGGCGGCCAGGGTGCCGGCGGTGACGGCCTCGCGACGCAAGGCTTCCAGCGCGCGTTCGCTGTCGGCGATCTCGATCAAAGCCTCGTAGCAGGCGGACCACAGGGCGCGGGCCTGGTGGACCTCCATCTTCGGGTCGAGGAAGGGCGCGCTGATTGCCGAGGCCACCCGTTCGGCTTCCGCTAGCTGCGGACCCAGGCCCTTGCGGTTGAGGATGTCGCGGAACGGGACGTCGTCGCTGATCTCGTCGGCCAGGGCCTCGAACAGCTCGACCGCCAGCGGGGCCAGACGCGGGTCGCCGAAGCCGACCCGTTCGATCGCCTCGTCATAGGGCCGGGCCCAGGCGGGGTGGCGCAGGGCGGCCACGGCCACGGCGGCGTGGAAGGGGTTCAGGCGGGTGGTGATCTGCGCCCGGGCCACGCCCCGGATGCCCGGGTCGGGCGGACCGCGATCACGGCCGCCTTTCCATTGGCCGCGCGGGACGAAGGGACGGCCGCCGCCATCGCCGAACCCGCCGCCGAAGGTCGGCTTGGGAAAAAGCGCGTCCAGCTTGGCGTAGAGATCGTCGCGATAGGCGGCCGACAGGTCCTTGTCGGCGATTGTCCCGGCGGCGGCCCGCAGCCGCTGCTTGAACCCGGCCTTGCGCTCGGGGGTGTCCAGCGGTTCCAGGTCGCGCTCGCGGGCGAACAGGGCGTCGACGAAGGGCGTGGTCTGAGTCAGCTGGGCCTTGAGGGCGGCCGGGCCTTGCTCGCGCAGCACGTCGTCGGGGTCCTTGCCGCCGACCACGATCGAGAACTTGAACGAACGGCCGGGCTTCAGCAGCGGCAGGGCGCGGTCGATGGCCCGGCTGGCGGCGCGCTGGCCGGCCTTGTCGCCGTCGAAGCTGAGGGTCGGCTCGGGATGCAGCCGCCACAGCACCTCCATCTGCTCCTCGGTCATGGCCGTGCCCATCGGGGCCACGGCCGGCAGGCCGGCCCGCTGGCAGGCGATGACGTCCATATAGCCCTCGACCACCAGCATCGGCGTCTGTTCCGTCGGCGCCGCGGCCTGGGCGGCGTGCAGCAGCTTGCGGGCCTCGTAGAGGCCGTACAGCAGCCGGCCCTTGTGGAAGAGCGTGGTCTCCGGCCCGTTCAGGTACTTGGCGCGGGCCTGGGGATCCATGGCCCGGCCGCCGAACGACACCACCCGGCCGCGGGTGTCGGTGATCGGGAAGATGATCCGGTCGCGGAAGCGGTCATAGGGCTGGCCGCCGTCTTCCGGCGCGATCAGCAGGCCCGCCTCGACCAGCTCGGCCGGCTTGGCGCCCTTGGCGACCAGATAGTCCTTGAGCGCGGTGCGCCCGCTTGGGGAAAAGCCGATGCGGAAGCGGCTCCACTGGTCCTCGGGCAGGGCGCGGCGGGCCAGGTAGTCGCGGGCGGCCTGGCCGACCGGGCGGCGCAGCTCGCTCTCGAACCAGGCCGCGGCCAGCTCCATCCAGTCGGTCAGGGTGGCGCGCTTCTTGTCGTCCTGGGCGGCGCGGGCGTCGGGCTCGGGCAGGGCCATGCCGGCCTCGGCCGCCAGCCGTTCGACCGCCTCGGTGAAGGTCAGCCGCTCGGTCTCCTGCAGGTAGGAGATGATGTCGCCGTGCTTGCCGCTGGAGAAGCAGTGATAGAAGCCCTTGTCGTCGTTGACGAAGAACGACGGGCTCTTCTCCTTGGTGAACGGCGACAGCCCCGCATATTCGCGCCCCTGCCGCCGCAGCTTCACCGACTTCCCGATCACGTCGGAAGGGCGAAGGCGTTGCTTCAGTTCGTCGAGGAAATGGTCGTCGAAACGCATGGTTGGCGGCTAGGGTCTTTCAGGCGGCACCATGCAGATACGTCGGGCTTGAGCCCAGACCCCCGGGCGGAGGCGTCAACGGCTTTCCGATGTTGTCCACAGATGCGGAGGTGGGGCGAATACGCCGCCTCCGCAGCGATCATCCGCCGATTCCCCACAATCCGCTCATCCCGACGAAAGTCGGGACCCAAGCTGACTCTCGGCAACGGCGCGGTGCGATCGTGCCGCCAACGATCCAAACTTCGGACTCGGCTTGGGTCCCGACTTTCGTCGGGATGACGGGGTTTGGGACGGATGAGCGGATCAAAAATCAGGCCGCCGCCAAAAACCGCGTCCTGAGTTTGGGCCACAACATGTTCACCGCCAAGCCCGTCAGCACCAGGGCCGCGGCGATCAGCTTCCAGGCCGGCAGGCTCTCGTGCAGCAGGACGGCCGAGGCGCCCATGCCGAACACCGGCACCAGCAGGGCCATGGGCGTCACGGTGGCGGCCGGGTGGCGGGCCAGCAGCCAGCCCCACGCGGCGTAGCCGAACATGGTGTTGCCGACCGCCTGCCAGGCCACCGCGCCCCAGGTCAGGGCGTCGGCGTGGGCGACGCCCGCCACGATGGCCGGCCAGCCCTCCAGCCACAGCGACATCGCAAACAGCGGCGGGATCGAGAACAGGCTGGCCCAGACCACATAAGCGAGCATGTTCACCGTACCGGCCTGGCGGGCGACGATGTTGCCGCCGGCCCAGCTGGCGGCGGCCAGCAGGATCAGCAGCACGCCCAGCGGCGTGGCCGCTCCGCCGCCGTGCGCGGCGATCAGCACGATGCCCGAGGCCGCCAGCAGCAGGGCCGCGACCTGGAACGGCTGCACCTTCTCGCCGCTGATCTTCATGGCCATGCCGATGGTGAAGAACACCTGGGTCTGCACGACCAGCGAGGCCAGACCCGGCGAGATGTGGCCCTTCATGGCCACGAACAGCAGGCCGAACTGCCCCGCCCCGATCAGCACGCCATAGGCCGCCAGGTTCTTCCACGGGACCTGCGGCCGCTTGATGAAGAACACCATCGGCAGCAGCACCAGGGTGAAGCGCAGGGTGGCGAACAGCAGCGGCGGCAGATGGTCCAGCGCCACCCGGATGACCACGAAATTGGTCCCCCACACCGCCACCACGGCCAGGGCGAGCAGGAAGTGACGCAGCGGCAGGGGCGTGTCGGTCATGGCGGCTTCCGATCGCAAGCGGGACTGCGGCCGGACTTGGAGCTTCGCGCCAGGCGTCGCAACGAAAACATTGTCTCCGATGACAATGAAGGCGGGGCTTTGGCTGGTCAGGTTCAAACAAACGTTTGACGTTCTGTCATGAGACGGGATTAGCTTGGGTTCTCGCGAGGCGATCCTCGCCAGGAGGCGCACCGATGACGAGCTGGGATTTCGTGGTCGACAAGACCGACCTGCGGCGAACCAAGATCGTGGAGGTCCCGCCGCCTCCCCTGGCCGAGGGCGAGGCGCGGCTGGCGATCGAGCGCTTCGCCCTGACCGCCAACAACATCACCTACGCGGTGTTCGGCGACCAGATGCGCTACTGGGACTTCTTCCCTGGACCGGAGGGCTGGGGACGGATCCCGGTCTGGGGTCACGCGCGGGTCGAGGCCTCCCGCCATCCTGAGCTCGCCGTCGGCCAGCGGTTCTACGGCTATTTCCCGATGTCGACCCACCTGGCGGTGACGCCCCGCAAGACCCGCACGGGCTTCGCCGACGCCGCGCCGCATCGGGCCGGGCTGCCGCCGGTCTACAACCAGTACCAGGCGGTAGGTGCGGCCAGCCCGGCCGAGGACTACCAGGCCCTGCTGCGACCGCTGTTCATCACCGGCTTCCTGATTGAGGACTTCCTGGACGAGAACGACCTGTTCGGCGCGCGGTCGGTGGTGCTGACCAGCGCGTCCAGCAAGACGGCGATCAGCCTGGCCTTTCAGCTGAAGCAGCGCGGCAAGGCGCGCGTGGTGGGCCTGACCTCGCCTCGCAACGCCGCCTTCGTCGAGGGACTGGGCTATTACGACCAGGTCGTGACCTACGACGCGGTGGCCTCCGCGCCGATCGAGGAACCGGCGGTCCTGATCGATTTCGCGGGGGACGCGCCGTTGCGGCGGGCCGTGCATGAGCGGTTCGACGACGCTCTGGCCTATTCCTGCGTGGTCGGCGGAACCCATTGGGAGGCCGAGCGTGGCGGCGGCCCCTTGCCGGGTCCGAAGCCGGTGTTCTTCTTCGCCCCCGACCGCATCCGCAAGCGCGCGGTCGACTGGGGGCCCGGCGGGCTGGACCAGCGCCACGACGCCGCCTGGACCCCGTTCGCCGCCGACGCGCCCCGGTGGCTGCGGATCATCGACGGCGTGGGCCCCGAAGCAGTGGCCGAGGCCTACCGGGCGGCGCTGGAAGGCCGCGCGGGGCCGGACGAGGGGCATGTGCTGAGTCCTCTCCCTTAGGATGGTCAAGGCCGCGCGCGGTCCTCGTCCTTCGACAGGCTCAGGATGAGGACCATGGATAGGCCCGATCAGTCGAAAACCTCATCCTGAGCTTGTCGAAGGGCGAGGTTTTCGCCTTCAAGCCCTGGAGGCGTCCGCCTTGAGATTCTCTACCGCGCCAGGTCCGCCGGCGTGGTCGGCTGCGAGATCACCGCCTCCATCCGCTTCCACCGCGCGTCCTGAGACGGGCCGGCCCGTTCGACGTAGGCCCGGACCATGTCCTGGCCGAGGTTGTAGTTGATCAGGTAGCTGCGATAGGTCTCGATGAAGCTCAGCGACTTCTCCGCCTTGGCGCGGGTGGTCAGGGCGTACTTGGCCAGGGCGGCCACGGCGGCGTCCTTGTCCATCTTTCCGGACAGATAGAGATCGGCGATGGTGTTCTGGACGCTGGCCAGGTCGGCGGTGGCCTTGGTCAGGGCGTCGTAGGTGGCGGCCGTGGCCGGATCCAGGCCGGCCAGCGGGTAGAGGGTCTTGCGCTCGAAGGCCAGCTTCTCGGCCCCCGGGAACGCCAGCTTGATCCCATAGTTGGCCGAGCCCTCGGCGATCAGCGACTGCGGCGAGAACAGCGGATAGACGCTGAACTCGACCCAGCCCTTGCCCTTGGTCAGCTTCTCTTCCAGCAGGGCGTTGAGCACATGATGGCCCGGATAGCCCTCGTGGCAGCCCAAGTCGACGGCGCGGCTGATCGGGGTGGGCAGGTCGGTGTTGACCTCGATCAGGCTGTGGGCCCCGCCCTTGTACCAGTTGTAGCCGCTCCAGGGCTTCCTGGTGACGAAGGCGAGGTCGAAGCGCTCGCCCTTGGGCAGGGCGATGTGGGCCTGCGTCCGCGCCTTGCACTCGGCGATGGCCGCCTTCATCACCAGCTCCAGCCGGTCGGTCGGGATCGTGTAGCGGGCCTGGAAGGCGGTGACGCGGGTCGCCAGGTCGCCCTCGCCGGGGACCAGCTTGTCGATCCGGGCCAGGATCGGGTCATAGGCGCTGAGCGGCTTGATCGGCGGCCGCACCCCGAACAGACCCTCGGCCTCGTCCTGGAAGCTGAATTTCTGGCCGGCCAGCATGGCCAGGCGGGTCTGGGCGGCCCGGACCTGGCCCGCCAGGAAGGCCTTGCGGCGGACCTCGTCCGGACCCAGCGCCTTGCCGTCGACGGCCTTCAGGGCGCGGGCCAGCCGGTTGGCCTCGGCACGCAGGGCGGGGACCTCGCGGGGCTTGGCCTTGGCGGCGGTCGCCCATTCGGCGGGGCCGTAATAGGCGTCGACATAGCCCGGCTCGCGCTCGCCGGCTTCCAGCGTCAGGCGCACGAAGTCCCCGGCGATCGCGTCCAGCTTGGCGCCTGCCGCGGCCTTGGCGGGCGGGGCGGCCACGGCGGGAGCCGCGAGCAGGGCGAAGGCGGCGGCCGCGGCGGCGAGGCGGAGGATCATGGAAGGCGCATCCAGTCGAAACGGACGCGCACGCTGCCTTGAGCCGCCCCGCGCCGCAAGGGCGCGGCTAGCCCCGCACCGCCGCCGCCAGGCCCGGAAAGTCGCTGAACAGGCCATCGACGCCGGCCGCGTAGAGCGCCTTGAACACCGCCGAGACCTCGCCCGGCTGGGCCAGGTAGTCGGCGGCCGCCGCGTCGCCCCGGCGCAGGGACGAGGGCAGGAAGTAGTTTTCGGCCCGCACGGTCCAGGGATGGACGACAAGGCCAGCGGCGTGGGCGTCCTTCACCAGGGCGGTGGCCGGCAGAAGGTTGGCGGCGTCCTGCGGCACCACCTGGGTCTTCTCCGGTCCCAGGCCGTCGGCGTAGAGCGCGACGCCCTTCAGGCCCGAGGGGCTGCACAGCTGGGCGTAGGTCGCGTTCGGCAGGTCGGCCGGGCCGCCCTCGCCGGCGGTCAGCTGCACCAGCCGCGCCCGGGTCTTGCCGCGGATCCTCTTCAGCGGCGTGACCTCGAAGCACTGGACGAAGACCGGGGCGGTCGCGGAGTCCAGGTCGTGCTTCTTGAGCAGGGCCACCAGGCGGTCCTCGAGCGGCAGGCCGATGCCGGCGAAGTAGCTGGGGTGCTTCATCTCGGGATAGACGCCGATCGTCCGGCCGGTGCGCCGGGCGCCGGCCTTGGCTATGGCCACGACCTCGTCGAAGGTCAGCAGCGGGGCCTGGCCGTCGTACTTGGTGTTGCCGGGACGCAGCTGCGGCAGGCGTTCGCGGGCCCGCAGGGTCTTGATCTCGGCCAGGGTGAAGTCCTCGGTGAACCAGCCGGTGACCGCCTGGCCGTCGATGGTCTTGGTCGCCTTGCGGCCGGCGAACTCCGGGCGGCTGGCGACGTCGGTGGTGCCGCCGATCTCGTTCTCGTGCCGGGCGATCAGGTGGCCGTCCTGGGTCGGGACCAGGTCGGGCTCGATGAAGTCGCAGCCCTGGTCGATGGCCAGGTCGTAGGCCAGCCGGGTATGCTCGGGGCGCAGGCCCGAGGCGCCGCGGTGGGCGATGACGATCGGCCGCTTCGGGTCCGCCGCGAAGCTCAGGCCGGAGGTCAGGGTCCCCGCCAGGGCGGCGGTGGTGAGGGCGCGTCGGGTCAGCAGGGTCATGGCGGCCATCTAGCGCGCCGATGTGACGGTTTGACCAGCCTCGACGCTCCCCCTCGCGGCCTTTCCTAGTCCTTGCCCGAGCGGCTGAGGATGGCCAGCAGGCTCTGCGACTTCTGGGGCAGGTCGGAGGCCAGGCGCGAGGCCATTTCGCGCACGCCGACCGCATAGGCCTCGCCGCCCTCGGCGATCTCGCCGGCTCGCCGCGCCAGGTCCTCCAGGTCGCGGGCCAGGGCCTCGACCTGCTCGCGGGCCAGCAGCCGCGCCTCGCGCTGCAGGCGCCGGACGCGCTGGGTGGTGGTCTCGGGCCCGCGGCCGAGATCATAGACCTCGACGGGGCCGGTCTGTTCGGGGACCAGGGTCAAAAGCGGACCGTTCATGACGTCGTCGCCTCCTCGGGCGGCGTCCGGACGTGGCGCCGGCCCTCGACAATAGAAGGCTGCGCCAGGGCCGAGCGTTCCCCGGCCCGGCGCCGTTCCGCACGATCGTCCGGCGCCGTGGCCCCCATGCCACAGCTTCGCGCGGAGGTGGTTTGCGCCCTTATGAAGCGGGGGGTTTGGTCGCCGGCTTGCCCGCCGTCGGCGCCCCCGGTTCGCAGGGGCCCTGGTAGGTGCTGACCGCGTTCAGGCGCAGGGTCTGCTTGCGCCCGAAGGCCGAGACGACCAGCTCCAGGTCGGTCCTGGCGGTGGTCACGAAGTCGCCGCTGACCCGGCCGGTCAGGGCGTAGTCGATGTGGTCCTTCTGGCAGGCGTGGTCCAGGCGGAAGCCGTCGGCCGTGCGCGTCACCGTCGGATTGCCGCAGGGCGAGACCTTGCGGGCCGCCTCGGCGCCGGGGTCGAAGCCCTGGCCCACGCACTGGGTCGAATCCTCGGGCCCGGCCGGGGTCTGGGTGACCGTCTTCCACAGGCCGGGCTTCAGGGTGGTGGGGCCGCCGGCGACCGGGGCGGCGTCCGGCTGGGCGATCGGCGTCTGGCTGGAGCCGGCCGCCGGGTCGTGGGTCCGGTCGTCGGTGCGGGAGCAGGCGATCAAGCCGAGCAGGGCGGGACCGAGCAGCAGGATCGGGACCAGGCGGCGGGAACTCGAAACCAGGTGAGGCATGGACCAAGCCTAACGCGTTCAGCGGCCGGCGGGAAAGCCCCGTCTCGCCCCCCTCGCCCCGCCCCGCCTCGCCCCGCCCCGCCTCGCCCTATCTCAGACGGCCCGCGCCTTCCCTGGCGACTCGCCCCATGCTCCCGCCATGGCCGACGAAACCCTCGAACAGCTGATCGACCGCCTGCGCTTGGTGGAAGCGCAGATCGAGGCCGCCTTCGCCGCGCGGGACGCCGAGCGGAGCGCCGCCGCCGGCCTGGTGATCGAGGGCGGCAAGCCCTGCTTCAAGGCCGACGCCCTGCGCCGCCAGCGCGCCCACCGCAAGGGCCTGCGCCTGGCCGCCACCCCGTGGCCGACCCTGCTGACCATGCCGCTGATCTACGGCATGGCCCTGCCGCTGATGATCCTCGACCTCAGCGTCAGCCTCTACCAGCTGGGCTGCTTCACCGCCTGGGGCATCCAGCGGGTCAAACGCTCCGACTATGTCGTCATCGACCGCCACCGGCTGGGCTATCTGAACCCCGTCCAGAAGCTCAACTGCGTGTTCTGCGGCTACGGCAACGGGGTCATCGCCTACGCCCGCGAGATCACCGCCCGCACCGAGCAGTACTGGTGCCCGATCAAGCACGCCCTGAAGGTCAAGGGCAGCCACGAGCGCTATCGCGACTTCCAGGCCTATGGCGACGCCGAGGGCTATGTGGCGAGCTCGGGGGCGTATCGCGAGCGGCTGAAGCGGGGGGCTTAGGCTGGCCCCGGTTCTTCTCGCCCCGGCCTCGCCAGTAGAAGGCCCACATGTCCGGCTCGGGCGGCGCGACGCCGTCCTCGGCCATCTGGCGCACCCAGCGAGGGAAGTGGAGGAGAGCCTGGTGGGCGTCGTGGGGATGGTCGCGGCGGATCTGGGCGAACTTGGCGATCGCCGCCCGGACGAAGCCGGCTTTTCGCATCGCCTTGATGTAGCCCTTCATGGCGCGCTTGAGCCGGGGTCGGCGGACGCGTCTGGCGCGGGGCTGGGTCATTGGAAGGGCTCCTTTTTTGTTTCAAGGACCGGGGGAGGCGATCACTTGCTCCCTACGGACCGCTTCGCGGTCGTCTTCCCCCAGAGGGGGAAGAGCGCTGGCTCCGCCCCCCATGGGGGCGGACAGACCGCGAAGCGGTCAGGTGGGGGCAAGTGTTCGCGGGCACGATCTCTCATCCTCACGCGATCACTCGCTGAGCGGATGGAAAGGGTCGCGGAGCGCCGGACATCGTCCGGAGGTCTTTGAGTTATTACCGTTTCGACGAAGCCCATATCGCTCCGCGCGCTCGTTATTCGCCAGCGTCCGGTAGGCAGCGCTCTTAACGCTTAGCCGGACCCGGTCTCGATCCCTTTGGGGAGAAACCGGACGACAGGGGCGCGGGCCGCCAGGCAATCACGCGCTTGGTCCCCATCGACGCCGACGGCGGGCGGGGCCTGCAACGCCAGGCTCCCCGGACACGCTGGAGTAACCCCCTCCAGCCCAGTCCCGCTCGATCGCCCCCCGCCGCCGCATCGGTCGCTGGCCATGCGCCCTTTCCCCGCGTCGAGGTGAGACCAGGATAAGGGCGCCCGGAGAGGGTGAGGGGCATAAAGTTTTAGCGCAGCAAGATCAGCGGCTTGTCCGCCACAGTGACGGGGACATGCCCTTGCGGCGTGTCCCCAAGCCCTGGCTCAGTGCGAACTCTGGGGACACGCTGCGAGGGCGCGTCCCCGGCCGCGCGCCCTACGCCGCCGCGCCGCGCAGCGCCGCCGCCGTCGTCTGGACCAGGGCGGCCAGGCGGTGACGCAGCGGACCGGGCGGCAGGTCCAGCCAGGCCTCGGCCAGGGCCAGGCCGCCGGGCGCGCCCAGCATTCGCGCGGTCAGCGACGCGCCGGCCTCGGCCTCGCCCGTCGCCGGCGCGCTATCGGCCGCGTCCGGCAGGCCCTCGAAGAAGGCCGCCACCGGAACCTCCAGCGCCCGGGCGATGGCGTGCAGGGCCGAGGCGCTGATCCGGTTGGCGCCGGTCTCGTACTTCTGCACCTGCTGGAAGGTCAGGCCCAGCCGCCTGGCCAGCGCCTCCTGGCTCAGGCCCCGCAGCTTGCGCCGCCACCGCACGGCTTGGCCGACATGGACGTCGACGGGATGGCGGTCGGCGATGGGTTTCATGGCGTGACTTGCCTCCTGGTTGAGAAAATACACACTGTCAGTATGTAGAATGCGACGCCGACCAAGGCAACGGTCCGGCGTGGCCGACAAAGACGATCTCCTCGCCCTGGGGCGCGAAATCCGCCGCCATCGCAAGGCGCTGGGCCTCAGCCAGGAACTCCTGGCCGAGCGCGCCGGCCTGCACCGCAACTATGTCGGCTTCCTTGAGCGCGGCGAGCGCAATCCCAGCGTCACCACCCTGTTCCGCGTCGCCCAGGCGCTGGAGGTCCGGGCCGCCGATCTGGTGGCGGGCGTCGGCTAGGGCCTGGACCTCCGGCGAAATCGGAAATCTGTGGTCTATAGTCCGTGGTTTGACGGGCCGGCTTGCTGTTCTGTCGTCGGATGACCCGCCGCCGACCCATCGCCCCGCCCGCGCGCCGCCGCCCTCCGACCGGACTTCGCCGCCATGGCTAGGCCGGATCTCGGACGGCTGGGCCGGGCGCTCCGCGACCGCCGCGAGGCGCGGGGCTGGACCCGCGAGGGCCTGGCGGCCGCCGCGGACCTCGACGCCGAGGCGGTCGCGGCGATCGAGGCCGGCGACGCCGACCCGCCCTTCACCGTCCTCGTCCGCCTGGCCCGCGCCCTGGACGCGAGCGCCGCCGACCTGCTAGGCGCCGCCGACGCGCCCTGACCGTCGCCGGGGATTGCGTCGTACCCGTTTTGTTCCATACTGGGGCGATGGAACAGCGGTCGGACAATCCCCCGCGCGGCGGTCGTGACGAGCGTGCGCGCGTGGGCTGGAACCTGCGCCGCCTGCGCGTGACGCGCGGCCTCACCCAGGAGCGGCTGGCCCAGGAGGCCGGCGTCGACCGCACCTATGTCAGCGGCCTGGAACGCGGCCGCGAGAACCCCACCGTCGACCTGCTCGACCGCCTGGCCCTGGTCCTGGGCGCCCCGCTGGGCGCGTTCTTCGTCGAACCCCCCGACCGCGCCGCCCCGCCGCCGGTGCTGAGGGCGGGGAGGAAGCGCCGAAGACCGCCGGACGACGGCCTCGCCGAGCCGGCCGGACGGCCGTTCCTCGTGGAGGGGCGGCGGGGGGTCGTGGCCTGGGGGGCGCTGGCGGGGTGAGGGGGCTCCCGCCTTGGCGAGCGCCCTTCGAGGGGGCTCTCAGAGTCCCGGCGCGCCCGAGACCCGCAAAGCCGCCGCCGTCGCCTGCACCAAAGCGGCCAGCGGTGACGCAGCGCTCGCGCTGAAGGCGGGCCGGAAGGCGCAATAGGTCTCCTTCTCCCCTCGCGGGAGAAGGTGTCGGCGAAGCCGACGGATGAGGGGTCTCTGGGCCTGGCCGGCGAGATCACCCCAACCGTTCCGGCACGTCCATCGCTTCGTCCAGCACGCGCAGGATCACCACCTCATCGCCTTCAAGCCGGAACGCCACGACGTGCCGGGGATGGCCCACGCGTTCGTCGGGCGGCAGGTCGGCGCGGCTGAAGCGGATGGGATAGAGGCGCAGGTCGGGCGGCAGATCGGGATCGGTCCGGACGCCGGGCCGACTGGAATCCTCGCGCAGCGCCGTGAAGGCCCGTTCCAGCAGCAGGCGGTAGAGGCGGCGTTGCGCTTACCGAACCGGGCTTCGCTCCAGGCCAGGATGGCCGCCACGTCGCGGCGGGCGCCGGACGTGAGCCGCGATCGCTTCACGCGGCGTGCGAGGCCTCGTCCAGTTCCGCCTCGATCTGATCGAACCAGGCGCCAAGGTCGTCGACGATCTCGAAACGGCCCGCGTCGAGGTCGTCGAGGCCTTCCTGGATCAGGGCCTTGAAGCGTTCGACCTTCGCGGCTTCGCGGCGCTGCTCGCGTTGCAGCAGATCGACGGCCGCCGCCAGCACCGCGTCGGCGTCGGGACAGGCGCCGGAGGCGATCTGGGCCTCGACGAAGGCTTCCAGCGGTTCGGGCAGGATGACGGAGCGCGCGGTCATGGGGTGAGGGTAGGGCGAAACCGGAGTTTCTCAAAGCGTGGGCGGCGCGCCCCTTCCTCGCGAAGGGGAGCCAGCCTTTCATCTCACGGCGAGACGTGACCCCCATTTTTCATCCAGCGATAACGAGAGTCCTGGGTTGATTTGAGCCTTGGTGTTGGTGGGTGGCAAGAGGCCGGCGCGCGGAGCT
>NZ_SLZL01000026.1 GCF_004342605.1 Caulobacter sp. BK020
CTGATCACCCCGATCGCCATGGAAGAGAAGCTGCGCTTCGCCATCCGTGAAGGCGGCCGCACCGTCGGCGCCGGCGTCGTCGCGAAAATCGTCGAATAACCTCGACGGTCTAGCTTCGGCTGAGACAAGCGAAGGCCCCGGAGGAAACTCCGGGGCCTTTTGCTTTGGGGGTCACGCACTTGGCCCCACCTGCCCCCGTAGGGGGCGGAGCCGCACGGCGTCAACGACAAGGCTCTTCCCCCTCTGGGGGAAGACGGTCGCGAAGCGACCCGTAGGGGGCAAGCGGTCGTCGCCCGGGCGCTACTTGGCCGCCGCCCGCGGCGCCGTCCGGTCCTTGCCGCCCTGATGCAGCACCAGGGCCGAGGCTGGGGCGTCGCCGGCCTGGGTGAAGCTGATCCTGGCGTTGACGATCCGCGCGAAGAACTCGCCCGGGGCGCTGGGATAGATCGGGACCGGTCCCTGGTTCGTGCCCTGGCTGATCAACTGGTCGCCCTGGCGGCTGATGGTCAGGGTGAAGGTCGGCGACAGCACATAGTCGCCGACATAGCGGTCGAGGGTCGCCGTGGGCAGGGTGATCGCCTTGGGCGGCTGGTAGGTTCCCACGCACAGCCCCGCCAGATTGTCGGCCATGCCGTTGGACGGAGCGCCCATGTAATTGGCCAGCACGATGGCGACGACGCCGTCCTTCGGGTAGCGCGCGATGCCGGTCGAGAAGCCGTTGATCCCGCCGCCGTGGCCGACTCGGGCATGGCCGCCGTCGGTGTCGATCCGCCAGCCGAACCCGTATTCGTGGCCGTAGTCGGTGAACATCGCCTGGCGCGAAGCCGGGGTCAGGATCTTTCCGTCGGCCAAGGCGCGATCCCAGATCAGCAGGTCGCCGGTGGTCGAATAGAGCGAGCCGGCCGCGTAGGGCAGGGTCATGTCCAGGTAATCGGCGTTCTTCCAGCCGTCCTTGGAGGGCTGATAGCCGGAAGCGCGGTGGTGCAGGATCACACCGCTGACGTCGTAGCCGGTGTCCTTCATGCCCAGCGGCGCGAAGATGTGCTCGGTCACATAGTCGGCATAGGCCTGGCCCGAGACCTTCTCGATCACGTAGCCCAGCAGGATGTAGCCGGTGTTGTCGTAGGCGTATTTCGTGCCCGGCTCGAACTCCAGGGGCATGTCGCGGGTCAGCTTGATGATCCCGTCGGGGGTGAGCGGCTGCTTGGAGCTGGTCTCGAAGAACTTCGGCAGGCCCGTGTAGCTGGGAATGCCGGAGGTGTGGGTCAGCAGGTGCTTGAGGGTCACCTTGGCCCAGGTCGGCGGCGCGTCGGCGTAGTGTTTCGAGATCGGGTCGTCGACCGCCAGCTTGCCCTGCTCGGCCAGCTGCAGGATCGCCGTGGCGGTGAACTGCTTTGTGATCGAGCCGAGACGGAACTTGGTGTCGGCGGTGTTGGCCACGTCCCATTCGCGGTTGGCCGCGCCGAAGCTCTCGCGCCACACCGGCGCGCCGTCCTTGGCCACCAGGATCGATCCGCTGAAGCTCTCGGCTTCCAGATACGGCTTGATCAACTCGCGCGCCTGTCTGGCGTAGTCCGGCACGGCGCAAGCGGGCGCGGCGGCCAGGGCGGGCGGGGCGGCGGCCAGCAGGCTCGCCGCGCCGAGCACTATCTTCAACTTCATAAGATTGATCCCCTTGCTGGCCGGACGATCGCCGTCCGCGCGCCCAGCCGCAATTTAAGGATGCGTAATCTTGGCCTGTGAAGAAGGTTTTGGTTCAGGCCGTCGTCACCGGTTCGGCCAGATAGGCGTGGATCGCGGCCACCACCTGGGCGCCTTCGCCGACCGCCGCCGCCACCCGCTTGACCGAGCCGGCTCGCACGTCGCCGATCGCGAACACCCCGTGGCGACTGGTCTGCAGGGACGGATGGCCCGGGGCCAGATCCTGGCCCGTGCGGACGAAGCCGTGGTTGTCCAGCTCCACCCGGCACGTGTTCAGCCAGGCGGTGTTGGGCGCGGCCCCGATGAACAGGAACAGGTGGCTGATTTCGCAGCGGCTCTCCTCGCCGGTGTCGAGGTCGCGGTGCCGGATCGCGCGCAACTGGCCGTCCTCGCCTTCCAGCGCGACGATCTCGTTGCGGGTGACGAGCTCGATATTGGGCAGGCTCTCGATGCGGTCGATCAGGTAGCGCGACATGCTGGCGTCCAGGCTCCTGCCGCGGATCACCAGCCACACCTTCTTGACCTGGCTGGCCAGGTAGACCGCCGCCTGGCCGGCCGAGTTGCCCGCCCCGACCAGCGCCACCTCCTGACCCGCGCACAGCTTGGCCTCGAGCGGCGAAGCCCAGTAGTGGACGCTGCTGCCTTCGAACGCGTCGAGATTGGGTACGTCCAGGCGCCGGTAGCGGGCCCCGCTGGCGATGACCACGGTCCTGGCCTGGGTGGTCTCGCCGCTGACCAGCTTCAGGTGATAGCCGCCGAGGCCCCCGTCCTTTTCGGCGTCGCCGGCGCAGTCGAGCGTCGCCACCTCGTCGGGGATGGCCAGGTTGGCGCCGAACTTCTGGGCCTGGTTGTAGGCCCGGGCCATCAGGGCCATGCCGGACACGCCGGTGGGAAAGCCCAGATAGTTCTCGATCCGGGCCGAGGCTCCGGCCTGACCGCCGAACGCCCGCGTGTCGAGCACCAGCACCGACAGGCCCTCGGAAGCGGCGTAGACGGCGGTGGCCAGGCCTGCGGGGCCCGCGCCGACCACGGCCACGTCGTAGACACGGTCCGGATCCAGGTCGCCGACCATGCCGATGCAGCGGGCCAGTTCGGCGTTGGACGGATGGCGCAGCAGTTGGCCGCCAGGGCAGAGCACGATCGGCAGTTCGGCCTCGTCGACCGAGAACCGTTCGATCAGCACCTTGGCGCAATCGACCGTGTCGGGGTCCAGGTGCTGGTAGGGATGGCCGTTGCGGCCCAGGAAGCCGGACAGGCGGATGACTTCGCCGTCAGCGGCCCGGCCGATGATCACCGGGCCGCCCGCGCCCGTCTCCAGCAGTCCGACCCGGCGCAGGATCAGGGCCCGCATGATCCGCTCGCCCAGCTCGGCCTCGGCGATCAGCACCGCGCGCAGCCGCTCGGGCTTGATCCGCAGCACCTCCAGGTCGGTCAAGGCGTGGACGTCGACCAGCGACGGGCGGCCCGACAGCTGGGCCAGTTCGCCGATGAAGGCGCCGGGGCCGTGCTCGACGATCAGGTGGGTTTCCTCCAGCGCGTCGCGGCGGGTGACCCGGGCGCTGCCCTCGAGCACCACCATGACCCCGGGCGAGACCTCGCCGGCCTTGGCCAGCACGGCGCCGGCCTTGGCGTGGGCCAGGGCGCCGAACCGGCGAAGGCGGTCGATCTCCTCCGGCTGGAGGATGGGAAACATCTGGTCGCGGCGAGTGTCGATGATGGCCATGGCCCTAGAGTGCGTCAGGATCGCCGCCGGGTCATCCGTCCTGCGCGACGGAATTTGAACGTTCCTGTCGTCTTGAACGGAGCGAGGGCTTCAGGCTTGGAGATGCGGGCGGCGAGGCGGTAGACTCCGATCATGTCGAAAGCCGCCGCCCAACGCCGCTCCGCCCTTCAGTGGCGGGTCGCGACCGGATCCCAGCCCATCGCCCGCGCCACACCCCAGGAGGTCGCCGTGGGCCTGTCGTTCGACGGCCGGCCGCACACGGTCTTGATGGCCACGCCGGACGATGTCGAAGACCTGGCCCGGGGCTTTACCTTGACCGAGGCGGTGGCTCGGGCCGAGGACATCGTGGACATTGAGGTCAGCGAGACCGACCTGGGGATCCTGGCGGACGTCCGGCTCAAGCCCGGGACGATCCAGCGCAAGGCCCGGCCGCGCACCCTGGAAGGGCGGTCCAGCTGCGGGCTATGCGGCGTGCAGCGCCTGGCCGACGCGGTGCGGCCGTTGCCGCGCCTGGAGGGCGGGGCGAAGGTTTCGCACCAGGCGGTGCAGCGGGCCGTCGACGCCCTGGACGAGGTCCAGGCCTTGGGCCGCCTGACCCGCGCCACCCATGCGGCGGCGTTCGCAGACGGCGAGGGCGCGCTGGTCTTGGTCCGCGAGGATGTGGGCCGTCACAACGCGCTGGACAAGCTGGCCGGAGCGATGGCTCGCCAGGGCCGCGACCCGTCGGGCGGCTTCGTGCTGGTCACCAGCCGCTGCTCCTTCGAGATGGTCGAGAAGACCGTGCGCATGGGCTGCTCGATCCTGGTGGCGGTCTCGGCGCCCACCGACCTGGCGATCCGCCGGGCCGAGGAGGCCGGCTTGACCCTGGCGGCCCTGGCCCGCGCCGACGGCCACGCCGTCTTCACCCATGCCGAGCGCCTGCTCGACACTGCGCCGGAGTACGCGTGATGGCCGACCGTAGACCCAATGCCGGCGTTCCCGGCATCCATCGCTACGACAAGGCCGCCGGCGGCTGGGGCGCGCTGAAGGCGGTGGCCGGGGCCCTGACCGACCAGGAGACGGTGATCGAGGGCGGCAAGACCCTGCTGCGCGCCAATCAGCCGGAGGGTTTCGACTGCCCCGGTTGCGCCTGGCCCGATCCCAAGCACACATCGTCGTTCGAGTTCTGCGAGAACGGGGCCAAGGCCGTGGCCTGGGAGGCGACGTCCAAACGCGCCACGCCCGAGGCGTTCGCCGGCCACACCGTCACCGAACTGCTGACCTGGAGCGACCACGCCCTGGAGGATCTGGGCCGGCTGACCCATCCCATGGCCTATGATCGGGCGACGGATCGCTACGTTCCCATCACGTGGGACGAGGCGTTCGCGCGCGCCGCCGACGCCTTGCGCGGGCTGGAGCATCCGAACCAGGCCGAGTTCTACGCCTCGGGTCGGGCCTCGAACGAGGCGGCGTTTCTGTTCCAGCTGCTGGGCCGGCGGGTGGGAACCAACAATTTCCCCGACTGCTCGAACATGTGCCACGAGCCGACCAGCGTCGGCCTGCCGGACTCCATCGGCATGGGCAAGGGCTCGGTGACGCTGGAGGACTTCGACCACGCCGACCTGATCCTCAGCTTCGGCCACAATCCCGGCACCAACCATCCGCGGATGATGACCACCCTGCGCGACGCCTCGCGGCGCGGGGCGACCATCCTGGCCTTCAATCCGCTGAGGGAGCGAGCGCTGGAAAAGTTCGCCGCGCCGCAGGACCCGGTCGAGATGGCGACCCTGTCCTCGACCCCGATCGCCTCGGCCTATTACCAGGTGGCGATCGGCGGCGACGCCCTGGCGGTGCAGGGGATCATGAAGGCGGTGCTGGCCCTGGACGCCGAGAGTCAGGGAACCGTGCTGGATCGCGCCTTCATCGCCGAGCACACCGAGGGCTTCGAGGCGGTGAAGGCCGTGGTCGAGGGCCTGACCTGGGACGAGATCGAGGCCGGCTCGGGGCTGTCGCGGAGCCAGATCGAGGAGGCGGCCCGGGCCTATGCCGGCGCCAAGGCCACCATCCTCTGCTACGGCATGGGCCTGACCCAGCATCGGAACTCGTCCAGCACCGTGCAGCAGCTGGTCAACCTGCTGCTGCTGAAGGGCAATATCGGCCGGCCTGGGGCGGGGATCTGTCCGCTGCGGGGCCATTCCAACGTCCAGGGCGACCGGACGGTCGGCATCTGGGAGAAGCCCTCGGCGGCGTTCCTGGACGCCATGGACCGGGTCTTCGCCTTCAAGTCGCCGCGCGAGCACGGCCACACGGTGGTCGAGACCATCGCCGCCATGGAGGCCGGTGAAACGCGGGTGTTCTTCGGCCTGGGCGGCAATTTCGCCGTCGCCGCGCCGGACCCGACCCGGACCTTCGCGGCGATGCGCAAGGTCGGGCTGGCCGTCCACGTGGCCACCAAGCTGAACCGCACGCACCTGCTGCACGGCGCCGAGAGCCTGCTCCTGCCCTGTCTAGGCCGCACCGAAATCGACGTGCAGGCCGGGGGCCGTCAGGCGGTGACGGTCGAGGACTCCATGTCGATGGTCCATGCCTCGCGCGGCCTGAACGCCCCGGCCTCGGACCAGCTGAAGTCGGAGCCGGCCATCATCGCCGGTATCGGGGCGGCGCTGTTCGGCCCGGACGACATCATCGACTGGCTGGGGCTGGCCGCTGACTACGACAGGATCCGCGACCTGATCGAGGCCGTCTTTCCCGAGGCCTTCGCCAACTATAATGAGCGCGTGCGCCAGCCGGGCGGGTTCCGCCTGCCGGTCCCGCCGTCCGACCGGGTCTGGAAGACTCCCAGCGGCAAGGCTCAGTTCCTGGCCCACCGCCGCGACGGCCAGGACGTCCGGCGGGGCCAGGCCGACGTCCTGCTGCTGACCACCCTGCGCAGCCACGACCAGTACAACACCACCATCTATGGCCAGAACGACCGCTATCGCGGCGTGTTCGGCCGGCGCGACGTGGTGTTCGCCCATCCCGACGACATCGCCGCCAGGGGCCTGAAGGCGGGCGACCGCATCGACCTGACGGCCGCCTTCGACGACACGGGGCGACGGGCGGTGCGCGGCTTCACCCTGGTCGAGCGGGACATCCCGCGCGGCTGCCTGGCGGCCTACTATCCGGAGGCCAACGTGCTGGTGGCGCTGGAGGACCACGACCGTCGCAGCGGCACGCCGGCCTACAAGTCGGTCCCGGTGCGGCTGGCGGCGCACGCGGGCTGAAGTCGAACGTGGCGCCGCTTCGATTGCGGCCCAATCATGACAACCGGGTCATGACCTCGAATTAAGTCGTTTCTCGATAAGGGCGCGGCTAGCTTTCCCGCAACAAACGCCTTGTTTCGAGGGAACACCGATGCGCGCTTTTCTGCTCCTGGCCACCGCCGCCGCCGCCCTGGGCTTCGCCGGGGTCGCCGCCGCCGACCCGTCCGTCAAGATCAAGGACGCCGTGGCCCGGGTGGTCGTGGTGCCGGAGGCGCGCGGCGACGTGAAGGTGGAATTTCTCACCACCAACAAGAGCCTGCCGCTGGACATCCGCCGGAACGGCTCGGACGTGACGGTCGACGGCGGCCTGCGCCGGCATCGGATCAACGGTTGCAACACGGTGATGGGCAAGACCGTGGTCCATGTGCGCGGCGTCGGCGACGTGAAGTGGGATGACATCCCGCAGATCGTGGTCCGCGTGCCGATGGACGCCGAGGTCGCGGCCGCCGGCGCGGTGTTCGGCAGCGTCGGCCGCACCGACCATCTGGAGCTCTCCAACGCCGGTTGCGGCGACTGGACCGTGGCCAACGTCAAGGGCAAGTTCGAACTGAACCAGGCCGGCTCGGGCGACACCAAGGCCGGCAGCGCCGCTTCGGCCGAGATCAACATCGCCGGCTCGGGCGACGTGAAGACCCAGGAGATCGGCGGCGACCTGGAGGTCAACATCGCCGGCTCGGGCGGCGTCACGACCGCCAGCGTCAACGGCAAGCTCGAGGCCAACATCGCCGGCTCCGGCGACGTGACCATTAATCGCGGCCGTTCGCGCTCGGTCGAGGTCAGCATCATGGGCTCGGGCGACGTCGATTTCGGCGGCGAGGCCGACGCGGTCGAAGCCCACATCGCCGGTTCGGGCGACGTGCGCATCGCCAAGGTCAACGGCCCGATCGAAAAGTCGGTCGCCGGCTCGGGCCAGGTGATCGTCGGCCGCTAGGACCCCAGCAGGCGGGCCCCGAGATCCCGGACAGCCTCTGCGAGGCTTCCGGGATGACAATAGTCTGAGTTAATGCTCTTTCTGCTCGTTCGCGGTGAGGCCGTGTTCGGATCGGGGGAAGCGGCATGAAACTGCAGGTGTTGGCCCTGGCTTGCGCTCTGGCGCTGCCCGTCGTTTCGCAGGCGGCGGCGCCCAAGCCGCTCTATCGCGATCCCGTCACCGATGGCGCGGCCGACGTGTCGATCGTGTTCGACAAGGCCCATCGCGAGTGGGTGATGTTCTACACCAACCGCCGGGCGACGATGAAAAGCCCTGATCCGCAGGACGTGGCCTGGGTTCACGCCACGCCGATCGGCATGGCGACGTCCAGGGACGGCCTAGCCTGGCGTTACAAGGGCGTGGCCAAGATCCCCGCCGCCTGCACCGGCCAGACCCTGTGGGCGCCGGAACTGTACGCCGAGGGCGGCGTCTATCACATGTGGCTGACCGTGGTGCCGGGGGTCTTCCATCGCTGGAACCAGCCGGGCGCCACGGCGCGGATCGTCCACCTCACCAGCAAGGATCTCAAGACCTGGACTTGCGGCAAGACCCTGGACCTGGGCTCGGACCGGGTGATCGACGCCAGTGTGGCCAAGGTCGGCGACCGCTATCGCCTCTGGTACAAGGACGAGCGCAAGGGCGCGCGGATCGTGGCGGTGGAAAGCCCCGACCTCGTCCACTGGAAACCGGCCGGCGACAAGCCGGTGGTCGACATGGCCGCCGAGGGCCCCAAGGTGTTCCGCTGGAAGGACGCCTGGTGGATGGTCGCCGACGCCTGGAAGGGCCTGATCGTCTTGCGCTCGGACGACGCCGAGACCTGGACCTTGCAGCCGACCCGCCTGCTGGAGCAGCCGGGAACCCAGACCACCGACACCGCCAAGGGTCAGCACCCCGACGTGGTGGTCAGCGGGGGGAGGGCCTTCCTCTACTACTTCGTCCACCAGTCCAACGAGCCGCAGGCCAAGGCCGACCCCTATTACGGCCAGCGAACCGTCATCCAGGTGGCGGAACTGAAGGAGAGGGACGGGGCGCTGTCGGCGGACCGCGAGGCGCCGGTGGAGCAGGGGCTGGTCGCGCCCGGGCGCTAAGGTTCGGCGAACCGCGCTCGCGCGACGCACACATATATCACATATATAAAGTGAAACGCCCCGGAGCCGAAGCTCCGGGGCGTTCCGCTGTCCGCTGATCGCGAACGGCGTGCGGTTTAGCGGACGCCGAAGCCGAACAGGGTGTCGGCGTCGATCAGGTCGGCGCCCGAACGGTCGCGGGTCTTCAGGCTGCCGCCGAAGGTGTAGCGGAAGCCGACCTTCACGGCCTCGGCGTTCAGGTTCGCCAGGTCGTCCGACTCGGTGTGGGTGTACTTGGCGAAGGTCGACCAGCCGGTGTTGGCGAACTTGTATTCGCCGCCGACATTGACGTCCCAGATGTCGGCGCTCGAGACGCCCTTCGGGTCCAGGTTCGAGTAGCCGGCGCCGGCGTCCAGACGGAAGTCGTCCGAGACGAAGTAGCGGGCTTCGCCGCGGACGGCCCAGAGGTCGGCGTCCAGGTCGTTCGACTGGCCGTAGGCGGCCAGGCCGGTCAGGGTGACCTTGTCGAAGTACTTGCTGGCTTCGCCGCCGACGGCCCACAGGGTGTCGTTCGACGGACGCGACAGGGCGGCGAAGCCGCCGACGCGCACGGTGTCGCCGGCGACCAGGGTCGTGGCGTGAGCGGCGGTCGAGGCGACGGTTTCGTCGCTGATGTCGTTGTCGTTGACCGAGACGTTGCCGTTCACGGTGACGGTCCAGGCGCCGGTCGGGATGGCGACGTTGCCATCGACCTTCACGGAGGTGCCGTCGGCGTCGACGCCGGTGGCCTTGATGTCGCTGTAGTTCACGGCGGCGCCGATCGAGCCGACGTTCTGGGCGAAGGCGGGAGCCGAGACGGCCAGCGCCAGGACGGCGGCGGCGGCGAAGAGTTGGGTCTTCATAGTGGGTAATCCCCTTACTGTGTGGCCTCGATCGGCGCGCGGTCGTTTGGGGAGGGCCGCCCGTCCGTCGAGGAGCGGCGGATCTATGGAGCTTCGCCCGGGGCGGCAAGACTGTCTGGAGCGGTCAACAGAGAATTGATGCAGTTTTATGACACTTGCGAAGGCGAGTTAACGTCCCTATCGCATGCGCTCTCGCGTTCATGCTCATGCGCCGTCTTCCGAGCATGCTTCGCATGACGGCGTTATATTGACGCTGACCTGTCCCAAGTCTGAGGCCTCGGGACGGAAGCCGAGGCCTGATCCTTCGTCCCGGGCGCGATCCGCACCAGAGCCAGGTCCCTGGCCCTCCGGAATGTCCGGGAAGGCGGAACGGCGAGGGGAGGCGAACGCCTCTTCGAAACCCGTCCCGAACTGCTTGACGAAACCGATTCCCGCACGTAAAAGCCCCCCTCTGTTGGACCGGCTGTGAGCTTTCGGGCTTAGACGCGGTTCGCGAACGACTGCCGATCGCGCCTTTTGGGGCGCAGTTTTCAGTCACAGGCCCTCTCGGGAGACCGGGCGGGCCAATTTGTTTTGCGGACGCTGCGTTCGGACCCCTCGCGGGGACCGAGTTGGTCTTTGAAATGGTTCGAGACGCGGGCGCAGCCCACTAGGAAACCGAGCGATATGGATCGTCAGAACATCCGCATCCGGCTCAAGGCCTTCGATCACCGCGTGTTGGATCATTCCACGCGCGAGATCGTCAATACGGCCAAGCGCACGGGTGCGACGGTACGGGGCCCGATCCCCCTGCCCACGCTTATCGAGAAATTCACCGTCAACCGCTCGCCGCACGTCGACAAGAAGTCGCGCGAGCAGTTCGAGATCCGTACGCACAAGCGCGTCCTCGACATCGTTGATCCGACTCCGCAGACCGTGGACGCGCTGATGAAGCTCGACCTGTCGGCCGGCGTCGACGTCGAAATCAAGCTGTAAGGAGGGCCGAACAGATGACTCTCCCCGCTAATCGTACTGGCGTGATCGCCAAGAAGCTGGGCATGACCCGCTTCTTCGATGAAACCGGACAGCACGTCCCGGTCACCGTCCTGTCGCTGGACGGTTGCCAGGTCACGGGCCAGCGCACGGTCGAGAAGGACGGTTACACCGCCCTGCAACTCGGCGCCGGCGCCAAGAAGCCCAAGAACACCTCCAAGGCCCTGCGCGGCCACTTCGCCAAGAACTCGGTCGAGCCCAAGCGGGTTGTCGCCGAATTCCGCGTCGAAGAGTCGGCCCTGATTGAAGTGGGCGCGGAATTCACCGCCGACCACTACGTCGCCGGCCAGAAGGTGGACATCCAAGGCATCACCGTCGGTAAGGGTTTCGCCGGCGCCATGAAGCGCTGGAACTTCGGTGGTCTGCGCGCCACCCACGGCGTTTCGGTCTCGCACCGTTCGCACGGCTCGACCGGCAACCGCCAGGATCCGGGCCGCACGTTCCCGGGCAAGAAGATGGCCGGTCACCTGGGTCAGGAAACCGTCACCACCCTGAACGTCACGATCTGGAAGGTCGACGTTGAGCGCGGCCTGATCCTGGTCAAGGGCGCCGTCCCTGGCTCGGAAGGCTCGTACGTCAAGGTTCGCGACGCGATCAAGAAGGCCGCTCCGGCCGACCTGCCGCGTCCGGGCGCCTTCCGCAAGGCTGGCGAGGCTCCGGCCGCCGCCGCTGAAACCCCCGCTGAGGAAGCCCCCGCGGCGACGACCGAAGAGGGCGAAGGCTAATGAAACTCGACGTCATCAAACTGGACGGCGGCAAGGCCGGTTCCGTTGATCTCGACGACGCCATCTTTGGCATCGCCGACATCCGCGGCGACATCCTGCAGCGCGTCGTGACCTGGCAGCTGGCCAAGCGCCGCTCCGGGAACCACAAGATTCAGGTTCGTAACGAGGTCTCTCGTACGAGCAAGAAGATGTACAAGCAAAAGGGCACCGGCTCGGCCCGTCACGGTTCGCGCCGGGCGGCCCAGTTCGTCGGCGGCGCCAAGGCCCACGGCCCGGTCGTCCGCAGCCACGCGTTTGATCTTCCCAAGAAGATCCGCGCGATGGCCCTGCGCCACGCCCTGTCGTCGAAGGCCAAGGCCGGCGCGCTGGTCGTGCTGGACAGCGCCGTTCTGACCGATCCGAAGACGGCCGCCCTGCGCGCCAACTTTGACAAGATCGGCCTGAAGAACGCCCTGGTCATCGCCGGTCCGGAAGTGGACGCGAACTTCAAGCTCGCCGCCCGCAACATTCCGAACGTGGACGTGCTGCCGAACGCCGGCCTGAACGTCTACGACGTGCTGCGTCGCCAGACCCTCGTCCTGACCAAGGACGCGATCGAGGCGATCTCGGCCCGTTTCGCTGAGAAGGAAGCCGCGTAATGGCCGCTACCGCCCGCCACTACGACACGATCCTGTCGCCGGTGATCACCGAGAAGGCCACCCTGCTCAGCGAGCAGAACAAGGTCGTCTTCCGCGTGGCCGCCGATGCGTCGAAGGACGAAATCGCCGCCGCAGTCGAAGAGCTGTTCAAGGTCAAGGTCACCAAGGTCAACACCCTGGTCACCAAGGGCAAGACCAAGCGCTTCCGTGGCATCGTCGGACGCCGTTCCGACGTCAAAAAAGCCATCGTGACCCTGGCCGAGGGCCAGTCGATCGACATCACGACGGGGCTCTAAGACATGGCCTTGAAGCACTTTAACCCGACCAGCCCTGGCCAGCGCGGCCTGGTGCTGATCGACCGCAGCGAGCTCCACAAGGGCCGCCCGGAAAAGAAGCTGGTCGAAGGTCTGACCAAGTCGGGCGGTCGCGGCGGCAACGGCCGCGTCGCGGTCCGCTTCCGCGGCGGCGGCGCCAAGCGTCTGTACCGCCTGGTCGACTTCAAGCGTCGCAAGCAAGGCACGGCCACGGTCGTCCGCCTTGAGTACGACCCCAACCGCACCGCCTTCATCGCCCTGATCAAGTATCAGGACGGCGAACTGGCCTACATCCTGGCCCCGCAACGCCTGAAGGCCGGCGACGAAGTCGTCACCGCCGACAAGGTCGACGTGAAGCCGGGCAACGCCTCGCCGCTGCGCACCCTGCCGATCGGCACGATCATCCACAACGTCGAACTGAAGCCCGCCAAGGGCGGTCAGATCGCGCGTTCGGCGGGCGCTTACGCCCAGCTGGTGGGGCGTGACGCCGGCTATGCCCAGATCCGCCTGAACTCGGGCGAACTGCGCATGGTGCTGGACAGCTGCATGGCCACCGTCGGCGCCGTGTCGAACCCGGACCACATGAACGAAAACCTCGGCAAGGCCGGGCGCGTTCGTCACATGGGCCGTCGTCCTCACGTCCGCGGCGTCGCCATGAACCCGGTCGACCACCCGCACGGCGGTGGTGAAGGCCGTACCTCGGGCGGCCGTCACCCGGTGACCCCGGCTGGTAAGCCGACCAAGGGCGCCAAGACCCGCGTCAACAAGGCCACGGATAAGTTCATCATCCGTTCGCGCCACAAAGCGAAAAAGGGCCGCTAAGCCATGACCCGCTCCGTCTGGAAAGGCCCGTTCGTCGACGGGTACCTCCTGAAGAAGGCCGACGCCGCTCTCGCGTCGGGCCGCAAGGACGTCATCAAGACCTGGTCGCGCCGCTCGACCATCATGCCGCAGTTCGTCGGCCTGGTGTTCGGCGTGCACAACGGTCAGAAGCACGTTCCCGTCTCCGTGTCGGAAGACATGGTCGGCATGAAGTTCGGTGAGTTCGCGCCCACCCGCAACTTCCCCGGTCACGCCGCCGACAAGAAGGCGAAGAGGAAGTAGGCCATGAGCCAAGCTAAACAACCTCGCCGCCTGCCGGCCAATGAAGCGATGTGCAAGGTCCGCACCCTGCGCACCAGCGCCCGCAAGCTGAACCTGGTCGCTCAGTCCATCCGTGGCCTGAACGTCCAGCGCGCTCTGAACGAGCTCGAGTTCAGCCACAAGCGTATCGCTCAGGACGTCCGCAAGGCGCTGTACTCGGCCATCTCCAACGCCGAGAACAACCACAACCTCGACATCGACTCGCTGGTCGTCGCCGAGGCCTATGTGGGCAAGAACCTGGTGATGAAGCGCTTCTCGCCGCGTGCGCGCGGTCGGGCCACGCGCGTTGAAAAGCCGTTCTCCGAGATCACCATCGTGGTCCGCGAACTGGGTGAGGCCGCCTGATGGGTCAGAAAGTCAATCCGGTCGGGCTGCGGCTCGGCGTCAACCGTACCTGGGACAGCCGCTGGTTCGCCGACGGCGAGCAGTACGGCAAGCTCCTGCACCAGGACCTGGCGGTCCGTGCGATGCTCAAGAAGCGCCTGTATCAAGCCGGCGTCTCGCGCATCATCATCGAGCGTCCCCACAAGAAGTGCCGCGTGACCATCTATGCGGCGCGTCCGGGCGTGATCATCGGCAAGAAGGGCGCCGACATCGACAAGCTCCGCAAGGACCTGTCGGTGATGACCGAAGGCGAGGTTCACCTGAACATCGTCGAGATCCGCAAGCCCGAAACCGACGCCCAGCTGGTGGCCGAGTCCATCGCCCAGCAGCTGGAGCGCCGGATCGCCTTCCGTCGCGCCATGAAGCGGTCGATCCAATCGGCTGTCCGCCTTGGCGCCAAGGGTATCCGCATCAACGTGTCGGGCCGCCTCGGCGGCGCGGAAATCGCGCGGATGGAATGGTATCGCGAAGGTCGCGTGCCGCTCCACACCCTGCGCGCCGACATCGACTACGGCTTCGCGGAAGCCAAGACCACCTACGGCATCATCGGCGTGAAGACCTGGATCTTCAAAGGCGAAGTGCTGGAGCATGACCCGATGGCGCTCGACAAGCGTCTGGCCACCGAATCCGGCCCGGCCGGCGAGGGCGGCGGACGCGAGCGCGGCGATCGTCCCGACCGGGGCGACCGCGGCCGTCGCGATCGGGGCTAAGGATAGAGCGCTATGCTGTCACCGAAAAAAACCAAGTATCGCAAGCAGTTCAAGGGCCGCATCCACGGCACCTCGAAGGGCGGCACCCTGCTGAACTTCGGTTCGTATGGCCTGAAGGCCGTCGAGCCGGAGCGCATCACGGCTCGCCAGATCGAAGCTGCTCGTCGCGCCATCACCCGCCAGATGAAGCGTCAAGGCCGCGTCTGGATCCGTATCTTCCCGGACGTGCCGGTCACCGGCAAGCCGGCGGAAGTCCGGATGGGTAAGGGCAAGGGCGCCGTGGACCACTGGGCCGCTCGCGTGGCTCCGGGCCGCATCATGTTCGAAATCGACGGCGTGCCGGACGATATCGCGCGCGAAGCCCTGCGCCTCGGCGCGGCCAAGCTGCCGATCCGCACCCGCGTCGTCACCCGCATCGACGCCGGTGCGGCTCTGGAGGCCGAAGCGGCATGACCAAGATTGCTGACATCCGGGGCATGACCCCCGACCAGCTCGCCGAGCAGCTGCTCAACCTGAAGAAGGAGCAGTTCAACCTGCGCTTCCAGGCGGCGACCGGTCAGGTGGAGAAGACCCACCGCGTCGGCGAGATCCGCAAGGAGATCGCCCGCATCAAGACCGTGCTGCGCGCCAAGGCCGCGGCTTAAGGAGAACGATATGCCCAAGCGTATCCTCGAAGGGGTTGTCGTCTCCGATAAGGGCGACAAGACCGTAGTGGTCAAGGTTGAACGGACCATCGTTCACCCGCTGCTGAAGAAGATCGTGCGTCGGTCCAAGAAGTACCACGCGCACGATGAGAGCAATGCGTACAAGGCGGGCGAAGTTGCCCGTATCATCGAGTGCGCTCCGAAGTCCAAGCTGAAGACCTGGGAAGTCCTTCCCAAGGCTTCCGCTTAATCTGGAAGGTTTGAACCATGATCCAGATGCAAACTAACCTGGAAGTCGCCGATAACTCCGGCGCCCGCCGGGTCATGTGCATCAAGGTGCTGGGTGGCGCGGGTCGTCGCTACGCCAGCGTCGGTGACGTGATCGTCGTGTCCGTTAAGGAAGCCATTCCGCGCGGCCGCGTGAAGAAGGGCGACGTGCTCCGCGCCGTCGTCGTTCGCGTGAACCAAGGCATGAAGCGTAAGGACGGGTCGCTGATCCGTTTCGACAAGAACGCCGCGGTCATCGTCAACAAGCAGAGCGAGCCGGTCGGCACGCGGATCTTCGGCCCGGTTCCCCGCGAACTGCGCGCCAAGAACCACATGAAGATCATCTCCCTCGCCCCCGAGGTGCTGTAATGGCTGCCAAGATTAAGAAGGGCGACCGCGTTGTCGTCCTGGCCGGCAAGGACAAGGGCAAGCAAGGCGCTGTGACCCAGGTTCTCCCCAAGGAAAACCGTGTCCTGGTGCAAGGCGTGAACCTGGTTCAACGCCACACCAAGCCGACCCAAGCCGAACCGCAAGGCGGCATCAAGACCAAGGAAGCGGCGCTGCACGTCTCGAACGTCGCGCTCGTTGACTCCAACGGCAAGGCCACCCGCGTCGGCTTCAAGATCGAAGGCGACAAGAAGGTGCGCGTCGCCAAGACGACGGGCGAGGTGATCAATGGCTGATCAAGCTTACGAGCCGCGGCTGAAGTCCGAATATCGCTCGCGCATCCGCGCCGCGATGAAGGAACAGTTCGCGTACACCAACGAAATGCAGATCCCCAAGCTGGACAAGATCGTCCTGAACATGGGCATCGGCGAGGCCGTGGCCGACTCCAAGAAGGCCCAGACCGCGCTGAAGGATCTGATGGCTATCGCCGGCCAGAAGCCGGTCGCCACGAAGGCCCGCAAGTCGATCGCCGGCTTCAAGCTGCGCGAAGGCATGGTGGTCGGCGCCAAGGTGACCCTCCGCAAGGACCGGATGTACGAATTCCTCGACCGCCTGGTCACGATCGCGCTGCCGCGCGTGAAGGACTTCCGCGGCTTGAACGGCAAGAGCTTCGACGGCCGTGGCAACTACGCCATGGGCCTGAAGGAGCACCTGGTGTTCCCGGAAATCAACTATGACCAGATCGAACAGATCTGGGGCATGGACATCATCGTCTGCACCACTGCGAAGACCGACCAGGAAGCCAAGGCTCTCCTGAAGGAATTCCAGTTCCCGTTCACCAATTAAGAGCGGGCAGGGAAACACACCATGGCCAAGAAAAGCGCCGTTAACCGTAATCTCGCGGTCAAGGCCCTCGTCAAGCAATACGCCGACAAGCGCGCTGCGCTGAAGGCGATCGCCAACGACGAAAGCCTGCCGCTGGAAGAACGCTTCGAAGCCCGCCTGAAGCTCGCGAAGCTTCCGCGCAGCTCGTCGGCTGTTCGCATTCGCAACCGCTGCGAAGTGACCGGCCGCCCGCGCGCCTACTATCGCAAGCTGAAGATGAGCCGGGTTGCTCTGCGCGAACTGGGTTCGCAGGGGCAGATCCCCGGCCTCGTCAAGTCGAGCTGGTGAGGACGATCAGATGTCGATGAACGATCCCCTGAGCGATATGATCGCTCGCATCAAGAACGCCGCCACGCGCAAGCGCGCCAAGGTCGCGACGCCGGCTTCCAAGCTGCGCGCCCGCGTCCTGGACGTGCTGGCCGACGAAGGCTACATCCGCGGCTACTCGCTGGTCGAGAAGCCCGGCGCGTTCCCCGAATTCGAGATCGAGCTCAAGTATTTTGACGGTGAGCCCGTGATCGCCGAGATCAGCCGCGTGTCCAAGCCTGGCCGTCGCGTCTATTCGTCGATCAAGGACCTGAAGCCGATCAAGAACGGCCTGGGCATCTCGATCCTTTCGACGCCGAAGGGCGTCATGTCGGACTCCGCCGCACGCGACGCTAACGTCGGTGGCGAAGTCCTCTGCCGCGTCTACTAGGCGCGGGAGGGAAAGAGCATGTCACGTATCGGTAAGAAGGCCGTCTCGATCCCCAAGGGCGTCAACCTGACGCTCGAAGGCCAGACGGTGACGGTGAAGGGGCCCAAGGGCCAACTCTCCTGGACGGTTCCGGAAGAAATCGAGATCAAGCAGGACGGCGATGAGCTGGCCCTGGTCCCGCGGAACGAGTCCTCGCGCGCCAAGTCGATGTGGGGCCTGTCCCGCACGCTGGTCGCCAACATGGTGCACGGCGTCACCACGGGCTTCGAGGAAACCCTCGAGCTGGTGGGCGTCGGTTACCGCGCCGCGATGAAGGGCACCGCGCTCTCCATCCAGCTCGGTTTCTCCCACGACGTGGACGTCGAGGCTCCGGCCGGCGTCACCTTCGCGGTGCCCAAGCAGACCGAAATCAAGATCGCCGGCGCTGACAAGCAGGCGGTCGGCGAGATTGCCGCGAAGATCCGCCGCATTCGTCCGCCGGAGCCCTACAAGGGCAAGGGCGTGCGCTATGCCGGCGAGAAGGTTCGCCGCAAGGAAGGCAAGAAGAAGTAAGCCATGGCGCTCTCTCCTCGTGAATCCGCTGCTCGTCGCGCCCAGCGCACGCGCACCCGCCTCAAGGCTCTGTCCAACGGTCGCCCGCGCCTGTCGGTCTTCCGTTCGTCCAAGAACATCTACGCCCAGATCATCGACGATGAACGCGGCGTGACCCTGGCCTCGGCCTCCACCCTCGAGGGTGAAGGCTCGGCCAAGGGCGCGGACAAGGACGCGGCCGCCCTGGTCGGCAAGCTCGTCGCCGAGCGCGCCATCGAAAAGGGCGTCAAGGACGTCGTCTTCGATCGCGGCGGCTACATCTTCCACGGACGGGTGAAAGCCCTGGCCGACGCCGCGCGCGAAGCCGGCCTGAACTTCTAAGGGAAACATCATGGCTCGTGGTGACCAACAGCGCGGTGAAGGCGGCCAACGCCGGGACCGTCGCGACCGCAACGCCCCCGAGGAGCGGGTCGACAGCGACATCGTCGAAAAGCTCGTCCACATCAACCGCGTCGCCGCCACCGTTAAGGGCGGCCGTCGCTTCAGCTTCGCCGCTCTGATGGTCGTCGGCGACCAGAAGGGCCGCGTCGGCTACGGTCATGGCAAGGCGCGTGAAGTGCCGGAAGCCATCCGCAAGGCGACCGAAGAAGCCAAGAAGACCATGGTCCGCGTCCCGCTCCGCGAGTCGCGCACCCTGCACCACGACGGCTATGGCCGTTGGGGCGCTGGCAAGGTCATGATGCGCGCCGCCCCTCCCGGCACGGGCGTCATCGCCGGTGGTCCGATGCGCGCGGTTCTCGAAACCCTGGGCGTCCAGGACGTCGTGGCCAAGTCGACGGGTTCCAGCAACCCGTACAACATGGTCCGCGCCACGTTCGAAGCCCTGAAGGTTCAATCGTCGCCCCGCCAGATCGCCGCCAAGCGCGGCAAGAAGGTTGGCGACATTCTCGGCCGCCGCGCCGACGGAGCCTCGGCTCCGGACGCCATCGAGGGCTAAGACATGGCTACCGCTAAGCAAGCTAAGACCGTGAAGGTTCGCCAGACCGGCAGCCCGATCCGTCGCAACGCCATCCAGCGCGCGACGCTGGCCGGCCTGGGTCTCAACAAGCTGGGCCGCGAGTCCGAGCTGGAAGACACCCCGGCGGTCCGCGGCATGATCCGCAAGGTTCAGCACCTGCTGGAAATCGTCGAGTAGGTCTGCTACGAGACGTCGAAATCGCCACCCCGGTGAAAGCCGGGGTGGTTTTCGTTTGAGTTTCTTTGTTTCCAAAAGCCGAGTCTGGCCGCTGGCCAGGCGCAGATCTCCAGGGAGAGGCACACATGACCAAGCTGAATGAACTGACTCCGGCTCCCGGCTCGACCAAGGGCCGCATGCGCATCGGCCGCGGCCCGGGTTCGGGCAAGGGCAAGACCGGCGGTCGCGGCGTGAAGGGCCAGAAGGCGCGCTCGGGCGTAGCCATCGCCGGCTTCGAAGGCGGCCAGATGCCGCTGCACATGCGCATGCCCAAGCGCGGCTTCAACAACCCCTTCCGCCTGGCGTTCGCCGAGGTGAATCTGTGGCGCCTGGAGCAGGCCGTGGCCGCCGGCAAGCTGAAGGCCGGCGCCGAGCTGGCCGCCGCTGACCTGGTCGCCGCCGGCGTGATCCGTCGCGAACTGGACGGCGTGAAGCTGCTGGGCAAGGGCGAGATCAAGACCGCCCTGAAGCTGACCGTCTATTCGGCGACCGAAGCGGCCATCAAGGCCGTGGAAGCCGCCGGCGGTTCGGTGACCGTGACCAAGAAGGCCAAGGCGCAAGCCGAAGCCTAAGGCCATAATGTCATCCCGGACGCGTCGCCTGACGTCATTGCCGGGATCGCGGACAGGGCAGGGGAGGCCCCGCCAGGTCCGCCGTTTCCCGCCGGGATGACAGAATAACGAGGCTCGCCGTGACATCGCGGCGAGCCTCACCTATGTACGGCTCCGTACTCGGGCTTGATCCGGCCCCGGCGATTCACCGCCATCCGGATCCGGCTCGGATTTATGCTTGGAGCGCGACCAAGGCCGCGGACGCGGCGCGCGCTCTCGACGTGGGGATTTGAATGGCCTCGGCCGCCGAACAACTCGCAGCCAACATGAACTTCGGGTCCTTCCAGAAGGCCACCGAACTTCACAAGCGCATCTGGTTCACGCTCATCGCCCTGATCGTCTACCGGCTCGGCACCTATGTGCCGATCCCGGGGATCAATCCGGAAGCCTTCGCCGCCGCGTTCTCGCAGCAGTCGAAGGGCATCCTGGGGATGTTCAACATGTTCTCGGGCGGCGCCGTGCAGCGCATGGCCGTGTTCTCGCTGAACGTGATGCCCTATATCAGCGCCTCGATCATCGTGCAGCTGATGGGCTCGGTGTATCCGCCGTGGGAGAAGCTGAAGAAGGAAGGCGGCGAAGCCGGCCGCAAGACCCTTAATCAGTACACCCGCTACCTGGCGGTCATCCTGGCCATCGTGCAGTCGTTCTCGATCGCCGTGGGCCTGCAGAGCCAGCCCAACATGATCGTCGGCGGCATCGCCCCGGCCTTCTTCATCGTCTCGACGGTGGTGGCCCTGACCGGCGGCACCCTGTTCCTGATGTGGCTGGGCGAGCAGATCACCAGCCGGGGCGTCGGCAACGGCGTGTCGCTGATCATCTTCGCCGGCATCGTGGCCGCCCTGCCGCTGGGCGTGGTGCAGATGTTCACCCAGGTGCAGACTGGCGCGATGTCGGGCTTCGCCCTGTTCGCCGTGGCCGTGCTGGCCGTGGCCGTGATCTTCTTCATCGTCTTCATCGAGCGCTCGCAGCGCCGGTTGCTGGTGCACTATCCCAAGCGCCAGCAGGGCAACCGGATGATCGGCGGCGACACCTCGTTCATCCCGCTGAAGCTGAACACCGCGGGCGTCATCCCGCCGATCTTCGCCTCCAGCCTGCTGCTGCTGCCGACTACCGCCATGGGCTTCCTGGCCACGGCCAACCTGCCCAACTGGCTGCAATGGCTGCCGACCGTGGTCGGCGCTCTGCAGCACGGCCAGCCGTTGTTCATGGTGCTCTACGCGGCCCTGATCATCTTTTTCTCGTTCTTCTACACCTCGGTCGTGTTCAATCCCGACGAGACGGCCGAGAACCTGCGCAAGTACGGCGGCTTCATGCCGGGCATCCGACCGGGCAAGCGGACAGCGGAATATCTGGACTATGTCCTGACCCGCCTGACCGTGATCGGCGCGGCCTACATCACCGCCGTCTGCATCCTGCCTGAACTGCTGATGAGCAGCATGGGGCCGACCAAGTTCGCCCTGGGCGGCACCTCGATCCTAATCGTGGTGACGGTGACCATGGATACGGTCGCCCAGATCCAGTCCCACCTGCTGGCGCACCAGTACGAGGGCCTGATCAAGAAGTCGAAGCTGCGCGGCGGCAAGGGGCGCTAAACCCCTCCGGCGCGACGGAAGGCCAGACGCGGAAGCCGGTTTGTCATAAACCGGCTTCCGTTTTTATCGAACCCACTCTAGGTCTGAGCGGGGCGCGGGCGTCAGACTCGCGGAAACGCAGGAAGCGCATTGATGAACTTGATCCTGTTCGGTCCGCCCGGAGCGGGGAAGGGCACCCAGGCCAAGCGTTTGGTCGAGCAGCGGGGCATGGTCCAGCTGTCGACTGGCGACATGCTCCGCGCCGCCATCGCCTCGGGCTCCGAGCTCGGCCAGAAGGTGAAGGGCGTGCTGGATCGGGGCGACCTGGTCACCGACGAGATCGTCATCGCCCTGATCGAGGATCGCCTGACCGAGGCCGAGACGGCCGGCGGCGCCATCTTCGACGGCTTCCCGCGCACGGTCGCCCAGGCCCAGGCCCTGGACTCCATGCTGGCCAAGCGGGGTCAGAAGATCGACTCCGTCCTCCGACTCAAGGTAGACGAGCCCGCCCTGATCGAACGGATCACCAAGCGGTACGCCGAGCAGGGGCGGTCGGACGACAATCCCGAAACCTTCGTGAACCGCCTGGATCGCTACAACGCCGACACCGCGCCGCTGCTGCCGTACTACCGGGAGCAAGGCAAGCTGTCGGAGGTCGACGGCATGGGAACCGTGGACGCGGTGGCCAGCGCCATCGACGCCGCGCTTTCGGTCGTGGCTTAAGACTTCGTTGGAATCCTCTCTATGAGCGGATTCCGCCATTGACGGACGCGCAACTATCCCTATAACGGGGCGCTTCCGCGAAAGGGCGCGATCTGTGCGCGCCGGACTGGGCCGAAAGGCCGGGCCGGGCGCGCCGTTCGCGTCTTTAGTGCGTGACTAGGAGAACATTAGACGTGGCCCGTATCGCAGGCGTCAACATCCCGACGAACAAGCGCGTTTTGATCGCGCTTCAGTACATTCATGGCATCGGCCAGAAGTCCGCTCGTGACATCGTCACCAAGGTGGGCATCGATGACGCCCGCCGGGTCAACCAGCTGACCGACGCCGAAGTGCTCGCGATCCGTGAAACGATCGACAAGGACTTCACCGTCGAGGGCGACCTGCGCCGCGAAAACTCGATGAACATCAAGCGCCTGATGGACCTGGCCTGCTATCGCGGCCTGCGTCACCGCAAGGGCCTGCCGGTCCGTGGTCAGCGCACGCACACGAATGCTCGTACCCGCAAGGGTCCGGCCAAGCCGATCGCCGGCAAGAAGAAATAAGGTAGCCTGACGATGGCCAAGGAACCGGCTCGCGTTAAAAAGCGCGAACGCAAGAACATCACCTCGGGCGTGGCGCACGTGAACGCCTCGTTCAACAACACCATGATCACCATCACCGACGCCCAGGGGAACACCATCTCCTGGTCGAGCGCCGGCATGATGGGCTTCAAGGGTTCGCGCAAGTCGACCCCGTACGCCGCTCAGATGGCTGCGGAAGACGCGGGCAAGAAGGCCGCCGAGCACGGTGTGAAGACCCTTGAGGTCAACGTGTCGGGTCCGGGTTCGGGCCGTGAGTCGGCCCTGCGCGCCCTCCAGGCCGCCGGCATGACCATCACGACGATCCGCGACGTGACGCCGATCCCGCACAACGGTTGCCGTCCGCCCAAGCGTCGTCGCGTCTAGTACTTTTTAGACCCAATTCTCCTTCGCCGGCTGCGCAAAACGCGGCCGGCGAGCCGCGTTCAAGGGATCGACCACGTGATCGAAAGAAACTGGAACGAGCTGATCCGTCCTGAGAAGCCGCAGATCGAGACTGGCGCCGACGCGACCCGCAAGGCTCGCATCGTGGCTGAGCCGCTCGAACGCGGCTTCGGTGTGACGCTCGGCAACGCTCTCCGCCGCGTCCTGCTCTCCTCGCTTCAGGGCGCCGCCGTCACCGCCATCCAGATCGATGGCGTCGTACACGAATTCTCCTCGCTCGAAGGCGTCCGCGAAGACGTCGTCGACATCGTTCTGAACATCAAGCAACTGGCCGTGCGCATGCACGCCGAAGGCCCCAAGCGCATGACCCTGCGCGCCACGGGCCCCGGCCCGGTCACCGCGGGTCAGATCGAAACCCCGGCCGACATCGAGATCCTGAACCCCGACCACGTGCTGTGCACGCTGGACGACGGCGCCTCGGTGCGGATGGAGTTCACGGTCAACACCGGCAAGGGCTATGTCCCGGCCGACCGCAACCGTCCGGAAGACGCGCCGATCGGCCTGATCTCGGTCGACGCCCTGTACTCGCCGGTCAAGCGCGTGGCCTATCGCGTCGAGCCGACCCGCCAGGGCCAGTCGCTGGACTATGACAAGCTGATCCTGGAAGTGGAAACCAACGGCGCGGTCACGCCGGTGGACGCGGTGGCCTACGCCGCCCGCATCCTGCAAGACCAGCTGCAGATCTTCATCACCTTCGAAGAGCCCAAGGCCAAGACCGCCGACGAGGCCAAGCCGGAACTGCCGTTCAACCCGGCCCTGCTGAAGAAGGTGGACGAACTGGAACTGTCGGTTCGCTCGGCCAACTGCCTGAAGAACGACAACATCGTCTATATCGGCGACCTGATCCAGAAGACCGAAGCCGAGATGCTGCGCACCCCGAACTTCGGCCGCAAGTCCTTGAACGAAATCAAGGAAGTGCTGGCCGGCATGGGTCTGCACCTGGGCATGGACGTGCCGAACTGGCCGCCCGAAAACATCGAAGACCTGGCCAAGAAGTTCGAAGACCAGATCTAAGGCCAGATCTGAGGTACGCGTATCGCGCCTAATCCGGGCCGTCTTCCAGTCTTCGGACCTGGAAGGCGGCCTGGGCCTTTTGAAGCCGCACCAGCGGTGGAGGGCCCCGGCGCTTCGTTCTGAACCCGGCCGGGACGCCGCCGGGATTGGTGACAATCAGCGCACCTTTTCGCGCGACAGCGGGCCAAGGCCCAGGAGAGACCACAATGCGTCACGGTAAAGCTCACCGTAAACTGGGCCGTACTTCCGCTCACCGCACCGCCATGTTCGCCAACATGTCGGCCTCGCTGATCAAGCACGAGCAGATCGTCACCACCCTGCCCAAGGCCAAGGAACTGCGTCCGTTCGTCGAAAAGCTGGTCACCCTGGCCAAGCGCGGCGACCTGCACGCCCGCCGTCAGGCCATCTCGACCGTCCGCGACGTCGAGCAAGTCGGCAAGCTGTTCGCCACCATCGGTCCTCGCTACAAGGACCGCCAGGGCGGCTACATCCGCGTCCTGAAAGCCGGCTTCCGCTACGGCGACAACGCCCCGCTGGCCGTCATCGAGTTCGTCGACCGCGACGTCTCGGCCAAGGGCAAGGACTCCGGCCCGGTGTTCACCGCCGACTCGGAAGACTAAGCATTTTCAGCCTCGGCTGACGACGAGGGCTCCGGAGCGATCCGGGGCCCTTTTTGCGTCCGGGGCGGCCTGCGACACGATGAAGCGGGCCAGACCCATCATGGTAGAGGTTTATTCACCTCAACGCCCGCATGCTTCGTCCCCATAAAACCCGGGGAGGGGGGATGGAGATGAAGATCTCCGGCGTCATGCGCGCCTTTGGCGGCGCGCTGGCCGTGGGCGTGGTCCTGGCCGGCGGCCTGGCCCTGTTCGCGATCGAAGGGCTGCGAGTGGGCGGGCCGTTGTTCCGCCAGATCGTCGACAACAAGGACATCGTCGCCGACATCCTGCCGCCGCCGCTCTACGTGGTCGAGGCCGACCTCGTGGCCACCAAGCTGGTGGCTCATCCTGAAACAGTGGACGCCGCCGCCGACAAGCTGGCGGCCCTGCGCAAGGACTACGACACCCGCCGCGCCTACTGGACCACCGCGCCGATCGATCCGGCCATGCGGGCGGTCCTGGTCGACCAGTCGGCGGCTCCGGCCATGGAATTCTGGCGCGAGATCGACCAGGAGATCGTGCCCGCCGTGCGGTCCGGCGACCTGGAGCGGGCCCGGCGGGGCCTGGCCCGGGCCGACATCGCCTACGAGGCCCATCGCGCCGTCATCGACAAGGTCGTGGTCATGGCCAACCGCGACGCCGCCGCGGTGGAGGCGCGGGCCGTGGCCCAGACCCGCCTGGCCTTCGTCCTGCTGGCCGGGGCGGGCGCGCTGGTGCTGCTGGTGGTGGGCGGCGGGATCGTCCTGATCAGCCGCCGCGTCGTTCGGCCGATCCAGGCCATGACCAGCTTCATGGGCCGGCTGGCGGCCGGCGACTACGACCGGGCCGTGCCGTTCGCGGGGCGCGGCGATGAGATCGGCGAGATGGCCAATTCGGTGGCGGTGTTCCGAGAGGCGATCGTCGCGCGTCAGGCCGCCGAGGATCGCATCGCGGCCGAGCGCGGCGAGACCGAGGCCGCCAAGGCCCGGCACGACGCCGAACGGCGGGCCGAGGAGGCGGGGCGGTTGCAGGTGGTCGAGGCCCTGAGCGCGGCCGTGGCCCGGCTGAAGGCCGGCGACCTGACCGCGCGCCTGGAGACTGCCTTCCCGGCCGCCTATGAAGGGTTGCGCGGCGACTTCAACCGGGCGATCGCCGGGCTGGAGGCGGCCCTGCTCGAGGTCGCCCAAGGCGCGGGCGGCCTGCGGGCCGGGGTCGGCGAGATCAACGGCGCGATCGAGGACCTCTCGACCCGCACCGAGCGACAGGCCGCCAACCTGGTCAGGACGGCCGCCGCCCTGGGCCAGGTCAGCGCCAGTGTCCGGCGCACGGCCGAGGGGGCCGACGAGGCCAACGCCGCGGTGATCGACAGCCGCGCGGTCGCCGACCGCTCCAGCCAGGTCGTCGGTCGCGCCGCCCAGGCCATGAGCCAGATCGAAAGCTCGTCGAGCAAGGTCTCTCAGATCCTCGGCGTCATCGACGAGATCGCCTTCCAGACCAATCTGCTGGCCCTCAACGCCGGTGTGGAAGCGGCCCGGGCCGGAGACGCCGGCCGCGGTTTCGCCGTCGTGGCGCAGGAGGTGCGGGCCCTGGCCCAGCGCTCGGCCGAGGCGGCCAAGGAGATCAAGGGGCTGATCTCGGAGTCGTCCGACCATGTCCGCTCGGGCGTGACCCTGGTCGGCGAGGCCGGTACGGCTCTGGGTGACATCGTCGAGCGGGTAGGGCTGATCGGCGGCCTGATGGAGCAGATCGCCCAGTCAAGCCGCGAGCAGGCCGCGGGCCTGGCCGAGGTCGATCAGGCGGTCCGCCAGATGGACCAGGTCATCCAGCAGAACGCCGCCATGGCCGAACAGGCCACCGCCGCCAGCCGCGGCCTGGCCGACGACGCCGTGCGCCTGGAGGCCCAGGTCGAGCACTTCCAGGTGTCGAGCGACCCGCCGACCTGGGCGGCGGCCTAGGGCGCTGCCGCTATTCCTTCGTCAGGTCCTGGCGCCGGAACAGCGCCACCGCGCCGCCGGCCAGCACGACCAGCCAGGCCAGCAGCAGCAGCAGCCCCAGGCCGGCGGGACCCGCCTCGGGCCGCATCTCGTCGGGGGCGGCGACGAAGGCCTTGAGAATGCGGCCGGCATAGGCTGGGATCGCCAGCGACTTCCAGGTGGTGGCCTGCATCGTCGCGGCCAGGGTCGATTGCACGAAGACCACGACCAGGCCGGCGATCACCGCCCCCATCGTCGACCGGGTGACGACGCCGACCAGACCGGCCAGGGCCCCGACCAGCATCACCTCCAGCCAGGTGATCACGAAGACCCCGGCGAAATGGCCCATGACGACCGAGCCGCCGGGCGGCGCCACCAGGCGGGCGTGGTTGACTAGGCTGCTGAACAGCCCCGCCAGCGCCGCGGTGACGGCGGTCAGCAGCAGGCTCCAGGCCGCGACCTCGGCGAAGACGATCAGCTTGGCGACCAGCAGGTTGACGCGGCTGTTGCGGGGGGTGAGCAGGCGCCAGGTCTCCCAGCGATAGTCGCCGGCGAAGATCGCCGCCGCGCCGATCAGCAGGAACAGGGCGGTGAACGGGCCTGAGGCTCCCGCCACCGCGCCCATGGCCCGGTTGGCCAGGTCGGTCGTCTCGCCGGGAATGGTCCGATGCAGGACCGCGCGGGTGAACAGGTCGATCGCCATGCTGAACAGCATGGCGACCAGCGGCGCGAAGCCGAAGCCCCAGAACAGAGCGGTCCGGTCGCGGGAGAGGCGGAAGCGCTCGGCGGCGATGGCGTCAGCGAGCATCGACCAGATCCTTGGGTTCGAGGGCGCCGAGATAGGCGCTTTCCAGGTCGGCCTCGCGCCAGCGGGCCTCGGTGATCTCGACCCCGGCCTCGACCAGGGCCCTGATGAGGGCGGGCGTTTCGGCGCGCAGCACGTCGGCCAGCACCGCGTTGGGGCCGTCCGGCTGGCCCTTGGCGCCCAGCACCGCCAGGGCCTTGTCGGCCGGCGAGACGGTCAGGCGCAGGCGGGGCTTGCCGCCGGTCAGGGCCTCGACGTCGCCCTCGGCCGCCAGCTTGCCCTTGGAGAAGATCGCCACCCGGTCGCAGACCCGGCGGACCTCGTCCAGCTGGTGGCTGGCCAGGATGATCGTCACGCCTTCCTTGTCGGCCAGGTCGCGGATCAGGGCGCGGATCTCCTGGATGCCGGCCGGGTCCATGCCGCTGGTCGGCTCGTCCAGGATCACCAGCTCCGGCCGGGTGAAGAAGGCGGCGGCCAGGCCCAGGCGCTGCTTCATGCCCACAGAGAAGGTCCCGGCCTTGCGGTCGGCCGCACCGCCCAGGCCGACGCGCTCGAGCCAGTAGTCGATGTCGGCGGAGCCGACCGCGCCGCTCTCCATGGCCAGCATCTTCAGCACGTCGCGGGCGGTCAGATAGGGCGGATAGCGCGGGGTCTCGATCATCGCTCCGGCTCGCCGCAGAGACGAGGCCTGGCCGGCTGGGGCGCCAAACAGCCGCGCTGTCCCGCTGGTGGGCCTCACCAGCCCCAGGGCGATGCGGAACAGGGTGCTCTTGCCCGCCCCGTTTGGGCCCAGCACGCCGAACACCCCGCCGGCCGGGATGCGCAGCGACAGGCCGTCCAGCGCGCGCACCGCGCCATAGGTCTTGACGAGGCTCTCGGTCTCCAGGGCGAAGCTCATGCGGAGCAGGTTCCGGCGGCGGTCATGCGAGGCGACTCCCTGAAAGATGCGGCGACTATGGCCGGGCGGCCCGCCGTCGCCAAGTTAAGTCGCCGACAGACATGGCGAGCCGTCACAAGACTGGGCTATAGGCCGGGCGTTGCGAGTGCGAGGTGCGTGATGGTCGTTCTACGTCGCTGGACCGCCCTGGTCCTGGCCCTGATCGCGGGCGTCCTGGCCACGACCACGCCGACGCGGGCCGCCAAGCCGCCCGCGAAGCCGCCGCTGACCATCCTGATCTCCCTGGACGGCTTCCGGCCCGACTACCTCGACCGCGGAAACACCCCGAGCCTGAGCGCCCTGGCCGCCGGCGGCGCGCGCGGGGCCATGCGGCCGTCGTTCCCGTCCCTGACCTATCCCAACCACTACACCCTGGTGACCGGCAAGCGGCCCGACCACCACGGCATGGTCAACAACACGCTGGAGGACGAGGCCATTCCCGGCGTCAGCTTCAGCATGTCCAACCCCGAGGCGGTCGGCGACGGCCGCTGGTGGGAGCAGGCCAAGCCGATCTGGGTCAGCGCCGAGCAGCAGGGCGTGCACGCCGGCATCCTGTTCTGGCCGGGCTCGGAGGCGCGGATCGACGGCGTGCGACCCGGCCGCTGGAAGGTGTTCGACATGAAGATGTCGTCCAACGACCGGGTCGACACCCTGCTGGCCTGGATCGACGCCAAGGACCCGCCGCTGGGCCTGGCCACCCTCTATTTCGACCGCACCGACACCGAGGGTCACCACTACGGGCCGGACTCGCCGGAGGTGAACGCGGCCGCCGCCGAGGTGGACGCCGCCATCGGCCGGTTGGTCCAGGGGCTGAAGGCGAGGGGACTCTACGCGACCACCAATATCGTCGTCGTCGCCGACCACGGCATGGCGCCCCAGCCCCTGAGCGGCCTGGTCGATGTGGCGACCCTGGTCGACCCGGCCAAGGTCAGGTTCGTCAGCACCGGCTCGGTCGTCGGCGCGCGCGCCCTGCCGGGTTTCGAGGCGGAGGTGGCGGCGGCGATGCTCAAGGCCCATCCGCACCTGACCTGCTGGAAGAAGGAGAAGGCCCCGGCCCGCTACGGCTACGGGACCAATCCACGCGTGCCGCCGATCGTCTGCCTGGCCGACCGGGGCTGGTACTTCGCCACCGCCAGCGCGATCAAGAAGCGCTGGGCCGAGCATCCGCGCGACGGCGGGGCCCACGGCTACGACCCCTTCGACCCTGCCATGAGGGCGGTGTTCGTCGCCCACGGCCCGGCCTTCCGGTCGGGCGTCGTGCTGCCGGTGTTCGACAATGTCGACGTCTATCCGCTGCTGACCCGCCTGATCGGCGTGAAGGGCGACAAGGGCGACGGCAAGCTGGGGCCGGTGAAGGCGGCGCTGCGTTAGCATCACCAGTGTTGCGAGGAAGGTTCTCCGCCCAAGATGGTCGGCTCCGTGTCGTGGGCCAGAGACGCCAGCGCTTGGGTCAAGGCGTCACAGATCGAAATGTCGTCCATGATGATCTTGTGGAACGCCAGCAGGGGTATGCCTGCATAGTTCATCCGGTCGTAGACGAGAACGTGGCGATGATAGCCGCGTCCGCCGTGCTCGTAGATCACCACATCCAGGACCGGATTGCCTGCGGCGGCGACGAACCGTCGCTTGGGGCCATCGCCCACGTCGGTGGCTTCGAAGGGGCCGCCGGCGGGCGAGAGGCCGCCGGTCTTCATCTTCAGGTCCACCTGGATCGCAGGGGGCAGGGAGTCGAGGGAGGTGAAGGCGGTGAGGTCCGACGGAATCGGGCAAACCGCGGCCGGCGGGACGTCGAACATGGTGCTTCCCCTTTTCGCCGGCAGCTTTGGACGGAAGCCGGGCGGATTTGTGTCGGCTCAGCTTGCCTAAATAGTTTCGATATGCGTTAAATATTGCCGATATTGGAAACGGAGCTTGGCCATGAACCGCGCGGCCCTGACCTCGGCCCTCTGCTATCGCGATCCGAAGGCCGCGCTGAAATTCCTGGAAGCGGCCTTCGGCTTCGAGCTGGTGATGCTGATCGAGGACAACGAGGGGAATCTGGCCCACTCGGAGATGAGTTTCGGCGACAGCGTGGTGATGATCGGCAGCGAGTGGAGCGTCCAGCACAAGAGCCCGGCCTCGATCGACGGGTTCAACACCCAGAGCGTCCACATCCATCTCGAAGGCGACATCGACGCCCATTGCCAACGGGCGCGGGCGGCCGGGGCCGAGATCCTGATGGAGCCGGCCGACCAGTTCTATGGCGATCGCACCTATCGCTGCCGCGATCTGGAGGGTCATTTCTGGACGGTGGGCGCGCCGGTGCGCGACGTCGGCGTCGAGGAGGCCGAGGCGACGTCCGGCCTGAAGGTGGTCAAGGGCTGGGCGTGACCGCGCCGATGACGCCCGACGACTTCCGCCGCCTGGCCCTGGCCCTGCCCGGGGCCGTCGAGAGCTCGCACATGGGCACGGCCGACTTCCGGGTGGGGCGGATCTTCGCCACCCTGGGCTATCCCGACGCAGCGTTCGGCATGGTGTCGCTGACGCGGGACCAGCAGGAGATGGTGACAGGCGCCGAGCCCCGGGTGTTCCGGCTCGTGCCGGGCGCCTGGGGGCTGAAGGGCGCGACCCTGGTCGTGCTGGCCGAGGCCGACGAGCTGACCCTGAGCGGGGCTCTGGAGGCGGCCTGGCGGCTGAAGGCCAACAAGCGGCAGATCGCCTTGCTGGAAGCCGGTCGAGCCCCGGCGGCGACGCCGTGACCGCTTCGCTCGACGTCACCCTGGCGGCCCTGGCCGACCCGCATCGGCGCGCCACCGTCGATCTGCTGCGCCGGGGACCGCGCCGGGCGGGCGAGCTGGCCCAGGCCGCCGGCCTGTCGGCTCCGGCCATGAGCCGCCACCTGCGCGCCCTGCGCCTGGCCGGCCTGGTGGAGGAGACCCACCCGCCGTTCGACGCCCGGGTGCGGATCTACGCCCTGCGCGCCGCGCCGATGGCCGAACTCAAGGCCTGGGCCGAGGCGGCCGAGGGCTTGTGGAGCGACCAACTCCTGGCGCTGAAGGCGCATGTCGAGGACGACAGCGCATGAGTTCCAAGGTGTTGGTCGCCCTGCGGATCAAGGCTCCGCCGCTACGGGTGTTCGAGGTGTTCACCGCCGACATCGGCGCGTGGTGGAGGCCCAACGCCCTGTTCTCATTCACCCCGCGCTCGCCGGGCGTCCTGGCCTTCGAGGGGACCGGTCAGGGCGCCCGCCTGGTCGAGCGCCTGCCGTCGGGCAGGGTGTTCGAGATCGGCTCCGTCCGCGTCTGGGATCCCGGCCAGCGGCTGGTGTTCGGCTGGCGCCAGGCCAGCTTTGCGCCCGGCATGGACACCGAGGTCGAGGTCCGCTTCGAGCCGGTGGGAGACGAGACCCGGGTCACGGTCGAGCATCGCGGCTGGGACATCGTCCCGTCCGAGCACGTAGCGCGGCATCGCTTCCCGGAGGCCGTCTTCCTGCAGCGCCATGCGGAGTGGTGGCGTGCGCTGCTGACAAGTCTCGCCAGCCGGGCGGCTATGGACGTAAAAGAACGCGCCAGGGAGGGCGACGCATGACCAAAACCGCCAGCAAGAACCACCGACAGGCCGCGCTGGGCTTCATCTTCATCACCGCCTGCCTGGACGTGCTGTCGCTGGGGGTGATGATCCCCGTGCTGCCGGAGCTCATGAAGCGCTTCAACGGCGGCGACACCGCCTCGACCGCCCTGTGGGTGGTACTGTTCGCCACCACCTGGGGCGTGATGCAGTTCTTCTGCTCGCCGATCCTGGGCCTGATGTCGGACCGCTGGGGGCGGCGGCCGGTGATCCTGACCTCGATCTTCGGGCTGGGCGTCGATTTCCTGTTCATGGCCTTCGCCCCGACCATCTGGTGGCTGTTCGTCGGCCGGGTGTTCAACGGCATGACGGCGGCCAGCTTCTCGACCGCCGGGGCCTATGTCGCCGACGTCACCAAGCCGGAGGAGCGGGCCAAGGGCTTTGGCCTGATGGGCGCGGCGTTCGGGGTGGGCTTCACCTTCGGCCCGGCCCTGGGCGGCTGGCTGTGGCAGTTCGACCACCGGCTGCCGTTCCTGGTCTGCGCTGGCCTGGCCCTGTGCAACTGGCTGTACGGCTTCTTCGTGCTGCCGGAATCGCTGCCACCCGAGAAACGCGTCCACCGCTTTGACTGGAGCAAGGCCAATCCGCTGGGCTCGCTGAACCTGCTCAAGAGCAAGCCCGACTTGCTGGGCCTGGCGGGCGTGGGCTTCCTGTTCCAGCTGTCGCACAACGTGCTGCCCAGCGTCTTTGTGCTGTACATGGGCTTCCGCTACCACTGGTCGACGGCGGTGATCGGCCTGACCCTGATGGGCAGCGGCGTCGCCGGCATCCTGCTGCAGAGCTTCGTGGTCGGGCCGGTGGTCAAGCGGGTGGGCGAGCGCGGGGCGCTGCTGATCGGCCTGTTCTCGGGCTGCGTCGGCTTCATGATCTACGGCCTGGCGCCGACGGGGTGGCTGTATCTGTGCGGCCTGCCGATCTTCGCCTTCACGGGCCTGATCCAGCCGGGGCTGCAAGGGCTGATGACCCGCCGGGTCCAGCCGTGGGAGCAGGGCCAGCTGCAGGGGGCGAACTCCGCCATGATGGGCGTCACCGCCATCGTCGGGCCGTCGCTGTACCTGCTGCCGTTCTCGTGGGCGGTGCGTCACGACGCGACCCTGCACCTGCCCGGCTTGCCGGCCCTGATCGCCGCCGCCCTGCTGGCGGCCGCCACCGTATTGGCGATCCGCGTGGCGCGCCCCGCCGCGGTGGAACCGAGCGTCGCCTGACGGTCTTTGAACAGCGGCGGCCGGGCTTCACCCGAAATCCCGAACCTTGGCCGCCATCAATGCGCCCGAAAGCTCGGCTGATCTCGCGGGCTGGATTTTCACGGAGTCGCCGAACAACCATGCGATCCTATCGCGTCGTGCTTCCCGCCCTGGCCCTGCTGGCCGCCTGTTCGCCCCAGGGGCCTTCCAAGGCCCAATCGATCCCCGACCTGGCCCAGCCGACCCGTCGCGCGCCTACCGATCCGGGGTCGCTGAAGGCCTCGTTCTCGCCGGTGGTCAAGAAGACCGCCCCGGCCATCGTCAACGTCGCCAGTCGCCGGGTGGTGCGCCAGCGCGTCGACCCGTTCTGGGACTTCTTCATGGGCGGCGGCGACGGCACGCCGCGCGAGCAGGTGCAGGGCTCGCTCGGCTCCGGCGCCATCGTCCGCGCCGACGGGGTGATCATCACCAACCACCACAATATCGAGGGCATGAGCGACGTCACCGTCCAGCTGGCCGACCGCCGGGAGTTCCCGGCCAAGGTGCTTCTGGACGACCCGCGTTCGGACCTGGCGGTGCTGAAGATCGACACCAAGGGCGAGCGCCTGCCGGTGATCGCCATCGACGACCAGGAGCAGCTGGAGGTCGGCGACCTGGTCCTGGCCATGGGCAACCCGTTCGGCGTCGGCCAGACCGTGACCAACGGCATCGTCTCGGCCCTGGCCCGCACCGACGTCGGGGCCGCAGAGTTCGGCAGCTACATCCAGACCGACGCGGCGATCAATCCCGGCAATTCCGGCGGTCCGCTGGTCGACATGGACGGCGACCTGATCGGCATCAACACCTTCATCATCTCGCGTTCGGGCTCCTCGGCCGGCGTCGGCTTCGCCATTCCGGCCGCCGTGGTGCGCCAGGTGGTCAACACCGCCCTGGGCGGCGGCCACAGCGTGGTGCGGCCCTGGCTGGGCGTGAAGGGCCAGCCGGTCACCGGCGATATCGCCCGCAGCCTGGGCCTGACCGCGCCGCGGGGCGTGGTGATCTCCGACGTCTATCCGGGCGGCTCGGCCGACCGGGCGGGCATTCGCGACGGCGACGTGATCCTGTCGATCGACGGCCAGGCGGTGAACGACGAGGGCGGCGGCGCCTTCGCCATCGGCACCCATAAGGTCGGCGACCGGGTCGCGGTGCTGATCAACCGCAACGGCAAGGAACAGACCCTGACCCTGCGGGCCGAGGCCGCCCCGGAAAGCCCTGCCCGCGACGAACGGGTGCTGAAGGGCCGCAACCCGTTCGACGGCGCCACCGTGGTCAATCTGTCGCCGGCCGTGGCCCAGGATCTGAGCGTCGATCCGTTCGCCGGCCGGGGCGTGCTGGTCACCAAGATCGGTCAGGGCTTTGCGCTGAACGCCGGCCTGCGCCCGGGCGACTTCATCCGCGAGGTCAACGGCCGGGCCATCAACACCACCGCCGACTTGGCGGCGGCCTCGAACGCGCCGGCCTCGGTCTGGACGGTGACGATCGAGCGCAACGGCCAGCGGATCACGGCGCGGCTGCGGGCGTAAGGGCGACCGGCGGCGGCGCTTGTTGCGGTGCCGCGGAAGCAGTACCGTCGGGTTGCTGGTCACGCGAACCCAGGAACGTGTCATGACCCATGTCGGAAGCTGCTTTTGCGGCGCGGTCCAGTTGGAGGTCGTCGGCGAACCGGAAGGCATGGGCTATTGCCACTGCCGCTCGTGCCGCGCCTGGTCGGGCGGGCCGGTCAACGCCTTCAGCCTTTGGAAGCCCGAGGTCGTGCGGGTCACTTCGGGGGCCGACGAGCTGGCGACCTACCAAAAGACCGCGTTCAGCCAGCGGCAGTATTGCGCCAAGTGCGGCGGCCATCTGATGACCCTTCATCCGACCCTGGGCCTGGTCGACGTGTTCGCCGCCACACTCCCGACCCTGGCCTTCGCGCCGGGCGTGCACATTAACTATGCCGAGACCGTGCTGCCGATGCGCGACGGCCTGCCGAAGCTGAAGGACTTTCCGGCCGAGTTCGGCGGGTCCGGCGAGACGATGGCGGAGTAAAACGCCCTTCTAGCCGGCCCTGGCAAACGGCCCTAACCCCTGATCTTCGACGCCACCGACCAGGTGTGGCCGAACGGATCGACGAGCTGGCCGTAGCGGTCGCCCCAGAACTGGTCGGCCAGGGGGAAGCGAACGGTCGCTCCGGCCTCGATCGCACGGTTCCACCAGGCGTCGGCGTCATCGACCTGCAGGTGAAGGGTCACGGCGGCCGGCGGTTTGTAATCGCCGTGGGCCATCTCGCTGAAATGGTCCGACAGCATCACCCAGTCGCCATTGATGATCAGCCGGGAATGCAGCAGCCGCTCACCGTCGTCGGCGGTGTTGCGGAACACCTCCTCGGCCCCGAACGCGCGCTTGTAGAAGTCCACGGCCGCCTTGCCGCCGACGACGGAAAGATAGGGGATGACGCCGGTCGTCGGACCCCGGGTCGGATCGCCTTCGTTGGTCATGGTGGTTCCCTCCGTGATTAAGTAAACCTAGCCCATGTCCGATCTTTTCCAAGCCGCCGGCCTGACGCCCCACGCGCCGTCGCCGCTGGCCGACCGCCTGCGTCCCCAGAGCCTCGAGGAGGTGGTGGGCCAGGAGCACCTGCTGGGTCCCGAGGGCCCGATCGGCCGCATGGCGGCGGCCCGACGCCTGGCCTCGATGATCCTGTGGGGCCCGCCCGGCACCGGCAAGACCACCATCGCCCGCCTGCTGGCCAAGGCCGGGGGCTACGAGTTCATGCAGATCTCGGCGGTGTTCTCGGGCGTGGCCGACCTGAAGAAGGCCTTCGAGCAGGCCCGGGTGCGGCGCTCGGCCGGCCAGAGCACCCTTCTGTTCGTCGACGAGATCCACCGCTTCAACCGCGCCCAGCAGGACGGCTTCCTGCCGTTCGTGGAGGAGGGAATCGTCACCCTGGTGGGCGCCACCACCGAGAACCCGTCGTTCGAGCTGAACGGCGCTCTGCTGTCGCGCTGCCAGGTGTTCGTGCTCAAGCGGCTGGACGAGGACGCGCTGGAGGCCCTGCTGGTCAAGGCCGAGACGGCCGAGACCCGCAAGCTGCCGCTGGACGACGACGCGCGCGCGACCCTGATCGCCATGGCTGATGGCGACGGCCGCTACCTGCTGACCCTGACCGAGACCCTGCTGGCCATCGGCACGGACACGCCGCTCAATCCCGCCCAGCTGACCCAGTTCCTGCAGAAGCGCCGCCCGGCCTACGACAAGAACCGCGAGGAGCACTACAACCTGATCTCGGCCCTGCACAAATCGGTGCGCGGCAGCGATCCGGACGCGGCGCTCTACTGGCTGGCCCGGATGCTGGAGGGCGGGGAGGATCCGCTGTTCATCGCCCGCCGCCTGGTGCGCATGGCGTCCGAGGACATCGGCGCGGCCGATCCCCTGAGCCTGCTGCTGACTACGGCCGCCAAGGACGCCTACGACTTCCTGGGCAGCCCCGAGGGCGAACTGGCCCTGGCCCAGGCGGTGGTGCACATGGCCAGCGCGCCCAAGTCCAACGCCGTCTACAACGCCTACAAGGCCGCCCGCCGGCTGGCCAAGGAGACCGGCAGTCTCATGCCGCCGGCCCACATCCTCAACGCCCCGACCAAGCTGATGAAATCGCTGGGCTATGGCGAGGGCTACGCCTACGATCACGACGTCGAGGGCGGGGTGTCGGGCCAGAACTACTTCCCGGACGGCCTGGAACGGCCCAGCCTCTATGAGCCCAAGCCCGTCGGAGCCGAGGCCAAGGTCAAGGAGCGCCTCGACGCCTGGAACCGCCTGCGGAGAGACGGCAAGTGAAGCTTACCCCTGCGGTCCGCGTGACCGCCGCGATCGCCCTGGTCCTGCTGCTGGCCGGCGCGGCGCTGCTGTGGCTGGCCGCCGCCACGCCCTGGCACACCGACTCCAGCGCCTATTTCGCCGAGCTTCGGAAGCTGCGCGCCACGCTCTATTTCGGCCAGCCCGACGCCGACGCCTTCAAGGCCGCCACCGCCAGATTCGCCGCCTTGCAGGCCCAGTACGCCACCCGCAAGTGGCTGTACGCCGACCTCGCCTACGCCTGTTTCGGCCTGGGCGTCTGCGCTGTCGCGGTCACGGGTTTGGCGATGCGGTTCGGGGGGCGGCTGCTACGAACGCAGAAGAGCGCGTGGGTCGTCCTGACCGTCACCTTGCTGGCCCTGGTCGCCACCCTGGCCGGACTGGCCGCTGACCCGCTGCACCGGTTCTATCGCGAGCAGCTGCCCGAATGGTCCGACACCCTGGAGATCCCGCTGGCCGGGGCGCTGGTGGCGATGATCCCGATCGCGACGATCACCCTGCTGCTGGTCTTGCCGCCGTTGATCTTCCGCCGGCGGGCCAGCGGGCCGCTGCTGGTGTTCACCCGGCCGCCGCACTGGCCGTCGATCGTGGCCAACGCCATCTACGCCCTGCCGGTGGCCTTCGCGGTCTTCCTGCTGACCAGCTTCGCCTCGCGCGGCGGCTGGGCGCTGGCCCCGGCGGGGCTGATGCTGCTGTGGCTGTTCCTGAACGGCCGGGCCCTGTGGATCGCGCCCAAGGGAGACGCCGCATGAGCCGTCCACCGCCCGGCAAGCCGGGCCGGCGCCCGCCCGGCGTCGCCAAGCCCAAGGCCTCGGACACGCCGATCGCCCTGACCCCTGAAGAGATCGCCTTCACCCGGTCGCTGGTGATCCACGAGGATGACAGCGTCTTCGTCCTGAACAAACCGGCGGGTCTGTCCAGCCAAGGCGGGCGCATCCAGGCCCATACGCTGGACGACCTGCTTTGGGCCCTCGCCCGGCGCGACCGGCCGCGGCCGCGCCTGATCCATCGCCTGGACCGCGACACCTCGGGCGTGATCCTGACCGCGCGCACCAAGCCGGCCGCGACTTTCCTGGGCAAGGCCTTGATGGGCAAGCGGTTCCGCAAGACCTACCTGGCCATCGTCACGCCCGGCGCGCCCGAGCCGCGCGGCGGCCAGATCGACGCGGCCCTACGCCGCGAGTCGATCGGACGCGAGGCCTATATGCGGGTCTGCGCCGCTGACCACCCTGACGCCGAGACTGCGCGCAGCCGCTACCGCACCCTGGCGGCGGTGGACGGCGCGGCCCTGGTCGAGCTGAGCCCCGACACGGGCCGCATGCACCAGCTGCGGGTCCACATGGCCTCGATCGGCCGCCCGATCGCCGGCGACAGCCGCTACGGCGGGGCGCTGATGCTGGGCGGGGCGCCCGCGCCGCGGCTGATGCTGCACGCCGTCCAGCTGGTCTTCCCGCATCCCGAAGGCGGCGAGCGGCGGGTCAGCGCGCCGATCCCCGACGACATGCGCGCGGTTTTGGATAAGCTGGGCCTTCAACTTCCCGAGCGGAGCCCCCCGGAACAGGGGCGGCAGGGAAACCGTTAAGCCTGGCAGGAGATTTCGCCATGAAGCGTCAGAATACGAAAGGTCTGATCGCGCTCGCCTTTTCCGCCGCCCTGCTGACCGCCTGCGCCACTTCGCCGACGCTGTACGGGCCGCAGACCGGGCCGCGCGGGGCCGGCTATTCGGAGTACCGCCTGGAGGCCGGCCGCTATCGGGTGACCTTCCAGGGCAATCCCGGCGCGCCGGTCAACCAGGTCTCGGACTACGCGTTGCTGCGCTCGGCCGAACTGGCCCTGCGCGACGGCTATGACTGGTTCCGGGTGGCCGACCGCATGACCCAGCAGACGGGCTCCGGCCGGGGCTCCAGCCTGTCGATCGGCGGCGGCTCGGGCAGCTATGGCCGGCGCAGCGGGGTCGGACTGGGCGTTGGCACCAGCTTCAACCTCGGCCCTGGGCCGGCGATCAGCAGTTCGATGGAGGTGGTGTTCGGCAAGGGCCAGCCGCCGCGCGACGCCGACGTCTACGATGCCCGCGCCATCGTCCGCACCGTGGGGCAGGGGCGGGCGGCCGTTTAGCCCGCCGCCTTCTTCGTCCCAGTCGCCGCGACCGGATAGGCCGCGCGCAGGGCCGCGTGGGTCAGGCCGGCGGTCTCGGCGGCGGCGAAATAGCCCTCGGCCGGCAGGCCTTGCAGGGCGACCATCGGAGCCAGGCCCCGCGCTTCGCGTCCGAAGGCCATGATGTCGGCGGCGATTTTCTCGGCCGGGCCGCTCAGGTCGCTGGCGTCCAGGGTCAGGCCCTGCAGGCGGGCGTCGCGCAGCACGCGCAGCGCTTCCTTCTCGGGCGGCACGCGGGCGATGACGCCGCGCGTCAGGGCCTTGAGCAGCCCGACCACTTCCAGCAGGCGTCCGGCGGGCGTGCCGCGCGTGACATCGACCAGCTCCATCATTACCCCGCCGCGGAGCAGGGCCAGGGACAGGCCTGAGGTGCCGGTCAACATGTCGCGCCCGCGCTGGGTGCCCAGGGTGCGGAACGAGGCCGGCACGATCAGGTCGGGCCGGTCGTGGCCCTGCGAGGCGCGGGCGAACACGGCGGCGTACTTCAGGGCCGCCTCGTCGATGAAGGCCGCGTCGCGGTCGGGCAGGCGCGAGACGGCGCGGGCGCTGATCTGCTTGCCTGTGCCCAGGTGGGTGACCACCGGCTCGATGCGCACCGCCGTGGCGATGTTGCGCTTGAGGCTGATCACGTGCTCCAGCGTGAAGTCGACGCGCAGAGCCGCCCCGCCGGCGGTGGTGAAGGCCACGGGCGTGCGCCGGGTCTCTTCCAGCGGATCGATGTCGAAGCGGATGGGCGAGCGGGTAGAGTCGCGGCGCGCCCGGGCGGCCAGGATGACCGACGCGTCGACCGGGCGGCAGACCAGGCCGCCGGCTTCGACGCCGATCACGGCGCGCACGCCCAGATCGGTGGGCTCGGCCGCGCCCAGCAGGTGGGTCAGCACGTCTTCCAGGATGCGCACGCTGGTGGCCTGGGCCGCCAGGCCCTGGTCGTTGTTCATGGCGATCAGGAAGTCTTCCTCGCCGATCCGGGCGCGCAGGTCGCTGCGGTCCAGGTGCTCGGCCAGCTTGCGCTCGACATAGGTCCAGACGTCGACGCGCTTCTTGTCCCACCAGTCACCGGCCCAGCGGCGGATGGCCTTGACGCTGATGACGTTGACCGAGCCACGAGTAACCAGCTCCGACCCCGCCAGGCGCTGGAGTACGGGGCCGCTGAGAGCCAGGTGCTCGGTCCGGTCGTTATGCATCGAATCGAAGGGCATGGTCGCCTTGGCGCGGGAGGAGCCCATAAGATGCCTTTTACAGCCTTAACGGTCGGTGCAGGAACACGGTTTGCAAACGAGGTTACCGTAACGCACCCAAACGTTAAGATGCCCATTTTCCGGGCCTTTTGACGTGAAACGGAGGCGGCTTTAAGGCTCCTGGCGAGCAGCGGAACCGCGAAAACCGCGTCGCCGCGTTAACCTTCGGCGACACGGCTTTTGAGGCGAATTCAGGCGCGGCTTGGCGTTTGCGGCCGCGCGGCGCATAAGGGCGCGATGACCAAGCTCCTCCTTGTCGCCGTCGGGGGCGCCCTGGGCTCCGTCGCTCGCTACCTGGTGGGGATCCAAGCCCTGCGCCTGTTCGGGGCGAACTGGCCGTACGGCACCTTCATCGTCAACCTGGCGGGCGGGCTGCTGATGGGCCTGCTGGCCGCCTGGCTGGCCCTGCGGGGCGGTGCGCAGCAGGAGCACTGGCGCGTCCTGCTCGGGGTCGGCGTCATGGGGGGCTTCACCACCTTTTCGGCCTTTTCGCTGGAGACCGCGCTGATGATCGAGAAGCGCGCCTACGCCCAGGCCTTCACCTATACGACCGCCAGCGTGATCCTGTCCGTGGCGGCCATCTTCGCGGGCCTCTTGATCGCCCGAAGGATCTTTTCGGCATGAAAGAAGTCCGCACGCTCTATGTGGACGCGGGTGAAGACGGCGTCCGCCTGGACCGCTGGTTCAAGCGCCGCTGGCCGCACCTGAACCATATCCAGCTCAACAAGCTGTTCCGCTCCGGCCAGGTGCGGGTCGACGGCTCGCGCGCCAAGGCCGACACCAAGCTGGCGGCCGGCAGCCAGATCCGCGTGCCGCCGCTGCCCGACGCCCCCGACCCGTCCGAAAGGGGCAAGCTGTCGCCGCGCGACATCGCCTTCGCCAAGTCGCTGGTGCTGTATGAGGACGAGGAGGTTCTGGCCCTGAACAAGCCGGCCGGCCTGGCGGTGCAGGGCGGCACCAAGACCACGCACCATATCGACAAGCTGCTCAGCGCCTGGGGCGAGGGCGTGGACCGGCCCAAGCTGGTCCACCGCCTAGACCGCGACACCTCCGGCGTCCTGCTGCTGGGCAAGACCCCGGCGGCTGCGGCTCGTCTATCCGGCGCCTTCGCCAAGCGCCGGGCCCAGAAGACCTACTGGGCCATCGTCGCGGGCAATCCGCACCCGACCGAAGGCGTGATCGAGCTGCATCTGGCCAAACGCGGCGTGGGCGATCGCGAACTGGTGGTGCCCGCCGAGCCAAAGGATCTGGACGCCCAGCCGGCCGAGACTGAGTTCGTCTCGATCAGCCGGGCCGGTCCGCGCGTCACCTGGATGGCCCTGCGCCCGCACACCGGCCGCACCCATCAGCTGCGCGCCCACATGAAGGCCATCGGCCACCCTATCCTGGGCGACCCGAAGTACAGCGACGACAAGTCCGCGCCGTTGTCGGAGGGGCTGAAGCTGCAGCTGCACGCCCGCTCGATCATCCTGCCGCATCCCACGGTGGGAACCCTGGCCATCGAGGCGCCGCTGAGCCCGGAGATGAGAGCGGGCTTCGCCAAGTTCGGCTTTTCGGAGGACGAGGCCGAGTACGATCCGTTCGTGCGGCGGCAGACCAAGCGTCGGTAGCCCCCTGCGGCGAAGGCTTGAGCGCTCTCGTGGGCTGTGACAAGGTTTTTCCTCAACCCTGAGGATTGGGTCATGGCCTTCGTGAGCTTCACGCGTCCGGACGACTCGCCGGTGTCGATCAACACGGCCGAGGTGTTGAGCTTCGCGCCCGTACCGACCGATGGACCCCTGGCGGGCCCGCTGAGGGCCGGCACGCGGATCGCCTTCAGGAACGGCAGGCACCAGGACGTCAAGGAACTGGTCGAGGTGGTCGAGCGCAAGCTGAACGCGGCGGGGTAGCCGCCGGCCTGCGACGTTGCACCACAGGCGGGCGGGGTCTTTCGTCATCAACTTATTAGCGACGTTCGCCGACCCTGCCGTCGTGGGCAGACAAGGGTGTTCGTCATGAGTTCGCAGGTCATCGCGCTGGATCTTCTGGAGCGCCGATCGGCCGCTCTATCCGCAGCTGAAAGGGCGCTACGGATCACGTTGAGCGGCTCGCCGACTCCCATCGTGCTGCTCGACCTGGATCTGAGACCTGTGTTGTTCAGCCAGGGCTGGCTGGACCAGGCCGTGACCCCCCGGACCGCGCAATCTCCGAACGCCGAACCGCTGGCGCCGAACGCTGAGTTCACGGCCGCCGCCGGACGCTGTCTCGAAACCGGCGCGGTGGAGACCTGCCGGGTCGAAATCCCCACGGACGCCGAAGGGGGCGCGCGCTGGTACAGTTTCGAGCTCAGCCCCTGGCCGCGCGGGTCCGCCTACAGCCGGTTCGTCGTCGTCGGGCGCGAGGTGACCGAGGCGGTCTTGGCGGCGCGTGAGGCCGAGCTGGCCGGTCAGCGCCTGGCCGAGCAGAACGCGCGCTTCGACGCGGCCTTGAGCAACATGCCCCACGGGCTCTGCATGTTCGACGCCGAGAAGCGGTTGATCCTGTGCAACACCGCCTATCGCCGGCTCTACGACCTGCCGGACGCGCTGGGCGTTCCCGGGACGCCGCTGGACGACATCCTGGAGCATCGCTGCTCGATCGGCAAAGGTCCCCGCAGCTTCGCGACCTTCTACGCCGCCACCGTCGAGGCGGCCCTGAGGGGCGCGGCGGCGACGCGCGACGTGGAACTGACCGACGGGCGCACCATCCGCATCACCCACAATCCCACCGCGGACGGCGGCTATGTGGCGACCCACGAGGACGTCACCGAGTCGATCAGCGCCGCCGCCCAGATCGAGTTTCTGGCCTTCCGCGATCCCTTGACGGGCCTGCCCAACCGCGCCGCCTTCCAGCGGGCCTATGACGACGCCGTGGCCGCCGCCGAGCAGGGCGAGATGTTCGGCCTGATCATGCTCGACGTCGACCACTTCAAGGACGTCAACGACACCTTGGGCCACGACGCCGGCGACGCCCTGCTGAAGGCGCTGGCCGGCCAGCTCAAGCGGGCCTTCCGGCGCAACGACACCGTGGCCCGGCTGGGCGGCGACGAGTTCGCCATCGTGCTGCGCGACCTCAAGAGCGAGGCCGACATGACCCGCCCGATCGAGGTGCTGCAGGGCCTGCTGCGGACGCCGATCGAACACGCCGGCCAGAGCTTCACCATCTGCGCCAGCATCGGCGCGGCGGTTCACGGCGACCCGGACGCCGATCCCACCCACCTGCTCAAGAACGCCGACGTCGCGCTGTATCAAGCCAAGTACGACGGCCGCAACCGCAGCGTCGTCTTCCGGCCGGCCATGCGGACGGAGGTCGAGCAGCGTGTCGAGTTGCTGCGCGAGGTCCGCCTGGCGATCAGCCAGGGTGAGTTCGACCTGTTCTACCAGCCTGTCGTCGACCTGGCCGGCAACACCGTGGCCGGCTTCGAGGCGCTGATGCGCTGGAACCATCCCGAGCAGGGGGTCCTGCCGCCGGCCGCCTTCATGGCCGCGTTCGAGGACAACGACCTGTCGCTGCAGCTGGGCGAGGTGGCCTTCGAGCGCGCCCTGGGCCAGATGCGCGCCTGGCTCGACCAGGGCGTGGAGTTCGGCCGCGTGGCGATCAACATCTCGGCGGCCCAGTTCCGCACCGGACGCCTGGCCGCCGAGATCGCCGCCAAGCTGGCCCGCTGGAACGTGCCCGCGGATCGCCTGACCATCGAGGTCACCGAGAACGTCTATATGGGCTGGGGCGCCGAGGTGGTCAGCGACACGGTCAGGCAGCTGCACGACACCGGCGTGCTGATCGCCCTGGACGACTTCGGCACCGGCTACGCCTCGCTGGCCAACCTGCGGCAGTTCCCGATCGACCGCCTGAAGATCGACAAGTCCTTCGTCCAGAACAGCCAGGACGACGCCATCGTCCGAGCGGTGATCAATCTGGGCTCCAGCATGGGCATGAAGGTGGTGGCCGAAGGGGTCGAGCGGCCTGACCAGGTGGCGACCCTGACCCAGTACGGCTGCGACCAGGTCCAGGGCTATCATTTCGCCCGGCCGATGCCCGCCACCGAGGTGGCCGGCTTCATCGAGGCCTTCTCGACGCGAGCCTAGACCAGGTCCGTCACCGGCTTGGCGTCGGCGCTGTCGGGAAAGACCGTGGCGTCCAGGGCCGCGCGGTCGACGCCCAGGTGGTCGGCCAGCACGCCCTTGAACAGCCCGCGCATGTCGAGGGTGGGGCGCACGTCGCGGTTCTCGAACAGAGCTTCCTGTTTCAGGCTGGGCCAGTCGCCGATGATGCCGCCGGCCTTGAGCCTGCCGCCCAGCACCAGGGCGGTCGAGCCGGTTCCGTGGTCGGTGCCGCCGGTGCCGTTGACCCGGGCGGTGCGGCCGAACTCGGTGGCGGCGACCACGACGGTGTTGCGCCACTCGTCGCCCAGGCCGGTGTTCAGGCCGTCGAGCACGGCGTCCAGATAGGACAGGCGGGTGTTCAGCTGGCCGACCTGGCCGGCATGGGTGTCCCAGCCGTCCAGCGAGATGGCGGCGATGCGCGGCCCGCCGTCCTGCACCATGAAGCCCGCCAGGGTCGCGCCCAGCTTGCGGGCGGCCTCGCGGCCCTGGCGCTGGCCGGCGATGGCCCGGGCGTCCTGGGCCATGGGCGGCGACGCGGCGACCTGGGGCGCCATCCCGGAACCGTTCATCGCCGTCGTGTCCGTCGAGACGGGGACGGGCGCGGGGTTGAGCGCGGTCATCGCCGCCTGGGCCATGGCCTCGGTCTCCAGACCGCGGGCGAAGGCCGGACCCATCAGCGGGTCGGCCTTGTAGAGGTCCTGCAGCAGGGTGGGCAGGCGGGCGGTCTCGTCGACCCCCTTGCCCGGCGACCAGCTGGCGGCCTGGACCTTGCCGCGCAGGATCAGCGGCGCGGTGGCTCCCACCGACAGGCCCTCGACCCGCGACGGCCCCATCACCTCCAGCGTGCGGTTCAGCCAGCCGGTGCTGACGCCGTAGACCTGCGCCGCGCCGGTCTCCAGCACGTCCTGGGCCTCGAAGTGCGAGCGGGCGCGGTCGGGGCTGGCGATGGCCGGGGCGATGCGGGCCTGGCCCTTCAGCGCCAGGGCGTGCACTGATTGCAGGGCGGGGTGCAGGCCGAAGGTCCCGTCCAGCTTCAAGGCCTGGTCGGGCGCCACCGCCACCGCCCCGCGCAGGGCCGCGTAGTCGGGATCGCCGACCGGCGGGCTGACGGTCAGGCCGTCCATGCCGCCCCGGCAGATCACCACGACCAGCTTGCGACGGGCCATCGCGCCGTCGGCGGCGAAGGCCGAGCCGCCCAGGAAGCTGACGGAAACGCCCAGGCCGGCGACCTGCAGCAGCAGCGAGCGGCGGGAAAGCGGCGCGGTCATCGGCGTTGGAACTCCGGGCTCATCAGCAGCAGGGCCATGGCTTCGCGGCGGGTCTCGGCCCGGGCCACGGCCTTGGCGACCGGCGGGGTCAGGCGCGCGCCTAGGGCCGTCTGGGCCAGCAGGCTGGGATCGAGGCGATCGGCGACCACGGCGGCGAAGCCTTCGCTGAACCGCAGGCGCTTGATCAGGGCGTCGGGCGCGCACCAGACCTGGGCCTCGTCGGCCCAGCCCTTGGGGGAGGGGGCCGAGAACGGCTTCTGGCCCAACCCCGTCAGCACCGGCGCCAGCTTGTCGATCCCTGACGGCTGGGCGTCGACGGACCGCCAGGTCGAGATCGCGAACTCGTAGGGGGTCTTGAACTTGGCGGCGACGGGATCCCAGGCCTCGGGCGCGGCGACCAGGGCGCGGGCCACCTCGTCCAGCCGTCCGTCGCTGTCGAGATAGGCCTTGCGCAGCCGGGCGACGAGGGCGGGCGGCGGCGTGTCGCTGACGAAGTGGACCGCCAGCTTGGTCGCCAGGTGATAGGCGGTGTGCGGGCTGGCCGCCAGGGCGCGCATCACCGCCAGGGCCTGGGCCTGGCCTTCCTGGGCGTAGCGCCGGCCCATCACTGTCCGCGCGCCGGGCTCGTGGGCGTTGTCGCGGAACAGGAACCGGTGCGGGCTGGGATCCTTCGGCCGGCCGATGCTGAACCCGGTCATGGCCCGGGCGAACTCGGTGACGTCGGCCTGGTGGTAGCCCGCGTCGACGCCGACCGTGTGCAGTTCCAGGATCTCGCGGGCCAGGTTCTCGTTCAGCCCGCCGGCCGTCTTGCCGGCCTTGCGCTGATATTGCGCCGCCCGGCTGTTGGGGCCCACCGACTGGGCCTGGTCCAGATACAGCAGCATGGCCGGATGGGTGGAGGAGGCGACCAGCAGGTCCTCGAACCGGCCGAACACGTGCGGCCGGATGGCCTCCCGCTCGAACGGTCCCGCCACCGCTCCGACGGCCAGGCTGGTGGCCGAGACGGTGAAGTGGTTGGCCCAGAACAGCGCCCAGCGCTCGCGGAACGCCGCGTCGGTGGTGGCCCCCAGCCGGGCGCGGGCCAGGAAGTCGTCGCCGGCCTGATCCCTCAGGTCCTTCTGGAGGTCCTTGACCGGCGCGCTCTTGGCGTCGCCCCCCATGTCCTTCTGGGCCGCCTTGGCGTCGCGCTTCTGCATCTGGTAGTCGCTGACCTCGGCCAGGCGCTGGGCCGAGTCTTCGCCGCCTTGCGGCTGGTCGGCGCCTTCGGGTCGGATCTGGGCCGCCAGGAAGCCGCGCGGATCGTCGCGGGCCGCGTCGATCTCGCCGGGCCGCGCGCCCAGGCCGAAGCGGGTCGCGGCGATGGCCGCCATGAGGTCGTTGGAAGGCAGGCTCACGCCGTTCGTCTCCCTTGCGTCGCCGGTCTTGCCTTGGGCGCGTTGTTTGCCCATTCAACGGCTTGAAACCGCTGTTTTGATGTCTGGACTGAAAAGAAGTTCGCCTTGGCCGACAAGCCCGACCTGCTGCAACGTCCCCGCCGCTTCTACAAGGCCGCCACGGCCGGCCCCGTGGACGGTGGTTTCGCCGTGCTGCTGGACGGCCGCACGCCCAAGTCACCGGCCCGGTCGCCGCTGGTCCTGCCGACCCTGGCCCTGGCCCAGCTGGTCGCCGCCGAGTGGGAGGCCCAGGTCGAGGTGATCGACTCCACCGCCATGCCCGCCACCCGCCTGGCCTTCACCGCCATCGACCGCATCCGCGAGACCCGGGCCGAGGTGGCCGGCGAGGTCGCGGCCTACGCCGGCTCGGACCTGCTGTGCTATTGGGCCGACCATCCCACGCCTTTGGTCGAGCGCCAGAAGCGCGACTGGGGCGCTCTGCTGGACTGGGTCAGGGCCGAGCTGGGCGTGCACCTGACCCCCGCGTCCGGCGTGATCCACACCGCCCAGTCGCCGGCCGCCCTGGCCAGCGTCGAGGCCCTGGCCCTGACCCTGGACGACTTCAGCCTGGCGGGCGTGGCCTATGGCGCGGGCCTGTTCGGCTCGACGGTGCTGACCCTGGCCCTGCGCGCGGGCACGGTGACCGGCCGCAAGGCCCTGGACCTGTCGCGGCTGGAGGAGATCTTCCAGGCCGAGACCTGGGGCCAGGACGCCGAGGCCGTCGCCCGGGCCGAGGCCCTGGCGGTCGAGGCGCAAGTGCTGGAGCGCTGGTTCGCGGCCCTGCGGCGCTGAGGGGAACGGCGCTCGCCGCCTGCCTGCCCCAGGGTGCGCCTTGCCACGGAAAGCTCGCGCCATTAGGCCTCGGCCCATAAGGTGGGAAAACCGCCCAGGTAAAAGAGCAGGGAGCCTATCCGCGTGCAGCACATACTGGAGGAACTGGATCGCCGTCGCGAGCAGGCGCGGGCCGGGGGCGGCGAGGCGCGGGTGGCGGCCCAGCACGCCAAGGGCAAGCTGACGGCGCGGGAAAGGATCGACCTGCTGCTGGACGAGGGTTCGTTCGAGGAGTTCGACATGTTCGTCGAGCACCGGGGGACCGAGTTCGGCATGGCCGAGCAGAAGGTGCCGGGCGACGGGGTGGTGACCGGCTGGGGCACGATCAACGGCAAGGTCGTCTATGTGTTCTCCAAGGATTTCACGGTGTTCGGCGGCTCGCTGAGCGGGGCGCACGCGGCCAAGATCGTCAAGGTCCAGCGCCAGGCCATGAAGGTGGGCGCGCCGATCATCGGCCTGTTCGACGCAGGCGGGGCGCGCATCCAGGAGGGCGTGGACAGCCTGGCCGGCTACGCCGACATCTTCCTGGAGAACGTCATGGCCTCGGGCGTGGTGCCGCAGATCAGCGTGATCATGGGCCCGTGCGCCGGCGGCGACGTCTACAGCCCGGCGATGACCGACTTCATCTTCATGGTCAGGGACACCAGCTACATGTTCGTGACCGGGCCGGACGTGGTCAAGACCGTGACCAACGAGGTGGTCACCGCCGAGGAGCTGGGCGGGGCGCGGGTGCATGCGGCCAAGTCGGGCGTGGCCGAAGGCGCGTTCGAGAACGACCTGGAGGCCCTGACCCAGGTACGCCGCTTGGTCGACTTCTTGCCCTCAAGCAACCGCCAGGCCGCCCCTGAGCGTGAAAGCTTCGACGACCCTCATCGCGCCGAGCCCAGCCTTGACAGCCTGATCCCCGCCGACCCGGGCAAGCCCTACGACATCAAGGAGCTGATCCTGAAGATCGTCGACGAGGCCGACTTCTTCGAGATCTCCAGCGAGTGGGCCAAGAACATCGTCTGCGGCTTTGCGCGGATGGACGGGGAAAGCGTCGGCATCGTCGCCAACCAGCCGCAGGTGCTGGCCGGGGTGCTGGACATCGACAGCTCGCGCAAGGCCGCCCGCTTCGT
>NZ_SLZL01000027.1 GCF_004342605.1 Caulobacter sp. BK020
AGCCCGGTCTTGAAGTGGGCGCTCTGGCTGCAATAGCCGCAGTTCTCGGCGCAGCCGCCGGTCTTGACCGACAGCAGCTGCGACAGCTGCACCTCGGACGGGTCGAAGCCGGCCCGGTGCACGGCGGCGGCCTGGAACACCAGCTCCATGAACGGCCGGTCGAACAGCGCCTCGACCTCGGCGAGGGTCCAGTCGTAGCGGGGGTCGTGACGCGACGGGGCGGGGTTGATCTGGGTCATGGCGCGCAGGTTTGGACTCCGCCAGTTTGATTGGCAAGCACGTCCCGCGTGCAGGGTCGCCAAGAGCCGATGGAGCCAAAGCCGGTTCGCCCGGTTATAAGGGTCGCATGGATCACGAAATCGAGCTGAAGTTCCTGATCGCCCCGGAAGCTTCGAACGGGGTCCTGGCCCGGCTCGAGGGACGCGAGGCCGTCCGGCAGCTCGACGCCACCTATTTCGACACCGTCGACCACGCCCTGCGCAAGGCGGGCTTTGGCCTGCGCATCCGCGACGGCGAGAACGGCCGCAAGCAGACCCTGAAATCGGCCTCGTCCGGCGGCGTCTTCGCCCGCGGCGAATGGGAGAGCGCGGTGGACGGGCCCGAGCCCGACCGCGACCTGTTGGCCCGCACCCCCGCCGCCAAGGCGGTCAATGGCGACGCTCTGGTTCCGGTGTTCACCACCAACGTCAAGCGCGTGATCCGGCTGGTCGAGCGCGATGGGGCGACCATCGAGGCGGCCTTCGACCGGGGCGAACTGCGGGCCGACGACCGGCGGGCGGAGGTCAGCGAACTGGAGCTGGAGCTGAAGGCCGGCGCGCCGCGCGTGCTGTTCGACCTGGCGCGCGACCTGGCCGCGCACGTTCCGTTGCGGCTGTCCCTGGTCAGCAAGGCCGAGCGCGGCTACGCCCTGGCCCTGGGCGAGGCGGACCGGCCGGGCGCCGAGGCGGCCCTGGCGGCCGAGGCCTCCACCGGCGAGGCGCTGCAGACCCTGGGCCGCGCGGCCCTGGATCGGCTGTGCACGGCCGCCGAGGCCCTGCGGGCCCGTCCGGGTCCCGAGCGGGTGCACAAGCTGCGGGTGGCGGCGCGGCGTTTCCGGGCCCTGCTGTCGACGTTCAAGATCCTGGCCGGCGGTCCCGACGCGCGGCATGTGAAGGCCGAGCTGAAGTGGCTGGCCGACGCCCTGGGCGCGGCGCGGAACCTGGACGTGTTCATCGCCGACGTCTGGCGGCCAGCTGTCGAGAGCCGACCGGCCAACGACCAGAGCGGGCCGGGGCAGGATCCGCTCGAGGCCGAAGCCCAGGACGAGGCCCGGGCCCTGGCGGCGTTCGGCAAGGCGCTGCTGGCCGCCCAGACGGACGCCTACGCCAAGGCCGGCGAGGCCGTGGACGGCGCCCGCTTCCGCGCCCTAGCCATCGACGCCGCCGCCTGGCTGGAGGCCGGCGCCTGGACCACCGACAAACGCCTGGAAAAACGCCGCGCCAGACCCGCCGCCGACTTCGCCGCCAAGGCGCTGGACAAGGCTCGCCGCCGGATCCGCAAGGACGGTCGCGACCTGGCCGCGCTCAGCCCCGAAGACCGCCACCATCTGCGCATCCGGGGCAAGAAGCTGCGCTACGCCGTCGAGGACCTGGGCGGGCTGTTCCCGGACCATCCCAAGCGCCGGGACCGCTTCGTCGCGGCGGTCAAAGACCTGCAGGACGCCCTGGGCCTGCTCAACGACCAGGCCGGCCGCGAAGCCCTGGCCCGCGAGGTGGCGCTGTCCTGCGACGATCCCGAGGCCGCCTTCGCCGCCGGCCGGCTGGCCGCCGGCGGGGCCGAGCACGAGGCCGAACTGCTGGCCCAGGCCCAGGGCGCCTATGTCAGCTTCGCCGAAGCCAGGCGATTCTGGTAACGTCTCCTTTCCGGAGGGGCGCGACATGAAAACGAAGATCTCGATCCTGGCCCTGGCGACCGCCGTCATCCTGGCGCCTGTCCCGGCCGCCGCCGACGCCAACAGCTTCAAGGACTGGACGGTGGTCTGCGACAACCTGCGGACCTGTGAGGTCGCCGGCTTTTCGTCCGACGACAGCGAGCTGCCAGCGGTGCTGCGCCTGAGCCGCGGCGGCTCGCCGAGCGCGCCGGCCAGCGTAGAGATCGACCTGATCGACAGCGAGGTCGATCTCGGTGGCAAGCCGCCGACCCTGCTGGTCGACGACCGGGTGGTGCTGACCGCCCGCGCCAAGCGCTCAAGCGAGGCCGGGGGCGTCACCGTCGTGCTCGACGACGCCCAGGTCGGGCCGCTGCTGGGCGCGGCGCGGAACGGGACGCTGCTGACGATCCGGGCCGGCGACAAGGACGTGGGCCGGGTGTCGCTGGCCGGCATGGTCGCGGCCCTGCGCTACGCCGACGACCAGCAGAAGCGGGCCGGCACGGTGACAGCCATGGTCGCCAAGGGCGCGGCGTCGGCCGCCAGCGTCCCCGCGCCGCCGGTCGCGCCTGTGATCCGCGCCGCTCCGGCCATCGCCCAGACCGGCCTGCCGTCCAAGCCGCCGGCGGCGGTCCTGGCCCTGGGCCGCAAGGCGGAATGCGACACCGAGCCGGGGTCGCAAGGCGAGCCGCGAGCCTGGCGCCTGTCGGCCGACAAGGTGCTGTGGCAAATTCCCTGTGGCGGCGGAGCCTATAATTTCAACGAGCTGTTCGTCGTGGTCGACAAGGCTGGCCGCGCCGCCCTGGCGTCGCTGGAGGGCGTCGAGGACGGCTTGGCCACCAACGCCGACTACGATCCCAAGACCCGGACCCTGACCGCCTACGGCAAGGGTCGGGGGATTGGCGATTGCGGAGAGTCCAGCGAGTGGGTGTGGACTGGCGAGGCTTTCGCCCTGTCCCTGATGGCGACCATGCCGGTCTGCCGCGGCTACGGCTATGACTGGCCCGTCGTGTTCCGCGCCGAGGTCCGGTAGCTGGGCATATAAAGAAATCCTTATGCCTTAATTGCGAGAAGGGGCGCGGCGCGGTATAGACCGCCCCAAGACCATCCCCCGACCGCAGGAGCCGACCGTGGCCGACTACATCGTCAAGGACATCTCGCTCGCCGATTTCGGCCGCAAGGAAATCGCCATCGCCGAGACTGAAATGCCCGGCCTGATGGCCACCCGCGCCGAATATGGCCCCAGGCAGGTCCTGAAGGGCGCCCGCATCGCCGGCAGCCTGCACATGACCATCCAGACCGCCGTGCTGATCGAGACCCTGACGGCGCTGGGCGCCGAGGTCCGCTGGGCCTCGTGCAACATCTTCTCGACCCAGGACCACGCCGCCGCCGCCATCGCCGCTTCCGGCGTGCCGGTGTTCGCCTTCAAGGGCGAGAACCTGGTCGAGTACTGGGAATACGCCCACAAGATCTTCGAATGGGCCGACGGCGGCTATCCGAACCTGATCCTCGACGACGGCGGCGACGCGACCCTGCTCTGCGTGCTGGGCCCCAAGGCCGAGAAGGATCCCTCGATCCTCAACAACCCGACCAACGAGGAAGAAGAAGCGCTCTACACCGTGATGAAGCGCTACCTGGCCGAAAAGCCGGGCTTCTATTCGGCGATCCGCGACGCCATCGGCGGCGTGTCGGAAGAGACCACCACGGGCGTGCACCGCCTGTACCAGATGGCCGCCAAGGGCGACCTGCCGTTCCCGGCCATCAACGTCAACGACAGCGTCACCAAGAGCAAGTTCGACAACCTGTACGGCTGCCGGGAATCGCTGGTCGACGCCATCCGCCGCGGCACCGACGTGATGCTGTCGGGCAAGGTCGCGGTGGTCTGCGGCTACGGCGACGTGGGCAAGGGCTCGGCCGCCTCGCTGCGCCAGGGCGGCGCCCGGGTGATCGTCACCGAGATCGACCCGATCTGCGCCCTGCAGGCGGCGATGGAAGGCTATGAGGTCCAGACCCTGCAGGACGTCGCCGACAAGGCCGACATCTTCGTCACGGCGACGGGCAACAAGGACGTCATCACGGTCGACGACATGCGCCGGATGAAGAACAACGCCATCGTCTGCAACATCGGTCACTTCGATTCCGAGATCCAGATCGCCGGCCTGCGCAACTTCAAGTGGGACGAGATCAAGCCGCAGGTCCACCATGTGGAGTTCCCGGACGGCAAGAAGATCATCGTGCTGTCGGAAGGCCGGCTGGTGAACCTGGGCAACGCGACGGGCCACCCCTCGTTCGTGATGAGCGCCAGCTTCACCAACCAGACCCTGGCCCAGATCGAGCTGTGGACCAACAAGGCCGCCTACCAGAACCAGGTCTACACCCTGCCCAAGCACCTCGATGAAAAGGTCGCCTTCCTCCACTTGGAGAAGCTGGGCGCCAAGCTGTCGACCCTGCGCAAGGACCAGGCCGACTACATCGGCGTGCCGGAAAAGGGTCCGTTCAAGCCGGACCACTACCGCTACTAGGCTTTCGCCTCGACGCGAACCGAAGGGCCCGCCGCGGAGACGCGGCGGGCCTTTTCGCTGTGCAATTGAGTTCATCAGGACCACTCGCCCTGTTCAAGGCCGCGAGGCTCGGCTAAGCCGGTGGTCATGCCGATGGCCCTGATCCTTTCCAGCCATGTCGCGGGCAGCCAGGTCGGCGCGACGGCCCAGGCTGCGGCGCTGGCGCAGTTCTCCATCGACTCGATGGTGGTGCCGACCGTGCTCTATGGCCGGCATCCCGGCTGGGGCCCTCCAGGCGGGGCGCCGACGCCGATCGAGGTGGTGGACGGCATGCTCGCGGGCGTCGAGGCCAACGGCCTGCTGGGGCTGACCGACCTGGTGATCACCGGCTATTTCGCCAGCGCCGCCCAAGTGCGCGCCACGGCCCGGGCCATCGACGCCGTCCGCGCCGCGCCGCGCGGCGACCCGCCCCACAGCGCCTTCGCCCGCACGCCGACGGTGATCGTCGACCCGACCATGGGCGATGCCGGCAAGGGGCTGTACGTTCCCGTCGAGGTGGCCGAGGCCATCGCCGCCGACCTGATCCCGCGCGCCGACCTTGTCGCCTGCAACGCCTGGGAGCTTCGGCGCCTGACCGGCCTGGAGGCCGGCGATCCGCAGGCGGCGGTGCTGGCCGGCCGGCGGCTGGACAAGCCGACCCTGGTGTCGTCCGTTCAGAACGGCGGCGAGATCGGCGTGGTCTATGTCGACGACCAGGAAGCCTGGCTGGCGGCCCACGCCAAGGCCGAGCGCGCGCCCAACGGCACGGGCGACCTGCTGACCGCCCTGTTCGCCGCCTCGCTGCTGGAGGGCCAGACCCTGTCGTACGGCCTGGCCCGGGCGGTCGGCGGCGTGGCCGAGACGGTGACCGCCGCCAACCTCTGGAATGCCCCCGAACTGCCGATCGTGGCCATGGGGCCCCGGGTCAAGCAGACCTCGCCCGGCGTGCGGGTCGAACGGCTGGCCTAACGGGCTGCTCCCCCAGAGGCGGAGGATCGCCCACGGTGGATGACAACCGCTTTGAGCAGGGTGTAGAGCCACGCCATGACCGTCGACATCACCGGCTTCTGCCCCGATCGCTTCTCCGCCGTCCGTGACGCCTTCGCCGCCAATTTCGAGGACGGCGGCGAGCTGGGCGCTCGGTTCAGCCTGGCGATCCATGGCGAGGTGGTGGTCGACCTGATGGGCGGGTTCGCCGACCGCAAGCGCGGGGTCGCCTTCGGCCCCGACACCCTGACGCCGCTGTTCTCGACCACCAAGGCCGTGGCCGCCCTGCTGATCGCCCGGCTGGTGGACCAGGGCAGGCTGACCTACGACCAGACGGTGGCCTCGGTCTGGCCGGCGTTCGCCCAGGCCGGCAAGCAGGACGTCACCGTCGGCCAGATGATGTCGCACCAGGACGGCCTGTCGGGCTTTCCCGACGAGACCGATCCCGCCATCTGGTTCGACTGGGAGGCGACCACCGCCAAGCTGGCCGCGATGGCGCCGCTTTGGCCGATCGGCTCGGCCAGCGGCTATCACCCGGTGACCTTCGGCTTCACCGCCGGCGAGATCTTCCGCCGGGTCGACGGCCGGACCATGGGGACCGCCCTGCGCGAGGACCTGGCCGAGCCGCTCGACCTGGACATCTGGATCGGCCTGCCCGACAGCGAGCACGCCCGTTGCGCCGAGCTGATGCGGCCGACCGCCATGCCCAAGTTCGGGACGATGAACGAGGCGGTGAAAGCCGCCTTCATGACCAAATGGGCGGCCCCGGGCGGGCGCGGCACGGCCGACTGGCGGCGGGCCGAGATCCCGTCGGCCAACGGCCACGCCACCGCCCCGGCCCTGGCGCGGCTGATGGGGGCCCTGGCCTCGGGCGGCGAGCTGGACGGCGCGCCGGTGCTGTCGCCGGCGGTGATCGCCCAGGCCAGCGCCGAGCGGATCGTCGGTCAGGACCTCGTCCTGCCCTATGTGATCAGCTGGGGCGCGGGCTTCATGCGCAACACGCCCAACTTCTTCTACGGCCCGACGGCCGACGCCTTCGGCCACAGCGGCTGGGGCGGCTCGTGCGCCTTCGCCGACCCGTCGCGCGGCGTGTCCGGGGCCTATGTGATGAACAGGCAGGGGACCGAACTGATCGGCGATCCCCGCGCCGTGCGGCTGATCCAGGCGGCGTACGGCGCGCTGTAGCGCTTTCAAGGGGCGGACACATGGGCGGGGTCAGAGGCAGGATCAGGATCGCGGGCGTCGCCGGCCTCGTCGCCATGGCCTGGATCTCGACGGCCCAGGCCCAGGACGCCGGGCGCGACTTTTGCGCCGACCGGCCGGGCAAGGGCTCGCCGCCCTGCGTGCTCGACGCCGGACGCTTCCAGGCCGAACTTGGGGTGGCCGACGGCGCCTGGAGCCGGGGCGGCGGGGTCTCGACTGACGACCTGGCCTTCGGGGCGGTCGAGCTGCGCCTGGGCCTGACGCCGACCGTCGAGGGCCAGCTCAGCTGGACGGCGCACGAACGGATCCGCCAGAAGGATCGGGCCTCCGGCGCGACCTCGACCGTGGACGGGATCGGCGACCTCAGCCTCGCCCTGCGCTGGTCGCTAAGCAATCCGGCCGGCGACGGCGTCTCGGTCGCCGTGCAGCCGTTCGTCACCGCGCCGACCGGGGCGGAAGGGATCGGCGGCGACGCCTGGCAGGGCGGGGTGATCGTCCCGGTGTCCCTGCCGCTGAGCGCCGACTGGTCGCTGGCCCTGTCGCCGGAGCTGGACGTGCGGGCCGACGCCGACGGCGCGGGCCGTCACGCCGGGTTCGGCGGCGCGGTCGGCGTGGGGCGGTCCTTCGGCCCGGTGGCCCTGGGCGTCGAGCTGTGGGCCGACCGCGACGAGGATCCGTCGGGCCATGTCACCTCGGCCAGCTTCGACCTGACGGCGGCCTGGACCTCGGCCTCGGTCAGGGACCTGCAGCTGGACGCCTCGGCCTATGTCGGCCTGAACCGCGACACGCCGGACCTGGAAGTGGCGGTGGGCGTGGCCAAGCGGTTTTAGGTTGAGTAGCTCCGCTCCTCCCGGCCAATGCCGGTAGCCAGATGGCCTAGCTGGGAGGCCGACGCCAGAAAGCGCAGAGCCTCTCCAACCAACCCCACCGCCATGGGATCCGGGCCCCGGCGTTCGCCGGGACGAGTGGATTCAGGGAGAGGCCAAGCCCCGACCGCCGCCCCGCACCGGTCCCCCGCCCGACCCGCTGCGCTGACCACCCTCACCGCACGGGGAGGGATGGTGTGTTTGCTGGAATCGCCCTGCCCGACGTTGGGGACACGCACTCACGGCAGGCGCCCTGTAAACAATCCGGCACCCTGCCGTGAGTGCGCGTCCCCGGCCGCCGATCGGCGTCCGTGTTGATCAAGTAAGTAAGAATTTGTTTCATATTTGAGATTGAACGCCCCGGGATGCAATCTTCGCGGCGGTCTTGAGGCATTTCACCGGCAGTCGTCAGTCGTCCCTCCGCTTGGTATATCGTGGATATTTTGAGCTTCCACCGCTGACAACAGATCTTGCTCAATTCAGCAAAATGAAGATCTAAAACGAGCCGTGCACTGAGCGAGTGGAATAATACTTCGACAATCGAAATCTACCATCGCCCACGGAACTGACTTCCGCAGCTGATACGCACGCTCTCGATTGCGAAATGCTGAAAACTTCGACATCGTCCTGTCATCGAGCGCCTCTAGGCTGAATCAAGATCGCGACCGTGCTGGAAGCGCCTAGAACACTCGGCCCACCCAAGACCCCGCGGCGACCGTCCAGAACAAGACCCCCTTCGGAGGAAACCCATGACCACCCTGACCGTGGGCGATCTCGCCCTGATCGGCTACAGCGCCGACACCGGCGGCAAGTCGTTCTCGTTCGTGCTGCTGACGGCGGTCGAGGCCGGCACGGTGATCAGCTTCACCGACAACGGCTGGCTGGCGGCGGGCGGGTTCCGGGCCGGCGAGGGCGTCTACACCTACACCGCCGGGGCCGGCGGGGCGCCGGCGGGCACGGTGATCACTGTCACGGGCCTGACCGGCTCGCTGAACCCCTCGACCTCGGGCGACCAGATCATCGCCTATCAGGGCTCGGGTCCGTCGGCGACGCCGCTGTTCGCCCTGGACTTCGCCGACGGCAACACGACCTACGCCGGCGACGCGACCAATTCCAACACCTCGGCCATTCCGACCGGCCTGGCGACCGGCAGCACGGCCCTGGCCTTCGGGACCGACAACGGCGCCTATGTCGGGACCACCACCGGGACCAAGGCCGAGATCCTGTCGGCCATCGGCAATTCGGCCAACTGGTCGCTCGATGACGGCGTTCCGGTTCCCTACAAGACCGGCTTCACCGTCACCGACGGCGGTACGCCCAGCGCCAATGTCTCGATCAGCGACGTCACCCTGACCGAAGGGGATTCCGGCGACCAGGTGATGACCTTCACGGTCACCCGCACCAACACCACCGGCGCCTTCACGGTCGATTTCGCCACCCACGACGGTTCGGCCCAGGCCGGCAGCGACTACGACGAGACCCACGGGACCCTGAACTTCGCGGCCGGCGGCCCGGCCAGCCAGACCGTGTCGGTGACCCTGCACGGCGACGCGACGCCCGAGCCGAACGAGACGTTCACGGTCAATCTTTCCAACCTGGTGGTGACCAGCGGCGCGGCGGCCCTGATCGACGCGGTCGGCCAGGGCGCCATCGTCAACGACGACTTCGCCCCCGTGGCGATCTACGACATCCAGGGCGCCGGCCACGTCTCGGCCTATGACGGCCAGACCGTCTCGACCCGGGGCGTGGTGACGGCCATCGACACCACCGGCTCGCGGGGCTTCTGGATCCAGGACGTCGCGGGCGACGGGAACGACGCCACCTCGGACGCCATCTTCGTATTCACCAACGCCATTCCGACCGTCCATGTCGGCGACCTGGTGCAGGTCAGCGGCACGGTCGACGAGTACACCGGCGGCGTCGCCACCAACCTGTCGATCACCGAAATCGCCGCTCCGACCGTCAGCGTGATCGGCACAGGGACGGTCGCCCCCACCGTGCTGGGCGCCGGCGGCCGCGCCATCCCCAACACGGTGATCGACGACGACCACCTGGGAAGCTTCGATCCGGCCACGGACGGCGTCGACTTCTACGAGTCGGTCGAGGGCATGCTGGTCACCGTCCACAGCGCCCAGGCGACGGGCGCCACCTACCAGGGCCAGACCTGGGTGGTGGCCGACAACGGGGCGAACGCCACCGGCCTGAACGACCGCGGCGGCGTCACGGTCTCGGACGGCGACAACAATCCCGAGCGGATCCTGGTCTATGCCGACAGCGGCGTGAACCCGGGCTTCTCGGCCGGTTACGTGCTGGGCGACCACCTGGGCGACGTGACCGGCGTGATCAGCTATTTCGGCGGCGAGTACGAGGTGCTGGCGACCTCGGTCCAGAACACCACCAGCAACGGCCCCGTGCCGCTGGAGACCACCAGCCTGGCCGGCGACGCCAGCCACCTGGCGATCGGCGCCTACAACCTGGAAAACATCTCGCCGCTGGACCCCGACGCCAAGTTCGCGGCCCTGGCCGCCGACATCGCCCATAACCTGGGCGCGCCCGACATCCTGGGCGTCGAGGAGATCCAGGACTCCGACGGGATCGGGACGGGTTCCGACCTCAGCGGCGCGGCGACCCTGAACAAGCTGGTGGCGGCCATCGAGGCGGCCGGCGGCCCGCATTACAGCTGGGTCGAGGTGGCCCCGACCACGCCGAACAGCACCGGCGGCCAGAGCAACGGCAACATCCGCAGCGCCTTCCTGTATCGCGCCGACCGGGTGGACTATGTCGAGGGCTCGGCCCGGCTGATCCAGGACACCACGGGCACGACCGACGCCTTCCACAACAGCCGCAACCCGCTGGCGGCCGAGTTCGTGTTCCACGGCGAGACGATCACCGCCATCGACGTTCACAACTATTCGCGCGGCGGCAGCGACCCGCTGTTCGGCGCCAACCAGCCGGCGGTCACCAACGGCGACGACCGCCGCGTCGACCAGACCACGGCCGTGCGCGACTATGTCCAGGGCCTGCTAGCCGCCGATCCAGACGCCCACGTGACGGTGATGGGCGACTTCAACGGCTATTATTACGAACAGACCCTGACCCTGCTGGAGGCCAATGGCGACCTCTACAACCTGGCCCGGACCCTGACCCCCGAGGAGCGCTATTCCTACATCTTCGAGGGCAACGCCCAGCAGATCGACAACCTGCTGGTCTCGCAAAGCCTGAAGGACGGGGCGGTGTTCGACAACGTCCACCTCAACACCGGCCAGGCGGCGATCGACCAGCCCACCGACCACGACGCCATCCTGGCCCTGCTGTCGGTCAACACCGCCCCGGTGGCGACGCTGGACGGCGTCTTCACCGTCGCCGAGGATACGGTCCTGACCGTCGACGCGGCCCATGGCGTGCTGGCCAACGACAGCGACGCCAACAGCGACGCCCTGAGCGCCGTGCTCGGCCAGGGGCCGACCTACGGGACCCTGGTGCTGAACGCCGACGGCTCGTTCGTCTATACGGCCGGCGCCGACTACAACGGCGGCGACAGCTTCACCTACACGGCGCACGACGCGTTCGGCGGCGTGTCGGGCGTGGTGACGGTCCAGCTGGGCGTCACGGCGGTCAACGACGCCCCGATCGGCGCGGCCGACACGGCCTCGGTGGCCGAGGACGCCGCGATCCTGGTCGACGTCCTGGCCAACGATCACGATGTCGACCTGGACGGCCTGGTCGTCGCGACGCTGTCGGGCGCCAAGTCGGCCCTGGGCGCCTCGATCAGCATCGAGAACGGCCAGGTCCGCTACGTGGCTGACGCCGACGCCTTCGATCAGCTGGCCGCCGGCCAGTCGGTGGTCGACAGCTTCACCTACACCGCCTCGGACGGCCACGGCGGCCTCACCGGCCCGATCACGGTCAGCGTCACGGTGGGCGAGGCCGGCGACAATCGCAGCCTGTCGGGCGGCTTGTGGCAGACCAACAGCTTCACCGACATCGCCGGCAAGGACACTACCTATACCGGCGGGCTGCTGAAGGACGTGATCGACGGCGGCGACGGCGCCGACACGCTGAGGGGCCTGGCGGGCTACGACACGCTGACCGGCGGGGCTGGAGCCGACTTCCTGGATGGCGGGCTGGACGGCGACTACCAGCGCGGCGGGGCCGGCGCCGACCGGATCGTCTATGACGCGGCCGACTATGTGATCGACGGCGGCGCGGACCGCGATACGCTGATCCTGAACGTCGGCGCGACCGTGACCCTGGCCAACATGTCGACCAGCCAAGTCGCGGGCGGGGCCTATGTGGCGGGCTTCGAGGATGTCGACGCCTCGGGCGCGACGGCCGGTGTGGTCCTGAACGGCTCGGCCTACAACAACAGCCTGATCGGCGGGGCGGGAGCGGACGTTCTGGTCGGCGGGGCGGGCTTCGACACCCTGGCTGGCGGAGCGGGCAATGACGTCCTCGACGGCGGCGCCGACAGTGACTACCAGCGCGGCGGCGAGGGCGACGACCGGATCGTCTACGACGCGGCTGACTACGTGATCGACGGCGGGTCGGGCCGCGACACCCTGGTCCTCAACGTGGCGGCCGTGGTCAACCTGGCCAACCTGTCCAGCAGCCAGATCGCCGGCGGAACCTATGTCTCCAGCTTCGAGAACGTCGACGCCTCGGGGGCGAGCGCGGGCGTCACCCTGACCGGCTCGCAGTTCGCCAACAGCCTGGCCGGCGGGGCGGGGGCGGACGTGATCTCGGGCGGCGGCGGCGCGGACCTGCTGGCCGGTGGGCTAGGCGCCGACACCTTCGTGTTCACCGCCGCCACGGACTCCGCGCCGGCGGGCCGGGACGTCATCCTCGACTTCGGGGCGGGCGACCGCATCGATCTGTCGGCGATCGACGCCAACACCGGCCTGGCCGGCGACCAGGGCTTCACCCTGAACAACCAGACCGGCCATGCCGGCGACATGGCGGTGTTCTACGACGCGCAGGGCGACCGTACGGTGGTGCTGCTCTACACCGACAACAGCGGGCAAGCCGCCTCGATCTTCGAACTGGCCGGCCACCACGGCCTGACCTCGTCGGACTTCATCTTCTGATCCTGGCGCAGTGAGCGAGCGGCGCCGTCCCGACCAGGGCGGCGCCGTCAGTGCACCATGCCGGTCGGGGCGCTGGCTTCAACGGCGACCGTGGCCAGCACGGCGCGGCGCTCGTCCAGCACCTCGACCAGCAGGGTCCCGTCCTGGGCGAACTCGTCGGCGTTGTCGCGCAGCCACTCGCCGGCGATCCGCGCCGCCTCGATCTTGGCGGCGTCCAGGTCGTCGAACACCTCGCCCTCGTCGTCGGTCAGGACCTGACCATCGCTGAGCTGGAAGAAGTAGCGCACCGGCCCGGCCTCACATCGTGTCGCGGCGCGACCTCAGGGCCTGCTCGACGGCCTCGGCCGAGACGCCCACCTCGGTCACCGTGTTGCGCAGCTGGTCGGCGCTGACGCCGAACTTGCCGGTCCAGTAGGCCAGCTCATGCGGCTCGTTGACATTGATCCGCGCCCGGTCCTGGGGGCCGCGGTCCTGCAGATTGTCGGCCATGGGGATTCTCCTTTCCCAAGGAATCCCATTGACCGGCCGACGGTTCCGAGATCGCGACCCGGCTACGTCGCCCCCTCGCGACGCTGGCCCTCGCGTTCGGCCCGCTCCTTCAGCTCCTCGTCGAGGCTGGCGGTGTCCCAGGATCCGGCGGCGTCGCCGGGACGCAGGCGGGCCAGGTCGGCGTTGAGCAGCTTATCCATGGTCTGGGCCGCGTCGCGCGAGGCCAGGATATAGGCCTCCTCCTGGCCCCAGACGGGACGCAGGTCCTCGAACGACTTGCGATCGTGGCGGCGGAAGATGCCGGCGGCGCGGTGGGCCCGGTGGGCGCGGTAGCCCAGCTTCTGCAGGGCGGTGGTCCCCAGGGCCAGGGCGGCCTCGAAGGTCTCGCGCTCGACCGCGTCAGCGCCGTTGGCCAGCAGGTCGTAGGCGTGGCGGCGGTCCCAGGCCCGGGCCAGGATCACCAGGTCGGGGAAGGCCTTGCGGGCGGTCTCGACCAGCTCGACGGTCTTCTCTCGGTCATCCAGGGCGACGATCAGCATCCGGGCCCGCTCGATGCCGGCGGCCCGCAGCAGGTCCATCCGCGTGGCGTCGCCATAGTGCACCCGGCGGCCGAAGCGGCGCAGCAGGTCGATCTGCTCGATGTCGCTGTCCAGCACGGTCGAGCGGAAGCCGTTGGCGGTCAGCAGGCGGCCGGTGATCTGGCCGAAGCGGCCGAAGCCGGCGATGATGATGTCCGGCTCGCCATCCTCGAAGTCGCCGGTGTCGGGGACCTGCTTGGGAATGGCCGCGTCGAACATCTGGGCGATCCGCTCGTAGAGGATCATCGCCACCGGGGTCAGGGCCATGGAGACGGCGACGGCGGCGGTCAGCAGCGCCGCCAGGGTCGCGCCGATCACCCCGGCCCCGACCGTGAAGCTGAGCAGAACGAAGGCGAACTCCCCGCCCTGGGCCAGAGCCGTGGCGACGGCGGCCGCGCCCCGGGCCGGAGCCCCGAACAGCCGCGCCAGGCCGAACATCACCGCGAACTTCAGCACCATCAGTCCCAGCACCAGGCCGATCAGCACCAGGGGCTGGCTGGCCACCAGCTTCAGGTCGATGCCGGCCCCGACGGTAATGAAGAACAGGCCCAGCAGCAGGCCGCGGAACGGCTCGATGTCGGTTTCCAGTTCGCGGCGGAACTCGCTCTCGGCCAGCACCACCCCGGCCAGGAAGGCGCCGAGGGCCGGCGACAGGCCGACGGTCTGCATGATGCTGGCCACCCCGACCACGATCAGCAGGGCCGCGGCGGTGAAGATCTCGCGCAGGCGGGCCTCGGCGATGAAGCGGAAGATCGGCCGCACCAGGTAGCGGCCGCCGCCGACCACCGCGCCGACGGCGACGAGCACCGCCAGGCCCTGGGCCCAGGGCGGCAGGTGGGCGACCAGGCTGGGGCCGCCATGGCCGGCGGCCTCGGCGTGGACCGGCGGAGCAATGGTCGCCAGGGTCGGCAGCAGGGCGAACATCGGGATCACCGCCAGGTCTTGCAGCAGCAGGATCCCGAACGCCGCGCGCCCGACGGGCCCTTGCCGGAGGCCCTTTTCGTCGAGAGTCTGCAGCACGATGGCTGTGGACGACATGGCCAGCACCATGCCGACGGCCAGGGCCGTCTGCCAGGGCAGGCCCAGCAGCATCGAGACGCCGGCGATGGCCAGCGAGGTGCCGACCACCTGGGCGCCGCCGAAGCCGAAGATCGCCTTGCGCATGTCCCACAGGGTGGAGGGCTGGACCTCCAGCCCGATCAGGAACAGCAGGATCACCACGCCGAACTCGGCGAACTTCATCACGTCGGTCTGCTGGCCGACCAGCGACAGGGCGAACGGCCCGATCACCACCCCGGCGATCAGGTAGCCCAGCACCGAGCCCAGGCCCAGGCGCTTGGCGATCGGCACGGAGATGACGGCGGCGCCGAGATAGACCAGGGCTTGCAGCAGGAAAGGCATCAGTCGGTCATTCCCTCGATCGGCGCGGCGGTCTTGTCATTTTGCCCGTTCATCCTCACGCCCCCAGCTCGGCGTCGGCCGGGGCGGCCAGCAGCGAGGCGATGCGGGCGCGGTAGCGCTGGGCCTCGGCCTTCAGCTCCTCGTCGTCCTTGGTCGCCGCCCCGTGGACCACGAAGGGCGTCTCCCAGACCATGCCGCACAGATAGGCGGTCTGCTCCAGCGGGCGCAGGAATTCGTCCATCGAAAAGCGGTTGTAGCCATGGGCGTGATAGGCCTTGGCCGCCCCGCCGGTGGTGCAGGCGGCGAACAGGCGCTTGCCGGCCAGGGCGTTGCCTTCCAGGCCGTAGGCGAAACCGTGCAGCCAGACCAGGTCGAACCATTCCTTCAGCAGGGCCGGGGTCGAGTACCAGTAGAGCGGGAACTGCACGGCGATCACGTCGTGGGCCAGCAGCTTCTCCTGCTCGGCCTCGATGTCGATCGCGAAGTCCGGATAGGTCTCGTAGAGGTCGTGGAAGGTGACCCCGTCCAGCCCCTTGGCCGCCTTGGCCAGGGCGCGGTTGGCGCGCGAGCGTTCAAGCGCGGGATGGGCCAGGGTCAGCAGCACGCCCGAGGTGGCGGGCGCCTCGGTCCCGGTGGTAGCTTCCCCTGCGTCAGTCTGATCGGTCACGCCGCTGCTCCACGCATCGAAATTTTATTCATCAAGGGTTGAATTTCTCCGGCCGGCGGCTCAGAGCAGTCGGCGAACGTCGCTCCGGGAGGAACCATGGTCGACAAGGTCAAGTCCACAGCCGCCGAGGCGCTGGCGGGTCTTTTATTCGATGGCATGACCATCATGGCCGGCGGTTTCGGCCTGTGCGGCATTCCCGAGAACCTGATCGCGGCGATCCGCGAGACGGGGACGAAGGACCTCACGGTCATCTCCAACAATTGCGGCGTCGACGGCTTCGGCCTGGGGATCTTGCTGGAGAACCGCCAGATCAAGAAGATGGTCTCGTCCTATGTGGGCGAGAACAAGCTGTTCGAACAGCTCTACCTCAGCGGCGAGCTGGAACTGGAGTTCAATCCGCAGGGCACCCTGGCCGAGCGCATCCGGGCCGGCGGCGCCGGCATCCCCGCCTTCTTCACCCGCACCGGCTACGGCACCCTGGTGTCCGAGGGCAAGGAGACCCGCGAGTTCGACGGCGAGATGTACGTGATGGAGCGCGGCCTGACCGCCGACCTGGCGATCGTCAAGGCCTGGAAGGCCGACGCCGAAGGCAACCTCGTCTACCGCAAGACCGCCCGCAACTTCAATCCAATGATGGCCACGGCCGGCAAGGCCACGGTCGTCGAGGTGGAGGAGATCGTGCCGATCGGGGCGCTCGACAAGGACGCTATTCACACGCCCGGCATCTATGTCGACCGCCTGATCAAGGGCGCGAAATTCGAGAAGCGGATCGAGCGCGTCACCACCCGTCCTCGAGACGAGAAGATTGGGGAGCAAGCATGATGGCCTGGACGCGCGACCAGATGGCCGAACGGGCGGCCCGGGAGCTGCGGGACGGCTTCTACGTGAACCTGGGCATCGGCATCCCGACCCTGGTGGCCAACTACATCCCAGAGGGCATGAGCGTGACGCTGCAGAGCGAGAACGGCATGCTGGGCATGGGCCCCTTCCCCTATGAGGGCGAGGAAGACGCCGACCTGATCAACGCCGGCAAGCAGACGATCACCGAGCTGGATTCGAGCTCGTACTTCTCGTCGGCCGACAGCTTCGCCATGATCCGCGGCGGCCACATCGCCCTGTCGATCCTGGGCGGCATGCAGGTGGCCGAAAACGGCGATCTCGCCAACTGGATGGTGCCCGGCAAGATGGTCAAGGGCATGGGCGGGGCCATGGACCTGGTGGCCGGCGTCAAGCGGGTGGTGGTGGTCATGGACCACTGCGAAAAGTCCGGCGCCCCCAAGCTGCTGAAGCGATGCTCGCTGCCGCTGACCGGGGCGGGCGTGGTCGACCTGCTGATCACCGAGCTGGGCGTGTTCGAGATCAACCGCGGCAAGACGCCGGTCCGGCTGGTTGAGCTGGCCCCCGGCGTGACCGTGGACGAGGTCAGGGCCAAGACCGAGGCGGCGTTTGAGGTGGGGGTTTAGGCGGCTCACGCTCTTCCCCCTCCGGGGGAAGACGGCCGAAGGCCAGTAGGGGGCAAGTGTTCGCCGTCGCTCACCTCCCCGGATCCTTCCACGGCGTGTCCGGCGGCAGACCCGTCACCGGGTCGCGCGGCACGGGCGCGAAGCCCTGGGCGATGAACAGGTCGGTCCTGCGCGAGCGCTTCCGATCCAGCCGTACGCTGACGATCTGCAGGTCGGACGTCGCCCGGAAGTCCTGCTGGATCTTGCCGCGATAGACGCCGTCCAGGCTGGCGATCAGGGCCCGGCGGCCCAGGACGGCGTCCAGGGGAGCCTCGACCTCGGCCTGGTTGCGAGGCGCGATCTCGTGCACCCACATCCGCAGCGGCGGCGCGGCCGGCGTGCCGAAATAGTCGCGGCCGTAGTAGGCGGCCACGTTGTAGAGGAAGCGGTCATCGACGGCGACGGCGGTCAGGCCGCCGCGCAGGGCCTGCTCCTCGCGCGAGCGGTCGATGATCGCCTGCACCGTCTGGTCCCAGCCGCGGGCCCGCTTGAAGGCGTTGGCCATGCCCATGGCCTCGGCCGTGCGCGGCGAGATCACCCAGGCCAGGAACACCGCCGCCAGCACCGCCTGCAGGGCCAGTCCGCCGACCAGCCAGCGGCGGGCCTCCCAGCGCAGCAGCCAGGCGGCGACCAGCGCCGAGCCGGCGACATAGGCCGCGCCGGCCCAGTTGGCGTTGGCCCGCGACACGAAGGCCTGGGCCGCCACCGTGGCCAGGGGCGGCAAGGCGAAGCACAGCAGCATGACGTCGGCCGGGGCCAGCCGCCTACGCACCGCCAGCAGCACCGCGCCGCCGCCCAGCACGCCGAACGGCACGGGACCGAACACCCCGAACTGCGAACCGACGAACTGGACCAGCTCCATCGGGTTGAACAGCTTGCCGGCCTTCCAGTTGGCGTTGGCGGCCGTATGCTCCAGCGTGGAGAAGTGGTGCTGGTAGTTCCAGATCATATTGGGGGCGAAGACCGCCAGCAGGGTGGCGAAGAAGGCGACCGCCATGGCCGGGGTCCAGGCCCGCCGGGCCTCGCGCGACAGGACCAGGTGCGCCCCCAGGCTGGCCAGGGCGTAGATCGCCGCGTACTTGGACAGGAACGCCAGGCCCAGGGCCGCCCCCATACCGGCCGCCACCCAGATCCGGGCGCGGGGCGAGGCGTCGGGCAGGGCGACGCAGGCCCAGATCATCAAGGCCAGGAAGAACAGCAGCGGGGTGTCGGTGGTGATCAGCACCGACGACAGCTGGATCCCCGGCATCAGGCTGAAGATCGCCGCCGCCGCCGCCCCGACCCAGCTTCCGCCCCACTCGGCGCCGTAGAGCCGCGTGGCGATGCGCGCGATCACCAGGGCCGTGCCGGCGTTGATCAGCGGCGAGCCGATGCGCAGCCAGGCCTCGGCGTCGCCGCCGATATGGGTGGTCGCCCAGATCAGCCAGGCGATCACGGGCGGCTTGGAGAAATAGCCGAAAGCCAGGTGACGCGACCACAGCCAGTACTGGGCTTCGTCCGGGTACAGCTCCAGCGGGGTGACGAACAGGGCCACAACCCGCAGAACCGTCAGAACCCCGACCAAGATCAGCGTCAGCCGCCAGATTCGCGCCCGCGACGCCTGCGCCGTTTCATCAAGGGCCACGCTGATTTCTCCCGCATAAGTAAGAGGACGCTGACTAAATCTTCCGCAAGCGGCGTCGCTGTGGCGGGTTTATCGGCGATCGTGGCCTTTCCGTCACCAAACCTTCTAAATAGGTCGCTAAACAACCCCACAATGAGTGGTCCGACGGGGTTCATGCGCCCCGTCGCGATCCGAACGAGGGGACTAGATTAAAATGATGACGAAAAAGCTCGCCTGCCTGGCGTCGACCGCCCTGGTCGGCTGCCTGCTCAGCGCCACCGCCGCCATGGCCCAGTCGACCGGTACGGACGCCGTCGAACAGGTCGTGGTCACCGCCGCGGGTCAGCGGAACCAGAACGGCGCGATTGTTCAGCAAGTCGTGCCGAAATCGCGTTCGACCATCACCCAGGAATTCATCGCCCGCCAGGTGCCAGGCCAGACGATTCTGGACTCGCTGAACCTGCTGCCCGGCGTCAACTTCACCAACAATGACGCCTATGGCTCGGCCGGCGGCGACATCACCATCCGCGGCTTCGACTCGCAACGCATCGCCCTGCTGCAGGACGGCGTTCCGCTGAACGACAGCGGCAACTACGCCATCTATCCGAACCAGCAGCTGGATTCGGAGCTGATCGCCAAGGTCGACGTCAACACCGGCACCACCGACGTCGACAGCCCCACGGCCGCGGCGGCCGGCGGCACCATCAACTACGTGACGCGCAAGCCCGCCGAGGAGTTCGGCGGCGTGATCGAAGCCCAGGCCGGCGACGGCAACTTCCGCCGCTTCTTCGGCGTAATCGACACCGGCAAGGTCGGCCCGTTCGGCACCAGCGCCTGGTTCAGCTACGCCGACGCGATCAACGACGTGTTCAACGGCCCGGGCAAGATCCACAAGAAACAGTACAACGCGCGGATCTATCAGCCGATCGGCGACAACGGCGACTTCGTCAGCCTGATCTTCAACTACAACGAAAACCGCAACAACTTCATCAACCGCATGTCGCTGGCCGCCTTCCAGGCCGGCACCGGCGTCGGCTACAGCCGCGCCACCTGCGCCCGTCCGACCCCGGTGGCCGGCACGGCCCAGATCGATGTCAACGCGGGCACCTGCTACAAGTACAACATCAACCCGTCGAACACGGGCAACATCCGCGGCCAGTCGCTGTTCCACATCGGCGACAACTTCATCCTGACCGTCGACCCGTCGTTCCAGTATGTGCTGGCCAACGGCGGCGGTCGCGGCCTGTTCAACGAGAGCGGCAACGGCACGGGCAGCGGCATCATCCGCGGCAGCGCCCTGACCGGGGGCCTGGACCTGAACGGCGACGGCGACATCCTCGACACCGTCCTGCTGTACGCGCCGAACACGACCAACACCCGCCGCTACGGCCTGACGTCGTCGCTGATCTGGAAGTTCGCCGACAATCAGAGCTTCCGCGTCGCCTACACCTTCGACGAAGCCCACCACCGCCAGACCGGCGAATATACGACGTTCAGCGGCGACACGACGCCGAACGACGTGTTCGGCGGCAAGGACGGCTACGGCAAGTCGATCAAGCTGTCGGACGGCAGCATCCTGCGCAAGCGCGACCGCGTCTCGGTCGCCACCTTGAACCAGATCTCGGCCGAATATCGCGGCAAGTTCATGGACGACAAGGTCCTGCTGAACGTCGGCCTGCGGGCGCCGTTCCTCAAGCGCGAATTGCATAACTTCTGCTATCAGGCCGACACCTTCACGGCCTACTGCACCAACCAGACCCCGACGGCCGTGGCGGGCAGCAACGACGGCGCCGGCCAGACCCTGGTCACCCTGCCGGGTCAAGGCGCGACCCAATATGGTCGTCCGCGCGAGTTCACCCGCAAGTACGACAAGGTCCTGCCGAACATCGCCGCCAGCTACAACCTGACCGACCACCAGTCGGTCTACGCCAGCTACGCCGAGACCCTGTCGGCGCCGCGCACCGACGACCTGTACGACAAGAAGCTGACCAGCCCGAAAGCCGAAACCACCCAGGCTTACGACGTCGGTTATCGCTTCCAGTCGCCGACCGTCATGCTGGCCGCTTCGGTCTACTACACCAGCTTCCAGAACCGCATCGAGCGCGCCTTCAACGAGCAGGACAACATCGCCTTCTCGGTCAATGTCGGCGACGTCAAGCTGAAGGGCTTCGACGCCCAGTTCGGCTTCAAGCCGGAAGACTACATCAGCTTCTACGCCTCGTTCTCGTATGCGGACTCGGAACTGCAGGAAAACATCCCCGGCACCGCGCTGGGCACCCTGCTGCTGACCAAGGGCAAGGAGCTCTACGAAGCGCCGAAGTACCAAGCCGTCGGTCGCGTGGACTGGGACATCACCGAGGCGCTCAGCCTCGGCGTTCAGGCCAAGTACGTCGGCGAGCGCTGGACCAACCTGGTCAACACCGAAAAGGTGCCGCACTACGCCCTGCTGGACATGGACGCCCGCTACAAGCTGGACGGCTTCGGCCTGAAGGACACCTACGTCCAGATCAACGTGAAGAACCTGGCCAACGAGAAGTACCTCGGCGACCTGGCTGTGAACCCGTCGGGCACGGGCCTGGGCCAGCCGGGCTATCCGCGCACGGCCAGCATCACCCTGCACGCCGCGTTCTAAGCGCGGCGTACGGCGGACTTGAGAACGGGGGCGGCCTGGAAACGGGCCGCCCTTTTTCTTTTGTCGCACCTTCTTGCTAGAAGGGCGGCTTGACCCCGGGGCCGTCCCGGCCCATTTGCGCCTCCCGTTTCGATCCAGGTTTTCGCCATGACCCCGACCGTTCCCGCCGAGTGGGCTCCGCACCGCGCCATGTGGGTGGGTTTCCCCAGCCATGCCGAGCTCTGGCAGGAAGATCTCGACCAGGCCCAGAACGAGGTCGCCGCCCTGGCGCGCGCCCTGGCCGGTCCCGGCGGCGAGCGCGTGCGCCTGATGGTGGTCGGCGACGAGGCCGAGGCCGCGGCCCGCGCCCGCCTGTCCGACACCTCCGTCGAGATCGTCCGCGGCCAGTTCGGCGACATCTGGCTGCGCGACACCGGCCCGATCTTCGTCGAGACCGCCGGCGGCGCGGTGGCGGCCGGCTTCAAATTCAACGGCTGGGGCGGCAAGTACCAGCTGGAGGGCGACGACATCGTCGCCGAGCAGATCGCCGCGGCCAGCGGCGCCCCCCTGGCCCGCAACGCCTTCGTCCTGGAGGGCGGGGCGCTGGACCATGACGGGGCCGGCACGGTCCTGACCACCCGCCAGTGCCTGCTGAACGAAAACCGCAACGGCGACTGGGACGAGGCCAGGGCCAGCGCCGCCCTGGCCGCCGCCCTGGGCGCCAAAAAGGTGCTGTGGCTGGGCGACGGCCTGCTGAACGACCACACCGACGGCCATGTCGACAACCTGGCCCGCTTCGTCGCGCCGGGCGTGGTCGCCTGCCCGATGGCGTTCGGAACCGACGACCCCAACGCCGAGGTCTATGCCGAGACCGCCCGGGCTCTGGCCTCGATGACCGACAGCCGCGGCTCGCCCCTGCAGGTGGTGCGCATCCCCTCGCCCGGCCGCATCATCGATGAGGACGGCGAGATCATCCCCGCCTCGCACATGAACTTCCTGATCGCCAACGAGGCGGTGATCGTGCCGATCTACGCCGAGGAGTCTGGCGCCTTCGCCGTCGAGGTGATCCGCGGCCTGTTCCCCGAACGCGATGTGATCGGCCTGGCCTCCACCGCCATCCTGACCGGCGGCGGCTCGTTCCATTGCATCAGCCAGCAGGAGCCCGGCGAATGAGCCGCACCCTCAGCGTCGCCGCGATCCAGACCGCGTACGGGATGGACCTGGCGGAGAATATCAAGAAGACCGAGCATTTCATCCGCGAGGCCGCCGCCAAGGGCGCCCAGGTGATCCTGCCGTCCGAGCTGTTCCAGGGGCCGTATTTCTGCGTCGCCCAGGAGGAGCGGTGGTTCGCGGAAGCCCATCCGTGGCGCGAGCACCCGGTGGTCAAGGCCATCGCTCCCCTGGCCGGCGAGCTGAGCGTGGTGATCCCGATCTCGATCTTCGAGAAGGAAGGCCCGCACTATTTCAACAGCCTGGTCATGGCCGACGCCGACGGAAGCCTGCTGGGCCTCTATCGCAAGAGCCACATCCCCGACGGCCCCGGCTATATGGAAAAGTACTACTTCCGGCCGGGCGACACGGGCTTCAAGGTCTGGGACACGCGCTTCGGTCGCCTGGGCGTCGGCATCTGCTGGGACCAGTGGTACCCCGAAGCCGCCCGCGCCATGGCCCTGATGGGCGCCGAGTGCCTGTTCTACCCCACCGCCATCGGCAGCGAGCCGCATGACCCCAGCCTGGACACCGCCCTGCCGTGGCGGCGGGCCATGCAGGGGCACGCGGTCAGCAACGTGATCCCGGTGGTCGGCGCCAACCGCATCGGCTTCGAGCGCTGGGACGGCTATCCCAACGGCGGCCAGACCTTCTACGGCTCATCGTTCGTCGCCGACCATCGCGGCGACCTGGTCAGCGAGCTGGGCCGGGCCGACGAGGGAATCGTCGAGGCGACCTTCGACCTGGACTTCCTGCAGACCCACCGCGCGGCCTGGGGCTTCTTCCGCGACCGCCGGCCGGAGTTCTACACGGCCCTGTCCAGCGGCCGCCCGGCCTGATCGCCGCGCCGGGCCCCTGGGACCGACGAGGGCCGCCTTAGTGGACTGCGGCGCTCTCGGTCGCCGCGCCCGCCCCGGCATGGAACATCCGGCCCTTCTCGGTGATCAGCACGGCCAGGAGCCCCGCGACGCCGAAGCCCGCGAAGCCCAGCGTCAGGGGCACGGTGGTGCCGTCGAACAGCTGGCCGATCCAGAAGCCGAACAGCGCCCCCCCGATCGTGGTGATGAAACCTTGCACCGAGGCGGCGGTGCCGGCCAGGTGGCCCAGCGGCTCCATGGCGATTGAGCCGAAGTTCGACATCACCAGGCCAAAGCAGAACATCATGCCCGCCTGCAGCAGCGAGAAGGTCCACAGGGTCTCATGGCCGCTCAGCGCGACCAGGGCGTGGACCGCCGCGAAGCCGATATAGCCCAGCAAGGCGACGTGCGAGACCAGCCGCATGCCCAGGCGGCCGACGATGCGCGAGTTGATCAGGGACGAGATCGCGATGCCGGCGGCGATGCCGGCAAAGATCAGCGGGAACGCCTTGCCCGCCCCCAGCACGTCGACGAACACCTGCTGGGCCGAGTTGAGGAAGCCGAACAGCCCGCCCAGCACCAGGGTGGCGGCCAGGGTGTAGCCGACGGCGATCCGGTTGGTCAGGCACTCCTTGAACGCCGCCAGCACCGGCGCGACCTCCAGGGGCACGCGGTCCTGCGGGTGCAGGGTTTCCGGCAGCTTGAGCCACGACCAGGCGATCACCGCCAGGCCGAAGATCGACAGGACGCCGAACACCCAGGGCCAGGGCGCGACCAGGAGGATGGCCTGGCCCACCGATGGGGCGATGATCGGCACGCCCAGGAAGACGATGAACGACAGCGACATCACCCTCGCCATCTGCCGGCCGCTGTAGCAGTCACGGACGATCGACACGGACAGCACCCGGGTGGCCGCCGCCCCGACCCCGCACAGGGCGCGGGCGGCCAGCAGCATCTCGAACGACGCGGCGAAGGCGCAGGCGGCCGCGAAAACGACGTAAAGCGACAGGCCAACCAGCAGCACCGGCTTGCGGCCATAGCGGTCGGCCAGCGGTCCGTAGGCGATCTGGGCCGCGCCGAAGCCCAGCAGGTAGGCGGTCAGGATCCACTGCCGATCGTTGTCGGCGGTCACGCCCAGAGCGTGGCCGATCTGGGGCATGGCGGGCAGCATCGAGTCGATGGCCAGGGCGTTGGTGGCCATCATCGCGGCGATCAAGGCGACGAACTGGCCAAAGCCCATGCCGGGATGCGGACCGGAATCAGGGCTTGGCGCGGCGGCAAGGGGACGGGACGACATGACGCTCTTCTTCACGGGCCGGGACGCCGAAGCGCCGGCGGGCGCGAGACGCTGTGGTCGCGATATAGGTCAGGCTCGCCCGCTCGCCAAACGGACTTCGCCTCAGGGGGCCATCTGGAACTGGATGCTCACCGTCTGATCGTCGCCGACCTTGGACGCGCCCTCCTGCGACTGGCCCACGCTGGCCACCCGCAGCAGGGGTTGCGAGCCGGGCTGTCCGGGCGGGGCGTTGCGCAGGGCGGCCAGGCCGGGCTGGGCGGCCGTCAGGGCCCGGTGGAAGGCCGCGGCGCGCTGCAGGGCCAGGGCGGCGGCCTGCTGCCCCTCGGCGCTGAAGGCGTCGAGATTGGTCTGGCTGGTGACGTTGACCACCGTCAGCTTCGCGCCGCCGGCACAGTCGGCGCCGGCCGGCACGCCGAAGCCCAGGCAGGGCAGCCGGCGCATGAGGGTCTGAGCGACCGCGCCGGCGATCCGCTGGCCGCCGGGCGAAAGATCGGCCGAGCCCGCGACGAAGAGCTGGTCGGCGCGGAAATTGAGCGAACCGCTCGCGGGATCGCCGGTGATCGGGGCGTTGGCGTCGCGCAGGTCCGCGTCCAGCCCCTGCATGAGCAGCTTCTGCGCATCGACCGCCGAGGCCGTCTGGGTCGAGGCCTGGGTCGGGGGGGAGAAGGCGAAGCAGCGTCGCTGGCCGGCCGCGCCCTGCCCGGTCTCCGACAAGGTCGTCTCGGGCACGCACAGCACCTGGGCCTTGTAGTCGATCTCGATGTCGGCGCTCTTGGGCGTCAGATTGGCGGCCGTCTGCAACAGGGCCGCCGTCTCCGGGTGCTTGGCCGTGGTCAGCTTGGCGGTGGTCGAGCGAAACTCGAAGGCGAAATAGCTGAGCATGATGATGAAGATGAAGATCACCCCCACCATCATGTCGGTCATCGAGACGTAGTAGCTTTCCCCCTCTTCGACATCGACCGTCCGGCCGCGCTTGCGCCGCATCAGGCCACGCCCCGGGGCGTGGCTGCGACCCGGGTCAGGGCCGCCTCGATGCGGCCCAGCACCGTCAGCTGCTCCAGCATCACCTTTTCCGGCGGCGCGAAGCGGACGCAGGCGTCCAGCAGGGCGAAGAAGTGGGCCTCCTGGGCCTCGATGGCCTGGCGCCGTCGCCGCGCCGCCAGGCGCAGGATGATCGAGGCCAGGACGCCGGCGATCGAGGTCCAGAATTTGGTGGCGGCGATGGTCAGCAGATTGATCAGGGCGCCCTGCATGGCCGCGCCGCCGCCGGTCATGGCCGAGGTCGCCTCGGTCAGGGCCGCCACGATGCCCATGAAGGTGATGACCAGGCCGATGGCGACCATGATGTTGGCCCACCATTCCAGGGTGCGGGCTGGGGTGTCGGCCAAGTCGAAGGCGTCGGCCGCGTGGATGGAAGCGGCCAGACGTCCATCTTCAGTCGGCGTCAACTGACTACGGTAGTGGGCCCAGCCGAGTTCCAGCACGGGATGGGCTACGCCGCCCAGCCGCTTGTCGATCGCCTCGAAGGCCTCGGCGAACGCCTTTTGGCGATCGTCCCGCAGGTCGTTCAGCAGGTCGGCGCGACGGCGCAGGTCGTCCATCAGCGGCACGTATTCGAAGTGGCCCGACTGGAAGATCAGCGCGACGGCGAAGACCAGGATGGCCGCCGCCATCAACAGGGCGGCGCCGGGCATGCCGAACACCGCGACCACGAACGACGTTACCGGATCGTGCATCTGAACCTTCGAATCCACTTCGAAGCCACATTACCCCCGGGTGAGGCGCGAATGGGGCGCAGCTTAGCCGTTGAAGGTGCGGATCGCGTCGATGATGCGCTGCTGATCGGCCTGCGGCAGGTACGGGTGCATCGGCAGGGCCAGCACTGTCTCGGCCTTGGCCTCGGTCACCGGCAGGCCGCCGGCCCCGCGCGGGAAGCCGGAATACGGGGCCTGCACGTGCATCGGGACAGGATAGTAGACCGCCGTCGGGATTCCTTGGGTCTTCAGGTGGGCGGCCAGGCCGTCGCGGTTCTCGTGCTCGATCACGTACTGGGCCCAGACCGACACGCCGCCGTCGATGACCTTGGGCGTGGCGATCACCGCGCCCTTCAGGCCTTCGGCGTAACGGTCGGCCACGATCTGGCGCAGCGCGATCTCCTCGGCGAAGATCGCCAGCTTCTCGATCAGGATCGCCGCCTGGAGGGTGTCCAGCCGCGAATTCATGCCGATGCGGGTGTTCAGGTATTTGGTGTCGTGGTCAAACGTGCGGCCGACCAGGTCAGGCGCCACGGCCTTGCCGTGCACCCGGAAGCTGTCCATCAGGTCCCATAGGCCCTGGTCGTCGGTCAGCACCGCCCCGCCGTCGCCGTAGCAGCCCAGCGGCTTGGCTGGGAAGAAGCTGGTGGTGGCCACGTCGGCCCAGTGCAGAGGATGCTTGCCGTCCAGGGTGCAGCCGAAGCCCTGGGCGCTGTCGGCGATCAGCTTCAGACCCTCGCGGTCGCAGATGGCCTTGATGGCTGGATAGTCGGCGGGCTGGCCGAACAGGTCGACGGCGATCACCACTCTCGGCGTCAGCCTTCCCTCGGCCTTCACCCCGGCGATCGCGGCTTCGAGCCTGACGGGATCCAGGTTGAAGGTGTCGGGCAGCACGTCGACGAACACCGGCGTGGCGCCGACCCACGGCACGACCTCGGGTGTCGCCGCGAAGGTGAAGGACGGGCAGAACACCGCGTCGCCGGGGCCCACGTCCCAGGCCATCAGCGGCAGGGCGATGGCGTCGGTGCCGTTGGCGCACGACAGGGCCAGCTGGGCCTGGCCGAACGCCGCCAGCCTGGCCTCAAACTCGCGGACCTGCGGGCCCATGACATAGGCGCCGCTGTCGAGGACGACGGCGATGGCGGCGTCGATCCTGGCGCGGATACGGCGCTGCTGCGCGGCGAGGTCGATGAAGGACATGCTCATGGCGGCGCTCTTAGAGGCGGATCGATCGAGGTTCGAGCCAATTGATGTAACCGAGTGTTTCCCCGGAGCGAAGCGGCGCCTTTGGCGGAACGCGGCGGACCCTGGTTCGTTGACGGCTCGTCGTTGACGGTTCGGGGCGGGGGCGCCATCGAGAGTTTCATGCAGACCAAGCCCAGCCTGATCCCCGCCGACACGTCCCTGCCCTCCCTGGCCAATGTGAAGGCCGACGAGACGATGTTCGGCCATTTCCTCGACTGGCTGGGCAGGCTGGCGGTGAACCTGGTCGTGGCCACCCTGATCCTGGTGGTCACCTTCTGGGTGGCCGGCTGGCTGGCGGGCGTGGCCAAGCGCGGCCTGGGCCGGATGCATCGCAACAATCCCGACCCGACCCTGGAAAGCTTCGTCTCCTCCTTGGTCCGCTACGCCATCGTCGCCGTCGGCCTGGTGGCGGTGCTGCAGCAGCTGGGCGTGCAGGCCACGTCTATCCTCGCCGTGCTGGGCGCGGCGTCCCTGGCCATCGGCCTGGCCTTGCAGGGCGCGCTGTCGAACGTAGCCGCCGGGGTGATGATCCTGCTGTTTCGGCCCTACAAGGTGGGCGACGTGATCGAGACCTCGACCCGCAACGGCACGGTCAAGTCGCTGGACCTTCTGTTCACCGAGATCGCCACGCCCGACAACGTCAAGGTGATGATCCCCAACAGCAAGGTGTTCGGCGACGTCATCCTCAACTACTCGACCCACCGCCATCGCCGGGCGGACGTGGTGTTCAAGGTGCCGCTGAAGACCGACCTGGTCACGGTGCTGCAGAAGATGCGCGAACGGGCCGAAGGCGATCCGCGGGTGCGCAAGGACCCCGCGCCGATGATCGAGGTGGTCGACCTCAGCGAAGCCTTCGCCCAGGCCGCCATCCGCGTCTGGACCGCCAAGGAGGACTACGGCCCGGTCAAGACCGACCTGATGCTGGCCGCCCACCTGTGGGCCGAGGACCCGACCCGCGTGCTGCCCCCGCCGAGGCCCTCGAAGGCGCCCGATCCGTCGCCGGCCATGCCCGGCGACGCCGAACATCACCTGTTCAGGCTGCCCCACCCCCGCCTAGGGCCTCTGAAAGGTCGGCGATCAGGTCCTCGCAGTCCTCGATCCCCACCGAAAGCCTGATCAGGGTGTCGGAGATGCCGAGGGCCGCGCGCTGATCGGCGGGGATCGAGGCGTGAGTCATGATGGCCGGATGCTCGATCAGGCTCTCCACCCCGCCCAGGCTTTCGGCCAGGGTGAACAGGCGTGTGCGCTCCAGAACCCGCCGGGCGGTGTTCACGTCGCCCTTCAGCTCGACCGAGATGATCCCGCCGAACCCGCCCTGCATCTGGCGGCGGGCCAGGTCGTGCTGCGGATGGCTGGGCAGGCCGGGATAGATCACCCGGGCCACGTCCTTGCGGGTCGACAGCCACTTGGCGATGGTCAAGGCGCTGTCGCAGGCCCGCTGCATGCGCAGGGCCAGGGTCTTGACCCCACGCAGGACCAGGAAGCTGTCGAACGGCCCCAGCACCGCCCCGACGGCGTTCTGCAGGAACCTCAGCTTGTCGGCGATCTCGGCGTTGTCGCCGACCACCGCCACCCCCGCCACGACGTCGGAGTGGCCGTTCAGGTACTTGGTGGCCGAGTGCATGACGATGTCGAAGCCCAGCTCCAGCGGCCGCTGGACGAACGGGCTGGCGAAAGTGTTGTCGGCCACGGTGATCAGGCCGTGCCTTTTCGCGAGCGCGGCGATGCCCGCCAGATCCGCCAGACGCAGCATGGGATTGGTCGGCGTCTCGACCCAGATCATCCTCGTGGCCGGCGTGATCGCCGCCTCGATGGCGGAGAGGTCGCCCATGTCGACGAAGCTGAAGGTCAGGCCGGCCGAACGCTTGCGCACCTTGTCGAACAGCCGGAACGAGCCGCCATAGAGGTCGTCGCTGGCGATCACGTGGGCGCCGCTGTCGAGGATCTCCAGGATCGTCGAGGCCGCCGCCAGACCCGAGGCGAAGGCGAACCCGGCCGTCCCGCTTTCCAGGTCGGCGATGCAGCGCTCGAACGCGAAGCGGGTGGGGTTGTGGCTGCGACTGTATTCGAAGCCCTTGTGCTCCCCGGGGCTGGACTGGACATAGGTCGAGGTCGCGTAGATCGGCACCATCACCGCCCCGGTGGTCGGATCGGGGAACTGGCCGCCATGGATCGTGCGGGTGGCGAAGGCCAGGCGGTTCTTGCCGGGGATGTCGGTCATGCGGGAGCTTTCAGGCTAGGCTTGGTTTTGCGGCAAGTTCTGAAGGATCGCCGGAAGATCCTGCGAACCGTGAAGTACGCGCATGATGATCGGTGGTCGGCGCGCGGCGTTGTAGATGGCGACATAGGGAAAGCCCAGGAGCGGTGCGAACCGGTAGGGGGCGCCGACAATCTCCGGTCGAGCCGTTCCAGTCTGCGGAAAATTCCCCAGCTGGGTCAGCAGCGCCGACATTTTCAACTGAAAGGTCCGCGCGGCGGCTTTGCTGTCCTTGGCGATAAATAGGGCGGCGGCCGCAACGTCACGTTGGGCTGGAACCGATAGGATCGCCCGGATCATCTATTCGGCGGCTTCGATGATGGCGTCCAGTTCAGCCATCATCTCGTCGTGAGTGACGAACTCGCCCCGATCGATCTCGGCCTCGATCGCTTCCAGCATCGCCATAAACCGGCGGCGCTCTTCGGCTTCCTGTAACAGGCGCAAACCTGAACGCACAACTTCGCTGACATTGTTGTAGCGACCCTCCGTCACGCAGTCCTTGGCGAACTTTTCAAGCGCCGGCGTCAGATGGACGTTCGTGGACATGGCGACCTCATGTCAAACCTTGACATAGAATGTGCTTCCTCGGATCGGGACGCAAGAGTTCACGCGCTGAGCCGCAGATGGTTGATCAGGTCCACCCGGGTGATCACCCCGACGAACTCGTCGCCGTCGCAGACCAGGGCCACCTCGTCGCGGTCGAAGACCTCCGGCAGGGCGTCGACGCCTTGCGTCGATTGCAGCGTGTTGACCGCCTTGGTCATGGCCTTGCCGACAGGGGTCTTGAACTTGGGTCCGCGGTCGTCGTCGGCCCCTTCGACGGCGGCCAGGATGTCGCTCTCGTCGAGGATGCCGACCAGCTTGCCATGGTCGACCACCGGCAGCTGGCTGATGTCGCTGCTGCGCATGCGGTTGTAGGCGGTCAGCAGGGTGTCGTCCGGCCCGATGGCCACCACCCCGCCGTCGGCGTAGCGCTTGGCGATCAGGTCGCGCAGGTCGCCGTGCAGCTCGCGCTGGTCGAAGCCGTGGGCGGCCAGCCACATGTCGTTGAACATCTTGGTCAGGTACTTGGCGCCGGTGTCGCAGACCAGGGTCACCACCCGCTTCGGCTCGGTCTGCTCGCGGCACCAGCGCAGCGCCGCCGCCAGCAGGGTGCCCGAGGACGAGCCCGCCAGCACGCCTTCCTTGCGCAGCAGCAGGCGGGCGGTGTCGACGCTCTCGCGGTCGCTGATCGAATAGGCCTTCCGCACGAAGTCCATCTGGGCGTTGGCCGGGATGAAGTCCTCGCCGATGCCCTCGACGATCCACGAGCCGGCCTCGCCATAGGTTCCGGTCGCCACGTAGTCGCAAAGGATCGACCCAACGGGATCGGCCAGCACCATCTGGGTCTTCGGCGAATGCTTGGCCATGAACCGGCCGATGCCCGTCAGGGTGCCGCCGGAGCCGACGCCGACCACCACCGCGTCGATGTCGCCGTCCATCTGCTCGAAGATCTCGGGGGCGGTCGTGGTCTCGTGGGCCATCGGATTGGCCGGGTTCTCGAACTGGTTGACATAGATCGCGCCGGGGATCGACTGGGCCAGGGTCTGGGCCATGTCCTGGTAGTATTCCGGGTGGCCCTTGCCGACGTCGCTGCGGGTCAGGCGTACGTCCACGCCCATGGCCCGCAGGTGCAGGATCTTCTCCCGCGCCATCTTGTCGGGCACCACCAGGATCAGCTTGTAGCCCTTCAGGGTCGCCACCTGGGCCAGGCCCAGGCCCGTATTGCCGGCCGTGGCCTCGATGATCGTACCGCCTGGCTTGAGGCTGCCATCGGCCTCGGCCGCATCGATCATCGAGCGGGCCACGCGATCCTTGATCGAGCCGCCGGGGTTCTGGTTCTCCAGCTTCAGGAACAGCCGGCACGGGCCAGTGTCGAGGTTGCGAACCTCGACCATCGGCGTGCGGCCGATCAGATCCAGCGCGGAACCGACGACCGGAGGAAGGGTGGATTTGGGGTCGTTCATGGCGCAACTCGGCGACAGAGAGAAATGATCTCCCTATCTATGCCCGTTTCGCGAAAGCGCAAACACCGTTACGCGAGCTTGACCGCAAGCGCTTGCGCCGCCTCAGGCCCCGCAGGCGGCGAGCCTGTCCAGCCGCCATTCGCGGGCGAACTTGCGGCCGACCCCGGCGTCCTCGAACACCACCTTGCGACGCTCGCCCGAAAGATCCGGAGCATTGTGGATCATCACGAACGGAAAGCCGTTGCGCGACAGGAAGGCCTGGACGAAGGCCGAGAAGCGCAGGGCTTCCTCGGCGGACGCGATGCAGATCTCGACGGCGATGTCGGCGGCGTTCATGGGCGCGCTCCCGGATGATTGCCAGGAGCCTAACGCACGAATTCGCAAATGCGAACGCTCTTCGCAGCTGCACAATAAAACGACCCCGGATCAAATCCGGGGTCGCGCGATAATCAGGCGGATCGCCCGCGTCTAGAGGATCGACTGCCCGGTCCCCGCCCAGTCCTTCAGGAACTGCTCCAGCCCCTTGTCGGTCAGGGGATGCTTGAACAGGTCGCCAAACACGGCCGGCGGGGTGGTAACCACGTCGGCGCCGACGATGGCCGCGTCCTTGACGTGGGCGACATTGCGCACCGAGGCGGCCAGGATCTCGGTCTCGTAGCCGTAGTTGTCGTAGATCGCGCGGATGTCGCGGATCAGGTCCATGCCGTCGAAGCCGTAGTCGTCCAGGCGGCCGATGAACGGCGAGACGTAGGTCGCGCCGGCCTTGGCGGCCAGCAGGGCCTGGGTCGGCGAGAAGCACAGGGTGACATTGGTCGAGATGCCTTCGCCGGCGAAGGCCGCGCAGGCGATCAGGCCGTCGCGGGTCAGCGGGATCTTGACGACCACGTTCGGGGCGATAGCGGCCAGCTTCTTGCCCTCGGCGATCATCGCCTCGTGCGTGGTCGCGGCGACCTCGGCGCTGATCGGGCCCGGCACCAGGTCGCAGATCTCGGCGATCACCTCAAGCATCGGGCGGCCGGCCTTGGCGATCAGGGTCGGATTGGTGGTCACCCCGTCCACCAGGCCGGTGGAGGCCAGGTCGGCGATGACCTTGGTGTCGGTGCTGTCGAGGAAGATTTGCATGGGTTTGGGCTTTGTTCCGGAGGTTTGAGTTCGTTTATCGGTCCCGCGATCCCGCGCCAAGGCCGGCGGCCGGAAAACGCTCGCCGAGGCTTTGGCGCAGGAAGGCCAGCAGGTCGCCGCCGGGGAACTTCAGTCCCTCGACGCCGGCCCGACGGGCGGCCTCGACGTCCGAGCCCTTGTCGCCGATCAGCACGGTTTCTTCCGGCGCCAGCGCCCACTCGGCCAACCCGCGCAGGATCATGCCCGGGTTGGGCTTGCGGTCGGGATGGTCGGGATGGCGGTAGCGATCCTCGACGGCGTCCGCGTGGTGGGGCGCGACATAGAAAGCGTCGATCCGCCCGCCCGCCTCGGCCAGTCCGGCCTGCAGAGCGTCGTGGAAAGCGTCGACCTGAGCTTCCGTAAAATAGCCGCGCGCCACGCCGGACTGGTTGGTGACCACCAGCACCTTCACGCCGGCCGCGTTCAGCGCCGCGACCGCCTCCCGGGCCCCTTCGATCCAGTCCAGCCGCTCGGGCTCGCAGACATAGCCGTGGTCGAGGTTCAGCACCCCGTCGCGATCGAGGAAGACGGCTTTCAGCGGCGCTTTTCCGGACATGCCCTGGCCTTACGCCAGGCCTCGCGACGCGACAAGGCGGCGGGCGGGCTTGGCGAACCCCGGCGGGACGGCCTAGAACGGCGAACCTTTCGAAACCGCCCCCGCCCTCCAAGGACCGCAGATGACCGACGACTTCGCCCGCCTTGTCCGCCTGCGCGACGACCTCAAGGCCTGGGCCCTGGAACAGGCCTTCCCGATCTGGTGGGAGGTCGGCGCCGACAGGGTCAACGGCGGCTTCTTCGAGAAGATCGCCCTGGACGGGACGCCGGTAGAGGCGCCGCGGCGGGCGCGGGTCCAGCCCCGGCAGATCTATTCGTACGCGGTGGCCGGCCTGCTGGGCTGGGACGGCCCGTGGAAGCAGGCGCTGGAACACGGCCTGGACTTCTATCTGAGCAAGTACCGCCGCCCCGACGGCTTCATGCGCACCCTGGTGGCCAGCGACGGCTCGCCGCTGGACGACAAGGTCGACCTCTACGACCAGGCCTTCGGCCTGTTCGGCCTGGCCATGGCCAGCTCGGTGCTGCCCGAACGCGCCGACCTGCCGGCTCTGGCGACCGGCTTGCGCGACGCGCTCTACGCGACGCTCAAACACCCCGTGGCGGGTTTCGAGGAAAGCGTCCCGCGCACCCTGCCGCTGCTGTCAAACCCGCACATGCACCTGTTCGAGGCCAGCCTCGCCTGGGTGGAGACCGGCGGCGATGGCCGGTGGCGGGCCATGGCCGACGAGATCGCGGAACTGGCGCTGAGCAAGTTCATCGACCCGAAGAGCGGCGGTCTTCGTGAATATTATGACGGCGACTGGAATCCGGCGCCCGGGATCGACGGTCGGATCATCGAGCCCGGCCACCAGTTCGAATGGGCCTGGCTGCTGCTGCGCTGGGGCAAACTGGCCGGCCGCGACGATGCGAAGAAGGCGGCGCTGCGGATGATCGAGATCGGCGAGGGCCCCGGCGTCGACCCCAAGCGCGGCGTGGCGATCTTCGCCTTGCTGGACGACATGAGCGTGCACGACGACATCGCCCGCCTCTGGGCCCAGACCGAACAGATCAAGGCCGGCGTCCTAGCGGCCCGGGTCACCGGCGACGCACGCTGGTGGGCCACGGCCGCCAACGGCGCCGAGGCGCTCCTGAAGTATTTCGACGTGCCGGTGAAGGGCCTGTGGCGCGACAAGCTGCGGGCGGACGGGACCTTCGTTGACGAAGCCGCGCCCGCCAGCTCGTTCTACCACATCGTCTGCGCGGTCCTGGAGCTGGACCAGGCGGTCAAAGCCACATCGTGACCAGCACAGCGCTGGTCGCCGCGGCGCGGACCAGGGTCGGCGAGTGCAGGTCCTCGCGGGCGCCGGCCGCATAGGTCGCACCTTCCGCGACCAGCTCTCCATCCAGAACCTGGATGGAGCTGGACGGCAGGCTGGCCACCGCGCCGGCTTCCAGACGCCAGATCTGGACCTCGGCCTTGGCCGACTTTGTCACCGGCTGACGCTCGACGCCGCCGCTTATGGCGATGGCGTGGCGATGGGCGATATCGCGGCCGCTGGCCTTGAGCACGTCAACGAGGGTCTTGACGCCCTGGGCGTCGTCGCGCCTGCAGACCAGCACCGCGTCGGGCTCGGCGACGATCAGCAGGTCCTCGACGCCGATCGTCCCGACGAAGGGCCCCGTGGACCGCGCCAGCACCCCCTTGGACCGGATCAGATGGACGTCGCCGCTGGCGGCGTTGCCTTCGGCGTCGCGGATCGAAGCTTCCCAGATCGCGTCCCAGGCGCCCAGATCGGACCAGGTAAAGGCGGCCGGCGCCACCGCGGCGCGGCTGGTGCGCTCCATGACCGCATAGTCCAGCGACTTCTTGGTGGTCCGGCCGAAGGCCTCTCGATCCAGGTGCAGCCGCACGCCGTCGCGCCGGCCGTCGCGCACCGACTCGATCGCGCCGTCGCGGATCGCCGGTTCGAAGATCGCCAGCTCGTCCAGCAGCGTCTTGGCCGTGAAGGCGAAGTTGCCGCTGTTCCAGTAGTAGCCATCCTCGATATAGGCCTTGGCCCTGGGCAGGTCGGGCTTTTCGACGAACGCCGCCACCGCCTTGACGCCGCCCGGCAGGGCGTCGCCCGGCTTGATGTAGCCGAACCCTGTCGCGGGCGAGGTCGGCTGCACGCCGAACGTGACGATCAAGCCGGTCTTGGACGCCTCGACCGCCACCAGCGCCGCCTCGCGGAACATCTCGGGTTCGGCGATGTGATGGTCGGCCGCCAGCATGAGCATCACCCCATCGGGCGACACCGAATGCACGTAGGCCGCGGCGGCGGCGACCGCCGGCGCGGAGTCCCGCGCCTCGGGCTCGATGATCACCGTCAGCTTGGCGCCCAGCTCCAAGGCCTGACGTTCGACCAACTCGGCCATGGCCTTGCCCGTGACCACCACGATCTCGTCTGCGCCCGGCAGGTCCGCAACCCGCAGAATGGTGTCCTGGAAGCTGGAACGATCGCCGATCAGCTTCAGGAACTGTTTGGGACGGTCGGCGCGCGAGGCTGGCCAAAGACGGGTTCCCGATCCTCCGCAAAGGATCACCGGATAGATAGCGGCCAAGACTCCCCCCAACAAAAAACTCAGTCGTTACAACCCGTGAGGTAGCACATCGCCCCTCCCGAACCAGAGACATATTGAAAACGTCGACGCTTTTCGGCGTCAGGCGGGGGTTCCCGCGTCGAGCTCGGCCAACCAGGCGTCCGCCGTCGCGTCCGACGGCATGCGCCAGTCGCCGCGCGGCGAGAGGGCCCCGCCAGACGAGATCTTCGGGCCGTTGGGCATGGCCGAGCGCTTGAACTGGTTGGCGAAGAACCGCTTCAGGAACAGCGCCAGCCAGCGCTTGATCTCCGGCAGGTCGTAGGTCCGCTTGGCGGCTTCCGGGATCCCGGCCGGCCAGGCGCCGGCGGCGGCGTCATGCCAGGCGGTCCAGGCCAGGAAGGCGATCTTCGACGGCGCCATGCCGTAGCGGGTCAGGTAGTAGAGATTGAAATCCTGCAGGGCGTAGGGGCCCACGAAGCTTTCGGTCGCCTGGACTTCCTCGCCCGGCACCAGTTCCGGCGAGATCTCGGTGGCCAGGATGTCCTCCAGCAGGTCGCTGGTCTCAGCGTCCACGTCGCCCGAGGCCGCGACGAAGCGGATCAGGTGCTGGATCAGGGTCTTGGGCACCCCGGAATTGGGGTTGTAGTGGCTCATCTGGTCGCCGACCCCGTAGGTGCACCAGCCCAACGCCAGCTCCGAAAGATCGCCTGTGCCGACCACCATGCCGTGGTGGTGGTTGGCGAGACGGAACAGATAGTCGGTGCGCAGGCCGGCCTGGACGTTCTCGAAGGTCACGTCATAGACGGGCTCGCCCTTGGCGAACGGATGGCCGAGATCGGCCAGCATCTGCTGGGCCGTCGGGCGGATGTCGAGCTCCTCGGCGGTGACGCCCATGGCCGTCATCAGCTTCCAGGCGTTGGACTTGGTGCCCTCGGAGGTGGCGAAGCCCGGCAGGGTATAGGCGCGGATGTCCGAGCGCGGCCGGCCTAGCTGGTCCATGGCCTTGGCGGCGACGATCAGGGCGTGGGTCGAGTCCAGCCCGCCGGAAACCCCGATCACCAGGCTCCGGGAGCCCGTGGCCTCGACGCGGCGCGCCAGGCCCTGAACCTGGATGTTGTAGGCCTCGTAGCAGTTCTCGGCCAACTTGGTCGGGTCGGACGGCGTGAACGGGAAGCGCTCGATTGGCCGGACGAGCGGCAGGTCGCCGGCCGGCGGCGCGAAGTCCAGCGGCACGATGCGGAACGGCGTTTCCGGTGAGCTCAGCGTGGTGGAGTCGCCGAAGCTGCCGACCCGCATCCGCTCCTGCCGCAGCCGGGCGACATCGACATCGGCCATGGCCATCACCGGGCCGGTCGAGAATCGCGGGCTCTGGGCCAGCAGGTTTCCCATCTCGTGGATGTCGACATGGCCGTCCCAGGCCAGGTCCGTCGAGCTCTCGCCCGCGCCGGCCGCCGAATAGACATAGGCGGCGATCGTCCGGGCCGACTGGCTGGCGCACAGCAGACGGCGGGTCTCGGACTTGCCGATGGTGATGTTGCTGGCCGACAGGTTCAGCAGAATCTCGGCCCCGGCCATGGCCTGGGCGGTGCTGGGCGGGGCGGGGGTCCAGACGTCCTCGCAGATCTCGATCCCGACGGTGAAGGCGGATGGGCCAAGGTTGCGCAGCAGGACGTCCGTCCCGAACGGCGCAGCCTGGCCGGCCAGGTCCAGGGTGCGGCCGACAACGCCCGCGCCGGGCGTGAACCAACGGCGCTCGTAAAACTCGCGATAGTTGGGCAGGAAGCTCTTGGGGACCACCGCCCGCACCCGACCAGCCTGGATGGCCACGGCGGTGTTGTAGAGCCGGCCGGCGTCACGCAGCGGCGCGCCGACCACGAACAGCGGCGACAGGGTCTTGCTCTCCTGCGCCAGGGTGGCGATCGCCGCCTCGACCGCGTCGAGCAGGGCGTCCTGCTGCACCAGGTCGTCGACCGTGTAGCCGGTCAGGCCCAGCTCGGGCAGCACCAGCACCGCGACACCGCTTTCGTGGGCCTGGCGCACCAGGGCCAGCACGCCCTGGGCGTTGGCGGCCGGGTCGGCCAGCTTGACCTTCGGGACCGCTGTGGCGACCCGGACGAAGCCATGGCGATAGGGCGAGAAGAACGACGGAGAACTCAAGAGACCCGGCCTTTCGAAGTTATGCTAAAAATGAGCATAAGCCTGTCTCCAGCTATAACGCGTGCGGACGTTGTTGCATAGCGCCCACGCAGGCGTTCCGGCGGAGCTCGCGGGCCGGCTCGCGGGTTGACCCCAGGGGGTCATCGTGCGACTCGCGGCCTCGCGCAGCCCCGCCGAACAAGAACAACCCGGAACTCCCATGCCCGTTTCGCCCGTCAAGATGGCCGACGCGATCCGCGTCCTTTCCATGGACGCCGTCCACAAGGCCAAGTCCGGCCACCAGGGCATGCCGATGGGCATGGCCGACGTGGCCACGGTGCTGTGGGGCAAGTTCCTGAAGTTCGATGCGTCCAAGCCGGACTGGGCCGACCGCGACCGCTTCGTGCTGTCTGCCGGCCACGGCTCGATGCTGCTCTATTCCCTGCTGCACCTGACCGGCTTCAAGGCCGTGACGATGCAGGAGGTCGAGAACTTCCGTCAGTGGGGCTCGCTGACCCCCGGCCACCCGGAGGTGCATCACACCCCGGGCGTGGAGACCACTACCGGCCCGCTGGGCCAGGGCCTGGCCACGGCGGTCGGCATGGCCATGGCCGAGGCTCATCTGGCCGCGCGGTTCGGCCAGGACGTCGTCGATCACCGCACCTGGGTGATCGCCGGCGACGGCTGCCTGATGGAGGGCGTCAGCCACGAGGCGATCAGCCTGGCCGGCCGCCTGAAGCTCAGCAAGCTGACGGTGCTGTTCGACGACAACAACACCACCATCGACGGCGAGGCCACCATCGCCGAAACCGGCGACCAGCTGGCCCGGTTCAAGGCGGCCGGCTGGGCGGTCAAGGCCGTCGACGGCCATGACCACGGCAAGATCGCCGCCGCCCTGCGCTGGGCGACCAAGCAGGATCGCCCGACCCTGATCGCCTGCAAGACCCTGATCTCCAAGGGCGCGGGCCCCAAGGAAGGCGATCCCCACAGCCACGGCTACACCCTGTTCGACGACCAGATCCGCGACGCGCGCCTGGCCATGGGCTGGGACGCCGCGCCGTTCACCGTGCCGGAAGACATCGCCAAGGCCTGGAAGAGCGTCGGGCGCCGCGGCGCCAAGGTCCGCAAGGCCTGGGAGGCGGCCGTCGCCGCCTCGCCCCTGGCCGACGACTTCGCCCGCGCCATGAAGGGCGAGCTGCCGGCTGACGCCTTCAAGGCGCTGGACGCCCACATCGCCGAAGCCGCCCGCACCAAGCCGGGCAACGCCACCCGCGTCCACTCGGGCGCGGCTCTGGACCAGCTGATCCCGACCATCACCGACATGGTCGGCGGCTCGGCCGACCTGACCGGCTCGAACAACACCTTCGTCAAGGGCATGAAGCCGTTCGACGCGCCCGACTACGCCGGCCGCTACGTACACTACGGCGTGCGCGAGTTCGGCATGGCCGCGGCGATGAACGGCATGGCCCTGCACGGCGGCGTCATTCCCTATTCGGGCACCTTCCTGGCCTTCGCCGACTACAGCCGGCCGGCCATCCGCCTGGGCGCCCTGATGCAGGCCCGGGTGATCCACGTGATGACCCACGACTCCATCGGCCTGGGCGAGGACGGCCCCACCCACCAGCCGGTCGAGCACGTGGCCTCCCTGCGCGCCATCCCCAACCTGCTGGTCTTCCGTCCGGCCGACGCGGTCGAGACCGCCGAGTGCTGGAAGCTCGCCCTGCAGCAGGCCGCCACCCCCTCGGTGATGTGCCTGTCGCGCCAGAAGGTCCCGGGCGTGCGCGACACGGCCGCCGAGAACCTGTCGGCCAAGGGCGCCTACGAGCTGCTGGCCGCCGATGGCGGCGAGGCGGCGGTGACGATCTTCGCCTCGGGCACGGAAGTCTCGGTCGCCGTGGCGGCCCGCGACATCCTGCAGGGCCAGGGCAAGCCCACCCGCGTCGTCTCGACTCCTTGCTGGGAACTGTTCGAGCAGCAGGACGCCGCGTACCAGGCTTCCGTCATCGGGACGGCCCCGGTCCGCATCGCCGTCGAGGCCGCCGTCCGCATGGGCTGGGAGCGCTTCATCGGCGTGGACGGCCGTTTCGTCGGGATGACCGGCTTCGGCGCCAGCGCGCCCTATGAGCGGCTCTACAAGGAGTTCGGGATCACGGCCGAGGCGGCGGCGGCGGCGGCGGCGGCGGCGATCTAGAGCAAATCGCGCGATATAGGAATCGCACGATTTGCTCTAGGTTTTTGTTTTCGCATCGCTTTTGCAGAAAACCGGCGTCCACTTTTCCGCGCGATGCTCTAGCGGAACCCGCCCCGCCGGTCCCGGCGGGGCCGTTCCTCAGGATCGCTAGAGCGCGCGTACCTCCAGGCCTGGCTTCAGGTTCACCAGGTCGAACACGTCATACTGGCTCGTCATCCTGGCCTTCAGCGCCTTGGCCGCCTGGTCGGGCGAACCGGGCAGTTCGAACAGCTCGCCGCTGATCGGCTCCACGCGGCCCAGCGGGCCCAGGATCTCCATAGCCCTGGCCAGGAACCCTCCAAGGTCGTCGTCGCCCACGGCGATGGCCGTCGGGTTGCATTCAAAGAACACCACGGGCCGGTCTTCCGAGAGGATGCGGCGCGCACCGCGCAGCGCAGCGATCTCGTTCCCCTCCACATCGATCTTGATGAAATCGATGGGCCCCTGCCCAGGTTTCAAGTGACCATCGAGCGGCACGACATGGACCTTGTAGCTGCTGCCGTCGGCGCTCACGCTGAGGCGGCTGCCAGCCGCGAAGTCCGGATTGAAATCGAAGCCGAACTCGCCGTCGTCTTCCCCGACGGCCAATTCCTCGACCTGAACCCGCTCCTCGAAACCGTTCAGCGCAACGTTCTGGGTCAGGAGAGCGAAGTTCTCCTTCGACGGCTCGAACGCCACCACACTGACGTCCGGAAAGATGTCGATCATGCACAGCGAAGACAGGCCGATGTTGGCCCCGACGTCCAGGGCCCGCCGCAAGGCGAGCACGTCGCGGTTCCGGTTCAGAAAATTGTACAGGGCCGAGAGGTCGTGCTCCGGCAGCATCTGGAAGTATCTGTCCGCTTCGTCGCCAAGCACCTTGTAAGGACGGCTGAAGGTGATGGAACGTTCGGAAAGCATGACCGGAAATCCGTCTTTTACAGAAGCGACACGTTGCGCATCGTCCGGTATCGGCTTTTAGCGGCTCGGCCGATCCGCGCAAGTTGCACGATCGCATTTGGCTTCTCACCCAAAAGTCGCGACTTCCGAGAGGGGCGGTGAACAAATTGGTGATCAATAGGTTCTAGAAAGCCTCGTTCGCAAGCTTTCGCGCCCCCCAATCCCTCCCGTTTCAGGTGAGACATGATCGATACGCCGCTGCCTTCGGACGAAGAAGTCATCTACGCCACGGTCCAGGGCGCCACCTACAATGGCGGGCCCGGCCCCACCGCGGTCAGCTATGAGAACGCCACCGCGGGCGTCGGCGCCTATCTTGTTTCGAGCAGCGATACGTTCGGCTTGGCCAAGAACGCCGTCTACCATGGCGTCGAGGATCTGGTTGGCAGCGCGTTCAACGACTATCTCTGGGGCGACGGCAACAACAACGACCTCTACGGAAGGGAAGGCGCCGACGCGCTCTACGGCTTCGCCTACACGACCACTTCCGTGACCCACCTCTACGGCGGCGCGGGATTGGACACCCTCCTGGGCGGCATGGGCATCGACGTGATCGATGGCGGCGGCGACGAGGACACCGTCTCCTACTATCTGTCGCCTACGGGGCTGACGATCTCGCTGGCCAATCCCAGCCTGAACACCGGCTGGGCCGCCGGCGACAGCTACGTCGACGTCCAGGACGTCATCGGCAGCAATTTCAACGACATCATCTGGGGCAGCAACGAGGGCGTCCTCAACCAGCTGCAGGGGCAGGACGGAAACGACGAAATCCACGGCGGCTCCGGCTACAACGTCCTGATCGGTGGAGCCGGAGCCGACAAGCTCTACGCCAACGGCGTGGGCATGAACCTGGTCGATTACGAAACCGCGACCTCGGGCCTGACCGCCTCGTTGCAGAATCCAGGCATCAACACCGGCGACGCCGCCGGCGACGCCTATTTCAACCTGGTCAACGGCGACCTGGCCGGCACGCCCTATGCCGACATCTTGTGGGGCGACGCTCAGAACAATCACCTGATCGGCGACCCCACTCCAGCCGACTACGGAAACCGTTTCGGCAATGACCAGCTGCACGGCGGCGACGGTGACGACATCATCGAGGGAAACCTCGGCGCCGATGTCCTGGACGGCGGAAATGGCCTCGACTACGCCGCCTATTCCACTGCGGCCGCCGCAGTGCACGTGTCGCTTCTCAACCCGGAAACCAACACCGGCGAAGCGGCCGGCGACACCTATTTGGCGATCGAAGGAGTCTTCGGCTCGAACTTCGACGACGTCATCGTCGGCGACGCGGGCGGCAACATCCTGTTCGGTGAGGCCGGCAACGATCAGATCGACGGCGGCGCGGGAGACGACATCCTGGTCGGCGGCCCAGGCGGCGACCATCTGAATGGCGGTACGGGCTTCAACTATGTCAGCTACGCCAATCTCACGGTCGGGGTGATCGCCTCGCTGACGAATGCGAGCGCCAACACGGGCGAGGCCGCCGGCGACACCTTCTCCAACATCCAGGGCTTCCTGGGCTCGAATTTCAACGACACCTTCTACGGTGACGCCAATGTCAACGTGATCCAGGGCGCCGCCGGCAACGACACGATCTACGGCGGCGGGGGTAGCGACCTGATCACGGGCGGCGACGGCGACGACGTGATCATCGCGGGGGCGGGCACGGCGGTGCTCCACGGCGAAGGGGGGGCCGACACCTTCCGCTTCTTGTCCGCCACCGACTCGGTGATGACCCCGCAGATCGCGCCCACCCAGATCAACGACTTCCAGTCGGGCGTGGACAAGATCGACATTTCGGCCGTTCAGGCTCAGAGCGTCCAGATTCTCCAGGAGAACGGCTTCTACACGCTGGCCGCGACGACGACGGCCGGCACCCTTTATGTGCGGTCAACCAACGCCTTCGTGTTGTCCGACGTCATCACTTCGACTCCCGGCCAGGCCCTGACCGGCACGGCCGGCTACGACCAGCTCGTCGGCGGCAGCGGCGCCGACACGATCTGGGGCAAGGGCGCTGGCGACAGCCTGACCGGGGCGGGTGGTCCCGACGTGTTCAAGTACACGTCCTATGGCGACTCAACCCAGTCGGCCTACGACATCATCAAGGACTTCCAGACGAACATCGACAAGATCGACCTGACCGCCCTTCAGCCGACCTATATAAGCATGCTGCACTATCAGGGGGCGACCTACTTCTTCCCCTGGACGTCGGGTGGGGTCATGCAGATCGCGGCCATCGGCGATGTGCGGGCCACGGATGTCCTGACCGGGACGGCGACCAACTACTATATCGTCGGCGACGACAGCGGCATGACCCTGGTCGGCGGCGCAAGCGACGACAGCATCGTCGGCGGGGCGGGCGACGACGCCCTGTTCGGCGGGGCCGGCGGCGACGCCCTGTACGGCGGGGCGGGAACCAACACGTTCAGCTATGCGTCGGCGGCGGAGTCCAACAACGCCCACCTGGACATCATCCACGACTTCAAGACCGGCGTGGACAAGATCGACCTGACGGCGACGGCGCCCTCGAACGTCAGCATCCTCCGCTACAACGGCGGGGCGTTCGTCAATAGCGGCGGCGTGGGCGGCGGCCTGCAGATCGGCTCGACCACCGCGATCAACGGCTCGGACATCGTCGGCCTGACGGGCGGGGTCTACCTGGTGGGCGAGGACGTCAACGCCACCCTGATCGGCAGCGCCAAGGACGACACCATCGTCGGCGGCTCGGCCAACGACACGATCATCGGCGGCGCCACCGGCGACGCCCTGTTCGGACGCGGCGGAGCCGACACCTTCGTCTACGGCTCGGCGACCGAGTCCAACCCCAACGCCGGCCAGCTGGACATCATCCACGACTTCCAGACCGGCGTGGACACGCTGGACCTGACGGCCCTGGGCGCCAGCAACGTCAGCATCCTGCACTACCAGGGCGGCACGTTCATCGCCGGGGCCTCGGCCTCGGGCGTGTTCCAGATCGCCTCGATCCACGACATCAACGCCACCGACATCCTGGGCCTGACCGGCGGGGCCTACATCGTCGGCGACGAACTGGCCAACACCCTGCGGGGGGCGAACTTCAGCGAGACCATCGTCGGCGGGGCCGGCGACGACGTGATCATCGGCGGCGGCGCGGCCGACGCCCTGTTTGGCGGGACCGGTGCCGACACCTTCAAGTTCCTGGCCAAGACCGACTCCACACCCAGCGCGGCCGACATCATCCACGACTTCCAGACCGGCGTGGACAAGATCGACCTGACCGCCCTGCACACCAACGGCGCCAACGATCACTACAGCCTGGTCTCCGACGCCAACGCCTCCTACCTGTTCGTCCAGCTGGCCGGCAACACCGGCAACGACCTGCAGATCCTGATCGCGACCCCTGACGTCCACGCCAGCGACATTCTCTGGTAAGGACACGGCCCGCCTTCCCTCGGACGGCGGGCCGTTTTTCCTCCAATCCGGGTCGAAGGCTGAAGGCCTTGGCGTCGGGCGGTGACGTATAGTCGCTCGGAGGCCCACGTCGATTCGAGCAGCACGTCGCGACGGCCGACGCCCTGTCTCAGCCTTCCGCCGAAACGGCGATCCCGGCGGCGGTCGAACGGCTGATAGGCCAGGGCCGTGAACTCTTCGTCCGCGCGCGACGGTCGGTCCAGCCACCGGTTCCATTCGCTGAACTGGACGCAGTCAAACCGGACATTATGGACTTCCCTGTTGCGTCTTAGGGCGTTTTCCAGCCCGCGCTCGCGGATTCCACCGAGGGCAGGACCCACAAGAAGTCCTCAACGCGTCATCTAGCCGTCTGGTGACAAGCGAAGAAGCGGTGAGAACTGCCATAAACTGCTCGCCCCGCGCCTAGAGCAAATCGCGCGATTCAGGAATCGCACGATTTGCTCTAGCTTTTTGTTTTCGCATCGCTTTTGCGGAAAACCGGCATCCACTTTTCCGCGCGATACTCTAGAGCGGGTTGAGGTTTAGCTGAATCGCGGGATTCCCAAATCAGCTGGCGTCTGATTCAAGATGCTGGCTGGGAAGGAGGCCAGCATGGATGG
>NZ_SLZL01000028.1 GCF_004342605.1 Caulobacter sp. BK020
ACAGGTCCGCCACCGGCACGCCGGCCTCCTGCTCGCGCAGGATCCCGATAATCTGCTCTTCCGTGAACCGTGATCGCTTCATTCGTCCGTCCTTTTGGTGGGCGGACTCTAGTTATTTCTGGAGGAGTTTCAGGGGGTCACGTCAGGCCCCACCAGGGTTCAGGCCCTGACGGAGGTCACCCGATGCCTGAGCGCCCGGCTGGACACGCCGGCCGCGATCGTCGACTGAGCGGCGCCTGGGCGACGGGAAGGCCGGGGCCTTCTCGTCGGATTCGAACTAGAGCAAATCGCGCGACATGGGAATTGCACGATTTGCTCTAGTTTTTGTTTTCGCATCGCTTTTGCGGAAAACCGGCGCACACTTTTCCGCGCGATGCTCGGGGCGGCGGGAAGGCCGGGGCCCGCCGGATCCGGACTAGAACTTGCCGCGGACGCCGAACTTGATCGTCCGGCCATTGAACTTGGCGTAGTCCATCCGCGTCTTGCGGCCGTCGCCGTAGCGACCGCTGACGTCGTCGAAATAGTCGTAGGTCAGGGCGTTGGTGAGGTTCAGCGCATCCAGGCGCACCTCGATGCTGTCGTTGATCTTGTAGCTGATATTGCCGTCGAGGAAGCCGGATCCGGCATGCCAGCGCTGCAGGTCCGACCCGTTGTTGGTGGTCTCGATGATGTTCTTGGCCTTGTAATTGTAGGACAGGCGAACACCGAACGGGCCCTTCTCGTAATAGCCCGTCAGGCTGTACGAGTACTTCGGCACGGTGTTGACGTTGAGGATCTTGCCGGCCGTGGTCGTATAGTTGTAGCCGCTGGTGTTGACGTGGGTGAAGCTGGCCAGGGCGCCCAGGCCGCTCCAGAAGCCGGGCAGGAAGTCGAACGACTGCTGGTAGGCCAGCTCGTAACCGTCCAGCTTGATCGAACCCTGGTTGTAGTAGGTGGCCAGGGTGATCGGCAGGTTCGGATCGACCTTGCCGGTCGCCGGGTCCTGGAAGATCGGCGCCAGGGCGGTGTCGGGCAGGCCCAGCGACGAGAACGGCACGGTGGTGGTGGTCGAGACCGTGGTGTCCTTCAGCTCCTTCCAGAAGAACCCGGCGCTCAGGATCCCGCCCCGCCCGAAATACCATTCCAGGCCGGTGTCGTAGTTGGTCGAGGTCTGCGGCAGCAGGTCCGGGTTCCCCGAGGTGGCGCGGGTGTCGTAGATGTTCGGGATGACCGTGTTGGCGGCGATGATCGACAGCGACGCGCGGGTGATCGTCTTGCCCCATGACCCGCGCCAGATCAGCTTGTCGGTCAGGTCGTAGGCGAAGCTGGCCGACGGCAGGGTGTTCTCGTACGAACCGTCGGCCTTGTTGGGAACGTAGGTCGTCACCGACCCGTTCGTCTGGCGCAGATAGTTGTCGATGTGGGTGCTGGTCTCGGAATAGCGCACGCCGGCGTTGACCCGCAGATCGCGATCGAAGACCTGACCCTTGAGGTCGGTCTGCAGGAACGCGGTCTTGACCTCTTCCTCGGCCCCGAAGCTGGCGTTGAAGTCGATCGGCGTGGCCCGGGCCGTGCCGATCGGATCGAAGGTGTTCATCATGTAGTCGCGGCTGAAGGTCGCCCATTCCTGGGGATAGCCCGACCCGATCACCAGGTTGTCGAGCGGAACCTCGTGCAGCATCTGCGAGCGCAGCCCGGCGGCGCCGATCGCATTGACCTTGGCGGTGCCGGCGGCCGTGGCGTTGCGCTTGCTGGTGTCCTTCTGGGTCGAGACGTAGGAGACGCCGCCCTTCAGGTGGCCTTCGACGCCGAACAGGCCGTAGTCGTAGTCGGCGAAGATCTTGGCGGTCTTTTCCCTGTCGATCTCGCGCCGCCAGTCGAAGCCGACACCGAAGTCCTGATAGTTGTTGGGGTTGGTGAAATCGACACCGGGCGCCGAGAGAGCCGGATAGACGTGGTCGTCGGTATAGTCGATCGTCGAGGTCACGCCGTAAAGGTTGGAGACCAGGCGGTTGCCGGTGAAGAAGGCGTCGCTCTTGCTGAGGCTGCCCTGGGCCGTCACCTTCAGCTTGTCCATTAGCTGGTAGCTGGCGTTGAACGAGACCATCTTGAACTTGGTCTCGGCGTTGTAGAAATAGCTCTCGCCCAGATAGGACGTGTTGCCGAACGTGCCTTCCAGCAGGTTCGATTCCGAATCTAGCATGACATTGATCGGCACCAGGCCGTTATGGCCCGGCGCGCCCGGCTGGGCGGCGGTGTTGGTGGTCTTGGAGTTCCGGATCGGCAGGCCGAAGGTGTACTCGTCCAGCGAGTCCGTCAGCTTCGAATAGAGGCCGTCGAGGCTGACGCTCAGCTTTTCGTTCTGATACTGCAGCGACCCGACCGCGCCGTCGCGCTTGCGGGTGTTTTCGCCGCCATAGTAGCGGTAGAAGCGCGGCAGATAGCCGTTTTCGATCTGGGCGCGGGTCAGGCCGCCGGGATTGTAGCGCGGGTCGGCGAAGTCCAGCGTGACTGCGAACGGGCCCTTGTTGGGCGACTGGCTGCCCAGGGCGTGGCTGTTGTAGCCGCCGGTGGCCTCGAAGCCGGAACGGTTGTTGACGCTCTCGGAATGCGCCACCGCCAGCAGCGCGCCGAAATTGCCCCAGGTGTTGGAGAACAGCGCGAAGCCGGCCGGGTCCAGATGCTTGGACTTGTCGTTGTAGGATCCCACCACCTGATATCGGATCGCACGGCCCGGATGGTCGAACGGACGCGGCGTCTGCAGGTCGACCACGCCACCGATCCCGCCCTCTTCCAGCTCGGCCAACGGCGTCTTGTAGAAGTCCACGCGACCGAACAGTTCCGAAGCGAAGACGTCGTAGTTGAAGTCGCGCGACGAACCGCCGACGTTGCTGGACGAGGTCGTGCGCACCGGCGCGCCGTTGATGGTGGTGACGTTGTAGTCCGAGCCCAGGCCGCGGATCGAGATCCGCTGGCCCTCGTTGGAGGCGCCGTCACGGCTCAGATAGACGCCCGGAATGCGTTGCAGGGCCTCGGCGACGTTGGCCTCGGGGAACTTGCCGATGTCCTCGGCGACGATCGAGTCGCGGACCACGATCGCGTCCTTCTTCAGGTTCAGCGACTTCTGCAGCGACGACCGGAAGCCGGTGACGACCACCTCGTCGACGGTGTCACGCGCCGTGTCATGGGCCGCATCGCTGTTGGTCGCCGTATCGTTCGCCGTGGCCGCATCCTGGGCCCAGGCGGCCGTGGCGGCCCCCATGCCCACGGCCAGGATCGTCGTCAGCAGCAGTTGCTTCTTCATGGTTCCCCTCCCCTCGCGGCGCTCTCGGCCGCGCAGATCCCATCCCCACCCGACACGTCGAGGGGGCCGCACGCCCGCGGGCGGTGCATTTCAAAAATCGAGACTGACGCCGTTCAGGCGCCTAGGCGGTCGAGGTCCGCATCACCTGTCCTGACATGTTTCCTCACGGTCGAGCTTTTCGCTTCTGACTTTAGGCGTAACACATAGCGAAGAAGGACAACATATATGGGAACGCCATTTGTATGATTTTTCGGGGCGCGGCACGTTTCAGCGACCGTTGTTGCGTGACAGCAACATGAATCCGGTCCCGGGCGCGCCGAACCACGCCGTTACGGAACGCAGCGACGGCGGGACGGATCAGGCTCGGCCTCAGCGGTAGCCGAATTCGGCGCTGATCTTCTGGGTGGTTTCCTTGACGTAGGTCGCGACCGTCTCGATCCGGGCGTCGTCCATGTACTGGGCGATCGAGGACACGGAGACGGCGGCGATGATCTTGCCGCCCATGTCGCGGATCGGGGCCGCCACGCAGCGGATGTGGTCCTCGTTCTCGTCGAGATCGAGGGCGTAGCCTTGAGCGCGGTAGCGAGCCATCACCTCCAGCCACTGGCGAAGGTCGTAGCGGTAGCGGGGGAAGGCGGCGGCCTCGCGCAGGAACACCTCACGCAGGACGTCCTCGCCCTCGTCCATCAGCAGCGCCTTGCCCAGGCCCGTGTGGCGCAGGGGTTGGCGCTCGCCGATGACGCAGCGCACCTCGATGCGCCGGGTGCCGGGAATCTTGTCGATATAGTGCACCTGGTCGCGGTCCAGGACACCTAGATTGACCGTGTCGCCGGTGTCGAGCGACAGCTGGCGCAGGTGGTCGTGGCTCACCCGGGTCAGGGTGATCTGCTGGGAGGCGGCGTAGCCCAGTTCCAGCAGCTTGGTCCCCAGGGCGTAGCCTTCGCGAGGCGAGAAGGACAGGAAGCCCGCCTCGACCAGGGTCGAGGCCAGGCGATGGACCGTCGTCTTGTTCAGGTCCAGGGACTTGGCCATCTTGCCCAGGGTCGTGTCGCCCTTGGCGACCCGGCTGAGCACTTCCAGCCCCTTGAACAGGGTTTGGGCGCCGGCGCTGGTGCGCGCCGAGGACGCCTCCTCCACATCCATCGAAGGGCTGTCGACCATCTCAATCATCCCGCAGGCTCGGCGGCGACGTCGCCCCGCGCCGTACCGGATAGTGATACGGCTCCGGGGCCAAAATGCAATGGCCGCCCCGGCGCCGCCGTCCCGATTCAGTAGTCGACCGCATAGTCTTTCTGGAACGGCTGACCAGCGAAGGCCAGCTTCTGGGTCCAGGCCTGGGCCGGCGCCGCCCAGAAGCTGTCCGACGCTGGAAGCCCCAGGGCCAGGAAGCCCTCCGTGGTGATATACATGCTGCCATTGTTTGAATACCAGTCGCCCAGGGCGGGGTTGCGCCCGGCGAAGCCGATGGTCAGGAAGCCGTCCTTGGTGAAGTTGCTGGCCTGGCCGAACACCGCCTTGTGCGCGGCGACCAGGGCCGAGCGCACCTGTCCCTCAGACAGCTTGGCCGGTAGCTGCTTGCGCAAGGCCAGCAAGGCCAGCGGCTGGAACACGGCCGTGCGATAGGTCAGCGACCGGCCGAACGGCGGGAAGGTTCCCTCGGGCGAGACGAACCGCTCCAGGTGCTCGCTGTAGCGCTGGGCGCGCTTGACGGCCAACTCGCGCCACTTGGTCAGGTCGTCCTTCCAGAACGGGGCCTTGTGGGCCTCCATGACCTCCAGCACCTGGATCATCATCGGGTGCATCACGAACGAGCCGTAATAGTCGAAGTGGAAGGTCGCCCCGTCCTTGATCCAGCCGTCGCCGATGTACCATTCGTCGATCATGCGCACGGCCGTGTTGAGCCGCATCGGGTCGGCCTCCTCGCCGATCTGCAGCAGGAACGCCTCGTTCATCGCCGCGAACAGCAGCCAGTTGATGAACGGCGGATTGACCCGGCGCAGGCCCTTGATCTCCTCGACGATCCGCTTCTTGGTCGTCGTGTCCAGCGGCTCCCACAGGGTCTTGGGGGCGCGCAGCAGGGCCTGGGTGAAATAGGCCGAATCCACCAGGGCCTGGCCATGGCCGCGCCACAGCAGGTAGTCCGGGCTGGCCGGGTCCACGGCGTGGACATAGCTCTGCAGGGCCTGCTCCGTCAGCCGCTTGCGGACCTTGCCCTCGGCGGTGGCGTCCTCGGGCAGGGCCAGCCAGGGCGACAGGCCCGAGATCATCCGGCCGAAGCATTCCAGGTAGGCGACGCCCGGTTCCCGCCCGTCCCAGGTTGGGCTGAGCTCCAGCGGGAAGGCCTTCTTCAGCTCGCCCCTGGACATCGCCGACAGCACCGGGCTGGCGATCTTCTCCAGCAGTCCGGCCATGTAGGCGCGGTCGTCGACCGGCGCGGCGGCCGGCTTGGCCGCGCTGGCGGCGCCGCTCCCGAGGGTGGCGGCGCCGACGACGGCGGCCTTCATGAAATCACGCTTGTGCATGGTCGCCCCTATCGCGCTGGCTTGAGGTCAAGATCGGCCATCGCCGTCGCCGCCAGCAGGAAGGCGCCGACGCCGTAGAACTGGGTGTCGTCGTAGCTGACACTTTCCGGGCGGTCGGAAACCGGCTGGACGTAGCCGAACTTGCCGTCCGGATGCACCGCGCGCGTCAGGGCGGCCCAGCCCTTCCGGGCGACGGGCTCGTAGCCGGCGCGGTCGAGCAGCCCGGCCTTGACCCCCCAGGCCATGCCATAGGTGAAGAAAGCGGTGCCGCTGGATTCCGGCGGCGACTTGGCGGGGTCGGACAGCAGGGACGGCGACCAGTAGCCGTCGGGCTTCTGGATCGCCTTCAGCTTGCCGGCCATTTCCTTGAACACCGTCTCCATCCGCGCGCGGTCGGGATCGCCCGGCGGCAGGAGCGGGATGATGCGGGCGAGGCCGGCGAACACCCAGCCGTCGCCCCGACTCCAGAACACCTTCTCGCCGTTCGGGCCGCGGCGGGTGAAGAACCGCGAGTCCCGGTAATAGAGGTGCTCGTCCTTGTCGTAGAGGAAGTCGGTGACGGCCGCGAACTCCTTGCGGGCATAGGCCGCGTAACGCGGATCGCCGGTGACCGTGCTCAGCTCGAACCAGGTGGCCGGGGCCATGAACAGCGCGTCGCTCCAGCACCAGCGCTGATCACAGTCGACGCCGCGCGGATCGGTATATTCGGCGTGCTCCAGCCCCACCTTCGGGGGATAGGCCAGGATGGCGTCGAACCGCTGGCGCAGCGGCCCGATCGCCGCATCGCCGGCGCCATGGCGCGACGCCCAGAGATAGGCCTGACCGATCACGTGGTCGTCGGCATGGTAGAAGCGCTTGCCCAGTTCCCACTGGTTGGCCAGGCCCCGCGCCAGGATCGCCTGGCGATAGGCGGGGTTGTCGGAGCGATCGGCCAGGTCTCGCAGCCCGACGAACAGGGCGCCCTGCACCCATCCCTTCAGGTCGGCGGTGTCGCGCGAGGTGTTGGGCGGAATATAGCCGGCCGCCATGGTGGCCAATTGGTAGTCCGCCACCTTCTCGGCCAGGCGCAGCACGTCGGCGCGGGCATAGGGAACGGGCCCGACCTGGGAGGACGCCGGGGGCGCCTGGGCGGCCGCCGCGGCCAGCGGCGCGCCGGTCGCCAGCAGGGCCGCGATCCCGACCGCGCGGAAAACAGACTTCATCGCTTCCTCCGTCCAGGCCGAGTTCGTCCGGCCCCCTTGGTGTTTCGTCCCGCCGCGAAGCGCCGTGGTCACTGAAGCTGGCAGATGTCGAGCACGTTCATGTCGTCATAGTCGAGGTTTTCCCCGCCCATGGCCCAGATGAAGGCGTAGCAGCCGGTTCCGACCCCGCTGTGAACTGACCAGGGCGGGCAGATCACCGCCTGCTCGTTGGCGACGACGAGATGCCGCGTGGCCTGGGGCTCGCCCATGAAATGAAGCGCCCGATCCTCCGCGCCGAGACGGAAATAGAAATAGGCCTCGGAACGACGGTCGTGCAGATGCGGCGGCATGGTGTTCCAGACGCTGCCCGGCTGCAGGATCGTCAGGCCCAGCAGCAACTGGGCCGAAGCGCAGACACCGGGCACCACCAGCTGGTAGATGATCCGATGGTTGGCGGTCTCGTGCGCTCCGCGCTCGAGAGGGATCGCCGCCGCCGTCGACAGCCGCTTGGTCTCGAAGGCGACGTGGGCGGGGGTCGAGGCCAGGTAGAAGCGGGCGGAACAGGCGGCGTCGAGACTCTCGAATCGGACATCGACCGCGCCGCGAGTGACATAGAGGGCGTCGAGCGGCTCCAGGAGAAAGACCTGCCCGTCCACGGTGACCCGACCGGCGCCCTGGCCGACATTGACGACACCCATCTCCCGCGCCGCCAGAAACGGCTGCCCGGCCTGCGATGGGGGCTCGGCCTGGGCTGGTAGGACGATCGCCGTCTCCAGAGGTGCGGCGCCGCCGATGATCAGCCGCTCCTGATGCAGATAGTTGAGCTTGACGGCGCCGTCGACGAACAGGCCCTCGATCAGATACCGGTCGCGAAGATCCTGGTTGCTCGCGCCCGCCATCATCGCCGGATGGGTGGCGTAGAAAACCTTGTCGTACGTCAAAGCCTGAAGCCCCGGGCCTGGTCGCCCTGGCCGGCGGTGCGAGGAGCGCCACTTGCGATATGGTCCATGGCCTCCCCTCGCTCCATGCGGCGTTCTGCATTTATCTGACAAATAGATTTTTGAAACGCAAGCCCACAAATCGGAACGGACGGTTTCACCCAGCGAATTTCAGCAGCGAATGCACATCACCTTTTCCGCCCACAGGTCCAGGCAGAGAAACAAATATCGTTTCGATTTGCGACATTCTGCTCGATAATTTTGAAACATTATCGTCGAAACCGCAAACCACCCGACGCTCTCCAGGATCGGGTCAGGGCCGCGGAGACTGGAGCTCCACCAGGCGCAGCGTGGTCGGCGCCGGGATGTCCTCGGTGGGACGGTCACGGTTCGGAGGGCGGGTGGCCCAGGCCAGCGCGTAGTTTTCGGTCGGTCCGATCGAGAGCGGCAGCACGTTGAACCGCATGTCTGCCGATGGCGGATACCTGGCCGCCATCTGGTCCGCCAGGCCCGCCACGGGGCGTTCCTCGACGAAGGCCAGCGAAGCCTCGTCGACCACCAGTTCGAGCGACCGCCCGTCGCGGATCACCGGAACGACCAGCCGTCCGCCGGCCAAGGGCCGGACGGCGCCGACCTGAACCCGACCCGCCAGACTGCCGGGGCCGCCGAAGTCCCATCGAAAGCCCTTCCAGCGGCTGACCTGCACGGTCCGCCAACCCGCGGCCTCGCGGCGGGCCAGATAGATCTGCGTGTCTCCAGCGGCGTCGAACCTGTGGTAGGTGACGATCGGCCGCCCCGCGGAATCGAAACCCAGCACCGTGTTGTTGTTGATCATCCCGCCCCGCACGGGCACGGGGTCGACGATCTCGGCCTGGCCCAAGGTGATGGGCAGGGCCAGAGGGGCGCCGTCGGACCGTTCCCAATGGATCAGGTCGCGACTGCGCGCATAGCTCAGGTCGTGGTTCGTCGCGGCGTCGGGCGAGTCGCGCCACACCCAGACGATGTGGAACATCTTGTCGGGCCCAAGCACCGGCCCGACGAAATAGGCGTTGCGCTGGCCTTCGCCGCTGGCCAGCGGCGCATCGAGCAGGCGTCGCCAGGTATCGGCCCCGGGGTCGAACAGATTGTAGATCTCGTCGCCGGACCCGCTTCGCCCCGAGCGGTACTTGACGACCAGCCGCCCGTCAGCGTCATGCAGGAAGACCGGGTAGGTGACGCGCGCCTCGTCGTCGGGGGCGATCATGTTCGGCCGCCGCCGCAGATCCCGGGCGTCGTCCGTTCCGCTCGTGCGGAAATAGATCAGCGGCTCGGAATGCATGTTGGCCATGACGTGCAGCTGTCCGGCCGGATCGATCGCCATGGCGACGTAGTTGTGGCTGTCCCACCCCAGCCAGGTGTCGAGCTTGACATAGGTCCAGGCGCTTCCGGCCCGGTCGCGCTGGGCGATCGTCAGCCGCCGGTCGGCGTCATAGTAGCCGACATAAATCCGCCTGGGCCCGGCGGCCAGGGCGAAGCCCACCTTGTGACCCGACCAGACCCGGTCGATGGCCTCGATGGACTTGATCGGCAGCGCGCGAACCGGATGGTCGGCCTCGGGCGCCTGGGCGGACGTCTCCGTCGCGCCCACGAACAGAATCACGCCCGAGAGGGCGGAAACCAAGGCGAGCGACCAACCCTGGCGCATGAAAACCTCCAACGGAGACTGAATGTCATCGGCAGGGGCCAACGAGGGCCCGGCGCGCTGGCGGCCAGACTGTGCGCGCTTCGCAGTCGTCGCGTCGAGCCTCGATTTCGCGCCGCGCCGACCTTCGATCAGAGCATGATCGCGTCGCGCTGGTGCGACAAACCGCGCCATCGGGCTTTACCGTTCCTTGACCTTGCCACCGCTCTCCTGCGGCATGAGACCCGGCCGGAGGAAGCCGCGCCTTCGGGCCGAAAGGAGCCCTCCGCAATGGCCGTGCGCCTTCGCCTCTATCGGCCGGCCGATCCGCCGCGAGGCCTGCCGACCGCGGCGGCGCTGTTCCTGGCCTATGTCGCCGTCGAACTCTGCATCTGGCTGTTCTGCCGCGATATCAGCGACGCCGTCGCCTTCTTCCCCTCCAATGGCGTCCTGCTGGCCGCGATCCTGGTGCTGTCGCCGCGGCTCGGCCTGGGCTTTTGCCTCGCCTGTTTCGCGGTCGACATCACCCACAACTGGATCGGTCGGATCGACCTGACGCACGCGCTGTTGTTCAGCGGCCTGAACCAGGCGCTGGCCTTCGGCGGCGCGATGCTGACGCGCAGCTTCTGCGGCGCGGCGCTGGACCTCTCGCGGGCCCGGCGCCTGTTCATCTTCACCTTGATCGCCGGCGTCGCGGCTGGGCTGGAGGCGTTGATCGGCCAGGTCCTGGTCGGCCTGATCGACGGCTCGTTCGCCGATTTCGCCCATGCCTGGCTGCAATGGACGCTGGAGGACGGCCTTGGCCTGCTGATCGCGACACCGGCGGCGCTGCTGCCGTTCAGGCAGGAGCGACTGTTCCACGCCGCCGCCGCTCCGTCCCTTGAGCGCTTCCTGCTGCTGGCGCTCACCGTCATCCTGACGATCGTCGCCTTCATCAGCGACCAGTTCATCGCCCTGACGCTGGTCATGCCGGCCCTGGTGCTGACAGCCTTCCGGGCCGGGCCGGGCTGGGTCTATGCGTCCGTGCTGACCGCCGGCGTCATCGCCATGGCGCTGACAGCCAACGGATACGGGCCGGTCGCCTTCATGGCCCCCACCGATCCCTATCGCCAGCAGTACATGATCCAGCTGTTCATCGCCTCCGCCTTCGCCGCCGCTGTCCCGGCCACCGCCGCCCTCGGCGTGCGCAACCGCAGCGCCCAGCGGCTGGAACGCGCCTATGCGGCGGTGCGCAAGGCCAAGGAGAAGGCCGAAGCGGCCAGCCGCTCCAAGTCGGAATTCCTGGCCAATATGAGCCATGAAATCCGGACCCCGATGAACGGCATTATCGGCGTCGTCGGGGCCCTGGCCCGGACCGAGCTGGGCCCGCGCCAGCGGGAAATGGTGCAACTGGTCGAGACCAGCGCCGATTCCCTGCAGGTCCTGCTCAACGACGTCCTGGATCTGGCGCGGGTCGAGGCCGGGGAACTGGCCATTCACGCCGAAAGCTTCGATCTTCGAGCGACCTGCGGCGCCATCGTCGACCTGTTCCGGGCCAAGGCCGAGGAGAAGGGCCTGGCCCTGGAGCTGCGGATCGCGCCGGTCGTGGCCGATCGGCACATCGGCGACGCCGCCCGTCTGAAGCAGATCCTCGGCAATCTGGTGTCCAACGCCATCAAGTTCACCGATCGGGGTCGCGTCGAGTTGAGCGTCGAAGCGGAGGCCGAGGTCGACGGGACTCAGGCGCTCAGCCTGACGATCACCGACACCGGCATCGGTTTCGATGCGGAGACCGGGCGACGCCTCTTCGCGCGCTTCGCTCAGGCCGATGGCTCGATCACCCGAAGGTTCGGCGGCACGGGCCTTGGCCTGTCGATCTCGCAGGCCCTGACGCGGCTGATGAACGGCGAGATCGAGGCGGCTTCGGCGCCCGGGGAAGGGTCGCGCTTCACCGTGCGCCTGACCCTGGCCGTGGCGGCGGGAGATGATCACGCGCCGTCGCCTCAGGATCTCGCCGAACCGATCCTGGCGGCGGGGCGAACGCTGAAGATCCTGTTGGCCGAGGACCACGACATCAATCGCCGGGTGGTGAGCCTGATGCTCGACGGCCTGGACGTGGATCTGACCATGGCGGTCGACGGGCGAGAAGCGGTCTCGCGCTTCCGACCCGGCGGCTACGACCTGGTGCTCATGGACATGCAGATGCCCAATATGGGCGGCCTGGAAGCCATAAGCCACATTCGGGAGGCCGAACGTGAGGTCGGCGCGGTCGCGACGCCGATCGTGATGTTGACCGCCAACGCCTTGCCGGAACACGAGACCGCCGGCCTGGGCGCGGGGGCCGACGCCTTCCTGACCAAGCCGATCGTCGCCGGCGAGCTCATCGAGACGATCGCCAGACTGGCGGGACCGCAAGCCCCAGCGCTCACTTGAGCGAGCGCCGAAGACCACCTTGGCGTCCGCTCACACCCGTTCCGGACCAAAAGCGGGCGCCGACCCGCACCGGAAACCTAGCCTAGGCGGCCTACACCGCTTATACCCCGCGGCATGTTTGAAGGCCTCTCCCCCCTCGCCCGCGACGCTCGCTCTTGGCCGTTCGAGCAGGCGCGCGCCCTGCTCGCCCGCATCCTGCGCCTGCGCCTATCCGACGCCGAGCGCGACCTGGCCTCGGTCCTGATCCATTCGGGCAAGGCCGACGAAGCGGTGAGGACCTTCCCGGCCCTGGCCAAACCCGTGATCCTGGAGACTGGCTACGGCCCCTCGGGCCTGCCGCACCTGGGCACCTTCGGCGAGGTGGCGCGCACGACCATGGTGCGCAGCGCCTTTCGCGCCCTGACCGACGACGCCATTCCCACGCGCCTGATCGCCTTCAGCGACGACATGGACGGCCTGCGCAAGGTTCCCGACAACATCGAGAACAAGCAGCCGCTGATTGAGGACCTGGGCAAGCCGCTGACCGTGGTCCGCGACCCGTTCGGCACCCACGACAGCTTCGGCGCCCACAACAACGCCCGCCTGCGCGCCTTCCTCGACGGCTTCGGCTTCGACTACGAGTTCGTCTCCTCGACCGAGTGCTACAAGGGCGGGCGGTTCGACGAGACCCTGCTGACCGCGCTTGAGCGTTTCGACGCGATCCAGAAGGTCATGCTGCCGACCCTGGGCGAGGAGCGCCGCGCCTCCTATTCGCCGTTCCTGCCGATCAGCCCCTCCACCGGCAAGGTGCTGCAGGTCCCGACCTTGGAGCGCGACGTCGACAAGGGCACGATCGTCTTCCAGGACGAGGACGGATCCAAGGTCGAGGTCCCGGTGACCGGCGGCCATGTGAAGATGCAGTGGAAGCCCGACTGGGCCATGCGCTGGACGGCCCTGGGCGTCGACTACGAGATGAGCGGCAAGGACCTGATCGACTCGGTCAAGGCCTCGGCCCAGATCTGCAAGGCGCTGGGCGGGGTCCCGCCCGAAGGCTTCAACTACGAGCTGTTCCTCGACGAAAACTCTCAGAAGATCTCCAAGTCGAAAGGCAACGGCCTGTCGATGGAGGACTGGCTGCGCTACGGCGCGCCGGAAAGCCTGTCGTACTACATGTTCCAGAGTCCGAAGAGCGCCAAGAAGCTCTATTTCGACGTCATCCCCAAGGCGACCGACGAGTACCTGCAACAGCTGGACGCCTATCCGAGGCAGGAACCGGCCAAGCAGCTGGACAACCCGGTCTGGCACGTCCACTCGGGCCGCCCGCCGCAGTATGGCTCGCCGGTGTCGTTCAGCCTGATGCTGAACCTGGTCTCGGCGGCCAACGCCTCGGACAAGGCGATCCTGTGGGGCTTCCTGTCGCGCTACATCCCCGGGGCGACGCCGGAAAGCCAGCCGCTGCTGGACCGCCTGGCCGGCTACGCGATCAACTATTACGACGACTTCGTCAAACCGACGAAGGCCTTCCGCGCGCCGGACGACAAGGAGCGCGCGGCGATCCTCGACCTGCTGGCCCGCCTGAAGGCCCTGCCGGCCGACTGCCAGGACGCCGAGCTGATCCAGAACGAGGTGTTCGCGGTCGGCAAGGACCACGGCTTCGACCCGCTGAGGGCCTGGTTCCAGGCGCTGTATGAAGTGCTGCTGGGCCAGAGCCAGGGCCCGCGCTTCGGCTCGTTCGCGGCGATCTTCGGCCTGGACAGGACGATGGCGTTGATCGAGGGAAAGCTGAGCTGAAGAAGACGGCCGCAAAGCACAGCCATTCCTTCAATGGGAAGAAGCCGGCCGCCGCGAGCAACAGAAGCTTCATAATTCGGCCGATTGTATCAGATGCAACAATCAACCGTCGCCCGCCCCTTGATTTCGAACAGGCATTCGATGGCGGAAATGCGTCACGCAATTGCAGTTGCGCTGAAATTTTGCAGGTCCCGACTGTATTTGACTTTCCTGCGCGACTTTCACGGTAAGCGGTTGCTCCACACGAACGACCGGTGCTAGTCACACTTTACTCTTATCACCGCCAATTTGGTGGCTTTCGCAGATGGGGACTTCATGCGCGTTGCGATGATCGGCACCGGTTATGTGGGCCTGGTGTCTGGGGCCTGCTTCGCTGACTTCGGTCACGTCGTAACGTGCATCGACAAGGATCCGAGCAAGATCGAACGCCTCGAGCGCGGTGAAATCCCGATCTTTGAGCCTGGCCTGGATGACCTGGTGGCGCGAAACGTTCGTGAAGGCCGCCTGTTCTTCACCCTCGACGGCGCCGAGGCGATCAAGGCGGCCGACGCTGTGTTCATCGCGGTGGGCACGCCGACCCGTCGCGGCGACGGTCACGCCGATCTCAGCTACGTCTACGCCGCCGCCGAGGAGATCGCCGGCCTGATCGAGGACTTCACGGTGGTGGTCACCAAGTCGACCGTGCCCGTGGGCACGGGGGACGAGGTCGAGACGATCATCAAGCGAGTCCGCCCGGACGCCCAGTTCGCCGTGGTCTCCAACCCGGAGTTCCTGCGCGAAGGCGCGGCGATCGAGGACTTCAAGCGTCCCGACCGCGTGGTGGTCGGCACCGAGGACGAGCGCGCCCAGGCGGTGATGCGCGAGCTCTACCGCCCGCTGAGCCTGAACGAGACGCCGATCGTCTTCACCGGCCGCCGCACCAGCGAGCTGATCAAGTATGCGGCCAACGCCTTCCTGGCGATGAAGATCACCTTCATCAACGAGATGGCCGACCTGTGCGAAAAGGTCGGCGCCGACGTCCAGCAGGTGGCCAAGGGCATCGGCCTGGACAAGCGCATCGGGTCGAAGTTCCTCAACGCCGGCCCGGGCTATGGCGGCTCGTGCTTCCCCAAGGACACGATCGCCCTGGTGCGCACGGCCAACGACTACGGCGCGCCGACCCGGCTGATCGAGACCACGGTGGCGGTCAACGACGCCCGCAAGAAGGCCATGGCCGACAAGGTGGCCGCGGCCATGGGCCTGGAAGACCTGGCCGGCAAGACGGTCGGCGTGCTCGGCGTGACCTTCAAGCCCAACACCGACGACATGCGCGACGCGCCCAGCCTGGACATCCTCCCCGCGCTGCAGGCCAAGGGCGCCATGGTGCGCGCCTTTGACCCCGAAGGTCGCCACGAGGCCGAAAAGCTGTTGCCGGGCGTGATCTTCGCCAACGGCCCTTACGAGGCGGCCGACGGCGCCGACGTCCTGCTGATTCTGACCGAATGGGACCAGTTCCGGGCCCTGGATCTTGATCGCATCAAGAGCCTGCTGAAGGCTCCGGTCGTGGTCGATCTGCGCAATGTCTACAAGCCGGCCGAGATGGTCCGGAACGGCTTCACCTACGCCTCGATCGGTCGAGGCTGACCATGGCCGCGGTGATCGTCACGGGGGCCGCGGGCTTCATCGGCATGCACGTGGCCGAGCGTCTGCTCGCCCGCGGCGAGACGGTGATCGGCGTCGATGTCTTCAACGACTATTACGACCCGGCCCTCAAGGCCGCGCGAGCAGCCCGGCTGGAAGGCCGCGCGGGCTTCACGATGGTCCGCATGGACGTCGCCGACGCCGAGGCGTTCGAGGCCCTGGTGCGCGACAGCGGCGCCAAGCGCATCGTTCACCTGGCCGCCCAGGCCGGCGTGCGCTACTCGATCGAGAACCCGTTCGCCTATCAGCGCTCGAACCTGGCCGGCCACCTGTCTGTCCTGGAGGCCGCGCGTCGCATCGAGGCCGTCCATCTGGTGTATGCCTCGTCGAGCAGCGTCTACGGCGATCGGCCCCAGTCGCTGGACGGCGGCGAAGGCGCCGGCTTCAAGGAAACCGACCCCGTCGACGCGCCAGTGTCGCTGTACGCCGCCACCAAGCGCGCCGACGAGCTGATGAGCATCAGCTACGCCAAGCTCTACGGCTTCCCGATGTCGGCCCTGCGGTTCTTCACCGTCTACGGCCCGTGGGGCCGCCCCGACATGGCCTATTTCGGCTTCACTCAGAAGATCCTGAGCGGCCAGTCGATCGAGGTGTACGGCGAGGGCAAGATGGCCCGTGACTTCACCTATATCGACGACATCGTCGACGGCGTGGTCGGCGTCCTGGACCATCCGCCCGCCCAGGGCCGGCACGAGATCTACAACATCGGCGACAACGATCCCGTCGGCCTGATGGACATGATCTCGACTCTGGAGACGGCGCTCGGTCGCGAGGCGGTCAAGATCATGCGCCCGATGCAGCCGGGCGATGTCACCTGCACCTACGCCGACATCGCCAAGCTCAACGCCCTCACCGGCTACAAGCCAAAGGTGAAGTTGAAACAGGGGCTCGAGAACTTCGTGGCCTGGTGGGACCAGTACTACGGCCGCTGACGCCATCACCGCGCGGGGCCGGCGCCCCGCCGGCGGAGACCAAACTCGATGAAATTGCCCGTCAACCCGCGTGCGCTCGCGGGTAAGGTTCTGACCAGCAAGGGCTTCCGCGACGCGGTGCTCGTCTATTTCGCCTACTGTTTCCGCTTCGTCTCGCCGCTGCTGCTGTATCCGCTTCTGACGCGGCGGCTGGGGGTGGACGGGTTCTCCGTCTACGCCACGGCCTATTCGATCGCGCTGTTGACCTCGATCGTCGTGGAGTACGGCTTCAACCTCAGCGGCACGCGCGATGTCGCCACCGCCGCTGACGACGAACAGCGGGGCCAGATCGTCGGTCGCATCTCGTTCGCCAAGGCGCTGCTCTGCCTGCCCGCCGTGGCGATCGGCTTCGTGCTGGGCGCGACCAATCCGGTGATCGGAGGCGACCCCGCCGTCACCCTGGCTTCGATCGCCATCGGCTGCGCCCTGGGCCTATCGGCCTTCTGGTATTTCCAGGGCATGCGCCGGATCTTCCTGGCGGTGTCGCTCGAGGTCTCGGGCCAGGTCATCGGCCTGGCCTCCACGTTCCTGCTGGTCCAGCATCCGAAGGACACGATCCTGGCGCTGTCGATCCAGGCCGGCGCCATCGCCATCACCTCGCTCGGCGGCGTCGTCATCATGCTGCGCCAGTATCCGGACCGCCCCAGGGCGAGGATCCAGGAGGCGATGGACGCCCTTGTCACCGGCTTTCCGATCTTCATCAGCCGGTCGGCCGTGGTGATCTACGGCACGGCCGGCGTGTTCGTGCTGGGCCTGACCAGTTCGGCCACGCACGCGGCGTGGTACGGCGCGGCCGAGCGGGTCATCGCCCCCGCCGCCGCCCTGCTGCGACCGATGTCGACGATCCTGCTGCCCCGCCTTTCGGCTCAGGCCAGCGAGGACCCCAGAAAGGCCGCCAGGACGGCGGGACTGATCTGCGTGGCGACCGGCGCGCTCTATCTGATCGGCGCCCTGGTGGTGTGCCTGGCCGCGCCGATCCTGTTCAAGCTGATCTTCGGCGCGGGATTCGCGGGCGGCGCTCCGGTTCTCGCCGTGCTGGCCTTCGTGATGCCGGCCGCCGCCTTGAACACCATCGTCGTCAATCAGCTGATGGTGGCCCTTCGCCTCGACAAGAAGATCGCCCAGGTCGTGCTGGCCGGGGCCGCCGTAAGCCTGGCCTCCGCCTTCCTCCTCAGCCACAGCTTCGGCGGCGTGGGCATGGCCGCCTCGCGCCTGCTTTCGGAGCTGTTCATCTTCGGGTTCGCGGCGTTCCTGGCCTGGCGTCACCTCAACTCGAACCGGACGGCGACGTCAGCGGCGAACTAGCACCTTCGCTGGCACGCCTCCCACGACGCTGCCGGGCGGCACGTCGCGGTTGACGACGGCGTTGGCCGCCACGACGGCGCCGGCGCCTACAGTCACCGGACCGATGATCACCGCGCCGGCGTAGATGGTCACGCCGTCGCCAATCACCGGATAGGATGATTGCCCGGCGTCGGCTCGCCCCAGGGTGACGTTCTGGTAGATCGTCACGCCTTCGCCGATCCGCACCTCGTCGCCGATGACGATGCCGGTAGGATGCGGCAGCAGCAGACCGTCGCCGATCTCAGCGTCGAACGAGATGTAGCAGGCGCTGGAGGCGACGTTCCAGCGCCAGACGAGGCGCCCCAGGCCCTTGCCAGGCTTGCCCTGCTTGGCCAGCCATGCGGCCAGACGCGCCAGGACCATGGTCTTGAACGCCGGCGTGAACAGCCACTTCACCAGCGGCGTGTAGGGCTTTCGGCTGTCGGTGATGCGGGCAAGATCGGCCCGGATGGCCCCTCCCAGGCTCACGGCGCGACGCTCGCCTCAGGCCAGCCTTCGGGGCGGCCCGACTTCACCCCCATGGCCTTACGCAGCTGAGCCAGCGCCGGGCCGCCCCAGGGCGCGGCCAACAGGCCCAGTCCGGTTCGGATCATCCGGTTGCGGGGCGAAGGGACCAGATAGTCTCGGGCGATCTGGCGGCCGGCCTCGGGCGAGCCGAACAGGGCGCTGCGGATCGCCACCTTGCTCAGTTGCTTCTGCACGTCCGGGTCGTCGATCGGCAGCACATCGGTGACGGCCTCGCCGGCTGCCAGGCGCGAGAGCACCTTGTCTTCGTCGACCGCGCCTCGGGCGATCTTCTTGCCCAGCATATAATAGGCGCTCTGGCGCGCCACGGTGGCCGGGTTGAAAGAGATGCCGCCGAAGTCGACCGCACGGATATAGAGCGGCTCGGGCACCGTCGCGAACCGGCCCAGATGCCGCATGCGCAGCCACAGGTCGTTGTCCTGCGACATGCGGAACTCGGGACGATAGCCTCCCGCTTTTTCATAGGCCGCACGCCGGAACATCACCTCGCCATGGGTGAAGGTCGTGTCATCGATCAGGTCCTCGGGCGATTTTGAACCGGCGTCGGGCGTCCGGACGCGATAGAGGTTCATCGCCTCGATGTAGTTGACGTAGTGGCTGCCCACCACGACCACCTCGGGCTCGGCGTCCATCAGGGCCGCCTGGGCCTCCAGCCGCCGCGGCAGCGAAACGTCACCGGCGTCGTGGATGGCGACATACGGGCTCTTGGCCTGGCGGACGCCCTCGATCAGCCCGCGGGTCAAGCCGATGTTCTTCTCGCGCGTCACCAGGCGGAAACGTGGATCGTCCATCTCGGCCAAGACCTCGCGCAGCACCGCCGCGGTCTCGTCGCTCGAGCCGTCGTCGGCGATGATCGCCTCGAAGTCCTGGAGGGTCTGGTTCTTCAGACCCTGCAGGGTCGGCCGCACGGCGTGCGGGCGATTGTAGAAGCAGCAGACAACCGAAACCCTGGTCATGCTGGCGCTCTCCGGACGACGCGGGCGGGCGGGACGGCGAACATGCCGATGATGAACCCGATGTAGAGGCTGATCGGCCAGGTTTCGACCGAGGTGATCGTCAGGCCCGCGCCGATGAGCAGGAACACGCCTAGCATGGAGAGGCTGCTGTCGAAGCCCAGCATGGGATCCGGCTTGGCGGCGCGGACCACCTTGGCGATCTCCCAGTAGAGCCACAGGCTGAGCGGCGCGCCGAACTCGACGACGTACTTGAGCAGGACGTTATGAGGCTCGACCCAGTGGGCCCCGCCCACGGCGAAGGGTTCGCCCAGGGTGCTGCCCGCGCTGCCCAGGCCATAGCCGGAGAACAGACCGATCGGATAGGTGCTGAACAGCGTCCCCATGGCTTCGTAGCTGATCGAGCGCGAGGTGAAACGATAGTCGCTGAAGATCGCCTGCTCGAGCTGCGAGAAATAGCCCGCGAAGATGCCGACAGCCATGATCGCCGCCCCGGCGGTGAGGACGCCCACGCGGATCAGCGGGTGCTTGCCCGACCTGGAAATCTGCACGCAGGCCAACGCCGCGGCGATGATCATGAACGTACGCGTGAAGGATGCGTAGATGCCCAGGGCGCCGATGGCGATCAGGATCGCCGAGCGCGCCCAGGCCAGCGGGTTGGACGCCTGCTTGATCGTCAGGGCGATGAGGATCAGCAGGGTGCCGGTCATGCCGACATGGAAGCCCGAGGACAGAATGGAGATCGCGCGCTGATAGTCGCCGATCTTGTTGGCGTATTCCTGCGCGGACTGGGCGTCGAGCATCTGCTTGTCGAAGGCCGTGAAGCCGAAGAGCCACTGCTTGACCGCGTAGATCGCCACGACCACGCAAACGCCGGTGATGATCCAGAGCACGACGTTCCGGTCACGACGACGCACGCTGTAGCCGATACAGATCGCCAACAGCCAGAGAATCGACTTTCGGAAACCCTGGTAGGTGGCCGTGAGCGGTACATCGTGCGTCCAGAACGCGATGTTCAGGACCGACAGGGCCAGGAGGCCCAGGATCAGGAACTTGAGCGTCCTCAGCCCCGGCTTGAACAGCGACCACAAGAACATGGCCAGCATGATCATGTCGGTCCCGCCCATCAGGGCGCGGCCGAGCGGCTGGGAGACGCCACGTACGGCCGAGAACATCGGCATGGCGATGATCAGCGCGCAGACGATGACGCCATAGCGCCAGGCGCCGGCCGGATTCAGGTCGGCCGACGATTGCCCCGGGGCCGGCGGCCGAGGTCCTTCGCGCCGCCGGATGGGCGTCTCGGAAGCGGAGGGTATGGTTTCCGGTGTCGGGGACGTTGCGTCGGTCATCGCGCGGGTTCCGTGGCGGCGAAGCACAGGGCCTCATATTCCGACAGGATGTCCGACCAAAGAAAGGCCGTTTCGAAACGGTGGCGCGCGGCGGCCTGAGCCTGCTGGAGACGCTCGCCTCCGGCTTCGATCTCGTCGAAGCAGCGGGCGCAGGCGTCCTTGTCGGGGAAGTACCACTGATCGGGACCAGCCACCCATCGATTGTAAGGATTGTCATGGCCGACGATCGCGTTGCCCGCGCCCAAGGCCTCGACGAGGGAAGGATTGGTGCCGCCGACGCTGTGGCCATGACAGTAGGCGGCGGCGTGGAACCGCAACGCCCGCACCACGGCGGCGTCGTAGATCGCGCCGGGGAACAGCACCCTGCCCTCGCCGGCCTTGAGGACCGCGGCGTGATAGGGGTTCTTCTCGGGCTCGAGCTTGCCCAGGCAGACGAACTGCAGGTCACGCTCGCGGGCCGCGAAGGCTTCGATCATGGGCAGGATGTTGTTCTCGGGCTCGATCCGCCCGATCGAGATCAGATAACGGCCCGGATTGAGGCCGCGCGCCCGGACCGGCTCCTCGGAAGCCTCGGTCACCGCATCGGCCCCATAGGGGATCATCACGATGTCGCGCTTGCTGCGCCGCCGCGCCAGGTGGCGCTCGATTTCCGGATGGTCGGCGATCAGCTTGGTGGAGGTGAGCGCTCCGATCCATTCGTTCAGGTAGAGCCAGATCCGGCCATGCCATGGCCACTTGGCGCGCTTCCATTCGATGCCGTCCATGTTGGTCAGCACGGGATGGCCGCTCAGGCGCAACAATGCGCTGAACACCGCGGTGTTGTACCCCAGCACCAGCATCACGCCTTCGGACCGCATGGCGTGCATCACGCACATCCAGTCGAACTTCATCGTCCCCGTCGCGCCGGAGTCGGCGACATAGGTCACCCGGCGCACCCCCCGCCACTCGTCGACGACCGGTCCGGGCGGACCGTCGTCGGCCTGACAATAGACCGTCACCTCCCAGCCCTTGGCGACCAGGTGCAAGGCGAAGTGCTCGGCGAACGTCTCGAAGCCGCCGTGGCCGGCAGGAACGCCCCGGGTGCCCAGGATGGAAAGCTTGCGAACCCTGGTCATGCCGGCGTGTATCCGCCATGCAGGCGCAGGACATTGCGCAGATATTGGCCGTAGGTCGACTTGCCGAGGTTGTCGGCCAGCTTTTCCAGCTGCCGGGCGTCGATGAAGTTCTTCACGAACGCGATCTCCTCGGGACAGGCGATCTTGAAACCCTGGCGCTTCTCCAGGGTCCGCACGAACTCGGCGGCCTCGATCAGGCTGTCAGGCGTGCCGGTGTCGAGCCAGGCGTAGCCCCGGCCCATGATCTCCACCGACAGCTTGCCGCGCTCCAGATAGGTGCGGTTGACGTCGGTGATCTCCAGTTCGCCCCGCGCGGACGGCTTGAGGTTGGCGGCGATGTCGACCACGTCGGCGTCGTAGAAATAGAGGCCGGTGACCGCCCAGTTGGACTGCGGTCTGGCTGGCTTTTCCTCGATCGACAGGGCGCGCATCTTCTCGTCGAAGGCGACCACGCCATAACGCTCGGGATCGGTGACGTGATAGGCGAACACCGTGGCGCCGGCGCCCCGCGCCGACGCGCTGTTGAACAGGTCGGTCGAACCGTGGCCGTAGAAGATGTTGTCGCCCAGGATCAGCGCCGAGGGCGAGCCCGCCACGAAGTCCGCGCCGATGATATAGGCCTGGGCCAGACCTTCGGGATTGGGCTGGACGGCGTACTCGATGCTGCAGCCCCACTGAGACCCGTCGCCCAGCAGCGCCTGGAAGGACGGCGTATCCCGCGGCGTCGAAATGATCAGGATCTCGCGGATCCCCGCCAACATCAGCGTCGACAGCGGATAATAGATCATCGGCTTGTCGTAGACCGGCATCAACTGCTTGGACGTGACCTGGGTCATGGGGTGCAGACGCGTGCCCGAACCTCCGGCAAGTATGATGCCCTTCATGGCGCAACGCTCCTGTTCGAAAGCTCTTCGACGATCTCGGCGACGGCGTCCCGCCAGGGGCGGGGTACGACGCCGTAGTCGGCCGTGATCTTCGTGGTGGAAAGTCGGGAATTGGCCGGCCGCCGGGCCGGCGTAGGATAGTCGGCCGTCGTGATCGGCGTCACTTCCGCGAAGGCGCCGCCATGGCGGGCGCTCTGGGCGAAGATCTCCTGAGCCAGACCGCTCCAGCTGGTCTCGCCGGCGTTCACGAAGTGATAGACACCGGTGGCCGCGGCGGGATCGGCGATCATCCGCAGCGTTATCGTCGCCAGAGCGCGCGCGATGTCGCGCGCCGAGGTCGGGCAGCCGAACTGGTCCGCCACGACCGAGATTCGGTCCCGATCGCCGGCCAGGCGCAGCATCGTCTTGAGAAAGTTGGCCCGATGGACGCTCAGCACCCAGGCCGTCCGGACCACGACCGAGCGCGGGTTGCCCGAACGCACGGCCAGCTCGCCCGCCAGCTTGCTGGCTCCATAGACGCCCAGGGGCGCCACAGGAGCGTCCTCGGCGTTGAAACCGTCGCCCTGGCCGTCGAAAACATAATCCGTCGAAACATGCACCAGCGGCACGCCCGCCGCCTTGGTCGCCTCGGCCAGCAAAGCGGGCGCGAGGGCGTTGGCGGCGAACGCCGCGCCGACCTCGGTCTCGGCCCGATCGACGGCGGTATAGGCGGCCGGGTTGATCACGGCCGCCACCGGATGGGCGGAAAACCAGGCCGCGACGCTGGCCGCGTTCGTCAGGTCAAGCTCTGACCGGGCCGGGGCGAGCACCTTCACCCCCGCGGGCCAGGCGTAGGCCTGCAGCTCGGCGCCGACCTGACCGGCGCCGCCTGTCACGAGAATCGCGACGGACTCAGCCATGGCCGCGCCGGGCCGTGGCGTCCCGCTTGTCGAGGATGGCCTGCCACCAGGGGCGGTTGGCCAGGTACCAGGCGATCGTCCGCTCGATGCCCTGCTCGAAGGTCACCGACGGCGTCCAGCCCAGTTCGCGCCGAATCTTGCTCGCATCGATGGCGTAGCGCTGATCGTGGCCGGGGCGGTCCTTCACGAAGGTGATCTGTTCGGCGTAGGACTTGCCGTCGGCGCGCGGCGACAGGCGGTCCAGCGTGCTGGTGATCGCCTTGACGACGTCCAGGTTCTTGCGCTCGGAATTGCCGCCGATGTTGTAGGTCTCCAGCGGTTGCCCCTGCTCGAAGACGGCCTGCAGCGCCGAGGCGTGATCCTCGACGAACAGCCAGTCGCGCACGTTGGAGCCGTCGCCATAGACCGGCAAGGGCTCGCCGGCCAAAGCCTTGATGATCACCAGCGGGATCAGCTTTTCCGGGAAATGGTACGGACCGTAGTTGTTGGAGCAGTTGGTGACCAGCACCGGCAGGCCGTAGGTGTGGCCCCACGCGCGGACCAGATGGTCCGACGAAGCCTTCGACGCCGAATAGGGCGAACGCGGATCGTAGGGCGTGGTTTCGGTGAAGTAGCCTTCCTCGCCCAGCGACCCGAAGACCTCGTCCGTCGAAATGTGATGGAAGCGGAACGCGGCCTTTTCGCCCCCTTCCAGGCCGTTCCAGTACTTGAGCGCCTGCTGAAGCAGGGTGAAGGTGCCGACGATATTGGTCTGGATGAAGTCGCCGGGCCCGTCGATCGAACGGTCGACGTGACTTTCGGCCGCCAGGTGGGCGATCACCTGCGGGCGGAACGAGGCCAGCGCCGCCGCGACAGCCTCGGAATCAGCGATGTCGGCCTGGACGAAGCGGTAGCGCGGACTGTCGGCGACCGGGTCCAGGGACTCCAGCACGCCCGCATAGGTCAGCTTGTCGAAGACGAGGACTTCATGATCGCTGCTGGCGATCAGCCGCCGCACCAGGGCGGAACCGATGAAGCCGGCGCCGCCGGTGATTAGAATGCGCAACTAACCAGTCTCCACTTGCGTGTCGTAAGCTCAGACTTGAGCCAGATTCAACGGATGGCCGTCGTACTCGAACGGACTGTCGAAGGCCGAAAGCAGCGGCAACGCCTGATCCTTCGCCGAGAGCGTCGCTCCCTGGGCAGGCAGCGGCCAATCGATGTTCAGCGCGGGATCGTTCCAGACGATTCCGCCGTCGTGTTCAGGGGAATAGACGTCCGAGACCTTGTAGGCCACCTCGGTATCGCCCTCGAGCGTGACAAAGGCGTGGCCAAATCCAATCGGCACGAACAGCTGGTGGCCGTTATCGGCGGTCAGCTCCGCACAGACATGATGACCATAGGTTGGGGACCCTTTTCGCAAGTCGATAGCGTAGTCGAGGATACGACCTTTGACGCAGCGCACGAGCTTGGCTTGAGCACGAGGCGGTCGCTGAAAATGGATGCCGCGGATAGTTCCCGAATATTTCGAATAGGATTGATTGTCCTGGACGAACGTAGAATCGATGCCCAAGGAAATCATTTTCGGCGCGTTGTAGGTCTCTGAAAACCATCCTCGATCATCTTCGAACCGACGAGTTTTAACTACACACACGCCAAGTGTCATATTTTCGTCCCATATCTCAACGGCGCCTGGCCGCCGTTCGCCGCATTGCATTGCAACATCGGCGTTATTGGGTCAAGCGGTGGCATGAACGAAGGGATTTTGAGACTTGAATTGTCTAATCACGCCTCAGAATCCGTGACAGGACCGCGAAACTTGCGGCATTTGGTGGTATTTTCATAAAGCCAAGCTTCAGCCGTGGAAATATAGCATGAGGGAAGCTGCGCCCGCCCTACCCGATCTGAGGCGAAAAGGTCCACGTCGAGCCCGTGGAACAGCTATGCCTTGTCATATTCCTCTTAGACCGGCATTGGCCTAGGAAGTTGAAATCCGTCGCCCGGGAGATGGCGGCGGACGCGGAGCGAGCATCTTGGGTCAAACCATCCTCGTAGCGGGCGGCGCGGGCTATATCGGCGCGCACACCTGCCTTCGACTGGCCGAGGCCGGATACACGCCTGTCGTCTACGACAACCTGTCGAACGGCTGGGAGTCCTTTGTGCGGTGGGGTCCGCTGGAGATCGGCGACATCCGCGACGCCGCGCGGCTGGACGCCGTCTTCGCCAAACACAGGCCCGTCGCCGTCATTCATTTCGCGGCCTTCATCGAGGTCGGCTTTTCGATCGCCGAGCCGGGCGCGTTTTATGAGAACAATGTCGGCGGGACATTGACCCTGATCGAGGCGGCCTGCCGGGCTGGTGTCGACAAGCTGGTGTTTTCCTCCACCTGCGCCACCTATGGGGCGCCGGTCTATGTGCCGATGGACGAGAAGCATCCGCAGGCCCCGCTGAACCCCTACGGGCGCAGCAAGCTGATGGTCGAGCAGATCCTTGAGGATCTGGGCCGCTACAAGGGCTTCCGCTCGGTGGCCCTGCGCTATTTCAACGCCGCCGGCGCCGATCCGGAGGGCCGAATCGGCGAAAAGCACGAGCCCGAAACCCACGCCATTCCGCTGGCGATCGCCGCCGCCCGGGGCGAGCGCGACAAGTTCATGCTGTTCGGCGGCGACTACGACACCCGCGACGGCACCTGCGTGCGCGACTACATCCACGTGCTGGACCTGGCCGACGCCCACGTGCTGGCCCTGAAGTGGCTGCTGGACGGCAAGGACAGCGCGGCCTTCAACCTGGGCACCGGCACGGGCACTACCGTGCGCGAGCTGGTCGGCGGCATCGAGCGGCGATCCAACCGGCCGTTCCCGCTGGAACTGGCCGAGCGCCGGGCCGGCGACGCTCCCACCCTCGTGGCTGACAACCGCAAGGCCCGCGAGCAGCTGGGCTGGACGCCGCGCCATGATCTGGACGCGATCATCGAGCACGCCTGGGCCTGGCACGCCAATGGCGCGCTGGACCTCAAGCGCTGATCGTTCCCGAGGCAGAAGCTTGGTCTCGCCGCCGCCGACCGTATCAACATTGACGCATTTGGCGGCTACACACCGCCTCCGCCGATCCCCCGCCGGGGGCGACATTGTCGCCTCCCGCGGCGAGCCATAGGGTTTTTGTCATGCATAGCCGCGCCGGCCAACAGGCCCGTCCCGAAGACCTGGTCGACCTGAACGCCTTGCTCAAGGCCTATGACGAGATCCATCCGGACATCTCGCGGGTGGACCAGCGGGTGACGTTCGGCACCTCCGGCCATCGCGGCTCCAGCCTGGACGGCGCTTTCAACCAGGCTCACATCCTGGCCATCAGCCAGGCGATCGCCGAATACCGCGCCGCCGCGGGAATCACCGGACCGCTGTTCCTGGGCCGCGACACCCACGGCCTTTCGGAGCCGGCCTGGCGCACGGCGCTGGAGGTGCTGGTCGCCAACGGCGTCACGGTGATGGTCGATTCGCGCGACGGCTTCACCCCGACCCCGGCGGTGTCCCACGCCATCCTCAAGCATAATCGCCTCGCGCCAGGGTCGGCCGACGGCGTGCTGATCACCCCGTCGCACAATCCGCCGCGTGACGGCGGCTTCAAGTACAATCCGCCCTCGGGCGGTCCCGCCGGCTCGGACGCCACCACGCCGATCGCCGCGCGCGCCAACCAGCTGCTGAAGGACGGGCTGGGCGAGGTCCGGCGGATTCCGTTCGAACGGGCCCGGGCCGAGGCGGGCGAGTACGACTTCCTGGCCCATTATATCGACGACCTGCCCAGCGTGCTGGACTTGGACGCCGTGCGGCGCGCTCGCGTCCGAATCGGCGCCGATCCGCTGGGCGGGGCCGCGGTCGCCTATTGGGGCGAGATCGCCGACCGGCATGGGCTGGACCTGACCGTCGTCAACGACAAGGTTGACCCGCGCTGGGCGTTCATGCCGCTCGACACCGACGGCAAGATCCGCATGGACTGCTCGTCGGCCTGCGCCATGGCCAACCTGATCCACACCATGCAAGGCGGGGCCAAGTTCGACGTGGCGATCGGCAACGACGCCGACGCCGACCGCCACGGCGTCGTCACGCCCGACGGCGGCCTGATGAACCCCAACCACTACCTGGCCGCGGCCATCGCCTATCTGTTCAGCCATCGTCCGCGGTGGGGCGCCGATGTCGCCGTCGGCAAGACCCTGGTTTCGTCCTCGATGATCGACCGCGTGGTCGCCAAGCTGGGCCGCCGCCTGCTGGAGGTTCCGGTCGGCTTCAAGCATTTCGTGCCCGGCCTAGTGGACGGCGGCGTCGGCTTCGGCGGCGAGGAATCGGCCGGCGCCGCCTTCCTGCGCCAGGACGGAACCGTCTGGACCACCGACAAGGACGGCCTGCTGCTGGGCCTGCTGGCCGCCGAGATCCAGGGCGCGACCGGAGCCAGCCCCAGCCAGCTCTATGCCGACCTGACCGTCGAGCATGGCGCCCCCGCCTATGCCCGCATCGACGCTCCCGCTTCGCGCGAGGAAAAGGCGCGGCTTGCCTCCCTCAGCCCCAGCGACGTCACGGCGGGCGCGCTGGCCGGCGAGCCGATCGAGCGGATCCTGACCACGGCGCCCGGCAACGGCGAGGCGATCGGCGGCCTCAAGGTGGTGACCAAGAACGCCTGGTTCGCCGCCCGCCCCTCGGGCACCGAAGACGTCTACAAGATCTATGCGGAGTCGTTCCTGGGTCCGGACCATCTGAAGGAAGTCCAGGACGAGGCCAGGAAGGTGGTCGCCGGCGCGCTGGCCGGCTGACCGCCGCCTGCGACACCATGACCCGGGAGATGAACGAAAGCTAAATTGCCGGTTAAGGGTCTGTCCGCACTTTGGAGTCTAGTCTGGTTTCATCAGAACCAAGGTTAGTCTCATGGCTTGCTTCACTCTCCGTCCCTCGGACCGCTCGGAATTCGATTCGTTGCTCGGCGAACTGGCCACCCAGTTCCCCACCGCGCACGTCGAGGCCGCCCACAACGACAACTGGGCGTCCTACCGTGTCGACATCTCGTGCGACGCGCCTTGGGAAGGCGACCTGACCGCCTGGCTGCAAAGCAAGCACGCGGACTGTCCGCGCACCTGATCCGAGCTACTGGCTGGCCCACAGGATGCGGGCGATCCAGACCACCTCGGCCAGATCCAGCGTTCGGCCCCGGCCCGTCCGGTCCAGCGCAGCCAGCTCGACGCTGCGGGCCGTGACCCGGGCCAGTTCCTGGACCAGCAGTTCGCCGCCCGTGGTCCGCACCACCACCCGGTCGCCCCGCCGCGGCTCCACCGACGGCGAGACCAGAATGCGGTCGCCGTCGCGAAAGACGGGCGCCAAGGCGTCGCCGGCGATCTCCAGGGCATAGACGCCCTCGTCGGCCAATCCCGGAAAATCGATTTCGTCCCAACCGGCCCCAAGCGGCGCGCCAGTCTCGTCGAAGACACCCTCGGCCGTGGCCTGGGCGAACCCGATCAGCGGCACCGCCCGCGGATTGGGTTTGGGGGCCCGCTCGGTCAGGGCCGCGAACTCCGAAAACCCGACCCCTGTCGCCTCAAGCACCTTGGCCAGGCTCTCCGTCGACGGCCAGCGCGGCCGCGACTCGCCCTCGCCGCGCTTGGAGCGATTGAAGCTGGTGGGATCCAGCCCCGCCATCTTGGCCATCGCCGAAGGGCTCATGTCGAACCGCTTGGCCAAGGCGTCGATCGCGGTCCAGATTTCGGTGTGCGACAGAGACGACATGGCTGGCTGCATCCTGGCCGTAGACCCGGAAAATATGCCCCAGCCTTAGGAAAGTAAACCTAATCGCCCGCGATCAAGTTGACGTTTACGTAAACGTTGACGGCGGATTGTCCCAGGCATATGGTGATCGGCGATAACCAACCGGCTCGGCCGCAGAAGTCGGGCCTGCCCAGGGAGGGTTCGAATGTTGGCCGACCTGCGACGCCCAGAGCGCACCTTTACAATCCGCCAGCTGTGCAACGAGTTCAAAGCTACGCCGCGCGCCCTGCGCTTTTACGAGGACAAGGGTCTTCTGACGCCCGCGCGCGAAGGCCTGAACCGCGTCTATTCCCACAAGGACCGCGTCCGCCTGCAACTGATCCTGCGCGGCAAGCGCGTGGGCCTGTCGCTGTCGGAAATCCGCGAACTGCTGGACCTTTATGACGAGAACGACGACGGCGCGGCCCAGATGGCCCGGTCGCTGAAGAAGTTCCGCGAGCGCGCCGCCGCGCTGGAGCAGCAGCGCGAAGACATCGACGGCGCCTTGATCGAGCTGCGCGAAGCCTGCGCCCGCCTGGAAAAGCGCCTCGCCGAAATCCGCCCCGACCTTCTGCCCCGCGCCGCCGACTACGACCAGGTGCTGCGCGCCCGGCTCGATGGTCACCAGGACGCCGCGCTGGGCAAGTAGACCCAAGCTCCGCGCCGTTCCTTCAAGACCGAAACAATGCGCGGAGGTCACTTCTTTCCTCCCCCCCATTCCGATCCGACTGACCAGGACCGCTTCATGACCTACCAGCCGCCCGTTCGCGACCACGCCTTCATCCTGCGCGACGTGCTCGACATCGACCAGCACAGCGCCCTGCCCGGCTTCGCCGACGCGCCGTTCGAGACCGTCGAGCAGATTCTCGAAGCCGCCGCCCAGTTCACCGGCGAGGTCCTGGCCCCGCTGAACCACGTCGGCGACAAGCAAGGCTGCGTCTGGAACCAGGACTTCACGGTCAAGACGCCGGACGGCTTCAAGGACGCCTACAGGCAGCTGTGCGAAGGCGGCTGGACGGGCCTGGGCTCGGATCCCACCTATGGCGGTCAGGGCCTGCCCCACGTCGTCAACCTGTCGTTCAGCGAGATGTCGAGCTCGGCCAACATGGCCTTCTCGATGTATCCGGGCCTGGCCCACGGGGCCTATTCGGCCATCCACACCGGCGGCACGGACGAGCAGAAACAGACCTACCTGCCCAAGATGATCTCGGGCGAGTGGACGGGCACCATGAACCTGACCGAGCCGCATTGCGGCACGGACCTGGGCCTGCTGCGCACCAAGGCGGTTCCGCAGGCCGACGGCAGCTATCGCATCACCGGCCAGAAGATCTGGATCAGCGCCGGCGAGCACGACATGTCGGACAACATCGTCCACCTGGTGCTGGCCCGCATCGAGGGCGCGCCGGCCGGGGTGAAGGGCATCAGCCTGTTCATCGTGCCGAAGTTCCTGCCCAAGGCCGACGGCTCGGTCGGCGAGCGCAACGAGGGCGTCAAGTGCGTCGGCCTTGAAGAGAAGATGGGCATCCACGGCAACGCCACCTGCGTGATGCAGTATGACCACGCCCAGGGCTGGCTGATCGGCGAGGAGAACAGCGGCCTGAAGCTGATGTTCGTGATGATGAACGAAGCCCGGCTGGGCGTGGGCCTGCAAGGCATCGCCCAGGCCGAGGCCGCCTACCAGGCCGCCGTCGCCTTCGCCAAGGACCGCCTGCAGGGCCGTTCGCTGACGGGTCCCAAGAACCCGGACGGCCCGGCTGACCCGATCATCGTCCACCCGGACGTGCGCCGCATGCTCCTGGAGAGCAAGGCCCTGATCGAAGGCGGCCGCGCCTTCCTGTTCTGGACCGCCCTGCACGGCGACCTGGCCCACCACCACCCCGACGAGGCCGTGCGCGCCAAGGCCGAGGACTATATGGGCCTGATGACGCCGGTGCTGAAAGGCTACCTGACCGACAAGGGCTTCAAGATCTGTTCGGACGCCATGCAGGTGCACGGCGGCAGCGGCTTCACCGAGCACTTCCCGGCCAGCCAGTACCTGCGCGACGTCCGCATCGCCCTGATCTACGAAGGCACCAACGGCGTCCAGGCCCTGGACCTGGTCGGCCGCAAGCTGGCGGCCAAGGGCGGTCGCGGCGTGATGACCTTCTTCCAGGAGATCGACCAGTTCGTCGGCGAGAACGACGGCGACGTCGAGCTGAAGCCGTTCATCGAGGCCCTCGCCGGGGTGAAGGCCCAGCTCCAGGAAGGCACGATGTGGCTGATGCAGAACGGTCTGCAGAACCCCGACAACGCCGGCGCGGCCTCGACCGACTACATGCATCTCTTCGGCCTGACGGGCCTGGCCTACATGTGGGCGCTGATGGTCAAGGCGGCCAACGCCAAGATCGCCGCCGGCTCGACGGATCCCTTCTTCACGACCAAGGTCGTCACGGCCCGGTATTTCATCGAGCGCATCCTGCCCGACGCGGGGGCGCACCTGGCCAAGCTGAAGACGGGTTCGGAAACGCTGATGGCCCTGCCGGCGGAGGCCTTCTGACCATGGGCGGGCTCGAAGACTCTATCGCGAGGACGCTCTAGCCATGCTGCTTGAAGCCGCCGTCGTCCTGTGCCTGACCAACGCGACCGACACGGCCGCGCACGGACTGGTGCACGACGGCCGCTTCAAGACCACCTCGGCCAAGTTGTCGGGGACCAGCCTGACCTATCGCGAACCCGTGGCGGAGACGCCGTTCCCCGTCGTCGCCGCCGGCCAGACCGGCTGCGCCACCTTCGACACGCTGGCCTTGGCCAAGCCGCAGATGGTGATCTGGTCGGGCCAGCCGGCGGCCGCCGGCGACCTGCCCGCCGACCGCCATGGCGACGCCCTCTGCCGGTCGACCGCGCCGCCCCAGCCCGGCCAGCGAGTGAGGTTCATCTATCGCAAGAGCCTGTTTGGCCGGCTGACCTGCAAGGAGACCCGCTGATGCTGATCGCCGTCGCCTCGCCGCCCGCCCAGGTCGCCGCCGACAGCCGCTCGGCCGTCGTCTGCGTTCGCGCCGCCGGCCCGCGCCCGCTGTTCTTCACCGGCAAGCTGGTGTCCAAGCGGCCCGGCTCCAAGCCACCGGGAGACTTCGAACTGCCGCTGAAGGCCAATGCCGACCAGTGCAACACCCTGCTGCGCTCGAAGGTGGCCGACTGGACCCTGTCGGTGACCACGCCGGGGTTCAAGGCCTGCGCCCTGCCGCCGCCGGAGTTCGGCTATCGCGTGACCTACAGCGCCAAGGCCACCGCCCGGGGCCTGGCCTGCGCGCCCATCGCCAAGTCGCCGATCGGAAGCTGGAAGTGATCCGGCCCCTAGGCCTTGTTGACGCTGTTGGCCTTGATCTGGGCCGCGCCGCGCGCGTCCAGGTCCTGGCGCGTGGCCTCCAGGCTGAGCGGCCCCAGCAGGGTGGCGTTGACGGCGTCCATGCCGGGCGCGGCGACGCCGGGCTTGCGGGCGATCAGGTAGCGCAAGGAGAGGCGCTCGTTGTCGGCGGCGTCGGGCTGCGTGCCATGCAGGGTGCAGGCGTGCCACATGGCCGCGTAGCCGGTCTTGCCGGTCAGCAGGTGCTGGCGGGTCTGGATCTCGTGGCCGCGTCCGTCGCGGTACAGCCATCCGGTTTCCCCTTCGCTCGTGGGGTTCTTGGTCAGGTCGTGCGGGAACAGCGTCCCGCCCAGCTTGTGGCTGTCCTCCAGCAGGAACAGCGGGGCGTCGTGCGTCCCCACGTCGTGCAGATAGACGTACAGGGTGATGAAATCGGCTTCCCGGTCCTTGTAGTCGATCAGGTCCTGGTGGAAGTCGATGCCGTAGAAATAGGTGATGTCCCGGAACGGGGCCTTCACATAGGCGCCCAGGTTGTTGACCGGATTGCCGGCGATGCGGGCCTTCAGCCAGTCGGGCACGACGCTGGCCGGCACGCCGCAGATCAGCTTCTTGAGCAGGATCTCGTAGCCGTCGCCCAGCAAGGCCGTGAGAGCCGCGACGATCGCCGGGTCGTTCTCGACGAAGGCCAGGTCGCCCTCGAACCGCTCCAGCAGATTGCGGCCGGGGGCGGGGTTGACGCCGATATATTGCGGATCGGCGTCGAACTCGGTTTCCGACAGGAAGAGGTCCGCGTCGAACGTCCGCAGCGCGCGGATCTTGGCCAGCAGGGCGCTGGCCGCCGCAGGGTCCACGCCGCCGCCGAACACATGATAGCCGCGCGCGATGAAGTCGCTCACCGCCGGGTGGGCCACGTCCGTCGCGCGCTCGGCTGCCGTCATCGTCCTGATCTCCAAACCCCCGGAATCAGACGCTCTTTTGGTTAACGAACCCTCCAAGCCTATACAGGAAGGAGCCATTAAATGGCCGACGCTTACATCTTCGACGCCGTGCGCACGCCGCGCGGCAAGGGCAAGAAGGACGGGTCTCTGCACGAGATCACCGCCCTGTCGCTGGCGACCCAGGTTCTGGAAAGCCTGCGCGACCGCAACGGCCTGGACACCTCCAAGGTCGACGACGTCGTCCTGGGTTGCGTCGCCCCGGTCGGCGAGCAGGGCAGCGACATCGCCCGCACCGCGGTGCTGACCGCCGACTACGCCGAGAGCGTGGCCGGCGTGCAGATCAACCGCTTCTGCGCCTCGGGCCTGGAAGCGGTGAACATGGCCGCGGCCAAGGTCGCTTCCGGCGAAGCCCAGCTGGCCATCGGCGGCGGCGTCGAGAGCATGAGCCGCGTGCCCATGGGCAGCGACGGCGGGGCCTGGCCCACCGACCCGTCCTCGGCCTTCAAGACCTATTTCGCCCCGCAAGGGGTCAGCGCCGACCTGATCGCCTCGCTGTACGGCTTCAGCCGCGACGACGTCGACGCCTACGCGGTCGAGAGCCAGAAGCGCGCCGCCGCCTCGTGGGCCGACGGCCGCTTCAAGAACTCGGTGATCGCCGTGAAGGACCAGCTGGGCCTGACGATCCTGGACCACGACGAGACCGTGCGTGGGAACACCACGATGCAAACCCTGGCGTCGCTGAACCCGTCGTTCCAGGGCATGGGCGACATGGCCTTCGACGCGGTGGTCACCCAGCGCTATCCGCAGGTGGAAAGGGTCAACCACGTCCACCACGCCGGCAACAGCTCGGGCATCGTCGACGGCGCCGCCGGCGTGCTGATCGGCACCAAGGAGATGGGCGAGGCCCTGGGCCTCAAAGCCCGCGCCCGGATCAAGGGCGCGGCGTCGATCGGCAGCGAGCCCTCGATCATGCTGACCGGACCGTCGCTGGTCACCGAGAAGCTGCTCAAGAAGCTGAAGATGGAGGTCAAGGACATCGACCTCTACGAACTGAACGAAGCCTTCGCCGCGGTCGTCCTGCGCATGATGCAGGCGCTGGACATCCCGCACGACAAGATGAACGTCAACGGCGGCGCCATCGCCATGGGCCACCCGCTGGGCGCCACCGGCGCGATGATCCTGGGGACCATGGTCGACGAGTTGGAACGCTCGGACAAGGAAACCGCCCTGATTACCCTGTGCGTCGGCGCCGGCATGGGCACCGCCACCGTCATCGAACGCGTCTAACCGCAACAGCTGCTCCCCCTCTGGGGGAGCTGTCGCGGAGCGGCTGAGGGGGTTGCGGCCCCCTCCACCGCTTCGCGGTCCCCCTCCCCCAGAGGGGGAGGACCTAGAGGAAAAGAATCATGGAAAACTTCAAGATCGAGGTCGACGGCGACGGCATCGCCCTGGTCACCTTCGACGTGCCCGGCCGCACGATGAACACCCTGACCGCCTCGGTGATCCGCGAGATCGGCGAGGTGGTGGAAACCATCAAGTCCGACACCGCCATCAAGGGCGCGGTGATCACCTCGGGCAAGACCACCGGCTTCTGCGCCGGCGCCGACCTGGGCGAACTGGGCGGCTCCGAAGGCTTCGCCGGCGACCTGAAGGCCGCCTTCGACGCCGGCTTCGCCCTGAACAAGGCCTTCCGCGCGCTCGAAACCGGCGGCAAGCCGGTCGCCGCCGCGATCAACGGCCTGGCGATGGGCGGCGGCCTGGAAATGACCCTGGCCTGCCACTACCGCGTGGTGGCCGACAATCCGAAAATCCAGCTGTCGCTGCCCGAGGCCAAGGTCGGCCTGCTGCCCGGCGGCGGCGGCACCCAGCGCCTGACCCGCCTGATGGGCGTGATGGCCGCGGCCCCCTTCCTGCTGGAAGGCAAGTCGATGAAACCGGCCGAGGCCCTGGGCTTCAAGGTCGTGCATGAGGTGGTCCCCGCCGACCAGGTGGTCGAGGCGGCCAAGACCTGGGTCAAGACCAAGGGCGACCCGGTCGCGCCGTGGGACAAGAAGGACTTCAAGATCCCCGGCGGCGGCCCCTACACGGCCAGCGGCAGCCAAGTGTTTATCATGGGCAACGCCATGCTGCGCAAGCAGACCTATGGCAACTATCCCGCCCAGCTGAACATCATGAAGGCCGTCTACGAGGGTCTGCAGGTTCCGTTCGACGCGGCCATCCGCATCGAGACCCGCTACTTCCTCAAGACGCTGATGTCGCCCCAGGCCAAGGGCATGATCCGCACCCTGTTCCTCAGCCTGCAGGAGCTGGGCAAGGGCTCGGGCCGCCCCGCTGGCGTGCCGCACTACGACGTCAAGAAGGTGGCCGTGCTGGGCGCCGGCATGATGGGCGCGGGCATCGCCTACGTCCAAGCCATGGCCGGCATCGAGACCGTGCTGATCGACCAGACCCAGGAAGCCGCCGACAAGGGCAAGGGCTATGCCGAGGGCCTGGTCAAGAAGGCCGTCTCGCGCGGGAAGATGACCCAGGAGAAGGGCGACGCCATCCTGGCGCTGATCCATCCGACCGCCGACTACGCGCAGGTCAAGGGCAGCGACCTGGTCGTCGAGGCCGTGTTCGAGAACCGCGACGTCAAGGCCGAAGTGACCCGGAAGGCCGAGGCCCAGCTGGCCGACACCGCGATCTTCGGCTCCAACACCTCGACCCTGCCGATCACGGGCCTGGCCAAGGCCTCGGTCCGCCCCGCCTCGTTCATCGGCATCCACTTCTTCTCGCCGGTCGACAAGATGGGCCTGGTCGAGATCATCATGGGCGAGGAGACCTCGCAGGAGGCCCTGGCCAAGTCGATCGACTATGTCCTGAAGATCAAGAAGACCCCGATCGTCGTCAACGACAGCCGCGGCTTCTACACGTCGCGCTGCTTCGGGACCTTCGTGCAGGAGGGCATGGAGCTGCTGTCCGACGGCTACGCCCCGGCCATCATCGACAATGTCGGCCGGGCCACCGGCATGCCGCGCGGTCCGCTGGAGATGCACGACGACGTCGCGCTGGACCTTTCCTACAAGATCGCCCAGCAGACCAAGAAGGACCTCGGCGACAAGTACGAGGAGCGCCCTTTCACCGCGATCATCGAAAAGATGGTCGAAGGCGAGGGTCGCTATGGCCGCAAGAACGGCAAGGGCTTCTACGACTATCCGGAGAACGGCCCCAAGGTGCTGTGGAAGGGCCTGTCCGACCTGGCGCCGGTCAGGATCGCCGAGGTCGACAAGGTCGGCATCGAGGAGATCCGCACCCGGCTGCTCTATCGCCAGGCCGTGGAAGCCGCCCGCTGCTTCGAGGAGGGCGTGATCACCGATCCGCGCGAGGCCGACGTCGGGGCGATCCTGGGCTGGGGCTTCGCGCCCTGGACGGGCGGGCCGATCAGCCTGATCGACGGCGTGGGCGCGGCCGAATTTGTTAAGGCCTGCGACGCTTTGGCGCAGAAGTACGGCGCGCGCTTCTCGCCGCCACAATTGCTGCGCGACATGGCCGCCAAGGGCGAGACCTTCTACAGTCGATTTGGCGCTAAGGAACGGATCGCAGCCTAACCCACTTACCGATTTCGCACTTTGGAAAGGGCTCGTCGATTAAGGCGAGCCCTTTTTATTTAAGTCTACATGTGGATAGATGCCTTATAAATCGCCGTTATGGTCCGGATACAACGACTTGATCCGAGAATTTTATCGCGTTTAGTTGAAGATATGCTTATGGCGTATAATTGTATAACAATTGAGAATTCATAGATCGTCCCACCTGGGCTTTATTCCCTGCAACACCTTTACATTTTCCTGCTTCCAGGAAGATCCCCTCCAGCGGATGCTCGATCCACCAGGACGGGGCCCGGACGTTGGCGTTTAAGACAGGGTCCGCCGCAGAGCGGCGGGTTCACCGGCTCAAAATCCAATCCTCGGCAGCCGGAGATCATTGGATCAGGTTTGCTGCAGCGCAAAAAACAAGCGCTTTAGTCTGTGACACCTCCCGTCGCATGTAACGACTGACAGCGTCTTGACTGCGGTGTCTTCAAGGAGGCTTCGCTCACAAGCAGATGATGCGACAAGAAGAGAGTAGGCGCTCAGGAATTCTTGTCGACGAAATACACCATCATTGATTGCATTTTTAAGTAACATGGGACGTTTTGTCGCACTATATGTTTATAAATCGCCGTTATGGCAAAATGCCCAATTTTTATACTTGAGCCTACATTATCCAAGAAGCACCACTGTACCACTCGTTAACCAATGAATGCTGATCTCTCCTCGCCACGGAGAGACACATGACTCGCTACTTCACAGCCAAGGGCGTCGAACTTTTCCTTTCGGCGGCGCCAAACAGTTGGCCAGCTCATAGCTCGGCCAAGGAAACTCAAGTCGGAACCGCCAACAACGATGTCTTCCAAGGCTCGGGCGGCGATACGCTGATCGGCGGCGCGGGCGACGACACCTATTACCTGTGGGACAAGGGCTCGACCGCGGTCGAGTACGCCGGCCAGGGTATCGACACCGTCGACGCCCGGTTCTGGGGTCCGGTGACCCTGGCGGCCAATGTCGAGAATCTCCTGCTGAACTCCGCGGGTTCGACCGCCGGGACCGGCAACGCCCTCAACAACATCATCATCGCCGGCACGGTTGGCGCGACGCTGAACGGCCTGGGCGGCGACGACGTCCTGGTCGGGGGCGCGCAGGGCGACCTGTTCAAGGTGGCGGCCGGCAACGGCTCCGACGCCATCCTGAACTTCAAGCCCGGCAGCGACGTCATCCAGCTGAGCGGCTACGGCGTCACCAGCTTCGCCCAGCTCCAGACCCTGGCCACCCAGAGCGGCGCCGACGTCAAGCTCAGCTTCGCCAACGGCGAGAGCCTGGTGATCCGCGACACCGCCCTGTCCAGCCTCACCGCCTACGACTTCGGCCTCAAGGCCGATCCCGCCGCCATTCCGGCCGGCTATTCCCAGCTGACGGGTCCCGGGGCGGCCTACACCGCCCACGGCTGGTACGTGCTCAACAACGTCTGGAACCCCGGCAGCCTGGTCTATGGGACCGACTACACGATCGACAGCGCCTATAGCGCCGCCGACATGACCTCCAAGACCACCTTCAACTGGTCGTTCCCGGTCACCACCGACTCGGCGCACACGATCCGCGCCTATCCCGAGGTGATCTTCGGCCCGGCCCCGATGAGCGGCGGTCACAAGGCCAGCGACATCACCACCGTCCTGCCCGCCCAGGTCAGCAGCCTGACCGCCCTGACCGCCGATTACGACGTCAGCTACAAGGGCAACACCGGCGGCTTCAACGTCGCCTTCGACATCTGGCTGACCGACACCCCCAACGGCGGTTCCGACACCGTCACCACCGAGGTCATGGTCTGGGTGCACAAGGGCGACTTCGACGCCTTCGGCACGCAGGTGGGCACCTATTCCAGCGGCTCGGTCACCGGCAAGATCTACGCCTCCACCAGCGGCAGCTGGACCTACACCGCCGTCGTCCTCGACCAGGACACGCCCAAGGGCCAGATCGACATCGCCGGGATCCTCTCCACCCTCAAAGGCCTGAACCTCGTCTCCTCCAGCGACTATGTCGCCTCGGTCGAACTGGGATCCGAAGTGGTGTCCGGGGCCGGATCGCTGACCATCAACAACCTGGACCTCGACGTCCAGACCCGGGGCGTCGACGGCGCCTTGACCACCATGCACGTGGAGGGATCCAACGTAACCACCACCGTCACCCAACCCCCCGCGGAGCAACCCGCGGAACAGCCCGCGCCGCAGCCCGACATCTCAGGCGACGACAGCGTCGTCTACGACGGGACAGCCTCGACGGTGCAAGGGGGCGACGGCCACGACACCCTGGTGCTGCACGTCGCCGCCACGGTCGATCTGTCGGCCACGGCCGACCAGATGGTCGGCGGCGCCGTCGTGACCGGCTTCGAGGACGTCGACGCCTCGGCCGCGACCGGCGCCGTCTCGCTCACCGGCGCTGCCGACGACAACCTCCTGACCGGCGGCGCCTACGCCGACACCCTGTCCGGCGGCGACGGCGCCGATACGCTGCGCGGTCGCTCGGGCGACGACGTCCTCGACGGCGGCAACGGCAACGACATTCTCGACGGCGGGGCGGGCGTGGACAAGGTCCAGGGCGGAGCCGGCGACGACAAGGTCGTCTACGACGCCAGCGATTCGGTCATCAACGGCGGCGCCGGGCGGGACACGCTGATCCTCAAGGTCGGCGCCACGGTCGATCTCGGCACGTTCACGACCAACCAGGTCACCAGCGGCTCGGCCTACGTCTCGGGCTTCGAGAACCTCGACGCCACCGGCGCCAGCGCCGGCGTCACGGCGACCGGCTCGGAGTTCGCCAACACCCTGGTCGGGAGCGCCTTCGCCGACAAGCTGGCCGGTGGGGCGGCGTCCGACGTCCTGGCGGGCGGGGCCGGCGCCGATCTGTTCGTCTTTGGCCCGTACAACGCCGGCGACGCCGACCGGATCACCGACTTCTCGACGAGCCAGGGCGATCGCATGGACCTGTCGGCCATCGATGCGGTGGCCGGCGGCGTGGACGACCCCTTCACCTATATCGGCCAAGAGACCTTCCATCACGTCGCCGGTGAACTCCGCTACGCGTCGGTCTCGGGCGGCGTCATCGTTCAGGCCGATGTCGACGGCGACGGTCTCACGGACTTCTCCATCCAGCTTTCGGTGACGTCGCTGCACAGCACCGACTTCATCCTGTAGCCGAGCCTAGAGCAAATCGCGCGATATCAGGAACCGCACAATTTGCTTTAAGCTTTTGTTTTAGCATATCTTTTACGAAAAACCGGCGTCCATTTTCCGCGCGATGTTCCAGCCGCGCGCGCGGCCGTCAGGCAAGTTCCATGACACCGCCGGGTGCGCAACCCGGCGGTGTCTTTCGTTGGAAACGTCAGGCGCAGACGACGAGCCCACCGCCTAAGACCATACATTGGCGCAAAGAACCGAGAATATACTTAATGACTTTTAAACCTTAGATATAGTCCAGGCGTTAATCTCGACATGGGAAATCAGTAGAGCCCTGAAACTGATCGGTCTCAGGCCAGATCACAGTACGGATAACTGAGATGACGACTATCACTTCGGGCCATGACCTGGTCGCGATGTCGCCGCCCCCGAAAGTCCGGGTGAACTGGATTCGGATTGGCTTCGTCTTGCTGAACGTCGCCGCCTGGGCCGGCCTTGTCGCGGGTGTCCGACTGCTCGCCTAATCGCCACCGCGAGCGGCTGATCGGCTTGGTTCGCCAAACCGAAACTCACGCCGGCTTGGCCCCGTCCGCGCAAGGACGCCCCGGTCTCGTCGAGGCTGGTCCAGCCGAAATCCGCCCCCCGGCCGCGAAAGTCGCCACCGCCTTCCGTGCGCCGCCTGCCCGCCGCTGATCGTATTTGGCCGTCGGGATCCCGCCGAAGCCGCCCTTGGCCGTGAACGTCGGTTCGTGTTTTCACGACATCGGCAACGACCCAAAGGCGCCGCCGCCTCGGTCCTGCCCAACTTTCCCGCAATCCCAGACCGGCTCATGCGAAGGCGCCAAGCTGCCGCGCGCAGGCTGGCGCGCCAACGTGTTCTGAGCGACAACCAGCCGCGCCGCGAGGCGTTCGATCACGGCCGGGAACCAGGAGCGGTGGAAGAACATGTCTACGCTCGTCGACAATCCGTCGCGCCGCTGGATGCTGCAACGCGGCGCGGCGGCCAGCGGGGGCCTACTGGTCAGCCTGAGCCCGTCCGCGGGCCAGACAGTGCAGCCGCGAATGGGGCAGCCCCTGCATCCCGTGTCGCGCGAGGCGTTCGGCCTGCATCTGGTCGGGGTCGCGGGGTGGGACCAGGGAAATGGCCCCGGCAGGAACACCCCGCTCAACACCTTCGGCTGCCGGTCGGTGCGGGTCTGGGACACCGGGGCCACCTGGCGGCGTATCGAGGGACGCGGCAAGGGCGACTTTGACTGGTCGCGGCTGGACGCCGAGATGGCGGTCTGGACCAAGGGCTTCGACGACATCCTGTTCTGCCTGGGCCAGGCCCCGGACTGGGCCTCGACGCCCCGCCGCGGCGGCAACGATTCGTGGAACCCGAACGCGCCGAACAACAGCCAGGACGCGGCCGATTTCGTCACCGCGCTCCTGCGCCGATACCCGCAAATCACCGGGCTGGAACACTGGAACGAGCCTGACAAGCGCGCCCAGTTCTATAGCGGCACCGTCGAGCAACTGGCGCAGATCAGCATCGCCCAGGCCCGCGCGGCGCGCGCCGTCCGGCCCGGCGTCGTCCTGGTGGGCGCGGCGCCGCAATCCTTCGGCGACCGCGGAGACTATCTGCGCCGCTACCTGCGGGCGTTGAAGGCCGCCGGCGGGGCCGACGCGATCGACGTGGTGTCGGCTCACACCTACGTCATGCCGCGCCAGCCCGAGCAGATCGGCGTCCTGGCCGAGCTCCTGCGCGGGGTCGCCGACGACGCCGGCTTCGACCTTCCCCTATGGTCCACCGAGTTTGGCTGGGGCGGGATCAAGAACGCGCCGCAAGCCGGCGGCTTCGCCGACGCCGCGACGGGCGCCAAGGTCGCCGCCGCGGGCGCGGTCATGGCGCAGGACCAGGCGGCGTCATACATCGCGCGCTCCTACCTGGTGTCGTTCGCCTGCGGCCTGGCGCGCCAGTACTTCTACGCGGTGGACAAGCCCTTCTCGGCCCTCCGGCTGATCGATTTCTCCAACAAGGCCAGGGTCCTGCCGGCCGGTCAGGCCCTGACCTATCTCGCCGGACTGCTGGAGGGCGGTCAGATCTCGTCCCTCTGGTCGCAGGACGACCTGCGCGGCGTCGAGTTCGCCTCGGTCGACGGCCGGCGCGGTCAGGTCTTCTGGTGTCTCGACGGCCGGCAAGCCTACGTCGATCTGACGCGCTTCAAGACGGTGCGGTCGGTCACGGGCGGCCTCGCCCAGCCGCCGTCCCCGCACTATCTGGTCACGGATTCTCCGGTGTTCGCCTTCGCCTGAGAGCTGCACAGCTAGCAAGCATCCGCGAACGAGCGCCGTCCGAGACGCATTCGTTTCAAGCTCGACTTCTCGCGGCCATGGTCCCGCCGCACCGGGCCGCTAGGGCTTGATCGGGTGAGATCGAGCCTATCCTTGACGCGCCCCGCCACCGACCCGGCTGGATCGACCTCGTCGCCCGGGCTCATCCCGAGGGACGTCAGGGAGACCGCCATGCCCGCGACAAGGCCGTCCGGCCGGCGACCGCGACGTCGCCTGGTGATCGGCGCGGCCTCGCTGGCCTTTCATGGCCTGCTGGGATGGGCGCTGCTCAAGGCCGTGCCGGCGCCGCCCGTCGTGGTCGAACCGCGCAGCGTGGTGGTCGAACTCCTCACGCCCGACCGGCCCCATGCGGCGACACGACCGACGCGACCCGCCGCCTCGTCCGCGCCGCTGCACGTCCCGACGCCGCGCCCCGTCCCGCCGTCCGTATCGCCCATCGCGCCTTCGCCCTTGCCCGCCGCCCCCAGCGCGCCGGGGAGCATCGTCGCCCCGCCCGGCTTCACCGCCCGGGGAACCCTGACCGGCGGCGGCGAGGCCTTGCGTCAGGCCGCGCGCCAGAGCGGCTGCACGGAGGCCGATATCGTCAAGCTGACCAAGGCCGAACGCGACGTCTGCGCCGAGGCCCTGGGGGCCAGGCACAAGAACGGTCCGGCGCTTTACGCGGCGATCGACCCCGACAAGAAGGCGGCCTTCGACGGCGACTGCAAGAAGGACGACGACTGGTGCCTCTACCGCACCGGCAAGGGCCCCTATCCCGGCCTGTTCGCCCTGGGCAGGAAGAAGAAGATCAAGGGCTGGGACTGACGGTGGTCCGACGGCGTCGATCAGACAGCAGTATCCATCAGACAACAACACGTCCGGAAGCCCTGATTGTTTCCGCTCACCTGTTGCCGCCAAACGGAGACGAGTTGCAGTTAGGCCGACAGCACTGGCCGGTGGTTGACTTTGCATCTCGACGGCCATAGGCGGTCCGGGATAGTTTTGGCTCCGTCCTTGTGGGACGGCGGACTGATCTGGAGGCCGACGGCGAACGGCTGGGCGGACAGGCTCAAAAAGGCGGACGATAATCGAACCACACCTGCTCCATGTCGGACACGAAAAGGTGCCGGTCCTGATTGTCGACAATTATGTCGCCGACCTTGACGCGATTGTCGGTCGCGCACGCGCTCTGTCTCCCTACCCGCAAGCTCCAGGGCCATACCCAGGTGAGCGCCATTTCATTACACCGGGCGACAGCCTGATGGCTGATTACATCGGTCCCATGCTGAACACCTTGGCGCCCATTATCAGCGATGCGTTCGACGCGGACATTTTGGGGGCCACATCGGCGTCTCTGTCAAAGGTCACGACACGCCCCGAAAACCTCACGAGGTATCAGAGCCACCCGCATTTCGACGACACCAGTGGCCAGATGATCGCCATTTTGCACTACCTGACCCCTACCATGGGCACCGCCCTCTACCGCCATCGCGCCACCGGATTGGAGCGCATAACCGAAGATAAGCTCCAATATTATTTGGCATCGATAGCGCATCTTGGGGCCCGCGAAAGTTATATATGCGGATCAAATGACGAATATGAAATGACCGCCGAAATCACCGGGCGCCGCGGCAGAATTGTTGTTTACCCAAGCAATGCCCTTCATTCCGGAATGATTCCTCCCGATCATTTCACGGACCTGGGATGCCAGGAACGACTGACGACGAACGTCTTCATTCGCCTCGCATAGCCCCGCGGGGCGGATGGGCGCAATCGCAATTCCCGCGGCGGCGCTGCCGGCCTAGGGCGACTTGGCGCCTAGCGTGAAAGCGGCTCTCCCCTCCGCCCCTTGAAGCCGATATCGGGACCCACCAGGCGCCTTGGGAAGGTGGTGCCGCTTACAGGACTCGAACCTGTGACCCCCTCATTACGAAAGAGACGACACGCTCAGAATACCCTTTTAAATCATGTGTTTAACTGGCCGAATTTTACGGCCGGACCATCGCTCTACCGGTCCCTATCGGGATTTTCGTCCGCCTTTCGATCCGGTCTAGCTTTCGGCAGGACTAAGGATGGTGACCGGATCGCGGAGCATCGCACTAAACTGTCGGAAGAGGTTTCGGAATCCTGCCCAAAGCCACCCCTTGGGTTGGGGCCGGTCTGCCGGCTAGGGGTAGCCCCCGGAACTGCATTCTGGGCGCACCTCGACCGCACCTCAGTAAAAGTCGGGTATGGGTTGAGAGTGGCAACTTCTAGTGAGGCGGCAGCAGAGCAGATCGGGGCCAGTTGGCAGGGCGGTAGCGGGCTTCGGCTGGCCTCAGTAAAAGTGGGGTATGGGTTGAGAGAGACGGCTCTTACGAAGTTGGCTGGCGGACGCGAGGCCAAGCCACGCTTGTCGAGGGAAACAGCCATCATGGCGACGACTACAACATCGTGCTTGCCAAGGGCGGGATTTACACGGCCTCGCACATGGACAGCGTCCGTTTGCGAAACGAGCATGTCGTTCAACGTTTTTTCGATCGCGCTCCCGACCACGTCATCCAGTTAGAGATTTTCACGGGCATGCGAGACATGGTCGAGTTTGACGCCGACCTCGTCACCAAGGCGATCAGTCGCCGCCTGAACATGGAGTTCGACTGGAAGCGCCGCCCCCACGCTGTCGGCACCTGCCTGACCTACGGTCACGTTGCCTTCTCGACCTCGCCCTGGGATACGGTCGACGAGTTCGTGGTGACGTGACCCCCTGAAACTCCTCCAGAAATAACTAGAGTCCGCCCCGATCAAAGGACGGACGAATGAAGCGATCACGGTTCACGGAAGAGCAGA
>NZ_SLZL01000029.1 GCF_004342605.1 Caulobacter sp. BK020
CTGCGCAAGATCGCCGAGAACGAACTCTCCAGCCTGGGCGACACCTCCACCCTGGCCGATCCCTCCGTCGTCGATGACCTGGTGAAGAATCGCACGGGGGGCTGATGCGCCGTGCACTGAAACTCGGCTAGGCTCGGCCCATGCGTGGCCGAGCCCTTGTCGTTGCGTTCATGATGCTGTCCGTCCCTGCGTTCGCCGGGGCGCCGGAGGTCAACCCCGACTGGCTGCGGCGGATTGAAAGCGGCGACGTCGCCCTGGAGGCCCATACCGACCCTGGGGGCCGCGGCGGTCAGGTGCGAGCGATGATCGACATCGCCGCGCCGCCGCAGGTGGTCTGGACCACGATCCTCGACTGCGAACGCGCCGCGCGGATGACGCCCAGCGTCAAGCGTTGCGCCGTGCTGTCGCGCGACCCTTCCGGCCGAACGGAGTTGCGCGAACACGTGGTCAAGTGGAGCTTCCTGCTGCCGGCCCTGCACTCGACCTCGCGGCTGGCCCTGGAGCCGTACCGGCGCATCGCCTTCCGCTGCGAGGCCGGCGACATCAAGGATTGCGAGGGCCAGTGGCTGCTGGAGCCGCTGGACGGCGGACGCGCCACCCGCGTCACCTACGAGAACCGCGCCGCCGCGCCCTTCGGCCTGCCCAGCGGCGTGACCACCATGGCCATGCGCCGCGACGTCCCCGCCGCCCTGCGAGCCCTGCGCCGCGAAAGCGTGGCGGCGGCGCGATGAGCGGATCACCCGACGGACTTTGGCTCTTCGACGGAGTCTGCAACCTGTGTTCGGGCTCGGTCCGGGCCGTCATGGCCCTCGATCGCCAGGGCCTGATCCGCTTCACCCCGATCCAGTCGGCCTATGGACGACAACTGGCCCAGGCCCACGGGATCGACCCGGACCGGCCGACCAGCTTCCTGTTTCTCGACAATGGCCGGGCGCTTGAGAAGAGCGCGGCGATCCTGGCCCTGCTGCGCCGGTTGGGCGCGCCGTGGTCGTGGCTGGCGGCCGTCGGCGTGCTGCCCCACGCCTGGCTGGACGGCGCCTATGACTGGCTGGCCGCCAACCGTTATCGCCTGATGGGCCGGCGCGCGACCTGCATGCTGCCCACGCCCGAGCAGCGCGCGCGCTTCGTGCTGGAGCCGCCGGTCCGATGACCGACGACCGCAAACGCATCGTCCTGGTCGGCGCCAGCGGCGTGTTCGGACGGCGACTGGCCGCGATGATCGCCCGCTGGCCCGACGTCGTCCTGGTCCTGGCGGCCCGCGACCTCGTCCGCCTGGAGGCGGTGGCGACCGATCTGGCCAAGGCCAAGCCGGCCGCGAAGATCGAGGTCGCCCGGCTCGACCGCCTGGATCCCAAAGACTTGGCGACCCTGAGCGCCTGGGCGGTGGTCGACGCGGCGGGACCGTTCCAGGGACAGGATCACGCCTTTCCCCGCGCGGTCCTGGCGGCGCGGGCCCACTATGTCGACCTGGCCGACGCCCGCGACTTCGTGGCCGGCTTCGAGGCGGCGCTCGACGGCCCGACCCGGACCGCCCGGCGCTGGGCGATCACCGGCGCCAGCTCGACCCCCGCCCTCAGCCACGGCGCCCTCGACGCCCTGACCGCCGGCTGGACGCGGATCGACCGGATCGAGGCGGCGATCTCGCCGGGCGCCCGCGCGCCTCGCGGCCTGTCGGTGATCCGCGCCATCCTGGCCTGGGCGGGCGCACCGCTGCAGGTATTTGCGGAGGGCCGGTGGACCATCCGACCCGGCTGGAGCGAGCCTCGCCGCACGCCGTTCCCGGGCCTCGACCGTCGCTGGACCAGCCTGGCCGAAACGCCGGACCTCGACCTGCTGCCCGCCCGCTTCCACCCCCGCCGCGACGCGATCTTCCGGGCCGGACTGGAGCTTCCCATCCTGCACCTGGGCCTTTGGGCGCTAAGCCTGCTTCGGAGAATCCGGCTGGTTCCGACCCTGGAGCCCCTGGCGGTGCTGCTGGGCGAGATGGCAGGCTGGGCCGCGCCGCTGGGCTCGGACCGCGGCGGCATGGTGGTGAACGTCGAGGGGCGGGACGCCGACGGCGCGCGCCGCCTGGCGCGCTGGGGCCTGTGCGCCGAGGCCGGCGCAGGCCCCCACACCCCGGCCGCCCCGGCGGCCGCCACGCTGCGCGCCCTGCTCGACGGCCGGCTGGGCGAACCCCGCGCCACGCCCTGCGTCGGCCTGGTCGACCTGGACGCGATCCTCCGCGAATTGAGCGGGCTGCCGATCCGCACTCAACTGGAGAGCCAGCGTCCAGAGACCCCGGGCCTGTTTCCCCGCCTGCTCGGTGAGGCCTGGAAAGCCCAGCCCAGCCCTGTTCGCCAAGCCCACGCCGGAGTCGCGCCCGTCACCCTGACAGGAAAGGCCCGCGCGCGCGGCGCGTCCGGCCTGCCCGCCCTGGTCCGGCGCCTGCAGGGCTTGCCGCCGACCGGCCAGCACGCGACGACAGTGACGATCACGCCGACCGCGAACGGCGAACGCTGGGTCCGCCGCTTCGGGGCCAGCACCTTCGGCTCGACGATCGCGCCGGCCCGCGACGATCCCTGGGCGTTCGAGGAGACGGCCGGCGCTCTGACCTTCCGCTTTGGCGTCGCGCCCTATCCCGGCGGCTTCTCCTGGACCTTCGAGGGATGGCGCCTCGGCCCGATCCCCCTGCCCCGCGCCTGGGCGCCGCGCATTCGCGCCAGGACCTTCGCGTGTGACGACGCCTATGGCTTCCGCGTCCTGGTCGCCCATCCGTGGCTGGGCGTGATCTTCGGCTATGCCGGGCGGCTTTCATGACAAGACGGTAATCTTGGCGCCTTGAACCCGGATGCTAGGGTCGCGCCCTCAAGCTTTCGGAGCGTCGTCCTCATGATCCGTCCCGTCGCCAAGGCCGCCCTCGTGGCGCTGGCCCTTTCGACCACCGCCCTTTCCTCGCTGACGATGGCGCCGCTCGCCCAGGCCCAGGCCAAGCCGGCCGCGGCCAGCGTGACGGTGCCGCCGATCGTCTACAAGGAGCGGACCCTGGCCAATGGCCTCAAGGTGTTTACCTCGCGCGACGCCACCACGCCCAACGTGACGGTCCAGGTCTGGTACGGCGTGGGCAGCAAGGACGATCCGGAGGGCCGTTCGGGCTTCGCGCACCTGTTCGAACATCTGATGTTCAAGTCGACGCGCAACATGCCCAACGAGTTCTTCGACCGGCTGACCGAGGATGTCGGCGGCTTCAACAACGCCTCCACCTATGACGACTTCACCAACTATTACGAGGTGGTGCCGGCTAACCACCTGCAACGGCTGCTGTGGGCCGAAAGCGAGCGCCTGGGCTCGCTGGTCATCGACGACGCGGTGTTCAAGTCCGAGCGCGACGTGGTCAAGGAAGAGCTGCGCCAGCGGGTCCTGGCTAACCCCTACGGCCGGTTCTTCGCCTTGAACATCACCAAGGCCTCGTTCGCCGACCATCCCTACAAGCGGCCGGGCATCGGCTCGATCGAGGAACTGGACGCCGCCACGGTCGACGACGTCCGCGCCTTCCACCAGGCCTATTACCGCCCCGACAACGCCGCCCTGATCGTGGTCGGCAATTTCGACGAGGCGCAGCTGAACGCCTGGGTCGACCAGTATTTCGGCCCGCTGAAGGCCCCGGCCACGCCGATCAGGCAGGTGACCACGGTCGAACCGCCCCGCACCAGCTCCAAGGTGGTCACCACCTACGGCCCCAACGTGCCGTTGCCGGCCGTGGCCATGACCTGGCTGGCACCGGCCGCCGCCGATCCCGACGTGCCGGCCCTGGCGGTTCTCGACGCCATCCTGTCGGCCGGCAAGTCGTCGCGCCTCTATGACAGCCTGGTCTATGACCAGAAGATCGCCCAGCAGATCTTCTCCTCGGCGCCCAACAACGCCCAGCCGGGCCTGTTCTACGTCGGCGCCATCATGGCCGGCGGCAAGACGGTCGAGCAGGGCGAAGCCTCGCTGAGCGCCCAGATCGCCAAGCTGCGCGCGACGCCGCCCACCGCCGCCGAGCTGGCCGAGGCCAAGGCCGGCCTGCTGGCCGACGCGGTCCGCGGCCGCGAGACCATCGACGGGCGCGCCTTCGCGATCGGCTACGCCCTGCGCACCGAGGGCGACGCCCAGCGGGCCAACACCGATCTGGCCGCCCTGCAGGCGGTGACCGCCGCCGACGTCCAGCGCGTGGCCGCCAAGTACCTGGCCGACGACCGCAAGGTGACGGTCCGCTACCTGCCCGAATCGACCAAGCCGGCCGGCGCCAAGGACCCGTTCGAGGCCGCGCCGAAGGTCGCCTCGGTCTCCTATGACGGCCCGGTCACCGCCCTGGCGCCGGAAGGCGAGCGCGTGGCGCCGCCGGCGCCGGGCGCCCCGGTGTCGCCGGTCCTGCCCTCGCCGGTGGAGAAGACCCTGGCCAACGGCCTGCGGGTCATCGTCGCCAAGAGCAGCGACCTGCCGCTGGTCACCGCCGACCTGACCGTGCGCGGCGGCTCGGGCGCCGACCCGGCCGGCCTGGCCGGAGTCTCCAGCCTGACCGCCGAACTGCTGACCGAGGGCACCAAGACCCGCACCGCCACCCAGGTGGCCGCGGCCACCGAGGCGCTCGGCGCCAATCTGGAGGCCGGGTCGGGCTGGGAGGCCACATCGCTGACCCTCAGCGTCATCGCCGACAAGGCGGCGCAGGGCCTGGCGATCATGGCCGACGTCGCCGAGAATCCGACCTTCAAGGCCGACGAGCTGGAACGCGTCAAGACCGAGACCCTGGACGGTCTGTCGGTCAGCTTCCAGCGGCCGGGCGCCGTGGCCGGCTTCGTCGTACCGACCGTGATCTACGCCGGCTCGGGCTACGGCCATGTCGCCAACGGCACGCCCGGCTCGCTGCCGAAGATCCAGCGCGACGCCCTGGTCAAGACCCACGCCGCCAACTGGCGTCCCGACAACGCCATCCTGGTGCTGACCGGCGACCTGACGCCCGAACAGGGCTTCGCCCTGGCGGAAAAGGCGTTCGGAGGCTGGGCCAGGCCGGCCGGCCCGCCCCCCGCCCTGGTCAAGGGCCCGACGGGCTATGCGGCCAGGAACGTGATCGTCGACCTGCCTGGCACGGGCCAGGCCGCGGTCGTGGTGACCAAGCCGGCGATCCTGCGCGCCGACCCGCGCTATTATGCCGGCCTGGTCACCAACGGCGTGCTGGGCGGCGGCTATTCGTCCCGCCTGAACCAGGAAATCCGCATCAAGCGCGGCCTGTCGTACGGCGCCAGCTCCAGCCTGTCGCCGCGCGCGGCGATCGGCGGCTTCTCGGCCAGCGTCCAGACCAAGAACGAGTCCGCCGCCCAGGTGGTGGGACTGATCAAGGACGAGCTGACCCGGCTGGCCGCCGAGCCGACCTCGGCCTCCGAACTGGCGGCGCGCAAGTCGGTGCTGGTCGGCGACTTCGGACGCGACCTGGGCACCTCGGGCGGCCTGGCCGACATCCTGGGCAACCTGGCGATCTACGGCGTCCCGCTGAACGAGATCCAGGCCTATACCCGCAAGGTCGAGGCGGTCAGCGCCGCCGATGTCCAGGCCTTCTCCAAGGCCGTGCTCGACCCCGCCCAGACCAGCGTCATCGTGGTTGGCGACGCCAAGGCGATGGGCGAAGGGGTCAAGACCGCCGTCCCGGCCGCCCAGCAGATCCCGATCGATCAGCTGGATCTGGACAGCCCGACGCTGACGAAGGGCAAGTAGGGCCGCGGCTGACCTAGGGACAGGCGCATGCGCCTGTCCCTATCAGTAGGCTATGGAAGCAGCGGCTCGGATTTCGGATCAAGGCATGACGGACACCCCTCCCATCGATCCCGCCGCCCAGCTCGCCTCGCCCTCCTATCGCCTGGCGGCGCTGGACCAGGACTTCCTGCTGGGCGAGTCGATGCGCGGGGTGCGCTTCCTGCTGGAGTTCGCCAAGGCCGACGAGGCCTTGCGAGCGTGGGGCGTGCGATCGACCATCGTGGTGTTCGGCAGCGCCCGCGTGCGCGAGGACGGTCCGGGGCGGCAGCCTCGCTGGTACGCAGAGGCCCGGCGCTTCGGCCGCCTCGCTTCCGAACGCGGCGGGGCGATCCACGCCACCGACGGCGTGCGCGACAACGTCATCGCCACCGGGGGCGGACCGGGGGTGATGGAGGCGGCCAACCGCGGGGCCTGGGAGGCCGGCGCGCCCTCGGTGGGCTTCAACATCACCCTGCCCCACGAGCAGCGGCCGAACCCCTATGCGACGCCCGATCTGTCGTTCCGCTTCCACTATTTCGCCATGCGCAAGATGCACCTGGCCATGCGGGCCAACGCCCTGGTGGTGTTTCCCGGCGGATTCGGCACGTTCGACGAACTGTTCGAGATCCTGACCCTGCGCCAGACCGACAAGGCCCCGCGCATCCCCATCGTGCTGTTCGACGAGGCCTATTGGCGTTCGGTGGTCCATTTCGACAATCTGATCGAGCACGGCATGATCAACGCCGCCGACCTTGAGCTCTTCCGTTTCGCCGAGACCGCCGAGACCGTGTGGTCCAGCCTGCTGGCCTGCGGCCTCAAGCCCGGCGAATCGATCGAACTGGAGCCCGAGCAGGCCCCGCCGACCGAGGCCGCCCCTTGACCGAGGTCGATGTCGCCATCATCGGCGCCGGGGCCGCCGGCCTGGCCGCGGCTTCGGCGCTGTCGGCCTCGCCGCTGAGCGCCGTGGTGCTGGAGGCCCAGGACCGGATCGGGGGCCGGGCTCACACGGTTGCGCTGGCCGGCCTTCCCCTGGATCTCGGCTGCGAATGGCTGCATTCGGCCGACCACAACCCGCTGGTCGCGGCGATCGCCGCCCGTGGCCTGACCATCGACAAGACCCCGCCGCCCTGGGCCAATCCGGAGGCCACGGCCAATTTCAGCGCCGCCGAGCGCCAAGCCTATGGCAAGGCCTTCGCGGCCTTCGACGAACGGATCGAGGCGGCGGCCGGCGATGCGACCGACCGGCCCGCCTCGGACCTGCTGGAGGCCGGCAACCGCTGGAACCCGCTGCTGAACGCCTTCAGCGCCTATTACAACGGCGCCGAGTTCGACCAGGTCTCGGTCCAGGACTACGCCGCCTATGACGACAGCGGGGTCAATTGGCGGATCGCCGAAGGCTACGGCACGGCGATCGCCGGCCTGGCGCCGTCGGGCGTCCGGATCGTCCCTGGCTGCCCGGTATCCCTGCTGCGCCATGACGGGCCGCGCCTGAGGCTCGAAACGCCTCGTGGAGTGGTCCAGGCGCGCGCGGCCGTCGTCTGCGTCTCCACGGCCGTGCTGGCCGCTGGCGGCTTGCGGATCCTGCCGGAACTGCCCGCCAAGCTGGCCGCGGCCGAGGGCCTGCCGCTGGGTTTGGCCGACAAGGTGTTCCTGCGGCTTGACGAGCCGGAAGCCTTTCCGGTCGAGGCGATGGTCTATGGCGCCAGCGATCGGACGGCGACGGGTTCCTACCACCTGCGCCCGCTGGGTCGCCCGATCATCGAAGCCTTCTTCGGCGGAACCCACGCCCGGGCGCTGGAGACGGACGGACCCGACGCGGCGGCGGCGTTCGCGATCGAGGAGCTGGTCGGCGTCTACGGTTCGGGCCTGCGCGGCCGGGTCTCGGTGCTGGCGCGGACGGCCTGGGCGAGCGATCCCTGGGCGCGGGGGTCCTATTCCCACGCCCTGCCCGGGCGGGCGGGCGAACGCGCCGTGCTGGCCGCAGCGGTCGACGGGCGACTGTTCTTCGCCGGCGAGGCCTGCTCGCCGAACGCCTTCTCGACCGCCCATGGCGCTTGGGAAACGGGTGAGCGGGCGGCGCGCGAGGTGCTGGCGGCGCTTCTCTAGGCCTTCGGCTTGGCCAGCAGGTCGCGGATCTCGGTCAGCAGTTTTTCCTCGGGCGTCGGCGCGGCCGGCGCGGGCTCCTCGGCGTCGGCGCGGCGCACCTGGTTGACCAGCTTGACCAGCAGGAACACCACCACGGCCACGATCAGGAACTGGATCACGGTGTTGATGAAGGCGCCGTATTGCACGGCCACCTTCTCGACGGCGGTCGTGGCGGGATCTTCGGGCTTGAGCACCCATTCCAGCTTGGAAAAGTCCAGCCCGCCCATCAGCAGGCCGATCGGCGGCATGATCACCTGATCGACCAGGCTCTTGACGATCGAGTTGAAGGCCGCGCCGATGATGACGCCGACCGCCAGGTCGATGACGTTGCCGCGCGCGATGAACTCGCGAAATTCCTTGACGATGCTCATGCTGGACCTCTTCCGACTGGCGCCGAAGGCTGAGCGCGTTCGCCCCTCGGGGTCAAGCGGCCCTCTTGGTCAAGCGTAGCGGCCTACTCGTCGGCGTTCAGGCGACCGCGCAGTTCCTTGCCGCTCTTGAAGAACGGCACGTGCTTGGCGCGCACGTCGACGGTTTCGCCGGTGCGAGGGTTGCGACCAGCGCGAGCCGGGCGCGAGCGCACCGACAGGGCGCCGAAGCCGCGCAGCTCCACGCGGCCGCCCTCTTCCAGCGCACCGATCATGCGCTCGAGAATGACGCCGACCACACGCTCGACATCCTTCTGGGTCAGGTGCGGATTCTCGTTCGCGAGCCTGGCGATGAGTTCGGACTTGATCATCGATATCCCCGACGCGACATGGCGGTCCAGGGGAGGCAGGACCCGACGCGCGTGCGACCTTTGCCCAAGCAAGCCTGAGTCTTCAAGGGGAAAGCTTGATGTCGGCCCAAGGTTTGTAACCTGTTCGGTTAATGGCGGACCCAAAAGAAAACGGCGGCCGGATCGCTCCGGCCGCCGCTCTTTGGTCTTCGCGGTGAGGCGAAGGCTTAGTCCTTGGTGGCCCGCTCGCGCAGGGCCGCGCCCAGGATGTCGCCCAGCGAAGCGCCGGAGTCCGACGAGCCGAACTGCTCGATGGCTTCCTTCTCTTCGGCCATTTCCAGCGACTTGATCGACATCGAGACGCGGCGAGCCGCCTTGTCGATGTTGGTGATCTGAGCGTCGACGCGGTCGCCCACGGCGAAGCGCTCGGGGCGCTGTTCCTGACGATCGCGCGACAGGTCCGACTTGCGGATGAAGGCGGTCATCAGGGCGTCTTCCTCACCGAAGCGCACTTCGATGCCGCCGGTGGTGACTTCCGTCACGGTCACGGTGACGGTCTGGCCCTTGCGGTAGGTGTCGCCCGACATCGGATCGCCGCCCAGCTGCTTGATGCCCAGCGAGATGCGTTCCTTTTCGACGTCGACGTCCAGCACCTTGGCCTTGACGATGTCGCCCTTCTTGTAGCGGGCCATGGCTTCTTCGCCCGACGCGCTCCAGTCGATGTCCGACAGGTGCACCATGCCGTCGATGTCGTTGTCGAGGCCGATGAACAGACCAAACTCGGTCGCGTTCTTGACTTCGCCTTCGACGGTCGAGCCGACCGGGTGGGTTTCGAGGAACGAATCCCACGGGTTGGCCAGGGCCTGCTTCAGGCCCAGCGACACGCGGCGCTTGGACGGATCGACGTCCAGCACGACCACGTCGACTTCCTGCGAGGTCGAGACGATCTTGCCGGGGTGGACGTTCTTCTTGGTCCACGACATTTCCGAGACGTGCACCAGGCCTTCGACGCCGGCTTCCAGCTCCACGAAGGCGCCGTAGTCGGTGATGTTGGTGATGCGGCCCGTGAACTTGGCGCCGACCGGGTACTTGGCTTCGACGCCGTCCCACGGATCGCTTTGCAGCTGCTTCATGCCGAGGCTGATGCGCTGGGTGTCCGGGTTGATCTTGACGATCTGGACCTTCACGGTGTCGCCCACGGCCAGCACCTGGCTCGGGTGGTTGACGCGCTTCCAGCTCATGTCGGTGACGTGCAGCAGGCCGTCGATGCCGCCCAGGTCGACGAACGCGCCGTAGTCGGTGATGTTCTTGACGACGCCTTCGCGGATTTCACCCTCTTGCAGCTGCGACACCAGTTCGGTGCGCTGCTCGGCGCGGGCTTCTTCCAGGATGGCGCGGCGCGAGACGACGATGTTGCCGCGCGGACGGTCCATCTTGAGGATGGCGAACGGCTGTTCCTTGCCCATCAGCGGGCCGACGTCGCGCACCGGGCGGATGTCGACCTGCGAGCCCGGCAGGAAGGCCGAGGCGCCGCCCAGGTCGACGGTGAAGCCGCCCTTGACGCGGCCGACGATGGCGCCGAGCACGGGTTCGTTCTTGGCGTAGACGCCTTCCAGACGGGTCCAGGCTTCTTCGCGCTTGGCCTTTTCGCGGCTGATGACCGCTTCGCCCAGGGCGTTTTCCAGGCGTTCCAGGAAGACTTCGACGGTGTCGCCGACCTTCACGGTGGCCTTGCCGGCTTCGTCGACGCCGAATTCCTTCAGCTGGACGCGGCCTTCGGTCTTCAGACCGACGTCGATGATCGCGAAGTCCTTCTCGATCCCAACGACCTTGCCCTTGACGACGGTGCCTTCAGCGAAGTCGCGGCCGCCCATGGAGTCGTTGAGGAGCGCTTCGAAATCGTCGCGCGTGGGGTTGAAGCTCATATCGTCAGCCATGCTGATCTTTGGTCTCTAGGTTGTGGGAAGCCCTGCGATGAGCGCCGCCATGTGACGGTTCTCGGGATTCCGGGTGATGTGGATTTCTGATGCGGACCGCCGTGTCCTGAACGGCGGCGAGACGGGCGGTGGATTAGCCCTTGGGGTTTCCCCACCGGGCGCGCGCCGTCTCGACAATGCGGCGGGCCGCATCGAAGGACTGGGATATAGTCATTTCCGACGTATCAAGCAAGACGGCGTCGGGGGCCTGGGTCAGCGGGGCCGAGGCGCGGCCGCTGTCGCGCTCGTCGCGCTTGCGAATGTCGGCCAGGATTTCCTCGAAGGTGACGCTTTCGCCCTGGCCGACCAGCTGCTTCCAGCGACGGTCGGCCCGGACCTCGGGGCTGGCGGTGACGAACAGCTTGGCCGGCGCCTCGGGGGCGATGACTGTGCCGATGTCGCGGCCGTCGATGACGCTGCCGGGCTCGCGGCGGGCGAAGTCGCGCTGCAGGTCGAACAGGGCGGCGCGGACGCCCGGATGCACGGCCACGCGGCTGGCCGCCTCGCCGGCCTGGCGGGTGCGGACTTCGGCGTTTTCCAGTTCGGCCAGCGCCAGGCCCCGCGCCGCGGCCTCGGCCGCGACCGGGTCGTCGAGATCGCCGCCGGCGTCCAGCAGCCGCACGCCCACAGCGCGGTAGAGCAGGCCGGTGTCGAGCATCGGATAGCCGTAGAGCGCGGCCAGGCGGCTGGCGACCGTGCCCTTGCCCGAGGCGGCGGGACCATCGACGGCGATGACGAAGGCCATGGCGATCAACCTTTCCTGGCGAGGAGGGTTTCTGGCCGCGCCCAGCCTTGCCCCTCCATGCATCGATCCCAGGCCGCCAACCGCTCCTCGGCCTCGACCATCACCTCGTCGGGTTGCTTGGCGGGCCGACACTTCGCCCTGGCGGTGGAAAGGGGCGCGGCGCCGGCTTCGATCCGCGTCCATTGCGGCGAAGCGCAGCCGGCCAGCGACAGGCTCGCCACGAGGAGCAAGACGGCCCTCATGCCTCGGCGATCGCTCCGCCCAGGCCGCGCATCATCTCGGCGAAGCCGGGGAAGCTGGTGGCGATCATGCCCGGCTCGTCGACCGAGACCGGCGCCTGGGCGGCCAGGCCCAGGATCAGGTGGCTCATGGCGATGCGGTGGTCGCCGTGGGTCTCGACCAGGGCCCCGCCGCGCGGCGCCTGGCCGGTCCCGCGGACGATGAAGCCCTCGGGCTCTTCCTCGACATCGACGCCGCAGGCTTCCAGGCCGGCGGCGGTCAGGGCGATGCGGTCGCTTTCCTTGACCCGCATCTCGCCGACCCCGCGCATGATCGTCTCGCCCGTGGCGAAGGCGGCGGCGATGGCCAGGATCGGATATTCGTCGATCATCGCCGGAGCGCGTTCGGGCGGCACGACGACGCCCTTCATGTCGGGAGAGTAGCGAGCGGTGATGTCGCCCACCTGCTCGCCGCTGCTCTCGCGGACGTTCGAGATCGTCAGGTCCGCGCCCATCTCCTGCAGCGTCGTGAACAGGCCGGTGCGCAGTTCGTTGAGCATCACGCCCTCGACCGTCACTTCTGAGCCCGGCACGATCAGCCCGGCCACCAGCGGGAAGGCCGCCGACGAAGGGTCGCCGGGCACGGCCACGTGGGTCCCGGTCAGCTTCTGGCCGGCCGGCAGGCGGATATGGCGCACGACATGGTCGCCGTGGGCGCGATCCTCGACGATCACCTCGGCCCCGAAGGCGCGCAGCATGCGCTCGGTGTGGTCGCGGGTGGCTTCGGGCTCGATCACCTCGACCCCGCCCTCGGCGTGCAGGCCGGCCAGCAGCACGGCCGACTTCACCTGGGCCGAGGCCATCGGCAGCTTGTAGGACAGGCCGCGCAGGTTGCCGCCCTTCAGGGTCAGCGGCAGGCGGCCCTTGTCGCGGCCCAGCCAGGTGGCGCCCATCCGGGCCAGCGGATCCAGCACCCGTCCCATCGGCCGGCCGCGCAGGGAGCTGTCGCCGGTGAAGGTGGCGCATAGCGGAAAGCCGGCCGCCGCGCCCATGATCAGCCGCACGCCGGTGCCGGCGTTGCCGCAGTCGACCACGTCCGACGGCTCGGAGAAGCCGCCATGGCCCTCGACCCGCCAGCGGCCGACGCCCTCCTGCTCGACCCGCGCCCCGAACGAACGCATGGCCTGGGCGGTCGCCAGCACGTCGGCGCCCTCCAGCAGGCCCTCGACCGTCGTGGTCCCCGAAGCCAGGGCGCCGAGGATCATCGAACGGTGGGAAATCGACTTGTCGCCGGGGGCCCGGACGGTTCCCCACAAGGCCCCGCCGGGCGTGCTCTTCAGTCCAGCCGCCGTCATGCCGAAACCGGCTCCTTGGTCATGGTGGTTTTCGCGAGGGGATTGCTTTTGACAGCGGCCCTTCGTCATGGCAAGTGACCCGCCGCTTTTCCCATCTGGATCAAAGGGTCGCCGCCTTGGCCAATCCCGAATTGGGCGCAAAACAGATTTGCCCCAACTGCCAATCGAAGTTCTACGATCTGAACCGCCGCCCGGCCGTCTGCCCCAAATGCGGTGAGACGTTCGATCCGGAAGAGGCGCTGAAGTCGCGCCGCGTGCGCGCCCGCGCCGTCACGCCGGACTACGACGCCGAGGACGAGAAGGAGTCGGTCGCGCCGAAGGAGGCCGACGGCTACGAGGACGAGGTCGACGAGACTCCGGAAATCGACGAGGCCGCCGAGGAAGTCGTCGAGACCGACGACGACGACGGCGATCCGACCACCGCCCCGGCTCCGGGCGGCGACGACCTGGGCGTGGATTTCTCGGAAGACGAGGATCTGGCCGAGGACGAAGCCGACGACGTTCCGTTCCTTGAGGACGAAGACGAGGACGACGTCCTCGACGACGAAATCGAGGGCCTGCCGGGCGCAGACGACGACGACTGAGGTCGTCGTCCGTCAGGCTTCCCTGCGAAAATTTTGCAGAACAACGGTTCGAAAAATTTTCCGAAAAAAGTTCGCCGGGAGGGTTGATCCAAAAATCCTCCCGGCATAGGTTCCGCGCCTCTTCGGGGGCCACCTAGTCGGAATCGCCGGAGAGACTGAGGAATACCAGCGCTTCCGAAGGGAAACCTGGGAAAACCTTGGGGCTATAGCTCAGCTGGTAGAGCGCTTGAATGGCATTCAAGAGGTCAGCGGTTCGACTCCGCTTAGCTCCACCAAAACGGCCGCTTCCCTAAAGGGAGCGGCCGTTTCCATGTCCGGCGCCCCGTCGCCATCGCTTCAGTCCGCCCACAACGTCCGCGCCTCCTCGGCGATGACGTCCGGATATTCTTCCGGCCAGAACAGCTTGGCCTTGGACAGGCGCCGCACGCCCCGCGAGTTCGGCAGCAGGCGATCCAGATAGTCCGGGCTTTCCTTGGCGAAGATGTCGTCGGCCATGCCCCAGACGATGCGCGTGGGAACCTTGCACCGGCCCAGGGCGGCCTCGATCCCGGCCAGGGGGTTGGGGTCCAGGCCCAGGGTGTAGGCGTTGACCAGGGCCTTGCTGGCCGGAGTGGCGACCAACGGGCCGAAATACATGGCGATCGCCGCGTCGGTCGGCTGGCTGGGATCGGAGAAGCACATGCCGCCGAAGCCCTGCGGCGAGCGGGCCAGCTTCGGGTCCTTGAACCAGGGAACCAGCCATTGGTCGGGATAGGTCCCTTCGCGGGCCAGGGCCACGACCGGCTGCAGGGCCGGCGGCGGACTGTCGGGCTCGACGTCGCAATTGGTCAGCAGCAGGGTGCGGACCCGGTGCGGAAAGCGGGTGACGAAGAGCTGGGCCACCGCCCCGCCGCTGTCGTTGGCGACCAGATCGACGCTGGCGATCCCCAGCGCGTCGAGGAACGCCGCCAGCATGTCGGCCTGGTCCGACGGCGTCACGCCCTGGCCGGCCGCCACCCGGGTGAAGCCCAGGCCCAGGGAATCCGGCGCGATGCAGCGACGCTGGCCCGACAACCGGTCGAACGCCCCGCGCCACTGGAAGCTGTTGAGCGGAAAGCCGTGCAGGAACAGGGCGACCGGGCCGGCGCCGCGCTCGACATAGGCGATGTCGCCAAACCGGGTCGGTTGATGGCGGCGGGCCGCGTTCCAGGCGCGCGCGGCCCGGGCGTCGTCCTCGGCGCGCGGCGGCGTCCCTTCGGCGCTGGCGGGACCCGCGCCCGCCAAGGTCGCTAGGCTGGCGGCGGCGGTCAGAAACTGTCGTCTTTGCATGGTCTGATCCTCTGGCGGGACGAAAGCCCCGCTGCGACGGAGGACTAGAACCGCCCGATCACCGGCTCCATGACCTGGAAGGTTATGGCGATCATGCCCGGCGCGGTTAGTGTCAGGTCATGAACACCATGACCTCGCCGCCGTCCCGCTCCGCGCCCGCCCTGGCCGACCACCCGCTCGGCGACCTGCTGCGCCAATGGCGAAGCGCGCGCCGGATGAGTCAGATGGACCTGGCGCTGGAGGCCGGAATCTCGACCCGCCACCTCAGCTATGTCGAGACCGGCAAGGCCCGACCCAGCCGCGAACTGGTCGCCCTGCTGGCCGGGGCGCTGGACATGCCCATGCGCGACCGCAACGCCCTGCTGGTCGTCGCCGGCTACGCGCCCGGCTATCGCGAGACCGCCCTGTCGGACCCGCAGATGGCCCTGGTGCGACGAGCCATCGAGTTCATCCTGGGCCAGCAGGAACCCTATCCCGCCTTCGTGGTGAACCGGCATTGGGACGTGCTGATGGCCAATCGGGGCCTGGTCCGGGTGTTCGACTGGCTGCGCGACGGGATCCGGCCGCACGGCAACATCATGCGTCAGGTCTTCGATCCGGCCGACATGAGGCCCTTCGTCGAGAACTGGGAGGAGGTGGCCGGCGACCTGATCCGTCACCTGCATCACGAAGCCGCCACCGACAAGGCGTCCCGCGCCCTGCTGGACGAGGTTCTGGCCTATCCGGACGTGCCGGCCCGCTGGGAGCAGCGCGAACTGGGCGCCACGCCCCTGCCCCTGATGACCGTCACCTTCCGCAAGGGCGACCGGCGCCTGACCTTCTTCTCGACCCTGACCACCTTCGGGACCTCGCGCGACATCACGCTGGAAGAGCTGCGGGTGGAATGCATGTTCCCCGCCGACGACGACACGGCGGCCTTCTGCAAGGCGCTGGCGGAGGGTTGAGCGCCCTCTGACGAGACTGGGGACGCGCACTCACGCCTCGGCGTTTGCCGGGTTGGCGTTGGGGTCAGGGTGAGTGCGTGTCCCCTGTGTCGTCCGCTGAGCTTGGGGTTCCCGGCTCCATGAGGCCGTGGACGAAGGAGGGGACACGCACTCACGTCAGGCCCAGTGGATCAGCCCGCGAAGACTGTGGCGTGAGTGCGCGTCCCCGGCGCGGGGATTGAGCGCCGTCCATCCCCGCGAACGACGGAGCGAAGTCCAGCAAATTCAACACCCTGAAGAAAAAGCAGCGTCACCGATCCTCGGTGCTCGAAACCCTCGCATACTGAAAGGGTCTCCATCACGGGGAGGGCTCTTGGTACCGGCCCAAGCAGGCGATGGGGATGGAACCGAGCGGGGCCGGCTGGGCCTGGCGGTCGGGTCGTTTCGGGAGGCGGGGCTCAGAAGGTCCCAAGGTCCGGGGCGGACGATGGCGGGACAATCGGGTCGACGGGGCCGGGAAGCAAAAACCGGCCCGTTCCAGGATCAGTCGGAGTCGCCGACGGCCCCTTCCGGGCGACTTTGATCCTGCCCGCCCGAGGGGGAACGTCGATCGGGATGAAACAGGCCCTCAGTTGCCGTCCCTTGAGAAGAACGGTTTCGCGGAGCGGTCAGGTCTAGCCGAAACGCACACACACTATTCACGGTCATCCGGGCTCGGCCCGGACCGCTCCGCGCCTCCCCACCCACTCAGCGGCTTTCCGCGTGAGGACGAGAGGTCGCGCCACGATTGGGGACAGGCGCATGCGCCTGTCCCAGCCGAGCCAAAGACCCCCTCAGTTGCTTCGTACAGCTCCCCTACGGGGGGATCGCCCCAAACCGACAGGAGAAACCCGTCATGCCCAAGTCCAAGCCGCCCCGTCGCCGCAAGATCCGCCGCGCCAATGACCTTCGCGTGCTGATGATCGAAAGCGCCCAGGCCGCCCTGGCCTTCAACGACGCCCTACTGGAAAAGATCGACGACTTGCTCAGCCGGACGCCCAAGGGGCCGAACAGGACCGCCTTGCTGACCTGGCGCGCGGAGATGAAGTCGCATCGGCCGGGCCTGCTGGAAAGCCGGGCCGACGCCATGAAGCCGTAGAGCTTGTCGCGCTCGGATAGACCGGCTTTAGGCGCCCCGCGCCACGAACCAGCCGTTGCGAAAGCCCTGGTCGGCCTTGCCATAGGTGAAGGCCTCACCCTCGGGCGTGGTGAACCGGCCGCCGGCGGCGACCAGGATGGCGTGGCCGGCGGCCGTGTCCCATTCCATGGTCGGCCCGTGGCGCGGATAGATGTCGGCCGCGCCCTCGGCGATGCGGACCAGCTTGATCGAGCTGTCCATCGGCGCGCGCAGCGTGAAGCCGTACTGGGCCGCCAGCTCGGCCGCCCGCTCTTCCTTCATCGTATGGCTGACCAGGGCCAGGGCCTGGCCCTCGGGCCACGCCCGCGCCTGGACCCGGATCTCGGCGCCGCCGGGCCCTTCCCGCTTGAGCACGCCTTCGGCGCTCGTGAACCAGACCTCGCCCGTCGCCGGGGCGCAGATGGCGCCGGCCACGGGAGCGCCGTTGTCGATCAGGCCGATATTGACCGTGAAGTTGGGATCGCCGCGCACGAAGGCCTTGGTGCCGTCCACCGGGTCGACCAGGAAGAAGCGCGGCCCGATGGCGTCGGGCGTGCCGAACTCGCAGGCATGCTCCTCGGAGATCGCCGGGATTTCGGGAAAGCGCTCGGCCAGCCGGGCCAGGATCAGGCGCTCGCCGGCCTTGTCGGCCTCGGTGACCGGGCTCTCGTCGGCCTTGCGGACCACGTCCAGCTCGGTGCGCCAGAACGGCAGGATGACCTCGGCGGCCGCCTCGACGATCGTCGCCAGGTCGCGGCCCCAAGACGCAAGATCTTCCGCCAGGTTCGCATGGGCCATTTAACTTCCTCGGGGGTCGTCGCCGACGAACAGCAGGGTGACGCGCGTCGCGTCGACCGTCTGCTTGCCGGCGTCTTCGAAATTGACGGTCACGCGATGGCCGATCACCGACTGCACCTGGCCCAGGCCCCAGTCGGGCTGGTCGGGATGGCGCACCAGGACGCCGGGCTCGAGAAACGGATCCATGACGCGCTCCTGATAGGCCGCCGTTCTTCGAGAAACCAGCCCCGTTTGCCAAAGTCCCAAATCACGCCAAAGATCGCGCCATGACCGACGCCGCCGCTCCCAAACCCGCCCCCGCCGCGCCCGAACTGGACGTAAACGGTCCCGACTTCGCCGCCCTGGTGGCCGCGCGCCTCTGTCACGACTTCATCAGTCCGGCCAGCGCCATCGTCTCGGGCCTGGACCTGCTGGAGGACCCTTCCGCCCAGGACATGCGCGAGGACGCCATGAGCCTGATCTCGTCCAGCGCCCGCAAGCTGGCCGATCTGCTTCAGTTCACCCGGGTGGCGTTCGGCGCGTCGGCCTCGGCCGAGAGCTTCGACTCCCGCGAGCTGGAGAAGCTGGCCCAGGGCGTGTTCGCCCATGTGCGCCCGACCCTGGACTGGGCGATCCCGCCCTCGACCATGAACAAGGCCACCGCCCGCGCCATCCTCAACATCGCCCAGATCGCCGCCAGCGCCTTGCCGGCCGGCGGCAAGGCGACGCTGCGGGCCGTGGTCGCCGACGAGCGGGTGGCGATCACCGCCGACGCCGCCGGCCCCCGCGCCCGTCTGCGGCCCGAGGTCCTGGCCGGCCTGAAGGGCGAGGCCCTGGCCGAGGGCCTGGGCGGCCCCTGGGTGCAGGCGACCTATCTGAGCGCCCTGGTCCGGGCCGCCGGCGGCCAGGTCGGGGTCGAGCTCGGCGAGGACAAGGTCACCCTGGCCGCCTGGGTCCCCGCCTGAGCCCTTCCGGGCATAAACCTTCGAAGATCGCGATCGCCGTCACCGGTCCTTAACACCCTCGGTCGCAAGCTGAGGGGATTGGAGTGGAGCGTGCCGTGAAGACCTGTCTCGTCGTCGACGACAGCCGGGTGATCCGCAAAGTCGCCCGGCGCGTCCTGGAAGACATAGGCTTCGAGATCGCCGAGGCCGCCGATGGCGTGGAAGCCCTGGCCTGGTGCCGGGCGGCGATGCCTGACGCCGTGCTCCTGGACTGGAACATGCCGGTGATGAACGGGATCGAGTTCCTGCGCCATCTGCGCCAGGAACCCGGCGGCCAGGGGCCGACCGTGGTCTTCTGCACCGTCGAGAACCGGATCGAGGCCATCCGCGAGGCGCTGGACGCCGGCGCGGACGAGTACATCATGAAGCCGTTCGACGGCGACATCATCGCGGCGAAGTTCGCCGAGGCGGGCCTGCTGTGACGCCCGAGGACATGGACCTGCTGGCCGCCCTGGCCCGCCAGCGCGCCGGTCTGCGGATCGAGAGCGACAAGGCCTATCTGGTCGAGAGCCGGCTCAATCCGCTGGCCCGCCGGGAGGGCTTCGAGTCGATCGAGGCGATGATCGCCGCCCTGCGCGCCCACCGCGAGGATCGGCTGATCTGGGCCGTGGTCGAGGCCCTGACCCTGAACGAAACGGCCTTTTTCCGTGATCGCGAGGTCTTCGCCCACCTGCGCGACGAACTGCTGCCCAGCCTGTCCAGGCTGGGCCGGGACCGTCCGATCCGGATCTGGAGCGCGGCCTGCTCGACCGGCCAGGAGGTCTATTCCCTGGCCATGACCGCCGCCGAGGGGCGCGACATCGCCCCCGCCGCCCGGTTCGAGTTCTTCGGCTCGGACCTGTCGGACCGCTGCCTGGAAAAGGCCCAGAGCGGCCTCTACACCCAGTTCGAGGTCCAACGCGGCCTGCCGATCCGGCTGCTGGTCAAGCATTTCGAGAACCAGGACGAGATGTGGGCGATCACCCCGCGGATCCGCCAGGCGGTGCGGTGGCGGCGGATCAACCTGCTGGCCGACCTGTCCTCGATGGGCAAGTTCGACGTCATCCTGCTGCGCAACGTTCTGCCAGGTCTGGACCCGGCGGTGCACGGCCGGGTGATCGAAAGCCTCGCCGCCCGCCTGGAAGACGACGGCGTGCTGCTGGTCGGCAGTGGAGAATCTCTGGAGGGCGTCACCAGCGCCGTGCAGGCGATCGCAGGGCCGTCGGGCCTGTTCACCCGCGCCGCGGCCTGAGCCCCCGAGCTCGACTCAAGCCTTGGCGACGCTCAGCCTCTTGCGGCGCCAGGCCGTCAGCATCTGCGTCCACGGCGTAACGGTCTCGCGCTCCGGCAAGGCCCTGACCAGCTTGCGATAGAGGGTCTGGACCGGCCCTGGCGCCGTCAGCGCCGCGGAAAGGTCCAGCGCCTCGATCATCGCCACGGCTTCCCTGCGGTAGTCGACCGGCAGCCTGCCGGCGTGCGGCGGAGGCGTGCGGCAGTCCGCGAAGTCCAGCTTCACCCCGGTCAGCACCTCGATCGCCGTGGCCATGGTGCGGGCGTATTCGGGATCGCCGCCCAGCCGATCGACATCGATCACCAGGTCGGCGCGCGGCAGGGCCGCCACATAGGACAGCACATAGACCGCCAGGAAGGCGGCGAACGACACCCGGGCCGGCGCCCGCTTCAGCCGCTTGCGCGCCGCGTGGATGCGGTCGGCCAGATCGCCCTGGCTGGCCGCCAGGCCCAGCCGGCGGGCTCCGGCCTCGCCGCCCGCCGCCTCGGACAGGATCACGTACTGGCAGAGTTCGAAATAGGTCGGCCGGGGCCGTTTGCGCAGCGAGTAGAACGATCGCCACTGCTGAACCGGATCGCGGATCAGAACGATGTGCGTGCCGCCGAACCGGCGCCGCAGCCAGCCGATCCGGCCCAGCGTCCGGCAGCAGGCCAGCACCGGCGTGCGATCCTCGCGCCGCGCCGCCGCGATCAGGGTCTCGACATAGGCGGCTTGGCCGGGGTCCTCCTGGTCGGCCGACAGGAAGTAGCCGTCCAGCGCCAGGCGCGTCTCGAAACCTTGGACGCCGCCGTCTGGTCGCAGCAGGCCAGCGAATTCGGACAGATAGGGCAGGCCCTCGTTCGGGTGGCGCAGGCCGCTGGTGGCGGGCCGCTCGCGCTCGATCCGCTCCGGCGTCAGCCTGGCCAGTTGTTCATGCCAGGGCTCGTAATAGGCCATCACCTCGGGGACGGCACGGAAGCGATGCCAGACATAGGTGCTCGAGCACCGCCAGCCGCTATGGACGAAGATCGGCGCGGAAGAAGGACGCGGCAATTGGAAATCAGACCCGTGGAACAGACGACCACAGGCTGAAGGACCAGCTTGGCTGGCGGATATCGGTTCAGGTCACGTTGAGGGAAGATTTGTAACCGGGGCGTCACAGCCACGATCGCGCGTCACCAAGCATGACCATAGATCGCAAAACCGACTTGAAGTTGCATCTCCGAAACGAAACCTTTGATGACCGTCGCCGCGAAAAAGCCCGCCGATCAGGGACCAGCGGGCTCGTTCAGCAGGCGTTTTTGGCCGAGGACCTACTTGGCGTCCTTGGCGGTGTCGCTGACGGCCTGACCGGCCGAAGAGACGTCCTTGCCGGCGCCTTCGACGGTGTTGCAGGCGGCGACGGTGAGACTGGCGGCCATCGCGGCCAGGATGATGAGCTTCCGCATGGGTTTTCTCCGGTGATCGCCCGAACTGGGCGTCCAAGGTGTTGCCCCAGTTGAACGTGGGGGTCCCCGGCTAGGTTCCGGTCACGGCGGGCTCCGCGGGCGGCGCCTCCGGGGTCGGGAACACCAGGCGCACCAGCAGGCCGCCCATCGGCGAGGCGTCGAACTGCAGCTTGCCGCGCAGCTGCCGAGCGAAAGCGGTCATCAGCGTCCGCCCCACCCCCTCGACCGGTCCCTTCGGCGCGCCGGGGCCGTCGTCGCCGATCGCCAGCTCCGCCTCCTCCCCGCGAACGAAGAATTCGACGGTCAGCGTGCCGCCGCGTTCGGCCAAGGCGTGCTTCTGGGCGTTGGTGATGGCCTCGACCGCAAACAGCGCCAGGGGCGCCAGGCGGTCGGGGTCGATGACCAGCGGGTCGGCATGGACCTCGGTGCGGATCGTCCCGCCGGTCGACATGTCGCCCGCCAGCAGCAGGGCCGTCAGCTCCTCCAGGAACGGCCGCAGGTCGACCCGCTTGAGGTCAGGGCCTTGGTAGAGCGCCCGGTAGATCTGGGCCAGGGCGGTGATCCGCTGTCGGGTGTCGTTCAAGGCGGTGCGGGCGGCGGGATCGGTCAGGGCGCGCTGCTGCATGTTCAGCAGGCTGGAGATGATCTGCAGGTTGTTCTTCACCCGGTGGTGGATCTCGCGCATCAGCGCGTCCTTCTCACCCAGGCTGTCGCGCAGCGAGGCGTCCCGGGCGACGATGCCGGCGGCCATGTCGTCGAGCGTGGCGGCCAGCTCGCGGATCTCGGGCGGCGCGCGCTCGGCCTGCAGAGGGCGCACGGTGAATCGGCCCCGGGCGTAGATCGCCGCGACCCGGCGCAGGTAGACGATCCAGCGGATCACCGCCTGCTCGGTGGCGTAGAGCACCGCCGCCAGCGCCAGGACGAAGGCCAGCAGCGGCGCCAGCAGGCGCAGCATCGGGTTCAGCCACGCCCACGACGCCAGGCCCGGCGCCTTGGCCGACAGAATGACGAACACCTCCCGCCCGACCAGGGGCGCGGCCGAGAAGTCTCGCGGACGGTCGTCGGCGTCGCGGCCCGACCACAGGGCCGAGCCGCTCCTGAGGGTCTGGTCCCGCCAGGCCGTGGACGGCGTTCCAAAGGCCCGCCGGTTGGTGGCGGCGAAGACGTGGCCTTCGGAATCGGCCAGGGCCACCTCCGCGCCGCCCGGCAGGTAGCGGTTGGCGGTCTCCGGCTGGATGGTCGACAGGGTGAGCACGGCGGCCATGGCCCCGTCGAAGCGGCCATCACGCTTTTCGGCCCGAACTGCGGTCAAGACGGCCGGCTCGTCGGCGTAGGTGACGCCGGGGATGCTGGCCACCACCATGTGCGACCCGGCGGCCAGGCGCTGGAACCACCGCCGATTGGCGCGCATGGCGTCGGGCGGCGTCGTGGCGGCGGCGCAGGACACCCGGCCGTAGGAGTCGAACCGGATCAGATTGGCGTAGCCGGGCAGGCGCTGCTTCACCGTGTCCAGGCGCTGGGTGCATTCCAGCCCCACCGATCCAGGGCCCAGGGTCTGGAGAAGGACGCCGGCCGCCTCGATGCGGGCGCGGGCGATCGCGGCGCTGCGGCCGGCCGCCAGTTCCAGGCTCTGGCGACGCGAATCGGCCTCCGCCTTGAACGCGAACACCGATTGCAGGACGCCGAGGATCAGAACGGGCAGCAAGGCGAGAAACAACGCACCGGCCAGCCGGACCCGGATGGATCCGACCGCTCCGGCTCCTCGCCTGAGGAGCGACTTCACCGCAGGGTGCTCAGTCTCTCCGCGTCGGCCAGGATGGCGTACATGGCGTCGCCGGCGGCGGCGCCGTCGCGGTCATAGGCGCCGGCCTCGAGAATCGCCTGCAGGGCCCGCCGCGCCCGGCTGACCCGGCTCTTCACCGTGCCCACCGCGCAGCCGCAGATCTCGGCGGCCTCTTCATAGGCGAAGCCGCCGGCCCCAACGAGAATCAGGGCTTCCCGCTGTTCCGGCGGCAGCATGGCCAGGCTGAGCCGCAGTTCGTCGAGCGCGACCGGCGCCTCCGGATCGTCGACCGCCACCAGGGTGCGTTCGGCCGCTTCCTGGTCGAGTTGGCTCTGGCGCCAGGACCGGCGCTTTTCGGAATAGAACTGGTTGCGCAGGATCATGAAGGTCCAGGCCTTCATGTTGGTGCCCAACTGGAAACTGGCGCGGGCGTCCCAAGCCTTCATCATGGCGTCCTGCGCCAGATCGTCCGCCGCGGTCGGGTCGCCGGTCAGCGTGCGGGCGAAGGCGCGAAGATGCGGAATCAACGTGACGAGCTCCTTCTTGAAGGTCTCGTCACGGGCCGGATCGAACGGTGACCGGCCGACTTGCGTTTCGCTCATGCTCAACGCTCTCCCGAAGGCGTTTCGGCCTTGCGCAGGATATCCAGAAATTCGTCGGGCACCGGCTCGTTCACCACCTCGTCGAACATCTGACGAAGCTTGACGCCGATGGCCTGCTGACGGAGCCGTGCTTCATCGAGCGCAGCCGCCCCTTTGCGGTGATCTTCCATGGGTACGTGTTCGATCATGTCCTCGACGCCGACAAGACGCGGCGCCCGCCCCCTTTGGCCGAATGAGTGTACGCCGGATGACAACGTCGGATTCCCTATGGGGTTCCACAAGCTTGAGCATATGATGGCAAAATTGTCGTCGCACCGGAAGCCGCCATGGAACCGGCGTCTGGGGGTTGCGTTTATGTTCGGATAGCCGAACGGCGTAGCTTTACCGCACCGCAGGCTTTTTTGTATCCGAAGACACTCACACGGGAGGGGTCATGAGTCTTCTTGCCCGGCTGGCGCCGCACTTGCCTTACGTTCGTCGCTATGCCCGCGCGCTGACCGGCGATCAGACGACTGGCGACCACTATGTTCGCGTCGCCCTCGAAGCCCTGGCCGCTGGCGAACGATCGCTGGACGTCAACCTGTCGCCCCGCGTCGCCCTGTATCGCGTATTCCACGCCATCTGGCTGTCCTCGGGCGCCCAGCTGGAGGCTCGGCGCGATGATGTTGCCAACGTGGCCGACGACGCTTCGCAGCGCTTGATGCGGATCGCGCCGCGGTCTCGGCAGGCGTTCCTGCTTACCGCCCTCGAAGGCTTCACCCCCACCGAAGCCTCGCAGATCCTGGATTGCGACTTCGCCGAGGTCGAGCGGCTGATCGCCGAAGCCCAGGCCGAGATCGACGCCGAACTGGCCACCGAGGTTCTGATCATCGAAGATGAACCGGTGATCGCGGCCGACATCGAAGCGCTCGTCAAGGAACTGGGTCACGACGTGATCGACATCGCCGCCACGCGTGGCGAGGCGGTCGACGCGGTGACCCGCCGCACGCCTGGCCTGGTGCTCGCCGACATTCAGCTTGCCGATGGCTCGTCGGGCATCGACGCCGTCAAGGACATCCTGGCCCGCCTGGACGTGCCGGTGATCTTCATCACCGCCTTCCCCGAGCGCCTGCTGACCGGCGAGCGCCCGGAGCCGACCTTCCTGATCACCAAGCCCTTCCAGCCAGAGACGGTGAAGGCGGCGATCGGCCAGGCGCTGTTCTTCCACCCTCGTCGGACGCAAAAGGCGGCCTGATCCCGCCCGAATACCGAACTCAGGTTTGAAACGACCAAGGCCCCGGTTTTCACCGGGGCCTTTTTCTTGAACGCATCGTAGCCGTGTCGTCAGGCTAGCTGGAGGGCGTTTGCTTCACTGGCGCCTGGCCGGTGGAATAGTGCTCGGCTTCCTGGGTGGTGGTCGCGCCCCGCGTGTGCTCGACCCGCGCGATATCGCCCGAGCGCAGCCCCCAGGCCCCGAACAGCGCCGCGGCGGCCAGCACGGTCGAGATGACCAGCACCCAGAAGACATGCTTGCCCCAGCGGCCTTGGCGAGCGCGGGTCGCATTGACGGCGGGATGAGGGTGTTCGAGGTCGGCGGGCATCTCAAGGCCTCCTTATCGGGCGGCGGAATAGGCTCCCGCACCGGGCTTCGCCGAGCCGCTGGGAGCAAGGGTGTCATTGAAGTGCTGGAGAACGCTCGCTGACGCCGCTATGGCGACGATTACCGCCAAGGCCATCATCCGGTTGCGCTGGACCCTCCGTCGACGCGTTCGCGCGCTGTCGCAGATTGGTCCATCATGCTCGGCTTGATAGGTGCGGATCACGAACATTGCTCCCCTATGCGAGGCCACGCGGCCTTCGGGAAATCAACGTGTCGTTCTCTGCGACGTTCCCTTCGGCCTTTTCGGGTCGGGGCTCCGCGCCGCGGAAATAATCTCGGTATGAGCGAAAAAAGTTTCGTGCGACGGGAACCGCCCCTGGGGCGCGGCGTTTTTGGATTGCGGAGGCGGCGACGCCCCCCCGACTTGAGGCTGGTGAAAGCCAGCCTGCTGCCTCCGCACCCTATCCTTGAAGGCCTTTCGGCGGACCCGTTCGGATCCGCCTTTTTCATGCGCGATTCCTGGAAATTGCGACTAGCGCAGCTTTCCGTCCAGATCGAAACGGATATCGGCTTGCCGCCGCAGGGGCCGGTTCTCGCCGTCGTTGGTCATGGCCCCGGCGTCGCCCGCCGCGCCGACGTCGAAAGCCACGTTGCTGTAGCCCATCTTGCCCAGGGCCCGCGTCACCGCCTCCGCACGTTGCTTGGACAGCGCCAGGTTGGCGTCGGGGGCGCCGACCGCGTCGGCCAGGCCGACGACCCGCACCGAAGCGACCTTGCAACCCGTGGCCAGGGCGTCAGCCCCCTTCAGCACCGAGCGCGCCTCGTTGGTCAATTGGGCCGAGCGGCTCTCGAAATAGATCTGAACCGAGAAATCCTCGCAGCTCGGAGCCATCTGTACGATCTGGGACCGCGACTTCGGTCCCGGATGGCTCACGCATCCCGCCACCAGGCCGCCCAGAGCCGCAGCCCCGATCATCGCCAGTCCGATCTTCTTCATCTTGCCCTCTCTGACGCCACGGCGCGCAAAAGGCCGCCGACGCGCGCCGGCCGCCTTTACGAGGGTTCGGCCTGGCCCGACTTAACGGGGGCTGCCGTCTTCCCAGTAGTAACGACCGCTACGCGAGTCGTAGTAATAATACCGTCCGGCGCGCTCGTCATAGTACTGGCGGCGATTGACGTTGGTGGCGCCGCACCCGCCGTCCTCGCGGCAACCCTTCACGGCGCCGACCGTGCCGCCCAGGGCCGCGCCGACCGCGGCGCCGGTGGTGGCGCTGCCGCCGCCGACATTGTTGCCGACGATCGCGCCCGCCAAGGCGCCCAGGGCCGCGCCGCCGGCCGCGTTGCGTTCGGTGTTGCCCGTGGCGGTGCAAGCGCTGGCCAGCACGCCGACGCCCAAGAGGGCGATCAAGGTCTTGTTCATCGTGGCTCTCCGTTCGAGCTTGTCCCTGCACGCAAACGAGCCGCGCCCGCCAACGGTTCCGGGAACCCAAGCCAAGCGCCGCCGTTTGAGGTCTCGAACCTTCCTTGCGCGTCCGCGCTCCCTGGAATTTTGCATGCGTGTGGAAGTCGTCACCAACGTCGCTTCCGGTTCGGTGGGTCGGGAGGCTCCGGCCCAGGCCGAGGCCATCCTGGCGGAGCATGGGGTCACGGGACGGGTCCACGCCCCTGGCGAGGGCGAGCTGGCCGACTGCCTGCGCGACGCCCTGGACTCGCGGCCCGACGCCCTGCTGGTGGTAGCCGGCGACGGCACGGCGCGAACGGCCGCCGAGATGGCCGGGCCAGATGGTCCGCTGATCGCGCCCCTGCCCGGCGGCACCATGAACATGCTGCCCCACGCGCTGTACGGCGCCATTCCCTGGCCCGAGGCCATGGTCAACTGCCTGAGGGGCGGCCAGGCGCGGATGATCTCCGGCGGCGAGATCAATGGCCGGCTGTTCTTCGTCGCCGCCATCCTCGGCAGCCCCGCCCTGTGGGCCGAGGCCCGGGAGGCGGCGCGGGCGGGCCGAGCCGACCTGGCGCTGCTGCGCGCCCGTCGCGCCCTCCGCCGCGCTTTCTCCAGTCGGCTGCGCTACGTGCTGGACGGCCGCCCCAAGGGCAAGACCGAGGCCCTGAGCCTGCTCTGCCCGCTGGTTTCAGCCGACCTGGCCGCCGACGAGCAGGCCCTGGAGGCCGCCGCCCTGGATCCCGCCGGCGCGCTCGACATCTTCCGCCTGGGCGTCAACACCGTGACCGGCAACTGGCGCAACGACCCGTCCGTGATCGTTGGCCGCTGCCGGATCGGCAAGGTCTGGGCCGGCGGCCGGATCCCCGCCATTCTCGACGGCGAACCGGTGCGGCTGGACGACGCCGTCAATGTTCGTTTTCGCCCCAAGGCCTTCCGCGCCCTGGTTCCCGCCTCATGACGCCGCTCAAGCTGGTCCAGGTGTCCGACATCCATTTCGGCGGCGAGCACAAGGCGGCCGTCGAGGCGGCGGTCGAGCGCATCCACGCCGAACAGCCCGACCTGGTGATCGCGGCCGGCGACCTGACCAAGGACGGCAAGGTCGAGGAGTTCGACGCCGCCCAGGCCTGGCTGGACCGCCTGCCCGGCCCCCGGCTGGTGACGCCGGGCAACCACGACACGCCGTTCGCGGGCCCTCGCGAGATCCTGACCCGGCTGATCGCCCCCTGGCGGCGCTACGAGCGCCGGTTCGGTGAGCGGATGAACAGCGACTGGGATGACCCGCGCGCCACCGTCGTCACCCTCAACTCGGCCCGCGCCTTCCAGCTGCGGGCCAACTGGTCCAAGGGCGCGGTGTCGCGCCGCCAGGTCCGCGAGGTCTGCGCCGATCTTCGGGGCGCCGCCCCGGGGGCCCTGAAGATCGTGGTCTGCCACCATCCGCTGATCGAGATGCTCGGCGGCCCCATGACCGCCCGGGTGCGCGGCGGCACGGCGGCCGCCCAGGCCTTTTCCCACGCCGGGGTGGACCTGGTCCTGACCGGCCACATCCATGCGCCGTTCGTGCATCCCTATCCGTTCGCGGACGGCTGCACCCAGGCGGTGGGCTCGGGGACGCTGTCGGTGCGCGAGCGCGGCGTGCCGCCCAGCTTCAACCTGATCGAGGTCGACGACGTCGATATCCGCATCACGGCCCTGGCCTTCGAGCGCACCCGGTTCACGACCTTCCGGACCTGGTCGGTTCCGCGGCGCTGCGTTCCCAAGGGCCCGAACGAAAACGGCGCGACCGAGGTCGCGCCGCTCCGGGTCTAGAGCAAATCGCGCGATATAGGAATCGCACGACTTGCTCTAGATTTTTGTTTTCGCATCGCTTTTGTGGAAAACCGGCGTCCACTTTTCCGCGCGATGCTCTAGCCAGTCGAGGCCGATCAAGCTGGTTCGGGATAGGTCCAGGCCGCGCCCTGGCCCTTGGCCGCGGCGAACTGGGCGTCGGCGAACGCCCAGTTGGGCAGGACGTCGAACCAGGCTTCCAGGAAGCCCTTCCGGTTGTTCTGGTGGTCCAGGTAATAGGCGTGTTCCCACAGGTCGCAGACCAGCAGCGGGGTGACGCCCGGCTTGGTCAGGGTGTCGTCGGCGTCGTGGGTCGAGAGCACCACCAGCTTGCCGTCCTGCACGGCCAGCCACACCCAGCCCGAGCCAAAGTGGCCGACGCCCTCGGCGACGAACTTTTCCTTCAGCCCGGCCAGGTCGCCGAACGCCTCGTTGATGGCGGCGGTCAGCTCGGCCGACGGGGCGGCCTTGTCAGCGCTCATGCAGTCCCAGAAGAAGGCGTGGTTCCAGGCCTGGGCGGCGTTGTTGAACACCTTGCCGGGGCCCGCCTCGCGGATCACCGCTTCCAGCGGACGCTTGTCGCCTTCCGGCAGCAAGCCGTTCAGCGCGTTCACATAGGCCGCGTGGTGCTTGTCATGGTGGAAATGAAGCGTATTGGCCGAGATGGTCGGCTCCAGGGCTTCATAGGCATAGGGGAGGTCGGGCAGCTTGAACATGATCGCTCCAGGGCAAAACGCCCCCGGAAGATGGGCGGGGAGGCCCAGAAAACCAGGGGCGGGAAAGGCTGTCTTGTCGAATTGTCGCTAGAACGGGCAAGCGCCTCTAGCGCGGCGGCGGTTTCTGCGAGTCCAGCAGCGCCTTGGCGACGATCGCGGCCAGGGCTGGGTTGCGGAAGGCGATGATTCCGGCCGCCAGACCGGCGCCGACCGTCAGGATCGGCCGATCCTTGACCATCTCGATGGCCTTCTCGGCGAAGGCGAAGGCGTCCGGCGCGGGAGCCGGCCGGGCCCTTTCCTCGGCCTTGAGCGCGGCCAGCAACCCGGCGAGACCGACGATGGCGGCGGCGACCGCAGCGACCACCGCCGCCGCGCCGGCGGCGCCGAGATGGGGCTGCAGCACCGCGAACAGCGCGAAGGCGGCGGCGAACACGCTCACGGCAGCGGCCGCGGCGATCGCCGCGGCCGCTGCCAGGGTCGTCAGGGTCTTGCCGAAGATCACTTGTCGCGGCCGCCGCGATTCCCGGCCAGCAGCAGGCCCAGCAGGACGCCGACTCCGAGGCCGGCCAGGGTGGCGGTGATCGGCCGCTCGCGAACCCGCTCGCTGACATAGCGGCTGGCCTCGTCGACCGACTGGCCGGCGGTGTCGGTATAGGTGCGGGTCTGGGCGCGCAGGGTTTCGAGGCCCTGGGTCAGGGAGGCTTCGATGCGCTTGGCGGCGTCGGCCAGGTTGGCCTTGGCCGCGGCGGCGGCCTCGCTGAAGTTGCCGCGGGCGGCGCTGGCCGCCTCGCCGAAGCTGCGCTCGGCATGGTCAAGAGCCGCGCCGGCGTTCGACGAGGCCTTGTTGGCTTCCTTCAGGGCGGGATTGAGGGCGGTATCGGGCATGATGATCTCCGGTTCGCGGCTCGACTGTACGGGGGGCGGGCAGCTGCAAAGCTGCGCCCGCACAACGCGAAGCCGAGGCGACGAGTTCCATTGTAGCCTCAAGGTTTGAGCTTCACCACAGGGGATCTTCTGCCTGGATCGCGGAGCGTCGCCTTTATCGATCTCGCGCGTCAGGCGAACCCGGTCTATGGTCGAATCATGGACGATGCGGGCGCAACGCTGGCGGAGGATCACGAGGCGCGACGGCTGCGCGCCCTCGACGCCCTTCACGCCTTTGGCGGCGATCCGGCCGACCCCCGGTTCGACCGTATCGTGCGCCTGGCCTCGCGGCTGTTCGGCGCCCCCCGCGCGGCGATCCGCCTGGTCGGCAAGGACAGCGTCTGGCTGAAGGCCAAGGTCGGTTTCGACCATCTCGAGGAGCCACGCCCCGCCGGCCTGGCCGAGCGGATGACCGAGAACGGCGTGGTCGCCCATCCCGATCTCGCCGCCGACCCCGATCCGGCCCTGCGTCCCTGGTGCGCCGACAGCCGCTTTTTCGCCTGCGCGCCCCTGAAAACCGCCGCGGGCGAGATCGTCGGCCTGCTGACCGTCGAGGACCCGGCGCCCCGGGAGGCCGTCGACCCCGGCCTGGCCGACGCCCTGGCCGACCTGGCCGCCCTGGCGATGGAAGAGCTGCTGCACGACGCCGAGACCGCCCGCAACGCCGCCGAGCGGGCGCTGGACAGCGAGCGGATCGCCCTGGCCCTGCACGCCGCCAACCTGGGCGAATTCGTCTGGGACATGGCCACCGACACCGTGCGGGTCAGCGCCCGGATGGCGTCGATCACCGAGGTTCCCGAGGGCGTGGCGCCGGCCGAGCGCGGCGAGGCGCTGTACGGCTTCATCCATCCCGACGACCGCGAGATGGTCCGCGCCGAGGTCGAGGCCCAGCTGAAGGCCCAGGGCCGCTACGAAGTCGAGTTCCGCCGCGTGTCGTCCGATCCCCACCGGGTGGTCTGGAACAGGGTGGCCGGGCTGCTGGTCCGCGACGCCGACGACAGGCCGCTGCGGCTGATCGGCGTGGTCCAGGACGTCACCGCCCGCAAGGACGCCGACGACCAGCGCGAAAACCTGCTGACCGAGCTGGATCACCGGATCAAGAACATCCTGGCCGCCGTGCAGTCGGTGGCCGGCCAGTCGGCCCGCAAGGCCTCGTCGCTGGACGGCTTCCTCAAGGCGTTCAACGGCCGGCTGAAGGCGATGAGTTCGGCCCACGACCTGCTCAGCGCCGCCCGCTGGCGCGGCGCCACCCTGGCGAGGATCGCGGCGGCCGAGCTGGGCGGGCTGGCTCCGAACCAGACGCGCTGGGACGGGCCGGAGCTGTTCCTGACGCCTCGGGCGGCGGCGGCCCTGTCGCTGACCCTGCACGAACTGGCGGTCAACGCCGTCAAGTACGGGTCGTTGTCGGTCGAGAGCGGCCGGGTCGAGGTGGTCTGGCGGGTGGCGCCCGGCGGCGGCTTCAATCTGGAATGGCTGGAGACCGGCGGGCCGATGACCTCGCCGCCCGAGGTGCGCGGCTTCGGCATGACCCTGATCGAGGACGTGGTCGGCCGCGAACTGGGTGGGCGGGCCACGGTCGAGTACAAGCGCAGCGGCGTGACGGCGATGATCCACGCCGCCCCCGACGCCCTGATCGACGAGCCCGAGCCCGACGAGCCGGCCGCCGCGCCGGACCAGCGCATCGTCGAGACGGTGGGCGGCGGCGACGACAGCTTCCGGGCCGGCGACATCGCGGGTCTCAAGGTGCTGATCGTCGAGGACTCGCTGCTGCTGGCCATGGAGCTGGAGGCGGGGCTGGAGGATTCCGGCGTCCAGGTGGTGGGCTGCGCGGCCGAGCTGCCCGAGGCGCTGTCGATGCTTGAGCTGACGTTCGACGCCGCGGTGCTGGACGCCGACCTCAACGGCCAGTCGGTGGCCCCGGTCGCCGAGGTGCTGCGCCGCGAGGGCCGGCCGTTCGTGTTCGCCACCGGCTATGCCGACAAGGCCGCCCCGATGGGCTTCGACGCCCCGATCGTCAGAAAACCCTACAACGTCCACCAGATCGCCCGGGCCCTGGCCTCGGTGACCGGGCGGTAGGGGGCGGACCTTGAGGCCCCGCCCCTCCCCCGTGGGGGAGGCGATCGCGCAGCGATTGGTGGGGGGCGTTTTGGGATCGTTGATCGTAGGTCCGGCCATCTGCCGACCACTCCCCCCTCCGTCGCCCTTTGGGCGACACCTCCCCCACGGGTGTATGGACGGGGGAGGATCTTGATGGCGCGATTTCGCTCTCTCACGCGATCACTCGCTGAGTGGATGGAAAGGGTCGCGGAGCGCCCGGACATCGTCCGGAGTTGTTTGAACAAGTTACCGTTTCGACGAGACCAGGACGCCCCGCGCGACCGTTATCCGCAAGGCCGGGGCGCGCGGGCCTTTTCCGCCCTTCACCCCACCCGGTTGGTTCCTGCTGGATCTGTGCACCGCATGAAACAGAGGCGGGAGTGAGCCAGACGAGGACCGGAGCGAACCCCGCGACGGGCGGAACCTTCCCAGCATGAAGATCCCGATGGGCGAGCTTACGTCCCTCGCCCTCTGTTTAAGCTCCTCGGCGCTTACGCACCGACGAGCCCCGCTCGATCGCCCCTCGCCGCCGCATCGGTCGCTGGCCATGCGCCCTTTCCCTGCGACGAGGTGAGAGCAGGATAAGGGGGGTTCGGGAGGGTGAGGATCGATTGGGGTCGAGATTTTTTAAAGCGTTGGAATCGCTGGGGTTTGTGATGGATGGCCTGAGGATAAGTCCCCGCCGGGGACTCGCGCCTACTCCGGCAACCCCTCGAACACCTCAAGCCCTTCGGGAATCATCGCCCAGTCGGGGCGGCCCTGGACGAAGATCGCCATGGTGGGGCGAAACAGCGACGGGTCGTCCAGCGAGCCGGCGTAGATGGTGTGCGACTCGGTCTCGCCCACCGGCCCGCCGAACACCAGGCTGGCGCAGGTCGGGCAGCTGTTGCGCACCGCGTCGGTCCCCCGCGCCGAGACGCAAGTGAAGGTTCGGCTGGGGGCGCTGAAGGTCAGGTCCGCGGCGGCGAAGGCCATGAACGGAATGAAGCCCGAGCCCGAGGCCTTGCGGCAGTCGGCGCAGTAGCAGTGGCCCATGTACAGCGGCTGGCCGCGGGCCTCGTAGCGCAAGGCGCCGCACAGGCAGCCGCCGGTATAGAGCGCGTCCATCACACCACCCCCTTGGCCCGCAGGCCCGCGATCGCCTCGGCCGACAGGCCGGCCACGGCGCCCAGCACCGCGTCGGTATGCTCGCCCAGGGCCGGCCCGGGCCAGCGGACCCCGCCGGGGGTGTCGGACAGCCGGGGAAAGGCGTTCTGCATCTTCACCGCGCCGAACACCGGGTGGGCGACCTCGACGATCGACTGGCGGGCGGCGAACTGCGGGTCCTTCAGCATGTCCGGCGCGCGATAGACCCGGCCGACGGCCAGGCCGGCTTCCTCCAGCAGCGGCAGCAGGGTCTCGATGTCGTGCTCGACAGTCCAGCCGGCGATAGTGGCGTCCAGCTGCAGCTGGTTGACCCCGCGCGCCGCGTGGTCGCGATAGCGCTCGTCCGTCGCCAGCTCGGGCCGGCCCATGGCCTCGCACAGGCGCTTGAACAGGGTGTCCTGGTTGGCGCCGATCAGGATCAGCTCGCCGCTGCGCGTGGGGTAGACGTTCGACGGGGCGATGCCGGGCAGCACCGCCCCCGAACGCTCGCGGACATAGCCGGTCAGGTCGTATTCGGTGATCAGGTTCTCCATCACCGTCAGCACGCTTTCGTAGATCGCCGCGTCGACCACCTGGCCCTTGCCGGTGCGCTGGCGGGCGTGCAGGGCCATCATCACCCCCAGGGCGGCGTTCAGCCCGGCCAGGCTGTCGCCGATCGAGATCCCGGCCCGGGCCGGCGGCCGGTCGGCCTCGCCGGTGATGTGGCGCAGGCCGCCCATGGCCTCGCCGATCAAGGCGTAGCCGGCCCGGTGCGCATAGGGGCCGGTCTGGCCAAAGCCCGAGACCCTGGCCATCACCAGGCCCGGATTGGTGCGGGCCAGGTCCTCATAGCCCATGCCCCACTTCTCCAGCGTGCCGGGCCGGAAGTTCTCGACCACGACGTCGGCCTTGGCGATCAGGGCGCGGGCGACCTCGCGGCCTTCCGGCGCGCGCAGGTCCAGGGTCACTGAGGTCTTGTTGCGGCCGATCACCGGCCACCAGGGCGAGTGACCCTTGGGCTTGGTACGGCCCCATTGGCGCATGGGATCGCCGGCCTTGGGATCCTCCAGCTTGATCACCTCGGCCCCGAAGTCGCCCAGCACCTGGCCGCAGAACGGGCCGGCGATCAGCGAACCCATTTCGATGACCCGCAGGCCGGTCAGCGGCGCTTCAGCCATGCGTCTTGTTCTCCCCACGATCACGGAACCGATCACGGCCCCGTGAAGTTGATTAGGCCTCCGAGGCGCGGCGCGGCGCCGGGGACGATCAACGTTCTAGAAAAACGCGCAGGGAAAGAAAGCCATGACCCGTAAGCTTCTCATCGTGGGCGCCGCCATCGCCGCCCTCAGCGTCGCCGCCTGCGGCCAGAAGACCGACGAGACCAAGGGCGCCGCCACCCCGGCCGAGCAGGCCGCCACCCCGGACGCCAACCCGTCGGCCACCGTCCCGACCCCGTCCGACGAGACCAAGGCCGCCACCTTCGTCGAGAAGGCCGCCGCCAGCGACCTGTTCGAGATCGAGGCCGCCAAGCTGGCCGCCAAGCGCTCGACCAACGCCGAGGTCAAGGCCTTCGCCGCCAAGATGGAAAAGGCCCACGCCAAGACCACCGAGGACCTGAAGGCCGCGATCGCCGCCTCGGGCGCGGCCCTGACCCCGCCCACGGCCCTGCCGGAAGACCTGCAAGGCAAGCTGGACGACCTGACCAAGGCCGACGACAAGGACTTCGACAAGAAGTACGCCGACAGCCAGGTGGACGCCCACCAGGCGGCCCTGAACCTGCTGCAGCGCTACGCCCAGGACGGCGACACCGCCGCCATCAAGGCCTTCGCCGCCGCCACGGCCCCGGCCGTGCAGGAACATCTCAACATGGCCGAAGGCCTGAAGAAGGGCTTCGACAAGGCCGACTAGACGGTCAGGGAATCGCGTAGGCGACCGTCGCCTTGGCGGCGGCTCGCTCGCGCGATTCCGACCAGACCAGCACCTCGACCGTCGCGATCCGGCGGCCCAGCTTCAGCAGCGTTCCCTCGGCATGGAGGTCGCCCGGCCTGGCGCCGCGCAGGAAGTGGATGGTCAGGGACGCGGTCACCGCCATGGCCACCTCGCCGATATGGGCCAGGACCAGGGCGTAGGCCGCGACGTCGGCCAGGCCCATCTGGGCCGGTCCGGAGATCAGACCGCCCGGCCGCAGGGTCCGGCTGGCGAAGGCCTGCCGCACCAGCACCCGGCCAGGCTCGGCCTCTAGCACCTCCGGAACGTGCGTCTCGGCCTCTGGGAAGGCCTTGGCCAGGAAGGCGTTCAGCGCCGCCGCGTCGAGCCTCAGCGTCGCGGGGTCGGGCGCGGCGCTCACCGCAATTCGACCCTGGCGGTATTGTCGTCGCCGTTGCGGTCGATGACCATGTTGTAGGGATCCACCCCCGCCGCCTTGGGGAGGACCTTGGTCACGAAGGTCAGGGTCTGGGTCCCCGAGCGGATCGTCCGCCGCTCGAACGCCACGACCTTGTCGGCGCCGAAGCCCTTCTTGCCGGGCTCCAGGGTGAACAGGCCGATGTCCATCGGCTCGCTCATCGGCGCCTCGCTCTCCTGCCCGCGGCCCTGGGCGTAGAGTTTCTTGGCCTGCACGGTCAGGGTGACGTCGTAGCGGCCGTCGGGCCGCTTGCGGGCCGTGGCCATGGTGGTCTTCAGGTCATAGAGGGTGATCTTCTCGAACAGGTCGGTGATCAGCGCCTGCTTGTCGGCCGGGGCGTGGCGGCGCAGGGCGGCGACCAGCTCCAGGGTCGTCGGATAGGGCGGCCCCTTGAAGGCGTAGGTCGCCAGCATCTCGCGCAGGGCGGCGTTGACGTTGGCCTCGCCGATCTCGTCGGCCAGCCGGTACATCACCAGCGAGCCCTTGTTGTAATAGATGTAGGGCTGGCTCTCGACCTGGCGCAGCGGCAGTTCCTCGATCACCTCGCCGCCCCGGGCCCGCAGGTAGCGGTCCAGCTCGTACTTGAGGAACTTGCGGATCATCGGCTCGCCGTAGGTCTTCTTCATCACCATCAGGGCCGAGTACTGCGCCAGGGTCTCGGACAGGGCCGCGCCGCCCTGCTGGTCGGCGCCGATCAGCTGGTGGGCCCACCACTGGTGGGCGATCTCGTGGGCCCCGACATAGGTGACCATGTCGATCTTGGTCGGGTCGTCGTACTTGGACACGAAGCCCAGGTTCTCCGACCACGGAATGGTGTTGGCGAACGACTGGGCGAAGTTTTCGTAGGCCGGGAACTCCAGGTAGCGCAGCTGGCGGAACTGGTAGGGGCTGAAGTTGGCCTGGTCGTAGTCCAGCGACCGCTTCATCGAGCTGACCATCCGCTCGACGTTCCAGGCGTGGGCGGGGTTGTAGTAGACCGACAGCTGCACGCCCTTGTACGGCTCGGTCCGCACCGCGTAGCGGGCCGACTGGATCGAGAAGAAGTGCAGGATCGGGGCCTCGGTCACGAACCGCGCCGTGCGCCGGTCGCCGGCCTTGCCGACCGGGCCGCTCATGTCGGCCGACTCGCGCCAGGTGCGCTCCGACACCTTGTAGCCGGGGGCCATCGGCGTCTGGTCGGCGTCGGTGGTGACGGTGATGTCGGCGGTCACCCAGTCGCTGTCGCGGCGCAGGCCGTTGAACTGGCGCGAGGCGAGGTCGCCCAGCTTGGCCGGCCGCAGCTCGGGCGGCAGGCCGTACTTGCGCCGCTTGGTCCGGTCGGTCAGCAGGCCGCCCCGGTCCATGCCCAGGGACGGGGCCAGCTGCTGGTCGTTGATGAAGGTCCCGTTGTCGACCATGTGGGTGTCGGGGCCGCTGTTGGGGAAGCCCATGGCCACGCGGGCGGTGGTGAACGACATCGAGCGGCGCTCGCCCGGCTGCATCGGGGTGTCGAAGGCGAAGATGCGGTAGTTGAAGCGCTCGAAGGTCCGCTTGGGCCGGGCGCCCTCGATCGACAGGGCCAGCACCTTCAGGTCGCGGTCGAAGCGGACGTGGATCTCGCGCAGCGGCTTGTCGGTGCGGTTCTCGATCTCGTAGACGCCCTTGGTGTCGATGCGCGGGGCGCCGGGGTGGATGTCGACGTCCAGCTTGACGGCGGCGATCTTGGGCTGGGGCGTGGTCTCGAACGGCAGCAGGGCCTTTTCGTAGTCGGCCGTCCAGCGCTCGTTGCTGATCGTGGTGCGGTACTCGTTCCAGACGTTGGTGTTCATGTAGATGAAGGCGCCGACGCCGGCGAAGGTCAGCAGGGCGCCGGCGGCGATCAGGCCGGGCGGGCCCATCAGCCGGCGCGGCAGGGCGGCCAGGCGCGGCCACAGCCGGCTCTCGGTCCCGCGCCGCCACAGGACATGGCACAGCACCAGCAGCAACACCGCGAACGCCGCCCAGTAGAAGCGGAACCACCAGGCCCCAATCCAGAACCGGCTCAGGCCGTTGAAGTCGGAGATCGGCACGACCGGCGCGCCGTCATAGAGGTAGAGGTTGTGCTCCAGCCCCCAGCTGGAGGCGACGATGGTGCCGATGATGTAGAGCACCATCAGGCCCCAGCCGATGAACTTGTGCGGCGACAGCACCTGGATGAACACCGCCAGCGCCGCCAGCAGGACGCAGTCGGCGGCCTGGGGCAGCACCCACCAGACCAGGTAGTTGACCAGCTCCAGGTGGGTGTAGCCCTTGATCAGCTGGATGGTCACCGCCACGGCCACCCCGGCCAGGAAGGTCGACAGCAGCACCAGGCTGATGGCCAGGGTCTTGGGAACCACGAACGCCCAGTCGGGGATCGGGGTGACGTCGATCAGCTCGTGGGTCTTGCGGTCCTGCTCGCGCCAGACCAGCTCGCCGGCGTAGAACGAGGCGATGATCAGCGAGATGAACGGGAAGATGCCGTTCAGGGCCCGGATCATCGCCCGGGTCACCGGATAGATGGCGCCGCCATAGAGGCTGTCGTCGGCCACGCGCCACAGGTTGAAGATCGACAGGGCCGCGGCCAGGCCGACCAGCACCAGATAGGCCGGGCTGACGAACACCTGGCGGGCGTCCAGGCGCGTGCGGGCCCACAGCTGGGCCCAGCGGGACGGCGCATCGAAGGCCGGGACGCCATGGACGACCTCGGTCGGGCGCGGGGCCGCGGCGTCGCCCGGCTTGTCGCGCTTGACCCGGGTCGCGCCGTCGCCCTTGCGCAGGTCGAACAGCCAGTAGGCCGCGGCGATGATGACCAGGGAAACGCCGATCCAGATCAGGCGGTTGGCCAGCAGGTAGCCCGTCAGGGGCGGGACCTGAGTGTTGCGCTCGGCCGCCGTCCAGTAGCGCACCGCCAGGCCGTAGGCGCCGCCGCCCAGCGGCTCCCACAGCGCCGCCGCCTTCTCCAGGCCAGGCTGGCTGAGCATGGAGCTGCTGATGAAGGTGGCCACCATGAAGGCGATGACGCCGACATAGGTCCACATCATCGACCGGGTGACGGTGGTCACCGCGAAGAAGGTCGCGGAGGTCAGCAGCAGCGACGGCAGGGCCAGGACGAAATAGGCGAACAGATAGTGGTTCAGCACGAATGGGCCGACGCTGTCGGGATCGACCCACCACATCACCGCGCCCAGCGCCATGCCGGCGGGCGCGGCCAGGAACGACAGGGCCGTGGCCGCGAAGGCGCCGGCGAACCGGCCGTACAGATAGTCGAACTTGGTCAGCGGCGTGGAGCGCAGGATGCCGTCGAAGCCGGTGTCCTCGTCGCGCACGATGATGTTGGCCACGAAGGCGGCCGTGACGAACATGTAGACCAGGGCGAAGAACAGGTTGGCGTTGGCGATCACCGTCGCCGCGTTCTTGTGCACATTGGCCGTGGAGCCCAGCTGGACGATGTTCGGCGCGGCGACCGCGGCGAAGGCCAGCAGGAAGAAGATGATCACCCCGACCCAGAAGACGGGCTGGCGCGCCTGGTAGCGGAATTCGAAGGCGGCGACCTTTCCGAACATGCCCGCGCGCCCCGTCCTCATGCCCATCAGGCCGCGCACCGGGTGTCGGACAGGGTGGAGAAATAGACATCCTCCAGCCCGCCCTCGACCCGCTCGAAGCCGGCGCCGGGATCCTGGTCGGCGAGGACATGGATCACCGTGCGGCCGGCCAGCAGGCGGGTGGAGATCACCCGGTGGCGGGTCTTGGCGGCCTCGAGCTCGGCCTTGTCGATGACCTTCTTCCAGATGCGGCCCGACAGCTGGCGGACCAGGTCGGCGGGCGCGCCCTCCTTGACGATGCGGCCGTCGCAGATGATCGCCATGGCCGGGCAGAGGTCGGAGACGTCCTCGACGATGTGGGTCGACAGGATCACCACCACGTTCTCGCCGATCTCGGCCAGCAGGTTCAGGAAGCGGTTGCGTTCCTCGGGGTCCAGGCCGGCGGTGGGCTCGTCGACGATGATCAGGCGCGGATCGCCGATCAGGGCCTGGGCGATGCCGAACCGCTGGCGCATGCCGCCCGAGAAGCCGGCGATGGCCTTCTTGCGCACGTTCCAGAGATTGACCTGGTTGAGCAGGCTCTCGACGACGTCCTTGCGTTCCTTGGCCCCGGCGATCCCCTTCAGCACCGCCATGTGGTCCAGCATGTCGTAGGCCGACACCCGCGGATAGACGCCGAAGTCCTGCGGCAGGTAGCCCAGGATGCGGCGCAGCTGGTCGGGCGACTTGAGCACGTCGATGTCGCCAAAGCGGATATGGCCCGAGGTCGGCGACTGCAGGGTGGCCACCGTGCGCATCAGGGTCGACTTGCCCGCGCCGTTCGGACCCAGCAGGCCGTACATGCCGCGCGGGATCGTCAGGTTGACCTCATCGAGGGCCTTCACGCCGTTGGCGTAGACGTGAGTCAGGTTCTCGATGATCAGCATCGTCGGTCCGAGGCCCCTTCGACGTCGGCATGGCGGGTTTTCGCCACAATTGCCCAACCGTCATGCCTTGTCGCCGCCGGTGGGGGCAAGTGAAAGAACGTTTAGACGGGCATGATCGCCAGCGTGTTGCACGATCATGTCCTCACGAAGGTGACTTTTGGCGAAGCGGGTTTGGGTCTAATCAGGCGCCATGACGTCCTTCGCCTTTCCCCCGCCCGCCCAATCCACGGTTCCGGTCGATGGCGGCGACGCCGTCTTTCCGGTGCGCCGGATCCTCTGCGTCGGCCGCAACTACGCCGCCCACGCCCGCGAAATGGGGGCCGACACCCGTGATCCGCCGTTCTTCTTCGCCAAGCCGGCCGACGCGGTGATCGTCGGCGACCAGGTCCCCTACCCGGTCGCCACCCACGACCTGCACCACGAGATCGAGCTGGTGGTCGCCCTGAAGTCCGGCGGCGCCAATATCGCCGTCGAAGAGGCGATGGGCCACGTGTTCGGCTATGCAGTCGGGGTCGACCTGACCCGCCGCGACCTGCAGGCCGCCGCCAAGGCCAAGAGCCACCCCTGGGACGCCGCCAAGGGCTTCGACGCCAGCGCCCCGATCGGCGCCATCGTCCCGGCCGGCCGGGCCCGTCCCGACGGCGCGATCACCCTGTCGGTCAACGGCCAGCTTCGCCAGAGCGGCCAGATCGCCGCCATGATCTGGACCGTTCCGGAGATCATCGCCGAGGCCTCCAAGCTCTGGACCCTGGCGGCCGGCGACCTGATCTTCACCGGTACGCCCGAGGGCGTCGCCGCCCTCGGGCGGGGCGACCGGGTCGAGGGGACGATCGAGGGCGTCGGCGCGATCGCCTTCACCGTGGTCTGAGGCCGGCCATGCAGCTCACCCTCCACGGCGCCTGGCGGTCGAGCGCGGCCTACCGGGTGCGGATCGGCCTGAACCTCAAGGGCCTGGCCTACCAGACGGCCCCGCTGGACCTGGTCGCCAACCAGCACCAGGCGCCGGCCTTCGCCGCCCTGAACCCCCAGCGGCTGGTGCCGGCCCTGGAGGTCGACGGCCGGGTGCTGACCCAGAGCCTGGCGATCCTGGAATGGCTGGACGAGACCGTACCGCAGCCCGCCTTGCTGCCCGCCGATCCGTTCGACCGCGCCGTCGTGCGCTCGATGGCCCAGATCGTCGCCAGCGACATCCATCCGGTGAACAACCTGCGGATCCTGCGGGCCCTGACCGAGCTGGGCGTCGACGAGCCGGGCCGCGAGGCCTGGATCGGGCGCTGGATCACAGACGGTTTCGCGGCGCTGGAGCCGCTGATCGTCCGCCACGGCGGCGACTACGCCTTCGGCGACGCCCCGACCCTGGCCGACGGCTGCCTGGTCCCGCAGGTCTACAACGCCGAGCGGTTCAAGACCGACCTGGCGCCGTTCCCCGCCATTCGCGCCGTCGCCGAGCGCGCCCGCGCCCATCCGGCCTTCGCGGCCGCCCATCCCAACCAACAGCCGGACGCCATCCATGCTTGAAGACCTGAAGAGCAACAACCTGGCCTGGTCGCTGCGCAAGACCGAGGCCGACCCCCAGTTCTTCAAGCGCCTGGAGGGCCAGCAGAGCCCGGAATACCTGTGGATCGGCTGCAGCGACAGCCGGGTGCCGGCCAACGAGATCGTCGGCCTGGACCCGGGCGAGCTGTTCGTCCACCGCAACGTCGCCAACCTGGCCCCGCCGCAGGACGCCAACTATCTGAGCGTGCTGCAGTTCGCGGTCGACGTGCTGAAGGTCAAGCACATCATGGTCGTGGGCCACTATGGCTGCGGCGGCGTGGCGGCGGCCATCGACGGCCAGCGCCGCGGCCTGGTCGACCACTGGCTGCACCCGATCCGCGAGGTCCACGCCGAGCACAAGCACGAGCTGGAGGCGATCGGCGACGAGAAGTCGATGCTCAACCGCCTGTGCGAACTGAACGTCGCCCGCCAGGTGCGCAACGTCGCCGCCGACGTTTTCGTCCAGGACGCCTGGGCGCGCGGCCAGCAACTGTCGGTGCACGGCTGGGTCTACTCGCTGTCCAACGGCTTGGTGACAGACCTCGAGGTCGGGATTTCGAGCCTTGAGGATTATCAGAAGGCGCTCGCCGGACCTCGCTGAAGGTCCAGCGTCCTGGGCGCTCAGCGGCCTAGAGCGGGTTGAGGTTTAGCTGAATCGCGGGATTCCCAAATCAGCTGGCGTCTGATTCAAGATGCTGGCTGGGAAGGAGGCCAGCATGGA
>NZ_SLZL01000030.1 GCF_004342605.1 Caulobacter sp. BK020
TTCACCGTCCAGGTCGCCCCCGCCGCCGAGGGCTTCACCATCCGCCACCGGGCCGCCAAGGCCCGGGTGCTGGTCCTCACCCCGCGCAGCGCCGAGCTGCACGACAAGCTGCCCGAGAAGCAGGCCGCCGACACCTCGCGCCTGGTGCTCTCGCCCATGCCGGGCCTGGTGGTCAGCATGGACGTCGCCCCCGGCCAGCAGGTCCGCGAGGGCGAGGTCGTCTGCGTGCTGGAGGCCATGAAGATGCAGAACATCATCCGCGCCGAGCGCGACGGCCTGGTCAAGACCGTCAACGCCAAGGCCGGCGACCCCGTCGCCGCCGACGAGGTCCTGGTGGAGTTCGCATAGACGTGGTGATGTGCGCCTGGGTGGAGTTCAGAGGGAAGATTCGATGACGCTGATGCAGAAGCTGTTTTCGTTCCAGGGGCGGCTTCGCCGACGGGACTACTGGCTGCTGAGCTTCCTGCTGTTCGGCGTGGTGATCGCGATCTTCATTCTGGGCGCGGCCCTCGGGATCGATGTTTCGCAAGATTCGGGCGAAGCGGCGCTCCTGCAGCTGGTGGCGACCCTGGTCCTCCTGTGGCCGAGCCTGGCCCTGGGCGTGAAGCGTTGTCACGACCGCAATCAGAGCGGCCGGTGGCTGCTGATCGAATTGATCCCGCTGGTCGGCGGTCTGTGGGCGCTGGTCAATCTGGGCATTCTCGACGGAACCCAGGGCCCGAACCGCTTCGGACCTTCCCCGAAAGGGATCGGCGGCGACGACCGGGAACTGGAGAAGGTCTTCGCCTAGGCGCTCTTCCGTCCGGCCACGACGCGGCTTAGGTTCGGGGCGAAACGTCTGGGACCCTGGCTGAATGAACGAACGCGCGGAGTGGTGGGACCTGTTCCTGTCGGCCTCGGGCCGGACGGCGCGCGGTCCGTTCCTGATGGCCTCGGCGGCGCTGCTGGTCTTCGCCGCGCTCTACGAGTCGTTCGGCATCACCCTGCACCTGCTGACCGGCTGGCTGGTCTATCCGCCGCTGCTGTTCTTCGCGACCTGCGTGCTGTCCAAGCGCCTGCATGACCGCGGCCGCTCCGGCTGGTGGGCGGCGCTGATCCTGCTGTCGCTGATCGCCGTCTGGCCGACGCCCAGACACTTCCTGGACTTCCTGTTCACGGGCGTCGTGGTCTGGGCGGTCGTCGAGTTGGGCGTCATGCCTGGCGAGCAGGGCGCCAACCGCTATGGACCCAATCCGCTGAAGCCGGCGGCGGCGGTTTGAGCGCCGTGCGTCCTTCGAGGCTCGCCCAGGGGCTCGCACCTCAGGAAGAGGCATTCAGCAACAGCGGTCCTCATCCTGAGGCGCCCGCCTAGCGGGCCTCGAAGGACGCAGGGCGCTAGACCGGCGGGGCCTCGGCCGCGACCGGCCCGAACACCCGCTGGAACGCCGCCCGCAGGGCCTCATCCACCTCGTCCATGGTCACCGGCAGGCCCAGGTCGACCAGGCTGGTCACGCCATGCTCGGTCTGGCCGCACGGGACGATGCCGCTGAAGTGCTCGAGATCCGGCTCGACGTTGAGGCTGATCCCGTGGAAGCTGACCCAGCGACGCAGCTTGACGCCGATCGCGGCGATCTTGTCCTCGCGCGACCAGCCGGGACCCTTGCGCTCGACCCAGACCCCGACCCGGCCCTCGCGCATCTCGCCGGTCACGTTGAAGGCGGCCAGGGCGTCAATGATCCAGGTCTCCAGCGCCGCGACGAAGGCCCGCACGTCCCGGCCGCGCCGGGTCAGGTCCAGCATGACATAGGCCACCCGCTGGCCGGGGCCGTGATAGGTGAACTGACCGCCGCGGCCGCTCTCGAACACCGGGAAGCGGTCGGGGGCGATCAGGTCGGCGGGCTTGGACGACACGCCGGCCGTATAGAGCGGCGGATGCTCCAGCAGCCAGACCAGCTCGCCGGCCGTTCCGTCGGCGATGGCGGCCGCCCGGGCCTCCATGGCGGCAACGGCTGCCGGGTAGGGGACGCACCCGGTCGAAACCGCCCACCCCACGGGCGCGGCCTCGCTTGCTCCCAAAACCGGAAGCGCAGAGTTTTCAAGGTTTAACGGGCGATCAAGCATACGGCCTTAGTCTTGCAAGCGGAGAGCCGCGACCAGTCGCGGTCGCGAGTGAAATCCAGGGGCCTTACTTCGTGAGCCAGGTCAACGCCGTCAATGTCGAGATCTCCGTCCTGCTGGGGCGCTCGATCCTGCCGATGCAGCAGCTGCTGCGCATGGGCCGCGGCGCGGTGATCCCGCTGGACGCCAAGACCAATGACGAGGTCTGGATCCTGGCCAACAACCACCCCATCGCCCGGGGCGAGATCCAGATCAGCGACGACCGCATCGCCATCCAGGTGACCCGCGCCGCCGACGTCTACGACTACATGGCCGGCGGGACCTGAGGCTCCTTGCGGTCGCCGGGGAACCGGCCAGGCCCGGCCAGTGATCGCGCGCTTTTCGCGGCAGGCAAACTCCGCTCTTTCCAAATCGGACTCAGTTTGCTACCTGCCGCGCCTCACCACGAGCGGTCGTGGCGGAATTGGTAGACGCGCAGCGTTGAGGTCGCTGTGGGGCAACCCGTGGAAGTTCGAGTCTTCTCGACCGCACCAGGTGAGACAACGGATAGAGCGCTTCCGGCGAAATCGGTTTCCGACTCGCCAGGGGCGCTCTAACCATTTCCGGGGAAGGGCTTGACCCTTCGCAGCCTCAGGTCACGCGCAGGACGCACGTTTTCAGAATTCAGGAGGTCCCCATGTCCCGGGAAACAACCGACCTGACCGACGATCCGCGCCACAACCTGGTCATTCCCGAGCCTGAAGCCGTCGAGGATCTGGAAGACCTCGCGCTGGGCGACGACTACGCGCTCAATCCCGAATATGTGGAAATGGTCATCGACGCGGCGGACCGCGGCGACACCGGCCGGCTGCGCGAGCTGGTCCACGCCCTGGATCCGGCCGACGTCGCCGACCTGATGGGCTTCCTGTCGGCCAACTACCGCGAAGAGGTGATCCCGGTCCTGGACCCGGAATGGCTGGGCGAGATCATCGCCGAGCTGGACGACAACCTGCGCGAGGAAGTGCTGGAGGCCACGCCGTCGGCCACCCTGGCCAAGGCGCTGGAAGAGCTGGACTCCGACGACGCCGCCGACGTCATCGACGACCTCGACGAGGGCAAGCGCGCCCAGGTGCTGGCGGCCATGGACGAGGGCGACCGCGCGGCGATCGAGACGACCCTGGCCTACGAGGACGAGACCGCCGGCCGCCTGATGCAGCGCGAGTTCCTGGCCGCGCCGCAGTTCTGGACCGTGGGGCAGACCATCGACCACGTCCGCGAGGCCGGCGACCGCCTGCCCGAGCTGTTCTTCGACGTCTATGTGGTCGATCCCAGCTTCACGCCGGTCGGCGCCCTGCCGATCAGCCAGCTGCTGACCAACAAGCGCGAGACCCCCCTGGCCGAGATCATGGAGCCGGTGACCGAGATCGCCGTCGACATGGACCAGGAAGAGGTCGCCTACATCTTCGACAAGTACCACCTGATCAGCGCCCCGGTGGTCGAGCCCGGCGGCCGGCTGGTGGGGCAGATCACGGTCGACGACATCGTCGGCGTCATCCGCGAGGAGGCCCAGGAGGACATCCTGGCCCTGGCCGGCGTCAGCGACACCGGCCGCGACGCGACGGTCAACGACATCGTCCGCTCACGGCTGCCCTGGCTGCTGCTGAACCTGGTCACCGAGACCATCGCCGTCAGCGCCATCGCCATCTTCCAGGACCAGATCGCCAAGCTGGTGGCCCTGGCCGTGCTGATGCCGATCGTCTCGTCCCTGGGCGGCAACGCCGGGACCCAGACCCTGGCCGTGGCCGTTCGCGCCCTGGCCAGCAAGGAGCTGAACGCCGCCAACGCCCGCCGGATCATCGTCCGCGAGCTGTCGGTCGGGGCGATGAACGGCCTGGTCCTGGCCGTGGTGATGGGCATGGCGACCTTCGTCTTCTACCACAACGCCAAGCTGGCGATCACGGTGGGCCTGGCGCTGGTGGCCAACATCGTCACCGCCGCGCTGGGCGGCATCCTGGCCCCGCTGGCCCTGGAGAAGATGGGCCGCGACCCGGCGGTCTCCTCGTCGATCTTCGTGACGTTCCTGACCGACTTCATGGGCTTCTTCGCCGTGCTGACGATCGCGGCCCTGCTGTTGCGGTAGGCGGCGGTCCAGCCTTCAGGCAAAAAATTCGCGGGAAGACCCTGCGGACTTCACGCGCGGCGCCCATCTTGCGCCGCGCGCCCTGAACGCATCCGCGTCTGTATCAAACTGGGTCAGTCTTGGCGATGAAACCGCGCTATCAGGTCTCCCGCGCCGCCGTCGATCTCATCAAGAGGTTCGAGGGTTACCGGATGAAAGCTGCCCAGCTGCCCGACGGCCGCTGGACGCTGGGCTACGGCCACACCCTGACCGCCCGCGCCGGCGCTTCCGTCTCGGAACAGGACGCCGAAGCCCTGCTGCTCTACGACCTGATCACCGTGGCCCACGCGGTCAACGAGAATGTCTATACGACGCTGAACCAGAACCAGTTCGACGCCCTGGTCTGCTTCGCCTTCAATATCGGCACGGAAAACTTCGTCCGCTCGGCCGTGCTGCGCCGCCTCAACGAGGGCGCGCTGCTGCAGGCGGCCTGCGAGATGGAGATGTGGCGCAAGGCCGATTTCGAGGGCGAGCGCATCGTCATCGACGCCCTGGTCCGCCGTCGCTCGGCCGAGAAGGCGCTGTTCCTGACCCCGCCGGACGGCGCCTGGGTGGCCGCGCCCAGCTCGGTGCTGCGTCCCAGGATCGACCACGACGCCGGCAAACTTGTGCCCAGCCAGGCGCCGGTCGCTATTACCACCGCCCTGACCGGCGACAGGGCCGTGGCCTTGCGCGACGACGGCTCGTCCGCGACGGCCTTGCCCGGCGCGGGACCCAGCGCCAGCGAACAGGCGGCCGCCGCGGTCGGCGCGCGGCTGGAGGCGATCCTGCCGGATGAAGCCGTCGCGCCGACCGCGGCGATCGCCGCGCCGGCCCAGGATTTGGGCTTGCCGGAGCCGCCGGTTCCCGCCGCCGCCCCGTCGCCGTTCATCTATGCGACCCCGGAGCCGCAGCCGGCGGCCTCGTCGAGCGCCGCGCCCTTCCAGCTGACGCCGGAGGAGCCGGCCGCCGAGCCCGTCGCCCCGGCCCCCGAGCCGAGCCTGTTCGAAACCGCTCGTCCGGCGCACGAGGCCTCGCTGTTCAATCTGGGCGGTTTCTCGACCAGCGGCCCGGTCAAGCTGGAGACCCAGGACGTCGCCTTCTCCGATGTGCAGCCGCACGCCTTCGGCAGCGTCAGCCTGCTGGTCATCCTGGGCCTGCTGGGCCTGGCCCTGTTCGGCGGCGGCATCCTGTGGAACCTCAGCGTCGGGGCCGGCGAGGGCCTGTCGCTGGTCAAGATCTTCGGCTGGAGCGCCAGCGTGGTCGGCATGATCTGCTTCGCCACCGCGACCTATCTGCTGATGCGGCGGCTGGGAGACCCCGGGCCGCACGACGAAGACTAGACCACGATCGCCATTATCGTGAGCATGAACGCCCGCGGGTCTGCTTGATCCGCGGGCGTTTGTGCTATGCAAGGGGGCATGAGCAATCAAACCGCACCCTCGATGGACTTCGCGCTGGGCGAGACGGCCGACGCGATCCGTGACACCACCGCCCGCTTCGCGGCCGATCGCATCGCGCCTATCGCCGCCAGGGTCGATGAGACCAACGCCTTTCCCCGCGAGCTGTGGGTCCCGATGGGCGACCTGGGCCTGCACGGCATCACGGTGGAGGAGGAGTTCGGCGGCCTGGGCCTGGGCTATCTCGAGCACGTGATCGCCATGGAGGAGGTCAGCCGCGCCTCGGCCTCGGTGGGGCTCAGCTACGGCGCCCACTCCAACCTCTGCGTCAACCAGATCCGCCGCTGGGCCAACCCTGAGCAGAAGCAGCGCTACCTGCCCAAGCTGATCAGCGGCGAGCATGTCGGCTCGCTGGCCATGAGCGAGGCCGGGTCGGGCTCGGACGTGGTGTCGATGAAGCTGAAGGCCGAGCAGGTCGGCGACCGCTACATCCTGAACGGCACGAAGTTCTGGATCACCAACGCGCCGCACGCCGACACCCTGGTGGTCTACGCCAAGACCCCCAATGGACAAGAGGGCTCAAAGCGGATCACCGCCTTCCTGATCGAGAAGGGCATGAAGGGCTTCAGCGTCAGCAAGAAGCTCGACAAGATGGGCATGCGAGGGTCGGACACCGCCGAACTGGTGTTCGAGGACTGCGAGGTGCCGGAGGAGAACGTCCTGGGCCCGGTGGGCGGCGGCGTCGGGGTGCTGATGAGCGGCCTGGACTATGAGCGGGCCGTGCTGTCGGCCGGGCCGCTGGGCATCATGCAGGCCTGCCTGGACGTCGTCCTCCCGTATGTCCGCGAGCGCAAGCAGTTCGGCCAGGCGATCGGTTCATTCCAGCTCATGCAGGGCAAGGTCGCCGACATGTACGTGGCCCTGAACTCGGCCCGGGCCTATGTCTACGCTGTGGCGCGGGCCTGCGACGCGGGCAAGACCACGCGGTTCGACGCGGCCGGCGCCATCCTGATGGCCTCGGAAAACGCGGTGAAGGTGTCGCTGGAGGCCATCCAGGCCCTGGGCGGCGCGGGCTACACCAAGGAATGGCCGGTCGAGCGCCTGCTGCGCGACGCCAAGCTCTACGACATCGGCGCGGGCACCAACGAGATCCGGCGCTTCCTGATCGGACGGGAGCTGGTGGGAGCGTAGATCCTCCCCCACGGGGAGAAGTGGCCCGCAGGGCCGGAGGGGGCCGCCGCTAGTCCCCCCTCAGTCGGCTTCGCCTACAGCTCCCCCATAGGGGGAGCAGCAAAATGTAAGGGCCGCCCCGATCGCTCGGGACGGCCCTCCATCGTCGTAGCCGCGTCCGCGGCGTGACTTCAAACCTTAGGCGTTCAACGCCTTCAGTTGGAGACCTCGATCTTCAGGCCCCAGGTCACGACTTGCGACCGCGGTTGGAGACAATGAGACACTGGTCACCTCCTTTCAGTTGTTGAACAACACCAGACGAATATGGGCGCCGATCGGCCGTCCTGCAAAGGGGCAATGTCGCGACCGGACGTCGCGGCCCGCGACGGCTGCTTTGAAAGGCGCCTGTAGACGAGAAGAAGGGCACTCCCGGGTCGCGCAAGGGGGGCATGCGCGGCCCGGGGCCGCATCGTCGGATCAGGCTAGAGGGCCCGCACGATCACGACGATGAGGGTCCAAAGACCAAGATTGAAGCCCAGCACGCCCAGGCGATACACGTAGGCGGCCGAAGGGTTGGCGTCGACGGCGACGGCGACGGCGACAGCGGTGGCGGCGGGGCGTTTCACTGTGGTTTCCTTCCTGTGGCGCGTTAAGTCCGCGCCTTGACCAAAAGATAGGCCCGGGCTGCCCCCACTCCCATGCGACAAAACCGACGGATCGGTCCAAATAGGCGGACCGATTGTCGCAGTTTCTCGCACGGAGGGCCGGATGCCGGTCTGGGACCCCGACGTCTACCAGCGCTACAAGGCCTATCGCGACCGACCGGCCCTGGACCTGATGCTGCAGATCCCCCGCGACCTGCAGCCGCGCGAGATCTGGGACCTGGGCTGCGGGACGGGAGAGCATGCGGCCCTGCTGGCCGGCCGCCATCCCGGCGCCCGGGTGCACGGCCTGGACTCCAGCCCCGAGATGCTGGCCCGAGGCCGGGCGATGCGGAACGACATCGACTGGGTGCTGGGCGACATCGCAACCTTCGCGCCCGAGGTTCCGCCGGACCTGATCTTCACCAACGCCGCCCTGCAGTGGGTGGACGGCCATGAGACGCTGTTTCCCCGTCTGATGGGCCTGCTGGCGCCGGGCGGCGTCCTGGCCTGCCAGATCCCCGTGGTGGCGGACGACGGCTGGCGGCGCAGCCTGCGCGAGACGGCCCTGGACGGGCCCTGGGCCGCGAGGCTGGCCGATGTCGAGCGCGTGCGTTCCGGCGTCGATCCGCGCCCCTATCACGACTGGCTGTCGCCCCTGAGCCAGGATCTCGACGTCTGGGTGACGACCTACGTCCACGCCCTGGGCGGCGACGACCCGATCGTCGACTGGACCTCGGGAACCAGCCTGCGGCCCTATCTGGAAGCTTTGAACGATCCGACCGAGCGGGCCGCGTTCCTGGCGGCTTGGCGCGAGCGGCTGGCGGCCGACTATCCGCGCCGCGACGACGGGGTGACGCTGTTCCCGTTCAGCCGGCTGTTCGTGATCGCCCGGCGCTGGTGAGGCCGGGGCGAACGGCCTTCCATGCTCCCTCTCTCAAAGAGAGAGGGATTCTAACGCTCTGGGCCGAACGCGGAAACGGACGGCGTTCTAAAGGGTCCATCTCCTAGCGCCGCCCTTCGGCCTCCGAGAGCTCCCTCAAGCTCGGCCGGCGGCGCAGCTCGGTCACCGGCTTGCCCAGGCTGTCCAGGGCCAGGGCCGCGGCGGCGCGGCCGGCGGCGACCGCGGGCTCGAAGGCCTTCCAGTCGCGGATGTCGATCTCGTTGAGCTTGGGGGTGATCAGCACGTCCGAGGCCTCGCGGCTGGCCGCCAGGTCGCGCCCCGTCGAGACGGTGGCGGCCCGCATCAGCAGGGCGACGATCGGCGGACCCTTGCGCCACTCGCCCGACCAGAACCAGCGCCACAGCGAGGTGGGGCGATCAACGTCGTCGGCGGTGATGCTGCGGCCGCGCGTGACGTCCACCCCGACGATCGGCCCCAGCTGGAAGGCGCGCATCACATCGGCCGGGAAGTTCTTCATCACCGCCCCGTCGACCAGCACCGAATGGCCGTCGGCCACCGGCGGCAGCACCCCGGGCAGCGAGATCGAGGCCCGCAGCGCGTCGCGCAGGACCCCCTGGCGGTGCAGGTGATAGGCGCCGGAGGTCAGGTTCGACGACACGCAGAAGAACGGTAGCCACAGGTCGGCGATCTCGATGCCGTCGAAATGCTCGTCCAGCCGCGCCTTGACCTTCAGGCCCTGGGTCATGGCCACCAGGGGGAAGGCGATGTCGTCCAACGGGCTGGTCTCGACGAAGGCCTTGCGGATGCGGGTTTCCATCTCGCCATCGTCCCAGCCCATGGCCAAGCCCGCGGCGACCACCGCGCCCATCGAGGCGCCGCCCACGAAGTCGATCGGCACGCCGCGCTCGCGCAGGGCCTGGATGGCCCCGACATGGGCGTAGGCCCGCGCTCCGCCCCCCGACAGCACCAGCCCCACCGACTGGCCGGTCAGCACCCGGGCCAGGCGCTGCACGTCGGCCATGCCGTTCTCGCGGACGTGGAACAGCCGCGCGGCCTGGGTGGCGTTCAGCCATTCGCCCGAGCCCCTTGGATGGGTGACCTTGGCGGGCTGCAGCAGGATCAGGTCGACCAGCCGCTGGTCCTGCAGCGGGCCGGACGCGTAGGTCGGGATCACCGCCGGCGGCTTGCGATCGCCCAGGCCGACCCGGAACAGCCGGTCCACCTGCCGGCCGACCACGTGCTTCCAGGCGGTCTCCTCGGCCTCGGCGACATACAGCACGAAGTCGTGCTGGCGCTCGACCGTGCTGAACCATTCGGTGGGGGCCAGCAGCGAGGCCGCGCCCTCGACGGTGACCGAATAGCCCAGGGCGGCGATGGCGTGGGCGATGCGCTCGACGATCGGCCGGATCGCCTTGCCCGGCTCGACCGCGATGAAGCCGAACACCGACGGGTCGCCGATCGAGGCGTGGGCCCCGGCGTTGCGGGCCCGGCGGATCATCAACCGCGACAGCTCGATCATCACGTCCGGATCGCGCTCGACCGCCTCGAAGAAGGCGGCGCGGGGCAGGGCCAGGACCTCCGAATCGCGCAGGGCCACCAGGTTGGCCGAGTGGGCCGAGCCGGCGATCATCGCCATTTCGCCGGCCGGCTCGCCCGGGCGGATAACCCCCAGGAACTGCGGTTCCTGGCCTTCCTCCCGCCGGAACGCGCCCAGTCGGCCGGTGCGCAGGAAGTAGAGATAGTCCGCCGCCTCGCCCGGTGCGTAGAGTGTCGCGCCGCCTGGAAGCGAGAACCAGGCGGCGTCGCCTTCGCGGTGTTCTTGCGCGAAGAGCCGGGCGAGGGCCGTGTCGGCCATGAAGTCGGGCAGGGTGACCACGGGTGGACGCTAACTTGAACCGCGGACCTTGGCCAACGAAGGTCAAAAACTGCGGCTTTCGGTGGGAAACGGAAAAGGCTATGCCTCGATAATGCCGAAGATGAACATGAGTATCGACAAGAACGGCGAGACCTTCGCCAAAAACGCCGCGCACAACCGCGCCCTCGTGGAGACTCTGCGCGAAAGGGTCGCGGTGGCGGCCCTGGGCGGCCCCGAGAGCGCCCGCACGCGCCACGCGTCGCGGGGCAAGCTGCTGCCGCGCCAGCGGGTCGAGCGTCTGCTGGATCCCGGCTCGCCGTTCCTGGAGATCGGCCAGCTGGCCGCCTGCGACCTCTACAATGGCGAGGCGCCGGGCGCCGGCCTGATCACCGGCGTCGGCCGGGTGTCGGGCCGCGAGGTGATGATCGTCGCCAACGACGCCACGGTGAAGGGCGGCGCCTATTTCCCGATGACCGTGAAGAAGCACCTGCGGGCCCAGGAGATCGCCCAGCAGAACGGCCTGCCGTGCGTCTATCTGGTCGACAGCGGCGGGGCCAACCTGCCGCACCAGGCCGAGGTGTTCCCCGACCGCGACCACTTCGGCCGGATCTTCTTCAACCAGGCCCGGATGAGCGCCCAGGGCATCGCCCAGATCGCCTGCGTCATGGGCTCGTGCACGGCCGGCGGCGCCTATGTGCCGGCCATGAGCGACGAGACGGTGATCGTCCGCGACCAGGGCACCATCTTCCTGGCCGGCCCGCCGCTGGTGAAGGCCGCCACCGGCGAGGTGATCAGCGCCGAGGAACTGGGCGGGGCCGACACCCACGGCCGCCGATCGGGCGTGGTCGACCACGTGGCCAATGACGACGAGCACGCGCTGGAGATCGTCCGTTCGATCGTCGCCAACCTGAACACCACCAAGCGCGTCGAGACCGAGATCCGCGACGTCAAACCGCCGCTGTTCGACGCCGAGGACCTGTACGGCGTCATCCCCACCGACGTGCGCGCGCCCTACGACGTGCGCGAGGTGATCGCCCGCATCGTCGACGGCAGCGAGTTCGACGAGTTCAAGGCGCTGTACGGCACGACCCTGGTCTGCGGCTTCGCCCGCATCTGGGGCCAGCCGGTGGCGATCCTGGCCAATAACGGCGTGCTGTTCAGCGAGAGCGCCCTGAAGGGCGCGCACTTCATCGAGCTGGCCTGCAAGCGCAGGATTCCGCTGGTGTTCCTGCAGAACATCTCGGGCTTCATGGTCGGCGGCAAGTACGAGGCCGGCGGCATCGCCAAGGACGGGGCCAAGCTGGTCACGGCGGTCGCCTCGGCCGAGGTGCCCAAGTTCACCGTCCTGATCGGCGGCAGCTTCGGAGCGGGCAACTACGGCATGTGCGGCCGGGCCTACAGCCCGCGCTTCCTGTTCACCTGGCCCAACAGCCGCATCAGCGTGATGGGCGGCGAGCAGGCGGCCAGCGTGCTGTCGACCATCAAGCGCGACGGCCTGGAGGCCAAGGGCGAGACCTGGGCGGCCGAGGACGAGGAGGCCTTCAAGGCCCCGATCCGCGCCCGCTACGAGGCCGAGGGCGACCCCTACCACGCCACCGCCCGCCTGTGGGACGACGGGATCATCGACCCGGCCCAGACCCGCGACGTGCTGGGCCTGGCGATCAGCGCCAGCCTCAACGCCCCGATCCCCGAGACGACGTTCGGCGTCTTCCGGATGTGATGGTGGATGCCCTCGTCCTTCGACAAGCTCAGGATGAGGAATTCGAATGTCGGAGTAGCCCTCATCCTGAGCCTGTCGAAGGACGAGGGCGGACCAAGAAAGTAAAAGACATGACCAATCCCATCGCCGATCCGCTCGTCGAAGTCCCCGACACCGACGCCATGACGCCGCTGGTCCATCTGGACTCCACGCCGGGCGGCGCGGTGACGGTCTGGATCAACCGTCCGGCCAAGAAGAACGCCTTCGACGCGGAGACCATCGCCGCCCTGCACCAGGCCTTCGAGACCCTGCATGGGGCCGAAGGCGTGCGGATCGTCTTCCTGCGCGGGGTGGGCGGGGCGTTCAGCGCCGGGGCCGACCTGGAATGGATGAAGGCGGCGGCCGACTGGGGCGAGGACGACAACCGCGACGACGCCCTGGGCCTGGCCCGGATGCTCAAGGCCCTGCACGACATCCCCGCCCTGACCGTGGCCCTGGTCGAGGGCCCGGCGTTCGGCGGTGGGGCCGGCCTGGTGGCCGCCTGCGACCACGCCCTGGCCACGGCCGACGCCCGCTTCGCCTTTTCCGAGGTCAAGCTGGGCCTGACCCCGGCCACGATCAGCCCCTATGTGATCGCCGCCCTGGGCCCGCGCACCGCCAAGCTGCTGTTCGCCACGGGCCGGGTGTTCGACGCCGACCAGGCCTGGAGCTACGGCCTGGTCGGCGAGGTGTTCGACGACGCGGCCGGCCTGGTCGCCGCCCAGGAGGCCCTGATCGAGGAGGTCGCCCTGTGCGCCCCGGACGCGATCGGCGACGCCAAGGCCCTGGTCAACGACTTCGTCGGTCAGAAGATCGACCACGGCCTGCTGGAGGAGACCGCGAAACGCATCGCCCGCCGCCGCGTGTCGGACGAAGGCCAAGAAGGCGTGCGCGCGTTCCTCGAACGCCGTAAACCCGGCTGGACCATCTAGAGTCGAGCAGGGGGCCATATGACGGGCGAAATGGAAGCGGCGGCGGCGGACTCCGTCACCGCGTTCTTCAAACGGCGCGGGAAGCACGCCTTCGAGGGCGTCGGAAAGCCGTGCGCCAACTGCGGAACTTCGCTGGAAGGACCGTACTGTCACGCCTGCGGCCAGAACGCCGACACCCACCATCGCTCCATCGGCCACCTGATCTGGGAAGCCATCGAGGGAATGTTCCACCTCGACGGTCGCCTGGCCCTGACCCTGCCGGCCCTGTTCCTGAAGCCGGGCGGACTGGCCAAGGACTACATGGAAGGCCGGATCGTGCGGCACGTGCCGCCGTTCCGCACCTTCCTGGTGGCCCTGCTGCTGTTCATCTTCGCGGCCGAGCACGCGATCCACGCCTCGCAGCATCACGCCGAGGAGGAGGCTCACAAGCGCGCCGAGCTGCTGGCCACGCCGCAAGGCCGCGCCGCCGAGGGCGCCCGGCTGCGCGCCGAGGCCGCCAAGGACCGTGACGCCGCGCTGAAGGAGGCGGTCCAGGACCGCGACTCCACCCTGGCCGAAGCCGCCGTCGACCGCGACGCCGAGCTGAAGGATCGCGACGAGGACCGCGTCAAGGTTCTGGAGCGCTATCAGAAGGACGTCGGCAAGGCGGCCGCAGACTATCAGGAAGCCGTCGCCAAGACCCAGGCCGCCTACGCCCGGACCATCGCCGACGCCGATCTTCTGGCGGCCGGCAAGCTGCCGGAGGGCATGGGCCTGACGCCCGAGGAGAAGCGCAAGGCCGAGGCGGCGAAGATCCGGAGCCTGTCGTTCAACGGCGGCGGCGACGCACCTTCGGTGACGATCCACGACGACGGCCACGTCTCCACCGGCGCCACGCCGCTGCCGCCGGAAGCCCAGGCCGCCATCGCGGACGCCAAGGCCAAGGGCCACGATCCGGCCAAGACCGGCGACTGGCTGCGGGAGAACATCGCCAAGGCCCGCGAGAATCCTGAGTTCTACCAGCTGGTGCTGTTCACCTGGGGCCACCGCATGGCGGTCCTGCTGCTGCCGATCGTCGGCCTGGCCCTGACGCTGGTCTATCGCAACAAGCCCCGGTTCTTCATCTACGACCACCTGCTGGTGGCGATGAACCTCTTGTCCTTCGCGTTCCTGACCAACGCCCTGGGCCTGGTCCTGCCTGACGCCCTCAAGTCCTGGTGGTTCGGGCTGCTGGTGTTCTGGACGCCCGTGAACCTGTTCCAGACCCTGCGGGGCGCCTACGGCTCCAGCATTGTCGGCGCGGTCCTCAAGACGCTGATCGTCTGGTGGGCCACCGTGTTTTCCTTCTCCCTCCTGCTCGTCGGCCTGGCGCTCCTGGCCCTGGCCCAGATCTAGGATTTTCGCTTTGATCTCGTCCGTCCTGATCGCCAATCGCGGCGAAATCGCCCGTCGGATCATCCGCACCGCCCGCGAGCTGGGCGTGCGGACGATCGCGGTCTATTCCGAGGCGGACGCCCAGGCGCCGTTCGTGATGGAGGCGGACGTCGCCATCCTGATCGGCCCGGCCCCGGCCCGCGAGAGCTACCTGGTCCCGGAAAAGATCCTCGCCGCCGCCCGCCAGACCGGGGCGGAGGCGATTCATCCGGGCTACGGCTTCCTGTCCGAGAACGCCGACTTCGCGCAAGGCGTGATCGACGCCGGCCTGGTCTGGATCGGTCCGCCGCCCTCGGCGATCCGCGCCATGGGCCTGAAGGACGCCGCCAAGCGGGTGATGATCGAGGCCGGCGTGCCGACCACCCCCGGCTATCTGGGCGAGGACCAGACGCTCGAGCGCCTGGCGGCCGAGGCGGCCAAGATCGGCTTCCCGGTGCTGATCAAGGCCGTGGCCGGCGGCGGCGGCAAGGGCATGCGCAAGGTCGACAAGGCCGAGGACTTCGCCGCCCTGCTGGCCTCGTGCCAGCGCGAGGCCAGCGCCAGCTTCGGCGACGACCGGGTGCTGCTGGAAAAGTACGTCACCCGCCCGCGCCATATCGAGGTGCAGGTGTTCGGCGACAGCCAGGGCAATGTCGTCCACCTGTTCGAGCGCGACTGTTCGCTGCAGCGCCGCCACCAGAAGGTGATCGAGGAAGCCCCGGCCCCCGGCATGGACGAGACCACCCGCGCCGCCGTCTGCGGGGCGGCGGTCAGGGCGGCCCAGGCGGTGGGCTATGTCGGGGCCGGCACGGTGGAGTTCATCGCCGACGCCAGCGAGGGCCTGCGCGCCGACCGCATCTGGTTCATGGAGATGAACACCCGGCTGCAGGTCGAGCACCCGGTCACCGAGATGATCACCGGCCAGGACCTGGTCGAGTGGCAGCTGCGCGTCGCCTCGGGCGAGCCCCTGCCGCTGGCCCAGGACGAGATCGAGATCGACGGCTGGGCCATGGAGGCGCGCCTCTATGCCGAGAATCCGGCCACGGGCTTCCTGCCCTCGACCGGTCCGCTGACCCACTTTCGCCTGCCCGAGGGCGACGTGCGGGTCGACAGCGCGGTGGAGGAGGGCGGCGAGGTCACCCCGTTCTACGACCCGATGATCGCCAAGCTGATCGCCCACGGCGTCGACCGCGAGGACGCCGCGGCGCGCCTGGCCGAGGCTTGCCGCCTGGTCGAGGTCTGGCCGGTCAAGACCAACGCCGCCTTCCTGGCCCGCTGCGCCAGCGATCCGGACTTCATCGACGGGGCGGTGGACACCGGCTTCATCGAGGCGCGGCTGGACGATCTGACCCGGCGCGCGTTTTCCGACGCTCCGACCCTGGCGGCGATCGGCCAGCGACTGGAGACGTTCATGGAGGCCGACCAGCCTCGCGCCGACCCCTGGGCCAGCGCCCCGTCGCGCCTGCTGGGCTTCCGGATGAACGCGCCGCGCGCGGCGATGACCCTGCCGCTGACGGTGGACGGCAAGCCGACGCCGCTGCGCGTGGCGCTTGCGGGCGGGAAAGGCGACGACTGGTCGTGGGACATCACGGTCGAGGACGGCCGGCCACTGGGCGACGTCGACGTCCTGCCCGCCACCTACGGCGACGACCCGCTCTATGTGTTCGAGGGCGGGGACGTCCGCGAGTTCGACTTCACCTACCAGGCCGGCGGCGCCCACGCGGCCGCCTCGGACGGCGCGATCCTGTCGCCGATGCCGGGCAAGATCGTCTCGGTGGCCGTCGAGGCCGGCCAGGCGGTGGTCAAGGGCCAGACCCTGCTGACTCTTGAGGCCATGAAGATGGAGCACGCCCTGGCCGCGCCGTTCGACGGCGTGGTCGCCGAGCTGTCGGCCGTGGCTGGCGGCCAGGTCAGCGAAGGCGTGGTGCTGGCGAAGCTGGAGCCGGTCGTCGCGTCCTAGGGGCGCCCGGCGTTCGCGGTGCGTGGTCCTCGTCCTTCGACAGGCTCAGGATGAGGACCCATGTTGAGGCCTTGGCGTTCGAAAACCTCATCCTGAGCTTGTCGAAGGACGAGGTTTTCGCTCCCGGTCTGCATGGCTCTTTCCTCGGACGCCTGACGCCCCTAAGTACCGCGCCCATGCCCCTGCACATCATCAAGCTGGTCGTCGGCTGCGACACCATCGACGAACTGGTCGCCTGGCACGCCGAAGCCGACCGTCCGTGGATCATGCACACCCGCATGACGCCCAAGCGCATCGATGAGGTGCTGGACGGCGGCTCGCTGTACCGGGTGATGAAGGGCCAGATCCTGTGCCGCCAGGCCATCCTGAAGATCGACACGGTCGGCGAGGGCCAGGCCTCGCGTTGCGAGGTGACGGTCGACCCGACCATCGTCCGCGTCGCCCCCACCCCCCGGCGGCCCTTCCAGGGTTGGCGCTACCTGAAGCACGAGGACATCCCGCCCGACCTGACCGAGGCCGAGGCCGCCGAGATGCCGGCCGACCTGGCGCGACAGCTACGGGAGTTGGGGGCTTGGTAGGGCGGTAGGGGCGGACTGCTTCTGGCGCAGTACAGCCAGCCGCGGAACTTCCTATCGGCAGGCTGGGGCGTCGTAAAACATCCCCTCAATGTGGCGCCGCCGGGCGTCTAGAGCATCGTGCGTTTAATGGGACGCATACCCTGCCGCCTTGAAGTAGTTCCAGCATTCCTGGGGCTCGTAGAGCTTGCAGATGTCGCCGACGGCCTTCCAGAGGTCGTTGAAGGTGCGGGCGTTGGCGGCGCGTAGATGCGCCTTGAGTTTGGAGAAGGCCATCTCGATCGGGTTCAGGTCGGGCGAGTAAGGCGGAAGGAACAGGAACCAGGCCCCTCGCGCCTTAAGGGCCTGGGCGGCCTTTGGCCCCTTGTGAGCGGCCAGGTTGTCGAGAACCACGGCGTCGCCAGGGCTCAGGGTCGGCGCCAAGTTGGGTCTCGACATAGGCGTCGAACGCGTCGCGGTTCATCGCGCCGTCCGGAATCCAGGGCGCGGTCAGCCCCGCGCATCGCAAGCCGGCGATGAAGGTCTGGGTTCTCCAGCGGCCGAACGGCGTGTCCGCCGCCAGGCGATGGCTGCATAGGCTGCGACCGCGCAGCCGGGTCATCTTGGTGGTGACGGCCGTCTCGTTGATGAACACCAGCCGCGCCGGCTGTCGGCGCATGGCGGGCTGACGATGTTGGGTCCATTCCCTACGGCGTTCACGCACCGCCGCGCGTGCGCGCTCCGACGCCATCAGGGCTTTTTTTATATGTGAACCCCGCCGCGCCAAGCACCCGCGACAGCGAACCGGGGTCCGCCACCACCCCGCGCTGTGTCTCCAGCAAGCTGGCCAGTTGCGGCAAGGTGATATCCGGCTTGGCTTCCTGCTCGATCAGGGACGCCCGATGCGCCGCCAGCTTGCCCCCTTCCGGCGGTCGCCCCTGCCGCGCCGGCGCACAAGACCCCGCGCCAAAAGCTTCACCGCGCAGCTGTCGCTGACGCCAAATCGTTTCGCCGCCCCGCGACGCGATCCTCCCTCCGATACCTAGCCGACGATCCGGTCGCGAAGATCCCCAGAGTAGCTCCTGCCCATGATCCACCTCCAACCAAGGTGAATCATGCTTCGCCCAAACTCGGAATCCCTTCGATTCCGGTTTCACGCACGATGGTCTAGCCTCGGCGAATCTAGAATCGTGCGGACATCCTCAGCGCGATTGTCCTTGGTCTAGGCGGGGTGATGATCTCATCGCGGGTGATCAGGAACGGATTGCCGAACGAGAAGCTGTTGGGGCGGGCGCCGAACGGATTGTCCAGCGTCGCGGCCAGGGTCCAGCGCCCGGCTTCCAGGCTCGCGACCCCGCGCAGTCCCAGATATTCGCCCATCTCGTGCATGCTGCTGGCGTCGAAGGTCACGTACGAAGCCCCGACATAGGTCGCCTGGCCTTGCAAGCGCAGGGTCCGGTCGCCGGACAAGGCGCGGTGATAATCGACGCCGAAGCTCGTCGAGACCCGTGACACGCCTGGCAGGCGCGCGTCGTCGCGCGAGTCGAAGTCGAGATTCTGCCGCGTGATCTCGGGATCGTTCAGCAGGGCGGCGGCCCGCAGGTCGATCTGATCGTTCAGGCGAAGCGCGCCTTCGACCTCGACGCCGCGATTGTCGCCGTTGCCGATATTGGCCGTGTAAGCCGTGCCGTCGGCTAGGTACTGGTCGCTCTGCACGGACTCCCAGGTCGCGTAGAAGACAGCAACCCGACCCTGGAGGCGGTCGTCCCACGCGCGCAGTTTGGCGCCGATCTCATAGTTCCAAAGCTCGTCGGCCTGGTAGCGGCGCGCCGGCGAGCCGGGACCGTCGAAGATCTGGCCGATCCGGCCTGCGGTGTTGAACCCGCCAGGCCGGTAGCCCTCGGCGGCCTGGGCGTAGAACAGCAGGCCGGGCCGGGCGTCGTAGCTGAGCAGGACTTTCGGGGACAGGCCGGTGGCGTCGTCCGCCTCGCTGAACGCCCGTTGTCCGGCGGCCTGGACGACGACCGAGTCGGTATCGAACCGGAAGTCGAACCAGCGCAGGCCGGCGGTCGCCGACAGGCGCTTGGTGGCGTCGAGGGTGACCTCGCCATAGAGCGCGGTCTCGTTGATCTTGTCGCGTCGCCGCTCCGCATAGGCGGTCTGGCCGACGGGCTGGAGATCGTGCAGCAGGCTGTGAAGCTGGGTTGCGCCGGTCGAACCGAACGCGCCGACCAGGCCGTGCAGCCGATGATCGCTGGGACTCGCGTAGGTGACCTCCGCCACCGTCAGGTCAATGGCCTTTTCGTCGTCCAGGGTGGCCGGCGCGGCGGCCAGGCCGTAGAGCGTCGATACCGTGGTGGCGTCGTACCGGCTGTTGAAATGGTGCGACAGACGCGCGACCGAGCCGGTCACCCGGCCCCAGGCGCCCTCGCCGGCCAGGGTCAGCGAGACGTGTTCGAAATCGTTGTCGTGGGGTTCGCGCGCCGGATTGTCGCGCAGATAGGGTCCCAGTCGGCGCAGGCCATATTGGGTGTCGGCGTTGTTGATCCACTGGGTCGTGACGCCCAGGGTCGCCGTCCAATGGGGCGAGAGCGCAGCGCGGAGACTGGCGCGCACCCCGTCCCGCTGGGAGCCGTTGACGCGCTTGAGCCCCAGGGTTGGATTGGCGATGTAGCCGTCCTGGCCGTCGCTGTAGGCCACGACCCGCAGGGCCGCTCGGCCCGGCGCTAGCGGGATATTGGCCATCGCCTCCATCTCGTCGCCGCCGCCGCCGTTCCAAGTATACGACAGGCCGCCCATGACGCTGGCTTGGTAACGGTCGAGGTCGGGCTTGCGGGTGGCGACACGCAGGACGCCGCCGAGAGACCCGCCGCCATAGAGTGTGCCCTGCGGACCGCGCATGACCTCGACCCGCTCGATGTCGGCCAGGCGCAGGTCGGGATCCGGGGCGCTGTAGGTGATCGGCACGTCGTCGAGATAGAGCGCGACCATCGACTGGGCCTGACCGGTGAAGGCGCCGTCTGACAGGCCGCGCAGCAGGATCTTATCGCGGCCGGGGCCCAGGTTGGTCACGGTCATGCCGGCGACCTGTCCCGTCAGATCGGAGAGGCTGGTCAAGGTCTCGCGCGACAGTGTCGAGCCGGACACCACCGAGATGGCGTAGGGGGTGCGCCCAGGCAGGTTGGGATAGCGTTGGGCCGTGACGACCACCTCGCCCAGACCCAGGCTGGCGGGCGGGGCGACGACAAGTGCATGGCGGGGGCGGGGCGGGGCGGCCCGGTGGATCAACACGGTCCGCGGATCGGGCATCGTGTAGCCACACCCGCTGTGGGCCAGGATCCGGTCCAGCGCGCCCCGGGGCGTCATCCGGCCGTAGAGGGCCGGCGAGGCCCCGGAGCAGGCGTCCAGGTCGCCGCCCAGCGACAGGTCAGCCTGAAGCGCGAAATCGATCAGGGCGGCGTGAGCGGCCTTGGCTGGAATCTGCAGGCGCACCGAGGCGCCCGGATCCTGCGCGTGCGTCGCGCCGCCGGCCAGGCCGGCGATCAGCACGATGGGCCACGCGCGACCGCGACGACGCGTGATCGACCTCTTGCGCCGCATCGTCAGAGTTGGGTCGGTCTGGCCTTGAGCAGGATCTCGCCCCCGCTGTGTTGACCGACGACCGGTGCGAACAGTTCCAGACGCCGGATCATCGCCGCTTCCTCATCGACCACTAGGACGCCGGTGACTTTGACCGAGGCGGCGCTGGGATCAACCCGTAGGGGCGTGGCGACGTAGCGATTCAGGTCGGCGACTACTTCGGCCAGGGGCGTCTCGCGATAGACCAGCTTGCCGGTCTTCCAGGCGAAAGCGGCGTCCGGATCGGTCGCGCGCACCAGGGAGGTCGCCGAACCTCGGGTATGGATCAGTTGCTGGCCCTTGGCCAGGCGGACCGCGCCGTCCGGCCCGCCGGAAACCTGCACCAGGCCTCGGCGCACGGTAATGGCCAGGCGGTCGTCATGGCTGAGGATGTTGAACTCGGTGCCCAGCACGCGGACTTCGCGATCGCCGGCGGCGACCACGAACGGGCGGTTCTCCAGGTGGGCGACGTCGAAGCTGGCCTCGCCGTCGACCAGCGTCACGTCGCGCTCGGCCCGGGTCAGGCGCACACGCAGGGTGGTGGCGCCGCCCAGGGTCAGCCGCGAGCCGTCGGCCAGGGCCACTTCGCGGGTTTCGCCGCGCTTGGTCGAATAGTCGGTAAAGGTCGGGCGCGTCAGTTGCGGTAAGATAGCGACGACCACGGCGGCGGCCGCCGCGGCGGTGGCGAGGCCAATCCAGACCCAGCGGCGGGCGGGCGGCTTGGCCGACGGCTTAGGGCGCGGCGCGAAAGCCACGACGGTCTCGGCTGGGGCAGGGGCGGTGATCTGTTCGGCCGGAAGGTCTTCCAGTTCGACCCACATCGCCTCGACCGCGTCATAGGCCGCCGCGTGGGCGGGATCGGCCTCCAGCCAGGCCTGGAAGGCGGTCCAGTCCTCCAGACCGGCGTCACCCTGCAGGCGCGCGAACCAGTCGCTCGCCGCTTGCTGGATGGGATCGGTGGTGACGGACTGGGTCATCGACGGGTTGTGCTTCCTTGTCGCCGTGCGGAAGAAGAGGCCTGCCACAATGACGCCATGACCGAGAAAGCCCCTCCTCGGTTCTTCGTGGGGTGATGCGGAAATGCCACACTCATCGCCCGACCCTTTTGACGAGATGGCTCAGCGCGAGGCTGACATGCTTCTCGACCGAGCTTCGAGAAATGCCCAGGCGGGCGGCGGTCTCGACGTGGGTCAGGCTCTCGAACTTGTGCAGGCGGAAGATCTGCTGGGTCTGGGGCGACAGGGTCTTCAGCGCCTCGGTGATCTTTTCTAGGCGCTGGCGGGCGATGACGGCGCTCTCGGCGTCGGGCTCTTCTGCGACATCCAGGGCCCCCACTGCGGTGTGGTGGGTCCGGCGCCATTCGTCGTCGCGGGCGCCGGCGCGCTTGGCGCGGCGTAGGCGGTCCAGCATCAGGTTCGAGGCGAGGCGGTAGAGATAGGCGGGTGGGTTGTCGATCGTCTCGCCGGCGACCGCCTGGACCTTCAGATAGAGCTCCTGGACCAGATCCTCGACGTCGGCTCGGCTGCCCAGGCGCGCCTGGAAGAACCGCCGCATGTCCTCGCGCCGCTCCAGATAGGCGGCCGCGAGCGGGGAGAGGTCCTGCAGGTCCTCCATCGTCAGCCGTGCGCTCGCGCGCCGCGCCGGACGGGCGCGACACAAGAAGACGGACTGGACGTGTCGGTGACTATCACGGGGACGAACGGCCCGGGCTGGAGGGACTCGGCGGGGCTAAAAGACATCGCCCGACGGCGGCATCAAGGCAAGGCTCGCGGGGCGTCGCTGGACCCGGCGAAAAATCGGTGAGGGGACGGAATACACACGGCGTCATTGGCTCGAACGGCGCGGGGGCGTCTGGAGCTAAGTCGGATTGATGCGGATATTTTGCGATTTCGACGGGACGATCGCCAGGGTCGACACCACCGACCTGGTGCTCACCCGTCTGGCCGACCCCGCCTGGGAAGACCTGGAAGACCGCTGGACCCGAGGCGAGATCACCGCCGCCGAGTGCATGCGCGGCCAGGTCGCCCTGATCGGTGGCGACGACGCGGCGCTGGACGCCGTGCTCGACAGCGTGGAACTGGCCGACGGGTTTCCTGAGTTCGTCGCCTGGTGCCAGGCCAACGCCGTGCCGCTGACCGTGGTCAGCGACGGGGTCGATCACTTCATCGCCCGGATCCTGGGACGTCACGGCCTGAGCCATCTGCCGGTGATCGCTAACCGCCTGGTCGGCAACGCCGAGACCGGCCGCCGCCTGGAGCAGCCCTGGTCGCGGGCAGGCTGCGCGGCGGGCTCCGGGGTGTGCAAGTGCCAGGTCGCGACCAAGGCCGACGAGCGCGACCTCGCGTCCGGCGATCTGATGGTCTTCGTCGGCGACGGGCGGTCGGACTTCTGCGTCTCCAATCGCGCCGGCCTGCTGTTCGCTCGCGACAAGCTGGCCGACTACGCCCGCTCGCGCGCCATGCCGCACCACGAATTTTCTGACTTCCACATCATCACGACGACGCTCGCGGCCGCCCACGGCCGCCTGGCGCGCCGCGCCGCCATCTGACCGGAGTTCCCCGAATGTATGACGCCGAACACGCCGTCCTCGACGAGGCCGTCCTGCGCGAGCTCGAGGCCCAGTACTGCTCCTATGGCGACACGGTCCACTACCTGCCCGATCCGAAGTTCTTCGACGGCTGCGAGGGCTCGTTCATGTACGACGCCCAGGGACGCCAGTTCCTGGACCTGCAAATGTGGTACTCGGCCGTCAATTTCGGCTACCGCAATCCGCGCCTGAACGCCGTCGCCCACCGTCAGCTCGACACCCTGCCGCAGGTGGCCAGCCAGTACCTGCACCGCGAGAAGGTCGAGCTGGCCGCGATGATCGCGCAGGACGCCGAGCGGAAGTTCGGCCGCAAGGGGCGCGTCCATTTTAACGTCGGCGGCGCCCAGGCGGTCGAGGACTCGCTGAAGCTGGTGCGCAACGGCACGGGCGGCAAGTCGCTGATGTTCGCCTTCGAGGGCGGCTATCACGGCCGCACCCTGGGGGCCTCGGCGATCACCTCGTCGTACCGCTATCGCCGTCGCTTCGGCCACTTCAGCGATCGCGCGCAGTTCATCGAATTCCCGTACCACTTCCGCGGCCCCAAGGGCATGACCAAGGAAGAGTACGGCCACGACTGCGTGCAGAAGTTCGCCCGCCTGTTCGAGACCGAATACAACGGCGTGCTCGACACCAAGACCGGCCAGGCCGAGTACGCGGCCTTCTATATCGAGCCGATCCAGGGCACCGGCGGTTACGTTATTCCGCCGCCCAACTTCTTCAGCGAGCTGAAGAAGATTCTCGACCAGCACGGCATCCTGCTGGTGGTCGACGAGATCCAGATGGGCATGTGGCGCACCGGCAAGCTGTGGTCGATCGAGCACTTCGGCGTCCAGCCCGACGTGCTGGTGTTCGGCAAGGCGCTGACCAACGGCCTCAATCCGCTGTCGGGCGTCTGGGCGCGCGAAGAACTGATCAACCCTGAAATCTTCCCGCCGGGCTCGACCCACTCGACCTTCAATTCCAACCCGATGGGCACGTCGGTGGCGCTGGAGACCCTGCGGATGACGCACGAGGTCGATTACGGCGCCCAGGTCCTGGAGAAGGGCGCCTACTTCCTGGAAGGCCTGAAGGACCTCCAGAAGCGGTGGCCGCAGATCGGCGACGTCGACGGCCTGGGCCTGGCCCTGCGCGCCGAGATCTGCGAGGCCGACGGCTTCACCCCCAACAAGGCCCTGCTCAACCGCATGGAAGCCGAGGGGATGAAGGGCGACATCGAGATCGACGGCAAGCGCTACGGCCTGATCCTCGACGTCGGCGGCTACTACAAGAACGTCATCACCCTGGCGCCCTCGCTGGAGATTACCAAGGACGAGATCGACCTGGCGCTGAAACTGCTCGACGCCGTCCTGCGCCGCTGCGTGGGTTGACGGTTCGATGCGCCCGGTCTTCCTGAACCTCGACAACGCCCTGGATGCGCAACACGCGTTGCGTGGCCGAGGCGGCCTGACGGTCGAGGCCAGGGACCTTGGGCCGGCGCTGCGCCTTTGGAGTCGGGCGCCGGCCCTAGCCGCCTTGTCCGCCCGGCTGCGCGATCAGGCGGCGTCGGCGGCGGGGCCGGATTTGGTCTTCGCCGGATCGGGCGATTTCCACCACGTCACACCGCTGCTGATTGAACGGGCCGTTGCGGCCTGCGGCGCAAGGGCGGTGACGGTCGTCCACTTCGACAACCATCCCGACTGGGTGCGGTTCGAGAACGGTCTGCACTGCGGGTCGTGGGTCGGGCATGCGGCGCGAACGCCGGGCGTCGCCAAGGTGATCACGGTCGGGGTCTGCAGCAGCGACATCGACCGGCCGGAGACCAAGCGGGCCGACCTGTCCCTCGTCTCTGAGGGACGCGTCGAACTCTATCCCTACCGCGCGCTGGACGGCGGACCGATCCTGCGGGTCGGCGACCGCAACTGGCCGTCGATGACGGCGATGGGGCAGGAGGGGTTCATCAACCTGCTCGCCTCGCGGATCGAGACCGACGCCGTCTACATCACGATCGACAAGGACGTGCTGCGCCCCGACGACGCGATCACCAACTGGGACCAGGGACAGCTGTCCCTGGCGGCGTTGGAGCGCCTCGTCCGCGCCGTGGCGGAGCGGGCGCGGGTGATCGGAGCCGACGTGGTCGGCGACTGGTCGCAGCCGCGCTATGGACCAGACCTGCTGTCGAACCTGTTGAAACGCGGCGAGGCGTTCCTCGATCAACCCCGGGGCGGCGTGCCGGGCGACCAATCGCGGACGAACGAGGCGACCAACCTGCGCCTGCTGTCGCTGTTCGCCGAGGTGACGTCGTGAACGCCGCCCTTACCGCCACGAGCGCCGGCCTGCTGGCCTTCTGCATCGTCACCGAGATCGGGCGCGAACTGAGCTTCAAGGTCGCGTCGGACGGTGCGGACGGTCGGGCGGACTATCTGGTCGCCCTGGCGGTCCAGCCGATGCTGTGGGCCGGGATCGTCTTCTGGTTCGTCGAGATGGTGGCCTGGGTGCTGGTGCTGGAGAGCACGCCCCTGGGCCTGGCCTTTCCGATCATGACCCTGACCTACGCCGGCGTGCCCCTGGCCGGCACGCTGATCCTCAACGAGCGCCTGACCCCCATCCAGATCGCCGGCGCGGTCCTCGTCGCCGGCGGCGTGACGTGCGTGGGGCTGTCAGGCCTGTGACCTCATCCAACCCCGGAGCGAGCGCCATGACGCCGCCAGACTTCCGCCTTTCCGATTTTCGACTTCCAAGACGCTCCAAAGGCCTGATGGCCTGGACATCTTGGGACCTGATCCCCGTCGCGGCCGCCGCGGCGCACTTGACCTTCGTGGTCTGGATCGTGGTCGGTTCAGCCAACCGGCCCTGGTGGGGCCAGCTGTTGTGCGGCTTCGGCTACGCCCTGGCGATCAGCTGGAACGTCAACGGCGTCTCGCACAACTTCCTGCACACACCGTACTTCCGGTCCAAGGCCCTGAACCGCGCCTTCTCGCTGCTGGAGTCGGTGGCCATCGGCTTTTCCCAGACCTTTTACACCTGGGTTCACCTGCGCCACCACGAGGGCAACAGCGACCGGCCGGGACCGGACGGCCAGACCCGCGATTGGCTGTCGATCTATCGCTACGGCAAGGACGGCCGGCCCGAGAACGTCTGGTCCTACGTGTTCCTCGGCTTTTTCCGAGACAGCGGCGGCTCGGTCTACCGGGCCCTGAAGGCCCGGGGCCGCGAGGACGACGCGCGTTGGGGCCGGATCGAACTCTTCGCGGTGGCGACCTTTGCTGTCGGCATGGCCGTGATCGACTGGCGCGCGGTGCTGTTCCTGCTGCCGTTCTACTATCTGGGCGAAAGCCTCTCGCAGCTGAACGGCTATTACGAGCATTTCAACGGCGATCCCGACACGCCGATCGCCTGGGGCGTCTCCAGCTACGATCCGATCTACAACCTCACCTGGTTCAACAACGGCCACCACGCCGAGCACCACTATCGGCCGGCCGTCCACTGGACGCGGCTGCCGGCGCTGCGTCGGGCCTTGGTCGAGCAGCAGGCGGCGCATGGCGTCCACGTCATTGGCCCCGCCCACGCCCTCGGCTTCCTGGCCCGCGCCAATCGCCGACCGCGCGGCGTGGAAGGGGCGGTGCGCCGATGAGCGTCCAGCCCCTGCGATTGGCCGGCCGATCTGGCCATGGCGTCCTGCTGATCCATGGCCTGACCGGCGCCCCGGCGGAGATGAAGCCCCTGGCCAAGCGCTTGGCGCGACGCGGCTTCGAAACCCACGCGCCTCTGTTGCCCGGCCATGGCGCTGATGAGGCGACCCTGTTGCGCACCACCTGGCGCGATTGGCTGGAAGGTCTGGTCGAGGCGTATGACCGGTTCGCCGCCGAGGTCAACACGGTGTCGGTGGCCGGCATCTGCGTGGGCGGCGCGCTGGGTCTGCTGCTGGCGGCTGAGCGGCCCGCCATCCACGCCGCCGCGGTCTATTCGATGACCTTCGAGTACGACGGCTGGAACATGCCCCGCTTCGCCGTGGCCGCGCCGGTGATCCAGCTGGTCGCCAACCTGCCGGGCGTGCGCCGCCTGGCTTGGGCCGAGACCCACCCCTTCGGCTTGAAGGACGAGCGCCTGCGGGGCCTGGCCGAGCGTGCGCCGGACGGCCTGATTGAAGGGGCCATCGACCGGCTGCCTCTGGGCGCCCTCTACCAGATGTACCGCATGGGCCGGCGGCTGGAGCGGATCGGCAAGGCCATCGAGACGCCCACCCTGATCCTGCACGCCCGAGACGACGACATGAGCCACCCGCGCAACGCCTATCGGTTGGAGAAGGCCTTGGGCGGACCCACGCGCCTGCAACTGCTCGACGACAGCTATCACATGATCCACGTCGACCAGGAGCGCGACCGGGTCGCGGCCCTGACGGCGGCCTTCTTCGACGGCGAGACGCCCTACGCGGCCGAGCGTCTGGACCTGAAGTCCCATGCTTGAGACCCGGGTCCTGACCACGCTGGACGACTTGCCGCGCGGCCAGTGGGAGGCGCTGTTCGGCGGCGCGTTGGAAAGCTTCGACTATCTGCGCGCCATCGAGGGCGCGGGCCTGGCCGGCTTCGAGTGGCGCTACGTTCTGGCCCATCGCGACGGACGGTTGGTCGGGGCGATCCCGGCTTTCATCACCGACTACCGGCTGGAGACCACCTTCGAGGGCGCGGGCCGGCGGATCGCCGAGCGGGTCCGCCGCCTGGTCCCGGGGGTGATGACGCCCAAGCTGGCCTGCCTAGGCTCGCCCTGCACCGAGACCGCCACGGTCGGCTTCGCGCCGGACTTGGCCGACGCCGAGCGTCCCGCCGTCCTGGCGGCGCTGGTCCGCGCTTTCGGGCAGGAGGCCGCCCGGTCAGGATGCGCCCTGTCCGGCGTGAAGGACGCCGACCACGCCCAAGCCGGGCTCTGGGCGGAGGCCATGGGGCAGGGCGGCTACAGCGCCGTGTCGGGCCAGGCGATCGCCGATCTGGACATCCATTTCCCGACCCTCGACGCCTATCTGGAGCGGCTCTCCAGCGGCGTGCGCAAGGACATGCGCCGCAAGCTGCGGTCCCGTTCGAAGGTACGGATCGAGCTGCGGAACGAGCTGGGCGCCGACCTGCCTCGGGCCATGGACCTGTATCGTCAGACCCTGGCGCGGGCCGAGGCCCAGCTGGAGACCCTGACCCCGGCCTTCTTCACCCAGGTGGCGGCACGGATGCCGGGCAGGGCGGTCTTCGTCCTCTACTACGTCGGCGGCGACCTGCTGGCCTTCAACCTTCTGCTCGAGGACGGCGAGGTGCTGCTGGACAAGTTCTTCTGCATGGAGGTCGAGCGCGGCCGCGCCCATAACCTCTATTTCCTCAGCTGGTTCTACAATCTCGAACGGTGCCTGGCGCGAGGCCTCAAGCGCTATCGCAGCGGCCAGGCCAATCTCGGCGACAAGGTGCGTCTGGGCAGCCGGCTGACCCCTGCCGCCATGTACTTCCGTCATCGCAACGGCCTGCTGAACGGCGCCCTGCGCGCCTTGGCGCCGCTGGTCATGGGCGACCCGCTGGAAGGGCTGGCCGCATGACCGCCGTCGCCGCTCGCCCCCGCCGGCGGCTGGCGCCCATGGTGCTGTTCGCCATCCTGCCGCTGCTGACCCTGGGCTACCAGATCGCCGCCAAGGCCTCGGCCGCCCATCTTGCCGATGTTCGCTTCGACGCCGCTTGGCTGCTGGCCGCCGCCCGGCTGCCCAGCGTCCAGATCCTGCTGGTCTGTGAGGTCGCCAGCTTTGTCGCCTGGATGACGGTGCTGTCCGAGATGCCTCTGAGCGCGGCCTTTCCGCTGTCGGCCGTCAGCTACGTGCTGATCATCGCCGCCAGCGCGTTGGTCTTCCACGAGCCCGTGGGCCCGCTGCAGGTGGTGGGCAGCCTGGCGATCCTGACCGGCGTCTGGCTGATCGGCCGAGGCGGCCGCGACCCGCCCGCGGGCCCGACCGCATGACCGGGCTGGCGCTAAAGACACTGCTGTTCGACTGGCGCCGGTTCGCGCCGGCCGCCGTGGCCGTCGGCTTCTCGGGACTGCTGGTTCTGCTGCAGGCCGGCCTGATCCTCGGCGTGTTTTCCCTGGCCAGCGTCTATGTGACCAAGTCCTCGGCCGATCTCTGGGTCGGGTTCCCCGGCGTGCAGAGCATCGACCTGGGGCGACCGATCGGCGGGGCGACCGAGCTCTTCCTGCGCGCCGACCCGCGGGTCGCCCAGGTCGAACCCTTCTATTGGGGTTCGGGCGAGTGGCGCACCAGCCGCCATGGCATGGTCAATGTCTACATCGTCGGCCTGAACCCGGCGCCCGACGCGATGGTGCTCTCGCAAGTCCTGCCGACCGACCTGCGCGCCGCGTTGGGCGAGCCGGACGCCGTGCTGGTCGATCGGGCGGATCTGCGCAAGCTGGAGACCGCCGTCGGTGGCCTGGCCGAGATCAACGGCCATCGAGTGCGGATCGTCGGCGTCACGGACGGCCTGCGCGCCCTGGGCGGCGTCAACGTCATCGCCTCCGCAGCCACGGCCCGTCGGCTGGACCCGGCCATCGGGAACGGGGAGGGCGCGGCCTATTTCACCGCCCGCCTCAACGACCCGGCCCAGGCGTCGAGCGCAGTGTCCGACTTGCGGACCGTGGGACGTCAGCGCGGCTTCGAGCCCATGGCCAGCAAGACGTTCGCCGACCGCAGCGTCCGCTACTGGCTGGGCGAGTCCGGCGCGGGCGTGGCCTTCGTGTTCGGCAGCGCCGTGGCGATCCTGGTGGCGGTGATCGTCACCAGCCAGACCCTGGCGGCCGCCGTCGCCGCCTCGCTCAAGGACTACGCGGCCTTGCGCGCCCTGGGTTTCACCATCGGCGCCCTGCGCGCGATCGTGCTGGCCCAGACGGCCTGGATTGCGGCGGCGGGCGTGATCCTGGCCGGCGTACTAGCCGCGATCCTGGCGGTGGTCGCGCGGTGGGAGGCTACGCCGCTGATCATGACCGCGCCGATGGTCGCCGGAGCGGCCGGCCTGGTGGCGCTGGTCGCTTTCGGCTCGGGCCTGTGGGCGCTGCGCCGTGTCGCGCGGGCCGATCCGGCCGCGCTGCTTCTGTGAGGTTTCGATGATGCTCCGCCACGCGCCCAAGGGCGGCCGTGCCCTCGTTCCCGTTCTATTGGCGACCGGCGCCTTGCTGGCGGCCTGCCAGAAGGGATCCGACGCCGCCAGCGCCCAGAACCGCCCGACGCCGGCCGCTGTCGCCCGGGGCGTGATCGCGGTCGAGGGCGGGCTGATCCCGGTTGCCGCGCCGCGCGATGGCCTGATCGCCCAGATCAGCGTGGAGGAGGGCACCCACGTCGATCGCGGCGCGGTGCTGGCCCAATTGGACACGGAGCGGGACGCCCTGCTGGCCGCGCAGGCGCGGGCCGAGACCGCTCAGCAGAAAGCTGCCTGGCGCGGCGCTCAGGCGAGGGCGGCGGCCGCTCAGGGCGAGGCCGCGCGTCTGGCGCGTCTGGCCTCCGCCGACGCAGCGACCCGGCGCGAAGCCGAGCAGGCCCGGCAAGCGGCGACGGCGGCGGCGGCCCAGAGCGACGAGGCCGCGCGGGCCGTCGACGTGGCGCGGGCCCGCCAGCGCCTCGCTGAACTGGAACAGACCGTCCGCACGGTTCGCGCCCCAGTCTCGGGCCTGATCCTGCGGCGCACGGCGGCGGTGGGCTCGGCGGCGGTGGCCGCTTCGGGGACGCCCCTGTTCGTCCTGGCGCCCGACGGGCCCCGGGTCGTCCGCGCCGAATTGGACGAGGCCTTCGTCGACCGGGTCATGCCCGGCGCGGTCGCCTGGGTGACCGACGCCAGCGGCGGCGGCCGGGTATTGAAGGCGCGGGTCCTGAGGATATCGCCGTCGTTCGAGGCCGCGGTTTTGGACGACCAGCCCGGCGCGCGCGCCGACGGCCGTGTCCTGCGCCTGATCCTGGCCTTCGACGAGCCCAACACCCTGCGCCTGGGCCAGCGTGTGCTAGCGAGGATCGGCGGATGATCGGGCGGATTCTGGCGGCGGTCCTGGCCGCGACGCCCACCGTGGCGGGCGCGGCCCCTCAGGTCGCGCCTCCCACCTCGCCGCCGGCCTGGGCGGCGACCCTCGACGATCCGGTGCTGTCCGATCTGCTGGTCCGCGCGGATCAAGGCTCGCTGGACATCCGCGTGGCCCTGGCGCGGCTGGACAAGGCTCAGGCCGACGTCGCCCTGGCCCGCGCCGAGCGCCGGCCGCACCTGACCATCGGCGCGGAAGCCGCCGTGGGCGGGGCCGACTTCTCATCCAGCAGCGCCGGGGCCGGCGCGCCCGTGGCCGGCAGCTACGAGGTCGACCTGTTCCGCCGCCTGAAGAGCCGGCAAGGCGCCGCCGAGGCCGACAAGGTCGCGGCCGAGCACGATGTCGCCGCCGCCCGCCAACTGGTGCTGGCCGAGGTGGCGCGGACATATGTGACCTTGCGCGCCGATCAGGAGCATCGCGCGGCCGCGACGGTCAGGGCGGAGCTGGCTCGACAGGCGCAGGACCTGCTCGGTCGCCGGGCCTCGGAGGGCGTGATCCTGGCCGAGGCGGTGACCACGGCGCGGACGGCCCAGGCTCAGGCCGATGCCGACCTCCAGCGCGCGGCGCATGCCGTTGATGCCGACCGCTGGCGACTTGGCCTCCTGCTCGGCCAGGACGCCCCCATCGACGAACCCGCCTATGGCGGCGACGAGATTCCGGCCACGCCGTTGATCGCCACGGCGGAGTCGGACGCCGTCCTGGCGCGTCCCGCCATCCGGGCGGCTTACGCCCGCTTACAAGCCGCCGACGCCCGCGTGGCCGAAGCGGTCGCCGCGTCGCGCCCTCGTTTCACCCTGATGGCCGGCATCGGGTCCGGCGACCCGGATCTGCTGTACCTGCTGGACGTCCGCGCCCTGGCCTGGGCGATCGCCGGCGGCCTGACCCATGAGCTGCTGGACGGCGGCGCGGCCAAGGCGCGCAAGCAAGGCGCCGAGGCCGAGGCGAGGCTGGCGGAACTGGCCTATCGCAAGGCGGTGGGGCAGGCCTGGGGACAGGTCCGGCTGGACCTGGCCGTGCTGCAGGACGCCGCCGCTTCCGAATCCGTGGCGAAGAAGGCGTGGACCCGCGCCGTCGTGGCGTTCGGAACGGGGCAGACCCGGCATCAGGACGGCGACATCGACGCCATGGCGCTGGCCGCGCTGGAGGCGCGGGCCATCGAGGCCGACGTGGCGCTGACCAACGCCCAGGCCGCCCGCGCCCAGGCCTATGTCGACCTGATGCTGACCCTGGGCGGGCGCGCGGCATGAGCGTCTCCCTCCGCGCCGAGGCGGTGCGCAAGCACTATGGCGAGGGCGTCCAGCGGATCGACGCGCTGCATCCGGTCAGCCTGAGCTTGCGGCCCGGCGAACTGGTCATGATCACGGGACCGTCCGGCTCCGGGAAGTCGACGCTGCTGGCGATCCTGTCGGGTTTGCTGAGCCCCGACGCGGGGTCGGTCGAGGCTCTGGGCAAGGCCCTGGCGCCGATGAGTTCTGATCAGCGCGACCGTTTCCGGCTGGCCCATTCCGGTTTCGTCTTCCAGGGCTTTCACCTGCTGCCGGCGCTGACCGCTAGCGAGCAGGTCGAAATTGTCCTGCGGCGATTGGGAGCGTCGGCGCGGGAGGCGAGAGCTCGCGCGGCTCACGCCCTGGCGGCGGTGGGACTGGAGCGGCGGATGTCCAACCGGCCCGGCGAGATGTCGGGCGGCGAGAAGCAGCGTGTCGCGATCGCCCGCGCCCTGGCCAAGCGGCCGGCCCTGATCTTCGCCGACGAACCGACCTCGGCCCTGGATTCCGAGAACGGGCGGCAGGTCGCAGCGCTCCTACGGACGGAAGCGCACGCCAGCGGCGCCACCGTGGTCTGCGTGACCCACGACTCTCGGCTAGCCGACCAGGCCGATCAGGTGCTGCGCATGGAGGACGGTAGGATGCTGGCCTGACCGCCGGCAAATCGGTGAGGGCGGCGCGGTCGCGCGGCGTCATTGGGCCAGATCCCTCGCAGGAGCATCGCGCCATGACCGACGCCCTTTTCGCCCATGCCTTCCTGACCGACGAAGACGTCGCCGACCTGATCTCCAGCAAGGCGGGCCTGGCTCGCTACGTCCTGCAGCGTCCCGCGCGGATCTGCGACCTCCGGCTCCCGTTGGAGGCCTATATGGCGGTGTTGGTCGAGATCGAAGACCATTTCCATGTCGAGATCGGCGACCTGGTGGGCGCCGACTGCGCTACGCTCGGCGCGCTGATGGACCGGCTCAAGGCCTGCGTGGAACATCCCGCCGTCGAGCCGCGCCAAGCGGCCTGAAAAATCGGTGAGGGGGTTTTCGAAGCCTGGCGTCGTTGGACCATGCGGATCGGCTTCCTCTTTAATCACGACCAGGTCCATCAGGTGGCCCACAGCCTGCCCATCGCCCTGGCCCTGGCCCGTGGCGATCGAGACTTGGAGATCGTGGTCGCCACGACCAATCGCCGGCTGACCGCGGAGGTCATCCGGTTGGGCGGCGGCCTGATCGGCCACGGCGTCGACCTGGTCGAGCTGGGCCTGACAAGGCGCTCATCCAAGTTTCTGGCCGCCACCACCGAGGCCGTGCTGCCGGCGACCAAGCTGCTGGTCTACCGCGACAACCTCGCCTTCTTCCGGTCGCTCGACATCCTGGTCGTCGCCGAGAAGACCTCGCTGATCCTCAAGACCCGCTATGGTCTCAAGGACCTCAGGATCGTCCATACCCGACATGGGGCCGGCGACCGCGCCATCGGCTTCGACAAGGCCAGCGCCGGCTTCGACCACGTGCTGGTCTCCGGCCGCAAGATTCGCGACCGCCTGATCCACGAGACCGGTGTCGATCCCGGCAAGATCTCGACCGTCGGTTATCCCAAGTTCGACCTGCGGCCGGCGCAGGGCGTGACCCATCCGCTGCACGACGACGGCCGACCGGTGGTGCTCTACAACCCGCATGTCTCGCCACACCTGTCGTCCTGGTACGAGGCCGGCCGCCAGGTGCTGGACTGGTTCGTCGAGCACGACGACCACCACCTGATCTTCGCGCCGCACGTCATGCTGTTCGAGCGACCGTTCGTGGCGACGATCGACAAACTACGGCTCGACCGCGCCGGGCGGATCGACGAGCGCTATCTGCGAGCGCCCAACATCCACATCGACCTGGGCAGCCGCGCCTCGACCACCATGGCCTACACCCAGCGGGCCGATCTCTATCTCGGCGACGTCAGCAGCCAGGTCTACGAGTTCCTGCTGCAGCCCCGGCCGTGCGTGTTCCTCAACACCCACCGCTTCGACTGGAGCGGCGACCCCAACTTCGGCCATTGGCGCGCCGGCCCGGTCATCGAGGACGTCGCGGACCTGGGGGCGGCCATGGATCGCTCCCGCCGGGAGCACGAGACTGTGTGGCGGCCGGTGCAGGAAGTCCTGTTCGACGAAAGCTTCGACCTCACGGACGAGCCGTCGGCGCAGCGCGCGGCGCGCGCCGTGGCCCGGTTCGCCGGCTTGCCGTGGCCCGATCCCGTGGCGCGTCCGGCGATCGCGACGCACGACCTGGCGCGAACCGGGACGGGAGCGTTCTGATGCGCATCTTCTACGTGATCAATTCGGTCGAGGGCGGCGGCGCGGCCCTGCCCGTACCGGCCGTGGCCAAGGTGCTGCAGCGCCTCGGCGCGAAGGTCGAGGTCCTAGCCCTGATCCGGCGCGACGGCCGGGCCCTGCCGCCGATGACCCGTCAGGGGCTGGAGGTCCATGTCCGCCCCGGCGCGGAGAAGGACCACATCGCCGCCCTGGCCTGGCTCGACCGGATGGTCGTCGAGGGGCGACCGGACCTGCTGTGGACCTCGCTCACCCGCGCCACCCTGCTCGGCCAGATCGTGGGACTGAGGCGGGGCGTGCCGGTCGTCAGCTGGCAGCACAGCGCCTACCTGAAGACCGCCAACCGCCTGCTCCTGCGCGCCACCCAGGGACTGTCGGACCTGTGGATCGGCGACTCCCACAGCGTCACGGCCCTGACCGCCTCGCGGTTGAAGGTGAAGGCCGATCGGCTGACCACGTGGCCGTTATTCGCCGCCGATGAGACGGCGCCTCAGGCCACGCCCTGGCGACCGGGCCAAACCCTGCAACTGGGCGCCCTGGGGCGGCTTCATCCGGCCAAGGGCTACGACTTGCTGATCAAGGCCCTGGCCCATCTGCGCGCCAGCGGTTTCGTCTCGCCGACGCCGTTCGAGGTGCGGATCGCGGGCGAGGGGGCTCAGCGCGAGCTCCTGCAGGGGATGATCGACCAAGCCGGGCTGGACAACGTCCGGCTCACCGGCTTCTGCGAGGCGCCTCGCGAGTTCCTGGCCGGTCTGCATCTTTATCTCCAGCCCTCGCGGCGGGAAGGCCTGTGCGTGGCGGTGCACGAGGCGATGCAGGCTGGTCTCCCATCCCTGGTCACGGCCGTCGGCGAGATGCCCTACAGCGTGGTTGACGGCTTGACCGGCCGGGTCGTGCCGCCTTGCGATTCCGAGAAACTGGCCAAGGCGCTGAGGCAGATGCTATCGGCGCCGCGCAAGCTGGCGGCCATGGGCGAGCGCGCGCGATCCCGGGTGCTGGAGCGGTTCGGCCGAGCTCATTTCGAAGCCACCGGCGCGGAAATCTTCGCCCGTCTGCCGGTTCGGCGCGAGGTCCTGGTTCCCGCGGTCGCGAGCGCGGCCTCGTGAGCCTGGCCGTCTGGGCGCTTCGAATGGCGCTTTCACCGTTGGTTCGACGGGGCGCCCTGGCCGTGGTTTCGCCTTCGGGCGAGCGTCTGACCTTCGGTGACGGCGCCGGCGAGCCGGTCGTCGCCCACCTGACGGACAAGGCGGCCGTCTGGGCCTTGCTGCTGGACCCGGATCTGCGGACCGGCGAGCTCTTCACCGACGGCCGGCTGGTGATGGAGCAGGGGACGATCTACGACTTCCTCAGCCTGATCCTCGACAACGACGGGCAGGAAAATCCGTCGCCGATTGTCCAGGCCTTCGATCGCCTGCGCACCGCGACCCAGCTCTGGCGTCAGCGCAACGATCCGGGACGTTCGCGTCGCAACGTCGCCCACCACTACGATCTCGGTGACGACTTCTACGCCCTGTTCCTCGACCCGGACTGGCAATATTCCTGCGCCTATTTCGAACGCCCCGGCCAGAGCCTGGCGGAGGCTCAGCTAGCCAAGAAGCGCCACATCGCCGCCAAGCTGCTGCTGGAGCCGCATCATCGGGTACTGGACATTGGTTGCGGGTGGGGCGGGCTGGCGCTCTATCTGGCCCAGGTGGTCGACGTCGCCGAGGTTCTCGGCGTCACCCTGTCGGAGGAGCAGATCGCTCGCGCGAAGGAGCGGTCGCTGGCGGCAGGCATGACGGATCGGGCCAAGTTCGCCCTGACCGACTATCGCGCGGTCGAGGGACGGTTCGACCGCATCGTTTCGGTTGGCATGTTCGAGCATGTCGGTCTGGGCAATTACGAGACGTTCTTCCAGACCTGCCGCGAGCGACTGGCCGATGATGGGGTGATTCTGCTGCACACAATCGGCTGTTCCGACGAACCCAGCGTCACCAATCCCTGGATCACCCGCTACATCTTCCCCGGCGGTCATCTGCCGTCGCTGTCGGATATCCTCAAGGCGGTCGAGCGGGCCGGCCTGGTCGTGTCCGACATCGAGGTCCTGCGCCTGCACTACGCCGACACCCTGAGGGCTTGGCGGGAAGCCTTCATGGCCCGCCGCGATGAGGCGGCGGCGATGTTCGACGAGCGCTTCTGCCGGATGTGGGAATACTACCTGGCCATGTCGGAGACGGCCTTCCGCTACGAGCAGGTCGTCGTCTTCCAGCTGCAGCTGGTCCGACGGCAGGACAGCGTGCCGCGCACTCGCGATTATGTCGCCGGCGCTGAGGTCGATCTGCGGGCGCGGGAGAACGCGATCTCAAGTGAGGAGTTCAGCAGCAGCAAAGCTCAGCACCCTGAGAAGGCCCCGAGGCGGGACGCGAAGGACGCAGAGAGGTCGGCGATCCCCACTGGCGCCGACGCTCGGGAGACGAGTCATGAATGATCGGGCAACGGTCGCGCTGACCAAGGTTCCCGCCATCACCCTGGGATTTTGGATCATCAAGATCCTCTGCACGACCTTGGGGGAGACCGGCGGGGACAGCGTCTCGATGACTTGGCTAGGCGAAACAACAGCTGAAGCTGGCGCGACCGGCCTCAACGGCTACCTTGTCGGCACGCTGATCTTCGGCGTTCTGCTGATCGGGTTCATTATCGCCCAGATCAAGGCAAGGCGATTCAACCCCTGGCTCTACTGGGCGACCATCATCGCCTCGACAACCGCGGGCACCACCCTCGCCGACTTCTGCACGCGCTCCGTCGGCGTCGGATATCCCGGTGGTTCGCTGCTGCTCGCGGGCTGCGTCCTAATCTCGCTCTTCATCTGGCATCGTACGCTCGGCAGCGTCTCGGTGGACACCGTTACCCGCCCGTCCCAGGAGGTCTTCTACTGGATCATCATTACGTTTTCCCAGACCCTCGGCACGGCGTTGGGGGATTGGGCGGCGGACGGGGGCCTTGGTTATGGGGGCGGAGCGCTGCTCTTCGGCGTAGCGCTGGCGATACTGGCGGGCCTCTATCTCCTGACGTCGGTAAGCCGGGTCTTGTTGTTCTGGGCGGCCTTCATTCTGACTCGCCCGCTCGGCGCGACGCTCGGCGATTTCTTCGATAAGCCGCTGGACAAGGGAGGGCTGGACTTCAGCCGCCCGCTGGCGACCTTGCTCCTGGCGGTCGCTATTGTACTGCTGATCCTCTTGTTACCGCAGCATCCCGGCAAGCATCCGAAGGAAGAGCACGCCGCCTGAACTGGCCAGCAAACTGACACGTGGACATTGATGTTGCCTATTCCAATAGGCCGGGTCCGGAAATTGCCGGCGACGCCGGGGGCAGACGAAAGTGGATCCTTTCGAGCCCCTTGTATCTGGATCGCGGCTCGAAGGCGTGATGGCTTTGAGCTGTGAAGGGACCGGTGGCCACCGGTCCCTTCACGCGGCTCGCGGCGCCCG
>NZ_SLZL01000031.1 GCF_004342605.1 Caulobacter sp. BK020
CTGCTCTTCCGTGAACCGTGATCGCTTCATTCGTCCGTCCTTTGATCGGGGCGGACTCTAGTTATTTCTGGAGGAGTTTCAGGGGGTCACGTCAGCGCGGACGAACTTTCCGGCCTGAGTGTTGAGCAGAAGGCCTTGGCGGGCGGAGCCGAACAGGGCTTCGCCGCCAGAACAGCCGATTGCGATCGTCGATCCGAAACTGACCCGACGTTGGACGTGGTGGAGCGGTTCGCTCAGCTATTTGGCGTGGACCCGCTGGCGCTGTTGGCCCTCTAACCCGATAGGCGGCAGCTGGCGCACTGTCGCCATCCCGCTGTTGGCGAGGATCGGGCGCCGCCAATCCCCGTCAGCGATCCGGAAAATGCCAACCCTTCCAACGCCCTGAAGAAAAATCAGCGTCACCGGTCCTCGGTGCTCGAAACCCTCGCATACTGAAAGGGTCTCCATCACGGGGAGGGCTCTTGGTACCGGCCCAAGCAGGCGATGGGGATGGAACCGAGCGGGGCCGGCTGGGCCTGGCGGTCGGGTCGTTTCGGGAGGCGGGGCTCAGAAGGTCCCAAGGTCCGGGGCGGACGATGGCGGGACAATCGGGTCGACGGGGCCGGGAAGCAAAAACCGGCCCGTTCCAGGATCAGTCGGAGTCGCCGACGGCCCCTTCCGGGCGACTTTGATCCTGCCCGCCCGAGGGGGAACGTCGATCGGGATGAAACAGGCCCTCAGTCGCCGTCCCTTGAGAAGAACGGTTTCGCGGAGCGGTCAGGTCTAGCCGAAACGCACACACACTATTCACGGTCATCCGGGCTCGGCCCGGACCGCTCCGCGCCTCCCCACCCACTCAGCGGCTTTCCGCGTGAGGACGAGAGATCGTGCCGCCGCCTTCACCCCACCGCCATGTTGTCGATCAGCCGGGTCTTGCCCAGCCAGGCCGCGACCAGGATCCGGCCGTGGGCGTCGCCGATCGGTCCCGGGCCCAGGCGCGACAGGTCGCCGGCCTCGCGGATCTCGACATAGTCCACCTGGCGGAAGCCGGCGGCGAGGATGGCGGTCTTGGCGGTTTCCTCGGCGTCGTCGACCCGACCGCCCGCGGCGACGGCCTGGGCGGCGGCCCTGATCGCGTTCGGCAGGGCCACGGCGGCGGCGCGCTCCTCGGCGTTGAGATAGGCGTTGCGCGAGGAGAGGGCTAGGCCGTCCGCGGCCCGGGCGGTGGGCGCGCCGACGATCTCGACGGGGATGTCGAGGTCGCGGACCACCCGCTTGATGACCTGGAGCTGCTGGTAGTCCTTCTCGCCGAAGATGGCGACGTCGGCCTGGGATTGCAGCAGCAGCTTGGTCACCACCGTCGCCACCCCGCCGAAGAACAGGGGGCGGGCCGCGCCCTCCAGCGGCTCGGAAACGCCGGTCAGGTTGACGGTGGTCGAGAAGCCGGGGGCGTACATCTCCGAGACGTCCGGCGCGAACATCAGGTCGCAGCCGACCTCGGCCAGCAGTTCGGCGTCGCGGGCCTCGCCGCGCGGATAGGAGTCGAAGTCCTCGTGCGGGGCGAACTGCCTGGGATTGACGAAGACGCTGGCCACGGTGCGCCGGGCGCGGGCCTGGCCCAGCTGGACCAGCGACAGGTGGCCTTCGTGCAGGGCGCCCATGGTCGGGATCAGCGCCACGGGCTCGCCGGCCGCCTTCCAGGCGGCGACCTGGGCCCGCAGCTCGGCGACGGTGCGGACGATTTTCAGCGTCGATTTCGCCACGGCGAACTCCTGCCTCGAACAGGCGTTGGCTTATGACGGACGCACGCCCGGGCGTCCACCTGCGACAATGGGTCCACAGGGAAGCAGCCCGGGATTGACGTCGCGCCCTCTCAGAGCGTCTCCTGCGTGTTAATCTTTCATTGAGAGTCGCCGAGTCGGGCGAAAAGAAGGAAAGAAGGCATGGCCGAAACGCGTGTCATCGTCGTCGGCAACGAGAAGGGCGGGGCGGGCAAGTCCACCATCGCCGTCCATCTCGCCACCGCGCTGCTCTATGGCGGCGCCAAGGTGGCGTTGCTGGATCTCGACCTGCGCCAATGCACCTCGATGCGGTTCTTCGAGAACCGCAAGGCCTGGATCGCTGGTAACGGCGTGACCCTGCCCGAGCCGCTGCCGTTCCGGCTCAGCGACGACGACATCAAGCTGGCCGCCGCGCCGGAGGAAGACCAGGTCGCCAGGTTCGAGGCCGCGTTCGTCGCCGCCCGCGAGGCGGCCGACTTCGTGCTGATCGACACCCCCGGCGGCGACACGGCCATCTCGCGCATGGCCCACGGCCTGGCCGACCTGATCGTCACCCCGATGAACGACAGCTTCGTCGACTTCGACATGCTGGGCCACGTCGACCCGGTGACCATGGAGCTGCAGAAGCCCAGCCTCTATTCCCTGACCGTCTGGGAGGCCCGCAAGGCCCGCGCCCTGTCGGGCCAGCGCCAGGCCCTGGACTGGGTGGTGCTGCGCAACCGCCTGGCCACCACCGAGGCCCGCAACCGCAAGCGCGTCGAGGACCGCCTGACGGCCCTGTCCAAGCGGGTGGGCTTCCGTATGGGGCCCGGCCTGCGCGACCGGGTGATCTATCGCGAGCTGTTCCCGTTCGGCCTGACCATCGCCGACCTGTCGCCGCAGGTGCGGCCGGTGCCGGTGTCGTTGCAGCACCTGGCCGCGCGCCAGGAACTGCGGGCCCTGATGCACGCTCTTGGCCTTTCGGCCTATTCCGGGGAAACTCTGCTCGCGGCCCAATAGCGCGAGGGCCGGCGCCGGGATTCACGCTTGATGTTCTATCTGCTGCTGGGCGGCGCGATCCTGCTGTTCGTCCTGTCGGGCCGCGCCACCCGCATCCTGAAGGGCGACGGCTGGCGGATCGGCGCGGGCATAACGGCGCTGCTGGCCTTCGCCGGCGCGGCCTATGCGGGGCTGCGCAGCGAGTGGCCGGTGTGCATCGTGCTGCTGGTCATCGGCGCCTGGAGCGCCACCACGGCCCGCCAGCGCCCGGCGGTCTTCAAGGCCCGCAGGACGGAGGGCGGACCCAGCCTGGCCGAGGCGCGGGCGATCCTTGGCGTCGGGCCGCAAGCCTCCAAGGCCGAGATCCAGGCGGCCTATTCCCGGCTGATCCGCATGGCCCACCCCGACAAGGGCGGCACCGCCGGCCTCGCCGCCCAGCTCAACGCCGCGCGGGACCGGCTGCTGGACGGGAAGTAGGGCTCCAACGCCCCTGGCCTGGACGTCCCGAGCGGCGGCGCCCAGTTCCCGGCGCCGAGCAGCCTCTCGATGCCTGGCTCTCCTGGGCGCGAACGCTAAACCCGCGGCTCGAAGCGGCGGTCGCCTGGACCGGTCTCCAGCAGCCGCCTTGGGGAGGCGTGCAGCGCCACCGGCGCCTGGGCCGCGCCGCGGCGACCCGGGCGAGGGCGCAGGTCGAGATCGTGATGGCCGCAGCCCGCGGATGACGAAGGCTTTGACCATCACGAACGTCCAATGCTTTTGGCCGGCGGCTTCAGCGCGGGCGCCCTCTACCCGCGAAGCTCAGGCCTGGCCGACGACCTGCCGCTGCTGGCCCAGCCCCTCGATGCCCAGCTCCATCACGTCGCCGACGTCCAGATAGACCTCCGGCCGCTGTCCCAGGCCGACGCCGGGCGGCGTGCCGGTGGAGATGACGTCGCCTGGCTGCAGGGTCATGAACCGCGAGAGGTAGGCGACGATGAAGGCCGGCTTGAAGATCATGGTGGCGGTGGAGCCGTTCTGGAACGTCTTGCCGTTGACCTTCAGCCACATCTTCAGGTTCGCTGGATCGGCAACCTCGTCGCGCGTCACCAGCCAGGGGCCGATCGGGCCGAAGGTGTCGCAGCCCTTGCCCTTGTCCCAGGTGCCGCCGCGCTCCAGCTGGAAGGCGCGCTCGGAAACGTCGTTGATCACGCAATAGCCGGCGATGTGCGCCTCGGCGTCGGCTTCCTCGACGTAGGAAGCGGTCTTGCCGATGACGACGCCCAGCTCGACTTCCCAGTCCAGCTTGGTCGAGCCGCGCGGCTTCAGAACCGTGTCGTTGGGGCCGACGATCGCCGAGGTGGCCTTGGTGAACAGCACGGGCTCCTCGGGGATGGGCAGGCCGGATTCGGCGGCGTGGTCGGCGTAGTTCAGGCCGATGCACAGGAATTTGCCGACCTTGCCCACGCAGGGGCCGTAGCGGACGTCCGCCGGCGCGAGGGGCAGGGCGTCGAGGTCCACGGCGCGCAGCTTGGCCAGAGCCTCGTCCGACAGCGTCGCGCCGTCGATATCGGCCACCACGCCGCTGAGATCGCGCACCCGGCCCTGGGTGTCGAGAGCGCCGGGCCGTTCCTGGCCGGCCGTGCCGAAGCGGAGCAGTTTCATGGGATATCCTCTTGACGTGGTCTCGTTGACCCAGCCGCCGTCGATGACGTTAGCGGTACCCGTTGTAAAGGCGGACTCGTTCGAAGGCAGGTTGACGGCGAGGGCGGCCAGCGCCTCCACGCGGCCGAAGCGTCCCTGGCCCGGCGGGCGGCGAACTCGGCATGGGCCTTGTCGCGGTCGCCGGTGTAGCGCCGGCAGGCCGCGGCTTGACGTCGACCGTGTCCGAGGCCGCGCGGCTCGCTCTGGGGGCGTCCTCCTTCTGGCTCAATCGCCGATCGCCGAGGGGCAAGTCCACGCCTTCACCAAGCCAGGCGACCCGCGCGAGATTTCGCGCTCGGTCTGGAGGCGCCCTATGCGAGCGCCGAGCCGAACAGGTCGTCCAAGCGCATGCGAACCTGATCCAGCAGGTCGGCCGCGGACTCGGCGGTGATGTTGGACACGATGGAGCCGAAGTGCTCGTGATCCAGGATCCGCAATCCGCAGACGCCGGAAAGGTGCAGGTCGAACACCGTCATCAGGGCCTTCAGGGCGCCGGTGTCGTTCACCCAGTCCTCCGGCGCGCCGGAGGTCGAAAAGCTGAGCAGGGTCTTGCCGTCAAGCAGCGATTCCATGCCCCCAGCGCTGGGCGCATAGCCGAAACCCATGCTGAACATCCGGTCGACATAGCCCTTGAGAATGGCGGGAGGCGCGTTGAACCAGAAGGGATAGACGAAGATGAAGCTGTCGACGTCGCCGATCAGCCGCCGTTCGGCGACCACATCGGCGGCCGGATGCGCGCCCGACGGGGACGGCAGTTCCTCGGCCTTCAGGCGCGGGTCGAAATCCAGCGCATAAAGATCGCGCAAGACCACGGTGTGGTTGGTCGCGCGCAGGTGCTCGACACAGGTTCGGGCGATGGCCGCGCAGATGCTCGTGGGTTTGGGATGGGCGAGGATGACGGCATGTTTCATGGGGTGGCTCCCAGTCGGCGAGCTTGCCGTGGCGCCAGACTAGCGCCGGAGACGAGACCCGATTTGATCCAGATCAGGGAACGGGGCGCGGCCGGGAACCGTGGCTGATCACCGTCGCCGTGACATGGCGCGGGATCGCCGGTCGCTAAGCGTCAACGGGTTCGAGACGCCAGTCCTTCTGGACGCAGAACAGTTGGATCCGTCCGGGGCGCGAGCCGTAGTCGATCAACGATACCCATCGCGGCGTGAACCGCAGCAGGGCCACGGCGCGCCCGGAAGGGTGGGGCTCGAAGCGAGCAAACTCGGGCGTTCCCCAGATCTTGCGATTGAGCGCATCGACCCAAAGCGGATCATCGATCAGGGTCGCGTGGCCGGCGAGGGACAGGCCCTGGGGTGGACCGTCGGCGTCGCCGCCGATGGCGATCGAGATCCGAGGGTCGGCGGCGATATTGGCGCGTTTCTGACTGTCCTGCGCCACCAGGAAATACAACGTCAGTCCATCGGCAAGATAATTGACCAAGGTCGCTTGCGGCCAGCCGTCAGGGCGCAGCGTCGCCACGCTCATCAGATGGTGGCGCGCCAGGATCGCCCTAACCTTGGCCTCGGGAGAGGTTTGGTCTTGAGCCATGACGTCCTCCTATGGATTTCGCGTGGTCTGACCTAGGTGTTCAGGCCGCGACCAGGTCGGTGAGGCGATCGGGCGCGGCGATGCGAAATCGCCGGCAGCTCTCCAGCGCCACCAGGCCGTCGGCCTGCAGTTGGGTGATCATCCTCGACACGGTCTCGATGGTCAGGCCCAGATGATCGGCGATGTCCTGGCGGCTCATCGCCAGCTCGCTCCAGGCCTCGCCCTGGCGCGCGGCCACGTCAGACAGGAAGCCAGCCACCCGCTCATAGGCGCTTTTGCGCGCCAGCAGCATCATGTGATCTTGAGCGCGGCCCAGTTCCTGGCCCGTGGCGCGCCAGATCAGATGCTCCAGACGCTCGCCGGCCTCCCCGTAATGCTTCAGAGCCGAGCGCCTAGCCACCAGGATCCTGCTGTCGCACAAGGCTTCGGCCGAGGCGCGGTGCGTGAGGCCCGTTTCCAGACCAAACAGGTCGCCAGGATAGTAGAAGCCGGCGATCTGCCGACGTCCGTCAACGAGCAGGCGGGAGGCGCGGACCGCGCCGCGCTGGACCTGGTAGACCATATCGGTCTGTTCATCCTGGGCGTAGATTTCCTCGCCAATGGAGAAGTTCATGCCCACGCCGATCGCGCTGAAGATCTCGACGGGCGAAATCGCCTGAGCGCGCGGGTCAGTAACGTCGGCGCAATCTCGCAGAAAAACTGGCGTGGACATCAAAGTCTCCTTGAGCGGTCGGCCTCAGGGATAGGTGAACGGCGCCGGGCCGCCCATTGGGATGTTTACGTAGTCGCGACCACGACCGGACTAGGACGGCGCCGCCCACCCAGGCTCGTTGCCCCGGCCCTCGCTGTTCCCGACAATGTCCGCGGCGTCGATCCGACGTTCGACGATCCGCAGGCTGGTGTCGTCCGGGCAGATCCGGGCGGTGAAGCCCATGTCGCGCTCAAGCTGAAGGGCGGCGACATGGTCGGCGCTTTCCAGCGAATGGACGACCTTGACGCCCCGGGCGCGCGCATAGGCCAGGACGTGGTCGAGCAGGGTCCAGCCCAGGCCGTGGCCCTTCAGGTCGCTGCGCACCGTGACGGCCACCTCGGCGCGCTCAGGATCGGCGCCGGACGCCAGCATGGCGGTGGCGATGACCGTCCGGCCATCGGCCTCCAAGGCCAGGAAGGTCATGGCGCGGCGGTAGTCGACCTGGGTCATCAAGGCCAGCCGGTCGGCGTCCACGGTGCGCAGGGGTGACAGAAACCGCAGTCGCAGGTCTTCGGTGTCGAGCTGCGCGAAGAAGGCGGTGACGGCCGGGGTGTCGTCGGGACGCACGGGTCTAACGTGGAAGGCCAGGCCACTTCGAGTCCGCAGATCGGCGGCCCATTCCATGGGCACGGGTTGGATGACCAGGCGCGATGGGGGGCTGGTGTCCTGGGTGATCACGATGCGGGCGTCGAGCGCCAGGACGCCGTAGGCGTCGACGCGCAGGGGGTTGATGTCCAACTCCGCGATGTCGGGCAGGTCGACGGCGATCGCCGAGAGCGCTTCCAGGGTGGCGACCACCCCGGCGATGTCGGCTTGGGGTTCGTCGCGATAGCCGGCCAGCAGGCGCGATATCCGGGTTTTGGCGATCATCGCCCGGGCCAGGTCGCCGTCTAGGGGCGGCAGACCCAGGGCGCGATCGTTGAGCACCTCGACCGCCGTGCCGCCGGCTCCGACCATCAGCACTGGACCGAAGGTGGCGTCCTGGGCCAGACCAACGATGAGTTCGTGGGCGTGGCGCAGCGGGACCATGGTCTCCACCGCGAACCCGGTGACCACGGCCTCGGGGCGGGATTGGGCAAGGCGCGCGGCCATGGCCGCGGCGGCGGCGCTGGCGGCCTCGGCGTTCGGGAGATCGAGGGTCACGCCGCCGACGTCGGACTTATGGCTGATCTGCGGCGAGACGATCTTGACGACGTAGGGCGGGGCCAGATTCGCGCAGATCCCGGCGACCTCCTGGACGGTGGGAGCCAGGCGGGTCGGAACGGTGGCGACGCCGTAGGCCTTCAGCAGCGCCTTGGCTTCGACTTCGTTGAGCAGGGTTCGGCCGTCCGCTCGCGCGGCCTGGATTAGCGCCCTGGCGGCGGCGCGGTCGCGGACCTGCTCGTCTTGGCCAGCGGGCGCGGCCATTAGGTTGGCCTTGGCCCGACGCGCGGCGAGGAGGTGGCCGAACGCCCGCGCGGCGTTGTCGGGGGTTCCAAACATCGGAACGCCGGCGGCGCTGAGGATCGGCCCGGCCGCGTCCTGGTTGGCGTCGCCCAGCCAACAGGCGATCACCGGCTTGCGCACGCCGCGTCCGCGAGCCGCCACGACGCCGGCGGCCACGCCCCGCGCGATGTCGCCCGGCTTGGACAAGGCGGTGGGACAGTTCATGACCAGGACCGCGTCGACCCCGGCGTCCGCCAGCACCGCGTCGAGCGCCAGGCCATAACGCTCGGCGGGTGCGTCGCCCATCAGGTCCACCGGATCGCCATGCGGCCAGCCGGCGGGGAGGGCGGCGTTCAGACGCTCCAAGGTCTGCGGCCCAAGCTCGGCCAGAACACCGCCGCCCGTCGCCATGGCGTCCAGCGCCAGGATGCCGGCTCCCCCGCCGTTGGTGATGATGGCCAGGCGCTCGCCGGCCAGGCTTCGCCCGGCGCGCAGCACGGCGGCGGCGTCGAAGAGGTCGGTCAGGGTCTCGACCTGAACGATCCCCGCCCGCTCGAAGGCGCAGGCGTGGACGTCATAGGCGCCGGCCAGGGCGCCGGTGTGCGAGCGCACGGCCTTGCCGCTGGCGGCGTTGCGCCCGGCCTTCAAGGCAATCACCGGCTTGATGCGCGCGGCCGCGCGGGCCGCCGACATGAACTTGGCCGCGTTGGTGACGCCCTCGACATAGAGCAGGATGGCGTCGGTGTGGGGATCGGCGGCGAAGAGGTCGATCAGGTCGCCCAGGTCGACCTCGGCCATGTCGCCCACCGAGATGATCCCGGAAAAGCCCAATTGGCGGGTGTTGGCCCAGTCGATCACGCCGCTCACCAGAGCGCCGCTCTGCGAGATCAGGGCCAGCCCTCCGGGAGCGGGCGCGCCGCGGGCGAAGGAGGCGTTGAGATGGGCGCGGGGGACCAGAAGGCCCAGGCCGTTGGGCCCGACGATCCGCAGGTCGAAGGGTTTGGCGGCCTCCAACATGGCCTGACGCAGGCCGTTGGCTTCAGTGATTCCCGCGGACAGAACCACGGCGACCTTGGCCCCGGCCGCGCCGAGATCGGCGATCGCCTGGGGAACGGCGGCGGCCGGAATCGCGACCACAGCCAGCTCGGGCGGTTCGGGCAAGTCGGCGATGGTCGCCGACCAGCTCGCGCCAACCACCGACAGCGGGCGCGGATTGACCAGATAGACTGGACCGCCGAAGCCGCCGGACAGCAGGTTTTCGACGACCACCTGACCCACGGAACCTTGGCGATCGGAGCCGCCGATCACCGCCACCGAGGTGGGGGAGAGCAGAGGGGCGAGATTGAAGAGCGACATTGCGGCCTCGAGCGTCAAGGCCCGCCGGACGGGCCGTCGGCGGGCAAAGAACGCGCCGAGGCCCTCGCGCGCCATCCGTAGAATCCCGCATGCCGCCTGGCGCCAGGCTTGCCGAACCGGTTTGTAAGCCGCGACGCGAGGAGGCATGATCGACCGCGGTCTGGCCCCTGGGGTGGATGGCCACGACCAGAGAAGGCGAGGCAACATGGCGTCGGGCTCGGCCCTCCAACAGGACCAGATAAGGGGTTACGGCGTCGCTCTGGCGACCTTCGTTCTTTCTGTAGGGATACGTTGGCTCCTGACTCCTTGGCTGGGAGACCACGCCGCCTATCAGCTCTTCACCGCGCCCGTTGCTGTCGCCGCGGCGTTCGGCGGCGTGAGCGCCGGGCTTGGCGCGACCTTCCTGGGTCTCATCGCCGGTTTCGCGTTCAGCCGTCGCGACCCGTTGGACGCCCTGGCGGCGACAGAGGCGCTGACCTTCCTGTTGGCGGCGACGGGCATAGTCCTGGTGGGGGTGGAAATCGGACGACTGCGCCGGCGGTCGGCTTCCAGCGAGCACGGCGCCGCGACCAGGGCTCGGCAGGCCGAAGACCTCGCCAGCGAATTCAACCTGCTGATCGACGGGGCGACCGAGTATGCCATTTGCATGCTTGACCCCGAAGGGCGGGTGCTGATCTGGAACGCCGGCGGGCAAAGGCTGATGGGCTGGAGCGAGGCTGAGGTCGTCGGCCAGGACGTCGCGGCCTTCTATCCACAGGACACCCGGCAGGCGGGCAAGCCGCAGGCTGACCTCGCCAGGGCCCAGGCCGAAGGCAAGATCGAGGACGAGGCCTGGATTCTGCGCAAGGACGGGTCGGAATTCCTGGCCCACGTCTCGATCACGGCGCTCCATGACCAGGCCGGCGCCTTGCGGGGTTTTGGCAAGGTCGTGCGCGACGTCACCGACCAGCGGGCCAGCGAACGGGCCCTGGACGCCGGCGCCGAACATCTGCGTTCGATCCTGTCCACGGTTCCCGACGCCATGGTGGTCATCGACGAGCGGGGCAAGATCCTGTCGTTCAGCGCCGCCGCCGAACGCCTTTTCGGCTTTCAGGAGACCGAGGTGCTGGGCGAAAACGTTCGCTGCCTGATGCCCTCGCCCGACAGCGAGCGCCACGACGCCTACATCCAGCGCTATCTCGACACCGGCGAACGCAGGGTCATCGGCATGGGCCGCCTCGTCGTCGGCTTGCGCAAGGATGGCACGACCTTTCCGATGGAGCTGTCGGTCGGCGAAGCCATCGGTCATGGCCCGCGGGTGTTCACCGGGTTCGTCCGTGACCTGACCGATCGCCAACGCACGCAGGCGCGACTGGAGGAACTCCAGGCCGAGCTGATCCATATCGCCAGGGTCAGCGGCATGGGGACCATGGCCTCGACCCTGGCCCATGAGCTGAACCAGCCGATCACCGCCGTCGCCAACTATGTCGAGGCGGTGCGCGATCTCCTGGCCCAGCCGGATCCCGACGACCTGCCGATGATCCGCGAGGCGCTCGACGACGCGGCCGGCGAGGCGATGCGGGCGGGCCATATCGTTCGGCGGCTGCGCGATTTCGTCGCCAGGGGCGAGGTTGAAAAGAGCGTCGAGGACCTGCCGTCCGTCATTCACGAAGCCGCGGCCCTCGGCCTGATGGGCGCCCGCGACCAGGGGCTTGATCCGGTGTTCGATCTTGATGCGCAGGCCACGCCCGTCTTGATCGATCGGGTGCAGATCCAGCAGGTGGTGATCAACCTGGCGCGCAACGCGGTGGAGGCGATGAGCGGCGCCGAACAGCCCAAGCTCTGGCTTCGCACGCGCGATCAGGGCGATGGGCTGGTGCGGGTGACGATCGCCGACAATGGCCCCGGCGTCGCGCCGAGCATCGCCGGGCAGCTGTTCACGGCGTTTGTCAGCACCAAGACCGAGGGCATGGGACTGGGGCTGTCGATCTGCCGCACGATCGTCGAGGCCAATGGCGGCCGCATCTGGCATGAGCCAGGGCCAGACGGCGGTTCGCAATTCCATTTTACGTTGGTCAAGGTCGATAAGGAGGCCATCCATGAGCGCTAGACGGATGATCCATATCGTCGACGACGAAGAGGCGATCCGTCGCTCGGCCGGGTTCATGCTCAAGACATCGGGCTATGCTGTCTCGACCTACGCTTCGGGTGACGCCTTCCTGCAGGCCGCCAAGGAGGCCGAGCCGGGCTGCGTGCTGCTGGACGTGCGCATGCCGGGCATGGACGGGCTGGAGGTTCAGCAGGTCATGGCCGAGCGCGGCATCGCCATGCCGGTCGTGGTCCTGACCGGACACGGCGACATCACCGTGGCGGTTCGCGCCATGAAGGGCGGGGCGGTCGACTTCATCGAGAAGCCCTTCGAGAAAGCCGTGCTGCTGACCGCCATCACCGCTGCCTTCGAGCGGCTGGACGATGTCCAAGCCAGGGCGACGCGTGCGGCCGACGCGGCGGTCGCCATCGCCGCCCTGACCAGCCGCGAACAGGATGTCCTCAGGGGCATGGCCCAGGGCCTTCCCAACAAGACCATCGCCTTCGACCTGGGCATCTCGCCGCGCACGGTCGAGGTCCATCGCGCCAATCTGATGGCCAAGCTGCAGGTCAAGAGCCTCTCCGAAGCGCTGCGCCTCGCCTTCGCCGCCGGTTTGCAGGACGAGGCCTAAGGGGCTCTACGTAACGACCGCCCTCGTTCGTCATGGGATGCTCACGTCGCGACCCCTCCTGGTCGCGGCAAGCAGGCGGACATGACGCAAGCGCTTCCCATCAAGGCCGAGGACCGCGCGCGGCTGTTGCTCGTCGAAGACGATCCCGGCGTGCGCCGTTCGCTGCAATTGCTCCTGCGTGGGCGAGGCTTCGAAGTCCGCGCCTACGCCTCGGGCCTGGCGCTGCTGGCCGATCCAACAGCCCTCGGTGCGGTGTGTCTGGTCGCCGACTACCGCATGCCCGAGATCGATGGCCTGTTGATCCTGGGGCGGTTGCGAGACTTGGGATGGCAAGGCCAAGCGGTGCTGATCACCGCATTTCCTTCGGCGCGTTTGCTCGATCAGGCCCTGGCGGCGGGCTACAGCCGCGTCGTTGAGAAGCCCATGGTCGAAGCCGCCCTCGTCGACGCCGTCGAGCGCGCCGTGGCCGGGCGCTGACGTCTACGTATTACTCCCAACTGCCAGGCGCCTCCGACGGCGGTATCAAACCACGACGATGAGGCGATCCCCTTGCTTCCGGGAAACACCCCGCCATCACCTGGAGAGACAGCATGGACAAGACCATGAAGGCCGCCGTCGTTCGGGCCTTTGGCCAGGCGCTGGTCGTGGAAGAGGTCGCACGGCCCAAGCCCGGACGTGGTCAGGTGCTGGTCAAGATCGCCGCCTGCGGGGTGTGCCACACCGACCTGCACGCCGCCCACGGCGATTGGCCCATCAAGCCCAGCCTGCCGCTCATTCCGGGCCACGAGGGCGTCGGCACGGTGGTCCAGGTCGGCAAGGGCGTCGAGCACGTCAAGGAAGGCGACCGGGTCGGCGTGCCCTGGCTGCACACGGCCTGCGGACATTGCGCCCACTGCCTGGGCGGCTGGGAGACCCTCTGCGAAGCGCAGCAGAACACCGGCTATTCGGTCAACGGCGGCTTTGCCGAATACGTGCTGGCCGACGCCGACTATGTCGGCCATCTGCCGGCCAATCTGAGCTTCCTGGAGGTGGCGCCGATCCTCTGCGCCGGCGTCACCGTCTACAAGGGCCTGAAGGTCACGGACGCCAAGCCTGGCGACTGGGTGGCGATCTCCGGCATTGGCGGGCTGGGCCACATGGCCGTGCAATACGCCAAGGCCATGGGGTTCAAGATCGCCGCCGTCGATATCGACGAGGACAAGCTTCGTCTGGCGCGCACTCTGGGCGCCGACATCACGGTCAACGCCAAGGAGACCGATCCTGGCCCCTACCTGCAGAATGAGATCGGCGGCGCCCAGGGCGTCCTGGTCACCGCCGTGTCGCCCATCGCGTTCTCCCAGGCTCTAGGCATGGTTCGGCGGGGCGGTACGGTGTCGCTCAACGGTCTGCCGCCCGGGGACTTCCCGCTGTCGATCTTCGACACGGTGTTGCGCGGGATCACCGTGCGCGGCTCCATCGTCGGTACGCGGCTGGACCTTCAGGAGGCCCTGGCCTTCGCCGCCGACGGCCGGGTGCGGGCCACGGTCCATGCCGAGGGGCTGGACAATATCAACAGCGTCTTCGACCGTATGGCGCGCGGCGAGATCGAGGGACGGGTGGTGCTCGACTTCGAGGATCGGCCGTGAGCGCCGCCGGGACGATCGGCGCGGGGCTTCTCGCCGTTCTGGCCTTGGGCTCGGCGGCGGCGGTTCAAGCTTCGCCTGAGCCCGCGACGCCAGGGCGGTCCTCGCAGGCGTTTGGCGGGCAGGGGATCGCCCAGCGCAACTGCGGAATCTGCCATGCCGTGGACGCCAGGCCCAGCCCGCTGGCCGACGCGCCGCCGTTCGCGACCCTGTATCGGCGCTACCCGCCAGGCGGCCTCGACCAGATCCTGACCGAAGGCATGCTGGCGCCCAGCCGCAAGCCCGAGGAGGGGTCTCCAGACCACCATCCGCGCATGCCGATGGTCGAACTGGACGATGATGAGGTCGCCCAGCTGAAGGCCTATCTGCGGAGCCTCGATCCTCGACCCCGGACACCGCCGCGATAGGCGAGGGTCGTGGCGTCGAGCGCCGCCGCGTGAATTTGAACGGGGCCAAGCTCAACGGCGCCCAGGCGCAAGATCTTACGCTACGAACAGGGAGGTTCGCGACATGACCGTTCTTCAACTGGCCTTTGTCATTCTGAACCTCGTCGCCTTCGCGACCTTCGTCCTGACCTTGGGCGCCGTGTCGGTGCGGGCCGCCGCCGGCGAAGGGCCGACCATGCGCAGGTCGCCACGGGCTTGGGACCGGAGGACCGCGCGATGATCCGCCGACGGTTCCTGGGGCTTCGGGCCATGGCGGTCGCCGCCATGGTCGTTGTGGGCGTGGCGTCGCTGGCCGGCTGCCAGCTGCGACACTTCCGTCAACCCTATCACGAGCCGGTCATGCAGCCGCTGAGTGCGCGCTAGCGTGGGGGCGTCCAAGGAGAGTTCCCGATGACCTATCCGCGTGGACATGCCTATCGGCGCCCCTCGGTTTTCCTGGCGCGACAGGCCAGGAGACGATCGGCGCGGCGGTCGCGCCTTGAGCCGGGCTGGATCCTTCCGGCCCTGGCGCTGCTCGCCCCGGTGGCCGGCGGCGCTTCGGCGTCGCTGCTGCAGGCCTGCCTGATGTTGGGGGCCGCCGCCGGTCTCGTCGCGGCCCGAGCGACCGGCGTCTTCTGGCCCGTGCTCGCCTGGGGCGGCGCAACTGGGGGCTTGGGCGCCATGCTCGCCGTCTTCGATGCGCCGAACGGTCAGAGCCTCACCCTGGCGGTGCTGGGAGTCGCGGTGGTGCAGGCCTTGGCGCTGCTGGGCGTCGCGCGTCCGGCGACGACCGTCGGATGGCGCGTGCGAGGGCGCGCGCTGCTTTCGCTTAGCGGTCCCCTGGCCCTGGTGGTCCTGGCCGCCAACACCACGCCCGATTGGCATAGCCTCGGAGCCGCCCTGGCGGTGGCGTTGGATCTGGCGGCCTTGCCGCTGGCCCTGGAGGCGCGTCGGCGCGCCAGGCCATGAGCGAGGTCCTCGCCGATCGGTCGCCTGAGGCCGGCGCCGCTGCCAAGCCATCCTTCTCCAACACCATCTCGGACACGATCGAGAGCGCGCGCGCCAGACGCAAGCTCTGGATCGCCGCGCTATTGCTGGGACTGGTCGCTGCGCTGGCCTGGCCCGCCCAACGGGTATTTCGCTTGCCGTCCGTGGCGTACGACGCCGCGCCTTCGTCGCCGCCCACGCGTCCCGCACCGAGCGCGGCCTTGATCGACCAGACCCGCACGGTCTGGCGGCGGCTCGACGCGACCCTGGAGCCCTGCGACCAGGCGGTGGCCAAGGTCGATTCCGCGCCGCCGGCTCCGGGGCAAGCGCCGGCGGCGGCGCGACGCGCCTTGACCGCCCGCGACGCCTGCCGTCGAGCAGGTTTGAGCCTGCTGGCGATGCGACCGCCCCAAGCCGCAGGGGGCTCCGAGCGCGCCGCCTTCAACGAGGCCCTGGCGCGTTGCCAATACCTCTATGTGGTGGAGGGCAACAGCTATGCACGGCTGGCGGAAGCCCTGAGGACCGGCGCCGAGGGCGCGGCGAAGTTCGAAGCCTGGGCCAATGTCAAGGACACGAATATCGACGCCCTGGGGTGCCGCACCGGCTTCATCAGCGCCGCTCGTCAAGCTGGCTTGCCCCCGTCCTTCTTCGAGGCGGCCGCGCCGATCAAGCCCGTTCCGGCGACCCGTTCGACGCGGCGCTCGCGCGCATGATCGACGAGGACCAGCGCACGCGGATTCTGGCCGCCGGACTCTCGACTCTCGCAAGCATCACCGACGCCTTGATCATCGTTCCCACGGCGCCATAGGCGCGCGCCGTGGGTGTTCCGCCAAGAGCCTCCATGGCCCTCGTCGACGACGGCTCCCGACTGGGACGCGATCAGAAGAGCCCGCGCGCGGCCGGATCGTAGCTGACCAGCAGGTTCTTGGTCTGCTGGTAGTGGTCGAGCATCATCTTGTGGTTCTCGCGGCCAAAGCCCGAGGCCTTGTAGCCGCCAAACGCCGCGTGGGCTGGATAGACGTGATAACAGTTGGTCCAGACCCGCCCGGCCTGGATCGCCCGACCCAGCCGGTAGGCGTCCGATCCGTCGCGGGTCCAGACGCCGCCGCCCAGACCGTAGGCGGTGTCGTTGGCGATGGCGATGGCGTCGTCGAGGGTCTTGAAGGGCGTGACCGAGAGCACCGGCCCAAAGATCTCCTCCTGGAAGATGCGCATCCTGTTGTCGCCGACGAAGACCGTCGGCTCGATGAAATAGCCCTGGTCGAGCTCACCGCCGGGCAGGGCGCGGGCCCCGCCGGTCAGGCACTTGGCGCCCTCCTGCTTGCCGATCTCGATGTAGCCGAGGATCTTGCGCAGTTGATCCTCGGAAGCCTGAGGCCCCATCTGGGTGGCCGGATCGAGGGGATCGCCGACCTTGATCGCGGCCACCCGGGCGATCGTCTTTTCCATGAAGCGATCGAAGATCGACTCCTGGACCAGGGCGCGTGACGGGCAGGTGCATACCTCGCCCTTGTTGAAGGCGAACAGCGTAAAGCCTTCGACCGCCTTGTTCAGGAAAGCGTCGTCCTCGCGCATGACATCAGCCATGAAGATGTTGGGCGATTTACCGCCCAGCTCCATGGTCTGGGGGATCAGGTGCTCGGCGGCGTACTGCATGATCTGCTTGCCGGTCGTCGTCTCGCCGGTGAACGACACCTTGGCGATGCGCGGATTGGCGGCGATCGCCCGGCCGACCGAGCCGCCCGGTCCCGTGACGACATTGAGCACGCCGGGCGGCAAGATGTCCGCGGTCAGTTCGGCGAACAGCAGCAGGGTCAGCGGCGTCTGCGAGGCCGGCTTGATCACTGCGCAGTTGCCCGCCGCCAGGGCCGGGGCGATCTTCCAGGCGGCCATCAGCAGCGGGAAGTTCCATGGGATGATCTGGCCGACGACGCCGAGCGGCTCGCGGAAGTGATAGGCGATGGTCTGGTCGTCGATCGTCGAGATCGCGCCCTCCTCGGCGCGCACGCAGCCGGCGAAATAGCGGAAGTGGTCGATCGCCAGCGGAATGTCGGCGCCGCGCGTCTCGCGGATCGGCTTGCCGTTGTCCAGCGTCTCGGCCAGGGCCAGCAGCTCCAGGTTCTCTTCCAGCCGGTCGGCCACGCGATTGAGGATCATCGCCCGCTCAGCCGGCGAGATCCGCGCCCAGGCGTCCTTGGCCCGGTGGGCGGCGTCCAGGGCGGTCTCGACGTCCTCGGCGGTCGACTTGGCGACTTCGACAAGCGGCTTGCCGTTGATCGGGCTGTAGGCGGTGAAAGTCTCGCCTTTCAGCGGCGCCCGCCATTGGCCGCCTATGAAATTGCCGTAGCGCGCGGGGACGCGACCCCGAGCCAATACCGTATCAAGCGCCTGCTGAAACATGGTGACTGCTCCTGGCGGCGGACCCGGTCATCGGAGACCCGCTCGCCGCGGTAGTTGTCGGCGCATGGCGCCCGGCCGCTTTGACGACGATCAATCAATCCTGGACCAGCCGCTCAAGCTAGGCGCCATGGGAAACGGTTCGGCTTCGCGGCGACCGTCAAGGCCAGAAGCGCGGTCAGGACGACGGCCGACGGACACGCCGTGCAGTGGCCGGGCAGCAGCGCCAAACCGGTCGTCTCGCCGCAGATCGGGCCCAGCGCCAGCGCGTTCCAGCGGTTCCAGGCGGCGTCCAGGGCCGCCAGCCAGGCGCCGGCGGCGCCGAGGCCCAGCGTCGTCAGCAGGAGTGGGCGAACGATGGAGAGCATGGCGGGCGAACCTTCGGTCGTGGGCGCTCTTTCGAGACGGCCAATAGGTCGCGCCAAGTTTGAAGCTTGGCTTTGATCGGAGTCAATTTTGTCCATCGTCGGCCATGTGAGGTTGCCCCCAACGTCGAGGGAGTCTTCATGTCCGCGTCCGCCACCGTCGCCGCGCCGCCCAAGGGGTCGGGCGCGGTCCTAGTCCTCTCCGTCTTGGCCGCTTTTCTGGCGATCATGGCGGCGGGTCTGTCCGAGGATCCGATCTTCCGGTTTCAAGCCGGGCTGGCGTGCCTGGCTGGGGTGATCAGCGCGTTCTTCCTGATCGGCGGCCTGGCCGGCGGGACCTTGCGCGACGCGCCCGACCGCTATGCCGACGGGGTGATCAAGGCCGGGGTCGTGGCCACCATGTTCTGGGCGGCCGTCGGCCTGCTGGTCGGGGTAGTGATCGCCAGCCAGCTAGCCTGGCCGCGGATCTTCTATTTCCCCGAAGCCGGGTGGCTGAACTTCGGACGGCTGCGGCCGGTCCACACCTCCGGGGTGATCTTCGCTTTCGGCGGCAACGCCCTGATCGCCACCTCGTTCTGGGTGGTGCAACGCACCTGCAAGGCCCGCCTGGCCGGCGGCATCGCCCCCTGGTTCGTGTTCTGGGGCTACCAGCTGTTCATCGTCCTGGCCGCCACCGGCTATCTGGCCGGCGCGACCCAGGGCCGCGAATACGCCGAGCCCGAATGGTACGTCGACATTTGGCTGACCATCGTCTGGGTCGTCTATCTGCTGGTGTTCCTGGGCACGATCTGGAAGCGCCGGGAGCCCCACATCTACGTGGCCAACTGGTTCTACCTGGCCTTCATCGTCACCATCGCCCTGCTGCACCTGGTCAACAACGCCGCCGTGCCGGTCGGCCTGCTGAACCACAAGTCCTACGGGGTGTTCTCCGGCGTCCAGGACGCCCTGGTCCAATGGTGGTACGGCCACAACGCCGTCGGCTTCTTCCTGACCGCCGGCTTCCTGGGCATGATGTACTACTTTGTGCCCAAGCGCGTGGAGCGCCCGGTCTACAGCTATCGCCTGTCGATCGTGCACTTCTGGGCGCTGATCTTCATCTACATCTGGGCCGGCCCGCACCACCTGCATTACACGGCCTTGCCGCAGTGGGCCCAGACCCTGGGCATGACCTTCTCGATCATGCTGTGGATGCCTTCCTGGGGCGGCATGATCAACGGCCTGATGACACTTTCGGGGGCCTGGGACAAGCTGCGCACCGACCCGGTGGTGCGCATGATGGTGGTCTCGATCGCCTTCTACGGCATGAGCACCTTCGAAGGACCGGTGATGTCGATCCGCGCGGTCAACGCGCTTTCCCACTACACCGATTGGACTATCGGGCACGTGCATTCCGGTGCGCTCGGCTGGGTCGGCTTCATCAGCTTCGGGGCGGTCTACTGCATGGTCCCGTGGCTGTGGAAGAAGCCGGCCATCTATTCCAACAAGCTGATCGAGTGGCACTTCTGGCTCGCGACCACCGGCATCCTTCTCTACATCGCCGCGATGTGGGTGTCGGGGATCATGGAAGGCCTGATGTGGCGCGAATACACGCCGCAGGGCTTCCTGGCCTACAGCTTCATCGAGACCGTCTCGGCCAAGCACGTCGAGAACGTCATCCGGATGGTCGGAGGGGCGATGTACCTGGCCGGCGCCCTGATCATGATCGTCAATCTCTGGCGCACGGCGCGGATGCCCGGCGCCGTCGAGCCGGCCGTCGCGGCCGCGCCCGCCCTCGCGACGGCCTGAGGATCCTGCGATGTCACTCTGGAAGCATCACGCCAAGTTCGAACGCCACTCCCTGTGGCTGATCATCGGCATCCTGGTCGTGGTCTCGGTCGGCGGCCTGGTCGAGATCGCCCCGCTGTTCTGGCTGCAGGGCACGATCGAGAAGGTCGAGGGCATGCGGCCCTATACGCCACTGGAGCTGGAGGGCCGTGACATCTATGTCCGCGAGGGCTGCTATCTGTGCCACTCGCAGATGATCCGCCCGCTGCGTGACGAGGTCGAACGCTACGGTCACTACAGCCTGGCCGCCGAAAGCCTGTACGACCACCCCTTCCAGTGGGGGTCCAAGCGCACCGGCCCGGACCTGGCGCGGGTTGGGGGCAAGTACTCCGACACCTGGCATCGCGACCACCTGATCGATCCGCGCGCGGTGGTGCCGGAGTCGGTAATGCCGCCCTACAGGTTCCTGGCCGAGACCGAACTCGACTACCGAGACCTGGTCGGCAAGATGAAGGCCCAGCGGGCGGTGGGTGTGCCCTACACGGTCGACGACCTGGCCAACGCCAGGACCGACCTGGAGGCTCAGGCCGATCCCTATTCGACCGGCGCGGTCGGCCTGCGAAAGCGCTACGGCGCCAAGGCGGTCAACCGCGACTTCGACGGCGACCCCGACAAGATCACCGAGATGGACGCCCTGGTGGCCTACCTGCAGATGCTCGGGACCTTGGTCGATTTCAGTTCCTACAAGGCCCAAGCGCCCGAGAACCAGAGGTAGCGCCATGACCTACGAAACCGTCGCCCGCATCGCTCAGCAGGGAGGGTTGATCTATTTCGGCCTCATCTTCCTGGCCGGGGTGGCCTACGCCCTGTGGCCGTCCAAGACGGCCGAATACCGCCGCGCCGCGCGCCTGCCGCTCGAAGACGAGGGGGACCCGCGATGAGCGAGCGCGAAACCGACGCCCCCACCGGCGTGGAGACGACCGGCCACGAGTGGGACGGCATCAAGGAACTGGACAATCCCCTGCCGCGCTGGTGGCTGTGGATCTGGGCCGCCTGCGTGGTGTTCGCGGTCGGCTACTGGGTGGCGATGCCGGCCTGGCCGGGCGCGCATGGCTACACCAGGGGCCTGCTGCGCGCGTCCGACCGCGTCGCCGTGACTGACAGCCTCAAGGTCCTGGACGCCCAGCGCGGCGCTAGCGCCCGGGCCCTGCGCACCGCCAGCCTAGAAGAGATCGAACGCGACCCCAAGCTTTCGGCCTACGCCCAGCAGGTCGGTCAATCGGTGTTCGGCGACAACTGCGCCACCTGCCACGGGATCGGCGGCACCGGCGGAAAGGGTTATCCCAATCTGCGCGACGATGTCTGGCTGTGGGGCGGCAGGCTCGAGGACATTCAGGACACCATCACCCACGGCGTGCGCACCGGCCGCCCAGGCGCGCGCCTGTCGCAGATGCCCGCCTTCGGCCGCGACGAGATGCTGCCGCCCGCGACGATCGACGACCTGACCGAATATGTCGTCAAGCTGTCGGGGCGTCCCGCCGACGCGGCCGCGGCGGCGCGGGCGGCGCCGGTGTTCGCCGAGCAATGCGCCAGCTGCCACGGCGTCGCGGGCCTGGGCGACCAGACCATCGGCGCGCCCAACCTGACCGACCGCGACTGGCTCTATGGACCAGGTCGCGCCGATATCCGCGGCCAGATCTACGCCGGCAACGGCGGGGTCATGCCCACCTGGAGCGGCCGGCTGAGCCCGGAAACCCTCAAGGCGCTGGCCGTCTACGTCCACGCCAACGCCGGCCAGTAGGGTCATGCCCACCCTGATCGACAACACCCGTCCCCCCATGCCGCCCAATTCGAAGGGCAAGGCGCAAGCGCGCGCGGCGGTCTCGGCCGCCGCGCGCGCCAAGGGGCGGGGCGACGCCAGGGGCGGACTCTACAAGCCGCGCGAGCCGATCTATCCCAAGCTGGTCCATGGTCGGTGGCGGACCATCAAATGGGCGCTGCTGATCGCCACCCTGGCGATCTACTACGTCACCCCCTGGATCCGCTGGGCCCGGCCCGGCGACCTGCCTCGGCAGGCGGTGCTGGTCGATTTCACCGGCCGCCGCTTCTACTTCTTCGACATCCAGCTGTGGCCGCAGGAAGTCTATATCTTCACCGGCCTGATGATCATGGGCGCGCTGGCCCTGTTCCTGGTGACGGCGCTGTTTGGACGGCTATGGTGCGGCTACACCTGTCCCCAGACCGTCTGGACCGATCTCTACATCGTCGTCGAGCGCCTGTTCGAGGGCGATCGCAACGCCCGCATGCGCCTGGACGGCCAGCCGCTGTCGCTCGACAAAGCCTGGCGCAAGAGCGGCAAGCACCTGACCTGGCTGGCTATCGCCTTCGGCACAGGCGGGGCCTGGATCTTCTATTTCCATGACGCCCCGACCCTGATCCGCACGTTCTGGACGGGCCAGGCCCCCCTGACGGCCTACGTCTCCTGCGCCCTGCTGACCGCCACCACCTACGGCTTCGCCGGCTGGATGCGCGAGCAGGTCTGCACCTACATGTGCCCCTGGCCGCGCATCCAGGGGGCCATGCTCGACGAGCACTCACTGCAGGTGACCTATCTGCGCGATCGCGGCGAACCGCGCGGCGCCCACAAGAAGAACCGGGACTGGGCCGGACGGGGGGACTGCATCGACTGCAAGCAGTGCGTGGTCGTCTGTCCGATGGGGATCGACATCCGCGACGGCAGCCAGCTGGAATGCATCAATTGCGGTCTGTGCGTGGACGCTTGCGACGAGATCCTCGGCAAGCTCGGCCGTCCGATCGGCCTGATCGCCTATGACACCGACGCGGCGGTGGCCCGCCGGGCCCGCGGCCAGGCAGCGGTCTACAAGCCGGTGCGCGCGCGAACGCTCTACTACGCCCTGGCCCTCGTCCTGGTCAGCGGCCTGACGCTGTGGGGGCTGCTGGCCCGGCCCAAGGTCGATCTCCACGTCATCCGCGATCGCAATCCGATCTTCGTGCGCATGCACGACGGAGCTGTCCGTGACGGCTACACGCTGAAGATCAGCAACCGCACCTTCTTCGACCAGCGTTTCGTCATCGCCTTCGACGGGGTGGCCGGCGTGCGCCTCGGCCGGCCCGGCGGCGCGGCTGATCCCGGCGTGGTGCTGGCGCCGGCCGATCAGGTCGTGTCCGTGCGGGTCTTCGTCACCGCGCCGGCCGACGCGGCCCTGGCGGCCAGCACGCCCGTACGGTTCGTCATCGCCTCCGGCGCCGCGCGCGCCGAGGCCAAGACCGTCTTCCTCTCTGGAGCAGAGAACCCGCAATGACGCTCGCCGCCCCCTCATCCGCTACGGTCGCGCCGGACGCCGCCGCGCCGGCCACCGTCTCGGGCAAGACCGTCCTGACCGGCTGGCACGTGCTCGCCATGGTGGTGGCGTTCTTCGCCGTGGTGACCGGCGTCGACGCCTTCTTCATGGTCAAGGCCTACGCCACCTTCTCTGGCCAGGTGGCCTCCAATCCATACGAGGCGGGTCTGGCGTTCAACAGGACCCTCGCCCAGCGCGAGCGCGAGGCGACTCTGGGCTGGTCGGCCGCCGTCGATGCGAGCGTCGGCGACGCCGTCGTGGTCCGCCTGGTCGATCGCGCCGGCCGTCCCCTCGACCGTTTGTCCCTGACCGGGACGCTCGATCGCCCGGCCACCGAAAGCGGCCGCCAGACCCTGGCCTTCGAGTCCCTGGGCGACGGGCGATACCGGGCCCGGGCCCGCCTGGACGGGGCTTGGGACCTGCGCGCCACGGCCCGCGACGATCGGAACGTTTTCGAGCTGGAGACCCGGCTGGTGGCGCCGGCCGGAGCGGGCCGGTGAGCCCGGTCCTGGCGCGCGGCCCAGACCTTGAGGCCTTTGTCCGCCGCGACGGCGAGGGCGGCGGGCGTCTGGAGCTGCTGGTCGCCGGCGCGCGGTGCGCGGCCTGCATCCGCAAGATCGAGGCGGCCGTGGACGCCCTGCCAGGCGTGGCGGGCGCGCGCCTGAACCTGACCACCGGCAAGCTGGCGGTCGACCTGACGGGCCCCGACGCCCGGCCGGACGTGATCATGGAGACGGTCGAGGCCTTGGGATACAGGGCGAGCCTCTTCGATCCGGCCCAGGCCGTCGCGGCCCAGGACCAGGAGGGGCGAGAGCTCGCGGTGGCCCTGGGCGTGGCGGGCTTTGGCGCCGGCAATGTGATGATGTTCACGGTCCCGGCCTGGGCGGGGCTGTTTGGCCAGGAGCTGAACGCTTCGACCCTGACGCTGATGTATTGGATGGCGGCTATCGTCGCCACGCCCTGCGCCCTGTTCGCCGGACGGCCGTTCTTCCGCTCGGCCTGGACTTCGCTGTGGCGGGGCAAGGCCAATATGGACGTGCCGATCTCGATCGGCGTCATCCTCACCCTGGCCGTCAGCTTCTCCGAGACCCTGCTGCATGGCCGCCACGCCTATTTCGACGCGGCTGTGACCTTGCTCTTCCTGCTGCTGATCGGTCGCTACCTGGATCACCGCCTGCGGGCCAGCGCTCGCTCGGCCGCGCGCGACCTGCTGGCCTTGCAGGCGCCCGTGGCCTTGCGCCTGCATCACGGCGTGGAGTCGGGCGTGCCCGTGGCCCAGGTGAGGGTGGGCGACCGCCTGGCTGTGCCGCCCGGCCAGAGAATCCCCGTCGACGGCCAGGTCGAGGCGGGCGTGTCGGACATCGACAACGCCTTGATCACCGGCGAGACGGCCCTGACGGCCGTGGGCCCAGGGGCGCGGCTGCACGCCGGCGCCCTGAACCTGACCGGGCGGCTGGTGATGGTCGCCAGCGCGCGCAGCGAGGACTCCACCCTGGCGGCGATCGCGCGCCTGATGGAGGCCGGAGCCCAGAGCCGATCGGCCTATGTGCGCCTGGCCGACAAGGCCGCGGCGCTCTATGTGCCGATCGTCCACGCCGCCGCGGCCCTGACCTTCGTCGGCGCGTGGGCGCTGGGCCTTGGCCCGCGCGAGGCCCTGCTGAGGGCCGCGGCGGTCTTGATCGTCACCTGTCCCTGCGCCCTGGGCCTGGCCGCGCCGGCGGTGCAGATCGCCGCCAGCGCGCGGCTCTTTCGCAAGGGGGTGCTGGTCAAGTCCGGCGCGGCGCTCGAACGCCTGGCCGAGGTCGACCACGTGGTGCTCGACAAGACCGGGGTCCTGACCGAGGGGCGCCCGCGCCTGGTCGACGCGCCGGCCCATCTGGTCGCCCTGGCCGCGCCGCTGGCCCGCGCCTCGCGCCATCCCCTGGCCCTGGCCCTGGCGCGCGAGGCGGGCCTCGGCCTGGTGGCGCAGGCCTGCGTGGAGACGGCGGGGCAGGGCGTCGAAGGGCTCATCCAGGGCCGGCGCGCGCGTCTGGGGCGGGCCGCGTTCGTCGGCGTCGAGCAGGCCCAGGGCGCGGAGACGGAGCTGTGGTTCGGCTTCGAGGGCGACCTGAAGATCCGCTTTACCTTCGAGGACGCGCCGCGCGCCGACGCCGTCCAGGCCGTCGCCGACCTGCGCGCCCTGGGGCTGACGGTCGAAATCCTGTCGGGCGACCTGGCCGGGCCGGTTTCGAGGATCGCCGCGGCGTTGGGTGTCGTCGACTGGCGCGCTGGTCTGACGCCGTTCGACAAGGTGGAGGCGATCGACACGCTCAAGGCGCGAAATCGCAAGGTCTTGATGGTCGGCGACGGCCTCAACGACGCCGCCGCCCTGGCCCGCGCCCAGGCTTCGATGGCGCCGGGCGCGGCTGTCGACGCAGCCCAGAACGCCGCCGACCTGGTGTTCACCGGGGAGGGGCTGGCGGCGGTCGCCACGGCGATCGGCGTGGCCCGCTCGGCCCGGGCGCGCGCCTTGCAGAACTTCGCCTTCTCCGCCGCCTACAACCTGCTGGCTATGCCCGCCGCCATGGCCGGCCTGGTCAACCCGTTCATCGCGGCCCTGGCGATGTCGGGCTCCTCGATGGTCGTGCTGCTCAACGCCCTGCGTCCGGGATGGCGGCGATGAACATCATCCTGTTCCTGGCGCCGTGCTCGATCGGACTGGGCGCCCTGGGCCTGGCGGCCTTCCTGTGGACCATGCGGGCGGGGCAGTACGACGACCCCAACGGCGACGCGGCCCGCGTGCTCTACGACCACCTCGACGACAGGCCGCCGCCCGATTGATCCAGATCACGGCGAAGCGGCCGGGCGACGGGTCTAGTCCTGGCGACCGGAGACTCGCCATGACCCCCTCGACGCCGTGTGAGCGCCACCCCGACCCGATCGCCTCGCAGCGCCTGCGGCTGCTTGAGCGCTACGACCAGCGCGCCCCGCGCTATACGAGCTACCCCACCGCCCTGGACTTTGGACCGGCGGTGGACGCCCAGGTCTATGGCGATTGGCTGTCGGCCCTGGACCCGGCCGATCCGGTCTCGCTCTATGTCCACGTGCCGTTCTGCGCGCGCCTGTGCTGGTACTGCGGCTGCAACACGCGGGTGGTGCGCAAGCCCGAGCTGATCTCCGACTATGTCCAGGGGCTGATCGAGGAGCTGATCCTGGTCGAGCGGCGCCTGCCAGGCCGAATGCGGGCCGGCGCCGTGCACCTGGGCGGCGGCACGCCCAACATGCTGTCGCGCGACGACCTGGTGCGATTGTTCGCCGCCCTGCGCCACGTCTTCCCGTTCCGGCCAGGCGTGGAGATCTCCGCCGAGCTCGATCCGGGCGTCCTGACCGAAAGCTGGGTGAAGGCCGCGGCCTTCCATGGCCTGACCCGGGCCAGCCTCGGCGTCCAGGACCTGGCGCCGCATGTCCAGCAGGCCGTCAACCGGGTCGAACCGTTCGAGGTGGTCGAGCGCGCGGTCGGCTGGCTGCGCCAGGCGGGCGTCGCCTCGGTGAATCTCGACCTGATGTACGGCCTGCCGCGCCAGCGCCAGGCCGATGTCGTCGCCACCCTCGACAAGGTGCTTACCCTGCGCCCGGAGCGCATCGCCCTGTTCGGCTACGCCCATGTGCCGTGGGCCAGGACCCATCAGAAACTGATCGACGCCAGCGCGCTGGCCGGCGCGGAGGAGCGCCTGGAGCAGAGCCTGGCGGCCGCCGAACGCCTGCTGGCCGCCGGCTACGTGGCGGTCGGCCTGGACCACTTCGCCCTGCCGAGCGATCCGCTCTGCCAGGGCGCGTTGCGGCGCAATTTCCAGGGCTACACCAGCGACCCCTATCCGACCTTGATCGGGCTGGGCGCCTCGTCGATCGGCCGCCTGCCGCAGGGCTTCGTGCAGAACCACGTCGGCGAACTGGCCTGGCGCGCCGACCTGGACGCGGGCCGGCTGCCGGTTGCTCGCGGCCTGGTTCTGACCGATGAGGACCGCCTGCGCGGCGAGGTGATCGAGCGGCTGATGTGCGACGGTTCCGTCGAACTGGACGCCGTCGCGGCGCGGCATGGTCAGGACCGCTCCGCCTTCGCCGCCGACCTGCGAAGGCTGGCGGCCTTGCAGGCGGACGGCCTGGTCGGGGTCGATGGCGGTCGGGTTGTCGTGACGGCCCTGGGACGGCCGTTCGTGCGGGTCGTGGCCCAGGTGTTCGATCGCCACTCGAATGTTCAGCAGAGATTTTCCCGCGCGGTCTAGATTTTCGGATTTATGATACAGGTCAAGTTTAAGGATCGGCGCATCCGCTAGAACAAGCCCACGCAACCTCTGCTGATGGTGAGTTGCGATAAATGGGGATAGACTGTGAAAAAGCTCCTGTTTGTGGCGGCGGCCGCCGCCGGGCTGTCGACGGGCGTGGCCCACGCCGAGGACTTCCAGCCCAAGGCGAAGGGCGACCTGATCGTCCATCTTCGCCTGACCGAGGTGGCGCCCGACAAGGACGCGGCGATCCTGACCAGCGCCGGGGCGGCCACCGGCCTGAAGGCCCATGTGGGCGACGACGTGATGCCGACCCTGGGCTTCACCTACTTCCTGAGCGACAAGGTCGCGGTCGAGGCGATCCTGGGGACCACCCAGCATAGCATCCGTGCGCAGGGCCCGGGCACGGACGTCCTGACCCACAAGACCTGGGTGCTGCCGCCGGTCGTGACCCTGCAGTATCACCCGCTGCCGGCCGCCAGGGTCAGCCCCTATGTCGGGGCCGGGATCAACTACATGCTGTTCTACGGCGGCAAGGACAAGAACGGCTTCAAGGTGAAGGTCGACGACGGCTTCGGCTACGCGCTGCAGGCGGGGGTCGACGTGGCGGTCAAGGGACCCTGGTCGCTGAACGCCGACGTCAAGAAGGTGTGGTTCGACACCGACGCCAAGATCAACGGCGGCGCGCTGAAGGCCAAGGTCAACCTTGACCCGATCGTCGCGTCGGTCGGCGTCAGCCGCAGGTTCTAGGCGCGTCGCACGAGCTGTTGTCCATCCGGACTTTGTCTTGGCGAAGCCCACGCGCGCCTGGTCTCGCAGATCGGGCGCGCCAGAGCGCTGTGCAGAGGCTTTTGGGCGAGGGGCCGCGGTCGGTTCACGACGCGCGCCTTTCTGACAGAAGGTCACATTGACGTTTGACCGCGCCAGGCGCGACCATGGACCGAAAGCGGCGGGGAGAGCGCCAACATGGACGACAGATCCAGAGGGGGGCACGGAAGCCGGATCAAACAGGCGCTGGACGACGCCGCCAGTCCGGCGAACTCGGCCCTGGCCGCGTCCTGGCGGCGATCGATGTCGCTGCATGGGCTCGATCCCGAGGACGCCGGCGGCCCCCAGACCCTGACCGAGACGCAATTGCATCAGGCGCGCCAGGCCATGGAGCCGATGACGCGGGCCGCGCAAGGCGTGCTCGATCGACTGTTTCTCGCCATAGGCGACGCGGGATGTTGCGTGCTGCTGACCAATGCCGACGGCGTGCCCGTCGAGCGTCGGGGCGCGGCGGCCGATGACGCGCTTTTTCGTCGTTGGGGCCTCTGGCCCGGCGCGATCTGGTCCGAAGCGGTCGAGGGCACCAACGGCATCGGCACGGCCCTGGTCGAGCATCGTCCCCTCACCATCCACGGCGGACAGCATTTCCACACCCGCAACACCGCGCTCAGCTGCATCAGCCACCCGATCCATGATCCGCGGGGGCGGCTGGCGGGCCTGCTGGACGTCTCATCCTGCCGGGCCGACGCCACCGTCGGCATGCTGGGCCTGATCGCCGCCGCGGTGGCGGACGCGGCGCGCGCCATCGAGGCCCAGTCTTTTCGCCAGGCCTTCGCCACGGCGCGGATCGTGCTGGCCGGAGACGCGGCCGAGCGCAACGCCGCCGCGCTGCTGGCCGTCGATCGGGACGACCTCGTCATCGGGGCCACCCGAGCCGCGCGCCTGGCGCTGGCGATCACCGACGAGCGGATCGCCGGCCAACTGGCGGCCTCGGAAGTGCTGAGCCCCGGTTCGGTCGACGCCGATCTCCTGGAGGCCGAGCGGGGGGCGGTGCGCCGCGCCCTGGCCCTGAGCGGCGGCAACGTCTCGGCGGCGGCGCGCGCGCTGGGGATCAGCCGGGCGACCTTGCATCGCAAGCTTCATCGGCTCGGCCTGGCTAGCGAACCGCACTGAGGCGACTGTCGCAATCCTGCGACAGGTTTGCGCCGCAGCATCGCGCGGCGGTCTGGCGTTTCCATCCTGACGGGCCGAGCCTGGCTTCCAAAGACGTCGACAACCGACGCCCGAGGAAACCAGGAGGCTTTGATGACTAAGCCGCAATTCGTTCGCGCCGTGACCCCTCAGTTCAAGCCGCGCTATGACAACTTCATCGGCGGCCAGTGGGTCGCGCCGGTCAACGGCCGCTATTTCGAGAACACCTCCCCGGTGAACGGCCAGGTCCTTTGCGAAGTGGCGCGATCGGACGCGGCCGACGTCGAGCTGGCGCTCGACGCGGCCCACGCCGCCAAGGACGCGTGGGGCAAGACCAGCGTGACCGAACGGGCCGTGATCCTGAACCGGATCGCCGACCGGATTGAGGCCAGCCTCAAGGCCGTCGCCGAGGCCGAGACCTGGGACAACGGCAAGCCGGTGCGCGAGACCCTGGCCGCCGACATCCCGCTGGCCATCGACCATTTCCGTTATTTCGCCGGCTGCATTCGCGCCCAGGAAGGCGGCATCTCCGAGCTCGACCACGACACGGTCGCCTACCACTTCCACGAGCCGCTCGGCGTGGTCGGTCAGATCATCCCGTGGAACTTCCCGATCCTGATGGCCGCCTGGAAGATCGCCCCGGCCCTGGCGGCGGGCAACTGCATCGTGCTCAAGCCGGCGGAACAGACGCCGGCCTCGATCCTGGTGGTGGTCGAACTGATCCAGGACCTGCTGCCGCCGGGCGTGCTGAACATCGTCTCGGGGACCGGCGTCGAGGTCGGCGAACCGCTGGCCACCAATCCGCGCATCGCCAAGATCGCCTTCACCGGCTCGACCGCCGTCGGCCAGAAGATCATGGAATACGCGACCCGCAACCTCATCCCCGTCACGCTGGAGCTGGGCGGCAAGTCGCCGAACATCTTCTTCAGGGACGTGATGGACGCCGACGACGCCTTCCTGGACAAGGCGCTGGAGGGCTTTGCGATGTTCGCCCTGAACCAGGGCGAGGTCTGCACCTGCCCCAGCCGAGCCCTGATCCACGAGGACATCTATGAGGCCTTCATCGAGAAGGCGATCGCGCGGGTCGAAGCGATCCGGCAAGGCGATCCGCTGGATCCCGGCACCCAGGTCGGCGCCCAGGCCTCCAGTCAGCAACTAAAGAAGATCCTGGGCTATCTCCAGCTGGGCAAGGACGAGGGCGCGCAGGTGCTGACCGGCGGCGACCAGGCGGTGCTCGAGGACGACCTGGCCGGCGGCTACTACGTCAAGCCGACAGTGTTCAAGGGAACGAACGACATGCGGATCTTCCAGGAGGAGATCTTCGGTCCGGTGCTGGCGGTCACCACCTTCAAGACCCTGGAGGAGGCCGTCGCCATCGCCAACGACACCGAGTACGGCCTGGGCGCCGGGGTGTGGTCGCGCGACATGAACACCGCCTATCGGGCGGGCCGCGCCATTCAGGCCGGTCGGGTCTGGACCAACTGCTATCACCACTATCCGGCCCACGCCGCGTTCGGCGGTTACAAGAAGTCGGGCATCGGGCGCGAGAACCACCGGATGATGCTGGACCACTACCAGCAGACCAAGAACCTGCTGGTCAGCTACAGCCCCGACAAGCTGGGCTTCTTCTAACGCCCTTCTACTCACGGGCGCTGGGTCACGGGGCGTCGGCGCGATCGACGCCCCACGACGTCATCACCAAGCAGGGATACCTTTGATGGCCAAGACCATGGAAGCCGCCTGTTCGCCCTGGCGCGCGGCCGAGCGTGAAGGAAGCCCGGCGCCCGTTCCGTCGCCGGAATATCCGGTTCCCGACGACTGGGCGGGCAAGGCCCATATCGACGCGGCGGGCTATGAGGCGGCGCTGGCGCGGGTGGAGGCCGATCCGGAGGGCTACT
>NZ_SLZL01000032.1 GCF_004342605.1 Caulobacter sp. BK020
ATCGCCGCCGTCAACGTCGTCTTGCCGTGGTCAACGTGACCGATCGTGCCGATGTTGCAGTGCGGCTTAGTGCGTTCGAACTTTTCCTTGGCCATCGTCTCTACCTTCGCGCCGGCGGGCTTGTTTCAGGGAATTTCAGTATTGGGAGCTGGAGCGGGTAGCGGGAATCGAACCCGCATCCTCAGCTTGGAAGGCTGCTGCACTACCATTGTGCTATACCCGCCCAATACCCAAAGGGGGTCTAGCGGGGTCGCGATCGGCTCCCGGTCTGGCTTCTTTGGGGTCCAGGCCTCGTCGGAGCTCTCGTCGCGCGTGGTGGGGGAAGTAGGACTCGAACCTACGAAGGCGTACGCCAGGGGATTTACAGTCCCCCCCCTTTGCCACTCGGGACATTCCCCCAGCGCGCGACAGAGTTCCTTCAAAGCGACCCTTCCCTCCTCGAAACCGGCGGCGGACCGCCTGTCGCGAAAAAGGAACAAAAGCTTCCTCGAGACCTGTGAGACGGTGCTAAAGCAGCGCCGCCCTGGCTCTTGGAAACCCTCAGGGCCCCAAATCGGAGCGCGTCTTATAGTGTCCTCTCATTCCGAACGCAACGACCGGAAAAAGCCTTCTTCGCCCGGACGTGATTTTCGTTCCAAGCCTCGGGAAAACAACAAGTTTTCCAAGGGCCAGGGCGACGCCAAGGACTGGATCTGGGGGATTCACGCCGTCGAGGCCGCGCTTTCCAACCCCGCCAGGCCGGCTCCGAAACGCCTTCTGGCCACCCCCGATCGCGCCAAACGACTCGCTCCGGCGCTCAGCCGCGCGTCCTTCCTGCAGATCATGGAAGGGGCCGACATCGCCCGCCAGTTGCCGGCCGGCGCCGTGCACCAGGGCCTGGCCCTGAAGATCGACGAGCCGGAGATGCTGAGCGTCCACGACCTGGGGACCCCGGCCCAGGGCCTGTTGGTCATGCTGGACCAGATCACCGACCCGCAGAACATCGGCGCGATCTTCCGCTCGGCCGCCGCCTTCGGAGCCCGGGGGGTGATTCTGCAGGACCGCCACGCCCCCGCCCTGACCGGCGTGCTGGCCAAGACCGCCGTCGGGGCGGTGGACAAGATCCCCTACGCGCGCGTGGTCAATCTCTCCCGCGCCCTGGAGGAGCTGGCCGACCTGGGCTGGCGGGCCGTGGGCCTGGCCGGCGAGGCCGAGGGCACGCTGGACCAGGTGCTGGATGATCGTCCGACGGTCCTGGTGCTGGGGTCGGAGGGCGAAGGCGTGCGCCGGCTGGTCGCCGAGCACTGCGACGTGATGGGCAAGATCGCCATGCCCGGCGGCTTCGAGAGCCTGAACGTGTCCGCCGCAGCGGCGGTGGCGCTCTACGAAGCGTCGAAAGTTCGCGCCTGAGAAGAAACCGGTTCGTGAATCGCCGTTAACCGTTTTGATTTCATCGCGACGACGTGGTTTTCTTGAGCGGGGACGCGAGGCTCCGCTTGGCGAAGACATCTGACCGTAAATCGAGGGAGCCGATGGCGCCTGATACACTCCGTTCGGCGGCGCTCCGCTCGACGGTTTTGGCCAGCTGCGCGGTGAGCGTCCTGATGATCGCCGGCTGCGGCGCGCGCACGCCGGTCGAGGCTCCGCCGGCCGCGCCGGCGGAGTTCGGTTACGAGACGACGCAGCCCCCCGGCCCCGTTGCAGAAGCCGCGCCGGCCGACGGCCTGCTGGGCGGTCCGCCCAGCGCCGCGGACTCCCAGGTCCCGGTCGCCGCGACCGAGTCGCCCCTGAAGACCTGGCGTCGCCCCGACGGGACCCTGGTCACCGCCATGGCGCCGATCGCCGATCCGCAGGACTCGCCATCACCCGTTCGCGCCCCTGTCCGCCGCGCACAGCCCGCGCCGGTCGTGCCGGCCCTCCGGCCCCATGTGGCGTCGCCGCCTGTCGCGCCTGTCCGCGCCCCGGCCCGGGTCGCCGCGCCGGTCGCCCACGCCGCGGCCCGCTCCGCGGCCAGGCCGGCGCCGGTCGCCCCGCCCGCGCCCAGGCCGGTGGCCGTGGCGCCCGCTCCGGCTCCGCTAAAGCCCGTGGCCGTCGCCCAGCCGGCCGAGGCCCCGGCCCGGGCGCCGATCGTCGCGCCGATCACCCCGGCCGCTCCAGCCGCCAAGCTGCCAGCCCCGCTGCCGACGCTGCAGGCGACCGTCGGGCCCGAAGCCGCCCGGGGCGCGACCCTGGCCGTGGCGCAAAGCCTGACCGCGGGCCAGGAGGGCCAGGTCACCCTGTCCCTGCCCGCCACCCTGGGCGACCGGATCAGGACGGAAGCCGCCAAGCTGGGCCTGAGCCAGGCGGCCCGGAAGATCAGCGCCCATGCCGATCTGCGAGGCCCGGGCTATGAGATCGCTCCCAGCGGCCGCCAGACAACCGTGGTCAAGCCCGGCCAGCCGATCACCTTCGCCTGGCTGGTCAAGCCGACCGCCGCCGCCCAGGGGCCGCTGAAGGCCGAGTTCGGCGCGAGCCTGAACGGCGCCAAGCCGGCCCAGGAGTTCACCCTGGGCTCGATCGCCAGGCAGGTGGCCCCGATCGAGGACGCGGTAAAGGACAAGGCCGATCACCTCAGGGGCGCCCTGCCCGACCTCAACCGCTACGCGATGGTGGACGTGCCGGGGGTGGGCAAGATCCCGGGCAAGTCGCTGCTCGGCGGCGCTCTGGTGCTGCTGGCCCTGCTGATCCTGGTGGTGATCTCGCGCAACGCCGCGGCGGCCCAGGCCAGAGCCCAGGCCGAGCGTCGCCGCCGGGTCCGCACCCAGGCCGAGTACAGCCACGACCACATGGGGTTCGACACGCCGAGGCCCCCCGCGACGGCCGCCCCGCACGGCGGCCCTGGCCGGCCGGAGCACAACCCGTTCGAGCCCGCCGCGCCGGACGCCCCCGGCCGTGAGGGCGCCGCGCGCAAGGAACTGGAGTCGGTGGACTAACGGACGCTTGCCAGACCCGTCCGCCTGACGCATTGAGGCCGCATGTTTGACGCGCTCCTCGCCCAGGCGGGCGGACTGAACGGTCCGTTCGCGGCCTTCCTGTCCGTCTTGATGATCGACCTCGTCCTGGCGGGCGACAACGCCGTGGCCGTGGGGCTGGCGGCCGGAGGCCTGCCGGCCAAGGACCGCAAGAAGGTCATCCTCTACGGCCTGGGCGCGGCCGTGGTGCTGCGCATCAGCTTCGCCCTGATCACCACCTGGCTGCTGGGCGTGATCGGCCTGCTGCTGGCGGGCGGCGTGCTGCTGCTGTGGGTCTGCTGGAAGATGTGGCGCGAGCTGCGCGAACAGATCACCCACGACCAGGAGGACGCTCGCGCCATCCTGGACAACGATCCGGCCACCGAACCGCGCGTCAAGCCGGCCAAGAGCTTCAGGCAGGCCTTCCTGCAGGTGCTGATCGCCGACGTCTCGATGTCGCTGGACAACGTGCTGGCCGTGGCCGGCGCGGCCCGCGAGCACCCGGCCATCCTGGTGTTCGGCCTGCTGCTGTCGATCATCCTGATGGGCGTGGCCGCCACCGCCATCGCCAACCTGCTGCACAAGCACCGCTGGATCGGCTTCGTGGGCCTGGCCATCGTGCTGTACGTCGCCATGCACATGATCTGGGAAGGCCATCGCAGCGTGGTCATCGACCTGCACAAGACCGACGCCTACAACGCCGCCGCCCCGTCGTTCCTCGACATCAAGCCGGCCGAGCTGGCCGCGCACAACAAGCACAAGAAGTGATGCGCGGCCCGGCCCTCGTGGTCCGCCTGGCCGCCCTCAGCGGCTTCCTGGCCGTGGCGTTCGGGGCCTTCGCGGCCCACGGCGCCAAGGACGCCCGGGCGGCCGAGCTGTTGCATACCGGATCGCTGTACCAGATGACCCACGCCCTGGCGGTGTTCGGCTGGCTGGCGTTGCGCAAATCGGGCGGCAGGGCGGATGTAACCGTCCCCGCCCTGTTCCTGGCCGGCGCCGTGCTGTTCTCCGGCTCGCTGTACGCCCTGGCCTTCGGCGCGCCGCACATCCTGGGCCTGGTCACCCCGTTTGGAGGCCTATGCTTCCTGGCCGGCTGGCTGCTGCTGGCTTGGCGAGCGGGGACAATCAGGGACGGGGCTTAGGGTCGAAGGGAGGACCTCGGTTAGGCGACCCCGTAACCCCCGCCGCCCGGCGTCTCGATCACGATTGTGTCCCCCGCCGCGACCTCCACCGCGTCGGTCGCGCCCAGCGCCTGAACCGAGCCGTCGGCCCGCTCGACCCGCGCCGAGCCCACCAGCCCCTCGCCGCCGCCCGCCAGACCGAACGGCGCCACCCGTCGCCGGTTGGACAGCAGGGTCGCGGTCATCGGTTCGCGGAAGCCGATCCGCCGCACCACACCGTCGCCGCCGCGATGCGCCCCTGCGCCCCCCGAGCCGCGCCGGATCGAGAAGGCCTCGACCAGCACCGGGTAGCGGCTCTCCAGCACCTCCGGGTCGGTCAGGCGGCTGTTGGTCATATGGGTCTGGACCGCGTCGGCGCCGTCGAAGTCCGGTCCCGCCCCGGCCCCGCCGCAGATCGTCTCGTAGTACTGCCGCCGGTCGTCGCCGAAGGTGAAGTTGTTCATCGTCCCCTGGGCGGCGGCCATCACGCCCAAGGCGCCATAGAGGGCGTCGACCACCACCTGGCTGGTCTCGACATTGCCGGCCACCACGGCCGCCGGATAGCGCGGCCGCAGCATCGAACCCTCGGGGATCACCAGCTCGACCGGCCGCAGGCAGCCGTCGTTCATCGGGATCTCGTCGTCCACGAGCGTGCGGAAAACGTACAGCGCCGCCGCCCGGCAGATCGAGGCCGGGGCGTTGAAATTGGTCGGGACCTGGTCGCTGGTTCCAGTGAAGTCGACCCGCGCGGTCCGACCCGCGCGGTCGACGGTGATCGCCACCTTCACCACCGAGCCGTCGTCCAGCTCGTAGGCGAACGCCCCGTCCGACAGGGTCGCCAGCACCCGCCGCACGGCCTCCTCGGCATTGTCCTGCACGTGGGCCATGTAGGCCTCGACCACGTCCTGGCCGAACTCGGCGACCAGGCCGGTCAGGCTCTCGGCGCCGCGTGCGCAGGCCGCCACCTGGGCCTTGAGGTCGCCGATGTTCTGGTCGGGATTGCGGGCCGGCCAGGGGCCCGAGGCCAGCAGGGCCCGGACCTCGGCCTCGCGGAACCGCCCGCCCTCGACCAGCAGGAAGTTCTCGATCAGCACCCCCTCCTCCTCGACCGTGCGGCTGCCCGGCGGCATGGAACCTGGCGTGATCCCGCCGATGTCGCCCTGATGGCCGCGGGCGGCGACGTAGAAGGTCAGGACCCCGGCCGCGTCGAACACCGGCATGACCACCGTAACGTCCGGCAGATGGGTGCCGCCGTTGTAGGGGGCGTTGAGCATGTAGACGTCGCCAGGCCGCAGACCCCGGCCGTCGTGCAGCCGCCCGTCCCGGATCGCCCGCACGCTGTCGCCCATCGAGCCCAGGTGCACGGGCATGTGCGGGGCGTTGGCGATCAGGTTGCCGTCGCGGTCGAACAGCGCGCAGGAGAAATCCAGCCGCTCTTTGATGTTGACCGAATAGGCGGTGTTCTGCAGCGCGAAGCCCATCTCCTCGGCCACGGCCATGAACAGGTTGTTGAACACCTCCAGCATCACCGGATCGGCCTGGGTCCCGGCGGCGTGGCGGGGCACCAAGGGCGCGACCCGGTCGAGGATCAGGTTCAGGTGACGATCGACCGTGGCTCGCCAGCCCGGCTCGATCACCGTGGTGCCGGTCGCCTCGCGGACGATGGCCGGCCCCGCCACCTCGCCGCCGATCGGCAGGGCGGCCCGATCGAAGACAGGCGTGGCCTGGTCGGCGCCGGCCATGCGGACGATCAGAGTCGCCAGCGGCTCGGGCTGGGATTCGGCGCCGGACCCCAGATCGGGCGCGTCCCCGGCATCGGCGTGACCGATCGCTTCCACGGCCAGAGCCTCGACGACCAGCGCCGTGCCCGGCGAAACGAAGCCGAACCGCCGCTGGTGCAGGGCCTCGAACGCTGCGCGCACGGCCGTGGCGTCGCCTAGCGGCACGCGCAGCGACGTGTCGGTCCCGGCGTACTTGACCAGCAGGCTGGCGATCGTCTCGATCCGGACCAGCGGCACGTTCTGGGCCCGGAGCGCGGCCTCGGCCTCGCCCGCCAGGACCGCGGCGCGGACGGTCAGATCTTCGGCGGCCTGCGCCAGCGGCTGCTCCACGGTCGCCTCGCGCAGGGTCCGCAGGTCGGCCAGGCCCATGCCGTAGGCGCTCAGCACCCCAGCAAACGGATGAATCATCACCTCGGTCATGCCCAGGGCGTCGGCCACCAGGCAGGCGTGCTGGCCGCCCGCGCCGCCGAAGCAGGCCAGCACGTAGCGGGTGACGTCGTAGCCCCGCTGGATCGAGATCTGCCGCACGGCCTTGGCCATGTTCTCGACGGCGATGGTCACGAAGCCCTCGGCGATCTCCTCCGGCGTCATGGCCTTGCCGGTGGCCGCCAGGATCTCGGCGGCCAGCGCCTCGAACCTGGCGACGACCACCTCGCGATCCAGCGGCTGGTCGGCGTCGGGGCCGAACACCGCCGGGAAGAAGGCCGGCGACAGCTTGCCCAGCATGACGTTGCAGTCGGTCACCGTCAGCGGGCCGCCGCGCCGGTAGCAGGCGGGGCCGGGGTTGGCGCCGGCGGAGGCCGGACCGACGCGGAACCGCGCGCCGTCGAACGAACAGATCGAGCCGCCGCCGGCCGCCACGGTGTGGATGTTCATCATCGGCGCGCGCATCCGCACGCCCGCCACCACCGTCTCATAGGCCCGCTCGTACTCGCCCGCGAAGTGGCAGACGTCGGTCGAGGTGCCGCCCATGTCGAAGCCGATCACCCGCTCGAACCCGGCCTGGGTCGCCGTCCTGGCCATGCCCACCACGCCGCCGGCCGGGCCGGACAGGATCGCGTCCTTGCCCCGAAAGGCGTGAGCGTCGGTCAGACCGCCGTTGCTCTGCATGAACAGCAGGCGCGTCTCGCGTCCCAACGCATCCGCCACCTTGTCAACATAGCGACGCAGGATGGGCGAGAGATAGGCGTCGACCACCGTGGTGTCGCCTCGCCCGACCAGCTTCATCAGCGGGCTGACCTCGTGGCTCACCGAGACCTGGGTGAAGCCGACCTCACGGGCGATCGCCGCGACCCGCGCTTCGTGGTCGGTGAAGCGGAAGCCGTGCAGCAGCACGATGGCTGCGGCGCGGAAGCCTGCGTCGAAGGCGGCTTGCAGATCGGCGCGGGCGGCGACCTCGTCCAGCGGCCTCAGCACCGATCCCTCGACGCTCATCCGCTCGTCGATCTCGACCACCCGTGCGTACAGCGCCTCGGGCTTGACGATGCGGCGGTCGAACAGCTTGGGCCGGGCCTGGTAGCCGATGCGCAGGGCGTCGGCGTGGCCTCGGGTGATCACCAGCACCGTGGGCTCGCCCGCTCGTTCGAGCAGGGCGTTGGTGGCCACGGTGGTGCCCATCTTAACCGCGTCGATGGCGCCGGCGTCGCCGAGCAGGACCCGCACGCCGGCCACGGCCGCGTCGTCATACTGCTCAGGGTTTTCCGACAGCAGTTTATGGGTCAGCAGGGTTCCGTCCGGTCGCCGCGCGACGATGTCGGTGAAGGTGCCGCCGCGGTCGATCCAGAACTCCCAGCCGCGGTCGGTCATCAAGATCCCCTTTGCCGGGCACTCTTTTGGCGTCGCGGGCGCCCGGCATCAAGGGCGTCAGGCGCGGAAAGCCTCGACACCCGCCCAGACGCCCAACCCCAGAAAGATCAGGGCCGCGCCGAGGCGGACATACTTCAGTGGTACGACCTTCGTCGCCGCCTCGCCCAGGTACACGGCGGGGATGTTGGCGGCCATCATGCCCAGGGTCGTGCCGGCCGCGACCCAGAACACGTCGTGGAACCGCGCGCCCAGCGCGACCGTGGCGATCTGGGTCTTGTCGCCCATCTCGACCAGGAAGAAGGCGATGGTGGTGGTCAGGAACACCCCATAGCGGCCCGCGCCGCCGGGCAGGTCGTCGTCGGCCTTGTCGGGGATCAGGGCCCAGGCCGCCATGGCGACGAACGACACCGCGATGGCCCACTTGAACCAAGCGCCGTCGAACAGGCCCGAGACCAGCGAGCCGGCCAGGGCCGCCAGGGCATGGTTGGCCAGGGTGGCGACCAGTATGCCCAGAATGATCGGAACGGGCTTCTTGAAGCGGGTGGCCAGGATGATGGCCAACAGCTGGGTCTTGTCGCCGATCTCGGCGATGGCCACCACGAGGGCCGAAACGAGCAGGGATTCCATGGATCAAACACCGTCCGGGCCGAGCGCACGCCAATAGCGTCGGAGACCCCGCCCAGCCCGGAACGGAAACCGACGCCATTGGTCTCGCCGCGGAAGCTGCTGCTTCCTTCACCCGCGCCATGCCTCGAAAGGCAAGTGTGTTGACGACGAGCCCCGCTGATGGACGCGGGCGGCTACTCCCCAAAGGTGACGGGGTGAGTAGCGGGAATGGCGTTTGGGGTCAATGCGATGGAGGCGCGCGGGCTGGGGACAGGCGCATGCGCCTGTCCCCCTTCGGAGATCAGACGCTGGCCGGCGGGTCGAAGCGCATCGCGTGGATCGACACCCGCACCTTGCCGCCGGTGAAGGCGCCGCCGGCCGCCGTGATCACCACCGGCGTGTCGGCATAGTAGGCCGTCGGGCCGATCACCCCGACATTGCTGGCGTTCTTGGCCACGCCCAGCGACGCGCCGAACTTGCCCGCCTCCCCGGCCACGCCGCAGCTGTAGGATGTCGCCCCGGTGATCGCCGCGCTGGTGCGGGTCGAGACGCCCAGCACGATGGCGCGAGCCGGGATCATCACGGTGGTGGCCACCGAGGCGCCCGACAAGGCCACTTCCTGATCAAGGATCTCGAACCGCGTAGTGGCGAAGAATGGCGAACGGGCGGCGGTCAGGGCCTTGAAGGTCGAGGACAGCGGGGTCCAGTTCTCGCCATCGTGGATCAGGGCCAGGCCCTCGTCGATGATCCAGGCCAGCCAGCCGGCCTTGGGCGTCAGGGCCTCCCAGGCGCCATCGACATAATGGGCCAGCAGGCCGGCGGCCTTGTCGAACCACGAGGCGCCGGTCGCTCCCGCTGGCAGAATGTGCATCGCCCCGTCGGCCGGCGAAGCCGGCTGGGCGGCGACCGTACGGCTCTGGACCGCCAGCTGGACCAGGCCGTCCAGCCTGCCGAGCGCCTCGTTGACCGTGATGTGCTTCTGGGCCCGGCCGGCCGCCACGAAGGGCAGCGACAGGCGAGGCGTGGTGGTGTTGGACATGGGAACTCCTGGAGGGTTTCAACGCCTCCAGTGTCGCCCCGCCGCGAGTCCCCGAGGATCGACGGCTGTCGATCCCCTGCCCGTCTCCGCCTATTGGGCCGCGAAAGCCAGGCGGTTACCGGAAGTCAGCGCGGTCTTGGCGGCCAACTCCGCTTTCGCGTCCTCGTATTGCTCCGCGAACTTGGCCACCAGTTCAGCCGCCGACAGCACCGCGTCGATGGCCCCGACGCCCTGGCCGGAGCCCCAGATGTCGCGCCAGGCCTTGGCCTCCTGGTTGCCGCCGGAGCCGAAATTCATGGCTGACGGGTCGCTGACCGGCAGGTTCTCGGGATCCAGCCCCGCCCGGACGATCGACTGGCGCAGATAGTTGCCGTGCACGCCGGTGAACAGGTTCGAATAGACGATGTCGTTGGCGCGGGCCTCGACGATGGTGTCCTTGTAGCCCTGAGGCGCGTTGGCCTCCTTGGTGGCGATGAAGGCCGAGCCCACATAGGCCAGGTCCGCGCCCATGGCCTGGGCGGCCAGGATCGAGCGGCCCGAGGCGATCGAGCCCGACAGCGCCACCGGTCCGTCGAACCACTGGCGGATCTCCTGGACCAGGGCGAACGGCGACAGGGTCCCGGCATGGCCGCCGGCCCCGGCCGCCACCGGAATCAGGCCGTCCGCGCCCTTTTCGATGGCCTTGTGGGCGTGCTTGTCGTTGATCACGTCGTGCAGGGTGATGCCGCCGTAGGAGTGAATCGCGGCGTTCAGGTCCTCCCGTGCGCCCAGCGAGGTGATGACCACCGGCGCCTTGTACTTCACACAGAGCTCGACATCCTCCTGGAGCCGGTTGTTGCTCTTATGGACGATCTGGTTGACGGCGAACGGAGCCGACGGCGCGTCGGGATGGGCCTTGTCATGGGCGGCCAGTTCCTCAGTGATCCGGGCCAGCCATTCGTCGAGCTGCGAGATCGGCCGGGCGTTCAGGGCGGGGAACGAGCCGACGATCCCGGCCTTGCACTGGGCGATGACCAGGTCCGGATTGCTGATGATGAACAGCGGAGACGCGATGACAGGCAGGCGCAGGCGGTCACGCAGGATCGGCGGCAAGGCCATGGGAACGTCTCCTTTGGGCGGCCGCTTCGGGCGGCGCATGTAAACAGCGTTAGCTTAAACGGTCGTTCGCACCCGGCGCAAGCGCTTGACCTCCCCTGCGGCACGGGCGCATCTGCTGATCAAAACAAGAAAATGCTGCGGTGCAGGAGACAGACGTCGTGAATCACCCGTCCCCTCGGCTGGCCGAGGATTTTGGCGCCCCGGACCGCTCGACATGGATGGCCTTGGTCGAAAGGACCCTCAAGGGCCAGACGTTCGACGACGCCTTGATCACCCAGACCCCAGACGGCGTCGCCATCCAGCCGCTCTATACGGCGCAGGACGGCGTGGCCGTGGCCCGCGACCTGCGAGCTCGTGACGCCGATCGCCCCTGGGACCTGCGCATGCGCGCCGCCCATCCCGATCCCCGCCAGGCCGCCGCCGAGATCGTCAAGGACCTGGAGGGCGGCGCGGCCTCGGTGCTGCTGGTTCTCGATCCCGCCGGGGTCAACGGCGTGGCCGTCGGCTCGTTGCAGGACCTGGCCCAGGCGCTGAACGGCGTGCTGCTGGACCTGGCCCCCGTCGCCCTGGACGCCGGCTTCCTGGGCCCCAAGGCCGCCGACTGGCTGGCCGCCCTGGCCAAGGCCGCGCCCAACGCGCCCCTGGCCTTCCACATGGATCCGCTGACCGCCTTCGCCCAGGCCGGCGTCAGCCCGGGACCGGTCGAAAGCCACCTGATCTCGACGGCGACGGTCGGGGCGCGGCTGTCGGACACCTACGCCAAGGCCAGCCTGATGCTGGCCACCGGCCGGGCGGCGCACGAGGCCGGCGGCTCCAACACCGAGGAGCTGGCGGTGATGGCCGCCTGCGCCCTGGCCTACGCCAAGGCTTTGGTGCGGGCCGGTCTCTCCTTGCAGGAGGCCTTCTCCCGGATCACCCTGGGCGTCAGTCTCGACGCGGAATATTTCACCGGCGTGGCCAAGGTCCGCGCCGCCCGGGCCCTGTGGGCGCGGATCACCGAGGCCTGCGGCGCATCGGTTCCCGCCGTCATCGAGGCCCGCTCGTCGCAGCGGATGCTGACCCGGGCCGACGCCTGGACCAACCTGCTGCGCCTGACCGCCGCGGGCTTCGCCGGGGCGGTCGGCGGGGCGGACGCCATCGTGCTGGGCGCCTTCACCGACGCCATCGGCCTGCCCACCGCCTTCGGCCGTCGCCAGGCCCGCAACACCCAGCTCGTCCTGATGGAGGAAAGTCACCTGGGCCGCGTCGCCGACCCGGCCGGCGGGTCCTGGTACCTGGACAGCCTGACCGACCAGCTGGCCCGCGCCGCCTGGGGCGGCTTCCAGGCGATCGAGGCGGCCGGCGGGATCGTCAAGGCGCTGGAAAGCGGGCTGGTCGCCGACATCGTCGGCGCCACCCGAGCGTCGCAGGAGGCCGCCTTCGCCGACAAGCGCCGCAAGATCCTGGGCGTCACCGCCTTTCCCAACGCCGACGACAAGCCGGTGGAGGTCGCCACGCCCAGCGCCGATGACTTCGCCGTCGATTCGCCCAGCGTCCGCGTGCCCGGACCCGACTCCCGCTGTCCGCCGCTGACGCCCATCCGGTTCTCGGCCGCCTTCGAGGGAGCCCCAATGGGGGTAGGGGCATGAGCAAGTTCCCCGACTTCACGAGCCTCCCGTTCGAAGCCGCCGCGACCAAGGCCGCTCCGGAAGGCGCACCCTGGACCACGCCGGAAGGCATCGAGGTGCCGCCCGCCTTCACGGCCAAAGACACCGCCGGCCTGGACTTCACCGGCGGCTATCCCGGCGTCGCGCCGTTCGTGCGCGGCCCCTATCCGACCATGTACGTGACCAATCCGTGGACGGTGCGGCAGTACGCGGGCTTCTCGACCGCCGAGGACAGCAACGCTTTCTATAGACGCAACCTGGCCGCCGGCCAGATGGGCCTCTCGGTCGCCTTCGACCTGGCCACCCACCGCGGCTACGACAGCGACCACGAGCGGGTGAAGGGCGACGTCGGCATGGCCGGCGTGGCCATCGACTCCATCCTCGACATGCGCACCCTGTTCAGCGGCATCCCGCTCGACAAGATGAGCGTCTCGATGACCATGAACGGCGCGGTGCTGCCGATCCTGGCGCTCTACATCGTCGCCGCCGAGGAACAGGGCGTCAGCCCCGACAAGCTCTCCGGGACCATCCAGAACGACATCCTCAAGGAGTTCATGGTCCGCAACACCTATATCTATCCGCCCGGTCCCTCGATGCGGATCATCTCGGACATCTTCGCCTACACCTCGGCGAACATGCCCAAGTTCAACTCGATCTCGATCAGCGGCTACCACATGCAGGAGGCCGGGGCCTCGGCCGACCTGGAGCTGGCCTATACCCTGGCCGACGGGATCGAGTACGCCCGGGCCGGCGTCGCGGCCGGCATGAGCATCGACACCTTCGCCCCGCGCCTGTCGTTCTTCTGGGCGATCGGCATGAACTACTTCATGGAAGTGGCCAAGATGCGCGCCGCCCGCCTGCTGTGGGCCAGGCTGATGAAGCGCGAGTTCGATCCCAAGGACGACCGCTCGCTGAGCCTTCGCACCCACAGCCAGACCTCGGGCTGGTCGCTGGCGGCCCAGGACGTGTTCAACAACGTCGCCCGCACCTGCGTCGAGGCCATGGCGGCGGTCAACGGCCAGACCCAGAGCCTGCACACCAACAGCCTGGACGAGGCCCTGGCCCTGCCCACCGACTTTTCGGCCCGGATCAGCCGCAACACCCAGCTGTTCCTGCAGATGGAAAGCGGCACGACCCGCGTCGCCGACCCCTGGGGCGGCAGCTACTATGTCGAGAAGCTGACCCATGACCTGGCGGTCCGGGCCTTGGCCCATATCGAGGAGGTCGAGGCCCTGGGCGGCATGGCCAAGGCCATCGAGCAGGGCCTGCCCAAGCTGCGCATCGAGGAGGCCGCCGCCAAGACCCAGGCCCGCATCGACAGCGGCAAGCAGAGCGTCGTGGGCGTCAACCGCTACAAACCCGAGATCGCCGACGACATCCCGGTGCTGAAGGTCGACAACACCTCGGTGCGCAACCAGCAGCTGGAGAAGCTGGCCCGGCTGAAGGCCGAGCGCGACCCGGCCCGGACGGCGGCGGCCCTGAAGGCGCTGGAGGACGGCGCCCGGGAGACCGGCAACCTGCTGGCCCTGGCGGTCGACGCGGCCCGGGCCCACGCCACGGTCGGCGAGATCAGCCAGGCCATGGAAAACGTCTTCGGCCGCCACCGCGCCACCATCCAGTCGATCCAGGGGGTCTATATGAAGGAAGCCGGCGCCGATCCGGCCGCCGCCCGGGCCAAGGCCATGGTCGAGGCCTTCGAGCAGGCCGACGGCCGCCGACCGCGCATCCTGGTCGCCAAGATGGGCCAGGACGGCCACGACCGGGGCCAGAAGGTGATCGCCACCGCCTTCGCCGACCTGGGCTTCGACGTCGACATCGGGCCGCTGTTCCAGACCCCGGCCGAGGCGGCCAAGCAGGCGGTCGAGAACGACGTCCACATCGTCGGCGCCAGCTCCCTGGCGGCCGGCCACCTGACCCTGGCCCCGGAGCTGAAGGCCGAACTGGCCCGGCAAGGCCGGCCGGACATCATGATGGTTGTCGGCGGCGTGATCCCGCCCCAGGACTTCCAGGCCCTGCGCGACGCCGGCGCCGCGGCGATCTTCCCGCCCGGCACGGTGATCGCCGAGGCGGTGATCGAGCTGCTGGACAAGCTGAACCAGCAGCTGGGCTATACGCAGGGCGAGGCGGCCTAAACATCCGGGGACTCGCGCGTGCGCATGCCCCCGACCGGGGAATCCCGGCGGGTGGGAGGCGGCGGAGCGTCCGGGCCATGCCCGGTGTAGGGTTTTAGCAGAGTACCGTTTCGACACGTCACGAACGCTCCGCGCGGCGCGTTTTCCGGTGAGCCTCCGGGGCGCGGGGTCTTAACCCGCTCCCGAGAGAGGCCCCCGACGGGCGGAGGGGCGACGACCCCGTCCGGACCGCCTGGGCGATTTCAGCCCAGGCCTGCTGCGCCTGCCGTTCGGCGTCGAAGATTTGGTCCCGCCGTCCGATCCGGGTCGCCCGAAGTCCCAATCCAAGGACCCCCACGTCCCGCCGACCGGCTCGATGGAGCCCTCGACGCCGGCCGACGGACGCTTCCCGCTCGACCGCCCCCATCGCACGCTTCGGTCGCCGGCCGGACGTCCTCCCCGCGACGGGGCGAGGACAAGTATGGGCGGAGTTTGAGCCCGGCGGCGGATGTGACGCTGCTTTTCTTGCAGAGCGTTGAATTGGCTGGCGTTCTTGTCGCTGTTCGCGGGGAGGGAGCGCCGCCTATCCCCCAAGCCTTATCCTTCTCCACGAGGGCTGCAATTGCACAGGATGACAGCTTCACGCCTGCGGTTGGGATGGCTAGGAGAGCGGAGGCTCGTCGTTCTCCGGCGCCCCCTTGACCGGCTCAGCGGCCTCGATCGCGTGCTTGGCGGGTTGGTCGAGCACCGCGCCGAACCCCAGCAGGACGGACGCCAGCATCAGGCCGCCCTTGGCCCTGGAGCCAAGCCGCTTAGCGGCCCAGGCGACAAGCGGCGCCAGCACCAGCAGCGCGGCCAACGCGATCAGGTATTGGGTCCAGCCAGCCATGCCGTGTGAAGATCGATCAAGGTTGGATCAGCTATCCGTCCTTCGACGATACCACGTCACGGCCCAAGCCATGAGCCGCGCTCGCTGAAGATAGACGACATAGAGCAGCCCCCAGGTAATGAACCAGGCGGGTGTTGCGAATTTCGGGTAGGGCGACAGCAGGAACAACAACGGGACCGGCCACGAGATAAGGCATATCCCAAAACCGGCCCATCGAGCCTTGGTTCGCGGATCCACGCCCATAAGTTCCTGTCACCGATCGCTGGAAGACCGACCGTACCCTTGTCCGGCCAAATGACAAACGAACCGCTCAAATTGCGCGGCGCCGGCGCCAGATTCGGCTCTCGCCCCGATGCTCGGCTTAGTTACGCCCCACCGGTGGCGGAGGTGATGTCGGCAGCGCGATGCCTAGCTGCCCGGCGCACCATCTCAGCGCGCGATACCGGGCGGCGCTAAGGCCTGTGGCCCCTCTCGTTCTTAACCGGCAAACCACGCTCGGCCCATTTCCCTCGCGCGAGTAGTAGACGACGGTGCTTCTCCCGCTCCCGTCGCTGAGCGCTTTATAGCCGAGTGGTTCCGGCCTTTCGTTTCGGCGTATTGGGCCGTCATCCCAGGCTTTCAGGTGTTCGGCCCGAACGACTTGCTCGGCGAAGGACTCCGCGTTCATCCCCTTGGGGAGATCGATCACCTGTGCGTCGATACCTTCGACCAGCAAGTCCGAACCATCGAGGGTCCTGAGCACAGTGAAATCTGCACTCTGGGACGCCAGCAAAAACGCCAAACCTTGAGCGAGCACCGTCATACCGTGAGCCTTTTTAGAGAACTTAAACGGGGCCACGACCGTCTGCATTTCCCTGATTTATCTAAGGGATTCAGGCCGCACACTTTCGCTAGGTCCCGCCGGACCGTTTGCATCTAGCGCCCCTCGAACAAGGTCTCATGCAGGCGATGTCTGTATTGGGTCCATCCACACCCTCCACCTTCCTGTCGGAGGCGAACCCGGCTCCGACCTCCAGCTGGCGCCGCTTCCCCCTGCACGCTCTCTGGACGGCGACCAGCGCGGCCGTGGCGATCAAGCTAGCCGGCTGGCGCGGCGGCGAGGCGCTGTTCGTGTGGCCGTTGAGCGCCGGCGCGGGCCTCGTCACCGGCCTTGGCGTCTGGTGGATCGCTTATGGCCGCCAGCGACCGGCCAAAGTTCCGAACGCGGTTCGCCCGTGTTAGTCTGGGGCATGAACGCCTTGGCCCGCGCGCTCGAAACCTCCCAGCCGCACAGGTTCACCCTGGATGACGTTCTGCGCATGCAGGCCGCCGGCATTCTCGACGAAGACGCGCGCGTGGAACTGATCGACGGGGGGCTGGTCGAGATGGCTTCGGAAGGCGCGCCGCATACGCGCGTGAAGATGCAGATCGCCAAGGCGTTCCTGGCCCAGGCGGGCCAGGCGTTCGAGGTGATCGTCGATTCGACCCTGCGGCTGTCGGCGACCTATGCGCCGGACCCCGACCTCTATGTCTATGACGCGGCGATCCCGCTTGAATCGGTGACCGGCGCCAATGTCGGCCTGGTGATCGAGGTCGCCCAGACCACGCTGGCCAAGGATCTGTCGATCAAGCTGGAACTGTATGCGCAGCATGGGGTGCGCGAGTACTGGGTGGTCGACGTCAACACCGACACCCTCATCGTCCATCGCGATCCGGACGGCGGCCTCTATCGCGATGTGAGTCGACATTCGGCTCAGGACATTGTCTCGCCCCAGGCCTGCCCGCGACTGGCGCTCCGCCTGACGGACCTGCCGCCGATCCGCTGACCGGCCTACCGCCGCGCCTTCTTCACCCGCCTGGCCTTGCGGGTTTTGGGGTCGATCTCGTCGGGCAGGCCGTGCCGGGTCTCGATGTCCTTCTGCAGGGCCCGGGCGGCCATCAGGTGGCCGGGGAACAGGGTGTCGACGGCCCAGCCCAGCACCGGCACGGTGTCGGACAGGTTGTCGGCGGCCAGATAGGCCGCCATCCGCGCCAGGGTCGGCGCCGAAGCCTTGGCCTGCACGGCGTGGAACAGCAGCAGGCCGCCCGCGCCAAGACCGTAGGCCAGGCCCGCGCCCGGGACCCAGGCCAGCACGCCGTCCAGCCCCAAGCCGAACGGACCCAGGCCGATCAGCCGGTCGGACAGCCGCTTGATGGTCTCGGCCTGGCGCCAGGCCTGGTGCGCCTTCTGGCGCTGGCTGGCGGGCCCTTCGTCGACGACGTAGCCCTCGACAGTCTCGGCGGTGCGTTCGCTCATGTCAGGTCAACGCTCCGGCCCGCCGTTGGTTGTCGATCCGGCGTACAAGCCTGCCGCTCCGGGGACATTCCGGCAAGGCGCGATGACGGTTTCGGTTTCCGCGGCCGCCGTCGTCCTCTAAGCGGGACGGGTGAGCCCGCCCATCGACATCGCCGACGTTGAGACCCGCCTGGTGGCCGGAGACCGCGCCGCCCTGGCCCGTGCCATCACCCTGGTCGAGAGCCGGCGGCGCGACCACCAGAGGGCGGCCCGCGCCCTGCTGGAACGGCTGATGCCGCGCACCGGCCAGGCCCAGCGGATCGGGATCACCGGCGTGCCGGGGGCCGGCAAGTCGACCACGATCGAGACTTTCGGCTCGATGCTGACCGCCGCCGGCCACCGCGTGGCGGTGCTGGCCGTCGATCCCTCGTCTGGACGGCATGGCGGTTCGATCCTGGGCGACAAGACCCGGATGGAGCGGCTCAGCGTCGATCCCGACGCCTATATCCGCCCCTCGCCCTCTGGCGGGGTCCTGGGCGGGGTGGCGCGCAAGACCCGCGAGGCCATGCTGCTATGCGAAGCGGCCGGCTTCGACGTGATCATCGTCGAGACCGTCGGGGTCGGGCAGTCCGAGACGGTGGTGTCCGACATGATCGACATCTTTCTGGCCCTGCTGATCCCCGGCGGCGGCGACGAATTGCAGGGCATCAAGAAGGGGCTGATCGAGCTGGCCGACCTGCTGGTGATCAACAAGGCCGACGCCGACCCGGCCCGGGCCGAGCGCTCGGCCCGCGACTATCGCAACGCCCTGCACATCCTGACGCCGGCCTCGCCCGACTGGACGCCCCCGGTGCTGACCGCCTCCGGCCTGACCGGAGCGGGTCTCGACGTCCTCTGGGCCCAGATCGGCCGCCATCGCGAGATCATGACCGCCAATGGCGCGCGGGCCGCCCGGCGGGCCGACCAGGACAGCCGCTGGATGTGGGCCATGGTCCAGGACCGTCTGGCCGAGGCCTTCCGCGAGGCGCCGGCCGTGGCGGCGATCGCGGCGGAGGTCGAGCGCGCGGTGCGGGCCGGCGACCTGCCCGCCTCGGCCGCCGCCGACCGGTTGCTGGCGGCGTTCGGGCTGGACTAGCCAGACGAGCGGTCGAACGGGATCAGGCGCCGGCCGTCAGCCGCTTGGCCTGGGCCACCCAGGCGTCCCGCTCGGCGCGGCCCCTGAGGTTCAGCTTGACGTCGAAGTCGGCCAGATCGTCGGCGCCCCAGGCGGCGATCTGCTCGAAGCGCGTCACGCCCAGCTCGGCCAGGGACGCGGCCAGCTTGGGACCGATGCCGACCAGCTGGGTCAGGTCGTCGGCGGCCGACAGGGTCGCCTCGGCCACCGGCTCGGCGGCGGCCTCCACGACGTCCTGAGCCTCGGCCGTCACGGTCTCGGCGGTGTCGAGCGCGGCTTCGGCGGCCGCCTCGCTGGCGGTCGCCGCGATCGGGGCCAGGATCGGCGCCTCGGTGACGGGATCGATCGGGGTTTCGACGGCGGGCTCGGGCGCCAGCGCGACCGATTCAGGGACGGGCAAGGTTCCGGTCAGGGTCGGGGCCAGCAGGGCCTCGACATTGACGGCCTCGCGCCAGCGGGCCGACCACCACCACCAGGTGGCGCCGGCCATGGCCGCGCCGCCGAACACCAGCCAAAGCGGCGAGGCCGCGCCGGCCACCAGGTTGGGGCCTTTTTCGGGGTCGATCTTGGGCAGTTCGGGAAGGAACGACAGGGTCATGGCCGAGCTCCAACAACCGTTTTGTGCAGTGCAACATAACACGGTTTTCGACTTGGCGAGTCGTAAAAAACACAGCTCTCGCTCAAATCAGTCCGGTGGCGCCCAGCGCCAGGCCGGCGGCGACCATGGCCCCCACCACCGCCAGGATCGGGGCGCGCAGGGCGAACACCAGGCCGCAGGCCAGGACGGTCAGCGCCGCGGCCGGCAGATTGACGCTGGCGAGGTCGGGCGCCTCGGCCCGTAGCGGTCCCCAGGCCCGGACCGCGCCCACTCGGAACAGCAGGTGGATCGCGAACCAGACGGCGAGGTTGGCGATCACCCCGACGGCCGCCGCCGAGACCAGGGCCAGGGCGCGGGCGGGCCGCGGGCGCGAGCGCAGGCGCTCGAAGAATGGCCCGCCGGCGAAGATCCACAGGAACGACGGCGCGAAGGTGGTCCAGGCGGCCATCAGCCCGCCGGCCAGGGCGGCGATCCAGGCCCATTCCGGCGGCGCGTTCTGGTAGGCGCCGACGAAGCCGACGAAGACCAGCACCAGCACCAGCGGCCCCGGCGTGGTCTCGGCCAGGCCCAGGCCGTCCAGCATCTGGCCGGGCGCCAGCCAGCCGAACGCCCCCGCCGCCTGGCCGACATAGGCCAGGGCCGCATAGGCGCCGCCGAAACTGACCACCGCCAGGACGCTGAACACCCCGCCCATCCGCGCCAGGGTCGATCCCGGCGCGAAGGCCAGGGCCAGCAGCACCGGCGCCAGCCAGACGGCCAGGCAGACAAGGGTGGTGCGCCAGGGGGTCCGCGCCCCGGCTTCCGGCTGTACGACCGCCACCGCGCCGCCGCCCAGGATCCAGCCCACCGCGCCGGCGGCCAGGATGATCAGCGGAAAGGGCACGACGGTGAAGGTCAGGGCGGCGAAGGCCAGGCCCGCCGCCCACCAGCCGGCTGCGCCCTTGATCGCTCGACCGCCCATGCGGATCAGGGCCTGCAGCACCAGGGCGACCACCGCCGCCTTCAGTCCCAGCAAGGCCGGCCCCGCCCAGGCCGCCTGGCCGTGGGCGACGTACAGCGCCGACAGGCCAAGCATCACCGCCAGGCCCGGCAGCACGAACAGCAGCCCCGCCGCGATCCCGCCGCGCACGCCGTGCAGCCGCCAGCCCAGCCAGGTCGCCAGTTGCTGGGCCTCCGGCCCCGGCAGCAGCATGCAGAAGCTCAGGGCGTGGGCGAATCGCTCCTCGTCGACCCAGCCGCGCCGCTCGACCACTTCGCGGTGCAGCAGGGCGATCTGGCCGGCCGGACCGCCGAAGCCCAGGCAGCCGACCTTGAGCCAGACCCAGAACGCTTCCCGGAAGGAAGGCTGGGGGGCCGTCACGCGCGCCAGATCCGCGCCTTGGCGCCGGCCTCGCCCAGGGTGTCGGCCAGCCAGGTGGTGGACTCGGCGATCGCGCCTTCGGTGGACGGGGGCGCCCCGACCATGACCATCGCGCTGCCGTTCATCTTCATTGGATCCGTCAGAGGCCTCAGGCGCAGTTCCGCAGCTAGCGCATCGTTCGTGACGGTTTCCATCGCCCGCATGAAGGCGTCGAAGGTTTCCAGGTCCTTCAGCGGCGTCCAGGCGGCGATCACCGCCGTCTTGTCCCGGGCCAGCACCGCCCGGGTTGTGGCGACGATCTGGGCGTAGTCGTCGCTGCGCTCGAACGGCGGGTCGATCAGCACGAAGGTGCGGCCCTCGTTTTTGGCGCCCTTCCCGGCCCGCGCCGCGGCGGTGGCGTAGCCGTCGTCCTGGACCGCCTGGGCGAAGGCGTAAGGCGCCAGGGTCCGGCGCAGGCTGTCGAAGTCGTCGGGCCGCAGCTCGCAGGCGGTATAGCGGTCGATCTTGCGCAAATGGCGGGCGACCAGCAGCGGCGAGCCGGGATAGAGCGTCCCCGCCCCGTCGCGGTTCAGGGCCTTGACCGCCGCCACCAGCGGCGCGAACACCGCCGGGACCTGGGCCATCGCCAGCAGCCGGCCGATCCCGGCCGCCGCCTCGCCCGAGCGCTGGGCCATGTCGCCGCCCAGGTCGTAGGCCCCGGCCCCGGCATGGGTGTCGATGACCGACAGGGGCGCGTCCTCGGCGGTCAGCGCCTTCAGCAGGGCCAGCAGGATCGCGTGCTTCTGCAGGTCGGCGAAATTGCCGGCGTGGAAGGCGTGTCGGTAGTTCATGTCTGGCGCGTCGCTCCCGGAACCGGCGCTTCGTCTACCACGTTGGCCGACGATAGGGTTGGGAGCCAGGCGATGGACCGGCATATTTCCGAGAACGGCGACGCGGGCCGTCCAGCGAGGCGATGACCGTGCCCCGCGACACGCTGGAACCCCCTCCCGCCGAACGCACCCTGCTGGCCTATGTCAACGACCAGGAGCAGGGCATTCGCCGCCTGGCCCGCGGCAAGGGCTTTTCCTATGTCGATGAAGACGGCCGCCCCGTCAGCGACGCGGCGACCCTGGCGCGGATCAAGGCCCTGGCCATTCCGCCGGCCTGGACCAGCGTCTGGATCTGCCCCGACCCGAACGGCCACATCCAGGCGGTCGGCCGCGACCAGAAGGGCCGCAAGCAGTATCGCTATCATCCGCAATGGCGGGCCCATCGCGACGCGCAAAAATACGACCGCATGGCCGCCTTCGGCCGCGCCCTGCCCCGGCTGCGCCGCCGCGTGGCCGCCGACCTGGCCCGCCGGGGCCTGCCGCGCGAGAAGGTGCTGGCCGCCGTGGTCAGCCTGCTGGAACTGACCCTGATCCGGGTCGGCAACGACGAATACGCCAAGGCTAACAAGAGCTTCGGCCTGACCACCCTGCAGAAGCGTCACCTGAAGCTGGCGGGCGGCGGGGCGGTGTTCGAGTTCAAGGGCAAGAGCGGCAAGATGCACCGGACCGGCTTTCGCGACCGTCGCCTGGCCCGCATCGTCGCCGCCTGCCAGGAGCTGCGCGGCCAGCGTCTGTTCCAGTACGTCGACGAGGACGGCCAGCGGCGGGCCGTCGAGAGCAGCGACATCAACGACTACATCCGCGCCGCCTGCGGCGACGACTTCTCGGCCAAGGACTTCCGCACCTGGTACGGCTCGCTGGCGGCGCTGGAAGCCCTGAGCCTGAGCCCTCCGCCGACGACCCAGGCGGAGGCCAAGCGCACGCTCAACACCTGCGTCAAGGCCGTGGCGGGCCTGCTGGGCAACACCCCCGCCGTCTGCCGCGCGGCCTATATCCACCCCAAGGTGCTGGAGGCCTTCGAGACCAGCCAGCTGCCCCGGCGGCGGGCGTCGTCGCCGCGGGCCAAGGAGTTGGCGTTGCTGAAGCTGGTGGCGGGCTAAGCCGTCTCCGCCAGCCGCGCCGCCTTGCCCAGCAGGTACCGCTGCTCGGGCTGGCTGGCCGTCAGGGCGGCGGCGGCGCGATAGGCGGTCACCGCCTCGGCCTTGTCCCCAGCCATGTCCAGCAGATGCGCCCGCACCGCCGCCAGCCGGTGGTGGCCGGCGAGACGCCTGTCGCGCTTGAGCTCGGCCAGCCGTTCCAGCCCGACACGCGGTCCCTGGGCCATGGCCAGGGCCACGGCGTGGTTCAGCCGGACCATCGGATTGTCGGCCATCCGCTCCAGCAGGGCGTATAGCGCCAGGATCTGCGGCCAGTCGGTGTCCTCGGCCCGAGCGGCCTCGTCGTGCAGGGCGGCGATGGCGGCCTGGAGCTGGTAGGGACCGATCGCTCCACGCGCCAGGCCGGCCTCGACCAGGGCCACGCCCTCGGCGATCGCCCCCGCGTCCCACAGGCCGCGATCCTGTTCGGCCAGCGGGATCAGCTCGCCGTCCGCCCCCGTCCGCGCCGGACGCCGGGCGTCCGTCAGCAGCATCAGGGCCAGCAGGCCCGCAACCTCGCCGTCGTCCGGCAGCAGGGTCCGGACGGCGCGCGCCAGTCGGATCGCCTCGATCGCCAGGTCAGCACGCTGCAGCTGGGATCCGGCGCTGGCCGCATAGCCCTCGTTGAAGATCAGGTACAGAACGTGCAGCACCGACCGCAGGCGCTGGCCCCGCTCCCGGGCGTCCGGCGCCTCGAACGGCGCGCCCGAGGCGCGGATGCTCTGCTTGGCCCGGCTGATGCGCTGGGCCATCGTCGCCTCGGGCACGAGGAAGGCGCTGGCGATCTCGGCCGTCGTCAAACCGCCGACCGCGCGCAGGGTCAGGGCGATCGCCGAGGACGAGGTCAAGGCTGGGTGGCAGCACATGAACAGCAGGTTCAGCGTGTCGTCGCGTCCGGCCAGGGTGTCCAGGTCGTCCGACGGCGACACGACCTGGACCTCGCCCTCGGTCGCGACCGCCTCGCGCCGCCGCCGAGCGATCTCGCGGCGGATCTGGTCGGTCATGCGCCGCGAGGCGACCTGCGCCAGCCAGCCGCCCGGATTGGCCGGCACGCCGGTCCGCGGCCACTGGCGCGCGGCGGCCAGCAACGCCTCCTGCACGGCGTCCTCGGCGGCGGCGAAGTCGCGGTAGCGGCGAACCACCGCCGACAGGACCCGCGGCGCCAGTTCGCGCAGCAGGTCCGTCGTCTGGCGGTCCAGCGACGCCCCGGTCACATCTCCTCGCCGTTCGGCGACATCACCGGCCGCACCTCGACCGGCAGGTTCAGCGGCTTGCCGCCGGGCCCGGGGCCCTCCGACCAGCGCGAGGCGATGTGATAGGCCCGCTCGGGCGTCTCGACATCGACGATCACGTAGCCGGCCAGGAACTCCTTGGTCTCGGGGAACGGGCCGTTCGTGACTTCGGGCGCCCCGCCCTGGCTGGCCCGCACGAACCGCGCGTGCTCCGGCGGCAGCAGGCCGTGGGTCACCACCATCTCGCCCGAGGCGGTGAATTCCTCGCGGAACCGGCGCAGGTGCTCCATGTGGACCTCGATGTCGTGGGCGGGCCAGTTGTGGATCATGTCGGTCTTCCACTTGGACAGGGCGAACTGCATCATCAGAATGTACTTCATCGTCGTTTTCCCTTCGGTTGGAGCGCCGTTCTCCCGACGCTTTCGAGGGCCAGTCGGAGTCGTCGGGCCATTCTCGACATGGCGGCGAATATTTTTCGAGCCTTGTCGATTCGACGCCCACCAACGGCTCCGGATGCAGCCTGAAAATTATCGTTTGACAGAAAGAAATTTCGGAATGAGTTTGACGCCACGGGAGGACGCCATGAGCACCGTCGTCAAATTGAAGCCGCGCGCCGAGACCGTCGCGGCGAGCGAAACCGCCGCCCAGCGCCGCGTGCGCCTGGGCAGCCGCGCCCTGGCCTGGCTGTTCACCGGCCTGCTGACCCTGTCGGCGGCCATTCTGGTCGCGGCCTTGGCCGCCATGCTGTTCTACAAGGGTGAATTGGTCCGGATCGGGCCCGACAATTGCTACATCGGCGACGGACCGCCGAACTCCGTCGCCTTCGGCTCGCTGCCCCTGCCCCACCGGCTGATCTACTGCCTGGTCGGGATCGTGCGTGCGACGCCGATCATCATGCTGTTCTGGAGCCTGCGCTCGCTCTTCGGCCTCTATGCCCGGGGTCAAGTGTTCTCGCCCGAGAACGGCCGAAGCTTCAGCTGGATCGGTGGCTGGCTGTGCGCTTACGCCCTGTCGCCCTTCGTCTGCCACCTTTTCCTCAGCGCAACGGGCTACGAGATCGACAAGAACTGGGCCCACATGGCCAGCGTCCAGGCCTTCGTGCTGGGCCTGCTGGTCTTCGTGATCGGCCAGGTCATGCGGGTGGGACGCGAGATCGAGGAAGACCGCGAGGCGTTCGTCTGATGCCGATCATCCTGCGTCTCGACGTCATGCTGGCCAGGCGCAAGGTGCGCTCCAACGTCCTGGCCCGCGCCATCGGCATCACCGAGGCCAATCTCTCGCTGCTGAAGTCCGGCAAGGTGAAGGGCATGAAGTTCGAGACCCTGGAGGCGATCTGCGCCTACCTGCGGTGCCAGCCCGGCGACATCCTGGAATACGCGCCGGAAGACACGCCCGAAAGCGAACAAGACGAGTTCAAGCGCGCCGGCTGACGGCGCTTCAACCCGGAGACATCGATGCGACTGTTTTCAACGCCCGCCGCGGCGATCGCGGCCGGCTGCCTGCTGTTCAGTGGAACGCCCGTCCTCGCGCCCCCGGCCTTTGCCCCCGTCGAAGGCGGCAAGGTCGCCTACGAAACCTGCGGATCCGGCCCCAAGGCGCTTGTCCTGCTGCATGACGGCATCCTGGACAGCTCGGCCTTCGACGCCGCCTGGCCCCGGCTGTGCGCCCGGTTCAAGGTCGTCCGCTATGACCGCCGAGGCTATGGAAACTCGCCGGCCGCGACCACGCCCTACGACGCCGTCGCCGACCTGGACACGGTGATGAAGGCCGCCGGGGTCGGCCACGCGGTCCTGCTGGGGTCGTCATCGGGCGGCGGGATCGCGGTGGATTACGCCCTGGCCCATCCCCAGGCCGTGGACGGCCTGGTCCTGGTCGGGGCGGCGGTGAACGGCTTTCGACCCTCCCAGCACTTCACCGATCGGACCATGAAGCTGGTCGGCCTGCTGTCCCAGGGCCGTCTCGCCGACGCGGTCAAGGACCCCTACATCCTGACGCCCGGCGCCGAGGCCCAGCGCGCCTTCGTCGCCGCCGACCTGGCGGCTCATCCCGGCAATTTCGGCGCGTCGCGGATGGTCAAGGACGGACCGGAGGCCATGGGTCGCTTGGGCGAGATCAAGGCTGCCACCCTGATCATCACCGGTGAGGTCGACATGCCCGACATCCACGCCCACGCCGGAGCTCTGGAGGCCTTGATCCCCGGCTCCAGGCGGATCGTCATGACTGGCGGCGGCCACTTCATCTATCTGGAACGGCCCGACGCGTTCGCGGAGACGGTGGGCGGGTTCGTGGACGAAGCCGGCGGAAAGGCGCCCTAGCCGCGCGTCACGCCCCCTCGTGCGCCTTCAGGGCCGTCCGCAGCTCCTCGACCATCATCTCGCGCAGGCCTGGCGGCGACAGGATCTCGACCGCGTCGCCCCAGGTGAACAGATGCCAGGCCAGCTCGCGCATGCCGCCGGCCCGGAACGAGACCAGCACGGAACCGTCCGGCTCCTGGCTGACGATCTGGTTGGGGTGGAAGCGCCAGCGCAGGGCGTCCTCGGCGCGGCTGGGACCGATCCGCAGGCGCACATGCTCTATGGCGTCGTGATAGATCCCGAAACTCTCGTCGGCGAAGGCCTGCAGCGAGAAGTCCTCGGGCGGCGGAGCCGGCTCGTCCAGGGCGGTGACCGCGTGCATGCGGTCGAGGCGGAACGTGCGGGGCTTGGGATCCCGCCCTTCGGCCGCGACCAGATAGTTGCTGTGGCCGAACAGGATGCCCAGCGGCGTGACCTTGCGGGTCCGTCCGGGCGCGCTGCCGCCTTCGTAGCGGAACGACAGGGCCTGCAGGCCCTTCACGGCGGTGCGGATGGCGGCCAGCACCGCTTCGTCCTCGAATGGGCGCGGGCCGGGATGGACGGCGATCGTCTCGGCCTGGATCAGGGCCTCCAGGTCTGGCGCCACCTTGCGCCGCGCCGCCCCGCGCAGCGCCGACATCAACTTGCGCTCCAGGGCGTAGAGGGCCGCGGCCCGCCCGCCAGCCCCGCTGGCCGCGTAGCCGTCCGCCGCGGTGCGCAGGGCGGCCAGTTCCTCGGCGGTCGGGGTCTGGAACAGGCTGTCCAGGCCGGACGGGATGCGGAAGCGCTTGGTCGGCGGATCCTCGATCGCCTCCATCTGCGGGAAGGCGGCCCAGACCGCGTCGCGCATCCGCTCGGCCGTGCGCCGGCCCACGTCCATGGCGCGGGCCATCTCGTCCAGGGTCAGGCCCTCGGACGATCCGGCCAGCAGCCGGGCCAGGTCCAGCAGTCGGGTCGCCTTGTCGTGTCGCATGGCCCGACTCTATACGACCGTTTTTGACGCAGCACACCCCTAAAAGGGAAACTGAAGAACCGCCAGGGCAAGACGCCCGATCTGGAGCTCCGCCTCATGACCCGTCTCCTTCCCCAGGATTGGCACGTCGCCCCGGTCAGCGCCGCCATGATCTCGGCCGTGCTCGACTTCGCCGACATCCACCGCGACCTTGGCGGCGGGCGCACCCTGATGCGACTGAGCCCCGAGCGGGTGCTGCGGCCCGACATCATCCTGCTGCTGGGCCGGGACGCCGAACGCGCCGCCGACATCGGCCTGGTGTGGAACGATCGCGAGGACCAGATCGTGCGGATCGTCGATGACGCGGCCCTGCGCGCCTCGCGACAGGCCGCCTGGGAAGAGGCCTTCGACCTTTTCGACGCCGACGACCGCGACCTGGCGCCGCAGCGGCTGTGCGCCTGACCTCCGTGGGCGGACATTTGGCCGCAGGCGGCGGCGGTGCGATTTCGGTCTGCAGTCGTCGCAACCCGAAGCTTTTGCTGGCTCAGGCCGTTATTGCGTCAAATCGACACATAGCCCCAACACCTAAAATATAACCCTGCAGATTCTTCCCACCTTGCAGTTCTTTTCAAGCAGGAAGTTCCAGGTTCATCCATTTTAAACAGGCCGCCGACATCCTGATCACGAGCAAAATGCTCCCGGCTGTCAAAATGACGTCGGACACCTTGAATAGGAATACGTCGGATGCCGCTGAATAGCGTCAACACCAACTCGGGCGCGATGATCGCCCTGCAAAACCTGAACAGCACCAACAACGAACTTCAGGTCACGCAACAACGCATCAACACCGGTAAGAAGATCAGCAGCGCCAAGGACAATGGCGCGATCTGGGCGACCGCCAAAGTTCAATCCTCGACCGCCAGCTCGCTGAACGCCGTGAAGGACTCGCTGCAACGCGGCCAGTCGACCATCGACGTGGCCCTGGCCGCCGGCGACACGGTCACCGACCTGCTGGGCAAGATG
>NZ_SLZL01000033.1 GCF_004342605.1 Caulobacter sp. BK020
CGCTGTCGCCCGAAAGCTCCTGGTCCGCCTCAACGCCAAGGCCAGGGATGCTCGCGCCGCCTTCGTACCGGCTTGACCATCCAGACAGTCGCTCTGCCCGCCGCGGGTGCGGAAGGGGCGGTTCGCCAGCGAACCGCTTGCGTCTCTCGTGTCAGCTGAACCAGGGGGCCCGGGCACAAGGCCCGGGATGACGGTCGAAATGGGGTGGGAGCCGCGTCACGATCACTCGAACACGATCACCGACCGCGCCAGCTCGCCGCGCTTCAGTTCGTCGAAGGCCGAGTTGACGTCTTCCAGCCGGATCCGCCGCGAGATCAGTTCGTCCAGCTTCAGCTTGCCGCCCATATAGGCGTCGACCAGGCGGGGCATGTCGACCGGGAAGCGGTTGGAGCCCATGAAGCTGCCCTGGATCTTCTTCTCGCCCAGGAAGTCGGGGCCGTGCAGCTCGATCATCGTGCCCACGGGGATCATGCCGATGATGTTGGCGGTGCCGCCCCGGCGCAGCATCCTGAACGCCTGCTCGGCGGTGACCTTCAGGCCGATGGCCTCGAAGCTGTGGTGGACGCCGCCGCCGGTCAGGTCCTGCACCGCCTTGACCGGGTCGTCGGCCCCGGCGTCGATCACGTCGGTGGCCCCGAACGACCTGGCCAGCGCCAGCTTGGAGGGGATGCGGTCGATGGCGATGATCCGGCCGGCGCCGGCCATGGCCGCGCCGTTGATCGTCGCCAGGCCCACCCCGCCGCAGCCGATCACGGCCACGGTCTCGCCGGGCCGCACGCCCGAGGTGTGGATCACCGCCCCGACCCCGGTCATCACCGAGCAGCCGATCAGGGCGGCGCGGTCGAACGGCATGTCGCGGCGGATGGCCACGCAGGCGTGCTCGTGCACCAGCATCTGCTCGGCGAACGACGACAGGTTCAGGAACTGGGCCATCTTGGTATCGCTGGTTCTTTCCCCATTTGACCCCAACAGGTCCTCGCGGAACAGGCGGGGCTCCTCGCCCTTGGCGCGCTTGGTCTCGGGACTGACGCACAGGCTCATATGGCCGGTCAGGCAGACCTCGCAGTGGCCGCAATAGGCGCTGAGGCAGGTGATCACGTGGTCGCCGACCTTGACGGTGCGGACCTCCGAGCCGACGGCCTCGACCACGCCGGCGCTCTCGTGGCCCAGCACGGCGGGCAGGGGATGGGGGTAGGAGCCTTCGACGAAGTGCAGGTCGGAATGGCAGACCCCGGCGGCCTTGGTGCGGATTAGCACCTCGCGCGGACCCGGCTTGCCGATCGAGACCTCCTCGATCGTGAGCGGCTTGCCCACCTCGCGCAGAACGGCGGCCTTCATCGGCGATCTCCCTGGTTGTTGCGGGAGACCCTAGCGGCAGGGCGGGGGACGAAGGAAGGGGCTATTGAAACAAATGTTTGGCGAGGGTGGCGCGACCGGGGACAAGGCGCATGCGCCTGTCCCCAACCTGGCCCTAGGCCGCGATCGCCACCTTGCGCTCGGGCAGGATGGCCTCCACGGCCAGCAGCACGATCATTGCCGCCTCGGTGGTGATCACCGCCGAGACCAGGGGCGAGGCGGCGTCCTCGCCCAAAGGCGGCGGGGGGCTGATGGCGTCGGCCGGGACGATGAAGCTGTCGCAGACCGCGTCGACCAGCAGGCCGGCGACGTCGTCGTGGTGCTCGACCACGATGATCACCTGGCGGGCGCTGTCGGCGGCCACGCCCTTGCCCAGGCGTTCGGACAGGTCGATGACCGGCATCACCTGGCCGCGCAGGTTGATCACGCCGCGCACATAGGGCGGCGCGTCGGGCAGCGGGGTGGCCGGGGTCACGCCGCGTATCTCGCGGACCGCGCCCACGGGCACCCCATAGGTCTGGGTCCCGACTTCGAACGACAGGATCTGCAGATCCTCGCCGGCCGCGTAAGCCACGTTCCTGGACATCGCCTGGTCGCCTTCAAGCCTGTCGTCGCCCGTTCTGGGCGCCGTCCTGGCGGCATCCTCGCGCAGAAAGGTGAATCAATCGGCTTCTTTCAAGGATTTAGGGTTTCAGGCGGGGGCGAAGCTGACGGCTCCGTTCAGCCTGCGTTCAGCCGCCGGGCCGGAGGATGATCGCAACATGGAGAGGGAACGTATCCGAACGCCTCCTCCAGGAAGGAACAGCGTCATGACCCGCAATCTGAAGACCACGATCGGCCAAGTCGCCGCCGGTGTCGCGGCCCTGGCCATGGTCGCCGGCGCCAGCGCCGCCTCGGCCCAGAGCTATCGCCACGGCGGCTATTACGGCGGCCGCCATCACCATCGCGACAACGACGTGGGCGTGGCTATCGCCGGCGGCATCGTCGGCCTGGCCCTGGGCGCGGCGATCGCCGGCAACAACAACGACCATTATCGCCGTGGCTACAGCTACGGCTACGCCCCGCCGCCGCCCCCGCCCCGCTATTACGGCTATGGTTATGACCGTCCCTACGGCTATGGACGCCCCTACGGTTACGGCTATGGCCGGGGCTATGGCTACGGCCGTGACTGCTGGACCACCCGCGACTACGACCGCTGGAGCGGCTCGGTCTACGAACGGACCGTCTGCCGTTAGGGCTTGCTAGACCAATACGAAGACGCCCCGGGCTCGACGAGCCCGGGGCGTTTTTGTTTGGTCCCTTATCCCGCCGCCGCTCGCAGCCGCTCCAGAACCTGCGGGTGCAGTTCCTGGTTGGCCGCGACGATCGAGGCGCCGCCGATCGGGTCGCCGTGCTCCTCGATGGTCGAGACCTTGCCGCCGCTCTCGGTGACCATCAGCACGCCGGCCGCCACGTCCCACGGCTTGATGTTGCGCTCCCAGTAGCCGTCGAAGCGGCCGGCCGCCACCCAGGCCAGGTCCAAGGCCGCCGAGCCGAAGCGGCGCACGCCGGCGACCTTCTGGCTGATCTGGTGCAGCTCCTTGAGGAACTGGGCGTGGCCGGGCTTGCCCAGGAACGGAACGCCGGTGGCCAGGATGGTTTCGTCCAGGTGACGGCGGGCGGCGACGCGCAGGCGCTTCTCGGCGCCGAGGAACGCGCCCTTGCCCTTCTCGACCCAGAACAGGTCGTTGGTGATGGGGTTGTAGGTGACGCCGGCCACCACCTCGCCCTCACGCTGCAGGGCGATGTTGACGGCGAAGTGCGGGATGCCGTGCAGGAAGTTGGTGGTGCCGTCCAGCGGGTCGACGATCCAGGTGTGGGTCTTGTCGGTGCCCTCGACCAGGCCGCGCTCCTCGCCCAGGAAGCCGTAGCCGGGGCGGGCCTTCTCCAGGATCTCGAAGATCACCTGCTCGGCCTTCTGGTCGGCGGCGGTGACGAAGTCGGCGGGCCCCTTCTTGGACACCTGCAGCTCGGTGACTTCGCCGAAGTCACGGGCCAGGCCGCGGGCCGCCTTGCGAGCGGCGTCGATCATCACGTTCAGGAGGGCGGAAGCGGTGGCCAATCGAAAGTGTCCTTCAAAGGTCCCCCTACGCAGCGTCCCATCCTTGAAAAAGGCGGCGACGGCGGGGGATAGGCGTGCGGGCGGATAGAAAGATCGGGAAAGTGGGCGCGATACCTAGTCGCCTGGGCCGCTGAAAGCAAGGCGAGGGGATTTTGCCGCGGCTCAGGCGTCCGGTTTGCGGTCGCGGCGATAGAGGTGCCGCGCCACCCAGGCCAGCACGCCCAGTATCAACAGAGCGAAGGCTGACAGGAGCGCCTTGCCGATCCATGTGGTGGTTTGATCGGCGAGATCTTCGGAGGTGACCACGGTCGCCGAGGGCAAGCTGACCTTCACCTCTAGCGTCGCAAGCGGCGGAACGAGGAGAAAGCACACAATGATCGCCACCAACGCGAGGGCGATCAATTTCCATCGCGTCGGCATGTAGTCCGTATCCTGTCGTACACCATTTCAAGGCGTTCAAGCTGCCGGGATTTTCGCTGGCGAGCAATGGCCGCCGACTGTCCCCCGGCCATGGCACGTTTTGGCGGCTTGTCTCGTCCTGTCCTCAAACAACGGAGGGCGACCACGATGCGACGGGTGAAGTGGATCCTGCCCGCGCTCCTTGCTGTCGACGGCGCGGTGATGATGCTGGCCTCGGCCTGATGGTATCCGCGCGTGCCGGGGGGGGCGAGACCGGACCGCTGGACGACCACTTCGTACGCGACATCAGGGCCCCGACCTAGCCTGCGCCCTGATCCTGGGCTGGGCGCTGAGGGACCGCGCGAGAGGGCTGGGCGCGGCGTTCGCGACGGGGCCATGACCGGCTCGGCCCACCGCATGCTGGGTTCGCGGGCCGAGGCCGAGGACGTGGTACAGGACGCCTGGATCCGCTGGCGCGGGTGACTCTTGTCACCTTCTCCCGGAGAGGAGAGGGTGTATTTAAGGCAGGCTCACCTTCGGCAGGCTGTCCTTGGTCTCGCAGGCCACGCGGCCCGCGCCGCCGGCGGCGCCCTTGATGTCCTCGATCTTCTCGCCGGTGCGCCAGCCCTTGGGCAGGCCCTGATCGCCGGTGAAATCCATGCCCAGGTCGATCCACTTGTCGGTAGCGCAGTCCAGGGCGAAGACCATGATCGGACCCTTGCCGGCCGGCCAGGCCTTGTAGGGGCCGTTGGGCCTGCCCTCGGCGATGCGCACCACGATCAGGCCGGACGTCTGGTCCACCCGCATGAAATCGGCGTCGTAGAAGATCTTGGCCTCGCCGGGCGAGGGCTTCCAGTTTTCCGCCCGGGTCGGGCCGGCCGTCGCCAGGCCCAGGGCGGTGACGCCGAGCAAACACAGACCAAGCCGCCACATGGGCGTCCTCCCCGTATTCTTATCACTGGGGAGAGGCTACGCCCGACAAGCTTGAGCGGCAAGGTCGAAGAACGGTGTTATCCGCCCTGAGCGCCGGCGCGCGCCGCGAGGCCCTGGGCGATGGCGGCGTTGATCGCCGCGACAGCGGCCGCCGGGCCGCCGGCGTGTTTCCAGACCCCGGCCGAGACGGCCAGGAAGTCGGCCCCGGCCGTGGCCAGGCCGGCGGCGTTGGCGGCGGTGATCCCGCCGATCGCCACCGAGGGGACCTCCATGGTCTCCTGCCAGATCGACAGGATCTCGGGATCGGCGCTGGTCGGGGCGTCCTTGGTCGTGGTCGGGAAGAAGGCTCCGAAGGCCACATAGTCGGCGCCGGCCTCAGCGGCCTCCATGGCCAGGTGGCGGCTGTCGTGGCAGGTGACGCCGATCATCGCGCCCGGGCCCATCATCTTGCGGGCCTCCTTGTAGGGCGTGTCGCTCTGGCCGACATGGACGCCGTCGCAGCCGAGGCGCGCGGCCAGGTCCGGACGGTCGTTGAGGATCACGGCCACGTCGCGCGACCGGGCGATGGGGCTCAGCGCCTGGACGGCGGCGGCGATCACGTCGTCGGGGGCGTCCTTCAGCCGGATCTGCAGGGCGGCGACGTCGCCGCCGTCCAGGGCGGCGGCCAGGTCGCGGCCGAAGGCGGCCAGGTCGTCCAGGGCCGGCGGAGTGATCAGATAGAGGCGGCAGTCGGTCATGGGGAGCGATTACGCCGATTTGCCGGAAGGGGCGAGGGGCTGAGCTACGGTCGGGGGCAGGCGCATGGGCCTGTCCCCATTTGTCGCACTGCGAGTCAGTTGCAAAAGCCTCGCGCCTGAGCTACATGAGAATGACAATCATTCGGCGGGAAGCGTTTCCTTGTACGTCTGCAACTGTAACGGCATTCGCGAGCGGGAAGTCCGCGCCGCCATCGACGCCGGGGCCACCCGCCCGGCCGAGGTGTTCCGTCACAAGGGCTGCCAGGCCCAGTGCGCCAAGTGCGTCTGCGAGATGCGTCAGATGATCCAGGACAGCCGCGAAGCCCTGGCCTACGCCGCCGAATAATCGGCCGAAAACCGCCAAAAGCCGTTATCGCGAAGCAGTCTCACGCTTTTCCGTGAGGCTGAGAAACACTTGCACACATAGCGGTTGAAGCTCGCGTTCCGATCGAGCACGGTCGCGCCGAATCTTAATCTGAGGAGGCCGCCATGCAAGGCGATCCCGGCATCATCCGGCTCTTGAACGCGGTGCTCACCAATGAGTTGACGGCGGTGAACCAGTACTTCCTGCACGCGCGGATGTACGACAACTGGGGCTTCAAGCGCCTGGGCAAGATCACCTATGACGAGTCGATCGGCGAGATGAAGCACGCCGACAAGCTGATCAACCGCATCCTGTTCCTGGAAGGCCTGCCCAACCTGCAGGACCTGCACAAGCTGAAGATCGGCGAGACCGTGCCCGAGTGCCTGGCCAGCGACCTGTCGGTCGAGCTGGGCGGCCGCGAGACTCTGATCCCCGGCATCATCCAGTGCGAGACCGCCCGCGACTATGTCAGCCGCGAGCTGCTGCGCGAGATCCTCAGCGACACCGAGGAGCACATCGACTTCCTCGAGATGCAGCTGGGCCTGGTCAAGTCGCTGGGCGAGCAGAACTACCTGCAGAGCGCCGTGGGGGAACTGCCGGCGTAGGGCTCAGGCTGGGCGCAGAGATCCTTCCCCACGAGGGGAGGACCAACAAGCGGCCCGCACGGTGAACACTCGCGCCGCCTCGCGGAGCGCGACCATGACGACCTCACAAACCGTTGCCCCGCTTGGGAACCAAGGTCCAGCTAGACGGTTACAAGCATGTTTAGCGAGGAGTTCCGTCATGCATATCCCGAACGGCAAATCCCACGGGAGGCGGACCCACGCCGGCCGCGAGTCGTTCGAGATCGACGCCAAGGCCGACACCGCCGCGACGGCCGGCGCCCAGATCGCCTTGGGCCTGGCGGTGGCCGGCGGGGCGATCCTGCTGTCGACGGTCCTGGGCCGTCGGCACGAGCGGCTGATTGACGACGAGGAATATGCGGTCGGCTACGCCGAGATGCACGAGCCGGTCGCCCACCAGCCCAAGATGCTGACCAGCCTGATCCTGCCGCCGCTGTTCATCGCCATGACCCTGTCGGGCCTGCGCATCTGGAACGCGCCATCCAGCCCCACCCGCACCCGGGCGCTGACCCTCTGGAGCCTGGTCCAGGGCTTCAACGCCTTGTGGCTGGCCCTCGGCGCCAAGCGGGTGGGCGGACAGCTGGGAGCGGCCACGGCGTCCTTGGCCGCCTCGGGCGCCTATGCCCTGCAGGCCCGCAAGCTGGTGGCCCCTGCCTCGGGCTTCAACAGCCCCTATTTGGGCTGGCTGGGCTTCGCCAACGCCCTGACCGAGGAACTGTGGAAGCGCCCGCGCCACACGGTTCACTGAATTTGGTTCATTGACCGTTCAGGCGGCCAAGCTTTAGCTCCTCCCGACAACCTCTGGGGGAGTTTTCGCATGCGTCCGTTCCTGTTGATCCCGATCCTGGCTGGCGGAATGCTGTCGGCCAGTTGCGCCACCATGAGCAAGGAGGCCTGCCTGCAGGGCGACTGGGCCGGCGTCGGCTTCAAGGACGGCGAGGCGGGCCGTCCGCAGAGCCGCCTGGACGAGCACGCCAAGGCCTGCGCCAAGGCGGGGGTCGTTCCGGAGGCGGCGCCGTATTTCGCGGCCCGCGACCAGGGGCTGAAGCTCTATTGCACCCCGGACCGCGGCTTCGACGAAGCGCGCAACGGCAATGGCTATGCCGGGGTCTGCCCGAAGGGCAGCGAGCGCGGCTTCCTCGTGGGTTATGCCGACGGGCAGTTGGTCCATGACGCCGTCTCGCGCCTCAGCCAGGCGGAGTCGGACCGCGACAGCGCCGACCATCGGGCCGAGAAGCGCGATCGCGAGGCGCGCGGCGTCGAGGACGAGCTGAAGAATCCCAAGCTGAACGACGAGCAGAAGCACGAGCTGCGCGACCGCCTGAACCGCCTGCGGGCCGAACGCCGCCAGGCGGTGGAGGACGGCCGCCGCGCCGACTGGGCCGCCCGCGACGCCGAGCGCGAGGTGGCCGAACTGCGGCGTCGGTTCGGGCCGCGGTACGGGGGATGGTAGGCGACGGGGCGCCTACTTGATCCCCAGCGCCCGATCCAGGCTCCACTTCCCGCCGCCCCGGGCGACCAGGAACAGCAGGATCGCCGCCCAGGACAGGTGGGTGCTCCAGGCGTCGGGATAGACGAACACCTCGATCACCAGGGTCATGCCCAGGAACGCCAGGGCCGAGAGCCGGGTGAACAGGCCCAGCACCAGCAGGATGGAGAACAGATGCTCGCTGTAGGTGGCCAGGTGGGCGGCGACGTCCGGCGGGATCAACGGCAGGGCGTAGTCGTCGGCGAACAGCGAATAGGTCCCGTCGGTGATGTGCAGGATCCCGTCGACCTTGGTGCGGCCCGACAGGAAGAACACCGAGGCGACGCCCAGGCGGGCGACCAGGGCCAGCAGGTCGTCGGGCAGGGCCCGGCGGGCCACGGCGGCCAGGCCGTCGAACGGCCGGCTCCAGGGCCGGGCGGCGGCGGAGATAAGGGTCTGGTCGGTCACGCGGAGTCTCCAAGGTCGAGGCCGACGAACACGCCGTCGGCGATCAGGGCGGCGAACAGGGTTGCGAGGTCGGCGGCGGGATCGGCGTGGGCGGCGGCGGTGATCGCCTCGCCCAGGCTGGCGCCGTCACGGGCGGCGGCCAGGAAGGCGAAGCCGGCGGCGTCGAGCAGGCGGCTGTGGACCGTGTCCTCGGGGCGGACGATCAGCACGCCCTGTGGGTCCTCGGCCAGCGTCATCTCACCCGGCTCCGGCTCGCGGGCCGCCAGCCATAGGCCGGGCAGCCCGCTGTGGAACCAGGCGAAGGCCAGGCTGGGATGCAGGCGCGGACGGGCGGCGGCCAGGACGTCCGGGGCCAGGGCGAAAGCCTCGGCCGGGAGAGGCCGAGCCTCCGGCGCGAACAGGGCGGTGGTCCACATCCAGTCCAGCCGGGCCATGGCCGGCAGGTAGGGCAGGTCGCCGGCCGGCGGGAAACGCGCCAGCCAGTCGGCGAAGGCCTCGCCATAGGCCAGCAGGGCGGCGGTGGCGGGCGGATGCTCCCGGGCGAACAGGGCGGCCGCTGCACGGAACCAGTCGTCGCCGACCAGGCTGGCCACGGTCGGGAAATTGGCCGCCAGGGCGTCGACGCAGCCCTTGGCGATGGTGTTGCGATAGACGGCCAGGCCGGCGAGCTCGGTGTCGTCTTCGGGCAGCCAGCCGGCGATGGGCGCGGCGGTGCGCTCGGCGAGAGCGGCGACGAAGGCGTCCTGGAAGGCGGCGAGCTCAGACATGGGCCGGCTCGGCATGGGGACAGGCGCATGCGCCTGTCCCCAGCAGCATCCGATGCGCCCGGTCGCGCTCGGCCATCAGCTCATCGAAAGCGGGAATGTCGTCGTCGCGCTCGATCAAGGTGGGGCGGGGGCCGATGCGGTCGATCAGGCGGCGGTACAGCGCCCAGACAGGCTCGGCCACCGGCGCGCCGTGGGTGTCGATCAGCAGGGCCGAACCGCCTTCATCTGCGCCGTGGCCGGCCAGGTGGATCTCGCCGATGGCGTCGGCGGGCAGGGCGTCCAGATAAGTTTCGGCCGCGTAGCCCAGGTTGCTGGCGCTGACGAACACGTTGTTGACATCGACCAGCAGGCCGCAGCCCGTACGCCGGGTAAGCTCGGCCAGGAATTCGGTCTCGTCGAGGTCGTGGCCGGTCAGCGGCAGGTACAGGGACGGATTCTCGACCAGGATCGTCCGCCCAAGGACGTCCTGGGCGCGGCCGATGTTGGCGGCGATGCGGTCCAGGGCGGCGCGGGTGCGGGGAAAGGGCAGCAGGTCGGGCTGGTGAACGCCGCGCCAGGCGCTCCAGGCCAGGTGCTCGGAGACCACGAACGGCGCGAACCGGTCGGCCAGGGCCTTGAGGGCGGCGAGGTGGCCGGGATCCGGATCGACGTCGGCGGCCAGCGACAGGCCCACGCCATGTAGCGACAGCGGACGGCGGGCGCGGATCGCCTCCAGCCAGCGCAGTCGCGGCCCGCCGGCGGCCATGTAGTTCTCGGGATGGACCTCGAACCACAGGCCCTTGGCGTCGCTGGCGAGCGCCTCGGCATAGTGCTGCGGCTTGAGGCCGAGACCGGCGGTGGGGGGCATGGCCGTCTTCCGGGAGGCGAAAGGGCTGTCATCCCGGAAGCCCGCAGGGGCTGGCCGGGATGACAACGGGGGCGGAAACTAGGCCTTCGGCGTCAGCGAGCCCGTGCCGTTCGGGGTCTTGATGCTGGTGCAGGTTCCCTTGGCGACCTTCTTCCAGGCGTCGCCCTGATAGTCGACCTTGGAGGTGCCCGCGCAAGAGGTGCCGGCGCCGGCCTTGCAGTCGTTCTGGCCGGCCTTGGCCACGCCGTAGCACTTTTCCATCTCGGTCTTGGCCGGCTTCATGTCGTCGCGGGCCATGGCGGCGCCGGCGCTCAGGGCGAACACGGCGGCGAGGGCGAGGGCGGGGGTGCGTTGCATGGGGACGTTTCCTTCGTCTGGGTCCGGCCGCGCCCGGCGCCGTTCGTCGGCCCGTCCTGCGCGGTCAGAGGGGAGTTACGGACGGATACGGCCAAAGGTTACACCAGCCCTCGAACAAAAAATGCGGCGCCGGGCGCGCCGGCGACGAAAGCCCCTTTCCCGTCGCGCGCGGGCGCGTGTAACCATCCGTCCGTCTCGCGCGAACAAGGGGGAGGCGTGACGGATACCGAAGCCGCCCTGAAGGCGCTGATGCTGCTGGGCCTGGACGGCGACGCCCCGGCCTATCGGCTTCTGCTGTCCCAGCTGGGCGGCCGGCTCCGCGTCTATTTCGAGCGCCGCATGCGCGACGCGCCCGGCGATGTGGAGGACCTGGTGCAGGAGACCCTGATGGCGGTGCATACGCGGCGCGCGACCTACGATCGCGCCCAGCCGTTCACCCCCTGGGCCTTCGCCCTGGCGCGCTACAAGCTGATCGACCACTGGCGGCGGCGCAAGGTGCGGATGGCCCTGCCGATCGACGACTATGTCGAGGTGCTGGCCGCCTACGCGCCCGAGCCGGGCTCGGCCATGGACCTGGACCGGGCGCTGGAGACCCTGCCCGAACGCCAGCGCAGGCTGGTGCGCGACGTCAAGATCGAGGGGCTCAGCCTGGCCCAGGCCGGCGAGCGAGCCGGGGTCTCGGAGGGCGCGGCCAAGGTCGCCCTGCACCGGGCGTTGAAGAGCCTGGGAGAAAGGATGCGCGGCCGTGCGGACGGATGATCTGATCGATCAACTGGCGGCCGACCCGCGTCCGGTTCGGGCCGGGGCGGTGCCGCGCCGCTTCCTGGGCGTCGCCGCGGCCGGGGCCTTGGCGGCCCTGGTGCTGGTGCTGGCCTGGCTGGGGACGCGCCACGACCTGATGGACGCCATGGCCGGCCGGATGTTCTGGATGAAGGCCGCCTACACCGCCCTGCTGGGCGTGGCCGGTTTCTGGGCCCTGGAACGCCTAGCCCGGCCCGAAGGCGCGCCGAAGAAGGCGCTGCTGTTCGGGGCCCTGGTGCTGGCGGTGTTCGTCGGCCTGGGCCTGGGCCAATGGCTGGCCGCCGACGGCGAGCACCGGCGGCTGATGATGATGGGCGGATCCTGGAAGGTCTGCTGCCGCAACATCCTCGCCCTGGCCCTGCCCGGCCTGGCGGCGACGCTGATCGTGCTGCGCGGCATGGCCCCGACCCGTCCGGCCCTGACCGGCTTCGCGGCCGGCGCCTTCGCCGGCGGGGTGGCGGCCACGGTCTACGGCCTGCACTGCGGCGAGAGCACCATGGTGTTCGTCGGGACCTGGTACACCCTGGGGGTGCTGGGAACCGGGGCGCTGGGGGCGGTGGTGGGGAGGTGGGTTTTGAGATGGTGAGCCGCTTGCCCCCACCTGACCGCTTCGCGGTCTGTCCGCCCCCATAGGGGGCGGAGCCTTCAACATGAAGCTCTTCCCCCTTTGGGGGAGGAGGGCCGCAGGCCCGGAGGGGGCGAGTGTTCGCCTCTCCGACCCGACGCTTAGTCCTTGGCGCGTTCCTGGTACGAGCCGTCCTCGGTCAGGATGATCACCTTGGTGCCGGCGGCGATGTACGGCGGGACCATGGTGCGCACGCCGTTGCTGAGCACGGCGGGCTTGTACGACGACGAGGCGGTCTGGCCCTTCACCGACGGTTCGGTGTCGACGATCTCCAGCACCACGGTGCGGGGCAGTTCCAGGGCGATCGGCACCTCGTTGTGGGTCGACAGCTGGACGGTCATGCCCTCCTGCAGGTAGGCGCCCAGGTCGCCGACCACTTCTTCGGACGCCACCAGCTGGTCGTAGGTTTCCGGGTTCATGAAGTGATAGCCCTCGCCGTCCTGGTACAGGAAGGTGTGGTTGCGCTGGTCGACGAAGGCGCGCTCGACCTGCTCGGTCGTGCGGTAGCGTTCCGACACCTTCACGCCGTCCGAGATGCGGCGCATGTTCAGCTGGGTGACCGGCGTGCCCTTGCCGGGATGGATGTTTTCGGCGTTGAGGACCACGTAGAGCTTGCCGTCCATATCGACGACGGAACCCTTCCTCAGCGAGCTGGCGGCAACTTTAGTCACGAGTTCGTCCTTGATCCCGCGGCGGCCCGAAGCCGCGCGAATTTGCGTTGGATATCGCCCTCCTATAGCGATCCTCGCCAAGTTCGCCAGCCCGACCAGAGCGTTTCCCGTGCCGACAGCCTCTTCCTCGCCCTGGTGGCGGCCCGAAAACCACGCCGACCGGCGGCCGTTCCTGTTGGTCCGCAACCGGATCAAGGCCGCGTTCCGGGCCTGGTTCGAGGCGCGTGACTTCCTGGAGGTCGAGACCGCGGCCCTGCAGGTTTCGCCCGGCAACGAGGCCCACCTGCACGCCTTCGAGACCGCCGCCCTGACGCTGTCGGGGGACAGCGCGCCGCTCTACCTGCACACCTCGCCGGAGTTTTCGTGCAAGAAGCTGCTGGCGGCGGGCGAGCGGCGGATCTTCGATTTCGGCAAGGTCTGGCGCAACCGCGAGCGCGGGGCGCTGCACCATCCTGAATTCACGATGCTGGAATGGTACCGGGTCGGCGAGCCCTACCAGGCGCTGATGGACGACTGCGCGGCCCTGCTGGCCCTGGCGGCCGAAACCGCGGGGACCCGGGAATTCCGGTTTCGAGGCCAGGTCTGCGATCCGCTCGCCGCGCCCGAGCGGGTGACGGTGGCGGAGGCGTTCGCGCGGCACGCCGGCGTCGATCTGCTGGCCTCGATCGGGCCAGGTGGCGAGACCGACCGCGACACCCTGGCCGCCTCGGCGCAAGCGGCGGGGATCCGCGTTGCCGACGACGACACCTGGGCCGACGTGTTCAGCCGGGTGATCGTCGAGAAGGTCGAGCCGAACCTGGGGATCGGCCGGGCGACGATCCTCTGCGAATACCCGACCGCCGAGGCCGCCCTGGCCCGCCCCAAGCCCGGCGACCGGCGCGTGGCCGAGCGGTTCGAGCTCTATGCCTGCGGGGTCGAGCTGGCCAACGCCTTCGGCGAGCTGACCGACGCCGGCGAGCAGCGCCGCCGCTTCGAGGCCGAGATGGAGGAGAAGGCCCGGGTCTATGGCGAACGCTATCCGCTGGACGAGGACTTCCTGGCGGCCCTGGCGCTCATGCCCCAGGCCTCCGGCTCGGCCCTGGGCTTCGACCGCCTGGTGATGCTGGCGGCGGGCGCGTCGCGGGTGGACCAGGTGCTGTGGACGCCGGTGGCGGAGTAGGACCCTTCGCTCCGACCCTACGGCAGGGGGATCATCATCACCGGACGTGACATCTCAAACCGCTTGCCGGTCGCCGTCAGCCGGCCGTCCGCCGCGACGTGGAACACGACGATGTCATTGCTGCGCTGGTGCGCCACGAACAGGCGCTTCTGCGCCTCGTCCAGCAGGAAGAACCGAGGCCAGTCGCCCCCCGTCGCGATCGTCTGCAAAGGGGTCAGCCCGCCGTCCGCGCCGATGCGGAAGCTGGCGATCGAGTTGTGGCCGCGGTTGGACACATAGAGCACGTCGCCGGCGGCGTTGATCGCCAGGTGCGCCGCCTGGTTCTTGCCGGCGAAATCGGCCGGCAGGGTGTTGACGGTCTGCAGGGCGGTCAGGGTTCCGTCCGGCGCGCGGGCGAAGGCGACGACGGTGTTGGCGTATTCGGTGACCACATAGGCGAAGCGGCCCCTGGGATGGAAGGCCATGTGGCGCGGTCCCGACCCCTTGGGCAGGGCGGCGGCGACGGTCGGGGCGCCGACCGTGCCGGACCTGGCGTCGTAGGGATAGGTGCGAATCTCGTCGTGCCCCAGGTCGCTGACATATAGACGGTCCCCCTCCGGCGACCACCGAACCCAGTGGGCGTGGCCGGCTTCGAACGCGGCCTTCGGCTCGCCGGCCGCATGCAACACCTGGGGGCCGGGCAGGAGCGCGCCGGTGGCCGGGTCGAGGCGGAAAACCGCCACCACGTCGCCGAAATAGTTGGCCACGGCCAGGTGGCTCTTGTCGGGGCTGAGGGCCAGGTAGCAGGGCGCGCCGGCCTCGGACGGCTGGACGGCCAGGGGCTTCAGCGTTTGGCCGTCGGGCGACAGCCTGTAGGCGCCCACCAGCCCGGCGCTCTCGATCTCGTCGGTGACGTAGAGCCGCCCGGTCTTGGCGTCGTGCAGCGCGAACGAGGCGTTCTCGACGTCGGCGAAGGTCCGCACGGCGGTGAAACGGTCGGTCGCCGCGTCGAACTTCAGCAGCGACATACCCCCGTGGCCATCGGCGCTGTAGGTCCCGACCAGATATCGCGTCTCGGCCAGGGCCGCGCTCCCGCCCAACATCACCGCCGCCGCGAGCACCAGGGTGGAGATCAGTTTCATCGTCGGGCGCTCCATTCGAAAACGCTTATCCAGCGATTCTGCGGTGATCGGTCAGGTCGCGTTCGGCGGGCGTCGGGGCGCCGGTGGTGGGGCGGGGGACCCTAGGCCCGTCCCGTCATCATCCAGCACGCCGCGGTGAACCGCGCCACGCCGTCGGAGACGAAGGGCTCGAAGCCCCGCCGCACGGCCTCGATCACCGCGTCGCGGCGATCCGGCTCCAGGGTCGGCAGCGCTAGGCTCACCGGCCCCATGCGGACCGCGTAGGTCGCCAGGTCGTCGGCCGGCATCTCGCAGGCGATGTCGAGCGGCTGGAGGTCGACCTCGCGCCAACCGGCCGCCGTCAGGATCCCGCTCACCCGCTGGCGATCGGCGAAGGCGAACTGGCCCGGCGCGTCCGGCGCGCGCGGCGGCGGCTCGGGCAGCAGCGGCGCGGCCGCGCGTTCCGCCGCGGTCATGAACGGGTTGTCCTCGATCCCGCGCCAGACGACGCAGGCCAGACCCGCGTCCGGTCGCGCGGCGCGCCGCAGTTTGGCGAAGGCGGCGACCGGGTCGTCGAAGAACATCACCCCGAACCGCGAGATCACCGCGTCGAAGCGGGCGGGCGGGAAGGCGTGGAGCTGGGCGTCGGCGGCGACGAACTCGGCGTTGTCGGCCCCGATCTCGGCCGCCCGCCGCCGGGCCAGGTCGATCAGCGGGACGGAAAGGTCCAGCCCCGTGCAGCGGCCTTGGCCCGCCAGGGCGTCCGCCACGGCGAAGGTGGTCGCGCCGGCCCCGCAGCCGACGTCGAGCACGTCCCGCGCGCCCTGGCGGCGGACGGCCTCGACCAGCGGCGGCACGAGCGGCTCGAGCAGGCGATCGAGCAGCGCGTTCTGCTCCACCCAATTGCGGCCGGCCTGGCCGTTCCAGAGCTCGGCCTGGGCCTGGTTGGCTTGCGGCTGCGTCACGCGATCCTCCTTGCCTTCGACGTCGGGCTTGGGGGAAGCTACGACTTCAAGTCCACTTGAGGTCAATGGTGAAACGTCTCGACATCGCCCAGGTCGCCGCCGCCACCGGCATGGCCGCGTCCAGGCTCCGATACTATGAGGAGAGGGGGCTGATCGCCTCGGTCGGGCGGCGGGGGCTCAAGCGCCTGTTCGAGCCCGGCGTGATCGAGCGCCTGTCGCTGATCGCCCTGGCCCAGACGGCCGGCTTCTCGCTGGACGAGATCGCCGGCATGGTCGACGAGGCGGGCCGGCCGCGCCTGGACCGCGCCCAGCTGGCGGCCAAGGCCGACGCCCTGGACCGGACGGTCCGCCGCCTCTCCGCGCTGCGCGACGGCCTGCGCCACGCCGCCGCCTGCCCCGCGCCCAGCCACATGGAATGCCCCACGTTCCGGAGGCTGCTGAAGGGCGCGGTGGAGACCCGGCGCCGCACGTTCGTCGAGGACCTCGGCTGAGGCGGATCGACGTCCGGCTCGGGGGGGGCGAAAACCTTGTCCTTCGACAGGCTCAGGATGAGGTTTTCTATTCGTCGGGCCTGTAACTGGTCCTCATCCTGAGCCTGTCGAAGGACGGGGACCACGCAGGGCCTTGAATGTCGTTTGGGCCCGCCGCATTGCCCCGGGCGGCCTAATCGGCCATATCCCGCGCCGCATGACCGCCGCCCGCACCCTTCGCAGCGCCGCCGACCTGGCCCAGGCCGGCCTGGTCGCCCCCGAGCGCCTGACCGCGCTGGAGGCGGTGGCGGCGCGCTATACGGTGGCGATCACCCCGGCCATGGCCGAGCTCATAGACCCGGCCAACGAAAGCGACCCGATCGCCCGCCAGTTCCTGCCCGACGCGGCCGAGCTGCTGGAAAACCCGGGCGAGGTCGCCGACCCGATCGGCGACGCGGTCCACAGTCCGGTCGAGGGGATCGTCCACCGCTATCCCGACCGCGTGCTGCTCAAGCCCACCCATACCTGCGCGGTCTATTGCCGGTTCTGCTTCCGCCGCGAGGTCGTGGGGCCCGGCGGGGCGGCCAACCTGTCGCCGGAGCAGTTGGACGCCGCCTTCGCCTATGTCGCGGCCCATCCCGAGATCTGGGAGGTGATCGTCACCGGCGGCGACCCGCTGGTGCTGTCGCCGCGCCGTCTGGCCGACCTGGGCCGGCGGCTGGCGGCCATCGACCATGTCAAGGTGGTGCGCTTCCACACCCGTGTGCCGGTGGTCGACCCGGTGGCGGTCACCGACGACATGGTCGCGGCCCTGAAGGCCAGCGGCAAGACGGTCTATGTGGCCCTGCACGCCAACCATGTCCGCGAGCTGACGGCGGCGGCGCGGGCCGCCATCGCCCGGATCGTCGACGCCGGGATCCCGATGCTGAGCCAGACCGTGCTGCTGAAGGGCGTCAACGACGATCCCGAGACCCTGGGCGCCCTGATGCGCGGCTTCGTCGAGAACCGCATCCGGCCCTACTACCTGCACCACGGCGACCACGCGCCCGGCACCGCCCACCTGCGGACCACTGTCGAGGAAGGCCGCGCCCTGATGCGCGCCATCCGCGGCCGCTTCTCGGGCCTGTGCCAGCCGACCTACGTGCTCGACATCCCCGACGGCCACGGCAAGGTGCCGATCGGACCGGACTACCTGGCCAGGGCCGGCGAGGTCGAAGACCCGAACGGCGGGGCGCACGTCTATCCGCCGAGGGGCTAGGGGCCTCTTCTCACCAAATTTGATCCGTCATTCCGGGCACAAGGCCCGGAATGACGGTTGAGAAGAAGAGCTAAGCTACGCCCTACTCCGCCGCCGCCTTCTTCGCTGCGGCGCCAAACTTGGCGTTCAGTTCGCCGGACACGTAGCGCTTGGCCATGGTCGCGGTGGACAGCGGCTTGATCCTGTCGGCATGGCCGGCCGAGCCGAACTGCACGAAGCGGTCCTGGCAGACCTGGCGCATGGCCTCCTTGGCGGGCTTGAGATAGGCGCGCGGGTCGAACTCGTGCGGCTTCTCGGTCAGGATCTTGCGGATCGCGCCGGTGATGGCCAGGCGGTTGTCGGTGTCGACATTGACCTTGCGCACGCCGTGCTTGATGCCGCGCTGGATCTCTTCGACCGGCACGCCCCAGGTCTGGGGGATGGCGCCGCCATACTGGTTGATGATGTCCTGCAGGTCCTGGGGCACCGACGACGAGCCGTGCATCACCAGGTGGGTGTTGGGCAGGCGCTGGTGGATCTCCTCGATCACGTTCATGGCCAGGACGTCGCCGTCCGGCTTGCGCGTGAACTTGTAGGCCCCGTGGCTGGTGCCCATGGCGATGGCCAGGGCGTCGACCCCGGTGCGCTCGACGAATTCGACCGCCTGGTCGGGATCGGTCAGCAGCTCGTCATGGCTGAGCACGCCCTCGAAGCCGTGGCCGTCCTCGGCCTCGCCCATGCCGCTTTCCAGCGAGCCCAGCACGCCCAGCTCGCCCTCGACCGACACGCCGCAGGCGTGGGCCATCTCGACCACCTTGCGGGTGACCTCGACATTGTACTCATAGGTGGCGGGGGTCTTGGCGTCCTCCATCAGCGAACCGTCCATCATCACCGAGGTGAAGCCGTACTGGATCGCCGTGGCGCAGGTGGCCGGGCCGTTGCCGTGGTCCTGGTGCATGCACACCGGGATGTTGGGATAGATCTCGGCCAGGGCGTCGATCATCCGGGCCAGCATGATGTCGTTGGCGTAGCTGCGCGCCCCGCGCGACGCCTGGATGATGACCGGGGAGTTGACGGCTTCCGCCGCCTCCATGATCGCCAGGCCCTGTTCCATGTTGTTGATGTTGAAAGCCGGCAGCGCATAGTCATGCTCCGCCGCATGATCCAGCAACTGTCTTAGCGTGATCCTCGCCACGTGGTGTTCTCCTGCAAGCGTGAAGTGATTGGGTGGTTTCTTGTTGTTGGGGCTCGGCGCTGATGCGCTCTTTGCCCTGGGTCTCTTTAAACCCGCTCATCCCGGCGAATGCCGGGACCCAGGTGAAGCCCACGAGCCGCTCCAGATGGATCTGGGTCCCGGCATTCGCCGGGATGAGCGGTCCGTGGGGACCCGGAAAGTTTGGTTTCCTCTCTAAATCTCCAGGGCGGCGACGCCGGGAAGCGTCTTGCCCTCCATCCATTCCAGGAACGCGCCGCCGGCGGTCGAGACGAAGGTGAAATCGCCCGAAACACCGGCGTGGTTCAACGCCGCCACGGTATCACCCCCGCCCGCGACGGCCACGATCTTACCCGACTTGGCGAGTTTGGCGGCGTATTTTGCCGCCGAAACGGTCGCTTCGTCGAAGGGAGGCACCTCGAAAACGCCCAAAGGGCCGTTCCAGATCAATGTCTGGCTTGAGTCCATGGCTTCGATCAGGCGCTGGGCGCTCTTGGGGCCGGCGTCCAGGATCAGGTCGTCGGCCTGGACCTGCGAAAGCTCGCGGGTTTCGGCGTCGACGCCGGGCGCGACCTTCTTGGCCACGACCACGTCGATCGGCAGCAGCAGTTCGCAGCCGCTCTTCTCCGCGGTGGCGATGATCTGGCGGGCGGTGTCGGCCAGGTCCTTTTCGCAGAGGCTGCCGCCGACGTCGTGGCCCTGGGCGAACAGGAAGGTGTTGGCCATGCCGCCGCCGATCGCCAGGCGGTCCAGCTTGGCGACCAGGTTGTTGAGCAGGTCGAGCTTCGTCGAGACCTTGGAGCCGCCGACGATGCCCAGCACCGGCTTCTTCGGGTTGCCCAGGGCGGCGTCGAGCGCGTCGAGCTCACGCTGCATGGCCAGGCCCGGATAGGCCGGCAGGATGCGGGCCAGGCCCTCGGTCGAGGCGTGGGCGCGGTGGGCGGCGCTGAAGGCGTCGTCGACATAGAGGTCGCCGTTTTCCGCCAGCTGGGCGGCGAAGGCGGGATCGTTCTTTTCCTCGCCGGCGTGGAAGCGCACGTTCTCCAGCAGGGCCACGCCGCCGTTCTCCAGGGCGTTGACGACTTCGGCGGCGGCCGGGCCGACACAGTCGCCGGCGAAGGCCACCGGCTGCTCCAGCAGCTTGCCCAGGGGCTCGGCGACGAAGGCCAGGCTCATCTCCGGCACCACCTTGCCCTTGGGGCGGTCGAAGTGGGCCAGCAGGATCACCTTGGCGCCCTTGGTCGACAGGTAGTGGATGGTCGGCAGGGCCGCGCGCAGGCGGGTGTCGTCGGTGATCTTTCCCCCGTCGACCGGCACGTTGAAGTCCACCCGGACCAGGGCGCGCTTGCCGGCGAGATCGGCGGTGTCGAGAGTGCGGAAGGGCATGGGTGTCTCTTACGGTTGGGACCCGCGCTCGGGCTGCCGAGGCGTGTCTTGCAGGTTTCCGTCGATGATGTCGAAGAAGCGCCAGTCGGCTTTTCGCGCTCTTCGTACTTCGACTCGCGTGGGGTTGAAGCTCTCAATCCAGGCGATATCCGCCAGGCCTGAGAGGTCGTGGGGATTTTCGAGATACTTAGAACCGCACCACTTGTCGGCGGCGCTGAAGTAGATCGCGGTCGCTGTCTTGCCCGCTAGCCAATCTACGATCAGCTCCTTTGCCACGTTCGCAGCTCTAAAGGAGTCGGTGTCGTCGCTGAGACCGTCGTCCGGCAGGTGGGTTTCCCAATAGCCGAAGGTGACTGTCAGCTCGTCGTCGCAGGTGTCGATGAGGACTTCCTCGACCGCGTCGCCGAGATGAGATCCGATCCGAAGAACGAGGTAATCCTGGTTCCACCATTCCCAATGCCCAGACCGAGCGGCAGGCCAGTGCTGGAACTCCTTATAGATCACGGCGCTCCATTCCGTCACCGGCTGAGCCGATGACGGAACGTAGGCAACGCCGGCGATAGGGGGAGTGGCGGTCTCGGACATGACCAACTCCCTCAACGCGCCCTTACAGGAACTTCGCCATTTCCAGAGCGGTGTCGCTCATCCGCGTCGCAAAGCCCCATTCGTTGTCGTACCAGCTGAGCACGCGGACCAGCTTGCCCTCGATGACCTGGGTCTGGGGCAGGGCGGCCGTCGAGCTGGCGGCGATGTGGTTGAGGTCCGACGAGACCAGCGGGTCCTTGGTGGTGAACAGCACGCCGTTCATCGGGCCGTCGGCGGCGGCCTGCAGGGCGGCGTTGACCTCGTCGACCGTGGTGTCGCGCGAGGGCACGACCTTCAGGTCGATGACCGAGACGTTCGGAGTGGGGACGCGGATCGACGAGCCGTCCAGCTTGCCCTTCAGGGCCGGCAGCACCAGGCCCAGGGCCTTGGCGGCGCCGGTCGAGGTGGGGATCATGCTCAGGGCCGCGGCGCGGGCGCGGTAGAGGTCCTTGTGCATGGTGTCCAGCGTCGGCTGGTCGCCGGTGTAGCTGTGGATCGTGGTCATGTAGCCACGCTCGATGCCGGTCAGGTCCTGCAGCACCTTGGCCACCGGGGCCAGGGCGTTGGTGGTGCAGGAGCCGTTCGAGACGACGATGTCGTCGGCGGTCAGGGTCTCGTGGTTGACCTTGTAGACGATGGTCTTGTCGGCGCCGTCGGCGGGGGCCGAGACCAGCACGCGCTTGGCGCCGGCCTTCAGGTGGGCGCTGGCCTTGTCCTTGGCGGTGAAGATGCCGGTGCACTCGAAGGCGATGTCGACGCCCAGGTCCTTGTGCGGCAGCTCTTCGGGGTTGCGGATGGCCGTGACCTTGATCTTGCCCAGGCCGACGTCGATCCAGTCCTCGCCTGAGGTGACCACGCCCGGGAAGCGGCCGTGGACGCTGTCGTAGCGCAGCAGGTGGGCGTTGGTCTCGACCGGGCCCAGGTCGTTGATGGCGACGACCTCGATGTCGCGGCGGGCATGCTCGGCGATGGAACGCAGGACGAGACGTCCGATCCGGCCGAAGCCGTTGATGGCGACGCGAAGAGCCATGAGGTCTTTCTCCTAACGAGCGTCCGGCCGAGGCAGCCGGCGTTACCTTGATTTTGCAGCGCGTTTTGCGGTGCGGGGCGGGGAAGTCAACCCCAAGAAACCTGTGCGAGCGCTCACATCGGGCGACCTCTTGTTATCCGTGCGGTTTCCTCGCCCAATTGTCGCCATGGCGGGTGGCGAAGCAGGCCGCAGTCTATATGTTGCGCTGCATGACCGTTGGACGATGCCGATGACCCCGGGCGAAGGGAACGCCCTCGAACTGGCCGCGCGACGCCTGGAGCGCGCCGTCAGCCAGCTGGAGCAGAAGATCACGGCCGAGCGCACCGCGCGCCTCGCCGCGTTTTCGGCCGCCGCCGCGGCGGCGTCTTCGGGCGCCGCGTCCGATGATCCGGGCCTGTTCGACGCCGAGGCCCAGGCCCTGGCGGAGTCCAAGGCCGCGCGCCTGGCGCTGGACCTGGAAGCGGCCCGGGCCCGCGAGAAGGCGCTGGAGGAGGCCGGCGAGCAGGCCTCCGAGGCCCTGGGCCGCGCCATCGCCGAGATCCGCGCCGCCCTCGGCGACGAGAGCCTGATCACCGAAGGCGTCCATGACGACGACCTGGACGAGGGCGCTGAAGCCGGCGACCTGTTCGGCGGTCTCGACGACGATGACGACGGCGTCTCGGAAAGGGAGGCCTGAGCCATGGCCCAGCTGACCATCCAGGTGAACGGCCGGCCCTACACCGTCGGCTGCGAGGACGGGCAGGAAGCCCATCTGCTGGAGATCGCCCGCCTGTTCGACCGCCAGGTCCGCCAGGTCAGCCAGGACGTCGGCCAGCTGGGCGAGACGCGGCTGTTCCTGATGGGCGCCCTGCTGCTGGCCGACGAGCTGTCGGACCTGAAGCTGCGCCTGGCCCACGCCCAGTCGGAACTGGCCCGCCTGCAGACCGAACAGACCCGCGTGGAGATCCGCGCCATAAAGGCCCTGGACGCCGCGTCCGAGAAGATCGAGGCCCTGGTCCAAGGCTAAGGCGATCTAGCGCTGCTCTGATATTTCAAGCAGGCTTCGGTCCAGCGGGCCGTTTGGCGTCGAGGCGCCGCCCTCGTCCTTCGACAGGCTCCGGATGAGGGCTACTGGCGAGGCGGTTGAGTAGAATTCCTCATCCTGAGCTTGTCGAAGGACGAGGAATTCGGCCCAAGATCGTCAACTGTCCACAGAGCCTGGGGTCACTTGCCGCTGATCGCCGGCGGGGCGGGGGCGGCGGGCGGCACGTCGGAGGGGCCGTTCGGGTCGTCCGGCAAGGCCCAGGCCCAGCCCGCCTCGGCCCGTTCGCGGCCCAGCCGGAACAGGGCCTCGCGGTTCTTGGCGTCGAAATCCAGGCCCGAGGTGTCGGCGTCGGCGCTGTCTGGGATGGCGCTGTAGAACAGCTGGCCGCCGTTGCGCCGGGCGAAGCCGTAGCTGGCCGCCAGGTGGGTGCGCATCAGGGCCTTGCTCATGGCGTCCCATGACCGGCCGACGATCGACAGGGCCCCGCCCTTGGTGAAGCCGAAGCTGCCATCGACCTTGCCGTTGACGATCACGAACATCCGTCCCGGCCGGGCCGAGTTCTTGGCGGCGGTCCACAGCAGCAGCGACTCCGGCGCCACGAAGAACGGGATGGTGACTCCGCCGTCGACATGCATCTCCGACAGTTCGCGGCCCTTGCCCTGGACCTCGATCAGGGTGGGCGGGAAGACGCCGGGAATGCTGGTCGAGGCGACCAGGACCCGCTTGAACAGCTCCTTGGAGTCCTCGTCGCCGCGGCTGGCGATCGCCCCCATGTCCCAGATCACCGTCTCCTCGGTGTCGAGATTGGTGGTGGCGATCAGCAGGCGCCGGCCGCGCCTGTGCTCGGCGACGATGGCCCGCAGCATGTCGTCGGTCACATAGGCGTCGACCAGCTGGCGCAGGGCGGCGCTGCTGTAGAAGCTGGGATGGAACAGCACGCCCAGGCCGCGCGGCTTGAGGATCCGGCCGGCTTCCTTGCCGGTATAGGCCTCCGCCAGGCGGTCGTCCCAGCTGGGGCCGAGAAAGGCGAACGGGGCGGTCAGGGCGCCGGTCGAGACGCCGGTGACGATGTCGAATTCGGGCCGCTCGCCGCGCTTGGTCCAGCCGACCAGCACGCCGGCGCCATAGGCCCCGTTGGAGCCGCCGCCCGACAGGGCCAGCACGTCGAAGGTGCGCTGGGCCACGGCCCGCTTGCGGGCCGGGTCGCCGAACCGGACGGCGGCGTCCTTGTCGCTGGCGTTGAAGCGGATGTCGGCCAGACCCTTGGGCGGCGGCCCGGCCAGGTCGCTGGCCTGGAACGCCGGGCGCGACAGCGACCCGCAGGCGCAGAGGCTCAGGGCGGCCAGGACGAGGGCGAGGAGGCGGGCTGGACGCATGGGGGCTGTGGGCTCGCTGCCTAAACCTTCGAACCCTGTTACGCCCCTGTGGGAAGCGCGCAAGAAAAATGGGCCGGCGCCAGGCGCCGACCCATCGATGTCTCGAACCTGATAAGCCGATTAGGCTTGCAGATTGCCAGCGGCCATCTTGCCGCTGCGACGATCCTGTTCCAGGTCGTAGGTGATCTTCTGGCCTTCATCCAGGCCGCGCAGACCGGCGCGTTCAACGGCCGAGATGTGGACGAAGACGTCGGCGCCGCCGTCGTCCGGTTGAATGAAGCCGAAGCCCTTGGTGCCGTTGAACCATTTCACGGTGCCGGTAGCCATAGTCGTAGTCCTTGCAGTTCAATAGGCGTCGGCGGAATCGTTCCGCGCGACGATCAAATTTCGTTGGGAGATCGGGAGGCGCGTCCGGCGCTCTCGCGAAGGAGAGCATGGAAAAGCAGGCCGAACGTCAGCGAATTTCGATAATCCACCATGACCTTCATTCGGGGGTGCGGCAAGTGAATTCGTGAATCGACTTGAATCGCGAATAGTTTTGGACCCCAAGCCACGCCTTGAACGTTAAGCAAATTCTCTCGCGCTACTGCGGGAATTGCTGAGTTTCAAGGAGCACGACATGACCCTGATCGAGCGGATTCCTCTGCTGAACGACCGGGAGCTGGTGACGCTCCTGGCCAACGCCCGCCGCCTGGACGTCGTGGGCACCCCGGCCCAGAGGCTGGCCGCGGCGGAGGTTCTGCCCGTGCTTGAGCTTGAAGCCTCCAAGCGCCGCCAGGTCACCCTGGAAGCGGCGACCAAGAAGCGCGGCGCGACCGCCGCCAAGCGCAGGGCCGCCGCGGCGGCCGAAGCCGCCTGAGGCCCTAAAGACGCCTTGCGTCCGTCGTTATTGATAGTCATTCTCAATAATGACGGAGCGCTTCGGAGGCGATCATGGTGTTTCTGACGGCAGGCAGCGGCTGGCTGGCCCTGATGATGCGGGCGGAGCGGACCCGGGCGGGCCACGAGCCGCCCGCCGCCGAATGGCTGCTGCGCGATCCCGAGGCGATTGACGACGAAGAGGCGCCGCCACCGTTGCTGGCGGCGGAATAGGGCTCTCCACTTGCCCCCACCTGGCGGCTTGGCCGCCTGTCCGCCCCCAGAGGGGGCCGAGCCTTGCGCCGGGCGCTCTTCCCCCTTTGGGGGAAGACGATCGCGAAGCGATCCGTAGGGGGCAAGGGCTTTCGCCCTAGAGCGGGTTGAGGTTTAGCTGAATCGCGGGATTCCCAAATCAGCTGGCGTCTGATTCAAGATGCTGGCTGGGAAGGAGGCCAGCATGGATG
>NZ_SLZL01000034.1 GCF_004342605.1 Caulobacter sp. BK020
GCACTATCCCAACGCCGAGCTGTGGTACGCCCTGGCCGACGAATACGGCCTCTATGTGATGGACGAGGCCGATATCGAGAGCCACGCCTATATGGGCTGGGGCAACGCCGACCCGTCTCAGCGCGACAAGCGCCAGATCGGCTTCGACCCGGCCTGGGAGGGCGCCCATGTCAGCCGGGTGCTGAACATGGTCGAACGCGACAAGAACCACCCCTCGGTGATCTTCTGGTCGCTGGGCAACGAGGCCGGCATCGGGCCCAACTTCGAGAAGGCCGCCGCCGCCGCTCGCAAGCGCGATCCCTCCCGCCTGATCTCGTACCTGGGTTGGGGCGCACGGCCGTGGGAGCACGTGCCCAACACCTATGTCGACATCTATGCCCCGATGTACGACGACGTGACCAAGATGGTCGACTGGGCCACCGACCCCAGCCGCACCCAGCCGATGATCCAGTGCGAGTACGCCCACATGCAGGGCAACTCCGGCGGCAACCTGAAAGACTACTGGGACACCATCTACCAGTACGACAAGCTGCAGGGCGGCTTCATCTGGGACTGGGTGGACCAGTCGATGTACCGCTACGCCAAGGACGGCCGCCGCTACTGGGGCGACGGCGGCGAATACGGGCCCAACCCCGGCGGCGAGATCGAGTTCGGCGACGGCATGATCCAGCCGGACCGCACGCCCAACCCCCAGCTCTACGAAGCCCGCAAGGTGCTCTCGCCGATCCAGTTCGGCGGCTTCGATCCGGCGACCGGCAAGGTCACGGTGACCAATCGCCACGACTTCCGCGACCTGTCGGGCTTCGACTTCGACTGGACCTTGGAGGAGAACGGCGTCGCCGTCGCCTCGGGCCAACTGCCGGCGATGAAGACGGCCGCGCGGGGCATGGAGGACGTTGTCCTACCGCTGCCCAAGATCCCGGCCAAGCCTGGCGCGGAATACTTCGTCACCGTGCGCGCCAAGGCCAAGGACGGGGCCGTGCCCCTGACCCCGGCCGGCTACACGGTCGGCTGGGAGCAGTTCGCCGTGGGCGCGACGCCGGCCCCGACCGTGTCGCGAACCGGCGCGGTGGCCTTGACCGAGACCCCCGCGGCGATCACGGCCTCGGCGGGCGGCGCCACCCTGACCATCGACCGGGCCACCGGCCTGGTGGAGGGCTACGCCAAGGACGGCCTCGTCCTGGTCAAGGGCGGCCAGCCCAACTTCTTCCGGGCCGAAACCGACAACGACACGGGCACCGGGCTCACCGCCGAGCAACGGCCTTGGCAGGCGATGACCCAGACCCGCCAGTTGCGCGGCGTTGCCGCCCGCAAGACCGATGCCGGGGTTGAGATCACGGTCGACTACGCCCTGGGAGCCGGCGCCGCGCGCTTCGTCACCACCTACACCATGGCAGGAGACGGAAGCGTGGCGGTTGCCGGAGAGCTCACGCCGTTGAAGGACGACCTGCCGCCGCCCGTTCGGGTCGGGTTCTGGTATTCGGTTCCGGCCAGCCTGAAGACCGTCGAATGGTACGGCCGCGGTCCGCATGAAAGCTATGTCGACCGCTACACCTCCGCACCGATCGGCCTGTGGCGCGGGGCGATCGCCGACCAGAACCATGACTACATGCGGCCCCAGGACACCGGCAACAAGATCGACGTCCGCTGGATGGAGCTGAGCGGACAGGGCCGCGGCGTGCGGGTGGCCGCCGACAAGCCGCTGATGATGAACGCCCTGGCCTTCCCCTATGAGGACCTCTATCGCCGTCCGCCGGGGGCCTGGAAATCGACCGACATCGTCCCGCATGGGGACGGCGCTCTGCTGGTCGATTCGGCCCAATGGGGCATCGGCGGCGACACCACCTGGAACAGCTTCGGCCTGCCGCACATGAAGTACCGCACGCGGCTTGAGCCCACCCGGGTCAGCTTCAGGCTGGAGCCCTTCGCCGGTGATGGAACCTCGCCTGAAAAGGCCCGTCCCGCCGAGGCGACGCCGCCGGAATAGACGTCTATTCGCCTCATCGCCTGTTATGCTCCAGCTACCGTCGCCGGAGCCGCGGAGTTCAAGGAGTTCCCATGAAGCGTTTCGCCCTCGTCCTCGCCGCCCTGCTGACCGGGCCGGCCCTGGCCGGCGAGCCGATCAGCCCGCGTTTCAACGCCGATCCTTCGCCGCACGCCTTCAAGGGCGGCTACTATCTCTACGCCACCGACGACGCTTCCAATTCCGGGACCTACTGGGACTCGACCACCTGGCGGCTCTACACCTCCAAGGACCTGAAAACCTGGAAGGACGGCGGCGCGTTCCTGGACGTGTCGGTGTTCAAGTGGGCCAAGCCCGACGCCAAGGCCTGGGCGCCAGAAGCAGCCTATCGCGACGGCAAGTACTATTTCTACGCCCCGGTCGGCGGCGACAAGATCGGCGTGGCGGTGGCCGACCGCCCCGAAGGGCCGTTCCACGACGCCATCGGCGCGCCGCTGGTCGACAAGGCCCGCGACGCCAACGCCGGCGCCGAGCCGATCGACCCGCAGGTCCTGATCGATGACGACGGCCAGGCCTACATGGTGTTCGGCACCCGAGTGCCCAAGATCGTCAAGCTGGGCCGGGACATGAAGAGTCTGGCTGGCCCGATCCAGGACATCGCCGTCACCGGCTTCCCGTCCGACGATCCGAAGAAGAAGTACGGCGAAGCGCCCTTCCTGCACAAACGCCAGGGTCTCTACTATTTCAGCTTCTCGACCGGCTGGCCGGGCCAGATCGTCTACGCCACGTCGAAGAGCCCGATGGGTCCCTACGCCTATCGCGGCGTGATCCTCGACTACCTGAAAATCTCGACCAACCATCAGGCGATCCTGCAGGACAAGGGCAAGACCTGGTTCTTCTACCACGACGCCCTGCTGCCCGGCGGCGGCAGCCATCGCCGTTCGATCGCCATCGAACCGCTGAGCTACGGGCCGGACGGATCGATCGTCGAGGTGCGACCCAAGCCGCCGACCCAATAGCCGGCGACCTCATGGTCGACGGCGCCTGTGGCGCTCCAGAGCCTAACCTCCTGGAATCGAGGCCTCCACCAGGTCCAGCCGCGCCTTGAGGGGATCGGCGCCGACCTTCACTCCGTCGTTGGCGAAGTCGATGATCGTGTCCCCCTGGGCGTCGTACTTCGGCCATTTCGGCTGGCCTGCGACGTCCGGCCGTCCCTTGGCGGCGAAGGCGATCCAATAGGCGTGGGCGGCCTTGGCCGCGGCGGCGTCGGCCTGGGTCAGGGCCGCGCCGTAGCGGGCGTCCACCGTATCGAATACGAAGGGAATCTCGGTGGCGTGCGGCGCGCCCCACCAGGCCTGGCGCTGGCTCTCGGCGACGTAGGAGAAGCGGTATTGCCAGACCGGCGCGCCCTGGGCCGACAGGGTGCGGGCGATCTTCCGCGACGGCTCGATGAACATCCGATCGCCAGCGGCCTTCCAGCCGTAGACCTTGATGTCCTCCTTGCCGGTCGGGTCGTAGACGGCCTCGGCGGCGGCGCGCCGGTCGCCAAACGGCGCGAACACCTGGTCGCGCGTTCCGCCGAAGAAGAAGCCGTCGGCGCCGGTGGCGCCGACCATCACCGGCATCTTGCTCCAGGCGCCGGCGGCGTAGGCGGCCAGCGGCTCGCGGGGCAGGATCTTGCCATCGATCATCGGCCCGCCGCCCCAGGTCGGCGTGCCCGAGGTGGCCATGTTCAGGCCATCGACCACCGCGTCGGCCGGCAAGGCGCGCAGGGCCGCCAGGGCCTCGCCCCCCTCCCCCGAAACGCCGGCTTTGGCCGCGAAGGCCACGCCCGCGCTCTCGGCCGAACGCTCGCCGGCCGCCGCATGCAGCGGCAAGGTGGGCAGGAGCCTCGGCCGCCCGCCGCCCGACTGGATGATCGCCTTGTGGAACAGCCCCTTGGCCAGGGGCGAGGTCAGCAGGTCATGCACCGACACGCCGCCCGCCGATTCCCCGAAGACGGTGACATTGTCCGGGTCTCCGCCGAAAGCGGCGATATTGGCCTTCACCCATTTGAGCGCCGCGATCTGGTCCAGAAGCGCATAGTTGCCCAGCAGGCCGTCATCGGCGTTCGCCGCGGTCAGGGCGGGATGGGCGAAGAAGCCGAAGCGGCCGACCCGATAGTTGAAGCTGACCAGCACCACGCCGTCGCGCGCGAAGCGGTCGCCGGAATAGACCGCCGGCGAGGAGCCGCCGTTGACGAAGCCCCCGCCATAGATCCAGACCATCACCGGCCGCTTGGTCTTGGCGATCTCGGCTCCGGCCGGCGTCCAGACATTGGCGTAGAGGCAATCCTCGGACGGCTGGACGCCCAGGGGCGCGGCGTCTCCGGGGAAAGGATTCTGCATGCAATCGGGGCCGTAGTTCGCGGCCGAACGCACGGCTGTCCACGCGGCGGGCGGCTGGGGCGCCCGCCAGCGCAGCTCGCCGACCGGCGGCGCGGCGAACGGAACACCCTTGAAGGCGTCGACGCCGTCGGTTCGCAGCCCGGCGACGGGGCCGTAGGTGGTCTTGACCACCGGATCGGCGGCCAGGGCCGAGGTGGACATGAAGCTGGCGGCCGCGAAGGCGATCAGGGCGCTGCGATGCATGACGGTCGTCCTCAGTAGGTCAGGCCATAGTGAATCGGATAGAGGGGCTTGGCGGAGTCGTGGGGCGCGTCCTCGGCCTGGGTCTCGACGGCGGCCATCGACGAGGGCAGCTCGAACGGCAGGCGGCCGCGCGGCGCGACCGCCCCGGTCAGGGCGTCGAACAGCGCGTCGTCGCTGGCGCCGAAGTCGCCGATCAAGGCTGTCGCCTTGTCCTGAATATTGGTCAGGATCGCGGGCCGGTCCAGATAGATGCTGACGATGGTCGGGACCTTGGCCGAAGCCGCCTTGATCGCTTCGTAGTCGGCCGCGCCGTCCTTGAACGCCAGGTCGCCCTCGTGCTGGCGGCTACCGAAGGTGTAGGTCGGGTGCAGGGTCTGGAACGGGGCCACGGTGCGGATGATCGCCAGGTCGGCCTGGGCCAGGTCCGTCACCGGCGTCAGACCATGGGCCTTGGCGACCTCGGGCGAGACCCCCATCAGCCAGACTTTGCGGCGGCCGGCGGTCTTCAGGGGCAGCAGCCCGTTGCGGTTCTCCAACAGCGTCAGGGCCCGGCTCTGGGCGACACGCCCCTCGGCGACGAAGGCCGGCGCGCCCACGATCGCCTCGGCGGCCTTGGGATCGACGTAGGGGTTCTCGAACAGGCCCTGCTCGAACTTGACGGTCAGGATTCGACGCACCGACAGGTCGATCCGATCCTGGGCGATCTTGCCGGCCTGCACGGCGGCGACCAGCTCGGCGGTGTCCTCGACCCCGCCGAACTGGTCGAGACCCGCATTGACGCCCTTGGCGTAGCGATCGACCTTGCTCAGCCCTTCCACGCCCCAGGCGGTGGAGAAGCCCTCGAAATTGGGCGCCTGGCCGGCCGGAAAGCCGTTCCGGCAGGTCTCGCCGCAGTCGTTGGTGATCGCCCAGTCCGAGATGACCAAGCCTTTGAATCCGTGCTCGCCGCGCAGGAGGTCGGTCAGCAGCTGCCGGCTGAAACCCGCCCCCACCGGCTCCAGCGGCTTACCGTCGACCGTCACGCCCTGGAGGATCGCATAGGTCGGCATGACCCCGACGACGCCCGCCGCGAAGGCCTCGTCGAACGGCTTGATGTGTTGCGCGAACTGGCCAGCCGGAAACACCGCGTAGCGGCCGTAACTATTGTGGCCGTCGAAGCCCTTGGCCGAAGCGCCGTAGCCGACCCAGTGCTTGACCACGGCCGAGACGCCGTCGGCAGCGAGGCCCTTGTCGCCGCCCTGAAAGCCCTGGACATAGGCCTTGACCATGGCTCCGACCAGCGCGGGATCCTCGCCGAACGTGCCGTTGATCCGCGACCAGCGCGGCTCGGTCGCCAGGTCGGCCATAGGCGACAGGGCCTGGTGGATGCCGACGGCGCGGTATTCCTTGCGGGCCACTTCGCCGAAGCGACGGGTCAGGGCCGGATCGCCGATCGCGGCCAGGCCGGTCGCTTCGGGCCATTGCGAGAAGCCGCCGGAGATCACGCTGGCCCCGGCCGTGAACTGGAAGTGGTTGCGGGGATCGGTGCTGATCGTCACCGGTATGCCCAGGCGCGTGTCCTCGGCCAGGGCCTGAAGCGCGTTGTTCTGTTCGGCCAGCATCGCGGGCGCGCCGGAAAGGCGGGTGATGAAGGTCTCGACGTGGCGCGATTGGATCAGCGGCGCGACCTTGGCAAGGTCATAGCCCGCGCCAATCCCCGCGACGCCTAGCGGCCCCTTGGCCGGGACGGTGCCATGCATCATCGCGCCGGCCTTTTCGTCCAGCGTCATGCGGGCGGTCAGATCCGCGGCCCGCTGCTCTGGATCCAGCCGCCAATCCTCGTAGGGCGACAGCTTTCCATCACGATCAAGATCGCGAAACTTGAGCCCATCCACGATGACCGTCGTCCCGTTACGGGAGCCCAGCAAGGGCTGAACCGGGGCGGCCATGGCGGCGGGCGCCAGGGCGACGGCGGCGACGGTCAGGAGCAGACGGCGAAGCTGGGGCATGGGGGAACTCGGAAGAAAAGAGAGCCCCCGGCGGGCAGGTCCGCCGGGGGCGCAGGCGGCAGCTAGAAGGTCACGCCCAAACGAACGCCGTAGGTGCGCGGCGGCGCGTAGAAGTCGGCGTTGCCGTTGGTCGCCAGGCCGGTGGTGGAGTTCGGCGACGAAGCGGTGCGGACGTCCTCGTTCTCGATGTTCCGCACATAACCTTGCAGCGTCCAGCGGTCGTCGGCGCTGGCGTAGGTCAGGCTGACGTCGCTCTTGGTGAAGCTGTCCTGATGGTTCTGGGCGAAGCCGTGATATTCGAGGTTCTTGCCGCTTTCGTAGTGGGTCTGGACCCGGCCGGTCAGCGTACCGCCGAACGACAGGTCCCAGACGTGCTGGTAGCCGAAGTTCACCGTCCAGGCCGGGGTGCGCGCCATGCGGCAACCGGAGAAGTCGGTCGAGCGCGGGGCGGCGGCGGTATAGTTGGTCTTGTAGCAGGCCGCGACCGTGGCGTTGGCGTTGTTGTTGGCGAACGCGTCGCCCAGGGGCAGAACGAAGTCCGTATATTCGGCATGGATCCAGCCGAGCGTGGCGTCGAAGCGGTCGTGTTCGGTGACGACGAGGTTGCTTTCCAGCTCCAGCCCATAGACGCGAGCCTTGTCGGCGTTGAGCGTGACTGCGGCGTTCTGGCCGGCGATAACCCCGACCGCCGTGACCTGGAAGTCCTTGTAGTCGTAGAGGAAGGCCGACGCGTTCAATTGCAGCCGGTTGTCGAGGAAGCGGTTCTTCACCCCGGCTTCATAGGAGGTGATCTTCTCCGGCTCGTAGGTGTTCTGGCCCACCCCGTCGAAATAACCTCCAGCCTTGTAGCCCGTGGCGGCGTTGGCGTAGAGCATCGAGGTCGGGGTCAAGTCGAAGTCCGCCCCCAGCTTCCAGTTCAGAGCGTCCCACTTGGCGTCGGCCACGTTCAGCACCACCGTCGAGGTGATCGCGCCGGCGGCGTTGGTGAGGTAGGTCCCGCCGTTCCGGGCCTTCTGGTCCTCGGTGTAGCGCAGGCCAGCGGTGACCCGCAGGCGGTCGGAGAGCGCATAGGTGCCCTGCCCGAACGCCGCCCAGGACTCCGCCGTCACCTCCGGCTGGATGAACGACAGGTACGAGTTGGTCGCCAGGAACACCCGGAAGTCGACATTGTTGTCTTCCGTGAAGCGGTAGAGGCCCACCACCCACTTCAGGTCGCCGGTGTCGCCACCCAGCCGCAGCTCGTGCGACCAGGTGTGGTCCTTGCCCTTGAAGTAGTTCGGCGCGCCGGTGCTGGCGTTCTCGCCGTTTCGATCCAGGCGGGAGAAGTTGTATCCCATCAGATAGGTCAGGGTCGCGAAACCCAAATCCCAGTTGGCCTCGCCGCCGGTGCTGAAGAAGCGGTTGTTGCGATAGAGGTTGACCGAGCAGTTGCAGGTCCACGGATCGCCGGTCACCCGGGTCGTGCCGTAGGTCTGGTCGCCGCCGCCGGCGCCGCCCTGGTGCAGGTAGTCGGCGGTCAGCCGCACCGAGAACACGTCGCTAGGCTTCCACAGCGCCTGAACCCGGGCCGACTTGTCGTCCTGGTCGTAGCGGTCGTTCCCGCCAGTGCCCGGACCGCTGTTGAGGGCCGTGACATAGCCGTCGTGACGGCTCTGCTGGAAGGCGGCGCGCACCGCCAGAGTGTCGCCGACCGGGATATTGACCGCGCCAGCGGTGGTCAGGGCGCCGTAGTTGCCGACATCGACTGATCCGTAGCCTTCGTAGTCGCCCAGCTTGGGCTTTTTGGTGATGACATTGATCGCGCCAGCCGTGGCGTTACGGCCGTACAGCGTGCCTTGCGGGCCGCGCAGCACTTCCACCCGGTCGATGTCGTAGAACAGCGATCCCACCGAGGTGGAACGGGCGATGTAGATGCCGTCGATGTGGTAGGCCACCGCCGGATCGCCGACCTCGGTGGTGTTGGTGCTGCCAATGCCGCGCAGAAAGATCTGGGCCGCGCCGCCGCCGCTGGAGGTGATCTGCAGGGCCGGCACCTGGCTGCCCAGGTCAACCACCGACTTGATTCCCTGGGATTCCAGCTTCTCGCCGGTCACCGCCGAGACGGTCAGCGGGGTCTTCTGCAGGTTCTCGCTGCGGCGCTGGGCGGTGACCACCACCTCGTCGAGCTGAACCTGTGTGGCGTCCTGGGCGTACGCCATCGGTGCGTGGAGTCCCACGACCGCCAAGGCGGTCGAAACGAAGAGCACAGTGCGCATGTCGTCCCCTTTTCCTGCGCAAGCCGTCAAGAACCGACGCAAGGCGCCAGCGGTGGACGACTTCCTGAAGGGCGCCGCAGAGCAGCGACCCATTGTTTCCTCCGCCCCTGTTTCGGGGCCTTTTTTGACGTTATCGCGCTCCTTCGAGCCTACACGACAACGTTGTCTTAATTAGACATCATGTAGCGACAACGTTGTCTATAAGTTTTTCAAAGACACCGCTGTCTATAATTATACACCCCCAATCAAGCGATATGAGGAATGTTATGCCTAAGATTTTCAGGTAGACAGCAACGTTCCACCACAAACCGGAATGGCGCCTCGTGGTGGAGCAATGGACGCGCGGTCCATGATCTGGAAACTCAGTTGCCGCGCCAGGGTGCGACCGCGGTATCGCTTGTCGCCGAAGCCGTCGATCAGCATCTCCGCCGCCGCCTCGGCCATTTCGGCGACGGGCTGGTGAACCGTCGTCAGCCGCGGCCACGCCGAGGCCGCGACGGGGCTGTCGTCGAATCCCGCCACGGAAAGGGCGTCAGGGACCGACAGCCCGCGCTTGGCGGCGGCGGCCAGGACGCCCACCGCCATGCCGTCATTGGCCGCGAAGATCGCCGTCGGCGGATTGGGAAGGTCCAGCAGTCGCTCCGCCGCCTCGAAGCCGGAAAGGCTTTCGAAATCTCCAGACTGGATCCAGTCCGCGTCCGGCGTGACGCCGCAAGACGCCAGGGCCGCTAGATACCCCTTGCGACGGCGGGCTGCGGCGGTGTGCTCCTGGGGCCCGTCGATGAACGCGATCCGCCTGTGGCCAAGATCCAGAAGTCGCTCGGTGATCGCCTGGGCCGCCAGGGTGTCGTCCATGAACACATAGGGCGAGCGACCAAAGTCGCCGCCAGGCGCGACGCGAACATAGGCCAGGCCATGGCTCTCGACCACGTTGAGCAGTTCCGGATCGTCGCAGACCGGCGGCGTCAGGATCAGGCCATCGAAACGGCCGGCGCGCAGGGTCTGGATCAGCGTTTCCCGGGCGCTGTCGACGCCTTCTCCCACCTGCTCGACCACCAGCTGATAACCAGCCCGGCGGCAGGCGCGCATCGCGCCGGCCTGGACCTCGCCGATATAGTGGTAGGCGCCCATCCTCAGGAAGATAACGCCGATCAGATAGCTGCGCCGGCTGGACAGCAGGCGGGCGGCCACGTTGGGCCGATAGCCGAGACGGGCGATCAATTCCTCGATCCGGGCGCGGGCCTCCGGCCCGACCCCGTCCTCGCGATTGATCACTCGGGAGACGGTCTTGATCGAGACGCCGGCCTGCCGGGCGATATCAACGATCGTGACGCCTTCCGCCCCCTCCCCCTTCGGTCCTCGTCTTTGCATGATCCCAGCTTAGCGGAGTTGCGAAGGGGAAGCGAGTTGGCCATCACGGCTCCACTCGTCCCCCATCAGGACCGCCTTCAGCTAAGCCGATACAGGCCGGCGCCGTGCGAAGGCAATTGCACCGAGAACCGCCCCGCCGCCTTGCCAAGATCGCGGCCCGTCCAGAGATCCCGCACCGATACCGTGGCCGGCAGGCCGACGAGCTTCAGATCGACACCGATCTCGCCCGGCTTTTCACCCGTGTTGAACAGCGCCAGATAGGCGTCGCCGTTGGTCGCCTTGGCCGTCCAGACGCGCATGCCGTCCTCGACGAAATGCGGGCGGTTGTCGCGCGAAGCCTGATTGACCGCGATGACCTCGCGATTGGTCAGCAGCGCTTTGGTCGGCGCGTCGAGGTGACGCAGGTCCCCGCCCATGATCAGCGGCGAGCGAGCGATCGACCACAGCGTCATCAGGGTGCGCTGTTCGTCGGGGGTGAACTTGGTGTCGCGCTCACCCAGGGCCAGGCGGCCCAGCGGCAGCATGTCGGCGTCGGGCCAGCCGCCGTCGCCAATGTAGGGCGACCAGTTCTCCAGCCGGGTGAACTGGGCGTCCAGCATCTTCCAATCGTCCCAGAAATCGTCCGAGATCCGCCACATCTGGGCGTACTGCCGCGCGTGGGCGCCGCGCACCACCGGGGTTTCGCCCGGCGACATGGACAGGACGATCGGACGCCCCGTGCGGCCGATGGCGCGATGAATCGCCTCGATCTCGGCCCTATGGGCGTCGTAGGGTCGGGCTAGGTCGTCGACCTTGACGAAGTCCACGCCCCACGACGCCAGCAGGGCGAAGACGCTGTCGTAATAGGCCTGGGCGCCGGGCTTGCTCATGTCGACCCCGTACATGTCGGGGTTCCAGGGGCAGATGCTGCGCTTGTCGACGATGTCGGCCAGACTGATGTCCGTGCCCAGCACCTTCAGGCCGCGCTCGACCGCGAGGCGCGGGGCGCCGCGCATCAGGTGAACGCCGAACCGCAGGCCCAAGGCGTGGATGCGGTCGGCCAGGGGCTTGAATCCTTTGCCGCCGGCGCTGGACGGGAAGCGGTTCGGAGCGGGCAGCAGCCGGCCATGGTCGTCCAACGTCGGGACCGGCTTGGCGGCGTAGGTGTAGCTGCTGGCGCCTGGCTCGTACCACTGGATGTCGACGGTCAGAATGTCGTAGCCGGCGGGCCGCAGTTCGCGGGTCATGATCGCCGCCTGCTCAAGCGTCTGTGCTTCGTTGATCGTGGTGGCGAAGCTGTTCCAGCTGTTCCACCCCATCGGCGGGGTCGGCGCCAGGAGCGGCTTCTTCGCCGTCGGCGACTTCGGGGTCGGCTTGGTCGCTGCGGCGGCGGGCAGCGCCGCACCTAGCACCGCGGAGGCGCCCAGCAGGCCGCGACGGCTCAGGTTCGTGTTCATTTGGGCTTCCTCGGTCTCCTGCGGAAGGGTCGCGACGCCTGGCGGCGACGCCCCTCCTTATCTGATGGCGCAAGAGCTACAGCCGACCGACGGCGCCATCAAGAGATATTGTCTGACTATATCTCTCATACGCGTACTTGGCCAAAAGCCCCTTGCAAGAGCCATCAATGAGCACTTGAAACGTCATACGTCGGATCGTTCATAAGCCACAGATCCTTAACGCCCGTTGGGGCCTGAGAGGGCGCCTTGACAACTCAGACAAATCATATTTGAAATTATATTTAAGTATAAAAATATCGGGAGGACCACGATGACGCCGACAAGACGTGCGCTGTTTCAGGGCAGCGCCGCAGCCGGCCTGATCGGCGCCACGCCGGCGTTGGCCGCGGACCTCGCTCCGACTGGCTTCGATCAGATCGCCGAAGGCCCGTTCAAGCCCACCTGGGACTCCCTCAACGCGGGATATCGGACGCCGGACTGGTTTCGCGACGCCAAGTTCGGACTGTGGGCCCACTGGGGCGCCCAGTGCGTGCCGGAGGCTGGCGACTGGTACGCCCGCAGCATGTACCTGCCCGGCCAACCTGCCTACGACCATCACCTGAAGACCTATGGCCATCCCGCCGATACCGGCTTCATGGACATCTATCCCCGGTGGCGGGCCGAAAACTGGAACCCCGACGACCTGCTGGATCTCTACGCCAGGGCCGGAGCGAAATATTTCGTGGCCATGGCGAACCATCACGACAATTTCGACGCCTACCAATCCAGGTTCCACGACTGGAACTCGGTCCGACTGGGCCCCAATAAGGACATCATCGGCCTGTGGGCCAAGGCCGCCCGCAAGCGGGGGCTGCGCTTCGGCGTCTCCAACCATTCGGCCCACGCCTGGCACTGGTTCCAGACCGCCTACGGCTATGACCCCGAGGGCCCCCGCAAGGGCGAGCGCTACGACGCCTTCAAGCGCTTCGAGGCGGACGGCAAGGGAAAGTGGTGGGAAGGCCTGGATCCGCAGCAGCTCTATGGCGGCGCCGTTATGCCGTTGCCGGACGGTTTCGACGCGGTGGCCGACACCAACAAATGGCACGAGGCCAACGACCGGGTCTGGAGCGAGAAGGCCCCGCTGAACAATCCGGCCTTCACACGCCAATGGTATCTGAGGTGCAAGGACCTGATCGACAGCTACAAGCCCGACCTGGTCTATTTCGACAATTTCGACCTGCCGCTCGAACAGGCGGGCCTGGACATCGCCGCCCACTATTACAATGCGTCGCTGCAGTGGCGCGGCAAGCTCGAGGCGGTGATCAACATCAAGCCCCACGACGCCCATCGCCCGGGCATCGTCGCCGACGTCGAACGCGGCATGCGCAGCGAGATCAGCCCTGAGCCCTGGCAGACCGACACCTGCATCGGCGACTGGCATTACAATCGCCGCCTTTTCGAGGAGAAGCGCTATCTGCCCGCGGCCGAGGTCATTCATCGCCTCTGCGACATCGTCTCCAAGAACGGCAATCTGCTGCTCAGCATTCCGGTGCGCGGCGATGGAACGATCGATTCCGAGGAACGGCGGATCGTCGAGGAGATCGGTGGCTGGATGGGCCGGTTCTCCGACGCCATCTACGGCACGCGTCCCTGGACGATCTTCGGCGAAGGGCCGACGGCCGTGGCCGCCGGCATGTTCAGCGAAGGCAAGCAGAAGCCGTTCACGCCCCAGGACATCCGCTTCACGACGAAGGGCGCCGCGCTATACGCCATCACCTTGGGACGACCGGAGGCTGGTCAAGTCGTGGTCACCAGCCTCGCCAGGGAGGGCCCTCACGCCAGGGGTCCCGTGCGGCGCGTAACCCTGGCCGGAGACAGGGCGCCCCTGCCGTTCAAACAGGATCGGACAGGTCTGCGCGTGACCTTGCCCGACGGCGCCCTGCATACGTTCGGGGTCGCGCTCAAGATCGATGGAGTCCTGTAGCCGAGCACGGCCATCTGCGCGACTTCCTAGCCCGTATTGGCTCCCGAGGGGTCGCGCCAACCGCCGCCCAAGGCCTGGAAGGAACGGATCGCCGCGCGGGCGGCTTCGGTCCTGGCCTGGGCCCTGGCGTCGCGAACGGCGAGCAGGCGCGCGTCGGCGTCCAGCACCTCGATCAAGCTGACCACGCCGCCGTCGTAGGCGGCTTGCGAGGCGGTTCTGGCCTTGGCCAGCGACGCTTCGCCAGCCGCCAGGGTGCGCTCCTGGCTCTCGCGCTTGACGAGGCTGGAGAAGGCGTTCTCCACATCCTCGGTCGCGCGCAGAACCGACTGCTGATAGGCGGCCAGAGCCTCCGCCTTTTGCCCGCGCGCCGCCGCGACCTCCGCGCCGACCCGGCCGAAGTCGAACAGTCGCCAGCGCAGCCCAAGCACGCCCTGGGCCTGGTTGGCCGGCCCCTCGAACAGGGCGCCGCTGCTGGTCGTCGCCGTGCCGACGAGGCCGCTGAGCGAGAACTTCGGGAAGTATTGCGAGATCGCCGAGCCGATCCGGGCGTTGCTGGCGCGCAGCCTTTGCTCGGCGACGACGAGGTCCGGGCGGCGGCGGAGCAGCTCCGTGGGACCGCCGGCGTCCGCCAAGCCTGGCGCCGCCGGGATGGAAGTCACTGTGGCCAGTTCGGCCCGGTAGGTTCCCGGCTGCGCGCCTTGAATGACGTCCATGGCGTTGAGCGCCGCCTCCAGCCCCTCTTCGAGGACGGGAATGCTGGCGCGCGTCTGTTCCAGGGCGCCAATCGCCTGCTGAAGCTGCAGCTCGGCGGCGACGCCCTGCTCGCGCTGCAAGCGGACCGTTTGCACCAGTCTCGTCTGGGTCTCGACCTGGCCGCGCGCGACTGCGAGCCGCTCCTGCAGCCCGCGAACCAGCATGTAGGTGTCGGCGGTCTGGGCGGCGACCGCCAGTCGCGCGGCCGCGACGCCCGCCTGCGCGGCCTTGTATTGCGCCATGGCCGCCTCGCGATCACGACGGGCGCCGCCGAACACATCCAGCTCCCAGCCGGCGACGACATCGCCCTCGTAGAGTTCGCCGTCGCGGTCGAAATTCGGCGTGGCGGCCAGAAGACGCCCGGTCGGGGTCTGGGTCGAGTTGTGAGCCTTGGCGGCGCTGGCCTGGATCGAGGCCGACGGCAGCAGGGCCGCGGTCGCCGCGCGCACGCCTGCCCGGGCCTGAGTGACCCGCGCGACCGCCTGAGCCAGATCAAGATTCTGAGCCAGGGCCCGGTCGACGAGACGGTCCAGCACGGGGTCGTTGAACCCTCGCCACCACGCATCGTCCGACGCGCTCGTCGCCGGCGCGGCCGAGCGGGCTTCGACGGCCCCGGCTCCCATGAAGGCCTGCGGCGCGGCGATCTTCGGCGCCACATAGTCGGGACCGACCGCGCATCCGGCGAGCAGGGCGGAACTGACCGCGGCGGGAAGAAGGGAGAAGACGGCGGAGCGCATTGAACCACTCGCTGAGACATAGATCTGTTGTGACTAATTTCTGATATCGTCACTCGTTTGTCAATCAGAATGTCCGGTGATAACATGACGCCCATGAACACAACCGCCCCCTCTCCCGCCGCGGCCGGCCAGCGCGGCCCCGTCGAACATGGCGTCCGCGATCAGATCGTCGATGCGGCGCAAGCGCATTTCAGCCGCTTCGGCTACAGTAAGACGACCGTCGCTGATCTCGCCAAGGCGATCGGGTTTTCCAAGGCGTACATCTACAAGTTCTTCGATTCCAAGCAGGCGATCGGCCAGGCGATCTGCGTCCAATGTCTGGAAAGGATTGTGGCGGCCGGCGAGGCCGGGATCGCCGACGGCAAGACAGCGGCAGAGAAACTTCGCAGATTTTTCAATGGAATAATTCTGAAAAGCGCCGAACTCATCTTCGAGGAGGAGTTGCTCTACGACATCGCCGCCCATGCGGCCGAGGAGCGCTGGCCGTCTGTGGTGGCTTACCTTGACCGGGCCGAGGCGTTGGTGAAGGAGATCGTCCTCCTGGGCCGCGAGACTGGCGAATTCGAGCGCAAGACACCCATCGACGAGACCAGCGAAGCCATCCTTCTGGTCATGCAGAGCTTCATGAACCCGCTGATGCTCAAGCACAATCTGGACGACCTGCCCGAGGCGCCGACCAAGGCCATCAACCTGGTGCTTCGCAGTCTGGCGCCATGACGATTTTGGCCAGAGCAAAGTGACTAGTTGACAATTTGGTCACTTCACACCAGCTTAAGGTTCTCCCGTCAAGGCAGGACCCTTAAGCCATGTCGCCTCGCCCCCTCGCCGCCGCCCTGCTTTTGGCCGGCCTCACGCCACTCGCCGCCTGCGGCGGCAAAGCCGGGGCCGACGACCCTCGCACCCTGCCCCCGGTGGTGCGGGTCGCCGTAGCCAGTCCCGCGACTGACAGCGAGCGCAGGTTCAGCGGCGTCGTCACCGCCCGCGTCCAAAGTGATCTTGGCTTCCGTGTCGCCGGCAAGGTCGTCGCGCGGCTGGTCGACGCCGGCCAGACCGTCCGTCGCGGCCAGCCCTTGATGCGCATTGACGCCACCGACTACGCCCTGGCCGTGTCGGCCCAGACTGAACTGGTCGAAGCCGCCCGCGCCCGGGCCGTGCAGACGGCGTCGGACGAGAAGCGTTATCGCGGCCTGGTTTCGGCCGGCGCGGTCTCCGCCCTCGCCTACGACCAGGCCAAGGCGGCGGCCGACGCGGCCAAGGCCCAGCTGGAGGCCGCCGAGGCCCAGGCCAGGGTCTCGCGCAACACCGCCGGCTATGCGGTCCTTGTCGCCGACGCCGACGGCGTCGTGGTCGAGACCCTGGCCGAGCCCGGTCAGGTCGTCGCCGCAGGTCAGCCGGTCGTCCGCCTGGCCCATGCCGGCCCTCGGGAAGCGACGATCACCCTGCCCGAAACAGTTCGGCCGCCGTTGGGCTCGCTGGCCCAGGCCTTCGCCTCCGACGGCGCCCAGGCCGGCCAGGCGCGCCTGCGGCAGTTGTCGGACGCGGCGGACCCTCGCACCCGCACCTACGAAGCCAAGTACGTCCTGAGCGGCCAGGCCGCCCAGGCGCCCCTGGGCTCGACCATGGTGGTGGCCCTCCCCGCCCAAGGCGCGGATCGGGGATCCGGCGGCGTGGAAGCGCCGCTCGGGGCCATCCATGACGCGGGCAAGGGGCCCGGCGTCTGGGTCGTCGAGCCCCGCGCCTCCACGGTCCAGTGGCGCCCCGTGCGTCTGACGGCGATCGGCGCTGAAACGGCGACGATCTCCAGCGGTCTCAACGGCGGTGAACGCTTCGTCGCCCTGGGGGCCCATATGCTGCACCAGGGCCAGCGCGTCCGCATCCAGGCCGGAGCGGCGCAATGAGCCTCAACCTTTCCGCCCTGGCGGTCCGCGAACGATCGATCACGCTCTTCCTGATCATCGCCATAACCTTCGCCGGTGCTTTCGCCTTCATGAAACTGGGCCGTGCCGAGGACCCCAGCTTCTCGATCAAGGTCATGACGATCGTCACGGCCTGGCCCGGCGCCACGGCCCAGGAGATGCAAGATCAGGTGGCCGAGCCGCTTGAGAAGCGGATGCAGGAATTGAAGTGGTACGACCGCTCGGAAACCTTCACCCGCCCCGGCCTGGCCTTCACCACCCTGACGCTGAAGGACCAGATCCCGGCCAAGGAAGTCCAGGAGCAGTTCTACCAGACCCGCAAGAAGATGACCGACGAAGCGCCCAACCTGCCGCGCGGCGTGCTGGGCCCGTTCGTCAACGACGAGTACGGCGACGTCACCTTCGCCCTCTACGCGCTGAAGGCCAAGGGCGAACCGCAGCGCCTGCTGGCGCGGCAGGCCGAGACCCTGCGCCAGCGCCTGCTGCACGTGCCGGGCGTCAAGAAGGTCCAGATCATCGGCGAGCAACCGCAGAAGATCTTCGTGGAGTTCACCCAGGCCCGCCTGGCGACGCTGGGGGTGAGCCCGAGAGAGCTGTTCGCGGCGCTCAATGACCGCAACCTGGTCACCCCGGCCGGCTCGATCGAAACCCAAGGCCCCCAGGTGCAGATCCGCCTCGATGGAGCGCTGGACAGCCTGGAAAAGATCAAGGAAACGCCGATCGTGGTCGGCGGCCGCACCCTCAAGCTGGGCGACATCGCCGAGGTCAAGCGCGGCTACGAGGATCCCGCCACCTTCCTGATCCGCAACGGCGGCGAGCCGGCGATCGTGCTCGGCGTGGTGATGAAGGAACGCTACAACGGCCTGGAACTAGGCAAGAGCCTCGACAAGGAGGCCAAGGCCATCGCGGCGGAGATGCCGCTGGGCATGAGCTTCTCGAAGATCACCGACCAGTCGGTGAACATCATCGAGGCCTATAACGAGTTCATGCTGAAGTTCTTCGTGGCGCTGGCGGTCGTGATCGTCGTGAGCCTGATCAGCCTGGGTTTCCGCGTCGGCATCGTGGTCGCCATGGCCGTGCCGCTGACCCTGGCCGGCGTGTTCGTGATCATGCTGGTCACCGGCCGCGACTTCGACCGCATCACCCTGGGCGCGCTGATCCTGTCGCTGGGCCTGCTGGTCGACGATGCGATCATCATCATCGAGACGATCGTCGTGAAGATGGAGGAGGGCAAGGATCGGGTCACGGCCGCCACCTATGCCTGGGGCCATACCGCCGCGCCGATGCTGGCCGGCACCCTGGTGACGATCATCGGCCTGATGCCGGTAGGCTTCGCCAAGTCGACGGCGGGCGAATACGCCGGCAACATCTTCTGGGTCGTGGCCTTCGCCCTGATCACCTCGTGGTTCGTGGCGGTGATCTTCACGCCCTATCTGGGCGTGCTGATGATCCCCAAGATCAAGCCGATCGAGGGCGGACATGGGGCCATCTACGACACCCCGCGCTATCGCAAGCTCCGCTCGCTGGTGGTCTGGACCATCGACAACCGCTTCAAGGTGGCCGCCGGCGTCGGCGCCGCCATGGTCGCGGCCGTGCTGATGATGGGTGGGATCAAGCAGCAGTTCTTCCCGCTCTCAGACCGTCCCGAGGTGCTGATCGAGGTGCAGATGCCCGAGGGTCAGAGCATCGGCTCGACCAGCCAGGCGGTCGGTCAGGTCGAGGCTTGGCTACGCAAGCAGCCCGAAGCCAAGATCTTCACCAGCTATATCGGCCAGGGCGCGCCGCGGTTCTTCCTGGCGATCTCGCCTGAGCTGCCCGACCCGTCCTTCGCTAAGATCGTGGTGCTGACGCCCGACGAGCACGCGCGCGACGCCTTGAAAAAGCGCCTGCGCCAGTTCGCCGCCTCGGGCTCCGTCCCGGGCGCCAAGATCCGGGCCACCCAGATCGTGTTCGGCCCGCCCTCGCCCTTCCCGGTGGCCTTCCGCGTCATGGGCCCGGACGCCGCCCGCGTCCGCGAGATCGCCGAACAGGTCAAGGGCGTGATGCTGCGCAACGACGGCATGCGTCAGGTCAATACCGACTGGGGCGAGCGCGTGCCGACCGTTCATTTCGTGCTCGACCAGGACCGCCTGCGCGCCTTCGGCCTTACCTCCAGCGACGCCTCCCAGCAGCTCCAGTTCCTGCTGACCGGCGTTCCCGTGACCCAGGTGCGCGAGGACATCCGCTCGGTCGAGGTGGTCGCGCGGACGAGCGGCCAGGATCGGCTGGACCCGGCCCGGCTCGGCGCCTTCACCCTGGTCGGGGCGGCGGGCGAGCGGATCCCGCTCGACCAGATCGGCAAGGCCGAAATCCGCATGGAGGACCCGATCCTGCGTCGCCGCGATCGCCTGACCACGATCACCGTGCGCGGCGACATCGACGAGGGGCTGCAGCCGCCCGACGTCTCGACCCAGGTGCTCAAGCAGCTCAAGCCGATCATGGCCGCGCTGCCGGCGGGCTACAGGATCGAGATGGGCGGGTCGATCGAAGAGGCCGCCAAGGCCAATGTCGCCCTGGCCGCGGTCTTCCCGCTGATGTTCATCCTGATGATGGTGGTGACGATCTTCCAGGTCCGCTCGCTGTCGGCGATGTTCATGGTGCTGCTGACCGCGCCCCTGGCGTTGGTGGGGGTCGCCCCGACCCTGCTGATCTTCCACCAGCCGTTCGGGTTCAACGCCATCCTAGGCCTGATCGCCCTGGCCGGCATCATCATGCGCAACAGCCTGATCCTGATCGGCCAGATCCACACCAACCAGGAGGACGGTCTCGATCCCTTCCATGCCGTCGTCGAGGCCACGGTTCAGCGGGCCAGGCCGGTTATCCTGACTGCCTTGGCCGCCGTCTTCGCCTTCATCCCGCTGACGCTGTCAGTGTTCTGGTCCTCGATGGCCTACACCCTGATCGGCGGCACCATCGGCGGCACGATCCTGACCCTGGCCTTCCTGCCGCCGCTTTACGCCATCTGGTTCCGCATCAAGAACAACCAGCGCGGCGAAGGACTGGCCTCCAAGGCTGAAACCGAGGTTCCGGCGAGTTGAGCCTGACCATCGCGGCGGGTCGTCAGTGATGACCCGCCGCTTCTTGACGTCGCACGGCGGCCCGGTCGCGCTAGTTGGCGCGACCGGCTAGAACCAGGCGCGCAGGCCGACGACGAAACTCGTGTCGGAAACCTCGCGATCCTGGGCTCGCGCATAGTCGGCCGTGCGTCCGAAACGCCTGGCCCAGGTCACGCCGACGTATGGCGCGAACTCCCGACGAACTTCGTAGCGGAGCCGCAGGCCCAATTCTCCGTCGGACAGACCCGATCCCGTCGCCGTCTCCGGGATATCCTGAGCGGCGAAATTGAGCTCGGCGCGCGGCTGCAGGATCAGGCGCTGGGTGAGGCGCCAATCGATCGCCCCCTCCGCCCGGCCCAGGACATCACCCTTGTTGGACAGGAAAAGCGCGCCGCCGGCTTCGACCCAGTAGGGCAACAGGGTCTCGAAACCGACTGTGGCGTAGGTCCGCGACTTGGGATCGACGTCCTGCCGCACCCCGACCTGCAGGTCGGTATAGAGGCCGACGGCCCGGGAGTAGAGCGCCTGGATCTCGCCAGCCTCGACGCCATGGCGGTCGCCCTCGCCTTCGGATTTGAGAACGAGGCGGTCGAGGTCGCCCCCGAACCAGGCCTCGCCATCCCAATGGTAGCCGTCGCCGCCTGAGCGCGCCCGGTATTCCAACAGGTTGGCCATGAGCTGCGAGACCTGCGCGCCGCCATGTTCCTCTCGTAGCACGGCGCGAGCGCGGTCCATGGCGACGGGATCGAACACCTTGTCAGCCAGATGATCGATGGGCGGCGCGGGCGCGGGGGTTTCATGGTCCGGAAGCGGCGGGGGTCCGGCTTCGACTTCTCCATCTTGCGGCGCGGCGCTCGACTCCGCCATGCCGGACATGTCATGCCCCGCGTGGGGATCCGCGGCGGCCGGCGCCGGCTCCGCCTGAGGCTTGGCCGGATCCGGCATGGCGTTCATGTCGTGGCCGGCGTGCTGGGCTAGCGCTGGGCCAGCCCAAATGGCCGTAAGAAGGGCGATCAGCGAGGCCCTCATCGCGCACCTTCCCCTGGGGTGTCGCGCACGCTGAAGATCTGAAACATCCCCGCATGCATGTGGTAGAGCATGTGGCAGTGGAAGGCCCAGTCGCCGGCCTCCGGGGTGAGGTCGAAACTGACGCGCCCGCCCGGCAGGACGATCACCGTGTGCTTGCGCGGCCGATGCCCCGCCGACCCGAAGGCCAACTCGAAGAAATGGCCGTGCAGGTGGATCGGGTGGGCCATCATGGTGTCATTGACCAGGGTGACCCGCACCCGCTCGCCGCTTCGGAAGGCGTAAGGCGGCGGCCGGTCGCTGAACTTGCGTCCGTCGAACCCCCAGATGAACCGTTCCATGTTGCCCGTCAGATGGATTTCCAGCGACCGCTGCGGTGGGCGGGTGTCGACGTTGGGCTCCAGCGCCACGAGGTCGCGATAGACCAGCACCCGGTGGCCGACGCTCTCCAAGCCCTGCCCCGGCTCTCCGGTGCGGTCCACCGGCATCGGGGCGATCGTCTGCACCCCCGGCCCCAGCCTGACCTGCGGCGCGTTCTCGGGGTTGCGCATGGACATGTCCATGCCGCCCATCTCCGCCTTGCCCATGACGTCGCCTCCGCGCGCCCTAGGCGGCGCTAGGCCGGGCGGCGGGCTCGCGGCCATGGCGCCGTGCCCCATGGCCGAGTGATCCATGGCGGCGTGGTTCATGCCGCCCATGTCCATTCCTCCCATGTCCATTCCCATGTCGCGCATGGTCGCCAACGGACGCCCGCGTAGCCGCGGAACCTCGGCGCTCATGCCCGGCCGCGGCGCCAGGGTGGCGCGCCCCAGGCCCGAACGGTCGACCGACTCCGAGACGATGGTGAAGGCCCTGTCCTCCGTCGGCTGGACGATGACATCATAGGTCTCGGCGTTGCCGATCTGGAATTCATCGACCTGAACCGGACGGACATGCTGGCCGTCGGCGGCGACCACCGTCATCCTCAGGCCGGGGATGCGGACGTTGAAGACCGACTGGGCCGCGGCGTTGATGAACCGCAGGCGCACGCGGTCGCCCTGCGAGAACAGCGCGGTCCAGTTGTCCTCAGGTCCGTGACCATTGATCAGGAAGGTGTAGGCCGCGCCGGTGACATCCGAAATATCGGTCGGATCCATCAGCATCCGGCCCCAGTCCAGGCGCTCGGCCAGGGTCTGGTCCCGGCCGGCGATCAGACCGGCGATGGTCTGGCGCTGATAGTTGAAGGCGCCGGCCTGCTGCTTGAGCTTCTTGAAGATCTGGTGCGGGTGCAGGCGGCTGAAGTCCGACAGGACCACCACATGCTCGCGATCGAAGGCCACCGGGTCGTCGCCGGCCGGATCGATGATAATGGGTCCATAGTGGCCCATCTGCTCCTGCAAGCCCGAATGGCTGTGGTACCAATAGGTCCCCGACTGCCGGACCTGGAACTCGTAGACGAAGGTCTCGCCCGGCTTGATGCCGGGAAAGCTGACGCCAGGCACGCCGTCCATCTGGAAGGGCACCAGCAGGCCGTGCCAGTGGATCGAGGTTTCTTCGTCGAGGGTGTTGGTCACCGACAGGCGAACGTTCTGGCCCTCTTTCAACCGGATCAGGGGTCCAGGAACCGTGCCGTTGATCGTCACGGCATGGGCGCCTACGCCGTCCACCGTGATCGGCGTATGGCCGACGGTCAGCTTGATGTCTTCGCCCGAGAGCGCTGGCGGTCCTTGGCCATGGTCGTGACCGTGGTCACCGCTTACAGCGGCGCGCGCCCAATTGGGCGACAAACCCGCGAAAACAGCTCCGCCGCCGAGAACGGCGAAGGACTGTAGGAATCGACGGCGATCGAATGCCGTACCGGTTTGACGCATGACAGCCCTTTGGTGATGGCGCTCTGGCGAAGGCCTGACAGGCCGCGACGCAATCTCAACGGGTCCTACGCGGCGCGCCTTCGCCCCCCTCACCGGATGGGCGAAAATTCGGCGCCTGTCCAATCAGTCGACCGGCCTGCGCGCGGCGGGCTCCTATCTCGCCCCCCCGCCCCTGAGGCGCGACCGTTGTCCTTCCAGTTCGAAGGGCGCATCGAACCTCGTCACTGGGCGGACCTGGCCTGCGTCGCGCCGAGCGAGCCTATTAGGCCGCGGGGCCTGACGCCTCGCCGCCAGAATGGCGCCGCTATCGTCACCCACAGACCTACGGGACCCGGGCTCGCCGGATGGGGTGGTCAGTCCAATTTCTATCCGTCCGACTTGTCCAGTTGCTCTTCGAAAGCTAGAGGCTGGAACGTCTGTTTTCGAAGGTCCCGCCATGTCGGATCGCAAGTACACCGCGCCGGCCCTGGAGAAGGGGCTGGATATCCTGGATCT
>NZ_SLZL01000035.1 GCF_004342605.1 Caulobacter sp. BK020
CACCGGCTTGCTCCTCAACGCCTTCCCACCAGAAGAATGCGCCAACTATCTCAGAAACTCAGGCTACGCCGCCTAATCTCAACAGGCTCTAGGTTGATAACGGCGTTATCCTGAAAATGCAATTTTCGAGCGTGATCTCGCGAAAAGCCCGTCAGGGGCGTACGCGCTAGGGCGATGCCGGCGCCGGCGCCTCTGGCTCGTCGTCCGCCGGCGTGGGCACGGCCGGCGGCTGGGGGCGGTCGTTGGTCCCGGCCTTGAGCTGGCCGCCCGAGGCGACCAGCGAGTCGTAGGCCCGCTGCTGGCGCGAGAAGTCGCCGCCGCGGGCGAACATCGCATCGAACCGCGCGTCCCGCCCTGAGGCCGCCGAAAGGGCCGCCGCCAAGGCGGGCGCGATGGAGCCCACCTCGGCGTCGTCGCAGGCCCGGCGCAGGTGGCGCGCCTGGCCGGGGACCAGCAGGGTGACGTCCCAGGAGACGCCCTCCAGGCACACCGGCTCCACGGCGCCGCCGCCATAGTCGACGATCACCGAGCGCGGCTGGCTCCACATCGGCGCGCCGACCAGGGCCTTCAGCGGCGGGATCTGCTGGGTCGCGAGCTCGGCGTTGATATCGACGCGGCGGCTGATCTCCGGCGTGCAGCAGCCCAGGCCGGCCCGAGCCTGGACGAAGGCGCGGCCGTCGCGGCGCACGGTGACCCGGACCACCGCCTGGCGCACGCCGGTGGCCGGGCGCGCCCAGACCTCCAGCACCAGTTCGCCGGGCTTGATCAGCTGGCTCTGCAAGGGCTGCAGGCCCCAGAGGCGGTAGAGCAGGGGATCGACGCCGTTGTCGATCGGGACCAGTTGCTCGCCCTTGCGCAGGCGACGGCCCTGGAACGGGTCCTGCTCGGGCGGCGGCTTGGGAATCTCCGGCGACCACCAGACGGCCGGATCGGGCGGCGGGACGGGCGGAGCCTGGACGACGGGCTGCTGGCCGGCCAGGGTGAACCCCGTCATCAGGCCGGCCAGAAGCATCGCGCCCGTCATGGCTACATCCCTTCAACGCCCCGTTCGATGGAAAGCACGCCGGTGCGCGACAGTTCCACCAGGCCCAGCGGCCGCATCAGGTCCAGGAACTTGTCGATCTTGGAGGGCGCGCCCGAGATCTCGAACACGAAGCTCTCCAGGGTGGTGTCCACCGGCTTGGCGCGGAAGATCTCGGCGATGCGCAGGGCCTCGACGCGGTCGACGCCCTGGCCGCGCACCTTGACCAGCGCCAGCTCGCGCTCGACGCCGTTGGGGTCGCGGGTCACGTCGTGTACGCGGCGGACATTGACCACCTTGTTCAGTTGGGCCTCGATCTGGTCGAGCACGTGGCGGGTGCCGCGGGTGACCACGGTGATCCGGCTGGTGTGGGCCTTGCGGTCGGTCTCGGCGACGGTGAGGCTTTCGATGTTGTAGCCGCGCGCCGCGAACAGCCCGACCACCCGGTGCAGCACGCCCGGCTCGTTGTCGACCAGCAGGGCGAAGGTCGCGGTCTGCTCGACCTGTTCGTTCGGGGCCATGTCGTAGGCCGAGGCGGGTTGGAGATCGGTCATCTAGGCGCTCTGACTGTCTGCTCTTGTTGCTTGGGTTTGCCGCCACGGCGACGTGAAAGAGACGGTAGAGCATCCCAATCGCCGCGTATCATCGCTTCTTTCTTGGCGCGCGACCAACCCTTGATCCGTCGTTCAATTTCGATGGCGTCGACGATGTACTGGAAGGGCTGACACCAAACGAGCTTCACCGGCAAGCGGGCTGCCGTGTACTCGCCACCTTGCCCCTCTTGATGCTGGGCGATGCGCACGTCCACGTCCGGTCCTCGGTGCGAGCCGACGTAGTATGAGCCGTCCCGGCACTGGAGCATGTACACCCACGCGCTATGGAGATCGTACATCCGCCCTGCGTCCTTCGAGGCGAACCTTGCAGGTTCGCACCTCAGGATGAGGAAGGAGGGGGACGACAAGAAAGCAGAAAACCGCGACTTTACCGAGTTCCTCATCCTGAGGCGCCCTCCGAAGGAGGGCCTCGAAGGACGCACCGCGCTACACCAGCCCGGCCCCCGCCGCCCCGATCACGTTGCCGATGTCCTCGACGTCGCCCATGATCATCTCGTTGTGGGCCTTGCCCGAGGGGATCATCGGCAGGCAGTTCTCGTGCTTCTCGACGCGGCAGTCGAAGACGACGACCTTGTCGCTGTTGATCATCTCCAGGATCTTGCCGTCCAGCTCGGCCGGGTCGTCGCAGCGGATGCCGACCGCGCCGTAGGCCTCGGCCAGCTTCACGAAGTCGGGCAGGCTGTCGGAATAGGAGTGGCTGTAGCGCTCGCCGTGCAGCAGCTGCTGCCACTGGCGGACCATGCCCATCCATTCGTTGTTCAGGATGAAGATCTTGACCGGCAGGTCGAACTGGATCGCCGTCGACAGCTCCTGGATGCACATCTGAATCGAGGCTTCGCCGGCGATGTCGACGACCAGGCTCTTGGGATGGGCCAGCTGCACGCCCAGGGCGGCGGGCAGGCCATAGCCCATGGTGCCCAGGCCGCCCGAGGTCATCCAGCGATTGGGTTCCTCGAAGCGGAAGAACTGGGCGGCCCACATCTGGTGCTGGCCGACCTCGGTGGTGATGTAGGTGTCGCGGCCCTTGGTCAGCTCGTACAGGCGCTCGATCGCGTACTGCGGCTTGATGACCGTCTCGGAGCGGCGATAGGCCAGGCATTGGCGGGCGCGCCACTGGTCGATCTGGGCCCACCAGTCGGTCAGGGCGGCCTTGTTGGCCTGGTGTCCGGCGCCCTTCCAGGCGGCGATCAGGTCTTCCAGCACGCTGCCGGCGTCGCCGACGATCGGCAGGTCGACGCGGACGTTCTTGTTGATCGACGAGGCGTCGATGTCGATGTGGATCTTCTTGCTGCCCGGCGAGAAGGCGTCGAGGCGCCCGGTGACCCGGTCATCGAAGCGCGCCCCGACGCAGATCATCACGTCGCAGTCGTGCATGGCGTTGTTGGCCTCGAACGTGCCGTGCATGCCCAGCATGCCCAGCCAGGCCGGATCGGCGGCCGGGAAGGCGCCCAGGCCCATCAGAGTCGAGGTGACCGGGGCGCCGGTCAGGGCGGCGAACTCGCGCAGGGCGGCGCTGGCCTTGGGGCCGGCGTTGATCACCCCGCCGCCGGTGTAGAAGATCGGCCGGCGGGCCTGGGCGATCATCCGGGCCGCCTCGGCGATGCGTCCCTGGTCGCCCTTGACCCGCGGGTTGTAGGCGTGGGTCGAGGCGACTTCGGTCGGGCCGTAATATTCGCCCTTGGCGAACTGGACGTCCTTGGGGATGTCGATCAGCACCGGGCCGGGGCGGCCGGTGGTGGCGATCTTGAACGCCTCGTGGAGGATCTGCGGCAGGTCGCGGACGTCCTTGACCAGGTAATTGTGCTTGGTGCACGAGCGGGTCATGCCGACCGTGTCGGCTTCCTGGAAGGCGTCGGTGCCGATCAGGTGGGTGGGGACCTGGCCGGTGATGACGACCATCGGAATCGAGTCCATCAGGGCGTCCATGATGCCGGTGATGGCGTTGGTCGCGCCCGGGCCCGAGGTGACCAGCACGACGCCCGGCTTGCCCGAGCTGCGGGCGTAGCCCTCCGCGGCGTGGGTGGCGCCCTGCTCGTGGCGGACCAGGACGTGCTGCAGGCGCGGCTCGTGGAACAGCGCGTCGTAGATCGGCAGGACCGCGCCGCCCGGATAGCCGAACAGCACCTCGACGCCCTGGTCCACGAGGCCGCGGACCACGATCTCGGCGCCGGTCATGGCGCGGGAGGCGGTGTCGACGGCGGTCGAGCTCTCGATGGTCTGGTGGGCGGTCATGACGGTGATCCCTGGGGTTGGGAAGCTGGGCGGCGGGGAAGCAAAGAAGCCGGAAAAGAAAAAAGGCCCCGAAGGACCTTTGTGCGCGCGACCGATCTATCAGCGTGACTTCGAGGTCACGTCGTGAACGGCCGCTCCATAAGTACGATCATGGTGTTGCGCACGAGTGTTGCTCCAAATGGATGGTCGGGGAATGCCATGCTCGCCCGAGGGCGTCAAGGCGCGCTTTGACGCAAGAAACGACCCGTTGCGCGCGGGCAACGCCGTTCTAAGGGGCGAAATTCAGCCCAAGCGTCCCAGGAGCAGGGCAAGGGCGTGCTCAGCGAAGCGCCGCATGTTGGCCTCGCGGTCGTCCAAACCGGTCTCGATGGTAAGACTGACCTCGGTGTCCGGCCCGACCACGGCCGCGCAGCTGTGGCCCGCGGCGTCGCCGTAGCGGTTGCCGTCCGGACCGGCCGCGCCGGTCTCCGACAGGCCCCAGGCGGCCTTCAGGTTCTTGCCCGCCACCCGGGCCAGCAACACGGCGTAGGGCTCGCTGGCCGAGCGCAGTCCGTCCATCGCCTTCTGCGGGATGTCCAGCAGGGTCAGGCGGGCGCGGGCCGTGTAGACGACGGCGCCGCCGACATAGAACTTCGACGCGCCGGGCACGGCCAGCAGCGACGAGGAGATCAGGCCGCCGGTCGAGGATTCGGCCACGGCCAGCGTCTCGCCCCGTTCGGTCAGACGGGCGGCGACAGCGGCGGCGAGGCGGGCGAGTTCGGTCATGGTTGCGTCCTGTGAGTCAGGGGACTTGCCCCCACCTGGCGACTTCGTCGCCTGTCCGCCCCCATAGGGGGCGGAGCGCCCGCTCTAAGGCTCTTCCCCCTCTGGGGGAAGACGATCGCGAAACGATCCGTAGGGGGCAAGGGCGTTTGTCCTTTCCCAGTCCGGCGTCTGGTTCCGAAACCAGGTCATCTGGCGCTTGGCGTAGCGCCGCGTCTCCTGTCGCGCGGCTTCCAGGGCCTCGTCCAGCGAAACCTCGCCCCGCAGGTGCGCCGCCAGTTCGCGATAGCCGACGGCCTTGAGGGCGGGGAGGGACGGGTCCAGGCCACGCGCCTCCATGGCCCGCACCTCGTCCAGGACGCCGTGCTCGACCATCTGGCCCAGGCGCGCGTCGCAGCGGGCGTAGAGCTCGGCGCGGGGCGGATCCAGCACCACGCCGCGCCAGGTCCCTGCCTCAAGGGCCGGCTTGGTGTCGGTCTGCCAGGCGGTCAGGGACTTGCCGGTGGCCACGGCCACGGCGTGGGCGCGGACCAGGCGCTGGCGGTCGCCGACCTCGATGCGGGCCTCGGCCTGGGGGTCGAGTCCGGCCAGGATGTCGCGAAACTGGGGCTCGCCCTGGGCGGCGTAGAGCAGGGCCGAGATCTCGCGCTGGCTTTCGGGCACTGGCGGCACGTCGGCGAGGCCGTGGGTCAGGGCGCGGAAATAGAGGCCGGTGCCGCCGACCACGATGGCGCCACGGCCACGCGCCGCGATCGCGGCCAAGGCTTGAGTCGCCGCCGTCAGCCAGCGCCCCACCGACCAGCCGTCGGCCGCGTCGGCGACGCCGAACAGGTGGTGCGGCGCCTGGGCCAGCTCGTCGGGCGACGGTCCGGCCGTCAGCACCCGCAGTCCGGCATAGATCTGCATGGAGTCGGCGTTGACGATCTCGCCGCCGGTCTCGCGCGCCAGCGTCAGGGCCAGGGCGGACTTGCCGCTGGCCGTGGGGCCTCCGATAAGGGTGATGCTATTGGCGGACAATCCTGAGTCGATCCTCTCGTCTCGGCGATGGCCGCATGCTTATCCGGGGGATACGATCCATACCATGCTTCACTTGATCTTCGCCGCCGCCCTGGCCTCGTCGACCACGCCGGCGGTCACCAAGCCCGCGGCGGACTCGCCGATCACCGCCCAGACCAAGACCGACCAGAAGTTCGGCTGCGCCGTGCTGTTCGTTGGCGCCGACGAGGTGATCCGCCGCAATCCGGGCATCCTGGCCAAGTTGTCCGAAGGCGACGGCGGCAAGGCCGTGGCGCCGTTGCTCAAGATGATGGGCGTCAGCGGCGAGGCGATCCTCAACAGCGCCATCGCTGAAGGTACCGCCAGGGGTGAAAAGCCTTCGGACGTCTATCGCCGCGCGGTGTCCAGCATGGCCAGCATGATGATCGATGCGCCGGTGACCAAGACCGGTGATGAGGCCAACGAGGAACGCGGCATGGCCTTGTTCACCAACTGCCTGTCGCTGATGAACGAATAGGACTTGGCCGGGCTATTGCTGGGTTGACGCGGGCGGCTTCCTCCAATAGCCGCCCCTCATGCTCGCGATCACCCTCGTCTCGCCCGACCCTGCCGCCCTGGCGGAGGCCGCCGCCGCCGTGAGCGCCGCGCTGGCCGTCTCGTCCGAAGCCGTGCTGGGGGAGGGGGCGCTGGACCTGTTCGCCGACGGGCTGGCGTCCGAGACCCACCTGGCCGTCAAGGGAGCGGTTGGCGAGCGTCCGGTCGACTTCGCCGTCCAGCCGGCCGAGAACCGCCGCAAGCGGTTGCTGATCGCCGACATGGACTCCACGATCATCAACGTCGAGTGCCTGGACGAGCTGGCCGACTTCGCCGGGGTCAAGGACAAGGTTTCGGAGATCACCGAACGGGCTATGCGCGGCGAGCTGGCCTTCGAGGGCGCGTTGCGCGAGCGGGTCGGCATGCTCAAGGGCCTGTCGGTCGACGCCCTGCAGGCCTGCTACGACGATCGCGTGAAGCTCAATCCCGGGGCGCGGACCCTGGTGCGGACCATGGCCGAGAGCGGCGCCCGCTGCGCGCTGGTCTCGGGCGGCTTCACCTTCTTCACGTCGCGCGTGGCCCAGGCCGCCGGCTTTCACCTGAACCGCGCCAACACCCTGATCGAGGAGGGCGGCCAACTGACCGGGACGGTCGGCGACCCGATCCTGGGCAAGGAGGCCAAGCTGGCCGCGCTCCAGGAGGAGACCGCCGCCCTGGGCCTGACCCCGGCCGACGCCTTGGCTGTGGGCGACGGCGCCAACGACCTGGCGATGATCGAGGTCGCCGGCCTGGGCGTCGCCTATCGCGCCAAGCCGATCGTCGCGGCCCAGGCCCACGCCAAGGTCGACTACAGCGACCTTACCGCCTTGCTGCACTTCCAGGGCTACACGACGGCGGAGTTCGTCTCGTGACCTTCCCGCGCGGCGTTCAGGCGGTGGTGTTCGACATGGACGGCCTGCTGCTGGACACCGAGACCGTCTACCAGGCGGCGATGATCGAGGCGGGCCAGGCGTTCGGCGTTGATTTCACCGCCGCGACCTACCGCTCGATGGTCGGCAAGACCAATCCGGAGTGCGGGGTCATGCTGCGCGAGCTCTACGGCGCCAGCTTCCCGGTCGAGGACTATTTCGCCCGCACCTGGGCCGACGTCGAGACGATCCTTGAGGCCGAGGTGCGGCTGAAGACCGGGGTGATGGAGATCCTCGACTATCTGGACGCCCTGGGCGTGCCGCGCGCCATCGCCACCTCCAACAGCCGCGAGGCGGTGGACCGCTATCTGGGCCGCTTCGATCTGGTCAAACGCTTCCACGCCGTGGTCGCCAACGCCGACGTCGCGCGCCACAAGCCGCATCCGGACCCCTATCTGGAGGCGGCCCGCCGCCTGAACGTGCACCCGACCCTGTGCCTGGCGCTCGAGGACTCCCATCCCGGCGTCCGCGCCGCCCACGCGGCGGGGATGATGACGATCATGGTGCCGGACATCCTGGATCCCACCGAGGAGATCGCCGAGAAGTGCGTGCACGTCGCCGAGAGCCTGCACGTCGTGATGGACCTGCTGAAGGCGGCCGCCTGACCGGCGCGTCTTGGTTCAGCCCGCCGGGCCTTTCTCGAAATACTTGAAGAACGCGCTGTCGGGCGAAAGCACCAGGGTGGTGTCGCCCTTGCCGAGAGCCGCCTCGTAGGCCGACATCGAGCGATAGAACGCCGCGAAGTTGGGGTCGCGGCCGAAGCTGGACGCGAACAGCTGGGCGCGCTGGGCGTCTGCGTCGCCGCGGATCTTCTCGGCCTCTTCGTAGGCGGTGGCGACGATCTCCCTGCGCTTCTGCTCGCCCATGGCCCGCAGCTGGGCGGCTTCCTGCTTGCGGGCGGTCTGCATGCGCTCGAACACCGCCTGCGCGTTGGCGGGCGGCAGGTCGGCGCGCTTGATCCGAACGTCGATGATTTGCACGCCCAGGTCGGATGCGGCGACCTGGTTGGCGACCTTGGCGCGAATGGCGGCCATGACCTGGGCGCGCTTGCCGGCGATCACGTCCTCGGAGTTGGAGCGCCCGATCTCCTCGCGCAGGGCGGCGTTGACGATGGTCTCCAGGCGTTGCTTGGCCACGTCCACGGTGCTCAGCGTTCGGTAGAACTGGCGCGGATCGGTGATGCGGTAACGGACGAAGGCGTCGACCACCAGGCGCTCCTGGTCGGCGGCGGTGACCTCTTCCTCGTTGGCGTTCAGCTCGATGTTGCGTCTGTCGAACTTCAGCACGGTCTCGAACGGGTTCTTGAAGTGCAGGCCGGGGGTCAGCACCGTGCGGACGGGATCGCCGAACCGGACGACCAGGGCCTGCTGGCGTTGGTCGATCTTGAACAGGGTGACATTGGCCAGGATCACCAGGCCCAGGGCCACGACGCCGGCGGCGAGGGTCTTGCCGTTCAGATTGCTCATCGGGCGGCCTCCTCGCTGGCGGTGGTGATGGCTGTCGAGGTTCTTGGCCGGAAGGTGTCGGACGGCAGGATGATGGGGGCGTTGGCGCCCTTGTTGTCGACGATCACCTTGTTGGACCGCTCCAGCACGCGCTGCATCGTTTCGATATAGAGGCGCTCGCGGGTGACGGCGGGGGCCAGCTTGTACTGTTCGTAGACCTGGTTGAAGCGGGCGGCGTCGCCGGCGGCTTCGCGCACCACCTGCTCGCGATAGCCCAGGGCCGCCTGGGTGATCTGGGCGGCCTCGCCGCGAGCGTTGTTGGCGGCCGACTGGGCGTTCTGGGCCGCGCGCTGCACGTCGCGATAGGCCTCCAGCACGGGAGCGGGCGTGGTGGCGGTCTGGATGTTCACGCTCTGGATCGCCACGCCCATATCGTAGCGGTCGAGGATCTGCTGCATCAGCCGGCGGGTCTGGTCCTGGACCTGACCCCGGCTGTTGGTGAGGATCGGGGTCAGGGCGGTCTTGCCGACCACCTCGCGCATGGCGCTTTCGGCCACGTCCTTGATCACCGAGGGGGGGTCATAGACGTTGAAGCTGTACTTGGCGGCGTCCGACACCCGCCATTGCACCGTGAAGCTCAGGTCGACGATGTTCTCGTCGCCAGTCAGCATCAGGCGCTCGTCCGGCACCGGCTGGCCGGCGGAACCGCCGATGTCGAGCGATTGGGTCGAGGTGAACGGCACCATCTCGGCATGCTCGATCGGATAGGGCAGGTGATAGCGCAGTCCCGGGCTCGCGGTGCGGCTATAGGCGCCGAAGGTGGTGACCACGGCCTGGTCCTTGGGCTGCACCACATAGCAGCCCGACAGGCCCCACAGGGCGACGAGCACCAGGGCGGAGACGGCGATGGCGCGTGGGCGGCCGGGGCCGTTGAAGATCTGGCGCAGGCGCGCGACCACGCGTTCGGCGATGGCGCTCAGATCGACGGGCGGCGGCGGACCGCCAGTATCCTTGGGCGCGCCGGGGCGCGGCTCTTCGCCTCGGTTGCGATCCGCGTCCTTCTTGCCGTCGTTCGGCGGTGGGGAGCCCCAGGGTCCGGGGCCGGCGTTGTCGTTCCAGGGCATGGGCGGCTTGGTCTTCCGGTCACAACGAAGGGCGGGCCAGATGGCGGGCTAAATGACGGGCCAAATGACGGGGTTGTAAAACGACCCCCGCACGCGGATATGAAAGCCCCCGCTGAACAAGGCAAGACAATCCCGTGACCGCAGCTTCCCCCGCCACGCTCGACGACGCCCGCGCGGCGCTGGATCTGGTCGTCGATCCGGTCTCCGGCGAAGGCCTGGTGGCGGCCGGTCTGGTGCAGGGGCTGGTGGTTCGCGCGGGCCGCGCCGGCTTCATGCTGGAGGTCCCCGCCTCCCAGGCGGCGACCTACGCTCTGGTGCGCGAGGCGGCCGAGAAGGCGCTGGCCGGCCTGCCCGGCGTTGACGTGGCGCAGGTGGTGCTGACCGCCCAGGCGGCCGAAGGCGCGACGCGGGTGCGCAAGGGCGCCAAGGTCTCCGAAGACGGCCAGGCCCGGCTGGTCCCGCCGCCGGAGGCCGAGAAGCCGGCCCATGTGAAGCACGTGATCGCCATCGCCTCGGGCAAGGGCGGGGTGGGCAAGTCGACCGTGGCCACCAACCTGGCCTGCGCCTTCGCCGGCCAGGGGCTGCGGGTCGGGCTGCTGGACGCCGACGTCTACGGGCCCTCGGCCCCGCGCATGATGGGGATCGACGGCGAGCCCAGTTTCGAGGACGGCAAGCTGCAGCCGCTGGAGGCCCATGGGATCAAGCTGATGTCGATCGGCTTCCTGGTCGACGAAGGCAAGGCGATGATCTGGCGCGGCCCGATGGCTTCGTCGGCGGTGCGCCAGATGATCCACGACGTGGCCTGGGGCTCGGAGGCCGCGCCGATGGACGTGCTGGTCGTCGACCTGCCGCCGGGCACGGGCGATATCCAGCTGACCCTGGTCCAGAAGCTGCGGATCGACGGGGCGGTGCTGGTGACCACGCCGCAGGAGATCGCCCTGATCGACGCCCGCCGGGCCGCGGCGATGTTCGGCAAGACCGCCACCCCGATCCTGGGCCTGATCGAGAACATGGCCTTCTTCGCCGACCCGGCCACGGGCGCCCCAATCCCGATCTTCGGGGCCGGGGGCGGGGTCGAAGAAGCCAAGGCGCTGGGCGTGCCGGTCCTGGCCCAGGTCCCGATCGAGATCGCCGTGCGCGAGGCCGGCGACGCCGGAACCCCCGTGGTGCTTCGCGCGCCCGACAGCGCGGCGGCCAAGGCGTTCGCGGGCGCGGCGAAGGCTTTGTGGGGCCAGGTGGCGGGTTGATCCCCACAAGAAAAAAGCCGTCCAGGTCGCCCTGGACGGCTTCCCTCCGTTCAACTCACGCCAGGGCCTAGAAGCTCCAGCGCAGGCCCGTCGACAGGACCACGGCCGAGCCGCCGACGTCACCCTTGAGGTTCAGCGTCGTCGCGGCGGCGGTGCCGCGGTAGATCGTCTCGGTGCGGTTGATCTTGGTGTCGTCGAAGCTGATGTACGACAGGGCCGCGTCCCACTGGATGGCGTCGGTGGCCTTCCAGGTCGAGCCGATCGCGTACAGCATGCGGTCGCCGTCCGGCACGCGGGCGGTGCGGCCGACGTCCGGGGTCGGGGTCGGGTCGTACTGCACGCCGGCCCGCAGGGTCAGCTTGTCGTTGACGTCGTGATCGACGCCCACCGCGACGGTGGTCGTGTCCTTGTAGTTCTGCTCGCTGATGCTGCCGCCATTCGGATAGGTGATGACGATCTGGTCGAACTCGCCCCAGCCGATGCGCGAGACCGAGGCGTTCAGGGTGGTCTTGTCGGTCACCTGCCAGCGGGCGCCGAGGTTGGCCATCCAGGGCGTGGTGATCTTGGCCTGGCCGTCGGTGTCGACATTGGCCGCGGCGAGCGGGCCCAGCAGGCCGGAGACGACCACGTGGCCGTCCAGCTTATGCTTGATCTGCGAGCGATACGACGCGCCGATCGTCAGAGCGGGCGTGGCGTGGAACTGGGCGCCGACGTTCCAGCCGTAGTCCCAGTTGCCGTCGCCCTTCAGCGACGAGGAGCCGTCGGGCAGCAGGGGCGACAGGTTCGGCAGGGCCGAGGACAGTTCGGCGTCGGTGTACTGGGCCGAAACGCCCACGCCGAGGTCCAGCATGTCGTTGACGCGATAGGCCACCACTCCGTTGACGTCGATGGTCTTCAGGTTCGACTTCAGGGCGTCGTAGCGGGTCCAGCTGCGGCTGTTGTAGTCGGTGGTGAAGTTGTAGGGCGCGGCGACGGACAGGCCGACGGCCAGCTTGTCGTTGACGCGGAAGGCGCCCGCCAGGTTGGGGACAACGCCGTTGTTGATCGGGCCGCCGGCATAGGGCTCGCCGCCCACCGGGGTGGTCAGGCCGCCGGGGATGACCGGACGGGTCAGGGTCGAGCCGGCGTTGTTGACCTGGGAGTCGACCTGGACCAGGTGGACGCCGCCATAGATCTCGTTCTTGTCGAGACCGGCGATCGAGGCCGGGTTCCACCACAGGCTGGCGGCGCCGCGGTCGGCGACTTCGCCCGAATAGGCGCGACCGGCGCCGCGCACCGATTGTTCCTGCAGGTAAAAGGCGGCGGCCGACGCCTGGGAAGCCGCGACCAGCGCGGCGAGCGCCACGCCGGCGGCGAGGGAGATACGCGTAAGGGACATGAGAGACGACCTTCTGGGGAGGAAGCTCCGGCGCCCTTGATGGCGCCGGTTGCCGTCGCTCTAACGCATCTGGTCAAAAAACGTTGCTATTTATTCGCAAAACGGTGAATTTTGTGCAGCGTGTCAAAGAAAACCCCGCCCTGCACCAGGTCTAGATTTCGACGTTCCGTCAATTGTGCTCGAAATTGCCTGAAAAGCGCGCGAACAGGATGACGTAAGGGAAATCTACGCCAGCCCTGTTCACGACGCAATTCTGTCACTGCCGATTGGAGACTTAACCGCCCGCCAGCTTGCGGAAGAACTTCGCGCCCTGTTCGCCGCCGTTGAAGTAGGCCTTCTGGTCGGCCTCGGCGGTGATGGCGTCCCAGTTGTCGCGGACTTCCTCGGCCGACAGACCGCCTTCGCCCAGATAGACGCCTTCGGTCTCGAAGATCCGCGACAGGGCGAAAGCGCCCGCCCCGGCGGTCAGGATCGCCCCGGTCGGCGCGTCTTCCGACACCAGATAGACCACGCCGGGCGTGACATATTCCGGCTTCAGCTTCTCCAGCACTTCCGGCGGCATCAGGCCCTCGGTCATGCGGGTGGCGGCGACCGGGCTGATGGCGTTGATCTTGACGTTGTTCTTGGCGCCTTCGAGCTTCAGCGTGTTCATCAGGCCCAGCACCGCCATCTTGGCCGCGCCATAGTTAGACTGGCCGAAGTTGCCGTACATGCCCGAGGACGAGGTGGTCACGACGATGCGGCCGTAGTTCTGGGCCTTCATGATGTCCCACACCGCCTTGATCGGCTTGAAGGTGCCGAACACGTGGACCTGGATCACGGCTTCGAAGTCGGCCAGCTCCATCTTGGTCAAGGTGCGGTCGCGCAGGATGCCGGCGTTGGCGATCAGGATGTCGATCCGGCCCCAGGTTTCCATGGTGGTCTTCACAAGGTCGGCCACGCCGGCGTCGTCGGTCACCGAAGCGCCGTGAGCGATGGCCTGGCCGCCGAAGGCCTTGATCTCGGCCACGACGGCCTTGGCCGCCTCGGACGAGCCGCCGGAACCGTCGACGGCGCCGCCCAGGTCGTTGACCACCACCTTGGCCCCGCGTCGCGCCAGTTCCAGCGCATGCTGCCGGCCGAGGCCACCGCCGGCTCCCGTGACGATCGCCACCTGACCGTCGAACCGGATATCGTCCGCCATGCTCGTATCTCCCTCAAACGCATGTTTGTTTGGCGCGTTTGTGCGGTGCGGGAGAGGGGGCGTCAAGAGAGCGGTCCGCCCGCCCGGTCCGGCTCAACGCATATGCGATAGCCCAGCCGGAAGGGCCAGGGGCTCGCCCTACGCCTTCTTCTTGTCGCCCCCCGCCACCGGCGGCTTGGGTTGGTCGCGCTTCACGCCGGCCTTCTGGCCGGGCTTCATGAACTTCACCAGAACGCGCTGGCCGACGAGGATCGGGGCGCCGTCGGCGCTGACCACCACTTCGACGACGCGTTCGTCGCTGCGCTGGCTGGGGTCGTCCGAGGCCAGCTTGCGCGCCCCGAAGACGGCGGCCCGGCGCAGGACCTTGCCGACATAGGTCTTGGTCGGGTCGGCTTCCGGCTGGATCTCGACCTCCTGGCCGATCGTGATGTTGGGGATGTCGGCCTCGACGATCTCGGCGCGGACGATGCGGGCGGTCTGGGGCTCGAGGTCGAACATCGGCGTGACGTTCAGGGTCGAGGCGCCGGCGCCGGGATTGGCGTAGCGGCGGGCGATGCGGCCGTTGGCGGGCGCGCGGATCACCGTCAGTTCCTGGTTGTAGCGGGCCTGGGCCAGCTGGGCGGTCGCCACCTGGATCGCGGCCTGCTGGGCCTGGATGTTGGCGTTGGCCGACGAGATCTGGTCCTGGGCGGCGTCCAGGCGCTGGCCGGCCACGAAGTTGGCGGCCGACAGGTTCTGCAGGCGCTTGTACTCGCGCTGGCCGGTGCGCAGCTGCACCTGGTAGACCGCCACCTGGGCGCGGGCCGAGGCCAGGCTGGCCGAGGCGGTGTCGGCGGCCAGGCGGGCGTCGTCGTCCTCCTGCTTGGCCAGGGCCTGGCCGGCCACGACGTCCTGGCCTTCCTGCACGAACACCTCGCGCACGATGCCCTGGCGGCGCGCGGCCACCTGGATGATGCCGCCCTCGACGTCGGCCTTGCCGTTGGCGATGGCCGCGTAGGGGCTGGGCTCTTCCTGGACGGCGGCGGCCTCGAGTTTCTTCTTCTTCTCGGCGGCCTGGGTCTTCATGAAGAAGAACCCGCCGCCGCCGAGCACGAACACGGCGAGGATGATCCAGAAGACGGGGCGGCGCAGGAACGCGGGCATTGCGGGGCTTCCTCGGAAAGTCAGTGGCTGAGCGGCGTGGGATGGGCGTCGGGCGTGCGGCGCACGTCGTCCAGGATCCGGCCGTCTTCGATGTGGATGACGCGGTCGGCGTAGGCCTCCAGCCGCGGGTCGTGGGTCACGCAGATCACCGCCGCGCCGCGCTCGGTGGCGGCCTGGCGCAACAGCCGGATGACGATCTCGCCGCTTTTCCCGTCAAGAGCGGAGGTCGGCTCGTCCGCGAAGATCAGGTTCGGGTTCTTGGCCAGGGCGCGGGCGATGGCCACGCGCTGCTTCTCGCCGCCGGACAGCTCGGACGGCCGCTGGTTGACGCGCGGGCCCAGGCCCACCGACTCCAGCGCCGCCTGGGCGCGGCGCCCGGCCTCGCCAGGACCGACGCCCTGGTACTTCAAGGCGGTCATCACCTGCTGCTTGGCGGTCAGGGCGGGGAACAGGTTGAAACCCTGGAAGATGAAGCCGCAGTGGTCGAGGCGGAACTTGTCGATCTTGCCCGGCGACAGCTTCCACAGGTCGGCGGCGTCCAGGGCCTTGACCTTGCCCTCGTCGGGCTTGAGCAGGCCCGACAGGGCCGCCACCAGGGTCGACTTGCCCGACCCCGACGGACCCATGACCATGGTCACGTCGCCGTGCCTGGCGTCGAAATCGACGCCCTTGAGCACCTCGATGAAGGTGCGGCCGGTCTTGAAGCGCTTGACCAGGCCCTTGGCGGCGAGGGCGCTCTCGCCATGGGTGAAACCGGCGACGCCTTTGATCTTGAGGGGCGCGTTCATCGCAGCAGGTCCGCGGGTTGGCTGTTCTTGAGGACGCCCAGCGACAGGAAGCCGGACACCATGGCGATGACGATCAGGAACGCCGCGACGACCGCGATCAGCACGGGCGGGAACGACATCGGCACGCCGCCGGCGGTCGCCGCCAGCGAGACCAGCCAGGTCAGGACGGCGGAGGCGATCACGCCGACGATCCCGACCCAGAAGCTGAGCTCGATGACGATGTTGCGCAGGTCGCCCATCGACACGCCCAGGGCTCGGAGGGAAGCGAACTCCTTGATGTTGGCCATGATCGCCCCGCGCAGGGTCTGCCAGGTGATCACCACCCCGATCAGCAGGCCCAGGAACGCCGAGAAACCCAGGATGATGCCGATGATCTGGTCGTCCAGCATGGCGCCGGAGTTGGCGTCGGCCAGCTCCTGGCGGGTCCAGGCGCGGAACTTGCCGTCGCCCTTCTTGTTCAGCTGGGCGGCGACGATCTCGGCCCGGGCCGGGTCGCGGATCTGCACCATCAGCGGACCCACGCGCTGGCCGGTGTCGGCCTCGCCCAGCATCCGCAGGGTGTCGCGCGACATCACCAGGGTCGGCTGGATGATGTTGGGATAGCCGTGGGTGATGACGCCGATGGTGATGGTCTTGCCGTTGTAGAGGGCCTTGTCGCCCTTCTTGACGCCCAGGCGCTTGAGGGCGGTCTGGTCGACGGCCACGGCGTAGGGCTGGCGCAGGGCCTCGACCATGCTCAGCGTGTAGTCGGTCGGCACGGTGACGAAGCCAGGGATCGCGTCGATCACCGTGACGTTGACGAACTCGCTCTTGCGCCCGCCGCCGCCCTTGGCGCCCTGCTTGGCGCGGGCGTCGGCCTTGGCCTGCTCCTCGGGCGACAGGATGTTCTGGAAACGCCCGCCCGAGCCGTCCAGCGGAGCCACCTGCAGCACCTCCGGGTGGCTGTAGACCAGGGGGATCATCCGGCGCGGCAGGCCCGAGGGGCCGCCGAACAGCGCCTTGGCCCCGGGGCCAAGCACCATGATGTCGGCGCGGGCGCGGTCGATCTGGGCGGTGAAGCCTTTGCCGATGCCGACGAAGATGCCGACCTGGGCCAGCACCAGCAGGCCCGAAAAGGCCAAGGCGACGACGGCCGCCATGTACCGACGCCACTCGTACAACAGTGTGGCCAAGGCCAGCGACATGCTTGCAACGCTCCCCAAATCTACGGTTGCAGCAATGACCGGTGAACTTCAAGCGGCCAAGTTAAATCGGGGTAAGGCGCAGTTCGTGCGCACCAAAAGCGACGCCTTGCCTGTTTTGGAGCCCGTTTCGCCTCGCGCGCTCAGGCCAAGATTCCGGGTTTCAGGGGGACGCGTATCGACCGGCGCGGGCATTGTGTCGGCGGCGTAACAAGCAGAAATGGGGCATGTTATTCGCATCTTGCTCTCCGCGCCGGGTCTTCGGCGCGGGCGTGCGGCGCAGGGATCGTCACGCCTTCACCCAAGGAGAGACAGATGACCATCTCCAGTCTCGGATCGTCCTCGCTGTTGCAGTCGCTGCTGCAGGCCAGGGCGTCCGCTTCGACCCCGTCGACGGACGCCAGCTCGACGTCGAGCGCCACGCTGGCCCAGGTCGGGCAAAACATGCCGTCGGACGGCAGGAACGGCCCGCCGCCGCCGATGCAGGGCTGGTCCTCGTCGGGCCAGGGTTTCGGCGCCGATACATTGACCTCGCTGCTGAGCGCGCAGCAGACCGATCAGAGCGATCGGGCCGCCGCGATGTTCGCCGACGCCGACGCGGACGGCGACGGGGCGGTGACCAGCGACGAACTGGCCACGGCCATGGCCGCCCACGCGCCGTCGGACCTGCCGGCCGACGCGCCCGGCGCCGCGGACATGGCGTCCGACATGCTGGCTGACGGCGACTCCGACGGCGACGGCTCGCTGTCGCTCGACGAGTTCAAGGCCATGAAGCCCCAGGGCGGCCCGCCCGGAGCCGGCGGCCCGCCGCCCGGACCGCCGCCCAGCGAGGGATCGGATGACGCCGGGGCGTCGTCCGGCGCCGCGACCGACGCCGCCGACCTGAACGGCGACGGCGTGGTCTCGGCCGACGAACTGGCCCAGACCTTGACCTCGGCCGCCGACAGCCTGGGGGCGGACGTTTCCAGCGACGCCTTGGACCTGATGCAGAAGCTGCTCGCCCAACTGGCCGGCAGCCTGGCCGGCTCGACGACCTCGACCGCGACATCCGTCGACCTAGCGGCCTAGGCGGCTGCGCGAGGGGCGGGCGGATCGCCCGGCCCTCGCGGTTTCCTGCGCATGGCCCTTGCGCCGCGCCCCCCATTCATAGTCATTTGGGCCCTTGGATGACGTCGCGGGGGCGTCGCCTCATCAGTTAAGGTCCTTCCGTCTTGATCTTCCTTCCCGAGAACGTCCAGGCCCTGGCGGGTGTGGCGCTGATCCTCGGCCTTTGCTGGCTGGTGTCCGAGAACCGCAAGCGCTTCCCGCTGGTGCTGGCCGTCTGCGCGATCGCCATCCAGCTGGTCCTGGTGTTCGTGCTGTTCAAGCTGCCCGCGATGCGCAGCGCGCTGCAGGGCGTGAACGGCGCGGTGGAGGGGCTGGCCTCGTCGACCCAGGCGGGCACCAACTTCGTGTTCGGCTATCTGTCGGGCACGACGCCGCCCTATGCCGAGACCAATCCGGGGGCCGGCTTCCTGTTCGCCTTCCGGGTCATGCCGGTGATCCTGGTGGTCTGCGCCCTGTCGGCGCTGCTGTGGCACTGGGGCATCCTGAAGTGGCTGGCCAAGGGTCTGGGCTTCCTGTTCCAGAAGACCCTTGGCCTGCGCGGGCCGCCCGCCCTGGCGACCGCCGCCACCATCTTCATGGGCCAGATCGAGGGACCGATCTTCATCCGCGCCTATCTGGAGCGCCTGACCCGTTCGGAGCTGTTCATGCTGATCGCGGTCGGCATGGCCTGCGTGTCCGGCTCGACCATGGTGGCCTACGCCACCATCCTGCACGACGTGCTGCCCAACGCCGCCGCCCACGTGCTGGCCGCCTCGCTGATCTCGGCCCCGGCCGGCGTGCTGCTGGCCCGGATCATGGTGCCCGGCGATCCCAGCGAGAAGTCCGACGACCTGGACCTGGCCGAGGGCGACAAGACCTATGGCAGCTCGATCGACGCGGTCATGAAGGGCACCACCGACGGCCTGCAGATCGCGCTCAACGTCGGCGCCACCCTGATCGTGTTCATCGCCCTGGCCACCATGGTCGACAAGATCCTGCTGGCCCTGCCGATGGTGGGCGGCGAGCACCTGAGCATCGCCCGCATCCTGGGCGTGGTCTTCTCGCCCCTGGCCTGGGCCATGGGCGTGCCGTGGAAGGAAGCCGGCGCGGCCGGCGGCCTGCTGGGCGTCAAGCTGATCCTGACCGAGTTCACCGCCTTCATCCAGATGGCCAAGACCGGTCCGGAGCTGCTGGACCCGCGCACCCGGATCATCATGACCTATGCGCTGTGCGGTTTCGCCAACATCGGCTCGGTGGGCATGAACGTCGCCGGCTTCTCGGTGCTGGTGCCCGCGCGCCGGCAGGAGGTGCTGGGCCTGGTCTGGAAGGCGATGATGGCCGGCTTCCTGGCCACCTGCCTGACCGGCTCGCTGATCGGCCTGATGCCGCGGGCCTGGTTCGGGCTGTAGGGGCCTTTCCTTCCCTCGCGGAACCGAAGCATCCTCCCGGCCGCAAGCCGGGAGGATTTCCTTTGAAGCTCTACGACAGCCGCCGCGCGCCCAATCCCCGCCGCGTGCGTTGGTTCATGGCCGAGAAGGGGATCGAGGACATCGAGGTCGTCGACATCGACATCTTCGGCGGCCAGCATCGCACGCCCGAATACCTGGCCAGGGCGGGCCTGCCCAACGTGCCGGCCCTGGAGCTGGACGACGGCCGCACCATCACCGAGTCGGTGGCCATCTGCCGATACCTGGAAAGCCTCTATCCCGAGCCCAACCTGTTCGGCGGGGATCCCTGGGAGACCGCCGTGATCGAGATGTGGTCGCGCCGGACCGAGATGACGGTGGCCACCCCGCTGATGATGGCCGTTCGCCACGCCCATCCCGCCCTGGCCGCGATCGAAACCCAGATTTCTGAGGTGGCCGCCCATGGCCGGGCCACGGCCGAGAAGGGGCTGAAGATGCTGGACCGCCGCCTGGCCGAGAGCGACTTCATCGCCTGCGAGCGGCTGACCATGGCCGACATCCTGGCCGCGACGGCGATCGACTTCGCCCGGATGGTGCGGTTCCGTCCCGACGCGGAATTGGTCCATGTGAAGCGCTGGTTGGCGGGGATGATGGAGCGGCCGGCGGCGAAGGCGGGGGTGTGACCCCCTCAGTCGGCTTCGCCGACAGCTCCCCCAGCGGGGGAGCAGCTACACAGTGCTAGATCCTCCCCCTCTGGGGGAGGTGGCCCGAAGGGCCGGAGGGGGCCTACCGCGCCCGGATCTTCTTGATCACGCCCGAGAAATTCAGCATCGGCGCGCCGCCGGTCGACACCAGCCCGCGCACGAACAGCAGCGAGCCGCCGGCCTTGGTGACCTCGCCGGTCGATTCCACCAGGTCGCCGGCCTTGGCCGGGCCCAGGAACTCGCCGTTCAGGCTGACGGTGACGGCGCGCACGTCCTTCAGGTGGGCCCAGGAGATCGAGAACAGCGAATAGTCGGCGAAGGTCATCATGCAGCCGCCATGCATGAAGCCGCCGCCGTTCATGTGGCGGGGCTCGGCGCGGAAGGCGCTGCGGATCACCCCGTTCTCTTCGCGGAAATAGAACGGCCCGGTCTGGTCCTCGAAGGCGTCCATGCCCGACCAGGTGCGCCAGCCGGCCCATTCGCCTTCGGTCACCAGCTTGGGTCCGTCCCAGATCTCGTTGCCGCCGTCCATGATCCGTCCCCTTGCCCAAGTCTTCCGGGTTGTCTTTGAGGATGCAGCTAAGGCCGCGCGGCGCCGGAGGCAAGCGGCGGCCCTCGCGCTGCTGACGGATTCGTGCCATCCCTCCGGCCATGACCACCCCGATCCAAGACACCATTCTCTCGCAACTGGCCGCCGTGGCCGCCGGCAAGTCCATCGACCCGATGTCGGTCGCCAAGGCCATCGAGCCCGAGCGTTGGCAGCGCGTGCTGGGTCATGTGCGGACCAACGCCATCGAGCTGGCCCGCGAGGGCAAGATCGTCATCCTGCGCCACAACAAGCCGGTGAATCCGGAGAAATTCCGCGGCGTCTACCGGCTGCGCCTGCGTCAGGACGGCGACCCGACCAGCTTCGAGGACGTGGTGGACGATGAGGGCGGCGAGGCCTAGCTTCGCCGCCTTGCGTCCTTCGAGGCTCGGCTTCGCCTCACACCTCAGCAACTGTGTTTTTCCACGATGAGGAGGGGCTGGGACAGGAAGCTGGCTTTGTCTCTGA
>NZ_SLZL01000036.1 GCF_004342605.1 Caulobacter sp. BK020
GCTGTCGCCCGAAAGCTCCTGGTCCGCCTCAACGCCAAGGCCAGGGATGCTCGCGCCGCCTTCGTACCGGCTTGACCATCCAGACAGTCGCTCTCCCGGAGGGAGAGGGAGGGGCCCATTGCGTCAGCAATGGGAGGGTGAGGGGTTAAAACGTCGGCCGGCGTGCCGGCAGGGCGCGCAAAGAAAAAGGGTGAGGGTGTAACCCCTCACCCTCCCACGCCTACGGCGCGGGTCCCTCCCTCTCCCTCTGGGAGAGGGCGACTTTCTTACGCCCGGTAGACGTAGGCGCTGGAGACGTAGCCGACGCCGACGCCGTCCTGGCCGACCAGGATCCACTTGCCGTCGCCGGTGCGGCCCAGGGCCTGGAAGGTCTCGCCGGCCTGGACCGAACCGATCCGCTCGCCGCGGGGCGAAGCCGAGGCGCGCAGGTTCAGGGTCGAGCGGGCGACGTACTTGCCCTTGATCTTGGTCATCGGGGCGGCCTCGACCGCGCTGGCGACGCGGATGCCGTTGCTGGTGTAGACGCCGCCGGCGTTGTCGGCCGCGCGGCTCTTCTGCATCTGGCAGCCGGCGTAGGAGCCCGCGCCGGCGCCGACCACGGCGCCGATGGCGGTGCCCGTGCCGCGGTCGTGCTTGGCCAGCTTGTTGCCGGCGACGGCGCCCAGGACGCCGCCGAGCACGGCGCCGACTTCCTGCTTGCCGCCCGAGGCGTCGCAGCCGACGACCCCGCCCAGCTTCTGCGACATGGCGCTGGCGGCGGTGGGGGCCGCGACCATGGTCAGGGCGGTGGCGGCCATGGCCAGGCTCGCGGCGATCGTCTTGATGGTCTTGGTGTTGGTCATGGTCGTCTAGTCCTTCGTCCCTTGATGTCTGCGGAGCCGTCGGCCCCGTGAGACGCACCATGCCAAGGCGAAGCTGAACGGCGCCGTCAGGTCGAATGACAGAATTCGTTCATGTACAATTTTTTTGACGATTGGGGTCTCGGCGTCCAATATCGTCATGCGCGTGAATGGATATATTGCTATTGACGATTGTATCGATGCGGTCGTTACTATCCGGGCGCGCGTCACCGGGGCGCGTGCGTGGGAGGGGCGCTCATGCGTGACATCGGTTCGAGGGCGGCGGCGGCGCTGCTGCTGCTGGCTGTTGGGGCCTGCGACGGCGGCAAGACGGCGGCGACCAAGGCGCCGGTCGGGGCGACCGCGGCGGCCGCGGTGACGCCCGTGCCCCTGCCGGTCGGGCCGAACTTCCCGGTCCCGGCCGCGACGATCAACGGCTGGATCGCCACCAACGACACGGCCGCGATCCAGGGCCACGCCTGGAGCCTGTGGCAGGCCATGACCGCCCCGTCGGGTCAATATCTCAACAATCAGCAACTGCCGATCTGGGACACCTGGGCCGACGCCACGACCGTCTTCCCGCAGCCCCAGGCCCAGGACGCGTCGCTGACGACCGGGGCGGCGGCGAAGCCGAGCACAGATCGCAGGTTCCAGTCGCCGGCCCAGTTCCATCACACCCGGAACGCCCGGCTGCGGGCGCTGGCGACGGCGGTCCACGCCAACTTCCCGGTCGCGGTCGACGTCAAGTTCGACCCGCAGGCCGCCGGCTTCATCGGCGCGCCGCAGCCCGGGCCCGGCGGCGGGACCTATTCCTACGCCAGCGGCGCCAGCCTGACCAAGCTGAACGCCGCCTGGCCGGCGGGAACCACGCCCCAGGACCGCGGCATCAACGAATTTCCGGTCCAGGCCATCGAGACCAAGCCGGTGTTCGGGCTGGTCAAGGCCAGCGGCCTGACCGTCCAGCCGCTGTGGCAGGGGCCGTCGGCCTCGACCAACGCCGCCAACCCCACGCCCGACACCTGGACGACCTGCGTGCTGGTCCAGCCGGGCGCGACCGGGGCGGTGCGCGCCGCGACGGCGTCCGAGATCAGCAGCGTCGCCGCCAGCGTCCAGGCCCAGAGCCTGGCCTGCAAGACCTATCTGTGGGCGCCGCTGAGCACCTTCTACGCCGTGTCCTTGAACGCCGCCGAGGCCCAGAGCTTCAACGCGGCCACCGGAAGCGGTTCGGTCCAGGCCGCGGCCGGCGACTACAGCGTGTTGCTGGCCATGCACGTCAACACCAAGGAGATCCCGTTCTGGACCTGGCAGACCTTCTGGTGGCAGCCGGGGGCCGACACGCCCAACAATTTCCCGGGCAGCAAGCAGGGCCAGCCGTCCGGCCTGGGCGCGCCGTGGAACAACTACGCCGCCTGCACGGCCTACGCCCAGACGACCACCTCGGGCGGCGCGACCATGACGGTGTGCTTCAACCCCTATCTGGAGACCTCGCCGGGCATCCCGGCCGGGGTCACCTCCAACTGCGTCAGCTGCCACGGCGTGGCGCTGATCGGCCCGAACGCGACCTATCCGGCCGACTACAAGAAGCCGATCGCCTTCTTCACCGACCCCAACTACTTCACCACCCTGACCACCCACACCGACTTCTCCTGGGCGGTGGCGGACGCGCCGTGAGGGTTGGCTTTCTTCCGGGGCGGCGAAAACCTCGTCCTTCGACAAGCTCAGGATGAGGTTTTCCAGGTCTCGGCCTGCACATTGGTCCTCATCCTGAGCTTGTCGAAGGGCGAGGACCACGCACGGCGTTGAACATCGACGGGTTCGGGGACCCAAAGAAAAAGCCCCCTCCAGCGGAGGGGGCTTCGTCCGTCTTCGAGAGCCCGAAAGCCTAGTTGGCCGTGCCCACCGGCGCGGCGGCGGCCGGGGCGGCCGAAAGCGGCTGTGCGTAACTCTGGCGCGAGGGGGCAGCCGCGCCTATTCCCCCAGCCTATACGGCCCGCTCTTGGCCAGCGCCGCCTGCCAGGCCGGCCGTTCGTGCATCCGGCCGATCCAGGCTTCCAGGTTCGGGTAGTCGGCCAGCTTGCCGTGCGCCTTGGCGACCTCGGCCACGAAGCTCATCTGGATGTCGGCCCCGGTCAGGCTGTCGCCGACGAAGAACGCTCGGCCGGCCAAGGCGGCGTCGGCATAGGTCAGGTGGTTGGCGATCTCGCTGTCGATGCGCGGCTGCAGCGGCGCGCCGGCCGCCCCCAGCCGGCCGACATACAGCCGCAGCAGCAGCGGCAGCATGGCCGAGCCCTCGGCATAGTGCAGCCATTGCTGGTAGGCGTCGTAGTCGGGGCTGGCCGGCTCGGGGGCCAGCCGGCCGCCGGCATGGCGGCGGATGACATAGTCGGTGATCGCTCCGCTCTCGATGATCGTCGCCGGCCCGTCGGTCAGCACCGGCGACTTGCCCAGCGGGTGAACCTCCAGCAGGGCCGGCGGCGCCAGGCGGGTCTGGGGATCGCGTTCGTAGAAGCGGATCTCGTAGGGCAGGGCCAGCTCCTCCAGCAGCCAGAGGATCCGCTGCGAGCGCGATTCGTTGAGGTGATGGACGACCAGCATGTTTCTTCCCTCGATGCGCCGCTATGCTGCGCTGCGACATTGCTCGCAGCTGCGAAAGGCTTCACAGTGAAAGAAAACAACTGTTTGGCGCACGGGAGCAAGCCATGACCGGTTCGGCCACCCAGGAATCCCCTCAGTCCCTGCTCCTGCCGGGCCTGACGGTCCTGCTGCGCGAGGCGGCCGGCGCGGCCCAGCTGTTCGTGGCCGAGGCCAGGCCGGCGGTGAAGGCGGCGATCAGCGGGCCGGACGGCAAGATCGACCGCGCCCTGGCCGACGAACACCAGCACCAGGTCCACGGCTACGGCTGGTACGCGGCCTATGCCGAGCTGATGAATCAGGTCGCCGGTTGGGCCGAGCGGCTGGAGGCCGAGGGTCGGTTCGGCGAGGTCGAGGCCTTGCTGGCCCAGCTGCTGTTCTCCGAATACGCCGCCCAGCTGATCGGCGGCGTGCCGATGAACCAGGGCGAGATTGTCCGCCCCGCCCACCTGGTCACCGACCGCGCGGTGATGAACCGCCTGTTCTCGAACGGGATCATGAAGCTGGTGGTCGAGGGCGGGACGCAAGGCGTGAAGACCCGCATCGCCCGGCGCCTGGCCGAGGCCCGTGGCCGTCCGACCCTGGAGCACACCGGTCTCGACGAGACCTTCGAGATGATCCGCGACCAGTTCCACGCCTTCGCCGAGGAAAAGGTCACCCCCTTCGCCCACGACTGGCACCTGAAGGACCAGCTGATCCCCATCGCGCTTGTCGAGGAGCTGGGCGCCCTGGGCGTGTTCGGCCTGACCATCCCCGAGGACTACGGCGGTTCGGGGCTGGGCAAGACGGCCATGTGCGTGGTGTCGGAGGAGCTGTCGCGGGCCTGGATCGGCGTCGGCTCGCTGGCCACCCGCTCGGAGATCGCCGGCGAGCTGATCCTGACCGGCGGCACGGAGGCGCAGAAGCAGTATTGGCTGCCGAGGATCGCCGACGCCTCGATCCTGCCGACGGCGGTGTTCACCGAGCCCAACACCGGTTCGGACCTGGGGTCCTTGCGCACCCGCGCCGAGCTGAAGGGCGACCAGTACCTCGTGACCGGGAACAAGACCTGGATCACCCACGCCGCCCGGGCCGACGTCATGACCCTGCTGGTCCGCACCGACCCGGCCACCAGCGACTATCGCGGCCTGTCGATGCTGCTGGCGCCCAAGCCGCGCGGCGTCGAGGGGAACGATTTTCCGGCGCAGGGCATGAGCGGCGGCGAGATCGGGGTGATCGGCTATCGCGGCATGAAGGAATACGAGCTGGCCTTCGACGGCTTTGCCGTGCCGGCCGAGAACCTGCTGGGCGGCGTGCCCGGCCAGGGCTTCAAGCAGCTGATGGCCACCTTCGAGAGCGCCCGCATCCAGACCGCCGCCCGCGCCGTCGGCGTGGCCCAGGCGGGGCTGGAGACCGGCCTGGCCTACGCCCTGGACCGCCAGCAGTTCGGCCAGGCGATCTTCGAATTCCCGCGCGTCCACAACAAGCTGGCCATGATGGCCGCCGAGATCATGGGCGTGCGCCAGCTGACCTATTACGCCGCCCGCCAGAAGGACGAGGGCAAGCGCTGCGACCTGGAGGCCGGCATGGCCAAGCTGGTCGCCGCCCGCGTCGCCTGGGCCGCCGCCGACAACGCCCTGCAGGTCCACGGGGGCAATGGCTTCGCCCTGGAATACGCCGCCAGCCGCCTGCTGGCCGACGCCCGGATCCTCAACATCTTCGAGGGCGCCGGCGAAATCCAGGCTCAGGTGATCGCCCGGCGGCTGCTGGAGGAGGGGAACTAGGTCCTTGCAGTCTGGGCGTCCGTGGCGTCACGGCCCCTTGGCGCGCGCCGCCGGCCTACCATCTTGAAGCGATGACGCTCGTTCTTCGCCCCGCCTCGCTCGCCCTGGTCGCGGCCTTCGCCGTGGCCGGCGTCGCCCAGGCCGAGGTCGCCGCTCCCGCCGCGCCGAGGCTGTCGCTGGCCCCGCCCAGGCCCCTGGACCTGACCGCGCCCGGTCTGCCGGTGCTGTATTCACGCGCGCCGGCCCCGCTGCCGCCCGGCGTGGCGCGGACCTCGGTCGAGGGCAAGGTGGCCGGCGACGCCCTGCTGGGCGCGGGCCTGCTGTGCGGCCTCAAGCCCAGCGCCGACGACAGCGGCGCCGGCCGGGCCCGCGGCTACGACCCCGACGGCAAGTTCGTCGGCGCCAAGCTGGCGTTCAGTTTTTAGGGGCCTGTCGAGGTTCAGGTCACTCGCCCTGGTCCATCCTTTCAGCCGTCATCCCGGGCCTCGTTGTTCGGCCCGCTTGAGCGAGATTCGGACATGGAACGGATGGGGACAGGCGCGAGCGCCTGCCCCCAACAAGGGTGGTCTGTCTAGGCCAGGACCTGGATCACCACGCGGCGGTTCTGGGCGCGGCCGTCGGGGTTGTCGTTCGGGGCCACCGGGTCTTCCTCGCCGTACGAGATCGTCGCCATGCGGTTCAGCGGCACGCCTTGCTTGCTGAGGAACTTGCGCACCGTCTCGGCCCGCTCGTTGCCCAGGGTCTCGTTGTACTGGGGATCGCCGGTGGCGTCGGTAAAGCCCTGGATCTCCAGATAGACGTTCTTGTTGTCGCCCTTCAGCTTCGAGGCGAAGTCGGCCAGGCGCTGCTCGGCTTCCGGCGACAGCTCGTGCCGGTTCAGCGGGAACTTCACCGAGTCGTCGCTCAGCACCACCGAGTACAGGAACTTGCCCTCGGCCAGCTTGCCGGCGTCGGTGGCGCGCTTCAGCGCTTCCTGGCTGGTCCGGTCGACCTCGGCCAGCTTGGTCTCGGTCCCATCGACCCGAGTGTTCACCACGCCGACCTGATCGTTGACATAGCCCTTGGTCGCGCAACCGCTGACCGACAGTCCGCCGGCCACCAGAGCGCTCACCACCATCATCTTATAACGCATGCTAATCATGGCACACCCTTCCGCCTGTTGTTCCAAATGCCGAGCGCCAAGCTGAGCCGTCCCACACCCCAGTAGCGGCGCTTCGTCAGGTCAAAATCGACATTCGAAAGAGGCGAATTCTGGGCCTGTTCTGGACAGACTTGGCCATTGCAGGGAAGGCGTCCCGAGCACTCTTAAATAACGCGCGCGTACGCAGAACCCGGACAAAGGTTCCCAATAAATATTTGTCATGTTCTGAGGCTGTATCGCCATCCTGGACCTGTTTTTCCGTCTCCGCCAGACAGAAAAACGGGCGCGCCCATCGGACGCGCCCGCCAGGATTCGCTGAGCTGGGCGTTACTGCAGCGTCGCCTTGCCGATCGCCAGGCCATCGGCCCCGGCGCCGACGGCGATCACACCGCCGTCCTCCAGGTCGCCGGCCAGCAGCTTCTTGGCGATCGGGTCGATCAGGTCCTTCTGGATCACGCGCTTGAGCGGGCGCGCGCCATAGACCGGGTCATAGCCCTTGTCGGCCAGCCACTGCAGGGCCTCGGCGTCCAGCGCCAGGGTCATGCGGCGCTCGGCCAGCATCCGGTCGACCCGCTGCAGTTGGATGCGGACGATGTCGCCCATGTTCGAGCGCGACAGGCGCTTGAACAGGATGATCTCGTCGATCCGGTTAAGGAACTCGGGGCGGAAGTGGCCGCGCACCGTGTTCATCACCAGCGGGCGCACCTCTTCGACGTCGGACCCGTCTTCCTGGTTGGCCAGGAACTCGGCCCCGAGGTTGGAGGTCATGATGATCAGGGTGTTCCTGAAATCAACCGTCCGACCCTGCCCGTCGGTCAGACGGCCGTCGTCCAGCACCTGCAGCAGCACGTTGAAGACGTCCGGGTGGGCCTTCTCGATCTCGTCGAACAGCACCACCTGGTAGGGACGCCGGCGCACGGCTTCCGTCAGCGCCCCGCCCTCGTCGTAGCCGACATAGCCGGGAGGCGCGCCGATCAGCCGGCTGACCGAGTGCTTTTCCATGTATTCCGACATGTCCATGCGGGTGATCGCATGCTCGTCGGCGAACATGAACTCGGCCAGGGCCTTGGTCAGCTCGGTCTTGCCCACGCCCGTCGGACCCAGGAACAGGAAGCTGCCGATCGGCTTGGAGGGGTCGTGCAGGCCGGCCCGGGCGCGGCGGACCGCGTCCGACACCGCCTCCAGCGCCTCGTCCTGGCCGACCACCCGGCCGCGCAAGGCGTCCTCCATCTTCAGCAGCTTCTCGCGCTCGCCCTCCAGCATCTTCTCGACCGGCACCCCGGTCCAGCGGCTGACCACGGCGGCGATCTGCTCGGCGTCGACGACTTCCGGGGTCAGGGCCTTTTCGGACCCGCCCTCGCCGGCCTCGGCGTCCGCCAGACGCTTTTCCAGGGCCGGGATTTCGCCGTACTGGATCTGGCCGGCGCGGGCGAAGTCGCCGGCCCGCTGGGCGGCGGCCAGGTCGGCGCGCAGCCGGTCCAGGGCCTCGCGAGCCTGGGCGGCGCCGCCGACCTTGTCCTTCTCGGCCTTCCAGCGAGCGGTCATCTCGTCGCTGCGGAACTGCAGGTCGTCGATCTCGACCTCGAGGTTCTCCAGCCGCTGCTTGGAGGCCGCGTCGGTCTCCTTGGACAGGGCCTCGCGCTCGATCTTCAGCTGCACCAGGCGGCGGTCGATCTCGTCCAGTTCCTCGGGCTTGCTGTCGATGGCCATCCGCACCCGGCTGGCGGCCTCGTCGACCAGGTCGATGGCCTTGTCGGGCAGGAAACGGTCGGCGATGTAGCGGTTGCTCAGCGTGGCGGCGGCGACGATGGCGCTGTCGCTGATCCGCACGCCGTGGTGCACCTCGTACTTCTCCTTCAGGCCGCGCAGGATCGAGACGGTGTCCTCCACCGTCGGCTCCTGCACGAACACCGGCTGGAAGCGGCGGGCCAGGGCGGCGTCCTTCTCGACGTGCTTGCGGTACTCGTCCAGCGTCGTGGCGCCCACGCAGTGCAGCTCGCCCCGCGCCAGGGCCGGCTTGAGCAGGTTGGAGGCGTCCATCGCCCCGTCGCTCTTGCCCGCCCCGACCAGGGTGTGCATCTCGTCGATGAACAGGATGATCGAGCCTTCGGCCGCCGTGACCTCGCCGAGCACGGCCTTCAGCCGCTCCTCGAACTCGCCGCGATACTTCGCGCCGGCGATCAGGCTGCCCATGTCCAGCGACAGCAGCTTCTTGTCCTTGAGGCTCTCGGGCACGTCGCCATTGACGATGCGCTGGGCCAGGCCCTCGACGATGGCGGTCTTGCCGACCCCCGGCTCGCCGATCAGGACGGGATTGTTCTTGGTGCGGCGGCTCAGCACCTGGATGGTGCGGCGGATCTCCTCGTCGCGGCCGATCACCGGGTCGATCTTGCCGTCCTTGGCGGCGGCCGTCAGGTCGCGGGCGTAGCGCTTGAGGGCGTCATAGCCGTCCTCGCTGGAGGCGCTGTCAGCGGTGCGGCCCTTGCGGATCGCCGCGGCGGCGGTTTCCAGGCCCTGGGCCGTGGCCCCGGCGTCCTTCAGGATCTTGGCCGCGTCGCCGCCTTCCTTGGCGATGGCGATCAGCAGGCGCTCGGTGGTGACGAAGGCGTCGCCGGCCTTCTTCGCCCCCGTCTCGGCCGCGTCGAAGACGCGAGCCGTGTCGGGCTTCATGTAGAGCTGGCCGCCGGCGCCATCGACGCGCGGGGTCTTGGCTAGCAGGGCGTCGACGGCCGCGTCGGCCGTGTCGGGCCGGCCGCCGGCGTTCTGGATCAGGGTGCGGGAAAGGCCGTCCTTCTCCTCGAGCAGGACCTTCAGCAGGTGTTCGGGCCCCAGCTGCTGGTGCCCCTTGGCCAGGGCCAGGCTCTGGGCCGACTGGACCGCGGACTTGGCGCGGTCGGAATAGAGATCGATCTTCATGCGGTATCCCCTCCATGGGCGGATTTGGGCCGCTCGCCTCGCTTGAGCACGAGCCGCCCAGGACGGGATTTAGGTGTGGCCGTTCAGCCACACAAGGGCCAGGCGGCAGGAACGTCGGCTTTGATCGTCTCCCCGCAGAACGGCGGGTAGGCGCGGCTACCAGCCCCGCTGGGCGATGTAGGCTTCCAGGGCCTGGATCCGGGCGGCGTCGGACGGATGGGTCGAGGCGAACTGCGGGGTGTTGGGGCCGCCGTTGGCCTGCATGTGCAGCCACAGGATCACCGCCTCGCGCGGGCGGTAGCCGGCCCGCTGCATGAAGTCGACGCCCAGGCGGTCGGCCTCCAGCTCCTGCTTGCGCGAGAACGGCAGCAGGAAGCCGTACTTGGCCGCGCCGCCGCCATAGCTGGAGATCGCCCGGGCCGCGTCGGACGAACCGGCGGCGGCGCCCAGAACGCCCAGCACCAGGCTGGAGGTCAGGTTCTGCGACTGGCGTTCGGCGGCGTGGCGGGCGACCACGTGTCCGGCCTCGTGGCCGATCACGGCGGCCAGCTGGTCGTCGTTGTCGACCAGGTTCAGCAGGCCGGTGGTGACGCCGACATGGCCGCCGGGCAGGACGAAGGCGTTGGGCGCCTTGTCCTCGAACACCGCATAGTCCCACGGACGCTGGCCCAGGCCGGCGGCGTTGACCACCCGCTGGCCGACCGCGCGCACCCGGGCGTTGGCGGCGCGGTCGCGGCTGACCGTGTTCTTGGCCAGGGCCTGGCTCCACGCCTGCTCGCCGGCCTGGGCCAGGCTGGCGTCGTCGACGATGGTCATCTGCTGGCGGCCCAGTTCGGGATTGTAGGCGCAGGCGGCCAGGACCAGGGCGGCGAGGATGGGGAAAGCGCGGCGCAAGTCGAAACTCCGGCGGACGAACGGCGGGGGTCCTACTAGTGCAAGATGCAAGGCCCGATTGTCTATCGTCGGGGCCAGCCCGATCGGCCCGGCTCAGGTCCGTTCGACGGCCTCGATCACGCCCGCCAGCTGTCGCGGGTCGATGGGCTTGGACAGGACAGGGACGTCGCGCAGGTCCGGCCGCACCCCCTGCTCGCCATAGCCGGTGACGAAGGCGAACGGGATCTGGCGACCGCGCAGGACGTCGGCGGCGGCGAACGAGGTCTCGCCGTCCAGATTGACGTCCAGCAGCGCGAAGTCGATCTGCGCCGTCCGCGCGACCTGTTCGGCCTGGGCCGCCGAGGCGGCGGACTCGACGATGTCGCACCCCAGGTCGCCGAGCATGTCCTCGACCAGCATGGCGACGAACAGTTCGTCCTCGACGACGAGGACCCGGAGCGGCTCAGGCGGGGCCGTGGCTGAAGCGAGTGGGCCCGCCAGGCTTCGCGAGCGCCGCGCTGATCGTGCAGACGACGCCAGTGGACGGATATTCGAGCCGAACGTCGCCGCCCAGTTCCCGCGCCAGACCGCCGGTGATGAGGCGGCTGCCAAAGCCCTGACGGCTCGGCGTTGTGACCGAGGGGCCATCGAATTCCTCCCATCGCAGATCCAGGCGTTCGGTTTCGGCGGTCTTCATGCGCGCCCAGGTGAGGGCCACGCGCCCCGCGTCGTTGGACAGGGCGCCGTACTTGGTGGCGTTGGTCATCAGCTCGTGCAGGGCCATCGACAGCGACAGCGCCGCCTTGGGCGCCAGGCGGAACGCGGGGCCGTGCACCGCGAACCGCTCGGCGTCGCCGTGCGAGGCGATCAGGGAGGCGACCACGTCCCGCAGTTCGGCGCCGTCCCAGCTCTCGCGGGTCAGAAGGTCGTGGGCGCGGGCCAGGGCCAGCAGCCGCGTGGTCAGCGAGTCCCGCGCGCCGTGCAGGTCGGCGGCGTTGCGCAGGGTCTGGCCCGCCACCGACTGCACCGTGGCCAGGGTGTTCTTGACCCGGTGATTGAGCTCGTTGACCAGCAGGCGCTGCAGTTCCTCGGCCCGCCGGCGCTCGGTGATGTCGCGCATCACGCCGGTGAAGAAGCGCTGGCCGCCCTCGCGCCATTCGGCGATCGACAGCTCCAGCGGAAAGGTCGAGCCGTCGCGCCTCAGGCCCTCGACCTCCCGGCCGATGCCGATGATCCGCCGCTCGCCCGTCTGCCGGTAGCGGGCCAGGTAGCCGTCGTGCTCGCCGTGATAGGGCTCGGGCATCAGGGTGCGGACATTGCGTCCGATGATTTCCTGGGCCGCATAGCCGAACAGCCGCTCGGCGGCGGGATTGAAGGCCTCGACGTGCCCGGTCTCGTCGATCACCACGATCGCGTCGACGGCGGTGTCGACGATGGCCCGATACCGCGCCTCGACGCCACCGTCGGCGCTGGCCCTCCTGGGCCGCCGCGCCTTTTCCCTGATCTCGACCATGACCGGCCTCGCCCCTGCGACGCCAGAACACTACCCCTCTAGTTGCGAGTCAGCCAAGGGCTTATCCGTAGAGAGAGTCTGCGCCCTACAGGCGCCTAGCGCGCGTCGGCGTACAGCTTGACGACCTCGTAGAGGAACTGGCGGCCGTTCATCAGCGCTTTGACCTGGATGCGCTCGTTCAGGCCGTGGATGTGGTCGCCGTCGACGCCGGCCATCAGGCCCGACAGGCCGTAGGTCGGGACGCCGGCGGCGTTGGTGAAGCGGCCGTCGGTGGCCCCGGTCAGCATGGCCGGGATGAACGGGACGCCCGGCCAGATCCTGGCGGCGACCTTGGCGGCCGGGGCCATGATCCGGGGCGTCAGCGGCGGCGGCGGGCTGACCGGGTCGGGGTCGGCCGCCAGGGTGATCTTGATGGCCGGGTCGGCGACGATCTGTTCCAGCTGGTCGCGGACGACCTTGGGGTCATTGCCGGGCAGGATGCGGCAGTTGACGTTGGCCTTGGCCCGCTGCGGCAGGGCGTTGGGCGCGTGGCCGGCCTCGACCATGGTGGCCACGCAGGTGGTGCGCATCATGCTGTTGCGGCCCGGGTCGCGGGCCAGGATGGCGGCGGCCGCGGCGTCGGCGGGGTCCTTGACCATGGCCCGCATGGCGTTCGCCACCTCGGGATCGGGCTCGATCTTGGCGCTCTGCTCGTAATAGCCCTTGGTGGCGTCGTTCAGGGCGATCGGGAAGTCGTAGGCCCCCAGCCGGGCCAGGCCGCCGGCCAGGTGGTAGATCGCGTTGTCCTTGACCGGACGCGAGGAGTGGCCGCCGGCGTTGGTCACTTCGAGATTGTAGTCCATGTAGACCTTCTCGCCGACCTGGATGCCCAGCAGCCGGGGCTGGCCCTTTTCGTCCAGCTGGCTGTCGTCGCCCTCGTTCAGGGCGAAGTCGGCCTTCATGGCCTCGGGATGCTTTTCCAGCAGCCAGGGCACGCTGTTGAACTGGCCGCCCTCCTCGCCGCAGGTCAGGGCCAGCTTGATGTCGCGCCGGGGCGTGAAGCCCTCGTGCTTGTAGCGGACCAGGCTGTCGGTGAAGATCGCCGCCATGGCTTTGTCGTCGCTGGCCCCGCGGGCGTAGAAGTAGCCGTCCTCCTCGACCAGCTTGAACGGGTCGCGCTCCCAGTCCTCGCGCCGGGCCTCGACCACGTCGATGTGGGCCAGCAGCAGGATGGCGCCGGCCTTGGGGTCCTTGCCGTGCAGGGTAGCCAGCAGGGCGCCGGCCTTGGGGTGCTCGTCGGGGAACACCACGCGCACGTCGCTGTCGGCGAAGCCGGCCGCCTTCAGCCGCGCGCCCATGGCCTGGGCCGCCGCCGTGCAGCTGCCGACCGAGGCCGTGGTGTTGATCTCGACCAGCTCCTTGTAGAGGCCGCGGAAGGCGGTTTCGCCGGAATCCTTGGCCGGGCCCTGGGCCAGGGCCGACGTGGCGACCAGGGCGACCAGGGCGGCCGCCGTCATGAAGATGGTCCTGGTCCCGCCGCGCATGGTCATCCCCTTGTTGTGCTGGGGCGAGGCTAGGCGGGGTTTGGCGTTGAGCGCAATGGGCCAAGCTCTTCGCGCGCCAAATAGGCCCTCATCCCGGACTGAACACTCTGCCCGGGACCCCTCGCACCGCCGCAGGTGCGTAGGTGTGGCGCGCCTGCGCGCCAAGGCGTTTCATGTGTGAGCTGAACCAGGGGTTCCGGGCACAAGGCCCGGAATGACGAACGTTAAGAGGGGAGCGAACCTGAACATCGATCCTGTTTTTCACAGCCGCACCCCGCCCAGCCAGGTCTGCCAGACCACGACGAAGCCGCCGTGCAGGATCACCGCCGGCCACAGCGAGCCCGTCCGCCAGCGCATCACCGCGCAGGCGAGGCCCAGGATCGCGGTGCAGGCCAGGAAGTCCGGGCGCAGGAACATGGTCGCGCCGGGCAGGAAGGTCAGGGCCTCCAGCGGATGCCAGGCGACATAGAGCGCGGTCGAGAGCGCGATGGCGGCCCACGGCCTTGCGGTCTCGTCGCGGCCGGGGACCAGCAGGCCGCGAAACGGGATCTCCTCGCCCAGGGCCGGGACGAACAGCACGCTCAAGAGCCGCGACGGCAGGCCCGGAATAGCCGGGGTCACGGCGTAGAGACCGGTCGAGAACCCGAGGGCGGCCATGGCGACCCCAGTGACCGCGGCGACCAGGCCGCACAGCGCCCAGCCGCGCGCGTCGGGCAGGGTGGTCAGGGATCGGCGCAGGCGGCGGAGCAGGATCGAGCGCATTCGCCTTGGTGGCCCCTAGCCCAGCATCACCACTTCGCCGTCCTCCTTGGTGAAGCTTTCGGGCTTGCGGTCCAGCAGGGCGAGCACCGTTTCGGAGGGCCGGCACAGGCCGACGCCCTTGGGCGTGACCACCAGCGGGCGGTTGACCAGGATCGGGTGGGCGACCATGGCCTCGAGCAGGCGGTCTTCGCCGACGCCGTCGTCCAGCAGGCCCAGCTCGGCGGCCGGCGCGCCCTTCTCGCGCAGCAGGTCCCGCACGGCGAGGCCCGCCTGGGCGGCCAGGTCGCGCAACTGGTCGGCCGTCCAGCCGGCCTGCAGATATTCCACGATCGTCGGCGCGTAGCCGGCCGCCTGGACCATGGCCACCACGTTGCGCGAGGTCCCGCAGGCGGGGTTGTGGAAGATCGTCACGGGAAAGTCGGGGGCGTCGGTCATGGAGTCTGCTCGTCTTTCAATAGCCAGCCGAACACCGCCGCCGCGACCAGCGCGCCGGCCGTCTGGGCCAGGATGAAGGCCGGAACGCCGGAGGGGGCGATGCCGGCGAAGGTGTCGCTGAGGCTGCGGGCGATCGTCACGGCCGGATTGACGAACGACGTCGAGGCCGTGAACCAGTAGGCGGCGGTGATGTAGAGGCCCACCGCCACGGCGGTGAAGTCGGGACGGAACCGCACGGTTCCCAGAATGGTCGCCAGCAGGCCGAAGGTGGCGACGAACTCGGCGAAGGCCTGGGCGGCGCCGAGGCGCGGCTGGGTCGAGACCTGCCAGATCGCCTCGCCGAACATGGCGTGGGCGCACCAGACGCCGAGGATCGCGCCCGCCAGCTGGGCCGGCGGATAGGCCAGGGCCGCGCGCCAGGGCAGGTCGCGCCGCAGGGCCGCCACCAGGGTCACCGCCGGGTTGAAGTGGGCGCCCGAGACCGGTCCGAACACGGTGATCAGCACCACCAGGGCCGCGCCGGTCGCCAGGGTGTTGCCCAGCAGGGCCAGGGCGACATTGCCGCCGGCCAGGCGCTGGCCCATGATCCCGGAGCCGACCACCACGGCCAGCAGCAGGCCCGAGCCCAGCGCCTCGGCGGCCAGGCGGCGCGACAGGGAGAAGGCGGTCATGACGGGCGCGGCGGGCAGGCGACGCCGCAGTCGGCGACCTTGGCGACGATGTCGCCCAGCGGGGCGCAGATCTCCGGCGCGCCGTCGCAGCAGTCTTCCATCAGGAAGCCCAGCAGCCGGCTCATGGCTGAGAAGTTCGCCGAATAGAGGATCGACCGCCCTTCGCGGCGCGCGGTGATCAGGCCGGCGTGCGACAGGACGTTGAGATTGGCCGACAGGGTGTTGGGGAGGGTGTCCAGCCGGCGCGCGATCTCACCTGCCGCGACGCCGCCTGGACCAGCCTTCACCAGCAGGCGAAAGATCGCCAGGCGGCCCTCATGGCCGAGGGCGGACAGGCTCGCGGCGGCGGTTTTCGATTCCATATTTCCAATATAATAGAAATATGAGACAGATCAATGACGAAGTTTGGAGCGCGCCGATGACCGAGTTTCCCGCCTTGCATCTCCAGTTCCTGGCCCCGATCGATCGGGAGCAGCTAGAGGTCTCGGCGCCCTCGACCCATCCGCCTCGGATTCTGCTGTTGTACGGCTCGTTGCGCGAGCGGTCGTTCAGCCGGCTGCTGGTCGAGGAGGCCGCTCGCATCCTCCGGCGTCTGGGCTGCGAGACCCGGATCTTCGACCCGCGCGACCTGCCTCTGCCTGACGCTGCCGGACCCGACCATCCCCAGGTGCAGGAGCTGCGCGCCCTGTCGTCATGGTCCGAGGGCCAGGTCTGGTGTAGCCCCGAGCGGCACGGGGCGATCAGCGGGGTGATGAAGGCCCAGATCGACTGGATCCCGCTGGAGATCGGCAGCGTCCGCCCGACCCAGGGCAAGACCCTGGCGGTGATGCAGGTCAGCGGCGGCTCGCAGTCGTTCAACGCCGTCAACACATTGCGCCTGCTGGGCCGCTGGATGCGGATGATCACCATCCCCAACCAGTCCTCGGTGGCCATGGCCTACAAGGAGTTCGACGAGAACGACCGCATGAAGCCGTCCAGCTACTACGACCGCGTGGTGGACGTGATGGAGGAACTGGTCAAGTTCACCCTGCTCACGCGGGACCGGGCCGACTATCTTGTCGACCGCTACAGCGAACGGAAGGCGAATGGCCGGATCGCCGAGCATGTCATGCTGGGTGCGGCGGCGATGAGCCACGAGGCGTCGGCCTGAGGCGGTCCCCGAACCCTACGCCGCCGCCTCGGCGTTCTCGTCCTCGTCGGCGCCGAGCAGGGCCGACAGCACCACGGCCAGGCGCTCGGGCTTGATCGGCTTTTCGACCACGTCTTGCATACCCGCGGCGATGTAGGTGGCCACGTCGTTGGGGTCGGCGTTGGCGGTCAGGGCGACGATCGGCGCCGAGCCGGCCCGGCCGGGCAGCTCGCGGATGGCGCGGGTGGCGGTGACGCCGTCCATGCGCGGCATCTTGATGTCCATCAGGATCAGGTCGAAGCGGCCCGACTTGGCGGCCTCGACCGCCTCGACGCCGTCGACCACCTGTTCGGACGTGCAGTCGAACATCTCGCACAGGGCCTCGGCGACCATGCGGTTGGTGGCGTTGTCGTCGACGATCAGGATGTGGGCCGAGCGGGCGTCCAGCATCGGCTCGTCGTCGGCCTCGGCGGTCAGGGAGGCTTCCGGCGCGGTCAGGCTGAACTGCAGGGTCAGGCCGGCGCCCAGATTGGCCTCGGCCCGCAGCGGGCCGCCCATGGCCCGGGTCAGGCCGTGGGCCAGGGCCATGCCCACGCCCAGGGCCAGTTCGTTGCGGTCTTCCATGCTGGCCATGCCCAGCGGGTCGAACACGCGGGCCAGGCGGACCTCGGCCGAGCCGGCGGCGTTGTCGCGCACCCGGGCTTCCAGCTTCAGGCCGCCCTCCCCCGTTTCGAGATAGACCGGGCGGGCCTTGAGGCTGGCCTCGATCACGCCGCGGCCGTGGGCCAGGGCGCTTTCGATCAAGGCGTCGAACACCTGCAGCACACGGTCGGCGTCGATCAGGGCGGCGGCCTCGGGGTCGCCGTCATAGGAGAACAGCAGGGTGCTTCCGCCCTCGGCGGCGCGGGGCGCCCAGCGGGCCTCGACGGCGTCGCTGAGGTCGCGCAGCAGGGCGGGGGCGGGCGACAGGGTCAGGCCGCCGGTCACCGCGCGGCGCAGGTCCATGGCCCGGCCCAGGACCAGGCTCATGTCGCGGCTGGTGTCGCCGATGGCGCGGACATAGGCGCTGGCGTCGGGCGTCAGCCGCGATTGCTCCAGCCGTTCGGTGAAGGCCAGCACGCCGTCCAGGTGGTGGCCGATGTCGTGGGCCATGCGCTCGACCAGGGCCATGGCCTCGTCGGCCTCGCGCTGGCGGCGGCGGTGCGAGGTGAGCAGCGAGTTCAGTCCGCCGACCCCGACATAGCCGCCGTCCTGATCGACGCCGACATAGGCGCTGCGGAACACGGGGGTGGGGCTGTTGGCGATGCGGTCGACGAAGTCGGTCACGCACAGGTCGGCGGCGACGGTGCGCGGATTGCGGTCCATGATCTCGGAGACCGGACGCCGCGCCAGGTCGGGGGCGACGGCCATCTGGCCCAGGAACACGTCGCGATAGACCAGGCCGACCGGCTTGCCGTCCGCCACCACGGCCAGGGCGGCGAGGTTGGCCTGGACGTCGAACAGCGCCCGGACCTCGGCGCACGGGGTCGCGGGGTCGATCGGGGCTCGGCGGTCGATAAGGCGGGCGAGCGTGTCCATGCAGCCATTCGGCGAGGCGTCTTTGGGATCTCACCTTCGCCGCTTGGCGTTGCGGAGTCGTAAATGGCCCGAGGGTTTGCCGAGCTTGACCTGCGACCGGTTGTCCCTGGGGACTGGATTTGGATCAGAGCCATTCCAGGGCGCGCCGGGCGAAGCCGTGAGCGGCTTCGCCCCTCAAGCCTGCCTAACTTGCCGAATCTGGAGACGGCTTGGCGAGTTCGGGTGGGGTGTCCGAACTCACAGGCGCCAGGTCGGGGTTGTGGAGGAAGACGACCGGGATGCGGACCGTGCCGCCGGCGGTCGGCTTGCCGTCGAGATCGTTGGCGGCCATCCGGAAATGGCTGGCCAGCTGGATCGTGGCCGCGCCAAAGCCGTACTGCGCCGGCTCCTCCCGCTGGACCAGGCAGTTGTCCAGGCGGCCCTCGCCGGTGACGCCGCAGTCGATCACCACCTTGGCGGCCCCGACCCCGGCCGTGATCGCCGCTTTCGGATAGTAGCGCGCCATGTCCTCGCCGCCCGGCCGCTGGATCCAGACGGGCGCGGCCACGGTGGGTTTGGGCGGATTGGCGGCCCAGACCGCGCCGGCGGCGGCCAGGCCGACCGCGCCGACCAGGACGGCGCCGAGCGCCTTGCGAGAGGGAGTCGTCGAAGTGATCTGCAGCATCATCAGTCTCTCCTTCAGGGGATGGGGGCCCACGGCGGGCCAGGAACAGCCGAACGGCGGGGAAACGGGGGTCAGGGCGCTGCGCAGCAGGGTCTCGGCATAGAGACGGCGCGCGTCGGGATGGCGCTCGACCACGACCGCGTCGCAGGCGATCTCCTGGTCGATGCGCAGACGGCGAGCGGCCAGGTGGACCAGCGGGTTGAACCAGGCCAGGCACCGCACGGCGACCACCAGGGCGTTCGCCACCGCGTCGCCCCGCGCCAGGTGCACGCGCTCGTGGGCCAGGATCAGGTCGCGCGCCGCGCCCTGGAAGCGGGTGTCGAAGTCGGCGGGGGCGACGATGCGGGGCCGCAGCGCGCCCAGCAGCAGGGGACCGGCGCCGGTGTGCTGGCTCAGCAGCAGGGCGGGATCGGAGGGCGAAGGGATCAGGCGGCCCAGGCCGCGGACGAAGCGGGCCTGGCGCAGGGCGAACAGCACCGCCGCCCCGACGGCGCCGGTCGCCCACAAGGCCAGCAGGAGGTCCGACACCTGCCGCGCCTGGCGTACGATCGGCCTGGCCCGCCAGGCGGCGTCGGCGACCAGGGAGACCACCGGGGCCGTGGCCGCGGTCGGGGCGGGGGCGGGCAGCAGCCCGGCCAGCAGGCACGGCGGAACAGCCAGCCACAGCAGATAGGCCGCCGCCGGGCCGAACGCCTGGCGAACCGGACGGCGCAGGGCCAGGACCAGCAGCAGCCCGATCGTCAGGGCCAGCTGGCCGCGCCCCAGCAGGGACAGGAGCGCGCCGCTCATTTGCCGATCTTCTCGATCAGGGCCTTCAGTTCGGCGACGTCCTGCGGGCTCAGCTTGTCGCTGTCGGAGAAGTGGGCCACCAGCGGGGCCAGGCGGCCGTCGAACAGGCGGTCCAGCAGGCCCTGGCTCTCGCTGCCGACATAGGCCTGCCGCGAGACCAGCGGCGAATAGAGATAGCGCCGGCCCTCGGCGACGGCGCCGACGGCCTTCTTCTTCAGCAGGCGGCTGATCAGCACCTTCACCGTGCCCTCGGTCCAGCCCTGGGGCTCGCAGACCTCGGCCATGATCGCCTCCGAGGTCAGGGGGCTGCGCCGCCACAGCGCCTCCATCACCACGCTCTCCGCCGAACTGATCTTCATGGCCGCGCCTCTTGGATGACAGCTGTCAACGATGTGACGTTGACAGTTGTCATCGATCTCGTCAACCGGCGATCTTCGAGATTGTTGAGTTCGACTCCTCCCCTTTTCCAGCCGTCATCCCGGGCCTTGTGCCCGGGACCCCTTGTATCTGGATCGCGGCTCGAAGGCGTGATGGCTTTGAGCTGTGAAGGGACCGGTGGCCACCGGTCCCTTCACGCGGCTC
>NZ_SLZL01000037.1 GCF_004342605.1 Caulobacter sp. BK020
CTCCGCGCGCCGGCCTCTTGCCACCCACCAACACCAAGGCTCAAATCAACCCAGGACTCTCGTTATCGCTGGATGAAAAATGGGGGTCACGTCAGCGGCAACATCGCGCGCGAGTTCTTCAGCCGCCGCCGGGTTGGCTTTCTGCTCCTCCTCCCGGTGCGCCTGCTCTTCCTTCAGACGCTTGCTCTCTATCCGCGAAGCTGCCGCTGCTGCTTCCGCCTTGGCCTCCTGCGCGCCCTTTGGTGTTCGCATGTAAGCGTCGTTGACGGCAGAGAAGGTCAAACCCAGGGCCACAACGGCCGGGATAACGAGAGCATAGCTCGCTAGTCGCGCCTTGGCGGGAAACCGGAAAAACAACGGCGGCAACAGCGCAACCGAAACCATCGCCAGACCGGCGATGGAAACGAAGTAAGCCGTAATATCTAGGCCTAAAGCTTGCCGGCCGAACGCGGTCGAAGCTGACATGATCGCGATAAGCGCGAGAAACAAGGCGACTACCCACTGAGCAAGTAACGCCAATATACGCACCATACGACGGACAAAATCCTTCATACAAACCCCCGATACGAGATATAGATTGATGGAAAAATGCGCTGAATATCAGCTCATCATATAAGATACTCAGAGCTGCGCCTCGGACGTATGGAGCGCCTCCTAGCCAGCCGTACCTTTCCCAACGAACACCGGCGATCGACGAGCGATGGCCCCGCTCGCCAGTTTGAAATAACCCGTTCTGGGATATCCCAAGATGGGATTTAACGAAAGCGCCTCACCTCGTAGGGGCGCCCATTGCCGTCATCGGTCTTCACCCAACGGCATCAGGAATTCATTCAATTCCTCGTCGAAGCCCGTAAGGCTGCAGGGGTCACGCAGGTCCAGCTGGCTGAGCGTCTGGGGCGGCCTCAGAGCTTTGTTTCGAAAGTTGAGCGGGGCGAGCGCCGCTTAGACGTGATCGAGTTCTGCCAGGTCGCCGAAGCCCTCGGCCGCGATCCGTCGAAGTTGCTCAAAGAGTTTGTCGATTTGAAAAAGCGCTAGAGCCCTCCTCAGAACGGCACCTCGACGCTCGCGACGCCAGTTTGGGCCGGCGGTTAAATTTCTTCCGCACAGTAGCTGAGCGCCTGCCCCACGTGGTGTGGCAGCGACTGATATCATTTGCGCCTATGAGCAACGAGCGGGCGGCCAGCGAGGAGACAACTCCAACCAGGCTCGACTTATCGCCGAAAATGCATCTCGTTGCGCGCAAGTCGCAGAATTTCTTCGATGAACTCGAACGCGCCTGCAGGGAACCAGATGGGGGTGACGCCGATGCGCAGTAGTGCCGCATTGCGCGCGATCAGAGCCGCCTCATCGCTCGGCAACTGCTCGATGGCGAAGTGCTGCGGCAGGTCCGCCGATTCGGCGAGGGCGCGATTCATGATCGCTTCAAAGACCTGAACCGTTCGATCTTGGTTGAGGCTGCACCCCAGAAACAGCAGGCTGGAGTTGCGGAAGTAGTAGTCGAGCGCCTGCGGGATCGGCAAGCTCGGGTCGATGGCACCGTCACCATAGGCGGCGGCATACTGATTGCGGCTGAGGATGCAGCCGCCAGGCGCGACAATGTCACCATGCAGTTTTAGGATCGTCACGCTGTCTGCATCGGGCGGCGTGAGGATCGTCGCGGGCGTCAAAACCTGCACCGGCCGCCCGCCGCCGACATCGAACGCCTGTTCTAGCAGCCGGTCATAGTTGGTGGTGATGAGCGTGTCTGAAAACAACTCGGCGATCAGGTAATCGGCAGGGGGGATAGTGCCGTTGCGGGAGAAGGCATCGCGCAATTCCTGCCTGAAAACAGGCTGCCCCAGTTGGGCTTCGATGGCGTGGACTATGCCCTCGTAGTCACCGGCGGCGAGCATCGCCTCGACCGCATCGGGAAGCAATCCGGCTGTTCGCCCTTGCTGGCGCAAGTGGTCTTTCCACGTCGGGAAGCCGCCTGGCTGCGATAGTCCCGCACCTATGAACGGCACGACATTGGCAAGGGCTATTTGATCGCAAAGCTGGTCGAAGCGGGTGGTATTGCGGTCGGCCCAGTGCGCATCCGCGCAAAGCTCGGTGAGAGCTTCACGGCTAAGCCACAGGTTACGCTGCACCTGCCGCCATGCCTCGAAGGCGACGCCATATCCCTCGCGGTCGCCGACGAAGAAAGCCTTGCTTGGACTTGCTAGTCCGGCAACCTTCGCCGCCTCACGCGCCTCGACGCCCTCGGCGCCATCGAACCAGTCGTTGAAGTCGCGGTAGTCGCTATATTTGCGGTGCCGGTCTTCCTCACACCAACTCAGCAGGGCAGGTGCCGTGGCCATGGCTCAAGCCGCCGCACGTTCGGTGATGGCGTCGGCAAGGCGCATTTGAGTAAGAGCAGCGTCTTCGATCTGCGCCTTCAGGAGGTCGCACAGCGACATAAGGGTGCCGACGCGTTCAACTGTGGCCCGTTGTACCTCCGGCGACGGCAGAGCTATTGTAACGCCCCGCAGTTTGGCTTGAGAAACGTTTACTTGGCTGGTAGCCATCCCCGATTTTGCTTCTTCGATCTGCTTTGCGGCAGGACCAACTGAAAGTGCGAGTGCGAGGAACGCTCCATTCACTTCGTCGGAAACAGGTCGGAAGCGAATGATCTTATCGGAGATCATCAACCGTGGCCGCGTCGCCTCTACATAACAGCATATTCCGACCCGGTTCATCGGGCCTGCTCGCGTAAAGAGGATATCGCCCGCCTTACATTCAGCAGCCGGGCGCGGCGTCAAATCTGCGGGCAACTCTTTGTTCTGAGCTTCGTCGTAGGTTAGGCGCTGCACCGCCGTCGTCTTCAAGACCCCCCATGCCTCTTCATTCGGGGCTGGCGTCTCCATGCAAGCCGGGCTCCAGCCTGAATCCATAGGGCCGATCAGATCCTCTAGCTTGCGAGTGGGCCATGCATTTCCGCTGTTGGCCACCAGCCGACCGCGCACCGCCAATTCTAGGATAGTCCGTTCGAGCGCCTCGACGCTGGCTGGAGTGGTGAATAGGGCGTCGAAATGGGCTTCGAGGCGGGTCCAGTTCGCGGCGTCTGCGCTCTTTACGAGGGTGGCAAGAAGGGTTTCGACCAGCGTCTGATGCGCCGCCAAGGCTGTCGCGCTCTCGCCCTCCAGCGCATCGCATAGCGCCATCAGCTCATCCACCTTCGCCATAATCCGGCGCTGTTCGGCGATGGAGGGGAGGCGGATTACTGATCCCGCAATCTGCTTGCCGGACAGGTGATCAACTGTGGTGTAGGCCTTGACGCCCTGCAACTGCGTTAATTCGGTTTGTAGCGCCAAGGCGACAAACGGTCGAACAACCTCATCGCCGTAGAATTGCAAGCGTGAGACTCGCTGGTTGAGGAGCGCATCGGGGCCGTCCCAGGTCGCTACGCGGAACTCTCCGTCCATGCTGATGAGATAATCACCCTCATGAACTACGAAATCATCGCGGTAGTCGCCGGAATAGAAAGTACCCGTGAAGGGTTGCCCGACATCGCGGATGCGAATGAGCGGAAGCCCAACCCCTAGCTCATTGAATCCGACAGATTTGAATGCGAACCCGGCTTGCGGATTTGCGAGATCGGCCAAGCGCACCGCAATCCATCCAGCGGGCACGTCCATTGGGGGTATAGCTCCCGCCGCTTTGTTTCCTCTGCCCTCCTGTGCGTCCTTGATCTGCCCAACGCGCTTCATCAACTCGGACGCTGGTTCGTCCGAAGCAACCTGAGGCACCAACTGACCCCGCACAGCAAGATCGAGGATCAGCGCCCGCAAACGCTGAATCCCGTAGAAGCTTATCCGCTTACCGCCGCCGCGCCCCGCGCCGCTCCTGCGTTCCGTGGCGGTAGTCCAGATGTCGAGATGTTCGCTGGCCAGCGCAGAAATCTCGCTCATGCGTCGGCCCGTTTGCCGCCCGCCAGCGCCTCGGCCAGGATCGCCTTCAGGCGGTCGCGCAAGGCCTGGATCTCACCCTGTTGGGCGGCATAGTTGGCCAGCAACTCATCTGGATCATGGCTCTCCCGATCGGGCGCGTGTGGATTCTTGCGGTCAAGGTTGAAGGCGGACGCCTCTACCTCTTCGGCGCTGACGCGCCACGCTTGCTCCGTCTCAACGCGCGCTTTGAAGCCGTCTGCCTCATCGCCCCACCAGTCGCGCTCGGCCGCGAACTCCTCAAACTGCATAGGGCGCGACTTGTTGTAGCTGGTGACGCCTAGCGGATAGGGATGTTCGTAGAACCAAATGTGCTTGGTGGGCGTGCCTTTGGTGAAGAACAGCAGATTGGTCTTGATTCCAGTATAGGGATTGAACACCCCGTTTGGCAGGCGGACGATGGTGTGGAGGTTGCACTCCTCAAGAAGACTGCGCTTGAGCGTGGTCTTCACGCCTTCGCCAAACAGAAAACCATCGGGCAGCACCACTCCCGCGCGCCCGCCGACGCGCAACAGCTTGATAATCAGCGCCATGAATAGGTCAGCGGTTTCCCGCGTGCGCAGATGAGCGGGAAAATTGCTCTCGATCCCGTCCTGCTCCATGCCGCCGAACGGCGGGTTGGTGGCTATCACCGGCACGCGGTCCCGATCGCCGTAGTCGCGATAGGGTTTTTCCAGCGTGTTGCCGTGGCGGATGCCCTCTGGCGTGTCGATGCCATGCAGGATCATGTTGGTGACGCACAGCATATGCGGCAGCGCCTTCTTCTCGACTCCGCGCAGGCTGCCCACCAGCGTCGCCTCATCCTCCGGCGATTTCACGAACTGGCGCTTGTAGTCGATGGTGCAAGCGAGGAAACCCCCGGTGCCGCAGGCGGGGTCGAGCACAATTTCATCGAGCTTCGGGGCCAGCCGGTCGATCATAAAGCGGGTGACAGCGCGTGGAGTGTAAAACTCGCCGGCATTCCCGGCGCTCTGAAGGTCTTTCAGAATCTGTTCGTAGATCGCCCCGAAGGTGTGTCGGTCCTGCGTGTTGTTGAAGTCGATCTCGTTGATCTTGTTGATCACCTGGCGCATCAACGTGCCGGATTTCATGTAGTTGTAGGTATCCTCGAACACGTCGCGGATGACCTGGGCACGCCTGCCGGCCTCGCCGATGGTAGGAAGGCTGTTTTTGAGGGTGAAGAACAGCCCATCGACGAATGTCACAAGCGTCTCGCCGGTAATTCCCTCGCGGTCCTTTGCCCAATTGCGCCAGCGGTATTTCTCCGGAATCGGCGAGCGAAAGTCAGGCTCGGTAAGCTCCAGCTCTTCCTCGCGGTCATCGTAGATTTTTAGAAAAATCATCCAGACCATCTGGCTGATGCGCTGTGCATCGCCATCAACGCCTACATCCTTGCGCATGATGTCCTGAATGGACTTCACCGCGCCTGACACATTGCTCATTCGTTTGCCGCTCGTCCGTAGATTTGAGCTTCAAGCTCGGTCAGCGCGGCGTCGTAAGCCGCTTTGCCACCGAACGCACCCTTGATGATTTCAATAGGGGTGCCGATGCGATCGAACGGGCGCAGGCGAAGCACCTTGGTGTCTTCGATCGTTTCAATGCCTTCATCGGCATACTTGTCGAGCAAGGCCTCCAGCACCGCCCGCGCCTGATCGCCATACTTGGCGAAATAGTTGCGCTTGCGCACCTTGTCCGCGCGCTCTCGGCGGGTGAGTGGCGGCTGATCGTAGGCGATATGTGCGAGCAAATCGAAGTCGCTCACATCCTTTCCTACCTCGGCTTGCAGATTGGCGAGGACGACGCCGTGTTCCTCAAGCTCTGCGATGATCGCCTGCTTTCGGTCGCTGGCATTCCACTTGGCGATGAACTCATCCAGCGAACGATATTCGGCCAGCACCGCCTTCTTCGCGAACTCTCGATAGCTTTCGGTGATCAGTGTGCCGTCGCTGCCGACATATTCGATCCGTTCGGCAATGATGTGGACAGGCACGCCTGACACGACCAGCTTCGTACCGCTGGGATCATCGTCATCAACATCGTCGCCGGGATCGCCGTCGTCGGGATCGGGCGGGACCGGCGGGTCATCGTCCTCCGGCTCGTAGATCACCACCGGCTCCCCGTCGAAATCAGGATCGCGGAACAGCTCGGTCGCTTTCTTGAAGTCCATGATCGTGAAAAAATACTTGTTGTGATCCTCGTCGATGCGGGTGCCTCGGCCAATGATCTGCTTGAACATTGTCATGGAGGTGATCGTTCGGTCGAGCACGATCAGCTTGCAGGTTTTGGCGTCGACGCCAGTGCTCAAGAGTTGAGAGGTCGTAGCGATGACCGGGAACGGCTGCTCTGGGTCGATGAAGTTGTCGAGTTGTGCCTTGCCCTCCACGCTGTCACCGGTGATCCGCATAACGTAGCGCGGGTTCTCGCGCGCGATACTGCCGGCGGCGTTTACGATCGCGGCGCGCATGCGTTCGGCGTGATCGATGTCCTCGCAGAAGATGATCGTTTTCGACATCGGATCGGTCGCTTTGAGGAAGCGCATCACCCGCTCAGCAACCAGCTTGGTGCGCTGGTTGAGCACCAGCACTCTGTCCATGTCCATGCGGTTGTATTCGCGTTGCTCGATCTCGTTGCCGAGGTCGTCTTTCATGCCCGCAGGCGGAGTCCAACCCAGCAAGTCCTTGTCGATGTCGATGCGGATGACCTTGTAGGGCGCAAGGAAGCCATCCTCGATTCCCTGCTTCAGGCTGTAGGTGTAAGCCGGCTCGCCAAAGTAGGTGGTGTTGGAGACGTACTCGGTCTCCTTCGGCGTAGCGGTCATGCCGATCTGGATGGCACCTTCGAAATAATCGAGGATTTCGCGCCACGCGCTATCTTCCGCCGCGCTGCCGCGATGGCATTCATCGACAATGACGAGGTCGAAGAAGTCGCGAGATACCGACTTGAATATTTTATCAGTTTCTTCCTGTCCGGTAAGCGCCTGATACAGACCAAGGTGAATTTCGTATGCGGGATCTATCTTGCGGTTGCGGACCTTGGTCATGTGCTGACCGAAGGGCTTGAAGTCGTTCACCAGCGTTTGATCGACGAGGATGTTACGGTCGGCGAGGAACAACACGCGCTTCGCCTGCCCGGCCTTCCAAAGTCTCCAGATAATCTGGAAGGTTGTGTATGTCTTGCCGGTGCCCGTCGCCATCACCAGCAGCACCCGACGATCTCCTCTCGCGATGGCTTCGATGGTCCGATTGATTGCCTCGATCTGGTAATAGCGCGGTTCTTTGCCTGAGCTATCCAGGTGATAAGGCTGCTCGACAAGCGGCTCTTGCTCGGGCGCGATGCCGTGAAAGAGGCAGTAGCGGAGGTAAAGCTCCCGAGGAGACGGCAGGCCGTCCATGGTCAGGACGGATTCAGTATCTTCGCCATCAGTGGCCACACGGTTGTGCTGAGCGAAGCCATCTCCGTTCGAACTAAATGCTGTCGGAAGATTCAAGATTTCAGCATAGCCCAGAGCCTGCTGTAATCCGTCGCTCACGCCGTGCTTGTTGTCCTTCGCTTCGATGATCGCCACCGGTAGCCCGGGCTGCCAAGACAGAACATAGTCGGCGAATTTGCGCTTCTTTTTGTTTCTAGACGATAGATTTCCGCGAACAATAACTGGTCCGGGAGTAAGCGTTACTTCACGCCTGACTTGCCGCAGCTGATCCCAACCGGCGTTAGCGATCGCCGGCGTAATGAACAGATCGCAGACATCGCTTTCGCTCAACTTTTCCTTTTCAGTTTTGTCCACTATGCCCCCTCATCGGAGAGTCGATTCTCCTCGCGGTTCGCCTTTGCTGCAAGGACGCCTGCAACAGGCTACTTATGCCCCGACTGCCTGACAACATGGTTTGAACCGTCGGGCAGCTGGGATTTGCAGGCACTTAAAGGCGTTTCTCGGAAGCCCAAAGAGCCGGTTTGCAAGGAAACGGGGCTGAGCCGCCGTCCCGCGTCGGATGTATGAACGTGGGCAGGGCCCCCTTTCCCTTCGCCCCCTCACTAAGAATGCGAAGCTGCCTCGCCAGAGCGGGCCTTGCAAAATTATCTTTGGGCCATGGCCAGCCGAAGCACCTGCTCTGCCCGCTTCAGCGGTCCAGCCGTGGTTGACGCTTGCTTCCGATGGCCATCCCTTCCGAAAGGTACACCCAGCAGGGCCCCACGCCAGACCAAGCGTAAGGGTCTCTACGCCCATCGCGCAGTGGCTTCTTAGCTAGAGGTGCTTTGGGAAGGTGGTGCCGCTTACAGGACTCGAACCTGTGACCCCCTCATTACGAATGAGGTGCTCTACCAGCTGAGCTAAAGCGGCGCGCTTCGTCTCCGGACCGGTCGAAACAGGCTCGGAAGACACTGGTGTTCCCGCCGCCAAATCACCGATCCGGCGCGAGGAGGGGCCTATTTAGCGGCGCGCGGGCCGCTTGCCAAGCGTCGGCGTGAACCAGCGTTGCGGCGAGGCGCCGGACCGCCCGTTTCAGGCTCCAAGGACGGCGCCGGATCGAAGCCGCCCGGCCCAACGCCGGGATCGTCCGGAATGGGCATCAGGGCCCCGCCCGTCTCGGCCGCCCGGACGAACGGCGTGGATTCGACATAGGCCGAAGGCAGCTGGGGCAGCTCGCTCATCGCCCGTTCGCGACGTTCGAAGCGCGGATGGATCAGTTGGCCGGTCTCGGCGTAGCTGAGGGTCAATCGCGCCCAGTCCTCGCGGGCATAGGCGAAGGCGCGGCCTTCGGGATCGAGGTCCGACCAGTCGGCTTCCTGCGGCGCGGCCACGCCCCGGGCGACCCAGGCGCGGGCCTCGTCGGCCTCGCCATTGGCGTAGGCGACACGGGCCATCAGGCCGGCGACGCGGGCCGTCAGGGCTTCCTCGGGCAGCAGCCGGGCCGCGGCCCGGGCCGCGATCGGATCGCCGCCGATCAGCGCGCACTCCGCCGCCAGCAGCCGACTCTCGCGAGCCTCCGGCTTCAGGTTGGCCAGGGCGGCCAGGCGGACCGCCCGCAGCCTGGGGGTCTCGCTGGTCTTCAGGTCGCGATAGGCCAGCCACAAGGCCGGGTGCGGCGCCTGCTTCCACGCGGCCTCGATCAGGGCTGCGGCCTTGGCGGTCTTGCCGTCGGCGGCCAGCAGGCGCGCGGCCATCACCACGCCGGGCGCGAAATCGGGCTTGAGCCGGGCGGCCTGGGTCGCGAAATCCAGCGCCTGGGCCAGGACCTTGGGGTCGTCCGAGTCCTCCAGGCCCGCGGCCGAGGCGGCCAGCAGCGCGGCCCTGGCCCGTTCCGCGACCAGGGGCGGCACGATCTTGCGTTCCAGAGCCCCCTGGACCAAGGCCAGTGCCGCCGACCAGTCGCCGGCCTCCAGCCGGGCTTCGAGCAGGGCGCGCCAGGCCCAGCGGGCGGTGCGGGCCAGGCCATAGGCGGTCTCGGCGTGCCGCAGGGCCAGGGCCTTGTCCCCCTCGGCCAGGGCGGTCTGCATCAGGCCCCGCAGGCCCGCCAGGCGCATTTCCGGAAAGCCGAGCATGGCGTTATAGGCTTGGCGAGCGGCGACGTGGTCGCCCGCCGCCTCGGCGGCCTGGGCGGCCAGCACCCGGACCAGGGCCGGAGCGTCCTCGGCGAGCTCGGAGGCCTTCTGGGCCAGGCGCCGGGCTTCGGAGCCGTCACCGGCCGCCGCGGCCAGGAAGCCCCGCGACAGGGCCTCGACGCCCTGCTTGCGCTTGGCCTCGGTCCGAGCCCTCGCGGCGCGACGCGGCGCCTCGACCACCCACAGCAGGCCGCGCCACAGGATGGTGGCCAGGAGGGCGGTGAACAGGGTCAGCAGAGCGGCGGCGGCGGCCGTCATCTCCACCCGCCAGCCCATCCAATCCAGACTGGCCGCGCCGGGCTCGCCGGTCAGGGCGACCACCGCCACGCCCAGGGCGGCGACCAGGAAGAAGATGATCGCCGCGCGGATCACGGGGCCACCGGTTCGGCGGGGGCGGCGGGAGCCGACGCGCTCGGCGGGGGACGCCTCACCTGCTCCAGTCCCGTCAAGGCGTCGGCGCGGATGGCGGCGACGTGACGGTCGATCTCGACCCGACGCTCGGCGGCGGCGCGCCAGGGGGCCAGGACAGCCTTGGCCGGCGCCGGCAAGGTCTCGACGGCGGCCAGCGCCCCCTCGATGTCGCCCTCGTTCAGCAGCTTCTGCGCGCGCCCCAGCACCGCGTCGGGGGTCGAGCCCTGGGTCGAGCCGACCTGGCGGATCGAGACGATGCTGGACAGGGCGTGGCGCAGGCGCGCCAGGAAGTCCGCGTTACGGCCGGGGTCCCGGGCGGCGACCGCAGCGCGCCCGGCCAGGGTCTCGAACTCGTCGGCGAGACCGGCGCGGGTCGGCGCGCCGTCCTGGGCCAGGCGCGCCAGGGCCCGCAGGTCCGGCGACAGGGGCAGCACCCGCTCCAGGCTGGCCAGTTCCTCGGCGAACGGTCGCGCGGTGCGGGCGGCGTCGGCCAGGGTGGCGGCGGCAAGAGCGGCGCCGGCGGCGTCCAGGGCCCGCTGCTGGCCGGTCTCCAGAACCGCAACCCGCCCTTCCAGCTGGGCGACGCTCTCCGGCGCCGGGGGCGGGACGGCGGCGACGCTGGGCGCCCCGTAGAGCGGCCGCTCGGCGACCGAAGGCGATAGGACCGGATCGCCCGCGGGCTGGTGGATCGCCGGCGGCGGCTTGGCGCGGGAGAACCAGGTCGGACCGAATCGCGCGAGGGCCGCGCCCGCCGCCACGCAGACGATCCCGAAGACGATCAGCGCCCAGAAGCCCGGCCCCAGCAGGCGGCGACGGCCATACAGCGCCGGGTCGCGCGGCGCGTCGGAGTCAACGGGATCGGGAGCGAGCGTCATGCGCCATTCGTGCCCCACACGGCCGCGCCGCGCAATGTTGAGCTAGGGCGTGAGCAGCGCCAGAAGCGCGGTTTCATTCGGGTGCGGCGCGGACGTCACGCCGCCCAGCCGCCCGGCCGGCGCCAGTCCGTCGAGCGGCCGGGCCACGGCCGCCGACAGGCACAGCGCCCGCAGCCTCGGCGCGGGGCGTTCCGCAAGCCAGTGCGATAGCGCCCGCGCGGCGCGTGGCGAATGCAGCAGCACCGCTTCCATCTCGCCGAGCTCGGCGAGAGTGGAGGGCGAGGGATCGCGCTCGACGGTCTCGTAGACCGCCAGTCGCCAGGCGTTAAGCCCGGCGGAAACCAGGGGCGCGACCAGATCGCCGGCCGGTTCCAGGGCCGAGGGATGCAGCACCGCGCCATCCATCCGCCCGGCGTGGTCCAGGATCAGGCGCGCCAGGGCTTCGACGTCGCCGGCGGCCGAGATGACGGTCGAGAACCCCGCCTCCCGCGCCGCCCGCGCGGTCCTGTCGCCGACCGCGAACACCAGCCGCTCCCGGTCGGCGTCGAGACGGGCGAAGGCGGTCACGCCGTTGACGCTGGTGAAGGCCAGAGCCGCGACGCCGGCCAGGTCGACGGGCGGAGAAAGGTCGCAGACGTCCAGCAGCGGGTCGACCAGCGGCGTCAGGCCCATGGCCTCCAGGCGGGCGGCGGTGGCCTCCGCGCCTGGCGAGGCCCGCGTGACCCAGATCCGCCGTGCGCCGCCGGTCATCGCCTAGTCCGTCAGGATCAGGGCCGAGCCGCCCTCGGTCCTGACCGCGCCGCCCAGGTCCAGCCCCAAGGCCCGGGCCTCGTCGACCGCCTCGGCGCTGGACAGGGTGATGGAGCCCTCGCGCCGGAAGCGCTGGACGCCGTCGGGGGTCAGGGCCTCGACGATCAGGGTCAGGTCCAGGCCGTCCAGCCGGGCGTGGGCCCCGACCGCGGTGCGGCAAGAGCCCTCAAGGGCGTAGAGCGCGCCGCGCTCGGCGGCGACCGCCAGGGTGGTGGCCTGGCAGCGCACGGCCCGCAGCCAGGGCAGGTCGGCATCCTCGGCCCGGGTCTCGATGACCAGCGCCCCCTGGCCCGGCGCCGGCGGGGCGGCCAGCGGATCGAGCCAGCTGCGGGTCAGGGGACCCAGGCCCAGGCGGTTGAGGCCCGACTGGGCCAGCAGGATGGCGTCGGCCTCGCCGCGCTCCAGCTTGGCCAGGCGCGTATCGACATTGCCGCGCAGCATGACGATCTCGAGGTCGGGCCTTACATGCAGGGCCTGGGCCTGGCGACGCAGGGACGCGGTGCCCAGACGCGCGCCCTTGGGCAGATCTTCCAGCCGCTCGGCCACGCGGCTGATGAAGGCGTCGCGCGGATCCTCGCGCTCGGGCGTCGCGGCCAGCACCAGGCCGGGCGGCAGTTCGGCGGGCATGTCCTTCAGCGAATGGATCGCGCAGTCGATGCGGCCGTCCAGCAGGGCCTCCTCGATCTCCTTGGTGAACAGCCCCTTGCCGCCGATCTCCATCAGCCGGCGATCCTGGATGCGGTCGCCGCTGGTGACGATCGGGATCAGCTGGGCGAAGGCGCCCGGATCGTCGCCGGGACCGGCGCCGAGGGCCGCCGCGATGCGGGCCTGCATCAGGCCGGACTGGGCCAGCGACAGCTTCGAGCCGCGCGCGCCGATGCGGATGGGTTGCCGGGACACGGTGGGGACGTTACCTGCAGAGCGAAGAAGAGCCTTCGCTGCTACAGGAGCAGCGAGACCCCGGCAACCGAATGACGCCCCTTACGAAGTCGACCCTCACGATCCTCGGCCTGGAGACCAGCTGCGACGAGACCGCCGCGTCCGTCGTGCGGCGGGATGCGGACGGCCGCGTCGAGGTGCTGTCGTCGATCGTCGGCACCCAGTTCGAGCAGCACGCCCCGTTCGGCGGGGTGGTGCCTGAGATCGCGGCCCGCGCCCATGTCGAGGCCGTCGACGCCGTCGCCGCCGAAGCCATGCGTACGGCGGATATCGGCTTCGACGCCCTGGACGGGGTGGCCGCCACCGCCGGCCCGGGCCTGGTGGGCGGGGTGATGGTCGGCCTGGCGTTCGGCAAGGCCGTGGCCCTGGCCCGCGACCTGCCGCTGGTGGCCGTCAACCACCTGGAGGGTCACGCGGTCTCGGCCCGGCTGGGGGCGTCGATCGATTATCCTTTCCTGCTGCTGCTGGTCTCCGGCGGTCATTGCCAGCTCCTGGACGTGGCCGGGGTCGGGGCCTGCACCCGCCTGGGCACCACGATCGACGACGCGGCCGGCGAGGCCTTCGACAAGATCGCCAAGAGCCTGGGCCTGCCCTATCCCGGCGGTCCGGCCCTCGAAAAGCTGGCGGCGTCCGGCGACCCGGCCAAGTTCGACCTGCCGCGCGCCCTGCTGGGCCGCAAGGACTGCGACTTCTCGTTCTCGGGCCTGAAGACCGCCGCCGCCCGGCTGGCCGAAAGGATCACCCCTGATCAGGCTGGCGACCAGCAGCGCGCCGACCTGGCCGCCGCCGTGCAGTTCGCCATCGCCCGCCAGCTGTCCGAACGCACCGACCGGGCCATGAAGCTCTATGCCGCAGCCCACCCGGGCCAGGGCCTGCGCTTCGTGGTGGCCGGAGGCGTGGCCGCCAACGGCGCGGTGCGCGCGGCCCTGCAAAGGAACTGCGCCGACAACGGCTTTTCGTTCGACGCCCCGCCCCTGGCCTATTGCACCGACAACGCGGCCATGATCGCCCTGGCCGGCGCCGAGCGGCTGGCGCTGGGGATCTCCGACGACCTGGACGCCGTGGCGCGTCCGCGCTGGCCCCTGGACGAGGCGGCGGCGTTATCCAATCCGAGCAACAGTTTCGGCCGCAAGGGAGCCAAAGCGTGAAGTTCAATCATGCGGGCGTCATCGGCGCCGGGGCCTGGGGCACGGCCCTGGCCCAGGTCGCGGCCCGGGCGGGCCTCCAGGTCACCCTGCAGGCCCGCGAGTCCGAAGTCGTCGCCTCGATCGCGGCCGAGCGCGAGAACACGATGTTCCTGCCCGGCGTGAAGCTGGAGGACGCCGTCACGGCCGCGCCCGGCCTGGACGCCCTGGCCGGCTGCGACCTGATCCTGGCCGTGCCGCCGGCCCAGCACCTGCGCTCGGCCCTCACCGCCCTGAAGCCGCACCTGAAAGCCGGCGTTCCGGTAGTGCTGTGCTCCAAGGGCGTCGAGCAGGGCACGCTGAAGCTGATGAGCGACGTCGCCGCCGAGGTGTTACCGGACGCGCCGATCGCCGTGCTGTCGGGGCCCAGCTTCGCCGGCGAGGTGGCGCGCGGCCTGCCCACCGCCGTCACCCTGGCCTGTGAGGACGAGGCCCTGGGCCGCCGGATCGGCGAGGCGATCGCCATCCCCACCTTCCGCCCCTACTGGGCCGCCGACGTGATCGGGGCCGAAGCCGGGGCGGCGGTCAAGAACGTCCTGGCCATCGCCTGCGGCATCTCCGAAGGCAAGGGCCTGGGCCGCAGCGCCCACGCCGCCCTGATCACCCGCGGCTTCGCCGAACTGACCCGCCTGGCCGTGGCCCTGGGCGGCAAGGCCGAAACCCTGGCCGGGCTGTGCGGCCTGGGCGACCTGGTCCTGACCTGCTCCAGCCCGCAGTCGCGCAATATGAGCGTCGGCCTGGCCCTGGGCGGCGGCCAGACCCTGGCCCAGGCCCTGGCCGGCAAGGTCTCGGTGGCCGAGGGCGTCGCCTCGGCGCCGGCCGTCCGCGCCCTGGCCCGGTCCCTGGGCGTCGAGACCCCGATCTGCGAAGCCGTCGCCGCCATCCTGGCCGGCGAGGTCGACGTCGACAGCGCCATTCTTGGCCTGCTCTCGCGGCCGCTGAAGGCCGAGGCCTGACTCCGTTTGGGGACAGGCGCATGCGCCTGTCCCCGTCCGCACCCTGAAAGGAACGCCCATGCCGCTCTACGCCATCATCTGCAAGGACAAGCCCGGCGCGCTCGAAACCCGCCTGGCCACCCGCCCCACCCACCTCGACTATCTGAACAACAGCCCGAACCTGAAGCTGGCCGGCGCCCTGCTGGACGACGACGGCAATCCGATCGGCTCGATCATCGTGGTCGAGGCCGAAGACAAGGCCGCCGCCCAGGCCCAGGCCGACAACGACCCGTTCACGGCCGCCGGCGTGTTCGAGAGCGTCGAGGTCCGCTTCTGGCGGCTGGCGATCGGCTCGCTGTAGCCTGGACGGCGCGGAAGAGCACCTAGCCCATGTCTCGCACCGATCCCGCCAATCCGGCCCGGCCCGCCGTCGGCGCCGTCCTGTGTCCGCTGGACGAGATCGCCTCGCCCGGCGCGCGGGGTTTCCGGTTCCGGGCCGGAGACGCCGTGTTCGCCGGCTTCGTGGTCCGGCGGGGCGAGACCGTGGTCGGCTACATTGACAGCTGTCCGCACGCCGGCTGGCCCCTGGCCGGGCCGAACGGCCGCTTCCTGACCCGCGAGAACGACCTGATCCTCTGCGCCGGCCACGCGGCCCTGTTCCGGATCGACGACGGCGCGATGGTCGCCGGCCCCTGCCAGGACGTCGCCCTGACGCCCTGGCCGGTGCGGGTCGAAGGTTCGCATATCGTTGTTGGCTAGAACCTCGTCTTAACCCGTTCGACCTAGGCTTGCGCCCGACACAAACCGGGAAACCGCGCCATGGCCGACGGGTCCACGACCAATTTCGACGCCGAACTGACCGACGCCCAGGACGCCCGCGGCCTAGGGGCCAAGCTGCGGTCGTTCGCCAAGGTCAATCCGCGCTTCGCCCCGGACCTGGCCCGCACCATGCTGGCCAAGCGCGACCATTCGGTGGTCGACGCCTTCAACGCCCACAGCGAGAAGATCGGCTACGAGTTCACCTCGGGCTGGGCTTCGAACAACATCCCGTTCGTCACCCCGCTGCTGCGCGATTTCGCCGGCAAGCGCGGCGAGGCGCCGATCCGCTACCTTGAGATCGGGGCCTATGAAGGCCGCAACCTGGCCTTCATGGACTGGCTGATGCCGGACCGCCTGGACGTCACCGTCATCGACCCCTGGTTCGACGAGACGCTGAACCCGGAAGAGAAGTACCACGCCGTCGAGCCACGCTTTCACCGCAACATGGCCCGCACCTCGTTCCGCTCGATGACAGCCCGCAAGGGGTTCTCGACCTACGAACTTCCCCGGATGCTGGCGGCGGGCGAACAGTTCGACCTGATCTATGTCGACGGCAGCCACACGGCGCTCGCCGTGCTGATCGACCTGTGCTTCTGCGCCAGCCTGCTGAGCGTGGGCGGCATGATGGTGCTCGACGACTATTGGCACGACATCAGCGAGATCGGCGGCCCAGGCGTCAAACAGGCCACCGACCAGTTCTACGCCGCCTTCGGACGCTATTTCGAGATCACCGCGGTTTACCGGCAGGTGGCCCTGACCAAGATCGCCGAGATCCCGCGGTAGACCCCGATTGGGGACAGGCCCATGGGCCGGTCCCCAGCCGCATCCTAGACCGGCGTCTCCGCCGAGAACTCGGCCAGGTCCTCGATCAGCGACCTGGCGGCCTGGGCCACCAGCGCCCCGCCCTTTTCGGGCGTGGCCTGGGCCGGGTCCGAGCCCATGCGGCCGTCGGCGTAGCGCGCGCGGAAGTCGAGCGCCTCGCGGATCGGTCCGGTCGGGGCGATCTTCGGTTCATAGGCGGCGGTCTTGATGCTTTCCGGATAGGCCCATTGCGTCACCGCGATCTCCGACGGGGTGGCATGGCTGCCGTGCCCGACCGGGAACTGCTGGTTGGCCAGACTCAGCACCCCCTTCAGGTCCCACCAGTTCTTCAGCTTCAGGGCGAACGGCGCGCGCGCCTGGCGGAAGCTGTACTCGGCGTAGATCTCCGAGAAGGCCGCCTCGATCGAGGCGACGTTGCCGCCGTGGCCGTTGAGGAAATAGATCTTCTCGAAGCCGTGGGCGGCCAGCGAGCGCACCCAGTCGCCGATCGCGGCGATGAAGGTCGAGGGCCGCAGGAAGATCGTCCCCGGAAAGGCCAGGTGGTGCTGGGCCATGCCGATATTGAAGGTCGGGGCCACCAGCACGCTGTCCGACAGTTTCGACGCCTCGTGTGAGATGATCTCCGGACACAGCCAATCGGTGCCCAGCAGCCCCGTCGGCCCATGCTGCTCGTTCGAGCCGATCGGCACCACCACCGTCTTCGAGGTCTGCAAATAGGCCTCGACCTCGGACCAGGTCGAAAGGGCGAGCAGCATGGCTGGAAACTCCGCGAGAAATCCTGAACGGCGCGGGCAAGGGCGCGCGCCTACAACTTGGGCACGGCTTTACGCCCATCCTAGGGGGAAGCCGACCCCTTGCGGACAGGAGAACCATCCATGGCGCTGCAGCTTGGCGACATCGTTCCGGACTTCACCCAGGCCTCGACCGAGGGTCCGATTCATTTCCACGACTGGGGCCAGGGTTCCTGGGTGGTGCTGTTCTCGCACCCCAAGGACTACACCCCGGTCTGCACCACCGAACTGGGGACCGTGGCCAAGCTGAAGCCGGAGTTCGACCGGCGCAACGTCAAGGTGATCGGTCTCTCAGTGGACGGCCTGGAGAACCACGGCGGCTGGGCGGCCGACATCGAGGAAACCCAAGGGCAGAAGCTGAACTTCCCGCTGATCGCCGACACCGACCGCTCGGTGTCGAACCTCTACGGCATGATCCACCCCAACGCCTCGGACACCCTGACCGTACGCTCGGTGTTCATCATCGACCCGAACAAGAAGCTGCGGCTGTCCCTGACCTATCCGGCCTCGACGGGTCGGAACTTCGATGAAATCCTGCGGGTGATCGACAGCCTGCAGCTGACCGACGGCCACAAGGTGGCCACCCCGGCCAACTGGACCCAGGGCGGCGACGTGATCATCGTCCCCTCGGTCGACAACGAGACGGCCAGGACGCTGTTCCCCAATGGCTGGGACGAGCAGAAGCCCTATCTGCGGGTGGTCAAGCAGCCGGCCTGATCGGCGAGCCTTGGACGGCGCATACCAAACGCGGTAGGCGAGGCCTGCGCGTTCAAGGCCGAGGCCCCATGACATCGATCCTGCTCGTCCTGGTCCTCGCGGCGACGACCATCGCTTCACCGGCCCAGGATCTGGCCGGCAACCGGCTCGAGGCCTTCGCCGCGACGCCGCCGCAAGGGCCCGAGGGCGCACCGCCGCTGCATTGCACCGCGGATCGCGACTGGTGCGCGGAGATCAGCCGCGATGTCGATCAGAACACCTCGATGCTGCACGTGTTCACCGGAACGCCGACCGGCCAGCCGCCCGCCGCGACCTTGGACCTGGGCAGCGACGATAACGATGACCTGACGCTGTGGCCCTCCATCGTCCGCATCGCCGGACCCGGGTCAGAAGTCATCATCGGCGTCCAACGCCATGCCAGCGCCAGCTATTCGGGCGGCGGCGGCGGGGCGACGCAGCTCCAGTTGATCCGGGTGGTGGGCGACGAGGCCAAGTCGATGCTCGCCGTCCCGATCTCAGGGTCGCTGATGATCCGCGCCTGCTTCGACGAGCGGGACATGAAGGCCCGGCGAGGCGCGTGCCACGACGAATACAGCTTCAGCGGCGACCTGACGCTAGACCCGACCACCGCCCAGGGCCCGCCTCGCCTGCTGTTCGAGACCCTGGCCACCGCCTTTCCGGCCGGCGCGTCCCGCAACGGCGATTCGACGGCGCGCGGCCGCCTGCGCGAGAGCGACCTGAAGCCGACCCGCGACCCGGCCTGCAGCTATCGCCGCGTCTTCACGCTCGACCCGGTGTCGGACGTCTATACGCCCGACAGCCCCCTGCCCGACTGCAGCGACTACACCGCGCCCTGAACGGACGATCGTTTGCGAGAAATCACAGTGGTCTTCTTGCGCGACACGCGCCGCCGCGCATAAGTCCGCCGCAACAAGCTCAAGGGAGTGGACGGCGTGAGCGACGGACAGGTTTTTCCGGTTCCCGACGACTGGGCGGGCAAGGCCCATATCGACGCGGCGGGCTATGAGGCGGCGCTGGCGCGGGTGGAGGCCGATCCGGAGGGCTACT
>NZ_SLZL01000038.1 GCF_004342605.1 Caulobacter sp. BK020
CATCTACAAGCGGGGCATACGTCCAGTCGAGGAAACCATCGCCGAGGTCCAGGCCGCCGCCGCCGCGATCTCTCGCGAAATCCAGGGCGTCACCTAGGGCCTACAAGGCAATCGCGGCCACCAATACGCTCGTGAGCCTGCAGTCGCAGACTCACGACACGCCTCGCACCGGATCCGCGCTATCTAGCCGGACACATCCGCCTGATGGGATTGGATCCTGTGGCGGTCAGGAGGCCCAGGCTGTAAGGCAGATTGATGTACTCCGTGCCCGGCGCATGCGGCTCCAGGCCCTGATAGAGGAAGCGCAAGGGCCTGCACGGATCAATGGTCAGCGTCTGGTCATGGCCGCGGCGCACGAGTTCGCCGTGGGAAACACCTTCCGACCAGGCTGGCCCGTCGAAGGCGACGTTGTCCGAGCCAGCGAACGAATTCGAAGCGCTGACGGCGAGCGGTCGCCACTCGCCGTCGAGCCTGTCGCTGGTCCACGAGCGGAAGTAACGGCCGCGCGGGCCGATGGCCTCGACGGCGGTGAGGTAGGTGTTCGTGCCCGCGATCTTGTAGTGCATGCTGGCTTCGAAGATGTCGTCGCGGCCGCCGGTCAGGACGATCTTGGTGTCCGCGAAGCCCTCGGGAAAGCGGCCGATCGGCGTCTGCGACCGGAACAGGTGGCCGTTGTCGTCCGTGTTGAAGAGATGGCAGTTGACGTCGTCGCAGATGACCCAGAAATCGAGCCACGCCGCCTCGCCCGCCGCGTTCTTGACGATGGCCGGCGGTTCCGAAAAGAACGGTTTCGGCGCGCTCCAGGACATCGGGTCCTCGATGTTCGCCGTCGTCGAATAGAGCGGCGGCCCGCCCTGATAGACCAGGTACCAGAGCTTTTGCGGCGCGAAGTAGAACACCTGCGGGGCCGCGCGATAGCCGGGGCCGACGCCTGACGGCTTCAAGCTGACGACCCTGGCTTTCGGCGCTTCGGACCAGTCCTTAAAGCGGGCGTAGGCCATGTTCCACCCCTCTGGGGCGGCCGTGGTCATGAAGACGTGGTAGGAGCCGTTGAAGTAGACGACCGAAGAGTCCTTGAGGCCGGAATAGGCCTGGGCGCCCGCGTTCGAAGGGGTGATCAAGGGCGCGGACGAGCGCCATTCGAACAATCCCTTCGCCCCCGTATCGGCCTGAGCCTGTGTCGCACTCGCCGCGGAGACGGCGCCGAGAAAGGCGGCCGCGACGCATGCCCAAGTCCTGTATTTGGTGATCGCCATGGCGTCAGTCCTGTTTGAATCGAAAGGGAAGTTGGATCGGACGCGGCCGGTCAGTTCGACGTCCGCAAGCGAGGCCCGGCCATCAGCTTGCCGCCCAGCCACCGCCGCGCCGGCTCGTCGTAGAGCTTGAGACAGGCATAGGCGATCGTGACCGCGGCCACGAACACCCCTGCCCCGAGCAACGCGCCCTGCCCGGCTGGGATCTTCTTGTCCACCACCCAGCCGGTGTAGATGTAGATCAGCGGGTAGTGGGTGATGTAGAGCGGATAGGACAGGTCGCCGAAGAACCGGGCGATCCGTATAGACGGGCCGTCCGCGCCCTTTTCCCCCGCCCCGATCAGGACGATCAGCGGAAACAGCGCGATCACGCAGAACGCCTCGTAGAGGCCGTTGACCCACAGCCGCTCGGTTCCACCGAAGCGCGGAAGCGTCAGCGTCGCGACCAGCAGGAGGCTGCAGACGGCGAAGGCGCCGCCGATCTTGATCCGCCTGCCCAGCCGCATCAGCAGCACGCCGGCCAAGAACGGGAACAGCACGCGCGTGAGACCGATGCGGACGCCACCGGCGTCCAGCGCCCAGCCGCCGATGACGTCGCCGCGCGGGCCCAACACCAGCAGATGGACAAGCGCCAGGGCCGCGAGCCCCACAAGGACGCCGAGCACGCGGTTCGACAGCTTCCGCAGCCCCGTCGCGTAGAGGATGTTAGCGACATACTCGTAGAACAGCGACCAGGCGGGCCCGTTGAGCGGATAGATCTCGGTCCATCCGCGGATCTCGGCCGAGGGCGTCAGTGGGATCATCAGGCAGCCCAGCAGCATGACGCCCACGATCTGCCAGGTCGAAGCCGCCTCCAGCTTGGGGAAGATGGAGAAGTGCTGGAAGCCGACCAGGGCCGCGCCGATCAGGCTGCCCATGATGATCATCGGCTGGAGCCGGACCAGGCGGCGTTTGTAAAACCCCCACGGGCTCATGCCCGCCGCCCAGCGGTCGTCATAGGCATAGGCGATCACGAACCCCGACAGCAGGAAAAAGAAATCGACCGCCAGATAGCCGTGGTTGACGATCTGCTTCTGGGGGTCACCGCCCGTATAGGCTTCGAACAGATGGAAGACGACCACCATCAGGGACGCGACGCCGCGCAGGCCGTCCAGGACGACGTAGTGGCTCTTCGCGGGCGTGACGGCGTCGGTCGACGTCGCCGCGTCTGATGAAGATTTGGCGAGCAACGAGGTCTGCTGAGTCATGGCCTTCCCCAAGGCGGCGCGCCGGTGGCGCTGAACGGCGGTTGTCGATCTCGCCGACGCTATCGGCGGCGTCCCCTTCGATCTGAACCAGACGAAGGGGACGATCCGACCCTAGTGAACGGCCTTGATGACGATCGCGGCCCCGCCCCCTGCGCTCAGGGGAATATCGAGGACGTCACGACCGGAAACCGACTTGACGACATGCTCGACGTCATTGGGCCCGGCGCCGTCCCGCCAGATCTCGGCCTTGAACCTCCCTCCCCCCAGGAAGGCGAGCGGTATGGCGACGGTGCGCGCCTGTTCATTGGTCATGGCGCCGACGTACCAGGTCTCGCCCTCGCGGCGCGCAACCACGACATGACTTTCCGGCGTTCCGTCGACGAAGCGGGTCTCGTCCCAGGCGGTGGGAACCGCCTTGAGAAAATCAAAGCCCGGCGCGTTCTCATAGGCCGCGGGGTCGTCGGAGATCATCTGCAGCGGGCTGTCGAACACCACGTACTGGGCCAGGGCCTGACCGCGAGTCGTGCGGGTCATCGGCATGATCTCCCGGGCGACATAGGTCTCGGGCGTGCTGTTGTGGAAGCCGCCCGGCGTGTAGTCCATGGGCCCCAGCAGCATGCGGGTATAGGCCAGCTTGACGTTGTGCCCAGGCGTGACCTGTCCCCAGCTGAACTTGTTGTACTCCAGCCCCATCACGCCTTCCTGGGTGATGTAGTTGGGATAGGTGCGGGCCAGGCCGGCCGGTGGGAAGGCGCCGTGCATGTCCAGGAGCATGTGACGCTTGGCCGTTTCCTGGGCCAGGCGGACGTAGAACTGGACCATGTCCTGGTCGTCCCGCTCCATGAAGTCGACCTTCACGCCCTTGATCCCCCAGCGCTGGTAGGTATCGAGGACCTCTTGCATCCTGGGTTCGACATGCTTCCAGTGAGCCCACAGAATGAGGCCCACGCCCTTTGAGTCCGCGTATTTCACGAGAGCCGGCATATCGATCGCCGGATTGCTCTGGGTGATGTCCGTCTTCGGGTCCGCGTCGCAGCACGGCGTGGCGTTGAGGGGCCATCCCGCGTCGATCAGAAAATAGGGAAAGCCGGACTCGGCCGCGAAATCGATGAAGCGGCGGAACCGCTCCATTGTCGGCTTCTCGCCCGCCGTGGGCCCCGACCACCAGTCCCAGGCCGCCTTGCCGGGCTTCACCCACGAAAAATCGCCGCTAGCCTGTGTCGCCAGATTTCCGATCAACGGCGACTCGATCAGGTCGCCGACGCGGTCGCCCATCATGACCACTCGCCAGGCGCTGGTCAGGCCGGCGGCGGAGTCGACGGCGACATCGTTGCGGTCCCGACGAGGCGAAACCCTGACCTTCAGCCCGCCTTCGACCGGAACCAGGCTCGAACTCGCATAGGCTTCAATCCCCGACTGCGCGATCGCGTAGTGGGTGCGACCGGACACGGACGAACAGACCAGCGGAACATCATAGAGCTTGGCCTTGTCCAGCTCCGAGACCTTCTTCAAAACCCACGAGTTCTCGTGGGAGCCCGAATATTCCGTGACTTCGCAGGAGGGATCGCCTGGAAGGTTGTAGCCCGTTCTTTCTCCCTTGAGTGTGACCGGGGCGTCCTTGGGCAGTAGGTAGCGAAACGCGACCCCCTCATCGGCGGCTCGCGCTTCCACCGAAAGCGTGCGGCGGGCGCCGGCCTTCTCGCGGAAGGTGACGATCGCGCCATTGTGCCAGTCCCGGGCCGTCTTGGCCTTGGTCGCCGTCAGCGGAATGTCGCGCCGCTGGCTTTGCCTCTTTACGTCGATGACCTCCAGGGTCGAGAAGTCGGGCGCGCCGGCCAGTTCCAGGCCCATCGGAGACGCCGAAACGATCGGTTCGCCCTTGCGGTAGATCGAATAGCTCGCGCCGTCGGGCGCTATCCTGATCTCCGTTTTCTTGTCTGGCGAGGCCACGACGATCTGCGATACGGCCAGCGCCATCACGATATTGAACAATGGAAAACTCCCTCTGGAGAACACGAGAGGCGAAGGGACCGCTGGCGGCGCGTCCGTCGCCGTTATTGCAACAGTTCGACCCCATAGGGTTCGAGGTCGATCTTTCCGGCAAAGGTCTTGTGTGAAAGCACGCCCGATCTCGAACCCGGGAAGGTCACGGTCGCGGGAGCGTTGTTGGTGTTCACATACATCGTCCGCCCGTCGACCACGCGGGCGACGACGCCCTTGGGCGTCTCCGGCCCCCGCTCGATCCCGAGCTGGGGATAGAGCGACCGCAGCAAGGGGCCGATGAGGCCGGGCTGCGCCGCTGTGGCGACATAGATGGCCTGGCCCTTGCCGAACCGGTTGATCGAGATCGCCGCGCTCTTGGCCGGCGTGTTCTCGAAGGTCGCCAGGGGTTTGGCCGCGCCGAGCTCAAGCACTTCATAGTAGCTGTCGGCGCCAGTCAGGGTTTCGCCGTTGAACTGAACCTTCAGCGGTTCCCAGTGCCGGTAGAAAGCGTTGGTGCGCAGGCCGAAGACATCGGCCAAGCGTCCCGGCAACGGCGTCTCGAACCATTTGCCGGTTTCATCGACCTTCGCGGAATAGCCCGTCATGATCGCCGTGCCGCCCTTGGCGACATAGTCGCGCACTGCCGCGGCCGTCTTCTCGTCCATGACATAGGCGCTCGACAGGACGATCAACTTATACTTGTCGAGCTGGTCGTGTCCGAAATCGATCACCGCGGCGTCGATATTGTCCTCGAAGAACGGCTGGTAGGCCGCCTTCACCTGTTCCGTATAATCGCCCTTGAAATACTCCTGCATCGTATTGGGGCCCGGTGGCGGCTTGGTCAGCCACATGGTGTCGAACGAATAGTTGACCGCGACCTGGGGCTGGCGGTCGCGCGGAAAGCCCAAGGTCTTCAGAGTCTGGAATTCCTTCGCGATCTGGCCGAACTCGTCGACCCTCCACGAGGGGCGTCCGTCGTGATCGACCAGGCCGAACAGCGCCTGCTCCTCGCCGCCGATATGCGAGTTGAACGTCCAGGCCAGGAAGGTCTGGCCGTAGTAGAGCAGCCCGAAATAGGCCCACATGCGCGATCGACCAGGGTCGCCATAATAGCCGCCGCCGCCCGCCGTGAACTCGTTGAACCAGACCGGGGTCTCATGTGCGGCCCTGTTCATCATCACTTCGAAGCCCGCCCCCAGGGCCTCGCCAGGATAGAAGCCCTGGGCGCCATAGGTCGAAACCTGGTCCCATGAGCGAAGATAGTCGAACCCCTTGCCCCAGGCCGTGGGCCAAAAATTCGAGGCGACCGGCAGGTTCGGCGCATACTGCTTGCGGACCGCTTCCAGGTCCTTGAGCGCCCCGATCGAGTCGTCGGACCAGTAGCGGCGCAGGTCCAGATAGCGCTCGTTCGGTCCGGGGCCGCGGATATAGGGCAGGTCGACCTCGTCCCAGTTGTTGACCCGCCGCGACCAGCGCTGCGTCGCCCAGGCCTTGTTCAGCGCCTCGATGGTTCCGTACTTCTTCTGCAGCCAGACGACGAAGCGTTCGCGATCAGCCGGCGAATATGAGACCTGGCCGTTGCCGATCTCGTTGTCGTAGCCGACCGCGATCACCGCGGGATTGTGCGCATAGCGCTCCATCATTTTCTGGCCGAGCCGCTTGGCCAGACGGCGATAGTCCGGATCGCTGATATTGTCCCAGTAGCGCGTGGCCGCGTTCAGCCGAACGCCGTCCTGGTTGACGATGTCGACGCCGGGATAGTGCTTGTGCAGCCAGATCGGGGCCGGCTGGCCCGGTATGTCGATGAGGACCTTGATGCCTGCCGCATGCATCTGGGCGATGACCTGGTCGAACCATTCGAACGTGAAGCGCCCCTCCTCCGGTTCGAAGGAATCCCACGACAGGTCGCCCATGCGCACCAGGTTGAACCCTGCCGCCTTCATGATCGCGATGTCCTGGCGGATCTGCTCGGGGGACCGGTCGATCGGCTGGTAGCAGGTCCCGACGAACAGTTGCCCCTTCCCCGGCCACTCGGGGTGTCCCGCGGCGCTTTGCGCCTGGGCGGGCGACGGCTGGACGACCGGCGCAAGGCCGGCCGCCAGCATCAAGGCCAGGGCGACGCCCGCCAGTCGGGTTGAACGATGTCCCACGTCTGAGTCCTTCGAATTGGAGACTTGCAGCTAGAGGCCCGCGGGCCGTCTCAGGCGAAGTTGATCTTGAAGACGCTGGCGTGACGCGTCGGCGCGCGCGGCGGGACGTCGATCGTCAGCGCGCGGTCGTCTTGGCGGAACTTGAGCGCCCCGCGAACGCCCAGCATTTCGACCCGCGCGACGCGCCGACGCTCGTGGGGATTGTCCTTGGCCAGCGCGGTGATCTCGGTGACGCCCGACGGCTCGCCCAGCGTGATCGCATAAAGCGTATCGCCCTTGGTCGTGAAGCGGATGTCCCGAGCCGTATAGGCCGCGCTCTCTTGGAACGCCCCGTCCGCGGTCTCGGTGGGGCCCTCGCCGAACACCTTCCAGGGCCGTGTCCCGTGGATGGCCTGGGCGTTGACCGCCATCCACGGCGCCAGTTCTTCCAGGAGAAGCTGCGACTCCGGAGGCAGGCTGCCGTCCGGATACTGCACGACGTTCAGCAACAGGTTGCCGTTCTTGCTGGCGATGTCGGCCAGCATGGCGACGACTTCCGACGTGGTCTTGTACTTGAAGCCGTCGCTGTAGAACCAATCCCCGTTCGAGGTGTCGGTCTGCCAAGGCAGCGGGTTGATGCCCTTGAGGACCCCGCGCTCCACGTCCTGGACACAGGCTTCCTTGTAAAACTCGCCGGAGCCGAAGTCCTTGCAGTTATAGACCGCGTCCACGCGCCCCGCGCGCGCGACGCTGCCGTTGTAGAGGTGGGCGACGAGGCTTCGGCCGACCACGCCGAACGGCAGCCCGCCGTCCGAATACAGAAGATCCGGCTCATAGGTGTCGATCAGGTCGCGCATGCGGTCGAACCAGATCTGATGGAACCGCGGGTCCTTCGTGTACCAGGTGTCGGCGCCGCCCTTGTAAGGCTCGTTGTGCGGCGGATGGTAGAGATCGACGTATCGCGGATCAGCGCCGTCGTAGGGTACGCCCAACTCGGGCCAGGTCTGGTTGTAGAGGTGACTGGGATAGTACCAGTTGTGGCTGGCGCCCAGATGCTCGGACACCCCGAACCGGATCTTGCGCTTGCGCGCGGCCGCCCGCCAGGCGCCGACAATGTCGCGCTTGGGCCCCATGGCCGTGGCGTTCCATCGGTGGTGCTTGGAGTTCCACAGGTCGAAGTTGTCGTGGTGCACGCCCATGCTGACGAAGTACTTCGCGCCGGCGGCGGCGTACTTGTCCATCAGACCCTCGGGATCGAACTTCTCCGCCGTCCACAGCGGGATGATGTCCTTGTAGCCCGACTTGGAAGGCTGGCCGTAGGTCTTGACGTGATGGTCGTAGTGCGGATGTCCGGGGACGTACATGTTCCGCGCGTACCAGTCGCCCTGGCGCGGCACGGCCTGGGGGCCCCAGTGCGACCAGATCCCGAACTTGGCGTCACGGAACCAGTCGGGCGCCTGGTAGGTCTTCAGGGAGTCGGGTTCCGGGCGGAACGGACCGTTGGCCACGGGCAGCCGATAGTCCGGCGCCGGCGGCTTGGCGCAGGCGTCGGCCGAAGGCTCGTCCTTGGCCTGTGCGGCTCCCGCCAGGCCCAGCGCCGCGAGGGCCGGAACCCCCAGGAAGGCTCGCTTGTTCAACGTCACCATGTAAAACTCCCCAATCTTCAATACTTTTGTTAGAGCGAGATCTAATGATCTCCAATTCAACAACCGAAACGCCTGTTATCTTCCATCGAAGCGAAGCACGCGCCCAAAGAACGGCAGAACGTTATTCTGGAAACGACTGGCGACGGCGCTGCCGTGATCCCCACTATAGATTTCGAAGGTGTTCTCAACACCTGAGGCGGTCATGCGCTCGTGCAACGCCTTGGCGTCGACGCGCAGCCCGTCCCGGTCGCCGACGTCGATGGCGATCGCCTGGTATCGTCGGAGGTTGAAGACGTACTGATCGAGCATGCTCAGAGGCGCGTTGGCGGCCCAGCGCGCCAGCACCGACGGGTCGACGACCCCGTTCGACGTCGGCAGATCCGCATAGAACGGCGGCTTCTTCGGGTTCGGCGACCAGGCGGCGGCGACCGCGAAAGTCGCGCGCGGCAGGAAGTCGAGCTTGGTCGCCTCCTCTCGGGTTTTGACAGCCTCGACGATCGCGGCCGCCGGGGCCGGCGGTGCATCGCGCGCCGAGAGACAGCACGGGCTCATGATGTAGAGCGCGCCAAAGGTCTCGGGGTGCTTCATGCCGAGACGCGTTGCGCCGTAGCCGCCCATGGAGTGACCGGCCAGACCCCGGCTCAGGCGATCGGGGATGGTGCGGTAGTGGGCGTCGACATAGGCGACCAGGTCGCGGGTGATGAAGCCCTCCCAATCCCCGATCGTCACCGAGCTTGAGTACATGGAGCCGTTGTGCAGGGTCTGGGTGTCCGGCAGAACGACGATCACCTCGGGCGCTCCCGAGGCGAAGGCGCCCTCGATGGTCCGCGGCGCCTGCAGCAAGCCCGCGAAGCCGTCGACGGTCAGGGCGTAGCCATGCAGCGCGTAGACGACCGGGTAGCGGCGCGTCGGATTGGCGGCATAGCTCGGCGGGAGATAGACCACGACATCCCGGTCGACCGCCTCGCCTTCGAGATTGCCTTCCAGGGCCGCGCCATGAACCTTGATGCGGTCGATGGTCACCGACTTCGCGCTTTCCGCGATCGGCGCTGCGGGAGTAGGCGCCGAGGCCGCCTGCGATTCAGCGCCCAGCGCCGCCAATAGAAAGGCCGCCGCCACGCCGGCCCAACCGGTTTTCACACGCATTTCCGCTTCCCTCAATTCGGATTGCCGACAGGAATGATCGCCGCGCCCTGGGCCGATCCGAACTTGATGCGGAGGACCTGCTTGCGATCGACCAGGTTGAGGCCGTAGTCGGTCTGGTCGCCGTTCCAGACGCGCCGGAAGATCCACTTTCCGTTCTCGAACCGGCCCTCTTCCACGCGCAGCATCTGCCCGCTTCCGGGCTGGGTTCCGTCGAACCGCACCCGCGTGTTGAATCCCGTCAGCAGGTAGTCGCCGGGCCCGAGCTCGGCGATCGCCGCCCCGCCCGTCGGCTGGGGATTGCCCGTCGGCTTGTCCGTCCCGAACTGCCACTGGCCGAAGGTGGCGGTGGCGCGGTAGGGCCCAAGCTCCATGACCTGGGTGTGGTTGGCCTTCGGATCGGTCGGTTCGGACACGCCCCAGACCTTGCCGGCGAACGCCAGGGCCGCCCATTCGCGCATCATCGGCTCGAAAACGGTGTAGTTGCGGGCGAACAGCTCCAGCTTGGCGTCGTCCAGATCCTTGGCCCCGAGCGGGTAGTTGTAATAGCCGGTGTCGTCCATGCCGAACGGCGAGAAGCCGATGGCGCCCTTGCCGATGGTTGCGAAGAAGTAGCGGGCGAACTCGGTGTCGTTGCCGGTCTCGGGGACGAACAGCGCGTTGTCCGCGCGGGCGTAGTAGCCGAGATAGGCCGTGTAGGCCGCATGGTCGCGCGTATAGATGTCGGGGGCGACGATATCGATCGACGGGGCCGCGGCCTTATAGACGTCGATCACATGGTGCACCGGTCCGCCGCTGGCATAGGTCGCGGCCGGCTGCCGGCCGAAGGCCGAAGCCAGGGCGGCGTTCATGTACATCGGCAGCGGCTTGACGGCCTTGCCCGCCTTGGCGATCTCTTCGACATAGGCGGCGATCGACCAGGCGTTGAAGTACTCGTCGGCGTCGTCGCCGAAGACCTCTTTCCAGCTGCCCGGCGACTTGCCCATGCGCTTGAGCAGGGCTGCCGGGACCGGACCGTTGAACAGCTTCTGGGCCGCGGGCGAGAAGTCCCGGACGCTGCCATACGAGCCGACCTCGTTCTCCGGCTGGATCATGATGATCGTGTTCTGCGGGTCGATCTGCTTGATGTGCTCCATCAGCTTGACGAAGGCGCGCTTGTCGGCCTCGAGGGTGGTCCGGCTGTGCGGCGACAGGACATAGTGAGGCTGGCCGCTGGCGGTGATCATCTTAGGGAAGCGCTTGCCGTCCAGCTTGACCCACTCGGGGACGTAGGCCGGCCCGGTGTTCTTCCAGGTGCCGAACCACAACAGGACCAGCCGCACCTTGTTGGCGCGGGCCTGCTCCACCAGCGTATCGACGAACGAGAAGTCGAATTGCCCCTCCTTCGGCTCGACCTGTTCCCAGGCGACGGGCACCTCGACCGTGTTGGCGTGGATGCGTTTGATCGTCGGCCACACCTCGGGCAAGACGTCCGGGTAGTTGCTGCTGTTGTTGACCTGGGCGCCGAGGATCAGGAACGGAGCCCCATCGACGAACAGAGCGTGGCGACCGTCGCGGGTCACGACGCGGGGAACGGGATTGGCCGCCTGGACGTCGGCGGCTGTCGCCGCCCCGCCGCCCAGAGACAGGACAAGCGCCGCCAGCCCCCCCGCGAAACACGGCGTCCGGCCGCCAAAAAACGAAGTCCGCATGCTTAGAACAACTCCATGGCCGCCGGAACGGCAGGATCGGTGCAAAGGGTGGCGTCGCCGCACGAGGCTCATTCGCGCTCCTCGGCGATCACGGCCGCGCCCATGCCAAAAGTCTTGCCCGGCAAGACGGTCATCAACACCGCCACCGTTCGCTCGCCTTCCTTGGCGGGCAACGCCGCGGTCAGCGGGCCTGGCGCGGCGTCGGTCTTGGCCGCGACCTTGACGCCGTCGACATAGACCTCGGCCGGACCGGTCAGGCTGCCGAACACCAGTTTCCCGCCGGCCCGCCGCACCGTTCCTCGCGGCGTGAAGGCCGCGCGGTAGAGCACGAAGCCGCCCTCGGGGTCGGCGTCCTGCAGCGCGCCGGGATTGGCCCAACCCCAGGAGTTCATGTCGTTGTCGGCCGGCTTGGTCGACGCGTCGGGACGAACCCGGGCGATCGGGGACAGGCGCCAGTCGGACAGGATCGAGACGGGGGGCGTCCGCGGCTCGGCCGGTCGTGTCCCTGGCTGGATGGACAGCTGGGTTTGCGCGGCCTTCAAGCCGGGCGCCGAAGCCGTGAGGCGCAGGACGCCGCTGGAGTCGCGGTCGCTCTGGACGATCACCTGGGCCAGGCCGTTGAACAGGCTCCGCGCGTTTCCCTTTTCAGGCTCGTGGCAGTTGGGGTCGCCGTTGCCCAGGCCGATGATCCGTCCATTGGTGATCTCGAAGGTCACCGGCAGATTGGCCGTGGGGACCGGCCGTCCGGCCCTGTCCAGGGCTTCGACAGTGATCGGCGCGGCGTCGGCGCCGTCGCCGGTCAGGACGGTGCGATCCGGCGTCAGGCGTAGAGCAACCGGCGGGCCGGCGGTCTCGACCACCGCCTTCGACACCGGCCGGCCGCCGACATAGCCGATCGCTTCCAATCGCCCAGGCGCATAGGGCACGGTCCAGGAGGGCATGACATAGGGATCGACCGCCTGGCGCGAGATCAGCCGCCCGTTAAGACGCAGCTCGACCGCCTCGGCATTGGTCAGGGCCATCACCTTGATCGGCTGGCCTTCCCTGCCCGGCCAGGTCCAGTGCGGCGCCAGGTCGAGAAGCGGGCGGTCCTTGATCCACTGCGCCCGGTGCAGGAAGAACGCCATCTTCGGGAAGCCGCACAGGTCCATGGCCCCGAAGAACGAGCTGGCCGAGGGCCATTCGAACGGCGTGGGCTCGCCGCGATAGTCGATGCCCGTCCACACAAAGGCGCCGGCCACGAACGGGCGCTTGGCGATCTCCTCCCAGGCCTTGCGGTGGGTGTTGCCCCAGGACGACGGCTCCTCGTCGTTCTCCGCCAGGATGTTGCGCGAGCGGTCAGTGAACCACTCGCCGCGGGTCATGAAGGCGGAAGTGTCCTCCGAGCTCATCAGCGGCAGGTTGGGGTGCTCGGCGTGAAACCGGTCGTACTTGTCGGGCTGGTAGTTGAAGCCAACCACGTCGACGGCTTGCGAGACGTTGATCGGGTTGAACATGCCGAAGTTCATCGCGGCGGTGACGGGGCGGCTGTCGTCCAGGCGCTTGACGGCGGCGGCCATGCGCCGAACCATCTGGTAGCCCGCCTCGGTGCCCTGCATGGGCTCCTCGTTGAACACCGACCAGAGGAAGATGCTGGGGTGGTTGCGGTCGCGGCGGATCAACCACTCCAGCTGCCGCATGTAGTCGGGGCTGGGATTGAAGTTACGGTTCTCGTCCAGGATCAGGACGCCCAGGCGGTCGGCCGCCTCCAGCATCTCCGGGGCCGGGGCGTTGTGAGCGCAGCGGACGGCGTTGGCGCCCATGGCCTTGATGCGGCGCAGCCGGAAGTCCCACAGGCTGTCGGGCACGGCGACGCCGACCCCGGCATGGTCCTGGTGGAGGCAAACGCCTTGGATCTTCAGCGGCCGGTCGTTGAGGAAGAACCCCTGGGCGGCGTCGAAGCGCAGCTTGCGGAAACCGGTCGAGGTGACCGCCTCGTCGACCAACTGACCGGCCCGCCAGATGCGGGTGCGCACCGTGTAGAGCGCCGGATCGTCGATCGACCACAGGCGCGGGGCGGCGACATCGAGGACGAGACGGGCCTCCCCCTGGTCCAGCGACGGCGCCTCGGCGGCCACCCGGCCCGCCCCGACCACCTTGCCCCAGGGGTCGACCAACTGGGCCTCGACCTCGACCGCCTCGGCCTTGGACCCGATGTTGCCCAGGGTAGCGACGACCGGCAGGGTCCAGCGCCCCTCCCCGTCCCGTCGCGGATCGGCGTGGACGCCGTCGTCGACGATGTGCACGGCCGCGCGCTTGGTCAGCCAGACGTGACGATAGATGCCGCCGCCCTCGTACCACCAGCCTTCCATCGGGTCGGCGTCGACCCGCACGACGATGCTGTTGAGCTCGTCGCCGTAGCGGGCGAACGGGGTGATGTCGATCTGCAGGGCGTTATAGCCGCTCCAGTTATGCGCCACGACGCTGCCGTTGAACCAGACCGTCGCATGGGTGGCGATGGCCCCGAATTCGATGGAGAGATGCTTGCCGCGATCGGCGGGATCCAGCCGCAGGGCGCGGCGATACCAGGCCTTGCCGCGCGGCCGATAGCCCTGGGAGAGATTCTCGTCCTTGTCGAACGGCCCTTCGACCACCCAGTCGTGCGGCAGGTCGAGCTCACGCCAATCGCTGTCGTCGTATTCGGGCGAGGCCGCGCCCTGGGCGACGCCGGCCTTGGCGTTGGCGTAGGACCAGCCGTGCCCCCTGATCTTGGGAAACGGTATGTCGCCCAGATGGAAGCGCCAGCCCTGGTCCAGCGACAGCCGCTCGCCGGGCACCTTGAGCTGCGGCCTGGGATAGGATCGCTCGGTGGTCGCGACGCCTGCCCAGCCCAAGGCGGGCGAGGCGCCAGCCAGGGCGATAGCCGAACTCGCCCAGAGGAACCGCCGACGATCCATGCTCATGTTACTCATCTCGGATTTTCCGGCCATCAGCCGATCACGTCGCGCATGGCGGCGGCCGCGGCGGCCTCGTCACCATTCTGGATCGCGGCGAAGGCCCGGCGCATGGCCTTTAACCGCGCCGTCGCTGAGCCGTGTCCACAGCGGGCGTCAAACAGCAGTTGAGCCTCGATCAGGCCCGACAGGGAACGCAACACCGGTCGGTCCGACGCCGCGCAGACGGTCAACCTGAAGGCGCGCTGGAGGGCGCGGGCTCCGGCGTCGGACGGCTCCATGGCAAGATCGTCCAGGCATTGCTGCAAGGTCTCCAGGTCGTCGACCGAACGCCGCTTGGCCGCGCGGCGCGCCGCCTCGCACTCCAGACCCAGGCACATCGCGCGCAGGTCTTCGCCAAACACGGGATTGCCGCCCGCGCCCAGGCGCCATCTCAGGACATCCCGGTCAAAATGACTCCAGTGCTCGGCTCGGCGGACCGTGGCGCCGACCCGCGTCTTGACGCTCAGGAACCCTTTCGCGGTCAGGCCGCGAATAACCTCGCGCAGGAAAGACCGCGAGACCTGGAAACGATGCAACAGCGCCGTCTCGCTCGGAAAGCCCGTCACGTCGTAGACGCCGTCCATGATTTCCAGGGCCAGAACGCGCAGCATCTGGTCATGGGCCGAACGCGGACGCTCCAGGCCCAGGCCTGGCCAGCGGGACGATCCGCCATGCTCAGCGCTTCCATCCCGCTCAGGCGAGACCGCCGGCGCCGCCTCGGCCGTCTGACTCTTTTCGGCGCCGCGACGACCGCGCCCTGCGAGACCGCCAAGCCGATCGACGAACAACGCCTCGCCCGCCTCTTGCCCGCGTGCTCGTGCCCCCCCGCCGCGCGCCAGTTGGCCGCGCGCGGGCGGTCCAGATTCCTGATTCAAGTCAGCCATCTCCCCTTCAGCCCTCGCCGAAGCCGCGTCGCTGGGCCGATTCAGCCCGTTCGCGATGGGTTGGAAGGTTCTGATAGGCGTAGGCGGCCTGCTGGCGAATATCTTCGAACGCTGGACGCGCTCTGTTGAAGTCGCGACAGGCGTCAGCCTTGGGACTCAGGTCGGTCCGATAGCCCATGCCGTAGAGCACGTACCGCCAACTGGCCTCGGTGAAGATGTCGGCGTTCGGATCGATGTCGATCGCGTCCGGCGGCCGGAACCGCCAGCGGTCCAGTAGGTCATGCAGGCTGTCCGGAATGGTCGAGGCCTCGACATTGTTCCGCCAGAAGGCCGTGTCCCGCCGTTCGCTGATGCAATAGTGCAGCTTGATGAAGTCCAAGGCGCGCTCGTAGCGGCGACGCATCAGGTCGTTGTACCGTCGCGCGGCCGTCTCCATCTCGCCCCCCCAGGGGAACAGCGTGCCCAGCGTGACCGCCGCGACCTCGGTGAACGCGATGTCCGTCGCCTCCAGCGGTTCAAGGAAGCCGCTGGAAAGACCGATGGCGACGCAGTTCTTGCGCCAGCTGATCTCGCGATAGCCGGCCTCAAACTTGATGTGACGAATATCCAGCCCATCCCCCGCCTTGCCGACATAATCGCGGAGAACCCGCTCGGCGGTCTCGGCGTCGGTGTGATCGGACGAAAACACGTGGCCGACGCCACGCCGGCTGTTCAAGCCGACGTCCCATGTCCAGCCGGCTTCCTGGGCGGTCGAGATCGTATAGCTGGCGATCGACGCGTCCGGGCGTTCGTAGGGAACCTGCATGGCCAGGGCGCTGTCGCAAAACAGCGCCGAACGGCAGGACTTGTAGGGCGACTTCTGCGCGTGACCAATCAGCTGGGCGCGAAAGCCGGTGCAATCCACATAGAGGTCCGCCGTCATGCGTCCAGAGGCGCGCCCCAGGATCGCGGCGATCGCACCATCCTCGGTCAGCGGAACTTGATCGATGGTGTCCACCACATGCCGCACGCCAAGGCCCGTGGCGGCGTTGCGCAACACGCCGGCCAGCTTGACGGCGTCAAGGTGACAGGCATGGTTGGGCGTGGCCACGTGGTCGCCCGACAACCCGCAGTGCTGCAGATCCGGCCCCGACGGCTCCTGCGTGGCCTGGAACGGATACAGGTAGTGATCGGGCTGACCCCCGCCGGGTTCAAAGCGCCAGTGGGCGAACCGCGCGCCCTGCTTGAAGGTCGCGCTGGCTTCCCGCACCAGCGTGGCTTCGTCGATGCCGATGCGTTGCAAGGTCTTGCGAATAGTCGGAAAGACGCCCTCGCCTACCCCAAGAAAACCAATCTGCGCGGACTCCACCAAGGTGATCTCGACACCACCATGAGATTGCGCGTCCAGGGTTCGGGCCAGGTAGCCCGCCGTGAGCCAGCCCGCCGTTCCGCCGCCGACGACCAATATTCGCTTATTCAAAGCCTCCTCCAGAGAAGAAAGGGACGCCCTTCGGCTAGGGAAAGGAACAGCCGAGGAGGCCAAGAGAAGGGAGGGTTAGAACGACACTCAGGACGTCCGCGCTGCGGTTGCCGGGCAGCTCGCCAGGGGCGTCCGCGACGGCCGAGCCGACGACGACCGCTTCAAGGACCTTTGAATCTGCTCTTTTCGGCGCCTCTTGCGCCCATGCGTGCCCACTTGCCGCCAGGACGCTCGCCACCAAGGCCGATGCGCCTCGTAGCAAGATGGTCCGCCGAACGTTCCGCTTGCAAAGCAATTTTATCCCTCCTGTTCGCCTGCAAGGGTTCTCGCGCTTTTCGCGCGCCGCTCTAATCGCGGCAATCGCCCCGGAATGGCAACGCTGTCATCGTCCTTATCGACGTACCTGATCGCGGCAAATTAGCAAGCCAATTCCTCAGACAAATATATCACTAAATTCAAAATGTGACGTAATGCCGCTGACACCGGTGGCATTTCACAGGCGTGCGCGGTCCCCGTCAGAGTAAACCGTCAAGCGATCGCCCCGGTGAAAATACTTAAAATACGGGACTTTATTCAAAGGGAGATGCAAGTTCGCCCTCAGCGGCCAGCGTTTCTGGATATAGATTTCAAAGAAAATAATTAATCAGACAATTTTTGGGAGTCTCGGGCGTTGCCGGCATCATGCCCGGACAAGCTGCACTGGCGCTCACGCACCTTGGAGCAACGCGAGCCCGATGAGAAAATTTACCCCAAATTATCATACAATTTCATTTATACAAACTTTTTTATCAGTTGCAGGCCTACCGGTCGTCGGCAAGACGCTCACCGCCCGGCGACCTTGTCGTTCCCGCAAAGGCGACCGTCAGAGCGTCGCCGCAAGCGGAGGCCTGCGGTCTTCACCGCGATGCTGCATATTGCCGGCGGATGGGCGGGCCGGGGCCACCTGGTCGCGTACCCTTACCCTGGCCAAGCTATCGCCCCCTCATCGCTTAAAGCGGCCGGGTTGCAACATAGGCGGCGACCTGGTCTTAGGAGTGTAGCTGTGGCCGGCGAGCGTTCGACTTCGTATTCAGCTCGCCTGGTTCGGATTCACGGGAACGCCGCGCAGGCCATATCCGTGGAGTACGGCCATGCCACGCTGGGCGTGGGCTTGACCCGCGCCAGCCTGGCTCCGCACGGCGTTGACGGTCTCTATGAGCGTCGCCGTCGACAGCCCCAGATCAGCCGGAGCCGTGAGGCGCGCCGCGACGGCACCCGCTAGAGCGGGTTGAGGTTTAGCTGAATCGCGGGATTCCCAAATCAGCTGGCGTCTGATTCAAGATGCTGGCTGGGAAGGAGGCCAGCATGGATGG
>NZ_SLZL01000039.1 GCF_004342605.1 Caulobacter sp. BK020
GAACATCATCCGCGCCGAGCGCGACGGCCTGGTCAAGACCGTCAACGCCAAGGCCGGCGACCCCGTCGCCGCCGACGAGGTCCTGGTGGAGTTCGGCTGATGGACAATCATCCCACGATCATCGGACCGCAGACCAAGGCCGCCCTGGCCCTGATCGAGCGGCATCGCCGTCGCGAACTTCAACACGGTCGCGGCCAGGTCGCCACCAGGTCGCCGTCGACGGGCGCGACGCGACCTTATCCTGGCGGGTCCCTTCGGCCGTTTCCCTCGACGATGTCGACCATCGGCGACGTCAGCCAGCACCTGGGCCTGACTCCCCGCGCCATCCGCCTCTACGAGGAAATGGGCCTGATCGCGTGCCAACGCGGGATCAAGAACATGCGGATGCTCGATGAGACCGCCAAGGCCAGGCTCGACGCCATCGTCGAGCTCAAGAAGCTGGGCCTGACCATCTCCGAGATCGCCAACTTCCTGCCGCCGCAGGCCGAGGCGGCGTCATCCGCCTTGCGCGATCGCCTGACCCAGGCCTTGGCGGCGCTAGACGATCAACGCGGCGCGATCATCGCCTATCTCGCGCGTCTTCCCGCCGCCTAGAGGAAGCCGCGAGGAAGGGACGCCCGTTCCGCCGGCCGGCGACCGCTACTCCGAGTTTCCCAGCTTGGCCTCGAAGTCCTGGTCGCTCATCGCCTGGCGAGCGACCAGCAGGCTACAGTCCAGGTTGTCGACGATGTAGGCGCCGGTCGCGCCCGACCACCAGCGTTCCAGCAAGTTCCGCTTGCGGTGACCGACCACCACGAGGTCCGCGCCGACCTGTCGCGCGAAGGCGCCGATCTCGATGGCCGGCTCGCCGCGCACCAGCTTGCCGGTCGGCGAGAAGCCCAGCCGCCTCAGGCGCGCCAGGCCTTCGTCGAGCACGACCTGGTAGCTTTCCAGATGGGTTTCCGCGGCCCCGACCAGCACGCCCTCGGCGACCAGCACGCTCGACGACTCGACCAGGACGGACAGCAGAAAGACTTCCGCGTCGCAGGCCTTGGCCAGCAGCGCGCCTTCCCGCAGCGCCGCCCGCCCCTCCACGGTGCTGTCGAACGCCAGGACAATCCGCTTGTACATCGCTTCTCCTCGACCCGTTCGCGGCTGTGCTCGACAAAGCCGCGAGGCCTTGGAGCCGGCCGATCCTCCCCCGGGCGCACAAGGGGATCACCAATGCCGGCGGCGTCAATCCACCGGCCCCATTCACCGCGGTGGCGATGCGCGGCGCCCGCCACGCGGACAGGCGCTAACGCCGCGCCTCGGCCAGGGCCGATCGGCGGACCTTTCCCGCGGCGTCGCGCAACGGCTCCGTGGTGATCTCGAAGGCGCGGGGGATCTTGTTGGCCGAAAGGGTTCGGGCGAGGGCTGCACGCAGTTGGGTTTCCAACAGTTCCAACGGCCAGTCGGACTGCACGATCGCGTGGGGCCGAGCCCCCAGGTCGTCGTCCGGCAACCCCACCACCACCGCGCAGATCACGGCCGGATGCCGCTCGATCTCCGCCTCGATCTCGGCGGGGTACAGGTTGACGCCGCCGCACAGGATCATGTCGGTGCGGCGATCGGCGAGATAGAGGTAGCCGTCCTCGTCGACCCGCCCCAGGTCGCCGAACGAGTTCCAGCCGTCGCGTTCGCGCCGGTCGGCCCCGACATAGGCGTAGGTCGGCCCCTCCTCCGGCGGCGTACGGAACCAGATCTCGCCGACCTCGCCCGGCGCCAGTTCCCGCCCTTGTTCATCGGTGATCCGCATGTCGATGTCAGGCCGGGGTCGGCCGACCGAGCCCGGATGTTCGAGCCACTCGCGGCCGCCGATCACGCAGGACCCCATCCGCTCGGTCCCGCCATAGACTTCCCAGATCGCGTCCGGCCCCAGCCAGTCGATCCAGGCCCGCTTCAGCCAGGCGGGACAGGGCGCGGCCATGTGCAGCACGGTCTCCAGCGCGCTCAGGTCGGCCGCCGCCCGCAACGTTTCGGGCAGGCGCATGATCCGGTGCATCATGGTGGGCACGAGGTAGGCGTAGGTGACCGCGTGGACCTGGGCCAGGCGCAGCCAGGCCTCGGCGTCGAACCGGCCCATCTCGATGGCGTGCCCGCCCTGGGCGATGGTCATCAGGATCTGGGCGAACGGGGCGCTGTGGTGCAGGGGCGCGGGATTGAGGATCACCGCGCCCGGCTTCATGCGCATCGGCCCCATGGCGGACGTCCAGCGCGCCGGTCGGCGGTCCTGGATCAGCTTGGGGCGCCCGGTCGACCCGCCGCTGGTCGCCACCCGCCATACCTGCGCCGCCATCGGCGGCAGGGGCGAAGGCGCGAGCGCCTCGAAGCCGTCGAAAGGCGCGTCCTCGCCGCGGCCGATCACCAGCCGGGGCCGCATCAGCTCGACCAGGGCCTCGAACTCGCTGTCGGTCAGCCGGTGGGACACGTGGGCCGGCGACGCGCCAGCCTTCCAGATCGCGAACGCCGTCTCGTAATAGGCCAGGCTGTTGGGCAGGGCGATCATCACCGTGTCGTCGGGCCGGACCCCCAAGGCGATGAGCCGCCGCGCCCGCCGGTTGGCCGCCGCATCGAGCTGGGCGAAGGTCAGGGTCTCCGCCCCCAGGGTCACGGCCGGCCGATCGGGCCGCCGGCTCGCCTGGGCCGACAGCAGGGCGCCGAGCGGCGCGCCTTCGCGGGGGGCGCCGTCAGGGGTCAGGAACACCGAGGCGTCGAACACCAAGCTCACGGTCAGATCTCCGGCTGGACGCGCCATCCTGCCCCTGTCGCACGCCGCGATCATGGTCGCGCGAAAACGATCGGCCGGCCGATATCACGGCCCGGCGGCGGATCAGGCGAGCTTTATCGAGGCATGGCCTTCCGGCGCGCTGAACAGCGGCGCCCGGTCGCCATAGACCGGCGGCAGGCCCTGGGTGCTGATCCGCAGTAGGCGACGGCGCTTGCCCTCGGCCGCGGAATACTCGATCGGCGTGGCGCGATGCAGCGTGGCCAGATTGTCCCAGATCAGCACGTCGCCGACCTCGGCCTTGAAGGCGATGTTGAATCGCGGCGACACCGCGTGACTCTTGAGCGCGTCGAGCAGGGCCTCGCCCTCGTCCGGCTCCAGGCCCTCGACCCCGTAGGGCGTGCCGGCGACGGCGTAGAGGCTGCGCCGCCCGCTGATCGGATGGGTGATGACCAGGGGATGGCGAGGACGCTCGGCGGCGCGCTTCCTGGCCCGCACCCCGCCGTCGCGATCGGCCGCGTCCGGATCCAGCTTGATCGGCGTCTCGTCGGCGCCGCGCTTGCCGCCGACCAGCATGTGCAGGGCGTCGAGCGTATCGACGCGCTTGCGGAGCGCGTCCGGCAGAGCCTCGTAGGCGGCGGTCAGGTCGGTGAAGCGGGTCTCGCCGCCCTCGACTGGGGCCTCGATCGCATAGAGCATGGTCGTGGAGGCGGGCACATATTCGTACGAGCCGTCGGTATGCCAGAACGAGGCGCCGTCGCGCCGCCCCATGTCGTGATCCGGCGAATTGGAGATGGTGATCAGGGCCGGATAGTCGGGGTCGAGGTCCTTGGTGAAGAAGAAGTCGATCGGGGTCCCGAACAGGCGACCGAAGCGGTCGTACTCGGCCTTGGTCAGGTCCTGGCCGCGAATGCGCAGGACGTGGTGCTCGGCCAGGGCGTCGACGAGGGCCTTGCTGTCCTGCGCCGAAAGATCGCGCAGATCGACGCCGGAAACATCCGCGCCGAACGGGAGATGGGGAGTGAGTTTCATGGTCGTTTCCTGCATTTGCGGGGAAGATCGCGTGCGGAACTGCGTCAGCCCTCGTCGTTGACCCACCGGACGAACCGGTGGAGCGGATAGAAGCCGTCGTGCGGCAGACCGACCTCGGGCGTTGCGCAGCCCAGCGAGACGATGCGCTGGGCTCCCGCCGAGGCCAGGAGGTCGCGTAGGGCGACCTTGCGCTGGGGCGGATAGACCCCAACCGTCTGGGTCGCGACATTGACGTGGCGGAGCGCGTCTTCCAGCCGCTCGACGGCGACGACGTTGACGACCTTGCCCTCGGGATAGAAGTCGACCGCCTCGTCGGAGCGGATCACCAGTCCCCGCCCCTCGTAGCCGCCCCAGACCCGGTAGTAGTCTTCCAGGTCGCGCAGGCCGTCGATCTCGTCGCGCAGCGATCGCGTGATTGGGCGCGGTTCGCCCGAGGCGGACCGGCGGGCCTGGCCCAGCTTGGCCTGCAAGCCCTCGCAATAGCGGTCGATCTGCTCGATCGAGCCCTCGATGAACTGGAATCGGCTGGCGGTGCAGGCCTCCTGGTTCATGATCGTCGCGTCGTGGGCCCCGGCCTCGGCCGCCGCCTCCAGCGTCGCTTCGGAGGCAAACACCTCGCGGCCGATCAGCGAGATCGAGGTCTTCGGATCGAAGGCCACGAGTTCGAGGCCTGGCCCGACATATTTCAGCGCGCCCTTGATGGTGCTCTCGCCGCCCCAGGCGACGATCTTGTCGAAATATTGCGGGCGGAACAGCAGGCTTTCGACCGCCTCGTCGCCGCCCCGCCAGTAGGCCGCCGAGAACGATCGGGCGACGGGATGCCCCGGCGCCGCCTCGGACAAGGCGGCCAGGATGGCCGGCGCGCTGAACAGCTCGTTCGACGGCAGCTTCAGCAGGTGCGCGCCCTTGGTCAGCGCCCCGCGGATCACGGTGTTGGCGGCCACGCCGGGCGAATTGCCGGCGATCACGTGCAGCAGCCGGCAGGGGAAGGCCCGCACCCGGGCCGGTCGCCCGGACGGGGTGGCCACCTCGCGCCAGCCGTCCAGCAGATCTTTCCCACCGATCTCCTGGTCGATCATGAACTCCATGGAGGCGCGGCTGAACATGTGGCCCAGGTGGGCGAACGAGGTCTCGACCAGGTCGCGCGGATAGAAGCCGGCGGCGACGCTGCGCTCCATCGCCTGGGCCAAGGCCCCGGAGGCGTCGCGCTTGAGGACGTCGCCGGTGGCGACCAGGACGTCGATGATCTCGTCGATCGGCACGTCGGCGGCGGGCGTCGGCGCGGGACGCGGCCAGACCAGGGCGCCAACATCCAGCGGCGGCGTGGTGAAGCGGTTGGGCTCGCGGCCATATTCCAGACCGTCGCCCTCGACGACCTGGCCCTTGACGACGTGGCGGACCCGGGCGGGTCCCGCGAGCGGCGGAAGGATCGCATTCATGGCGCCACGGCTCCGCGGATATAGGCGTCGATGGTGCCGGCGCAGCCGATGTGGTCGCTTTCGCCGGCCTGGGCGTAGCGGCTGATGGTGTCCAGTATGGTCGGACCGGCACGGCCGCAGGGGCAGTCCTTGAAGTCGATCGTCACCTTGTCGCCACTGATCAGCCCGCCCCAGCGGCCTTCGTAGAGCAGGTCGAGGAAGGCGAACCGCCCCTCGACGACGCCGTCCTCGCCGTCCTCGGCGGTCAGCAGCCGCTCGCCGTCGCGGTCCAGCAGCAGCCAGATCAGGCCCGGCGGCCGGTGATAGCGACCGCACTGGCATTTGGGACAGGTCTGGGCCATCTCGGTCATGCCGTAGGCGTTGTTGCGGATCACCTTGCCGTAGAAACGGTCGACCCGTTCCCTGTAATCCTCGGGCAGGGAGACGCCCTTCAGCCCGCCGCCGGCGCTGACCAGGCTGTCGGGGTGGAAGCCGCCATCCTCGACGCCCAGGGCCTTGGCGCGGTCGATGATCGCCATGTGCTGAGCCCACAGGGCCGAGACCACGATCGGCTCGCGCCGATGCGCCAGCAGCTTTTCGACGAAGTCGTCCAGCGCCGCGTTCATCCGCTCGGCGCGCACCTGGGCCAGCACTTGGGCGACCGCGATCTCACCGGGCGTCGCCAGCCCCTCGGCCATGCGCTTGTTCAGGGCGGCCGAGGCGCTGATGTCGGCCAGGCGCAGAGGCTCGTCGGTCAGGAAATGAGCCTCGCCCGGCCGGGCCCAGACGGCGGCCGAGTTCACCGCCGCCTCGATGGCGCTGTTGGGACCTTTCGACGGGCTGGTCAGGAACACTACCCGGCTGTTGTCGGCCTTGACGTAGGGCCAGCCGCTCATGCGGCGATAGTGCCGCCGCTTCTTCTCGGAATCGCCGCGGGTGTGGTTGAGGAACGAGACCTTGCCGCTGGACCCGCTGGTCGCCAACACCATGTGGCCGGCGGCGCGCAAGCGGTCCATCCAGTCATCGACATCCTGCACGCCCTGGACGTCGACGTCGGTCACGGTCTGGGTCGACAAGGTCTGCATCCATTGCAGCAGCCGGTCCCACCGCCCCTGCTCCACGAAGCTGGCCGGATAAGACTTGTAGGACGTGTGGGCGAACAGCAGCGGCACGAGGTCGTCCAGGCTGCGGATCTCGTCGACGCCGCTTTCGGCGGCGCGGCGGCGCAGGACAGGGATCTGCTCGCGGCGTTCGGCGAACAGCTCGCGCGCCGCCTCCAGCTGGCGCGCCTCAAGGTCGGGATATGACCTGTCGAAAACGTCTTCGTGGACGGCGGCGTCCACCAGTTCCGATCGAACCGACATGTTCCTGGCGCTCCCAATTTTTCTTTGACGATGAGCCTCCCCGCGCCGACGGTAGAGTGGCGATCCGGACAATCAGGTCGCTGAAACAGACAAGCCGGAGGGCGCCCTTTGCCGCGCGTCGCCATCGTGGTCACCGACGGGGTCCTGACCAATGCGGTGTTCGAACTGGTGGACGGCCTGAGCCTGGCCAACCGCTACACCGAGCAGCAGTACGGCGAGCGCGAGACCCTGCCGCCCACCCTCGACGTCCGGCTGGTCTCGGCCTCGGGCGAGGCCGTGCGGGCCGAAAACGGGCGGCTGCTGTCGGTGGACGAAGGCCTGCACTCGGGTCCCTACGACCTGATCTATGTTGCGCCCTTCGCGATCGGCCGGCCCGAGGCCCTGGCCGCCCGGCTGGAACCCCTGCAGGTCGTCAGCGACTGGCTGGCCGCGGCGCGCAGCCAGGGCGCCAGGCTGGCGGCGAGCGGCAGCGGCGTCGCGGTGCTGGGCCGGGCGGGGGTCCTGGCGGGAGTCGTCGTTCCCCTGCCCTGGTGGCTTGAGCGGCCGATGGCCCGGCTCTATCCGCACCTCGCCTTCGACGTCGACCGCAAGGTCGAGGTTCATGACGGCCTGTTCCTGGCCGGCGCCCACGTCGGCGAGCCGGCCCTGACCGTGCGGATCATCGAGGCGATCATGTCGCCGGACGTGGCGACCTGGATCGAGCGGATCACCGGCGTGGATCGCTATCCCGATGGCCCCGATCCCGCCCTGGCCTTTTCGCCCACGGTGCTGCGCGAGGACGAACTGGTGAAACGCGCCGCCCACTGGCTGCAGCTGCGCTTCGCCCAGAAGCCGCAGATCGCCGACCTGTCGGCGGCGATGGCGCTCCATCCGCGGACGCTCTCACGCCGTTTCGTGGCCAGTCTGGGCATGACGCCGATCGACTACCTGCAACGGCTGCGGGTGGAGGCGGCCAAGCGGATGCTGGCCCGGTCGGCCCGCAAGGTGGACCGGGTCGGCTATCTGGTCGGCTATTCCGATCCCCGGTACTTCAAGAGCCTGTTTCGCAAGCACACCGGGTTGACGCCGGGCGAATACCGCCGCCGCACGCGGGCCGGCGACCCGGCCTAAAGAGGCTTTCGACTCCTGACGCCGGGCTCGATCGGATAGCGTCCGAGAAACAGGTAGGCGGCGGCGGCCAGCAGGAACAGGACCGCAGCGCCGACCAGAGCCTGATTGTAGGACTTGAAGTGGTCGAAGGCGAAACCGAACGCGATGCCGCCCAGACCGGCGAAGGCGGCGATGAACAGGGTGCTGAGGCCGTAGATCGCGGCGAAGGACTTCATGCCGAAATAGCGGGCGATGATGAAGGCGATCACGTCGATCTCCGCGCCCTGGGCGAGGCCGATCAGCACCAGGCCGATCCCCGCCATGACCGGCGTCGGCGTTCCCGGCAGCAACAGCGCGATCCCGACCACCGGCAGCAGGGTGAAGGCGCAGCCGACCGCCGGAGCCCAGATCCGGTCCACCAGCAGGCCGGTCGTCAGGGTGCCCACCACCACGGATACCGCCAACAGGGCGCTGTACTGGGCCGCGACGCCAGCCGGCAGACCCTTGTCAGTGAGCATGGGCTGGAGTTGGCTGAGGATGCCCACGCAGGGGCCGTAGGTCAGCGCAGCAGCCGCGCAGACCAGCAGAACCCGGCGGTCTGAGACCAGCGCCAGCCACAGGGCCGGGCTGAGCACCGAGATCGGCCTGCCCTTGTCGTTCAGCTCGACGGCCTCGCGCCGGTCGCGCACCAGCAGCCAACTGATCGGCAAGGCCACCAGCAGGGCGACGGCCGCCAGCAGGTAGTAGCCCGCCTGCCAGCCGTGGGTCTTGATCACGTGATAGGCCAGAACTGGCATGAAGGCGCCGGCCAGCGAATAGCCGATGCGCGACACCGCCAGCGCCGTCCCGCGCGAGGTGGTGAACCAGCCGGCCACGGCGCGCGTGAAGGCCACCCCCGTCGTGCCCATCCCGGCGAAGACCAGCAGCGCATATGTCGCGACGAACAGGGGGTAGTTGCCGCGGCTATGGGCGATCAGCAGGTAGCTGGCGCCGACCAGAACCAGGCAGCTGCACAGCACCGGCCGGACCCCGACCCGGTCGATCAGCCGGCCGAACAGCGGCGCGACCAGGCCGGCGAACAGCGCGACCTGGAAGGCCAGGGCGATCTGCCCCCGGCTCCAGCCGAAGGCCGCCTGCAACGGTTGGACGAACTGGCTGGAGGTGAACGACCAGCCGCCATAGCCCAGGCCCATGGCGATGAAGGTGCCGAGCACCACCTTCCAGTGGGCGCGCCATTCGTCTCGGGCTGTCTGGTCGATCATCGGTGTCCCATTCAAATGGCCGCCGCGGGTGTCGCCGCCAGGGCGGTTCAGGCGGCGCGTTCGAGCCTGACGTTGAAGTCGCGGATGTAGCCGCCCATGACGTTGTCGATGCTGGCGTAGTCCAGGTCGAACGCCGCCATCGAATAGGAATGGCGCGGTCCTTTGGCGTGGGCCTCGCGATCGGCGGCCATCCAGGCCGCGACCGCCGCGGCGCGCTCGGGGGAGAAGGTCACGCCGAAGCGCGCGTAGCAGCGACCCAGCTCGCGGAGCGGGTCGGCCTGGACCTCCAGATAGTGCGCGTCGAAGAACCGGTCGGGATGCTCGTCGCGCACCTGGGCGGCGCGCCGCATCGACTGCGACTGGCGCTCCAGCATGCCGAACGAGCCGGCGGGCGTGGCGTCCGAGAACAGGCTGTAATTGACTGCCAGGTTGTTGGACAGCGAGGCCAGGACCTTGGCCGGATCGCGGTGGCACAACACTACGCCCGCGTCGGGAAAGACTTCGATCAGGTCGCGCATCCACCAGTCGTGAGCCGGGGTCTTGAGCACCCATCGGTCGCGCTTGAACCGGTGCTGAAGGTGCTGGAGCGCCCGCTTCTGCTCCTCGTAGACCGGTTTCATGTCGATGGAATACAGGAGCTTGGCGTAGTTGGGGACGTTCCACCAGGCCGGATAGTTCACCGTCAGCAGCGAGATCTCCCACAGGAAGTTGCACTCCTCCGGACGCTCGGCGCCATACGGATGGATGCCCTGCATGGCGGGCGACAGGAATCCTTCGAAGTCGAGCGCCGCGCGGCACGCCTCGATGCGCGGGTCGCTGGCGTAGGTCGCTTCCAGCGGCGGCGGCGACGGAAACATGATCTCCCACAGGCGGGGCGAGCGGTTGGCCGGGTCGGCGGCCAGGAGGTTGTGGAAGAAGGTCGAACCGGCGCGCGGCAGTCCGGCGACGAAGATCGGCTTGACGACGACTTCCTCGGCGACGCCCGCAAACCGCTTACGGTCCTCGGCCAGCGAGAGCCGGCCTTTCAGATTGTCGACCAGGCGCCGCCGCGCGCGCTCGATCCCGAGCGCGTTGAGGTCGGCGTGTACGATCAAGTCGTGGGACAGGACCTCCAGCGGTTCGCGGAAAAGCTCGTCGCCCCAGTCGGCCAGGCCGGTCGCGTCCTGGGCGGCGCGCATCAGGTCCTGAGCGTCGAGCGGATGGGTCATAAGCCGTTCCTCTCCGTCCGCCGCCTGTTCCACGGCTTGCGTCCAGCCTAGGCCGGGTCGGAGCGCGTCGTCACTGGAGCGGCCCCAAGGCATCGTCTCCGCGATAACCCTCCCCGGGCGGGCAGGAACGTTTTCCGGATCCGGTGGTGGGAGTCATGCTGCGACCATGGATGCCCCGACGCCCTTCGAAATCGCCGTGCCCGAAGCGCGGCTCCAGCACATCCGCGCCGGCCTGCGCGCGGCCGACATCACCTATGCGCCGCCAGGCTCGGGCTGGGCCTACGGCGTGGACGCCGCCTATCTGCGCGAACTCGTCGACTACTGGCTCGACGTCTATGACTGGCGTCGGTGGGAGGCGCACCTCAATCGGCTTCCGCAGTTCAGCGCGCGCATCGACGAGGTCGACGTGCGCTTCCAACACATCAGGGGCTCGGGCGGACGCGGCCCGATCCTGATGACCCATGGCTGGCCAGGCTCGATCCTGGAATTCGACCAGGCCGCCGAACGGCTGGCGTTTCCCGAGCGGTTCGGCGGGCGGGCCGAGGACGGCTTCGATCTGGTCATCCCTTCCCTGCCCGGCTTCGGCTTCTCGTCGCGACCGACCAGCCCGATCGGTCCGCGCCGGGTGGCCGAGATGTGGCGCGCCCTGATGGTCGACCACCTGGGCCATGACCGCTTCTTCCTACAGGGCGGCGACTTCGGCAGCGCGGTCTCCAGCTGGCTGGCCCATGACGCGCCGGAGCATGTGGCCGGCCTGCACCTGAACCTGTGCATCCCCCAGCCCGTCCCCGCCAGTGAGGCCGTGGAGGGCGAGGTCGAATGGCGCGCGGCCTATGAAGCGGTTCAGCGGCGCGAGTCCGCCTACATGTTGGAGCACATGACCAAGCCCCAGACCATCGGCGCGGCCCTGTCGGCCAGCCCGGTGGCCTTCGCCGCCTGGGTGATCGAGAAGTTCCACGGCTGGGCCGACACCGGCGGCGATATCGAGAGCCGCTTCAGCAAGGACCAGCTGATCACCAACCTGATGACCTATCTGGTCAATGACGCGGTTTCCTCGTCCATCTGGATGTATGCCGGGACCGCCGCCGAGGCTGCGGCCGGGCGGTTGTCCGGCCTGAAGGTGACCGTCCCGACCGGCGTCGGCCTCTATCCGGCCGAGTTCCTGCCCGCCGCGCCGCGCGAGGCGATGGCGCGCAACTGGAACCTGGTTCGCCTGACCCGGATGCTGGCCGGCGGCCATTTCGCGGCGTTCGAGGAACCCGCGGCCTTCGCCGACGACGTTCGCCAGTTCTTCCTCAGCCTATGAGCCGGCAGCCGACAGGAGCCACGCCATGAAGGTTCGCTATCCCAAGTGGGAGTACGCTGACACTCCGCCGCACTGGTCGCCGTACATCGAGTACGTGCAGGCGCGGAACGCCGCCTCGACCATTCCGTCCTATGTCGAGCCGTTCCTGGTCAAGATCATGCTCCAGGCCCGGCAGGCGCTTGACCAGAAGGACACGCCGCTGGACCGCGACCTAGTGGTGTTCATCAAGCAGGAAGCCCAGCACTGCAAGCAGCACGACGCCTTCAACAGGCAGTTGCACGCCGCCGGCTATGACGGGCTCAAGGCGTTCGAGGCCGAGCTGGAGGCCACCTACGAGGACTTCCTGGCCAACCGCTCGCTGAAGTTCAACTGCGCCTACGCCGAAGGGTTCGAGGCCCTGGGGTCGGGCATGGCCCAGATCGTGTTCGACGGCAAGCTGGCGCGGTTCGAGGCCGACGAGCCCAATCCGGGATCGGAACTGTGGCGCTGGCACCTGGCCGAGGAGTTCGAGCACCGCAGCGTCGCCTTCGACGTCTACCAGACCCTGTTCGCGCACCAGAACCCGATCGCCGGCTATTTCTATCGCCTCTACGGCTTCTTCGTCGCCCTCAGGCACCTGGGCGGCTATTCGAGGCGGGTGACCGACTATCTGCTGTCGGTGGATCGCGCGGCGATGACCCCCGAGGAACGCGCCCAGTCGGTGGCGCGCGAGGCGTTTTTCAAGAAGACCTACGCCCGGCTGATGATTCCCAAGCTGCTGATGGTGCTCTCGCCCTTCTACAATCCCGGCAAGAAGAAGGTCCCGCCAGCCCTGGCCCGCTATCTGGAGGCGTTCGAGGCGCGGCCGGCCTGACGAGAGAAGGCGCAAAAAAGCCGCCGGGATCGGATCCCGGCGGCCTTCGCGTTTCTCGCGGCGGAGGATCAGGCGGGGTGCGCCGCCGGCATGCCAATACCGAACAGCTCTTCGAACGCGCCCAGCGTCACGCGATGGCGAACCGCCGGGGAGACATGGTCGAACAGGTGGTGCAGCACTTCCTGGGTGCGCGGATAGGTGCCCTCCAGGTGCGGATAGTCCGACCCCCACAGCGCGTTCTGATAGTCGTGGGCGATCACCGCAGGCAGGGCCGTGACGTCGTGCTGGAACGACGAATAGACCTGCTGCTTGATGATCTCGCTGGGAAGGCGCGACAGTTTGGGGTGGGCGTACTGGTTGTGCTGCCGGTAGGCCTCGTCGAGGCGGTCGCCCATGGCCGGCACCCAAGCCACGCCGGCCTCGGCGGTCATGATCTTCAGCTTGGGGAACCGGTCCAGAGCCCCGCCCGAGATCATGTGCACCACGCAGCGCTGCACCGGCACCGTGGTCTCCCAGTAATTGATCAGGGCGCCGCCCGGGCCGCGCGTGACGATCAGCTTCGAGGTGCCCGTGCCGACGTGGAAGCAGACCACCATCCCCGCCTCCTCGCAGATCTGCCAGATGCGGTCGAACTCGGGCATGTTGTATTCGAGGTGATCGGGCAAGGTCGCCGGCAGGCAGATCGACTTGAAGCCCAGGGCCGCGACGCGCTTGGTCTCCTCGACGGCGTCGTCGAAATCCAGCACCGAGATCAGCGCCGTAGCCAGCAGGCGCTCGGAGCGCTTGAGCATGTCGGCGTGCGCCCAGTCGTTATAGACCTTCACCGACTCGTGCATCAGCTGGCGATCCTTCATCACCGACAGCCAGATCCCGACCGACGGGAACACGACCTCGGCCCATATGCCCTGCTCGTCCAGGTCGGCCAGGCGCAGGTCCAGGTTCTCGGACCCCGGCGGCGTGATGGCGTCGATCATCGAGGCGGCGGCGAAGAACACCTTCTCGTCGTCCACCACATAGATGTCATGTTTGCCGTCGCGGACCATGTGCGGGCCGCGCGTTTTCAGCGACGGCGGCAGGTTCTCGGTCCAGAGGGCCTTGGGCTCCCAGACGTGGCTGTCGCCCGAATTCACCCAGATCTTGTCGCCGGTGGTCATGATGATGGTCTCCTACCCTACCCCGATCATCCCATCGCCGGCGTCGCTGGTCAATAATATATATAATTGACGCACGCTTCGACGCAGGCCACCCTGGCGGGGCACGAAGGGATGGACCGCTTGAGCCGACACGACGCCAAACCGCCCAGCCGATGGTCGCCCGACGCGCGCGTCGAGGGCAGCGCCCTGCACGTGCCCAAGACCTCGGAGGTCATCGCCCGCTGGCTGCGGCGCGAGCTGCTGCGCTCGCGCCCCAACCCGGGAGACGCCCTGCCCTCGGAGATCGAGCTGCGCGAACGCTTCGGCGTCTCGCGCCCGACGATCCGCGAGGCCGTGCGCATCCTGGAGACCCAGCACCTGGTCCGGGTGGCCCGCGGCGCGTCCGGCGGCGCGCGGTTCAGGCTCCCCGAGGCCCGCATGGTGTCGGAGGCGACGGGCGTCTATCTGCAGGCCCACGGCACCACCCAGGCCGAGCTGAACGAAGCGCGGATCAACCTGGAGCCGCGCCTGATCGGCTTCATGGCCGGACGCCTGCCGCTAGAAGCGATCGAGCGCCTGAAGGCGGAGGTCCAGCGCCAGGCCGAGGCCCTCGACGACGTTCGCGCCTTCAGCCGCAGCCACGAGGATTTCTACGCCATCCTGGCCGAGGCCTGCCCCAACCGGCTGATCGCGCTGGAGCTGCTGACCCTGCGCGACCTGATCCAGGCCCAGACCGAACTGGTCGGGGACGCCTGGGTCCAGCACGCGCCCCGCTCCCGGGCGGGCCTGGCGCGCCATGTCGAGGTCAAGCGCGAGATCGTCGACCATCTGGAGGCCGGCCGCGCCGCCGAGGCGGAGGCGCTGTGGACCCGGATGCTGGAGGCCCAGCAGCGCCTGACCGCCGAGATCGGCGTCGGCGACGAGCCGATCGAGGCCCTGTGACCGCCGCCCGCGACCATGTCGAACGGACGCCCGTCGGCGACGGCGTGCGGCTGTGCGCCAGCTGCATCCCGCGCGGGCGTTGCCGCCTCGGCATCGGCGGCGAGGGCCTGGACGCGGATGGCGTGGCCCATTTCCACCTGGTCTGCGACGACGGCCACGAGGGCGGTCCCGGCGTCGCCCACGGTGGCTGGACCGCCGCGGTGCTCGACGAGATGCTCGGCAGCGTCGCCCTGCTGCACAAGCGCCTGACCGTGACCAAGAGCCTGACCGTCGAGTTCCTGCGACCCGTGCCGATCAACCAGCCGCTGCGGGGCCGGTCGTGGAACGAGCGGATCGAGGGCCATCGCTGGCATAACGTCGGCGAGATCACCCTGGCCGCGACCGGCGCCCTGCTCGGCCGCGCCGCCGGCGTGTTCTCCGAGCGCGATCCCAGCCACTTTCAGCGCCACCAGGACTGGCTGGCCGCCCAGATCGGCAAGGCGGAGGACTAAGGCGCATCGCGCTTCGTCGCATGGGGACCGCCCCCTTCGGAAACCCCGACAGGCTGATCGTCTGGATTGGGGTGGGGAAACTGATGTTTGAATCCCCTAAAACGCCGCTCATCCCGGCATTCGCCGGGATGAGCGGATCAAAAAAGGTCAGGCGGCCAACTGACCTGACGTCCGCTCAGGGTTCGAAAGCGGCTATCCGGATCTCGCCCGAAATCGGACGCGATCGACGCACGCCAAAGCCCCCTTCCGGCGCAATACGGAAAATTTCGCCCCGCCGCTCCCGGCGTGTTTCCCGAACGAATTCAACGCCGCAAATCCACTTATCCTCCGTCTCTCACGCCGCCGTATGATCAACTCACCTCAAGGCGATGGGGAGGGCGTGAGGCCTGCGACCTTCGCGGCCTTGGGGGGCGGTCGAGCGGGAAGCGCTCGTCGGCGGCGGTTGGGGCTTTGCGGCCCTGGCCGCACCCTCGTCATCTGGTGCCGGCCGGGCCTGTAACACAGATACGGCGTTGACGAAGGGGCCGAGGAGGGCAGCAGGCTTGCGGTGACGCAGGCGTTCCGGGACCGGGCTCCACAAGCCCGGCCCGCCCATCGGGGGCTTTAGACCGGCGAGGTCCAAACAGGATCCACCGCCGGACGCTCCCGAATAACGACCGCGCGGAGCGTCGGTCCTGGTCGAAACGGTATTTCTTCAAAAGCTTCCGGGCTAGGCCCGGCGCTTCGCAGCCCTCCCTAACTTCAGCGGCCGACCTTTTGCGAAGGGGCCGCGTGAAGCGGCCAAGCCGCGCCCGTATTCACCCCGGAGGAAGACGCATGCTCAAGCCCCGCGACCGCCGCCCGCCGGCGCGAGTATCTGTATCGCGAGATCGAAAAACGGCTGGCGGCCCTCGAGGCGCGCGGGAGCCTTCGGGCGGAACGGGAAAAAAGCCCTGGCGCCAGAGCCTGGGATCCCGGCCGAAGCGATGACGGTGCCTAGAGCAAATCGCGCGATATAGGAATCGCACAACTTGCTCTAGATTTTTGTTTTCGCATCGCTTTTGCGGAAAACCGGCGTCCACTTTTCCGCGCGATGCTCTAGGTTCTAGTGACGATTTAGGATTCCCGTTGGGCCGGAGTTCTGATTCAACGCTGCTTTTTGGAGGCGGCGTTGGAAGGCGAAGTTCTGC
>NZ_SLZL01000040.1 GCF_004342605.1 Caulobacter sp. BK020
ACGAAGCGGGCGGCCTTGCGCGAGCTGTCGATGTCCAGCACCCCGGCCAGCACCTGCGGCTGGTTGGCGACGATGCCGACGCTTTCCCCGTCCATGCGGGCGAAGCCGCAGACGATGTTCTTGGCCCATTCGCTTGAGATCTCGAAGAAATCCGCCTCGTCGACAATCTTCAGGATCAGTTCCTTCATGTCGTAGGGCTTGCCCGGATCGCTGGGGATCAGGCTGTCGAGGCTGGGCTCGGCGCGATACGCATCATCAAAGCTAGCGCGCTCCGGCGCGGCCTCGCGGTTGGACGAGGGCAGGAAGTCGATCAGGCGGCGCACCTGGGTCAGGGCCTCCAGGTCGTTCTCGAACGCCCCCTCGGCCACGCCGGACTTGGCGGCGTGCACCCGCGCCCCGCCCAGCTCCTCGGCGGTGACCACCTCGTTGGTGACGGTGCGGACCACGTCCGGCCCGGTCACGAACATGTAGCTGGTGTCCTTCACCATGAAGATGAAGTCGGTCATGGCGGGGCTATAGACGTCGCCGCCGGCGCAGGGGCCCATGATCACGCTGATCTGCGGCACCACGCCCGAGGCCATGACGTTCTCCAGGAAGATGTCGGCGTAGCCGGCCAGGCTGTCGACACCCTCCTGGATGCGCGCCCCGCCTGCGTCGAACAGGCCGATGATCGGCGCCCCCACCTTCATGGCCTGGCGCTGGACCTTGACGATCTTGGCCGCGTGCGCGCCCGACAGCGACCCGCCGAACACCGTGAAGTCCTTGGAGAACACGTAGACGACCTTGCCGTTGATCGTGCCCCAGCCGGTCACCACCCCGTCGCCCGGCACCTTCTGCTCGGCCATGCCGAACTCGGTCCCGCGGTGCTCGACGAACATGTCGAACTCCTCGAACGAGCCCTCGTCCAGCAAAAGGTCGATCCTTTCCCGCGCCGTCAGCTTGCCCTTGGCGTGCTGGGCCGCCACCCGCGCCTCGCCGCCCCCGGCCCGCGCCTGCTCGCGACGGCGATCCAGTTCCTCCAGTATGTGCTGCACGCGGATAGGCTCTTGCAAAAGGAATGAGAGCTTCAAAATCAGCCTATTGTGCTTGCCAGCAAGCAAAACATGAGGAAAATCGAGCTGTCACGCGAGGTTGCGATGGCGAAATCAGTGAAATTGCAAAGTTGTAAAGCCATGCGCGACAAGCTGTTCATCGGTCCGAAGGTTCGCCTCCTGCGCCTGGCCAGGGGTTGGAAACTGGAGCCCTGCGCCGCGCGACTGGGGGTGTCCGCCAGCTATCTGTCGCAGATCGAGGCCAACCAGCGGCCCGTGACGGCCCGGGTGCTGATTGACGTGATGCGGGTGTTCGAGGTCGACGCCGCCTCGCTGGACGCCGCCGACGACCAGCGGATGATCGCCGACCTGCGGGAAGCCACGGCCGATCCGATCCAGGACGGCGAGGCGCCCAGCCTGCACGAACTGAAAGCGGCGGTGGCCAACACCCCCAACCTCGCCAAGGCCTATCTGGCTCTGCATCACGCCTACCGCCGACTTGACGAACGCCTGAAAACCACCGACGAGGCCGTGTCGCTGGACGAGCGCGGCGCCGCCAGCGCGCTCCTGCCCTACGAGGAGGTGCGCGACTTCTTTCACTACAAGAACAACTATATCCATAACCTCGACATCGCCGCCGAGGCCCTGGCCGAGGACCTGGGCCTGGGCGGAGCGGACGCCCCTCAGCTGGTGCTTGAGCGCCGATTGCGCGACGGCCTGGGGGTGCGTGTCAAAGACTCCGGCGAACCCGACCTACTGCGGCGGTTTGACAAGGCCGCGGGTTTGCTGGTGTTGGGCGCCGCCCAGTCCCAGGCGACCCGAAGCTTCCAGATGGCCTACCAGATCGTCGCTACGACCCTGGCCGACGCCGTGGAAGCCGAACTGGCGGCGGTCGGGTTTCGCAGCGAGAGCGCGGCCAAGGTCTGCCGTACGGCGCTTTTGAACTACGCGGCCGGCGCGATGCTGCTGCCCTATGAGCGGTTCCGGGAGGCCGCCCGAGCGGCGCGCCATGACGTCGAGCAGCTGAGCCTTACCTTCCAGACGAGCCTGGAGCAGGTCTTTCATCGCCTCAGCACTCTGCAGCGGCCGGGCGCGCGCGGCGTGCCGTTCTATTTCGTGAGGGTCGATCAGGCCGGCAATATCACCAAGCGCCATAGCGCCACGCGCCTGCAGTTCGCGCGCTTTGGCGGGACCTGTCCGCTGTGGAATGTGCACGACGCCTTCGCGCGACCGGATGCTTGGTTGGTGCAACTGGCCGAAATGCCGGACGGGGTGCGTTATGTCAGCATCGCCAAGGGCGTGGTCAAACCCTCGGGCGCCTATCTGCGGCCGGATCGACGCTACGCGCTGGGCCTCGGCTGCGAAGTGCAATACGCTGACAGCCTGGTCTACGCCCAGGGGCTGGACCTAGCCGGGCCTACGGCGCCGATCGGCGTCAGTTGCCGGATCTGCGAGCGCGATGACTGCGCCCAGCGGGCCTTCCCGCCGGTCGACCGGGCCTTCGAGGTCTATGAGAACGAACGACGCCTGGCGCCGTTCGAGCTGGGACTGGGCTTTCAACAGTCACGGTAGTCCAGTCGCTGGCGGTGGGCCCGGCGAAGTCGTGAGCTTCGTGGCGACCGTCACCGGCGCCGGCCCCACCGGGATCGAGATCATCCAGACGGCGCTAGAACCCCGTCGGACGTCCCGATGGATGGCCGGTTCTCTATCCGCATGGACCAACGACCTAGCTGGGTGTGTGCGCGACGTGACGGGGCGGCTGCTGCTGATCGGCAAACCGACCTATCTGGTTCCGGCGAGCTGGCCTGGCCCTGCTCAACCAGTCGGTGACGGCGCGTATGTTCGCGGATCGCTTGAGCATGAGGGTTCAATCGTTTCCGCTTCGGATGGCTTCAACGGGCTTGGCCCAGACGAGGTAGCGCATCGGACCGTGGGTCTTGGCGTCGAGCGGCCAGCAGGTCGCCAGGGCCAGGGCGCGGCCGGGGGCGTGGGGATCAAGGCCGGAGGCGTTCCAGCGCACGACCTGGGCGCCGGCCACCGTGAAGCGGGACCGCCGGCCATCGATGCGCTCCACCGCGACCTCGTCGCCGGGCCGGACCTGGCCCAGCAGGGCGAAGTGGGTGTCGCGGTGGGCGGCGTAGACTGCCGTCCCGCGGTCGCCGGCGTCGGGCGTGCCCGCCACGTGGCCGGGACCGAAGGCCAGGGCCTGGCCGCTGGCGCCGTTCAGTACGATCACGCTGCGGTGCAGGCGGGGAAAGGTGATCCGGGCCACAGGCCAGGTGTCGGCCCAGGGCCAGGGTTTCACCGGCTGCCCGGTGGCGACGGACTGGGCGAAGGCGCGCTCCAGCAGCACCTGGGCCAGGACGGCCTTGGCCGGAATCCATAGGCCTTGGCCGCAGAGCGCCAGCCCCGCGGCCACCACCGCCGCCGCCGGGGCCAGGAACGGGAGCCGCCGTCGGGCGGCTCCCTGCAGGCTGGCGATCCGGCTCACGCCGCTTTCCTCCGGTCGGACAGGATCCAGCCGCCAGCGCCCAGCAGCCCGCCCAGCGCCAGCAGGCCCAGGCCGACCATGACCAGCATCGGACCGTCGGTGGCGGTCTGAGGCAGGTCCAGCCCGGCGACCTGCTGGTCGGCGTCCGCCTCGGCCTGACCGTCCGCGCCGGGGTGGCGGGCGCCGCCGAACAGGACGTCGAAGTCCCAGCCGGCCGGCAGGTTCAGCGGCAGGTCGGCGCGGGTCAGCGGCGCGTCGGCCGGTCGCGACGGGGTCTTGTCGACCGCCACCAGGCTGGTCTGGCTGGTCACCAGCTGGTGGTCCAGGCCCAGCTTCAGCACCCGGGCGTCGGCCTCGTCCTCGCTGATCTGGGCCAGGCTACGGGCGACCTCGGCGTCGGTGACCTTGCGTCGAGCCCATAGCTTGGAGACGCCCTTGCCGGCCTCGGCGTTCTTCAGCGAGATCCGGGTCTCCCACGGCTTGCCGTCGATCACGCCGCTGATCCGCAGGGCGCCCCTCATCGCGCCGATCCGGGCGGCCACGGTGATCGGTTCGCCGCGATAGAGGTCGGGAAGGACGGCCGGCGCCAGGTCGGCTTCGGTTCCCTCGAACATTACGCTCAGATTGGTGGCGACCGGGCTTTCCAGCTTGTCGAACAGCCGGCGCATGGACTCCTCGACCGCGTCGGTCGAGCCGATATGGGTGAAGGTTCCCCGGCCCAGTTCGGCGGCGCGGCTCATCAGGTAGGTGTTGGGGGCCGAGCCGATGCCGACCATGAACACCCGCGAGCGACCGCGGTTGGCGCTGATGGTGTCGAACAGGCCCTGCTCGTCGCCGATCGCGCCGTCGGTCAGGAACACCACCTGGCGCACCCGGCCGGTTTCGCCGGCGTGGTCGTCCTCAAGGGCGGCGGCCATGGCGGGGATCATCTCGGTGCCGCCGTCGGCGTCGAGGCTGGCGACGTACTTCTGGGCCTTGGCCAGATGGTCGGCGTCGGCGGCGACGGCGCCGGGGAACAGCACCGAAACCGTGTCGTCGAAGCGCACGACGTTGAAGCGGTCGCCCGGCTTCAGGTGGGCTAGGCCGTAGGCTAGGCTGGCCTTGGCCTGGGCCATCGATTCCCCGCCCATAGAGCCGGAATTGTCGATCACGAAGACGATGTCGCGCGGCGCTGGCGGCGTGGTCCGCGCGGCGATCGGCGGGGTCAGCTGGGCCAGGACATAGTCGTCGCCGGCCACCTTCTCGTGGAACAGGCCGACGGCCGGGGCGGCCAGGGGCGCGCCGCGCCAGGTCAGGACGAAGTCGCGGTCGGCGGGAACCTGGCCGCCGGCCAGGGTGATCCGCTTGCCGCCGCGCTCGTCGCGCACGTCCACGGCGTGGGTGGCGCTGGAGACCCCGGCCAGCGGGAAGCCGGCCCGCAGGTGGACGGTGATGGTCACCGGGTTGATCTTGCCGTGGACTCGCGGATCGACGATCGGCGCTGTGGCGTCGGGAGCGGCCGGCGCGCCGGGCGAGGTGTAGCGGGGGGCCACGACCAGGGGGACGCGCAGCGAATAGTCGCCGGCCGAGACCAAGACGGGCGCCTGGTATTCGATCTGCACCAGCACCGTCTCGCCGGGCGCGACATTGGCCACCGAGTTGGTGAACAGGTTGGGCCGGCCCTGCTCGACCAGGGCGGCCTTCCTGCCCTGGGCCTTGGCCGCGTCATAGATCGCCTGGGCCTCGGCCTTCTTCTTGATCTCCCCGACGATGACCTTGTCGCCGACCACCATCTTCAGGGTGTCGACGCCGCCGTCGTCGGGCAGGGGATAGACATAGACCGCCTCGACCCAGCGGCCGGTGTCGTTGCGAAAGGCCTGGGTGACGCGGGTGCGCACGGTCAGGCCGCTGACGGTCATGTCGATGTCGGTTCCCAGCCGCACGGCCTCGACCACCTGGTCGCCGCCTCGCGCGCGCATCATCAGCGCCCCGGAGGTCACGTCGCCGGGCTCGGCCGCGAAGCTTTCCCGGCAGAACACCAGGGCGGCCAGCACGGCCAGCACCAGCATCAATCCGACCGCGCCCCGGTGCAGGGCGAGAGCGGCCAGAGCGGTGACGCGAAACCGGGTCGGACCACGGGACGCGCCGACGTCGGAAGCAGGCATGGGAAGATCTCCTCATCTCGAAAAGCGAGAGATCTCTCTTGTCTTCACACGGGGCGCCGGCCGCGAGCCTCATGATCTGCATAGTTCGTGCGGAAGCCGTGCAGATCCTCCACTGCTGGCCTTGCAGGGTCCGGCGCTGTGCCGCAGTGTGCGGAAATGTGCGGATTCGTCAGGACCTGACGCGATGACCCTGGCCGCGGCGGAAGCCGACCTCTCGACCGAACTGAGCCAGGCCATCGCCGCGCGAGTGCGCGAGGAGCTGGCGCGCCGGCGCCTGTCGCGCCAGGCCCTGGCCGACCTGGCCAAGATCAGCATCTCCACCCTGGAGAAGGCGCTGGCCGGCCGACGGCCGTTCACCCTGGCCACCACGATCCGGTTGGAGGAGGCGCTGGGGGCGTCCCTGCGCGCGCCGGTCCGCGCGGCGGCCGCGCTTTCGCCGACCGGCCTGGCGCCCGAGGCCCTGGGGGCGTATTCGCGCACGGCTGTCGCCTGGCTGGAGGGGCAGTACGTCACTCTGAGGCCGTCGTTCGAGGACCCCAAGGCGGTCTACGCCTACCGCACCGAGATCGCCTGGGATGAGGCCTCGTCCAGCCTGGCGTTCCGCGAGGCGGCGCGGGAGGACGCCGACTTCACTCAGAAGGGCGCGGTGTCGCTGTCCAACCAGTCGGGCCACACCTACCTGATCACCAACGAGCAGGGGCAGTTCCGGCTGGTGGTCCTGGGGCGGCCGGTGATCGGCGGCGAGATGTACGGCCTGCTGACCACGCTTCAGGCCGGCCAGGGCAGTCACCTGACCCCCGCGGCGGCCCCGATCGCCTTCGTGCCGCTGCGCCGGGTCGACGATCCCCGCTTCGGCCGCATCGCGCCGGGAACCAGCCATTACGACCTCTATCGCGCGACCCTGGCCCGGGTGACCGACAAGGGCTTCGCGCGATTCTTCGCGGGGTAGGGCGGGGCGTCATGGGCGAACCCGGGCTCTGAAGGGGCAACGGGCGGCAGAAAAGAACCTGCCGACGGTCCGGGGCCGCAAGCGATCACGCGCCGGCTCGCCGCCGTTCGTTTGGGATCATACCGCTTCGGGCAGGGTCGCGTTCGGCGTTCTCGCCAGAATCTTCGTTGCAGCCGTCCTCGGCGCGGCGTGGCGCGATGTTGACGGCTTTGGCGTCATAAGTCGGAACTCGCGGGCGCTCCATCGTTGTTGAACGGCGCGGCTGGCCAGGGCCGCTGGACGGGGCGAAGCCGTTCCCAGGCGCGCGACAGGCGCAGGACGCCGAGGTCGTCGAAGCGCCGCCCGACGATCTGCAGGCCGATCGGCAGGCCGCCGCCCGTATAGCCGCAGTTGATCGACGCCGCCGGCTGTTCGGTCATGTTGAAGGCCACGGTGAAGCCGATGTGTTCGAACGGCCGGGCTGGATCGTTGGTGGGCGAGGGCAAATGCGCGTCGAAGGCGGGCGCCGGCGCGGTCGGCGAGAGTACGAAATCGAACGACTGGAACGCCTTGGCGCCGACTTCGCGCATGCGCTGGATCTGGTTGAAGCCGCGATAGACCGACAGGCCGTCGGCGCCTCGGGCGGCCCTCGCCCAAGCCAGAATGTAGGGCAGGGCGCGCTCGGCCCGTTCCGGGTCCATGGCGTCGAGGTCGTTCAGCGAACGGGTGCGCCAGAAGAGGTCCAGGCCGTCCAGCATCTCGCGGGTCAGATAGGGCGCGAACGGCTCGACAATCGCGCCGGCCGCCTCGAAGGCCTGGGCGGCGGCGGTCACAGCCTGGGCCACTTCCGGCTCGACCTGCAGGCCGACCCCGGCGTCCAGCATCAGCCCTATGCGCAGGCCCGCGAGATCAATGTCGAGGTCGTTCCAGGCGAGGCTCGCCGGCGGTAGGCTCATGTAGTCCCGGCAATCGGGGGCGGAGAGCACGGTCATGGCCAGGGCCGCATCCTCGACCGTGCGGGTCATCGGCCCGGCGCAACGGCCGATATAGGGCGGATCGATCGGGATGCGGCCGTTGCTGGGCTTGAGGCCGTAGACCCCGCACCAGCCGGCCGGCAGACGGATCGAACCGCCGATGTCAGTGCCCAGGTGGAGCGGCCCGTAACCGGCCGCCGCCGCCGATCCAGCGCCGGCGCTGGAGCCGCCGGGGGTCTTGGCCAGGTTCCAGGGGTTGCGAGCGAGCTTATGGAAGCTCGACAGCCCCGACGACAGCATGCCGAAGTCGGGATTGGTGGTCTTGGCCAGGATCACCGCGCCGGCCTCACGCAGTCGGGCGGCCGGCGGGGCGTCGACGGGTTGGGGGACGAGGTCGGAGGCGGCCGAACCCAGCGGCTTGGGTACGCCCCGCGTGGCGATCAGTTCCTTGATGGTGACGGGCGCGCCGTCCAGTGGGCTCAGCGCCTCGCCGCTTCGCCAGCGGGCTTCGGAGGCGCGGGCGGCCTCAAGCGCAGCGCCAGCGTCCAGCGCCCAGGTCGCGGCGAGGTTCGGTTCCCAGGCCTCGATCCGCGCCAGCACCGCCGAGGTCACTTCGACCGGCGAGAGGTTTCCAGCGGCGTAGAGCCGGGAAAGGTCGGTTGCGGTCAGGTCGGGAAGTTCGCTCATGGATCGAGACTAGGACGCTCGCAGGCGGCTTCGCTAGAGTGCGCGCGAATCCGAAAGGGAGATCGCCTTGCTTCGACCCGGTCCGCTCAACCTGCTGACAGACGTGCCCGGCCTTACGGTCGGCAACGCCGCGGACGAGGTGGCGCGCACGGGCGTGACGGTGGTCCGCTTTCCTGGCGGCTGGACGGCGGCGGCGGATGTGCGGGGCGGCGGACCCGGCGTGCGCGAGACGGCCGCCCTGTCGCCCGAGAACGGCTATGCCAAGCTGCACGCCCTGACCTTCAGCGGCGGCTCGGTGTTCGGCCTGGCCGCCGCCGATGAAGTGGCTGCGGCGCTATCCCAGGCCGATGAGGGCTTCCTGGTGCGACCGGATACGCCCCGCACGCCGATCGTGGGCGGCGCGGTGCTGTACGACCTGGCCAATGGCGGCCACAAGGCCTGGGGGCTGGAGCCGCCTTATCGCGCCTTGGGCCAGGCCGCCTTCGCGGCGGCCGACAGGACCTTTACCCTGGGCGCCGTGGGGGCGGGACGTGGCGCGCGGGCGGGCCTCGTGCAGGGCGGGCTGGGTTCGGCCTCGCTGGACCTCGGCGACGGCCTGGTGGTCGCGGCCCTGGTTGCGGTCAATCCGGTTGGGTCGGTGTTCATGCCGGATGGCGAGACCTTCTGGGCCTGGCCGTTCGAGATCGATGGCGAGTTCGGCGGTCGCACGCCGACCGGTCCAGCCGGCGCGGTCGAGCCAATGCCGGACAACTCCCGTCTGGCGGGACTGGGTCGTCTGGCGCCCGGCGCCAACACGACCCTGGCTCTGGTCGCCACCAACGCCGACCTCGGCGCCGGCGAGTGCCAGCGACTGGCGATGATGGCCCAGGACGGCCTGTCGCGCGCTGTCCGCCCGGCCCACACGCCGTTCGATGGCGATGTGGTGTTCGCCGCGGCCTCAGGGGCCATCGATCTTGGCGAGGAAGGCCGGCAGCTCCGTCTCGCCAGGCTGGGCGCGGCGGCCGGCGACTGCCTTGCGCGAGCGATCGCCCGCGGGGTCTACGCGGCGCGGAGCTAGAGCAAATCGCGCGATATAGGAATCGCACGATTTGCTCTAGAGCGGGTTGAGGTTTAGCTGAATCGCGGGATTCCCAAATCAGCTGGCGTCTGATTCAAGATGCTGGCTGGGAAGGAGGCCAGCATGGAT
>NZ_SLZL01000041.1 GCF_004342605.1 Caulobacter sp. BK020
AAGGCCCAGAAGGCCACGGCCGCAGGGCTGTTTGGCCCGTTCCAGATCCGAAACTGCTCCAGCAGGATGGCGGGCATGGCGAACCATTCCAGGTCGCCGATGAACAGCGACTTGTGCAGCGGCGACTGGGTCAGCAGCCAGGTGATCTCGCCCAGCACCTGCGACACGGTCTTTTGCGGCGCCGCGCCTTGTCCGTTGGCCCCGTCGGCCATGATCGATACTCCACAACAGCGCCCGCCCGGCGCCAGGCCGGGCGGAAAGGACAAGAACCCCGACAGACGTCCTAGCAGGATCGCGCTAGGAGGCCAGGGCCAGGTTGAGGGCCAAGGGCGTGGTCGGCTGGCCGGCGGCGGCCAGCACGGCCGAGGCCTGGGCCGCGTCGCGGTTCCAGATCGCCGCCGAGCCGCCGGCCTGGCCGCCAAACCCGGCCATGGCCTGGCGCAGCAGCCTCTGCTGCTGGGTCAGGGCCGGATCGTCGGAGGCCGAGCGCGCGCCGGGCGCGCGATCGCCCACGCCCTGGTCCATGGCCGCCAGCAGGCCGGCCAGCGAGCCGGCGCCGGCCAGGCCGCCGTCGGTCTGGCCACGCCACCAGGCCTGATCCTGGCCGATCGTGGCGTCGGCCTGGACCACCCCGTCCAGCGGCTGGCTGGCGGTCAGGCCGCCCCCCAGGCCGCCCCCGAGGCCGGAGAGGAGACCGGAGGCGGCGCCGAAGTCGACGCCCAGGCCCTGGGCGGTGGTCGAACCGCCGCCGCTGGGCCGGCTCGGATCGCCCGGCGAGACCACGGCCCCGGCCTGGGCCAGGCCCCTGTCGACCAGGTCCCGGCCCGCCCGGGCGCTGTCGTTCAAGGCCTTGGCCAGGGCCTGGCCCGAGGAGACCGCCTTCAGGGCCGCCAGGTTCGACTGGTCGTCCAGGCCGGTCGCCTGGCCCGACAGCCAGGCGGCCCGCTGCGAGGCGTCCATCTTCTTCCAGCGCCGGGCGACCGACGCGTCGACCTTGTCGGTGTCGCTGAAGTCCAGCTGGGCGGCGGCCTTGACCTCGTCGTAGCTGGCGCCGAGCCTGTCCAGCAGCCCCTTCCTGGCCTTGATCCGCGCGGCCTTGGCGGCGGTCTTGGGGTCGTTCAGCAGCTGGCCCAGGGTCCCGTCCTCATCGCGCGCGCCCCATTCGGCCTGGTATTCGCCGGCATAGAGGCCTTCCGAACCCAGCACCCGCCGGGCCAGGGCCACGTCGTAGCCCTGACCTTCGCGCCCGTCGGCCCATACGAAGCTGATCGTGTTCTGCACGAAGCTCTCGGTGGTCATGGCCGCGGTGTAGCCGGTGGCCGTTCCGCCCAGGTTGATCGCCTTGATCCCGGCCTCCTCCAGGGTGCGCAGCTCCTTGGCCGTCGAGCGGCCGTTCTGGTTGGCGTCGACGAACAGCAGGATCCTGCCAAAATCCTTGTCGGCCTTGTCCAGCAGGCCGTCGCCGTTGCTGTCCCAGGTGCGCAGCCCCTCCAGGTCGCTGGTCGCGCCCGGCCTGTCCTGCACGAACGAGATCTCCGACAGCCTGTTGATCGCCCCGTCGCCGTCGCGGTCCACCGCCAGCAAGCCGTCGGCGGGCCCCACCCAGGCGATCTGCGAGATCCCGCCCTGGGCGGTCTTGACCACCACGCTGGAGGCCTCGACCGTCGACAGGTCCAGGCCGTCGCCGTCCAGGTCCAGGGCGACGGGATAGTAGTTGCTGTAGTTGACGTAGGTCTGGACGGTCCAGGCGATGTCCAGCTTGCGCAGGTCGATCGAGGTCCCGCCGGCGACCACATATTCGACCGTGTTGATGAACGAGCCGCCCATCGGCTCGCCATAGGGATCGGTCTCGACCCATTTGACCCCGCCGCCGACGATCTTGACCCGATCGGCGACCTGGCTGGCGGTCAGGGTCGGGTTGGCCGCGTCCTTGGCCCCGATATAGAGATCATTGCCGACCACCTGGTAGATGACGTCCTGCGCCGTCACCGTCGAGCCGAACACCAGGGTGTCCTCGCCGCCGGCGTCGGTGATGGTGTCGACATTGGCGATCACCGCGCCGTTGGCGTCGAGACCGGCCCGGTCGTAGGCGAACTGGTCGTCGCCGTTGCTGGTGTTGATGGTGTCGTTCCCCAGCCCGCCGATGATGACGTTGCCTGTCGATTCCAGCTGGCCCGAGGCGCGCCCCCAGATCGTATCGTCCCCGTTCAGGCCGATGATCAGGTCGTAATGCTCGCCGCCGAGGCCCACCAGGGTGTCGGCCCCGTCGGTGACGCCGCCCACGGCGTAGTCGACGCTGCCGATGTCGAGCTGGCCGCCGCCGTTGAAGTCGATGGTCTTGACCCGGGCGTTGGTCAGCTGGGCGAAATTGCCGCCGACATAGGCCGAGGCGTTCCCGCCCCGAACGGTCACGCTCAGCCAGCCGTTGGTTCCGCCGGCCGTCCCCATGACCAGGTCGGAGGCCTTGATCCCCTCTCCCAGCGACAGGATGTTCCAGCCGCCATTGTCCTCGACGATGGTGTCGGCCCCGTCGCCGAGGTTCAGCACATAGGTGTCGGTCCCCGCGCCGCCCGACAGGGTGTCGTTCCCCGCCCCGCCGACGAAGGTCTGGTCGCCGTCGCCCGCCGACAGGCTGTCGGCGTAGGCCGAGCCGACCACGCCTTCCACGCCGATATAGCTCTGGCTGGCCGCCAGGCCGCTGTAGCCCGAGCCTGTGGCCTGACCGGTCGGCGTATAGCCGCCCAGATTGAGGCTCACCCCCGCCGTCGCCGCCGAATAGTCGACGAAGTCCTTGCCTTCGTCACCGATCAGCATATCGGCGCCCGTCGTGGCCACCAGCCAGTCGTCGCCCTCCTTGCCCACGAGGTAGTTGTCGCCAGCGTCGCCCTTCAGCTGGTCCGCGAGCTTGGACCCGCTGACCGACTCGATGCTGTCGAACACGTCACCGTCGGCGTCGCCGCCAAAGGCCTCGCCGGTCGACAGATCGATATAAACCCCCGCCGAAGAGCCCGTGTACTGCACCCAGTCATAGCCGCCGTCGCCCCACAGGAAGTCCGCGCCCGCGCCGCCTTCCAGGATGTCGCCGCCGTCGCGCCCGCCGATCGAGTCGGCGCCGGCCCCGCCCTTGAGGATATTGCCGATCGCGTCTCCCACCATGGTGTCGTTGAACGCCGTACCGGTGGCGTTCTCGACATCCCAGAAATAGTCGCCATACCAGATGTGCTGGCTGCTATCGCTGGGCGACCGGGCGCCCAGGTCGATCCCCACGCCCGCGCTGAACCGCTCATAGGAGATGGTGTTGGAGCCGGCGCCGCCGATGAAGGAATCGTAGGTGGCGCCGCCGTCCTCGTCGACGATGAAGGTGTCGTCGCCGTCCTCGCCCCACAGGCCGTCCATGCCGGCGCCGCCGACCAAGACGTCGTTGCCGGCGCCGCCGAACAGGCCACCGCCCTGGCCGTCGCCGCCCTCGTGGCCGTCGCCGCCGGCGATGTAGTCGTCACCGTCGCCGCCCCGCAGAAGATCCTTGCCGGCGGCGCCCAGCAGCGTGTCGTTCTGGGAGCCGCCGTCGAGGGTGTCGTCACCGGCCCCGCCGTCCAGCCAGTCCCAGCCCGCGCGGCCGTAGAGTGTGTCATCGCCCGCCCCGCCCACGAAGATGTCGTCGCCGCCGTCGCGCGTGACCGGGGTCTGGGTCTCGACCACGTCATAGTCCCAGCCGTTCCAGTAGTACTGGTAGGTCGTCTCGATCTCGGTGTGGTTGTCGTCGATGGTCAGGCCGCCGGTCGCCAGGCTCCGGTCGACCAGATCGTTTCCAGAGGTCGTGGACCCCGGCGCGACCGCGCCGTAGCCGATGGCCGCGAGGCTGTCGATCGACACCGATTGGCCGCCTTGGGCAGCGGACGGCAGGATCGAGAACAGGCCGGCGCTGGCCCTGTCGCCCCGCTGGACATAGACGCCGTCGGTCCCCACGGCCACGAGGTCCATCATCCCGTCGCCATCGACGTCCCCGATCATGCGCGGCTGGATCGACTGGGGTCCCCAGCCCGCATCCGCCACATAGGGCGTCGAGAAGATCTGGTGCGGCGCGAACATGCCGTCGGCCTGGGCGAGCGACACATAGAGCGCGCCGTTGCCATAACCGACGATGTCGGCTCGGCCGTCGCCATTCATATCCTTTACGTAGCGCGGATTGGCGTTGAAGCTGGACCAGCCGCCCGCCGCATAGCCAAAGGCCGTGATCGCCTTGTAGGACGCGGCGAAGGTCCCGTTGGCCTGTCCCAGGGCGACATAGACGCCGTCGTCCGCGAAGCCGACCAGGTCGGCGCGGCCGTCGCCGTTGACGTCGGCGGCCGTGCGCGGATCGCGGTCCTGGCCGGCCCAACCGGCCGCGCCGGTGAACTGCGAACTGGCGACCACACCGTTGGCGAAGGTTCCATCGGCTTGGCCCAGCGACACCAGCACGATGCTTCCGCCAACCCCGACGACGTCGGTCCGGCCGTCGCCGTTCACGTCGGCCAGGAACCGCGGATAGGCGTCCTGGCTGCTCCAGCCGCCGGCCCCGCCGGTGCTGCCGTAGCCCGCATTGGCCTTGAAAACCGCGCCGAACGCGCCATTGGCCTGGCCGAGCATCACATAGGTCCCGTCGCCGCCGAATCCGACGAGATCGGCGCGGCCGTCGCCATTGACGTCTCCGGCCATGCGCGGCGAGATATTCTGACTGGTCCAGTTGACCGCGGCCGTCAGGTTGGTGCTGGCGACGAGCCCGCCGCCAAACGTTCCGTTCGCTTGGCCCAGCTCGACGATAACCTGACTGTTGCCGACGCCCACCATGTCCTGGCGGCCGTCACCGTTCACATCCGCCAGGAATCGCGGATTGAGATCCTGGCTGGCCCATCCGCCGGACGCGGCGCTCGTTCCGAAACCCACGTGCGCCTTGGTCGAGGCCGCGAACGGCTCGAGCGCCGACCCGCCGCGAAGAGAAACCACCGCGCCGGCGCCGGAGGCGGCGAGGCGGACGTTCTCGAACGCCACGCCATGCCCGGCCAGGTCGAAGCTCCCGAGGAAGCCCTGCAGGCCGCCGTAGAAGTCGGAGGCGGTCCACTTGGCCAGGCCCAGTTCATTCACCGCCCGCTCCAGGGTGATGATCCAGGGGTTGGCCAGGACCTGGTTTTCCAGGGCGCCGATGATCTTGTCGATCGTGGGCTTGTTGGCGTTGTAGGTGGAGAGCTCGCCCGAGGTCAGGGCCGCTGTCCCTTGGGTCTGGGCCTTATCGATCAGGGCCTTGTTGCTGGCGTAGTAGCTCTGCTCGGCCTCGGTCAGGGTGGCGTAGGCGCCCTTGATGAACCCGTCGATCAGCGCGCGGTTGCTGGCGTAGAAGCGGTAGTCGCTGGCGATCTGCAGGTCGCCGGTCAGCGAGGTCAGGTCGGCGGCCGGCGAGCGGGCGATCACCCGCTTGGCGAAGATGTCGCCGCCGACGATCTTGGTGTTGCGGATCGCCGCCAGGGTCCCGAACTCGACGGCCTGGTCGGCCGAGCCGAAGTTCGTCTGGACGCCGTTGATCGTCACATAGATCTGGCCGCCGGTGTGGCCGTACTTCTGGGTGGTGCTGGACCCGTTGAGGTTGGACACATAGGCCGTGGTGTTGGTGTAGGCCACCATGGCGATCAGGCCATTCAGCGTATCGCGCGCCGTCGTGGCCATCGAGGTGACCAGGTCGCGGTTGCCGTTGTTGGTCACCGTCACCGCGCCCAGCTCGTAGCGGGCATAGGGGATCTGCAGCACCGTCTCGGCGCTGGCCGA
>NZ_SLZL01000042.1 GCF_004342605.1 Caulobacter sp. BK020
CCGCCTCAGATCTCGTAATCGATCTCGCCTTCGAGCCATGCGACGATGCGCTGTGCGGCCTGGACGGGGTCGAGCTTGGTGGTGTCGATGCGCAGTTCGGGGTGCTGGGGAGGCTCGTAGGGGCTGTCGATGCCGGTGAAGTTCTTCAGCTGGCCGGCCCGGGCCTTTTTGTAGAGGCCCTTGACGTCGCGCTGTTCGGCCAGGGCCAGGGGGGTGTCGACGAAGACCTCGACGAACTCGCCGTCGGCCAGGATCTCGCGGGCCAGGCGGCGCTCGGCGCGGAACGGCGAGATGAAGGCGGTCAGGACGATCAGGCCGGCGTCGACCATCAGCTTGGCCACCTCGGCGACGCGGCGGATGTTCTCCACCCGGTCCTCCTCGGTGAAGCCCAGGTTCTTGTTGAGGCCGTGGCGGACATTGTCGCCGTCCAGCAGATAGGTGTGGCGGCCAAGCGCGTGCAGGCGCTTTTCCACCAGGTTGGCGATGGTCGACTTGCCCGCCCCCGACAGGCCCGTCAGCCACACCACCCGGCCGCGCTGGCCCTTCAGCGCCGCTCGCGAGGCCTTGCTGACGTCGGTGTGCTGCCAGTGGATGTTGTCGGCCCGGCGCAGGGCGAAGTTGATCAGCCCCGCCCCCACGGTGCGGTTGCTGATCCGGTCGATCAGGATGAAGCCGCCCAGGTCGCGGTTGTTGGCGTAGGGCTCGAACGGAATGGCCTGGTCCAGCGACAGGTTGACCAGGCCGATCTCGTTGAGCTCCAGCTTCTTGGCGGCCAGGTGCTCCAGGGTGTTGACGTTCACCCGGTGCTTGATCTCGGTGACGCTGGCCCCGACCGTCCGCGTCCCGATCTTCAGCAGGTAGGACCGGCCGGGCGGCAGGGGCTCGTCGTCCATCCACACCACGGTGGCCTCGAACTGGCCGGCCACGGCGACCGGATCGTCGGCGGCCACCAGGATGTCGCCGCGGCTGACGTCGATCTCGTCGGCCAGGGTGATCGTCACCGACTGGCCGGCATAGGCTTCGGGAAGGTCGTCGGGCTTGGTGACGATGCGGGCCACGGTGCTCTGGCGGCCGGACGGCAGCGACTTGACCCGGTCGCCGGGCTTGACCGTGCCGGCGGCGATCTGGCCGCAGAAGCCGCGGAAGTCGAGATTGGGCCGGTTGACCCACTGCACGGGCATGCGGAAGGCCTGGCCGCGCAGGTCGTCCTCGACCTCCACGCCCTCCAGCCAGTCCATCAGGATCGGGCCGGCATACCAGGGCGAGTCCTCGCCGCGGCTGGCCATGTTGGCCCCGGTCAGGCCCGAGATGGGGATCGGGGTGAAGGCCTTCAGGCCGATCTGGTCGGCGAAGCGGCGATAGTCGGCGACGATGGCCTCGAAGGTCTTCTGGTCCCAGCCGACCAGGTCCATCTTGTTGACCGCCAGCACCACGTGGCGGATGCCCAGGAGCTTGACCAGGTAGCTGTGGCGGCGGGTCTGGGTCAGCACCCCCTTGCGGGCGTCGATCAGGATCACCGCCGCATCGGCGGTCGAGGCGCCGGTGACCATGTTGCGGGTATATTGCTCGTGGCCGGGGGTGTCGGCGACGATGAACTTGCGCTTGTCGGTGGCGAAGAAGCGGTAGGCCACGTCGATGGTGATGCCCTGCTCGCGCTCGGCGGCCAGGCCGTCGACCAGCAGGGCGAAGTCGATCGCCCCGCCTTGCGTGCCCACCCGCCGGCTGTCGGCCTCCAGGGCGGCCATCTGGTCCTCGAAGATCATCTTGCTGTCGTAGAGCAGCCGGCCGATCAGGGTCGACTTGCCGTCGTCCACCGAGCCGCAGGTGATGAAGCGCAGCAGCGACTTGTGCTGGTGGGCGACCAGATAGGCGTCGATGTCGTCGGCGATCAGGTCGGAGGGCTTGTAGACCGTGGCCTTGTCGGCCGCGACGGGGGCTGGGGCGGTCATCTAGAAATAGCCCTCCTGCTTCTTCTTCTCCATCGAGGCGGACTGGTCATGGTCGATGACCCGGCCCTGGCGCTCGCTGGTGGTGGTCAGCAGCATCTCCTGGATCACTTGCGGCAGGGTGGCGGCGGTGCTCTCCACCGCCCCGGTCAGCGGGTAGCAGCCCAAGGTCCGGAAACGGACCGATCGCATCTGCGGGACCTCGCCCGGCCGCAGCCGGAAGCGGTCGTCGTCGACCATGATCAGCGCGCCGTCGCGCTCGACCACCGGCCGCTCGGCGGCGAAGTACAGCGGCACGATCGGGATGGCCTCCAGGTGGATGTATTGCCACACGTCCAGCTCGGTCCAGTTGGAGATCGGGAACACCCGCAGGCTCTCGCCCGGGTGCTTGCGGGTGTTGTACAGCTTCCAAAGCTCGGGCCGCTGGTCCTTGGGGTCCCAGCGCTGCTCGGCGGTGCGGAAGCTGAACACCCGCTCCTTGGCCCGGCTCTTCTCCTCGTCGCGCCGCGCTCCGCCGAACGCCGCGTCGAAGCCATGCTTGGCCAGGGCCTGCTTGAGGCCCTCGGTCTTCCACAGGTCGGTGTGCAGGGCGCTGCCGTGGTCGAACGGGTTGATGCCGCGCGCCTCGGCCTCCGGGTTCTTGTGGACCAAGAGCTCGAAGCCCAGCTGCCGGGCGATGGTGTCGCGCAGCTCGTACATCGCCCGGAACTTCCAGGTGGTGTCGACATGCAGCAGCGGGAACGGCGGCCTGGACGGATAGAACGCCTTGGCCGCCAGGTGCAGCATCACCGCGCTGTCCTTGCCGATCGAGTACAGCATCACCGGCTTCTCGCACTCGGCCGCCACCTCACGCAGAATGTGGATGCTCTCCGCCTCAAGACGCTGCAGATGCGTCAGACGAGCAGGGGAAAGGGC
>NZ_SLZL01000043.1 GCF_004342605.1 Caulobacter sp. BK020
GACCTGGAATGGTTCGCCATGCCCGCCATCCTGCTGGAGCAGTTTCGGATCTGGAACGGGCCAAACAGCCCTGCGGCCGTGGCCTTCTGGGCCTTGGTCTCCGACGAGACGCAGGCGCGGCTGGAGGCTGGCGCCCACAAGCTGCGGCCCGACGAGTGGAAGGCCGGCCAGAACCTGTGGCTGATCGAACTGGTCGCCCCGTTCGGCGCCACCGACGAGATCCTCGCCGACCTGTCGGCCAGCGTCTTCGAAGGCGCGCCGTTCAAGTTCCACACCATCGGCCCCGACGGCCAGCGCCGGATCAGCGTCTATCCGACGCCGGCCGGCGAGGGCTGAAGGACCGCTCGTGATCGTCGCTGCCGCCGCCCTGGCCGGAGCCCTGCACCTGGGCTGGCCGTCGCTTTCCCCGCCGCATGTTTCCTTGCCGCACAGCGTCGAGATCCCTACCGAGGGCATGCGCCGCCGGGCCGGCTACAAGATCCGGACCAAGGCCTATCATCTCGACGGCTGGGACATGCGGATCGAGCGCGACGGCTTCACCAACCAGATCCGCTGCAGGCTGTTCTCGCCGACCGGCCTGGGGCAGGGGCGGATCTCCTACGCTCACGGCGCGCTGGGCTTTCACCTGGGCGCGGACAGCGACACCGCCCAGGCCTGGTACAGTGTCGATGACGCTCCGCCCCGGCCTTGGCGCGACGACTATCCCGCTCTGATCGCGCGGCGGGCGCCGCTAGAGGGCGGGAGCCTGGCCAATCCGACCGGCGGGGTGGTGCTGATCCCCCAGGAGACCCTGGCCGGGGCCCGGACCGTCACCATCCGCGCCGACCGCGGCCTGACGCCCAGGCGCTTCCGGCTGAAGGGTTTCGAGCAGGCCCTGGCCGCGGCCCGCGCCAACGGCTGCGCCGATCCGGCGTCCTTCTCGCGCGCCCCATGGTAGCCGCCTGGCGTCCGGGCGCCGTCGCCGCCGGCCTGTGGATCCTGGCCGTCTCGGCCGGACCGGTCCAGGCCGACACCCTGGCCGAAGCGATCGCCCGCGCCTATCAGTCCAACCCCACCCTGCAGAGCCAGCGCTACGAGCTGCGCGCCCTGGACGACGCCTATGTCCGCGCCCATGCTGGCCTGCGGCCCTCGGCCGAGCTGCAGATCACCGGCGACTACGCCGACAACCGGGCCGGTGACGCGACCCAAGCCCTGCGGCTGGTCGGCGATCCGCTGGCCGGCCGACGGCTGGAAAGCAACCAGGGCCAGGCCCGGGTGATCATCCAGCAGCCGCTCTACACCGGCGGCCAGGCCAGCGGCGCGGTCGACCTGGCCGCCCTGCGCATCCGCGCCGGGCGCGAGGCCCTGCGCGGGGCCGAGGGCGACCTGCTGCTGCAGGTGATCGCCGCCTATGCCGATGTCCGCCGTGATCTTGAGAGCCTGGCCGTCCGCCGCGCCAATCTCGCGGCCCTGGAGCGCCAGCTGGACATCACCCAGGCCCGCCAGGAGGCCGGCGAGGTCACCCGCACCGACGTCGCCCAGGCCCAGGCCCAGCTGGAGGCGGTCCGGGCCCAGATCGCCCTGGCTCAGGTGCAGTTCCAGGCTAGCCGCGCCAGCTACGCCGCCCTGGTCGGCCAGGATCCGGGCGAGCTGGACCCCGAGCCGCCGCTGCCGCTGCTGCCCGACGGTCTCGAGGACGCCTTCGACCTGGCCGAGGCCGGCAATCCCGATCTCGCCCAGGCCAGGCTCGCCGAGCAGCAGAGCCGCCGCCAGGCCGACCTGGCCAAGGGCGCCGGTCGCGCCACGGTCTCGGCCCGCACCAGCTACGGCTCAACCGGCGAGCTGGCGCCGTTCTACGCCCAGGACCAGGACGTCAGCTGGACGGCGTCGATCTCGATCACCAAGCCGCTGTACGCCGGCGGGGCCTACCAGGCCAGCTATCACGAGGCGCTGAACCGCAACGGGGCCGACCGGCTGCGCATTGAGACGGCCCGAAGGCAGGTGATCCAGAACGTGCTGTCGGCCTGGAACCAGGCCGCCGCCGCCCGCGCCAACATCAAGGTCCATCTGGCCCAGATCGCCGCCGCCCAGACCGCCTTCGACGGCATGAGCGAGGAATTCCGGGTCGGCCAGCGCTCGACCCTCGACGTGCTGGTCGCCGAACAGAACCTGCGCGAGGCCCAGTTGGCCCTGCTGGGCTCGCGCCGCGACGCCTATGTCGCCGAGGCGGCCCTGCTGCGGCAGGTCGGCCGCCTGGAGGTCCGCGCCCTGGCCCTGGGCGCACCGCTCTATGATCCTTCCGCCCACCTGAGGACGGTCAAGTCCGACGGCGCCGTGCCCTGGGAGGGCCTGATCGGCGCCCTGGACGGAGCCTTCACGCCGAGGGCGGCGGCCATGCGGCTGGAACAGCCAGCCGCGCCGCCGAGTCCGCCCACCCTGGTCGAGGGGGCGACGCCAGCCGACCGGCCGCTGGGCGAGCGCAGCCGGACGACGCCCATTCCTGGAACCACGGGGTACGAGCGATGACCAAGGACATACTGGTCGGGCCCTGGTTGGTTGGGCCTCTTGTACCGCGCCCGCGGTCGGCCTGTGCGCGCCTTAGAGCCTGTTGAGATTAGGCGGCGTAGCCTGAGTTTCTGAGATAGTTGGCGCATTCTTCTGGTGGGAAGGCGTTGAGGAGCAAGCCGGTGGCCT
>NZ_SLZL01000044.1 GCF_004342605.1 Caulobacter sp. BK020
TCCGGTTCCCGACGACTGGGCGGGCAAGGCCCATATCGACGCGGCGGGCTATGAGGCGGCGCTGGCGCGGGTGGAGGCCGATCCGGAGGGCTACTGGCGCGACCTGGCCGGACGGCTGGACTGGATCTCGGCCCCGACGAAGATCAAGGACGTCTCGTTCGCCAGGGACGACTTCCACATCCACTGGTACGCCGACGGGGTGTTGAACGCCTCGGCCAACTGCCTGGACCGCCACCTGCCGCACCGCAAGGACGACGTGGCCCTGATCTTCGAGGGCGACGAGCCGGGCCATTCCTACACCGTCACCTACGGCCAGCTGCACGAGCAGGTCTGCAGGATGGCCAACGTCCTCAAGGACCTGGGGGCCAGGAAGGGCGACCGGGTCACGATCTATCTGCCGATGATCCCGCTGGCGGCCGTGGCCATGCTGGCCTGCGCGCGGATCGGGGCGATCCATTCGGTGGTGTTCGGCGGCTTTTCGCCCGACTCGATCGCCGGCCGCATCCAGGACTGCGAGAGCCGCCTGGTGATCACCGCCGACCAGGGCTGTCGCGGCGGCAAGCGCGTGCCGCTGAAGGCCAATGTCGACAAGGCCCTGGAGCAGTGCCCGCAGGTCGACAAGGTGCTGCTGATCCGCTGGACCGGCGCGGAGGTCCCGCTGGTCGAGGGCCGCGACGTGGTCTGGGACGACGTCCAGGCCGCCGCCTCGACCACCTGCGCCCCCGAGCCGATGAACGCCGAGGACCCGCTGTTCATCCTCTACACCTCCGGCTCGACGGGAAAGCCCAAGGGGGTGATGCACACCACCGGCGGCTACCTGGCCTGGGCCAGCTGGACCCACGAGGCGGTGTTCGACTACCGGCCCTCCTCTCCCGGCAAGAAGGGCGAGGTGTTCTGGTGCACCGCCGACGTCGGCTGGGTGACCGGCCACAGCTATGTAGTCTATGGCCCGCTGGCCAATGGCGGGACCAGCCTGATCTTCGAGGGCGTGCCCAACTACCCGACCCCGGCCCGGTTCTGGGAGGTGGTCGACAAGCACCAGGTCGAGATCTTCTACACCGCCCCCACGGCCCTGCGCGCCCTGATGCGCGAGGGCGACGAGCACGTGACCAGGAACGACCTGTCGTCCCTGCGCCTGCTGGGCAGCGTGGGCGAGCCGATCAATCCCGAGGCCTGGCTGTGGTACCACCGCGTGGTCGGCAAGGACCGCCTGCCGATCGTCGACACCTGGTGGCAGACCGAGACCGGCGGCATCCTGGTCTCGCCCCTGCCGGGCGCCACGGCCCTGAAGCCCGGCTCGGCCACCAAGCCCCTGCCCGGCGTCAAGCTGCAGCTGGTCGACGCTGGCGGCCAGGTGCTGGAGGGGGCCACCGAGGGCAATCTGGTGATCACCGACAGCTGGCCGGGCCAGATGCGCGGCGTCTACGGCGACCCCGACCGGTTCTTCGCCACCTACTTCTCGGCCTATCCGGGCAAGTACTTCACCGGCGACGGCTGCCGCCGCGACGCGGACGGCTATTACTGGATCACCGGCCGGGTCGACGACGTGATCAACGTCTCGGGCCACCGCCTGGGCACCGCCGAGATCGAGAGCGCCCTGGTGGCCCACGACGCCGTCGCCGAGGCCGCCGTGGTCGGCTACCCGCACGACATCAAGGGCCAGGGCGTCTACGCCTATGTGACGCTGAAGGCGGGGGTCCAGGCCACCGACGACCTGCGCAAGGCGCTGATCCTGTGGGTGCGCCAGGAGATCGGCCCGTTCGCCGCGCCCGACCTGCTGCAATGGGCCCCCGGCCTGCCCAAGACCCGCTCGGGCAAGATCATGCGCCGCATCCTGCGCAAGATCGCCGAGAACGAACTCTCCAGCCTGGGCGACACCTCCACCCTGGCCGATCCCTCCGTCGTCGATGACCTGGTGAAGAATCGCAC
>NZ_SLZL01000045.1 GCF_004342605.1 Caulobacter sp. BK020
GGGCCCTCGATGTGGAAGTCCTCCAGCGCCCGGCCCATGCCGTCGATCGCCGCCAGCCGGGTCGGGGCCCAGGCGCAGAGCTTGGCGATCATCGGGTCGTAGTACATCGAGATCTCGTCGCCCTCGCGCACCCCCGCGTCGTTGCGGACCGTGTAGCCGTCCCCAGGACCTTCTCTCCCGCCCTCGGCGGGCGGGGCGTAGCGGACCAGCCGGCCGATGCTGGGCAGGAACTTGCGGTAGGGGTCCTCGGCGTAGATCCGGCTCTCGATGGCCCAGCCGTTGATCTTCAGGTCCGACTGCTGGAAGGCCAGTTTCTCGCCCCAGGCCGAACGGATCATCTGCTCGACCAGGTCCAGGCCGGTGATCAGCTCGGTGACCGGATGCTCCACCTGCAGGCGGGTGTTCATCTCCAGGAAGTAGAAGCTCTTGTCCTGGCCGGCCACGAACTCCACCGTGCCGGCGCTGTCGTAATTGACCGCCTTGGCCAGGGCGACGGCCTGGGCGCCCATGGCCGCGCGGGTGGCTTCGTCCAGCAGCGGCGACGGGGCCTCCTCGATGACCTTCTGGTTGCGGCGCTGGATCGAGCATTCGCGCTCGAACAGGTGGACGACATTGCCGTGCCTGTCGCCCAGCACCTGGATCTCGATGTGGCGCGGGCTTTGGATGAACTTCTCGATGAAGATCCGGTCGTCGCCGAACGCCCCGGCCGCCTCGGCCCGGACGGCGGGGAAGCCCTCCTCGACGTCCTTGCGGCTCCAGGCCACGCGGATGCCCTTGCCGCCGCCGCCGGCGCTGGCCTTGATCATGACCGGATAGCCGATCTCCTCGGAAATCCGCACGGCGTGGGCGGTGTCGTCGATCTCGCCGATATGGCCGGGCACGCACGACACCCCGGCGGCTTGGGCGAACGTCTTGCTCTCGATCTTGTCGCCCATGGCCGAGATGGCCCCGGGATTGGGGCCGATGAACACGATCCCCTCGTCGGCGCACGCTTGGGCGAACTGCGCCTTCTCCGACAGGAAGCCAAAGCCCGGATGCACCGCCTGGGCCCCCGTCGCCTTGCAGGCGGCGATGATCTTGTCGGCCACCAGATAGGACTGGTTGGCCGGGGCCGGGCCGATAGGCGCCGCCTCGTCGGCCATCTCCACCGCCAGGCTGTCGGCGTCGGCGTCCGAATAGACCACCACCGTGGCGATCCCCAGCCGACGGCACGTCTTGATCACCCGCACCGCGATCTCGCCACGGTTGGCGATCAGGATTTTGTCGAACAT
>NZ_SLZL01000046.1 GCF_004342605.1 Caulobacter sp. BK020
CCCCTTGTATCTGGATCGCGGCTCGAAGGCGTGATGGCTTTGAGCTGTGAAGGGACCGGTGGCCACCGGTCCCTTCACGCGGCTCGCGGCGCCCGTGACCCCTCTGGCTTCAACCGAGAGAGAGCTTAGGGACCGCCGCCGCAGTCACGCACGACCGAACAGTCGCTTGATCGTCGATCGCATGCACAAGGCAGGTTACCGTGGCGAACATCATCTGTGGAGTGGACGTCTCGCTGAAGACGTTGGACGGGCGGATCGGCCGATCTGGCCCGGAGGTGAGCGTGCGGCGTGATCCCGAGGGGATCGCGACGCTGGCGCGGTTCTGCGCCGAACACGGCGTGGGGCTGGTGGTGATGGAGGCCACCGGCGGCTACGAGAAGCTGCCGTTCGGGCTGCTGTGGGCGGCTGGCGTGCCGTGCGCGATCGCCAACGCCCGGTCGGTGCGGCGCTTCGCCGAGGCCATGGGCGTGCTGGAGAAGACCGACCGCCTGGATGCGGGGATCATCGCCGACTACGCCCGGGCCAAGGGGCTGGTCGGCCAAGAGCCCGAAAGCCAGGCCCAGGAACGGTTGCGGGGCCTGGTCACGCGGCTGCGCCAGCTGACCGAGCTGAAGGTGGCCCAGTCCAACCAGCGCCGCCTGGTCCAGGAGCCCCAGGTCGTGGCTTGCTTCGACGAGCTGCTGGCGCTGATCGGCCGGCAGTCGCGGGCCCTGGAGCTGAAGATCGCCGAGCTGTTGGGCGCTGATCCGCTGTGGCGGGCGCTGGACGCGGCCTTGCGGGAGATCAAGGGCGTAGCCGGCCGCACGGTGGCCCGGCTGATGGCCGAGATGCCCGAGATCGGCACGGTGTCCAATAAGGCCGTGGCCAAGCTGGCCGGCCTGGCCCCGATCGCCCGCGACAGCGGCCAGCGCCAGGGCAAGCGGCCGATCCGCGGCGGCCGCGCCCATGTCCGCTCGATCCTGGTGGTGGTCGCCGGCGTGGTGGCGCGACACGATCCGGACCTGGCCGCCTTCTACCAACGCCTGACCCTGGCCGGAAAACCCAAGATGGCCGTCCGCGTCGCTGTCGCCCGAAAGCTCCTGGTCCGCCTCAACGCCAAGGCCAGGGATGCTCGCGCCGCCTTCGTACCGGCTTGACCATCCAGACAGTCGCTCT
>NZ_SLZL01000047.1 GCF_004342605.1 Caulobacter sp. BK020
TAGAGCCTGTTGAGATTAGGCGGCGTAGCCTGAGTTTCTGAGATAGTTGGCGCATTCTTCTGGTGGGAAGGCGTTGAGGAGCAAGCCGGTGGCCTTGAGCAGCCCATCGTGGGAGCGGGCCTGAGCCTTTCGCAGGAGGTGCTTGAGTTTGGAGAAGACCTGCTCGATGGGGTTCAGGTCCGGGGAGTATTTCGGCAGGAAGATGAGCCTGGCGCCGGCTTGGCGGATGGCTTGTCTGACCAGCTTGCCGCGATGGCTGCCAAGGTTGTCCATGATGACGACGTCGCCGGCGCCAAGCGTGGGAACCAGGAAGGTTCGCACCCAGGCCAGGAAGACCTGGCCGTTGATCGGGCCGTCAAGCAGGCAGGGCGCTTCGATCCGGTCCCGTCTCAGGGCGGCGATGAAGGTCAAGGTCTTCCAGCGGCCGAAGGGGGCCTTGGCCTTGAGCCGAGAGCCACGAGGGCTCCAGCCGCGCAGGGGCGCCATGTTGGTCTTGGCCCAGGTCTCATCGATGAACACCAGGCGATCAGCGTCGATGCGCCCTTGATATTTGCGCCATTGCTCACGCCGGCGGGCGACGTCAGGCCGGTCCTGCTCCTTGGCGAACAGGCTTTTTTTTGAAGCTGAGGCCCTGGGCGTGCAGGAACTCCCAGACCGAGCGCCGATCGACCTTCAGCCCGCGCACCTGGCGCAGTTCTTCCACCAGTTGGCTGATGGTGAAGTCCTTCTCCAGGCAACGGGCGATCAGCCAGTCGGCGTGCTCGCCGCGCAGCGTCCGGGGCTTATGGCCGCCCATCTTGGCCGGCGCCACGCTCCCGGTCGCCCGGAACCGCGCCACCCACTTGATCGCCGAACTGGGCGCCACGCCAAACCGCGCCGCAGCCTGATTTCGTGACAGGCCGCCAGTCTCAACCGCTGCCACCACGCGCTCGCGAAGATCCAACGAACAGGGCTTTCCCATCCATGCTGGCCTCCTTCCCAGCCAGCATCTTGAATCAGACGCCAGCTGATTTGGGAATCCCGCGATTCAGCTAAACCTCAACCCGCTCTAG